>CAZPAY010000031.1:0-2645 GCA_964584805.1 uncultured Planctomycetales bacterium | reverse complement strand
TGGAGCGTCGCAAAAAACATGAGGGAAAGGAGCACCGCTTGAGTATAGCAGTGGTGCGATGAAGGAGGAGAAATGGCGTCCCCGAGAGGATTCGAACCTCTGGCCTCCGCTTTAGGAAAGCGATGCTCTATCCAGCTGAGCTACAGGGACTGACCAGCCTCATATTCTATAATCCGCCATGCCCATTCTTCTTTCTTTCGCATTTATCCTTGCCCAACAAACCCCTGCATTCGCCCCGCCGGTCCAAATCCACGCGGGCGACAAAGTTCTAGGTGTTTCGCGCATGTACCCTTCGCCAGAATTTCACGATGTCAATCATGACGGAATTCTCGACGCCATCATCGGCGACTTGCCGGGTCGCGTCACGGTTGCATACGGCAAGAAGGGCCAGCCGCTCACTTTTGAAAAGGAGGTGCCGCTCAAGGCAACCGATGGCAAGCAACTTGATTTTGGCAATTGGTGATGCATCGGTCTCGGTTCACAGTTTGTGGACATGAACGCCGACGGCCATCTTGATTATCTCAGCGCAAACTTTTCAGGAACCGTTCAACTTGCGATGGGCAGTAAAACCGGCTTCGCCCAGCCCGAACAAATGCGCGATGCCGCGGGGGAATTCATTCTGCTTTCCGACTACTGGGATTACGAGGCGAGGGAGCACCTCACCACTATGCGCTCGATGCCCAAGAGCGACACCAAGTCCATCCGCTGCACTTCAGCCTTAGCCTTTGATTGGGACGGCGACGGCGATTACGACCTTTTGCTTGGCAGTTATACCGGTGGCTTTCTCTATCGCCAGATGAATGAAGGCACCCGAACCGAGCCGAAATTCACAGGCAATAACATTCCAGTCAATGCCGGTAAAAAGCACTTTTCCTTGCCCGCAAAACTCACCACAGCCAAGCTCATCGATTGGGACGGCGATGGCGATTTAGATTTGATTGCGGGCACATACGATGTGCAGCACAAGGGCATTGGGGGTGGCATTTACCTTTCGCTGAATCAGGGCAAAACGGGTCGACCTCAATTCGGAGCGCTCACGCCTCTCATCCCCCCTGCACCGCTATCGGGCAAAACAAAGGCCACCGCACCCGATACGGGGCTCTACCCAGCCGTCGGCGATTTTGATTTAGATGGCGATCTTGATTTGGTGGTAGCTGGATATTCCGTCTGGAATAATCCGCCGCGCAAGCTGACCCTTGAACAAGACGCCCGCGCCGCTGAGCTCAAAAAAATCATCCGAGAAAATGAGGACAAGAGGCAGCAAATCTTTGACTCCACAACCGACGAGTTGTCCGCTGAAAATGAAGCGAAGCTTGCAATGCTTCGGCAAAAGATTGCGCCTTACTCCAAAGAGCTCGAGGATCTCATTCCAAGCAAAACCCTGCGTGAATCAGGTGTTTGGTTTTACGAGCGGATTGAGTGAGTCAATACCCAAACGCAACCCACCAGCAAACAAACCAAACTCGCCGCAGAGCCAAACGGTAAATCCAGCAGCACCGATGCCGGCCAGCTGAGGATCACAGAAATCAAGCCCAGCGAGACCGTCCGCCGTAGATAGGGAAGCACACCTGGCTTGCCTTGCACCGCGAAAAGTGGTGGTAGAAACAGCAAGGCAAACACCAACATCGGGCCGATGGTGACAATGCCACCGCCCACGGCGGCACCGACGAGAAGCACTTGCCCGCGCTCGGCTGTGGCGACGGGAGAGAGGCCGTAAATAGCCGACCGTTTAAGAGCAATCCCACTTGCGTCGCGGGGTTGCGATTGCTTCCAGCCGGCCACCACATCGAGATTTCATAATCCCCCGCCCGCGTGATGGACGGCGTCCAAAAAGCGCGCGCGGTCGAAACGCCAGTGCTTGCCCAGCGGTAATCGGCCCCATATTTATCGGCAGACGATGCGCCGGTATTCCAACTGCCCGTAAAAGTAGCGAGAGCGTTATCTAAAATCATCACGCCGCCGCCCATCGACCCGCAGTTGTAGCCGTCATGTGCGCCACGCACATCGTCACCGCCGCCGCGCGTGACCATGTGATAAATCTGCGACGCTTTGACATTGGCGGCGCATTCGGCGCATTCGCCCCCCAACTCGCGCGGTCATAAATTGGCGGACGACCTGCGGTTTGTGTTTGTGTTTGTGCTTGTTGTTTGTTGTTTGTTGTTTTGACTATGCGACCCAATCTGCGCGAATCCACAAAATCGAAAAGTCGCCGACCGATTGCGCGATGGCAAATGCAAAAGCGAAGCAGTTTGTTTGCCGCCGTTAGTATGGATTAATGCAGACGCGCGAGATGCGCCAGCGAGGCCATCTATTGAGGCATTTAAATCATGTGGGAAAAGCAGCGCATACTTTTTTCCGACTTCGGCGGCGGCGTCCACGAGTGCAACGGTGGCGGATGGCTGGCCTTCTTCAAACCAAAGCCCAACGGAATGAAATTCACCAGGCGCGTCAAAACGATAAATGCCTGCGCCCGTTTGATGGGCCTCTAACTGCTCACTCGTAAAGCTCTCACGGACATAATCCGCTTGGAGCGTCGCAAAAAACATGAGGGAAAGGAGCACCGCTTGAGTATAGCAGTGGTGCGATGAAGGAGGAGAAATGGCGTCCCCGAGAGGATTCGAACCTCTGGCCTCCGCTTTAGGAAT
>CAZPAY010000030.1:0-4525 GCA_964584805.1 uncultured Planctomycetales bacterium | reverse complement strand
CTGTGGAATGGAATGCGATTGTTCCAAATTCATGGAAGCGATAGCGCTATAACTTTGTTTACAAACAGATGACAACAACTAGTATTACGAAAACCTCACACAGAATACCCTTCGTTTTCCTTTGTTTACTAGCCTTGGTTCTTCCATGGGCGAAAGGGCCCGCTTCAGTTGCATATGGACTATTAGCGATATCATCCTTGCTCGTTTATGGGGATTTTAAAAAGTGGTCGAGTCATGTTTTGTTTTTGCCAACCTTGGCAGTAATCGCATCCACAGCCTTGAGTGCAGCATTGTCTGACAATCAAGATCTTGGCTGGGAGCGTTTCGGGAAACTATGGAGTTTCCCTTGTTTGTTTCTTGTGCAGGCATGCGCGAAGCGATTTAAGGATTTCACCCTGCCAGTTTGTATCCTTTTGGGTTCTCTTGGAACCGCTGGTTTTTATGGTTGGTTTGAAGTTGTAGGCCTATGGGCAGATCCTGTTTTTCGATCGACGGGCACGTCCAGTGTTTTTACTTACTCCTTTTTAATGTCTTTGGCTTCAGTTTGGGCATTGCTCCTCTTAGTCCTTTCTCCTGGTCGTACTTTCTTGCCGCTAACATTGGTTTTTGGGGCTGGCTTGCTTGGCATGGTCGCGGAAGGCACTGTAAGCGCATTGCTCTCCTTTCTAGCCGGAGCCTTTATCGTATTTGTTTTCTTTGTTGCACAAGCCAAGCGCAAATGGACTTTGCTCTTGTTAGTTGTTGTGGCGATGGTTGGGCTAGGACTTTTTTCTCGTGATAGCTACTTGGCAACAAAAATTAGCCGGATAAGTATTTCGACTGAGTCGAATTCTGCATCTAGCTCTGGGCACCGTCTGACGTTCTGGATGACTAGCCTTGACATGTTTAAAGAAGAGCCGCTACTCGGTTGTGGCGTTGGGGATTGGCCTAGCACTTTCGATCGAGTGTTTGCAGAAGCCGAGGGTTACGGCGGGCGGGTAAAGCCCGACACCGTTGAGCATGTTCATGCGCACAACTACCCCATCCACCTTCTTTCGACCCAGGGAATCCTTGGGGTTGCAGCCCATTTGTGGTGGTGGTTTGTTTTGATTGGCGCCTTATGGAATTTGCGCAAAAAGGCACATCCGTGGTCTTTGGCGGCCTTTGCCAGTATGGCTGCGTTGCTCGGAATGGGGATGGCTAACCCCACTTTTATTACTTACTACTTGCTTGCTGCGTCAGCGCCAATTGGTGTAGCGTTGGCAAGAGGCGCGCCAGAAAAATAATCCTGCAAACTCTTCACGCCACCGGCGCCTAATTTCAGCGCCTGAATGCCTTCCACCGCGGCCATTGCAGCGGACATCGTCGTCAAGCAAGGGATGCCCACTTGATACGCATCGGAGCGAATCATGCCGTCATCGTGGCGGGTCACTTTGCCGAGCGGCGTATTGATAATCAAACTGACCTCTTGGTTTTTAATGAGGTCGACCACATTGGGGCGCCCTTCATGCACTTTGTTAACCCGCTCAACAGGGACGCCATGGCGCTTGAGCACTTTCCAAGTGCCGCCTGTTGCGATGAGGTCAAAACCAAGACCGACGAGTTGGCGTGCGACCATCGGCAATTGCCGTTTGTCGGCGTCTTTGACCGATAGGAATACTTTGCCCGTCGTGGGCAAGGTGCGGCCCGCTGCATCACTTGCCTTTGCGAAGGCCATGCCAAAGGAGGGGTCAATGCCCATCACCTCTCCGGTGGAGCGCATCTCTGGCCCAAGGTCAGCACGCGCGCCAGGGAATTTGGCAAATGGGAAAGCCGGGGCTTTGACCGCTAGGTGCTCGGTGATTTCGACTTCTTCTGTGCCTAATTCAGCGAGTGTCTTGCCCGCCATCAGCATTGTTGCAATGCGTGCCCAAGCAACGCCCGTAGCTTTGGCCACATAAGGCACGGTGCGTGATGCCCGCGGGTTGACCTCAAGGATGTAAACCGTTTCGCCTCGGACTGCAAATTGCACATTCATTAAGCCGACGACGCCAAGCTCAAGCGCCATAGCGCGAGTGGACTCTTTGATTTCATCAACAATCGTGTCAGATAAGGTGATGGGCGGAATCACACAGGTGGAGTCACCTGAGTGGATACCCGCTTCCTCGATGTGCTCCATGACGGCGGCAATGGCAACATCTTTGCCGTCACTTACGCAGTCGACATCGACTTCAACCGCATCTTCAAGGAAACGGTCAATCAAAACGGGGCGTTCAGGGGAGGCCATGACCGCTTCTTTCATGTAGCGGCTCAAGTCGCGCGCGTCGTAAACGATTTCCATGGCGCGACCGCCGAGTACATAACTGGGTCGCATCAAAACAGGGTAACCAATACGGTCAGCAATTTCGACGGCCTGTTCGGGGCTTCGCGCGATGCCATTAGTGGGTTGACGCAGACCGAGTTTGCTTAGCATATTCGCGAAGTTCTCGCGGTCTTCAGCGCGGTCAATCGCCTCAACAGGGGTGCCCAATATTGGCATGCCCGCTTGCTCTAGGCCATTGGCTAAATTGAGTGGCGTTTGCCCACCGAACTGCACGATGATGCCATCGGGTTGCTCGCGCTCACAAATTGCCAAGACATCTTCATGCGTGAGCGGCTCGAAATAGAGCCGGTCGGAAATGTCAAAGTCAGTCGAAACCGTTTCAGGGTTTGAGTTGACCATGATGGCTTCAATGCCCATGTCGCGCAAAGCCATTGAAGCGTGCACGCAGCAATAATCAAATTCAATACCCTGGCCAATGCGGTTTGGCCCGCCACCCAGGATGATGACTTTCTTTTTGTCACCAACGGTCACCTCGTCGCTGGAACAATCATATGTCGAATACAAATATGGGGTCGCAGCAGCAAATTCAGCCGCACAAGTATCGACTAGGCGGAAGCCCGGATTGACTCCTAATTCTTTGCGGCGTGCACGGACCTCGTCTTCAGGGATTTCCATCGCCTGAGCGATACGGTTGTCACTGTAACCACGCGCCTTGAGTCGACGCAAACTGTCGGCGTCGAGAGAATCAAGCGTGATGTTTTCGAGCCCGGCGTCGCCGACGGCAAGTCGCTTGAGATAGGTTAAAAACCAAGGATCGATGCCCGTGAGGTGATGCACCTCTTCTACGCTGTAATCTTGCACAAACGCATCGTAAACGGCAAAAAGACGCCCTGGTGCCGGCCGCATCATTTTTTGCGGCAACTCTTCGGCGGCGAACTCTCGTTTTTTACCGCTGAATCCATTTCGCCCGACCTCAAGACCACGCAACGCTTTTTGGAAGGCTTCCTCAAAGGTGCGGCCAATCGCCATGGTTTCGCCGACCGACTTCATTTGTGTGCCGAGAGTCGAATCACTTTGCGGAAATTTTTCAAAGGCAAAGCGCGGCATTTTTACGACGACATAATCAATGCTCGGCTCAAAGCAAGCGGGCGTCTCTTTCGTGATGTCGTTTTGAATTTCATCAAGCGTGTACCCGACGGCCAGCTTGGCCGCGAATTTTGCAATCGGGAAGCCCGTCGCCTTAGAAGCCAGCGCCGAAGATCGCGAGACGCGGGGATTCATTTCGATGACAATCAAATCGCCATTTGCGGGGTTAACGGCAAATTGCACATTTGACCCACCGGTTTCAACGCCAATTTCGCGCATGATGGCAAACGAAGCATCACGCATTTTTTGATACTCACGATCGGTCAGCGTTTGAGATGGGGCGACCGTAATCGAATCGCCAGTATGCACGCCCATTGGGTCGAGGTTTTCAATCGAGCAAACAATGACACAATTGTCTTTTGCATCTCGCATGACTTCCATTTCGTACTCTTTCCAGCCAACGAGTGATTTCTCAATTAGCAACTCGCTGTTTGGAGACAGCCGCAACCCACGCGTGCAAATTTCTTCGAACTCTTCTTGGTTGTAGGCGATGCCGCCGCCTGAACCACCCATCGTGAATGCTGGTCGAATCACGCAAGGCAAGCCAATTTCTTCACAGGCCTCTTGCGCCTCCTCCATCGTATGAGCGATTTCACTCTGCGCGCTTTTCAGGCCGATGGCATCCATGGCGGTGCGGAATTCATCGCGGTCTTCCGCTTTGTGAATCACATCGCGGTCAGCGCCAATCATTTCGACGCCAAATTGTTCGAGCACGCCCATCTCGTGCAAACTCAGAGCCGTGTTGAGCGCAGTTTGCCCACCGAGGGTCGGCAAAATTGCATCAGGTCGCTCTTTTTCGATTACTCGCGCCACGAATTCGGGCGTAATCGGCTCGACATAAGTCGCATCCGCCAACTCAGGGTCGGTCATGATGGTCGCCGGGTTGGAATTAACCAGAATCAGGCGGTATCCCTCTTCGCGTAGCGCTTTGATCGCTTGCGTGCCGGAATAATCGAACTCACAGGCCTGCCCAATGATGATGGGGCCGGAACCGATGATGAGGATGGACTTGAGGTCTGTGCGGCGCGGCATGGTGGGGGAATTTTTGCCATTCTAACCGCGTCGCGATGCGCGGAATATAGCCGCCTGAATCTATTA
>CAZPAY010000029.1:0-6237 GCA_964584805.1 uncultured Planctomycetales bacterium | reverse complement strand
TACCTTATCGGCAACGGCGGCTCTGCCGCCGATGCCCAACATTGGGCGGCTGAATTGGTGGGGCGGTTTCATTACGACCACGAGCCTCTCGATGTACATGCATTAACCGTAAACAGCAGTTCCATGACCGCGCTCGGCAACGACTTCTCGGCTGATGAAGTCTTCAGCCGCCAAGTCCGCGCGCATGTCCGGAAAGGTGACGTCCTTGTGGCGATTTCGACCTCTGGAAACTCCAGCAACATTTTGGCTGCTGCGCAGGAGGCCAAAAAACTTGGTGCGAGCGTCATTGGCGTAACAGGCAAAGATGGCGGTGCGCTTACCGCAGAGAAAACGAAAAGCGGCGACGACTTATGCGAGGTGGCTTTCATCGCGCCAAGCGACGACACCCCGCGTATTCAAGAGCTGCATCTATTCTTCGGCCACTGCTGGTGTGAATTGATTGAGGCCGCCTTCGGCCCCGCGGACAAAGAGTGATGCATCGCAGCTAAAGAGTAGCGACAAGCCGACAAATGAGATTCCCCACGCTGACCTCCTTCCGCGGCGTTGCGGCTTTGGTTGTCATCGCCTATCACGCGCGCAATTTCTTTGGCGCACCGATTGAGGAGTTTGCGCTTTCGATTGATGCTTGGTTTGGCAAGGCGTATCTCGCGGTTGACTTTTTCTTCGTCTTGAGTGGCTTTGTGATTTGCCACGCTTACCTCAATCGATTTCACGAGGCCGGCCAGGCGGGCGCCATCGACGCCTCGCGCGGGCGAGTGGCAAAAGAATTCATCCTCTTTCGATTCGCGCGTATGTGGCCGGTGCACATATTCTTTTTGCTCATCTGGCTCGCCGACCAAACGGCCCTGCATTTCTGGAACCCATTCGATGTGCCGCGCGAGGCATTCAAGGGCGAAGCGTATTCGCTTTACAGTTTCATCACCAACATCTTTATGGTGCACGCGTGGGATTTGCACCACAGCACTTCATGGAACTTTCCGTCATGGTCGGTCTCGAGTGAATGGCTGGCGTATTTAACTTTCCCAATCACCAGCGTTTTGGTTTACAAAGCGCGCCACCACATCACTCGCATTCTGCTGGCGGCGGCCATCCTTGGTGGGCTTTATTGGTTTAAGGGGAATTTCTACGACGACGCGCGCGCACTGGGGTGGTTTCGTTTTCACGGTTCTTGGGCGCGGGTGCTGGCTTCGTTTTTGTATGGAGCACTTATTTATCGCACATACCTTGCGGCTCCGTGGATGAGTAAGACAAAAGGCAAGACGACATTTGCGCTAATTGCGCTGTCGATGATTTGGTGCGCCGCGCTCTTTCTGCAATGGGATGAAGTCATCATGATCGCCGGCTTCGGCCCCGTATTGTTGGCGGCGGCGCATTTTGATGAAGCGCATCAGCGAGTTGAAAAAGGCCCCTTGGTTTACTTGGGCAGTATTTCGCTCTCTACCTATTTGGCCCACGCGATTTTATTGCGTTGGTGGATCTTTGCGACTTGGGGTGAGAATCAGGATTTGAGCATGCGCCAAGGGGTTTTGGCATTGCTGGCTTGGCTGGCAGTCGTGCATTTCATCGCGGCGGGGTGTCATAAATACATCGAAATCCCCGCGCAGGCGAGGATTCGGGGCTGGTGGCGCGGTTGGGCAGGCTGACCCGAGGTTTTTTCGACAACATTTCATTAACAGGCTTAAAAACCTGTTAATATAGGGCATAGCTAAGCCAAAATCATCGCCACCTGACTGGGTAAAGCATCTTCTTGAGCACCCCAGCGTGATCAATCGATTAGGCGAGCCTGCGCTTGACCAGCTGTTGCGCGATGCAGACTGCCCCCAAAACTATCTTCATTGGGATAAATTCAGGCATTGCCCCATGCCGCCCAATCTTTCGGCTCAAGATGCCTGGGCGTTGCTGAAAATGCAGCGGTTTGCGGTTAGACAAGAGCTGCCCTTTAAGGGAGTGCGAGGCGAGGCCGTTTCGTATTTTCCGACTGGGGGGTTGCTTTCGGCGTTGCGTCGAATTGATCATCACGCAGAGCTGTCAGAAATAGGGCTTCCTGCAATCGCGAGCCCCGACGCCGACACCTATTCCGTAAGGGCTTTTTTTGATGAGGCTTATTATTCGAGTCGGATTGAGGGTGCAAATACAACGCGCCGGGTTGCGAAAGAAATGTTGCGCGCGGGTCGCCCCGCTCAGACGAAGTCCGAGCAAATGATTGTGAATAATTATAAAGCGTTGCGCGAGATCGATCGGTGGGCCGAGCAGCCTTTAACACCAGAACTGCTTTGCCACATCCAAGGGTTGATTACGGCGGGGGCCATTGAGCAAGACCAGGATTGCGGCCAATTTCGACAAGATGACGAAGTGCATGTAAGCGATGCTTTGACGGGTGAGGTCGTGCATGTGCCGCCACCGTTTATCGAACTAGAGAGCCGCGCTCAAAAGATTTGTGATTTTGCCAACCACGCGGGCGATGAGCCTTTCGTCCACCCTGTTTCGCGCGCGATTTTGTTGCACTATCAAATTGCCTACGACCACCCGTTTGGCGACGGCAATGGTCGCACGGCTCGGTGGGTGTTTTTGTGGAGCTTGCTGCGCCGCCCTGAGTATTGGTGGGTGCGGTTTTTGCCAATTTCCAGTGTGATTGAGCAAGAGCGCCTGTCTTATTATCAAGCTTTCCAAAACGCTGAATCAGATGGGCTTGATGCGACTTACCTGGTCCGCCATCAGGTGCGCTGCATTGAGCGTGAGATGGCGAATTTTGCCGGCTTTTTGAAACAGCGTGCAGAATTAAGAGAAAAAACGCGCCAGAGCCTGCGCTTTAAAGAAGAGCTAAATGTGCGGCAACTTGCTTTGTTTGACTATGCGGCCAATCATGCTGACGCCCGCTTTACGCAACAAGTGCACGCCGCCTATCACCAAGTGACCCTCGTTACGGCTGGTCGCGACTTAAATGAATTAGTCGAGATGGGGCTCTTGGAGATTGAGAAAAAGGGGAAGGTAAAGCACTATTCCCCGACCTCAAGAATGTTCGGTTAGGGGCGGGTTACAGCAAAGCAACCACGGCCGTCAGGAAACCAACTCCCTAAAGCAAAACCCGAGCGCAACCCACTGGCACATCGCAATGCCGAGTGGCCCCTCGTGTGTCGAGGATTAAATCAGCGTGCTCCATCATAAATGTCGGGTCTAAATCACCATGCCAAGTCGTCACGACAACCAAGTCGGCCCACTCCAAATCTTTGGCGGTGTAGCCGACCGATTTGCGCTCGCGGTCATTGACGATGGCGCTTTTGACATGTGGGTCGGTAAACCGCACATTGGCCCCGCGCTCTTCGAGTAAATTCCAGACATCAATCGCTGGCGATTCGCGCCAGTCGTCGACATTGGATTTATACGCGACACCAACTAAAAGCACTTTCGCCTTGGAGAGCGCGAGCCCTTTGTTTGACAAAAGCCGCACGCACTTACTGCGCACAAACGACGGCATCGACCGATTTACATCACCAGCCAACGAAATGAACTTGGTGACAAAATCAAATTGCTTCGCTTTCCACTCAAGGTAATGCGGGTCGAGCGGGATGCAATGCCCGCCCACGCCAGGGCCGGGGTAAAACGGCATGATGCCATATGGCTTTGTGTTCGCCGCATCGAGCACTTCCCAAATGCTGACGCCCATGCGATCGCACAGCAGTGTGAGCTCATTCACCAAAGCAATGTTTACCGCACGGAAAGTGTTTTCGAAAACCTTGCTCATCTCGGCGACCGCGCAAGATGACACGGTCACGACGGTATCCATAATCGCCGAATACAGCGCAAGCCCGAGCCGCCGCGAATCGTCATCGCTGGCGCCCATGACTTTATTTGTATTCATGGTGTCGTAGGTTTGATTGCCTGGGTCAACGCGCTCAGGCGAATAAACTAAAAAGAAATCCTCACCACAAGTCAGACCGCTTGCCTTTTCTAAAATCGGCGCGAGCACTTCTTCGGTCGTGCCCGGAAAGGTGGTCGACTCAAGCGCGATCATTTGCCCCTTGCGCAGTTTTTCACCACAAGCCTCGGCAACCGCAGTCACATAAGACAAGTCAGGAGTCAAATTTGTCGTGAGCGGCGTCGGCACGCAGATGACGATGACGTCCATCTCTGCGACGCGGTCGAAATTGTCATCGGCTACGATTTGGCCCGACTCAACAAAAGGTGCGAGCTCTTCGGTCGTGACATCGCCGATGTAACTGGTGCCTTCGTTGACCAGCGCGGCTTTTTCTGCATTGGGCTCAACGCCAATCACCGAAAAACCAGCTTTTGCCGCCGCCGTCGAAAAAGGCAGGCCGACATAGCCCAGGCCTGCCACGCCCACAATGGCCGTCCGCGCGTCGAGCTTGTCGAGCAGCGTCTGGCAAAGCGGCGACGCATCGCTCGCTGGGGGAGTGTTGAGGCCCGTAAAAAGGATCTCGGCTTCTTGGGTTTTCGGCTCGCGTGGGGTCATGTCTTAGGGGGACGAGAAGGGTCGCGTTTATTATCGGCTGTTTGACGCTGAAACTTAGGTGCGTGTGCCGCGAAATCTGCAGTGGAGCATGCGCCGTTTACACCAACTTGTGGCCTGTCTTGAGAAACTCCACTACATCTTGTCGCTCAGGCATAGAAAAGTAAGTCGCATCAGCCTCATCATTGGCCTGGGTCGTATATCCGCCATCGCGCAGCATCGCCAAGGCCTCAAGAATCGCTTGCATTCCGAGGGGTTTCACGCGGGCGATGGCATCATCAAGCGTATCTGTTTCGTGAATCGGCGCTACTTTTTGCACTAAAATCGGGCCGGAATCGATGCCCTTGTCCATCAAGAAGACGGAAACGCCAGTCTTGCCATCTTGGTTTTTCATCGACCAGAAAACCGGCATAATTCCGCGATTTTTTGGCAAGAGCGCTGAATGCAAATTGACGCAACCATGTGTCGGCAAATCAAGCAGTGGCTGTTTAAAAATCTGATTTGCCGCAATCGAAACAATCACATCGGGCGCCAGTTTGCGAATCGCACCCATCGCTTCATTGGAATTAATCGTAGTGTGCACATCAACCACTGGCACATCATGTTGGGCAAAAATCGTATACAAGTTCTTTCGGCTGAGTTTTTTCAAAACAAATCGCGTGGCGAAAGTCAGGAAAAATTTTAACCCGAATGTGCGATAAGTCTCAAGCGCACGATCTTTGAAGCCCATTTTCTTCTTAAAAGGCGATTGATAAAGCACAATGGCGCCAACAAGCTTCATGTCGGCCGGCATACCGGCAATGAGTTGCTCAAGATTGCCCGGCAAATAAAACAACTCATTTTGCGTAATGATAAAAACCCGCATTGGATTTTCGGGCGAATGGCTGTGCGATGTTTGAGGGTCAGGGCTCATGAGATTGAGGTCGGCTGCGGTTGTCGCGACCATGCGTATTATCGACCTAATCTTTCAAAGGCGAAGGCGCTTTTTTGTGAAATAACACGGCTAGATCACGAGCTGTTTCCGCCATGCGCGGCCCCGGGACGAGGTGGTGCCGCCCAACGAGCGTCAAGATTTGATTGTTTTTGACCGCGGGGATGGCTGGCCAATCGCGCCCCCAAATAAACGGGCTGTTGGGTTGGGTGGCCCGCGCCGTTGGGTTGGTGTCGAATTCGAGGATGATCTCGGGCGGGTTGCGGACGAGCGACTCAGTATTGAGGTCGAATACGCCCTCCTCGGTTTCGGCAAATAAGTTGATGGCGCCCGCAATTTCTACAAGCTCGGAAAGGAAGGAGCCGCCGCCTGCGACAAGCATTTTTGACGCTTGGTCAAAATCACGGTTAATCACAATGAGAACTTTCGGTCGTTTTGACGAGTCTTGAGGACGGTTTCGCCGCTCGGTTCGTCGAAGTTGCCCGTTGACTTTGGCAAGTAGCTGAAGGGCGCCTGCAGGGGACTGGAAGAGCGCGCCAAGGTGATTGACTTGGTTTATCCAAAGTTCTCTGCTAGCAATCGAGGCGTTTTCAAGGCCAAAGCCTTGTGCGAGAGCCAGCTCCCGCAGAATCTGTGATTGCCCTTCGACGATGACATGGTCGGGTTTTAGGCTGGCAATGCGCTCAAGGTTGGGATTAAACAGCCCTCCGACGCGCGGTAAATGGTCAGCTGCGGGCAGGTCGCAGTAGTCAGAAACTCCAATCACGCGATCTCCCAGCCCCATCGCAAAAAGCGTCTCGGTAGTTGCGGGGCCGATAACGATGACGCGTTGGGGGGG
>CAZPAY010000028.1:0-7078 GCA_964584805.1 uncultured Planctomycetales bacterium | reverse complement strand
GCCTCCCCGCGTATCCACGACAGCATCTTTGCCTAGAGGTTCGATTATCCGCCAATGTGAATCAATGGAATCATCCGCCAAACTGGCATCATAATCATCCACACCCGTATTGAACAGGCCGGGGATAGCTCGGCGAATGGGATTAGGGTTGAAATCTAATTCGATAACTCCTGGGATGGAAACAGGAACTCCGCTCGATGTATCTGTCCAATCATCCCAACGGTTTCTACCAATTCCGTTACCAAAAAATCGAGGCCCTTTTCATGCCCGATGCCGAAAACAGTGACCACATTGACATGATTCACTTGCGCGGCGGCTTCGGCCTCTTGGCGCAAACGCTCGCTTGCCATGGGTGAAAGCGCGACCACTGGGTGCAAGAATTTCAACGCGACGGGCCGATTAAGCGTCATCTGCACGGCCTCCCAAACACCCCCATAGGCACCCGAACCCAAATGCCGCACCAAGCGATAATCCCCCAGCGCGCGGCCTGGGCGGATCAGCTCGGTTGGATTTAGAAAACGACTACACAGCAAATCAAACTCGACGAATTTGGAATCTAGCTCAACGGAAACCGATTCGCCACCTTCGGCTGCACGCTTGGCCCACGCCTCACGAGAAAGACCGGGGGTTTCCATCGCTCGTTCGAGCCAGTCTTGAAAAAGCACCTCGGCTTGGATTTCGGCTTGGGTCATGAGCCCCCCTCGGATTGAAATCTACCGAAACTCACTTTCTGACCTCATCACGCAATTTCGCGAGCGCACGACGCAGTTTCTGGCGCAAGGCGGGCTCTTTGATTTGCATCTCTTGCGCCATCTCGGCGCGAGGTAAATCGAGCGCATACATCCGCAATATCTCGCGCTCATCTTCGTTGAGCTCGGCGATAGATTTGGCAATACGCCGCTCGTCTTCGGTCCGTATCAATATTTCATCCGGCTCCCTATCAGCGCCTGTCTCCCGCTCAAGCGGGTGACCTTCCGCCTGCAAATCTGCACGACGACGCTCGGCCATTAAAGCGCGGCGAGCGTTCATGGCTTTCCAGGTAAGGCGTTGCAGTAGCCACCGGCGAAATGCTTTCCTTCCCGTGAACTCGAGGCCGCCCATCTCTTCCTTCAACTCTCGAAATGCACTCACCCGCAAGTCATCGGTATCCATGTGGCGCCTGAGACTCGGAAAACCACCGCGCAGCCAACCATCAGGAAGTTGATGCCAAAAGTACCGAAAAAACTCATCTCGCAAATCGACATCAGTATGGGCCAAATCAAAAACTACCTTCAACGCAGCATCGAGATCGTCTTCAAAAACGCCACGGACGGCCTGCCATTGCCCCAAGCCCTCGGACGATGCGAGCAACTGGGCGCTTACGAAACCAATTTCACCCTGCACTAGGGCGAGGAATTGTTGTTGGGTGTTTGAGTGGTGTTCCTCCATGTCATTAGAAAACCGAATTGGTTTCTCTGTGACAAAGAGGAATATTTGAACGCGTGTGACGCTCTTTATTTCACAATTGTGATGGCGGAACTATTCGGTTTCGCATTGAGCCACCTAAGGACCTGCTAACGAACCGTCACCTCAATAGGAGTAGTCAGCTCAGAGTTCTCTAAATCAATGGCTTGTAAATAAGCCACAAGCCCGATTGCCTGCAAAGGCACATGAATCGTCAACTCAGCAACACCCGACGCATCGGCCACCGCCATGCCCAGCGCCCTAGGAAACAGGAGTGCTGAAGATGTCGAAGACATCGACCACGCGAAGCGGATTAAATGGCCCGGCTCTGCGTTCTCAACTCGCAGTTTTGTAGTTACACCCCCGACAAGATTTGGCCTGCAAACACGAAACGGATGAAATGCGGAAGCGTTATTAACCGTTGGCTCAATCTTGATTTCAACAGTCGCAATATTTGAGTACAGACCGGTTGTGTCAGCCACTTTGTAATTCAACGTATCCGTTGTACCCGAACCAACATGGATGCCAACAGCAGGCGTATAAGTCAAAGTGCCGTCGTGATGAACAACAGCAGAGCCCTTTGCGCCATCTTGAACAAGAACAACGCTTGCTGCATCAAGCGAATAACCTACCGATGCGTAATCATTCATCAAAACATCAACAACAACCATTCCTGAAGCAACAACTGTTGCCGAATCATAAATCGCCGTTGGACCGTTGTTTGCTACAGCATCAATCTCGATGCCAACCGTAGCAGAGTTAGACCAAGCACCAAAAGCATCTGAAACTCGATAAGCAAATGAATCATTCCCATAAAAATTGGGGTCGGGTGTATAAGTCACAGACCCATCAGCGTGATTCACAACTGTACCGTTAGAGGGGTTTTGCGTCACCGTCACTGTCTCGGGCAGCATATTCTCATCGACATCCGTGTCGTTCTCAGTCAAGTCGACCCACACTGCCACATTTTGGTCTGTGTTGGCCGAATCATAGTTCGCTTGAGGAGCTTGGTTGTAATCCACTGTAACAAAAACACTTGCGGACGCTTCAGCACCCTGGCCATCACTTACGGAATAAGAAAAGTTATCAACTCCCAAAAAGCCATTGTTGGGTGAATAGAGAACTTCATTGCCCTGAATTTCAATCACTCCATCATTAGGAGATGAAGCCGAAATGAGAGTTAGAGGGTCGCCATTTTGATCAAAATCGTTTTCAATCACCGAAATCAAAATGGGCCGGTCAGGATAAGTCCAGCCATAATCATCATTGGCCGTTGGTGGCCAATTGGGCTGGTACACCTCAAGATAAACCGTGGCCGTGGCCTCTCCGCCATTGCCGTCACCGATTGTGTAATCAAACTGATCTAAGCCAACAAAACCGACCTCTGGCTGATATTGAATCAAAGCCCCTTGGATAGACGCTACCCCATGACTTGGTGGAGTGACTTGCAGAATAGAGAGCGAATCGCCATCAGTGTCAGAATCATTTTGCAAGCAGTCGATGTCAACGAGGGTATCCAATTCCGTCTGCGCATAATCATCAATCGCTTCAGGCGAACTGTTCCAAGAAGTATTGCCTTCTACCCATGAATATCCACCATGCAAATTAAAGTGATGATTGTTTCCAGAGCTGTCATAGGCAACGGAACCCGCCCCCTCATCAAAGTGCCACAGCCCCCAAGTACTTGCATCATTCTCATAATCTCTTTCAGGAGTAAAATCGCTCAAATATCTTTGGGTATTCGAAATTCGGACGGAATCAATTTCACCGGTAAAAAAATTATCCATACCGATATAGCCTCGAGCACCTAAATCAATTTCCCATGTGCTGTACCATTGCGAGCACTGATAATTTGAAGTTTGAATAAATCGTCCGTCAACAAACATATCGCACTCTTGCCCGTGATAAACAATTGCGACATGAGTCCATTTTTCTTCTGGAATGGTACCCGCACCCGCAGAGTTGGAGTGGCTAGAGCAATAACCGGCTGGACTATCTTCGGCGATGGAGCCGTCCCAAGAATGAAGGTGGAATGCGCATGAGGAGTACATCCCCCAGCGGTAAAGCACGGGCCAATGTGGATTATGCCCCGGAGCGGGTTCATCAATGTAGTTTGGGATGCGCACCCATGCCTCCCACGTTGAACCCTCGACGGGTGCATCTGAAGCATAAAAACTGCCATAAGCATCAATGCCGTTTAAAGAAATCGCTCCATCTAAACTGGCAGTGCCATGTATGCCCTCAATGAGCAGACCTGTTGCTGCGCCGCTATAGGGCTCTTCGACAAACACCTGTAGCTTATTAATGCCCGCCCGAAAACCTGCTGACGCCTCAAACGAAGTTGTTTCATACCACGCGCTTTGACGGGAGTCGATAAGTTCATCGTTTAGATAAAGGGAGTAATGATCATCAGCCGCAATCAAGCCCTCTATGCGCGCTGTTTCTGGCTTATAACCGCTCAAATCAAAAGTGAGTGTGTAGACATAAGTCACTGGCCCAGTTGTAGATAATGGGGCAATCCACTTCGCTGCCCCAACCGGATTAGTCCAAGCGCCCATAACTTTCACGACGGCAGCAGTCCCCGCAGGGCTTGTGATTTGCCAATGTGTGTCAACGGAATAGTCTGCGAGAGTCGCTCCACTTTCATCGACGCCAGTGTTAAACAGCCCAGGTATCGGCTGTGACGCATTGGGACCGACCATTTGGGCGGGTAAATACGTGCAGATTGAGAAGAAAAAAACAAGGGGGATGAAGTGCTTCATGCCTTCGGAAAGCGCTCAGCACCCAACCAAGACACTCTTATCTTGACTTTTCGAACATATTTTGGAGTTGATCCATGCAGCCACCCGTATGGCCAGCGGACTTGACAACGTGGTAGAGCTTTGAGAAACGCTCGGATTCCATCTCTCTTGCGGCCAAGAAACGACCCAAATGACACATTGATTCAATCGTCGTTTCATGCTTAGGGCCATACAAATCTCGGCTTAACTGAAGGGCGGATTCGTAATATGTAAGAGCTTCGGCGTCTTCACTTAACACCGAAGCCAGCGAGCCTTGGCCGATTTTTACGAAAACGAGCTCGGGATGGCTGGGGCCATAAGCACTCAAATAAGCCAGCTCGGCGTGTTGGTAGGCGGATTTTGCGGATGAAAACTGCCCCATTGCTTTATAGGCGATCCCCAGATCCAGCCAATTGAGCGCGGCAAGAGGGTGCTCGTCCGTGACCTGTGCGGCAGCTAGATCCTGCTTAACCTCTAAAAACAAATTCAACGCGCGTTTCAACTTAGGGTGACGACGAATCTCTTCACATTGGTCTTTATCATATAACTGCACCACCTCCGAGTCAGCCATTGTCAAATGCAACAACACCTGGCCCAGACGATTTCTTGCCCACAGCTTACGCATAGCCGCGCCAGAATCAGTCAACGGACTAGCGACCACACTATTTAAAAAGACCATCGCCTGCTCACACCGATGGGCGCGCCCCAACGCCCAACCCAATAACAAACTCACTTGTTCTTCCAGCAGTGCATCCTTCTCGTGCAGCAATTCTTTCGCTCTTTCGAAAACATCGATGGCGTGCTCAAACTGCTCGAGCCACAAAAAACCGCGCCCCACTCCGATGAGCACACGGGCCTGCATTTCGGGACGGTCTGCCAACAGCTCGACGACCAAATCGCGCTGATTCACTAGCATGGCCACTTTTTGCTCAGGAGTCTGCCCCCGCAAATCCATTGGCGATTTCAAATCAACAAAGCTCTGCGCCTGCAAAAGCGCGCGTTCCATGCCCTTTAAAGCACGCTCAGCGCGCAAGGTCGCAGCCTGACTCATCACCAACAGCGTCATCACGCCGGCAAAAGCCACCACAAACAAGACCGATGCAACCGCACGCCATGGCCGACGCTTTGCCCAGCGCGTGATTTGCTCAAGTGCGCTCGGGCGGCGGGCAAGGATGGCATCGCCGGCGAGGAAACGGCGCAATTCATGAGCGAAAGCCTCAGCGTTGGCGAATCGGTTTTTGGGATTTTTCTCGAGTGCTTTAAGGCAAATCGTTTCTAAATCGCGAGGAATTCTCGAAGCATGGTCGCATGGGCGGACGGGCTCATCCCGCACGGTTTTGCGAGCAATTTGCTCGGAGTGATCACCCGGGAAGGGCAAGAGCAAAGTTAAAGCTTCGTAAAGCGTGACGCCGAGCGCAAAGACATCACTTGATTTGCCCACTCTACCGAGTGAGGGCTCGAGTTGCTCAGGGCTCAGATAGGGAGCTGTGCCGGCAATGCCGAGGGATTGCGTAACCGTATTCAACTCATTATTTTGCGCCAAACCAAAGTCGGCCACCATCGGCCGACCTGAGTTGCTCAGCAAAATATTGCTGGGCTTGAGATCTCGATGCACCACCCCAGCCTCATGCGCTGCGCCCACCGCCTCAACCACTTTGGCAAAAAACTCGGCCAATTCAAAATACTCTTTCGGCTCGCGTTGGACTCGCGATTCACGCCAGTCTGTGATTTCATCCGCAAGCGTACGCCCATCGCCCACCAACTCTTGAGCAATCCAATGCACGCCATCGCTCACTCCCGAGGCCAATACTCGCACCACACCTGGGTGTGGTACTTTCGCGCCAGAAACCGCCTCGCGACGAAAACGCTCCATGGCGCGCGGTGCCAAACAAGCGAGTGGCGGCAAAACTTTGAGAGCGACGCGCCTCTGCAATTGCAACTCTTCCGCCTCCCAGACGGCGCCCATCCCGCCCTGGCCCAAAATGCGGATGAGCCGAAAACCGCTCATCTCTTTGCCCGGCAACAGCTGCTCTTGCCCTTGCGACAACAAATTTTGCGTGCGGCGAAAGCTCTCGAAACGCTCGGCTAAAAACGGGTGCGCCGCAGGCTCGGCCAAATTGAAGTAAGGCTGAGTCGCCGGCTCTTCACCGTCAGCAAATGCCGACAACCACTCTTGAAAGAGAGCCTCGGCCTGCTCTTCGGGGCTGGGGTTATCGTCAATCAAAGCTATCGACCCAAGTCGCTCATCAAATCGCGCAAACGCGCCAAAGCACGCGACAAGGCACGGCGGGCGGTCGAAGAGGTTTGCTCCAAAAACGCGCCCATCTCATCACTCGATTGCCCATCAAGCATCATCTCAACCAAATGACGATCGCGCGGCGCCAAACGATGCATCGCGATGAGCGTGCGATTCCAGTCTTCTCGCAATTCAGCTTGATTAAGCGGAAGCCTAGCCTCAACGCCCGCAACAACATTTACGCTTTCGTCATAAGTGATGTGCCGTGCTTCATTCCGTCGCTCGGTCAACAATGCGCGCTGCCGATCGGAAGTGCGCCACTCAAGTTTTTTCGAAAGCCAAGACATTGTGTGCCCTACGCCTCGGAACTCAAAGTTCGTCAGCTCTAACCAAAAATCTCGCGCAATCGAATTCACCAAATCGCCCGTGTCAAGCAACCGTCGCAAATCAGGACGCAACCCCGTCGCGCGCATACCCAACATTTTGTTTAAGAAAAATTTCAAAAACTCTTCACCCAACTCGCGGGCATCTGGGCCATCACCCTGCAAGCGCGCATGCACCACAAGTAAAACGGCGTCTTCCAACTCGCGGCCCTTTTCAATCGCTGTCTCGACCTGGG
>CAZPAY010000027.1:0-12931 GCA_964584805.1 uncultured Planctomycetales bacterium | reverse complement strand
GATTTGCGGTTTTAGATTTAAAACGATTACGCGGCCCACCACTTTCGTGAATTTGAATCTCCGTACCTTTGATGGGTGCGGCTACTCTCCCTTTCACTTAAGTCACGATGTCCGTAAACGCTCCAACCCTTACTTTTCTCATTTGCTCAAGCATGCTCTTTTTGAGCTGCGGCGAACACTCGCATGATTCTGACACGAGTCGCCCACTCGGTGATCCTGCAAATTCTTACGACAACAATGCAACCGCCGAATGGCCCGCGCGTGCGCAAACGCTTTGGTCAGCCCAGCACGAGTTTTTCTTTGAAAACGATTTCGCTGTAATCGGTCATCCGGCAGATTTTGCGCTGCACGTTTCCAATTTGGCCGACGGCTCGCCTCGGGCAACCGGGTCGATGTCGATGGTGTTTGATTGGGTGGGGCCGGGTGGCAAAGGTGCGCCTGAGCCGATTCGATTGACGCTCGATGCGCCTGCGCGAAAGGGGATATATTTGACGGATGTTACTTTTCCGGTGACCGGTGATTGGCGTTGGTCGGTAGATGTCGATGGTGACAAGCAAGAGCTGGAAACCGTGATGGTTTATGCGGATGCATCGACTGTGATGGCGGCTGGGCAGGATGCTGCGCGCGCGGCATCCGAGCGTGGTGGTGGTGAAATCACGATGTTGAAAGAACAGCAATGGCCTGTGCGCCTGAAAGTAGCGCGTGCGCAAATACAAGAGATGGCGAATCGTGTGCCGGCGACCGCGCGGGTGACAGCCTGTCGCACGCATACCGCTCAAGTGGCGGCACCGACTGCCGGCACTTTATGGGCAAAAGGCGCTCGCACAGAATTGGGTCAGCAAGTTCCTGCAGGCCATGTGCTTGCTGTTTTGCGCATCCCACTTTTAGGCGAAGACCTCGGTAATTGGAAAGCGTCCGTGGCTGCTGCGAAACAAGAAGTTGCGCGAGCCGATGCTGAGTTGAAACGCGCGCAAGCGGTTTATGCGCGAGCGAAGACCCTTTTTGAAAAACAGGCCAAATCAAAACGCGAGCTGGAAGAGGCGCAATATGTTTTCTCGAGTGCACAAGCCGCGCAAACGGCAAGCCTCGAAACTCTTGCGGCTTGGCAATCTGCGCAAGCGGGCTCATCGCTCGATTTGCCCTTGCGCGCGCCGATCGCTGGCCAGGTTATTCATGCGCCAACGGCCGGCGGAGAATGGGTGGCGGAAAGTGATTTATTGTTTCACATTCAAGACCTCAGCCAACTGCATGTTTCTGTGCGTGTGCCAGAAACGGACTTGCCGCAATTGGGTGCGCGCCCGACGGCTGAAATCCCCCACCCGACTGATGGTAGTTTGCTTGACCTGCCCGGCACAAACGGCGAGTTGCTTTTGGCCGCGCCGAAAGTACATCCGATGACGCACTCGGCTGAGTTGCTTTATGAAATCCCCAACCCGGGCTGGCTGCGATCGGGCATGACTCTGCCCGCGCATTTGTTTACGAGTCATTCGCGACAAGTTTTGGCAATTCCGTCTTCGGCGATTGTTGACGACGCCGGGATTCAAATCGCATTCGTGCAAACCGGCGGCGAATCGTTTTCTCGACGCACAGTACGCACGGGTTTAAACGACGGGCATCATGTAGAAATTCTCGAAGGTGTCACCGCCGGCGAGCAGGTGGTAATCGATGGCGCGTACATCGTGCATCTCGTTTCGCTTTCGGGGACGATTCCCGAGCACTCTCATTAAGGCGAGGTTGTCAAAATGGATAATCTCATTAAATGGTCGTTGCGCAATCGCGCCGTTGTTTTAATTGTTGCACTTGCCTTTTGCGTTTGGGGTGCGACGACGGCCGTGCAAGCTCCGGTCGATGTCTTCCCTGACTTGACAGCGCCAACCGTTACGGTGTTAACGGAAACACAAGGGATGGATTCGACTGAAGTGGAAAGCCTCGTCACCTTCCCGATTGAATCGAGTCTCAATGCCGCGCCTGGAATTCGGCGCGTGCGTTCCGCCAGCTCTGTTGGCATCTCGGTGGTTTACGCTGAGTTTGAATGGGGCACCGACATTTTTCGTGCGCGGCAAATTGTGACGGAAAAACTCGCGATTGTCGCGAGTTCATTGCCGGGGCAAACAAGTGAGCCGGTGCTCGCGCCAATTTCATCCGTGATGGGCGAAGTGTTGTTTCTTGGTTTGACCTCGACAAATGATGACCCTATCGCGATGCGCACTTTTGCCGATACGGTCTTACGGCGGCGCCTTATGGCGGTTCCGGGCGTTTCGCAGGCCGTCCCGATTGGGGGCGGTGCGCGGCAATATCAAATTTGGCTAGACCCGACTCGGCTTGAAGCCTACAGGGTGAGTGTGACGCAAATTGCTGAGGCGATTCGCGTGGCAAACATGAACATCCCCGCGGGTTTTGTCGCGAGCGGAGGCAGTGAATATCTTGTCACAGGTGTTGGGCGTTTTCAAAATGCCGAAGACATTGCGGCTCTCACTTTAGAAAGCCGCGACGGTGTGCCGATCCGTGTTATGGATTTAGGTCGCGTTGAACTTGGCGCACGACCCGCTCGCGGCGTGGCTTCGGTTTCAGCGAAAAATGCGGTTGTGATTGGTATTCAAAAGCAGCCCGGTGTGAATACGCTTGAACTCACGCAACGACTTGACGAGGTGCTGGACGAAATTGAAATGCAATTACCCAACGGCATGACTTTGCATCGCGATTTATTGCGCCAAGCCGATTTCATTGAAACCGCGCTCAACAATGTGCTTACCGTTTTGCAGGACGGCGCGTGGTTAGTGGTTTTAATCGTTGCGTTTTTCTTGCTGAATTTGCGGGCAACATTTATCACTCTAACCGCAATTCCACTTTCGATTTTAGGCGCCGTCCTAGTTTTGGACGCCCTTGGCGGCACAATCAACACGATGACGCTCGGCGGGATTGCGATTGCAATTGGCGCGCTGGTTGATGACGCGGTGATTGATGTTGAAAATGTTTTCCGCCGCTTGCGTGAAAACGCATTGCTGCCTATCGAGAAACAGCGCGCGTCTTTGAAAGTGGTTTTTGATGCAAGTGTTGAGATTCGATCGTCTATTGTTTTTGCAACACTCATCATTATTTTGGTTTTCCTTCCGCTCTTCTTTTTGTCGGGCGTAGAGGGTCGGTTGTTGCAGCCGCTTGGTTTGGCCTATGTTTCTGCACTTGCGGCTTCGCTGATTGTTGCAGTGACCGTGACCCCGGTTTTGTGTTCTCTCTTTTTGCCGAATTCAAAAGCAATGCAGCAAGAAGAAGACTCGCGACACATTCAAAGTTTTAAACGCGCGTATCAAAAACTTTTAAAGCCAGCTCTCAAGCGACCCTGGGCATCCGTTGGCCCAGCGATTGTGTGCCTGGTCATTGCCATCATCACAACGACCACACTTGGCGGCGGTTTCCTTCCTGAATTCAACGAAGGTGCGCTGACTGTTACAGCCGTTACGCTTCCTGGCACCTCGCTTGAGCAAAGTGACAAGCTCGGCAAAATGGTCGAAGACATTCATCTTGCACACCCCGAGGTTGTCTCGGTTGCGCGCCGTACAGGTCGGGCGGAATTAGATGAACACGCCAACGGCGTTGAGGTCACTGAGTTAGAGGTGCGACTCGAAATGAAAGAGCGCTCTCGTGAAGAATTCCTCGCCGCTTTGCGCAAAGATTTAACCATGGTGCCGGGCATGGTGTTTGATATCGGCCAGCCCATTTCACACCGCATCAACCACATGCTGTCAGGCACGCGCGCCGCCGTCGCCGTCAAAATTTTTGGCCCTGATTTGCAAGTCTTGCGGCAACACGCTGAATCTACAAAGGGCCTCATGAGCCAAATAGACGGCGTTGTAGACCTTTCCGTAGAGCAACTCACCGCCGTACCGTCTTACAGGGTCAAAATGGATCGAGCCGCAATGGGCCGACTGGGTGTTGCACCACAAGAAGCGGCCGCGACCCTCGAGGCTGCTGTGCAGGGCTACAAGGCAACAGAATTACTCGAGGGAAGTCACCCCTTTGATATCACCTTGCGACTCGACACCGGCGGGAATCCGCAACAATCACTTGGGCGCATTCCTGTTTTAGGCGCGCTCGCAGAAAACCATCTTGCCGCGGGTGAATACACCCCCCATCAAGATGCAGCCGCCGTGCCGCTCGGCGCGATTGCGAAAGTCACGCGCACCGCAACCCCAAATCAAATTAAGCACGAAAACGGACAACGCAAAATGGTGGTGGCCTGCAATGTAGCCGGTCGCGATTTGGTTTCGGTTGTGGAAGACATCCGCCAAGTGGTGCAGCCGCAGTTTGCGAACACATCGGGTTATCGTGTCGAATACGGTGGGCAATTCGAGAGTGCTCAATCCGCGCAACGGCGTATTTTCCTTTTGGGTATCGCCGTGATTCTTGGGATTGGATTTTTGCTGCGCATGGCTTTTGGCACAGGGCGCGATGCACTTTTCGTCATGGCAAATTTGCCGCTGGCGCTGATTGGTGGTGTGGCCGGCGTTTGGCTAGGTGACGGCATCTTGTCGGTCGGGTCATTAATTGGATTCATTACCGTTTTTGGAATCGCTACACGAAACGGAATTATGTTGGTGTCTCATATTCGACATTTGCAAATACACGAAGGTGTCAACGATTTGCGTGAAGCCATTTTGCGCGGCTCCACCGAGCGGCTTGTTCCAATTTCGATGACGGCGCTTGCTTCCGGCCTTGCACTTGTTCCTCTTGCGATGGCTGGGGGTGAATCCGGTAGCGAAATCCAAACGCCAATGGCTTGGGTCATTCTGTTTGGTTTAATCAGCTCTACTTTCCTCAACATGATTGTTGTGCCGGCGCTGTATTTGCGTTTCGGCAAACCCGCCACTGCGGAGGTTAGCCATGTATAAAACCCTACTTTTACTTTTCTTGATAGGTTGCTCTTCTACAACGAAAGGTTTGCCAAGCCTGTCGACGGCGCATGAATCTGTTCGGATGCCCGTGCAAACTTTGCAACCCACTGCGACTCAGCCCCAGTTCGCTGAGCCATTTCTTTCACTCAAAGATGCGATTGAATCAGCGCAAAAAAACTCGCCTGCATTAAATGCCGCGCAATTTCAAGTAGAGGCCCAAGCCCAGCGGCTCGGTGTTGCAGGTCGTTTGCCTAACCCAAAAATTGGAGTCAAATCAGAAGGCGACACGCTCATTGGTTTTTCACAAGCCATCCCTCTTGGTGGGCAAGGTGGAAAAGCGAGAGCGGTTGAAACGGAGCGGTTACACGCGGCGCAATTACATCGTGAAAAAATCGCGCGTGAGGTTGAAGCGCAAATCCGTGGTGCATTTGCCACAGCCCTGTCTTTGCAAATCGCGGGCGGCATTCAAACCGAGCGCGTTGTCATCACCCGACAACAACTCGAACTACGGCAAGCTCAAGTGCGCGAAGGTGACCTCATCCCGAGCGATATGACCGATTTGCGCATTCGTCTAACCAGCGCCAATGCTGAGTTAGAGCGGCTGACGCGCAATCATCATCTCGCGCTTGATGAATTGACCACGCGCATGGGTTTTACAAACGCACACAATCTACAACTGCAAGGCGATCTGTCCAGCGTGCTTGATTTGCCTAATCTCAATCGACTGCTTGCGCGAATTGCCGACATCCCAACTGTTGCGGAAGCACTCTCGAATGCGCAGGTTGCACAGCTCCGTGTTCACCTCGCCGACGCAAAGAAAATTCCCAACCTCAATCTTGAGTTGTTCTATCGCCAGGCTGATGACGGCCAAGACGCATACGATGCTGCGGTTCTTTTTGACATCCCTATTCGTGGGCGTGCCTCTGCGAACAGCCGTATCGCACAAGCCGAAGCATCCGCCGCGCAACAAAACGCGCAACTACAAATTCAGGAAACGCGGCTCGCACTCAGCAAATCCCATGCTCAACTCGTGCAAGCTCACGCAACTTTGCAGCGGCACCAAAACGAAATCACTCCCGCCATAAGCCAACAAATGCAAGCCGCCGAGCATCAATTCGCTGCGGGCGAAACCTCGCTCGAGCAGGCACTCACCCAGCGGGCCTTGCTCGCTCAAGCCAAATTGCAAGAGCTCAACGCCTGGCGCGACTTCATGCTCGCTTGGTCGGCGATGAATGTTTTCATTCCCTAAAATCGCCGAGCTAAACTCCTCCACATGACATTCCAAGCATGGGCCTCCCTCATCATCCTTGTGGTGGCGGCAGTGCTTTTTTTGACGCGGTGGGTGCGGCTTGAAATCGTCGCCTTGTCGATTCCAGTCGCCCTTTATCTCACGGGCGCGCTCGATAGCGCAAGCGACGCGCTTGCTGGGTTTGGCAATCACGCCGTCATCGCGATTGCGTCTATCTTCGTTTTGAGCGCGGGCATTCAAGAAAGTGGGGTCGCCGCACTTTTATCGCGGCTCGTCCATCGTTTTAGTGGGTCGAGCTATTTCAAAAAACTGGCCATCATTTGCATTTTGGTCGCGGGGCTTTCTGCCTTTATGAGTAACGCGGCAACCGTCGCGGTTTTCCTGCCGGTGGTTATCGCACTGGGGCGCCGCACAAAAACATCGCCCTCTCGATTGCTGATGCCACTTGGTTTTGCGGCCATCCTTGGCGGCAACTTGACGCTGATCGGCACTTCATCCAACCTGCTCGTTTCCGATTACATCATGCAGAAAACGGGTACTGGCCTGAGCATGTTTGATTTCGGGCGCATTGGCTTGCCGATTTGCGCCGCGGGCATTTTGTATTTGCTCACCATTGGTCGCGGCTTGCTGCCCAGCGCTGACAGTAAATCGACCTGTCAGGGTGATGGCCCGTTACTACCAGAGCAACTCATCCAAGAATATGGTTTGGTCGACAATATCGCGCGCATGCAAATCGGCCGCGCCTCAAATCTCATCGGCCAAACTCTCGCCGAAGCCGGCTTGGGTCATGATTATCAACTCACCCTCGTTGCCGTTTCGCGTCGCGCGGGCTTGGGGCATCATTGGTTTATGCCCGATGCTAGTTTTCATTTTCAACTCGGTGACGACCTTTACCTCGAAGGCCCCGAAATCGAAGCGTGGCGGTTGGCGGAAGACACGCTTTCGCGCATGGGTCTGCCCGGTGAGCGGCAAGTTGAAAAAGTACTCGACCACGGTTTTGCTTTTGCTGAAGTTTCGATTCCACCGCGCTCTGAAATGATTGGCCACTCGCTACGCGAGCTCGACTTCCGCGGAAAGCATGGCTTAAACGCACTCTCCATTTGGCGCGACGGCAAGGCCATCACCGAAAACTTCACCGAGCTTGAGCTTCAACCCGCCGACGCACTTTTACTTGCCGGCCCCGTGGCTTCCGTCCGTCGCATCAAAGGCGAAGAGGATTTTGTTTTGCTCACCGACACCGGCGACGCGCGCGATTTCGGAAAAGCGATTTTAGCCATTGGGTGTCTTGGTGTTGCGTTACTTCCACCACTCTTGGGCCTTGCCCCGCTCGCCATGAGCGCATTGCTTGGCGCGGTTTTAATGATCCTGACCAAATGCCTTCCGGCCGAGCGCGCGGGGTTATTCATGGAATGGAAAGTGCTCGCCATGATTGTCGGCACGATTCCGCTAGGCATGGCCATCGAGCAACACGGCATTGCCGATTTGGTCGCAAACAATCTCGTCACCGTCGCGCCCACACTCGGAGTCGCCGCCGTATTCACCGGCCTTTACTTACTCGCCGCACTCATCAGCATCACAAGCAGTAACGCCGCAGCCGCGGTCATCCTGTCGCCCATCGCCGCGCGTGCAGCACTTGCGATGGAAATGGACATCACCAATGCACTGCTCGCAGTCGCGTTTGGGTGCAGCTGCGCATTCGTTGTGCCGTTTGCGCACCAATGCAATTTGATGGTCGCCGCGCCCGGCGGTTATCGCACGCAAGACTTTTTCAAAGTCGGCGCGGGCTTGAGCGTGGTGGTGGCGGTTGTCGCGATTGGATTGCTGAGCTGGATTTAACCCCACTCCGCAACGAGCCTATTTAAGCTTATCTGGGTTTAAAGCCTTTAACTGGCGTGGCAAAAACAAGCCGTCTTTGCGAATCAATTTACCGTCAAACCAAATCTCGCCACCGCCGTAATCGGAGCGTTGGATTAAAACTAAATCCCAGTGCACCTCGGATCGGTTGCCGTTGTCGGCCTCGTCGTAGGCGGCGCCTGGAGTAAAGTGCAATGAGCCTTTGATTTTTTCATCAAACAGCGTGTCAAGCATCGCGTGCTCGACATAAGGGTTAACCCCAATCGCAAACTCGCCGATAAAGCGCGCGCCCTCGTCGGTATCAAGGATTTGTTGCAATCGCTCAGATGGATTGCCCTCAGCTTTTACGATTTTGCCCTTTTTGAAAGTGAACTTTAAATCACTAAATTCGGTGCCCATGTACAAACTGCGCGTGTTGTAAGTAATCGTGCCGTTGACCGAATCGCGCACAGGCGCGGTGTAGACCTCGCCATCAGGGATGTTGCGCTTACCCGAGCAAATGATCGCCGGGATATCTTTAATCGAAAACCGCAGGTTGGTGCCTGGCGCTTTAATGTGCACTTTGTCGGTCTTGTCCATCAAACGCTTGAGCGGCAACATTGCCTTTTCCATTTTGTTGTAGTCAACATTGCACACCTTAAAGAAAAAATCCTCGAAAGCATCGGTCGACATTTTTGCTTGCTGCGCCATGCTCGATGACGGCCAACGCAAAATCACCCACTTTGTATCAGGCACGCGCACATCTAAATGCACAGGCTTCAGCCAATGCTTAACATAAGAAGCCATCTTTGCGGGCGGAACATCACCTAGCTCATTGATATTAAAACTGCCGCGCAAACCGATATATGCATCACACTTTTCCATGCGCGACTTTTCAAATTCGGCGGCTAACTTAATGCCCTCGGCCTTGCTCGACTGATACAACGCACGCAGTACTTTGCTGTGCTTGGTCGTCACCATCGGGATGCCCCCCACCTTTGCGGCCTCGCGCACCAAAAGCGCGACCATTTCATCGGGGATATCAAAGGCTTCAATCAAAACCTTTTCTCCCTTTTTCAACTCGCAAGAGTAACGAATCAAGTTGCGGGCCAATTTTTGCATGCGTGGATCAAACATGTAAAAGTTATAACCTACCGTGCGAATAATGCGAGGTTTCCGCCCCAAAAACCCGTTTATGGTCTAAACTTAAATAACCATGTTTTTACGCCTTTCGCTCTCCCTCGTGGGCGTGGCTGCACTCTGCGTTTCCGCACAAGCGCAAAACGCAAGCGGCACGGTCATTTTTCGCTTTGACGGCCCCGAACATTGGTCCGAGCAAGGCCACACTGTTGCCAACGCGGGCGACCAAAACGGCGACGGAATCAACGACATGCTTGTCGGTGCGCCGGGCGAAAGCGCGGTTTACCTTTACTCAAGCTCCGATGGCGCGCTCATTCACACTTGGCTCGGCGAGCGCCACGCCACAGCCGAAGGCGATTTTGGCTGCTCCATTGACAGCATCGCCGACCTCGATGGCGACGGCATCCGCGACATCGTGATTGGCGAGAGGCTGCACGAGCACAACGGCTTCCCCTGGGCCGGCCAGGCTTATGTTTACTCGGGCGCAACCGATCAAAAAATTTACACCTTCACCTATGACGAGTACAGCTCGTTCTTCGGCTCAAAGGTGTGCGTTGCGGGCGACCTCAACAATGATGGCTTTGAAGACATTCTGATCGGCGCGCCCGGCGCAGACATCGGTGGCATAGGCAGCGTCGGGTTCATCCATGCCTACTCTGGCGCTGACGGCTCTCTTCTTTACCGCATCGAAGGCGACCCCGCCACAACTCGCAATCTCGGGAGCTCCATGGCGCCGTATCACGACTACAACGGAAACAACCGCGACGACTTCTTTGTTGGCTGGGGTTACGAAGACTTGCGCCTTCACAATGGCCGCGATGGCTCGCATCTGCGCATGTGGGGCGGGGCAGGCTCAACCATTAACCCGACCGTCATCGCGCGCATCCACGACTGGGACGGCGACGGCATCAAAGATTTCATGACACGCGGCCAAGCCACCGTCTATGGAGAATCCGCCTGCATCATGGCCGGATGGAACGGCGCAGTCATCACCACCATCGAGGCGCTCGGCGGCTCAATCGCGGCAATGACAAAAGTAAAAGATCTCAGCGGTGATGGGGTCGATGACATCGCTTTCGGTATGCCGAGCACGGGCAGCCCTCAAGAGATCAGCGTTGGGCTGGTTCAAGTCCACGATGGCGTAACGGGCGATTTGCTTTATGCCATGCCCGGCGAGCGGCGCCTTGAGCAGATGGGTCACTCTCTCGCCAATATGGGCGACACCAACGGCGACGGCCTTGGCAACTTCCTTATGGGCGCGCCAGGCACAACCTTCAGCTTTGACACTAGGCGTGGCACCGCGCATTTGTTTAGTTGTGAGCAATTACCGCTTACGCTTGCCATCCCTGACGCCACGGCGGGCGAAACTTTTGAGGCGCGCATTTTCGGCGCACCCTGGAAGGCTGAGCTTTACCTTTGCTATTCACTCGCCGGCGCGGGGCCGACCCCGTGGAATTATGGGCTGGCATTTGATTTGAGTATGCCCATTAATCACATCGTGCCTTTTGATGCCACCGACGACGGTGATGCCTTTTTTGGCCCCGCGCCGCTTCCGCCAAGCCTGCCAAGCGGCACGCAAGTTTGGGTGCAAATGTTTAGCTACGCACCCAGCACGAGTCGACCGACTGAATTAAGCAATATGATTCCTGTAGTCTTGCAATGAACCTCGCCTCGCAATCTTTCGCGCGACTTTGCGGCACGGCCGTTGCGCTTGCTTTTCTTGCACTCAGCCCAGGCAACACGCTTTGCGCGCAAGACGATGCTTCGCTCCTTTTTCGTTTTGATGGCGACTTCAGCCGCGCGCGTGCGGGGTCATCTCTAGCCAACGCAGGCGACATCGACGGCGACGGCATCAACGACATCGTGACCGGCTCAATGTACAGCAGCAAAGCCTATGTCTATTCCGGCGCAACTGGCGAAGAGTTGCTTTTCTTCGAGGGCGAAGGTCACATTTGGGGGCAACTCGCCGACGACAAATTTGGCAACTGCGTCGATAGCATTGAAGATTTAAACGGCGACGGTGTGCGCGAAATCATTGTCGCCGCCGAGAGCGCCTCGGTTCCCGGCATCGGGCGCGTCGGGCGCGTCACCGTGTATTCTGGCGCTGACGGCAGTGAGCTTTACATTCTTGACGGCGACAGCACGAGCAGTCTTTACGGCAAGCGAGCCATCACCGCGGGCGACCTAAACCGCGACGGCATCGACGACATTTTGATTGGCTGCCCTGGCGGCGTTAACCCCGGAATCAGCGACAAGGGTTATATCGACATGATTTCTGGCGCCGACGGTTCACTCATCCAGCGAGTGCCTAGCGCAGACGGAGCCTATGGCTATTTTGGCCTTCTCGTCGACGCTTTCCACGATCTCGACGGCGACGGTTGCGCGGATTTCTTGGTGGGTATTTACGACCCCGGCAACGCTTCTAATCGGCTCGTCAAGGTTTTGTCGGGCGCAACAGGCCTGCCTTTATTGGTTGTCGATCAATATGATTGGCTCGGTGGTGCCAGCGCGCGCATTCACGATTACAACGGCGACGGCATCAAAGATTTCATGACACGCGGGGTCGGCATCGTCACGCCGCTGACTTATTGCGTCTTCATTATTTCCGCGGCCGACGGCAGTCTGTTGGCGCAGGTCAATGCACTCGAAGATAATTCGAGCATTTTCGCGTACAGCAAAATCAAAGATGTCAACGGCGACGGCACCGATGATTTGCTCCTCGGCGAATCCGCTTGTGATTCCCCCGGCACCTATGACCGCCGCGGCGTGATTCATGTCGTTTCGGGCGTGGATTGCTCTCCCATCAAATACATTTGGGGCGAAACCGACAACGCCTATTTCGGCGGCGAGCTTGCCAACTTGGGCGACATCACGGGCGACGGCCTAGGTGATTTTGTAACCCGCGTTGCCATGTCTGCCGATGGCAATATCGACTGCGGCTCAGCGCAGGTATTTTCGCTTGAGCCTCAGCCGCTTACGCTCACCGCACCTCCGCCACGAGCGGGCGACACCTTTGAAGCGCGTGTTTCTGGCGCGGCTCATTCCTTTGGCTCAAACCAAACAGCCAACCTTTACTTGTGCTATTCCCTGTCAGGCGCAGGCCCTACACCCTGGAATTACGGCATCGTTTTTGACTTGAGCATGCCCATCATGCACCTCGCCCCAACTCGCGCAAACCTCCGCGGCGACTTTTTCTTCGAACCGATGCCAATTCCGCCAAGCTTGCCGACCGGCACACCGCTTTGGGTGCAGGCTCTTTCTCATGCGCCCACGATTGCCGGCAGAGAGTTTGAGTTGAGTAATATGTTGCCGTTTGTTTTGCAGTAAAAGAAGGCGCGAATCGTGGGCTAGGGCGGGATATATTCAAAGATTCCCTGATTCTGCAAATCATTCACGGCATGAATGATTTACGCAGAGCCTCCTCCGAAGCCCTCGCGCGGCACTTAAAGGTCATGCCAGTGGTCATTTTTAGCGACGGCCTTGAGCCGACTGGCGCGCACCTTGAAAATATCCTACTGCATGACTTACTCGTGTGGCGCGACTCACGCATCGACTCAGCGAGCCTTTTTTATTGGCGGACGAGCGCCCGTGAAGAGGTCGATTTTGTCATCGAAGAAAGCAACCGCCTCATCCCGATTGGAGTCAAGGCTTCTGGCCGGCCGCGCGTGGCGGATGCCAAGCATTTGCATACTTTTCGTGAGCATTACAGCAATCGATCGCGATGTGGTTTGCTGCTACATAACGGCGAAACACTGCGATGGATTACGCCGAATGTGCTGGCCGCGCCTTGGTGGAGGGTGATTTGAGATGCCGGTCGATT
>CAZPAY010000026.1:0-18911 GCA_964584805.1 uncultured Planctomycetales bacterium | reverse complement strand
CACCAGTCGGCACCATTCAAATCAATGGCGATGCTTCGTACACCATTTCAAACTTGGTTGATTTAAACCTTTCTGCTTCAGACACGCTCTCTGGCGTAACCGAAATGCGCTTCTCCAACGACGGCCTAGATTGGTCCGCTTGGGAGACATACGACACCTCAGTTGCAGACTGGGATTTCACCCTCTATGGCGGCAACAGCAATCCCAACGAATTCCATACCGTTTATGTTGCTTTCCGCGATGGTGTTGGCCTAGAAGTGCAAGCTGATGATGCGATTTACTTCCTGGAAGAAATCGTAGCAGATGATGACGAACTCACTGCCTCTGCAGGCGGGATGCAAACGGTCAACTTCGATTTGGCTGCCGGTCCTGAATTTGCAAATCGTGCTTACTCTTTCTACGGATCAACAACAGGTGGCTCCTACCCACTCCCGGGTGGCTTGGTGAGTTTGCCTTTCGCATCTGATGCCGCAATGAGCACGATTTCAGGCCAGGGATTTCCTGGCTTTGAGGGTGTCTTTGACACAGTTGGCCGAAGTGAGGCAACAATGAATGTACCCCCGGGCGCTATTGCCGCACCGTTTATTGGAAGAACGCTTATGTTTGCTTTCGCCACACATGATGGCACAGGCAACAGCTACGACCATGTTAGCTATAGCATTGAAACCGTGCACCTAGCCCCATAAAACCACACTCAACCTCCCCCTAGATGGCTGTAATTCCGGCCGCGCCTCTTGGCGTGGCCGGTTTTTTCATGCGAACACGCCCCCAAAAGCCGTGAATTCCTGCTAAGGTCGAAATGCCCTAATTGACCCACAATCCCCACTTCCATGACGTTTTCTACCCTCATTCTCTCGCTTAGTCTTTTTGCATCGCAAGCTGTTACTTCCACACTCACGCCCGAGTTGCAATCCGCCATCGAAGCGCAGCCGCACACCATGCACCGCGTTTTCGCCGTTATGGACACACGCATGACGCTCAGCGATTTCACGGGCCGTGTCGAGAACCTGCCCCGCGGCGTCCGCCAGCGATTCGTCATGAACGAGCTGCGCGCCTTCGCTGACCAAAGCCAAGCTGAAATCCTCAACCAGCTTTCTTGGCTCGAAGAGCAGGGGCATGTCAATCGCGTTGAGCAAATTTGGTTGAACAACTGCATCCAGTTCCGCGCAGACGCAGAAGCTCTGCACGCACTCGAAAAAATCGACGGTGTATCACACATTCAGATTGACCCAATCCGCAATCTCGATGAATACACCGATGCAAGCCTTCAGCTTCCTGCCACTTACCCCAACCCACAAGTCGGCACGGCACAAACAACTTATTACTTTGAAGATTTTGAATCCGGCACATTTGGCCCCGAATGGTCAAATTCAACAACAGGCTGTGGCCGCGTCCGTGTATCAAGTCAATTCAACCCTTTCTACGGCAACTACCACGCCCTCATAGACAGCAATAGCGATGCCTGTGATTCCACCGCCTGGATGATGGTTGAAGTCGACATGAGCGGTGTCACTACGGCACAACTTCGCTTCGGCTTTCAAGACATGAATGACGAATACGACCCCGGTGCCGACATTTTTGAAATCTCAAATGATGGTGGCGCAACTTGGGTCACGGGTCACGACATGACAGGCACTAACCTCTTTTATGAGTGGGTCACGATTGACCTCGACAAGCTCGGCATCACCTATACCGCTGACATGCGCTTCCGCTGGAGCTGGAAAGATAACTACATGGCAGACACCGATGGTTTTGGCATCGACAACTTCGAAGTTGCCGACACTTTCCCTCCGCCTCCACCACCAGACCCCGAGCCAAACCTCGTCCAACTCCAAGCTACCAGTCTCTGGGATGTAGGCATTACAGGTCAAGGCGCGGTTTTGCTCAACATTGATAGCGGTGTCGATCGCACACACCCTGATTTGCGCAACCGCATTTGGCAAAACCCCAACGACCCACTCGATGGTATCGACAACGACGGCAACGGCTACACCGATGATGTGTGGGGCTGGGATTTTGAAAACAACGACAATGACCCCGACCCTGGTTCCGCCACTCACGGCACGCAAACTGGCGGGATCATGGTGGGCGACGGCACAGCCGGCGTAAAAATCACCGGGATGGCCCCTGGTGCGCAAATGGCCGTCGCTCGAGTCGCAGGTGAATCCGACCACTGGCTTGCTCAACAATGGGGAATCAGCGTTGCCGTTGATTGCTCGTCATCCAGCCATAGCTACAAATGGTACTTTTCGCCAAAACCTGATTATCACATGCACCGAGTAGCGGAAGACATTGTCTTGGCAGCAGGCATCATCCACGCCAACTCAATTGGTAATTCAGGCGGGTCATCCTCTTCACCGATTCCGTGGCAGATTTCCGCACCTGGCGTAAGCCCCGCACCTTGGCGCCATCCGGATCAAACGCAAACGACAGGCGGCGTATCGGGCCTTCTCGCCTGTGGTGGCATTGAACTCGACAACACCTACTACAGCTACTCCAGCTTGGGCCCCGCCACTTGGGAAGACATCGACATCTATTCAGCAGGGTACCCCCACAGCCAAGACCCAAATTTCTGGGATTACAGCATCGGCGGATGGAGCGGCACCGGCCAAGGTCTGCTCAAGCCTGACCTCGTGACTTACACGAATGTGCAGAGTACCTACAACGGTGGCGGATACGCCAGCTTTGGCGGCACATCTGCGGCGACACCCCACCTAGGTGGATCACTCGCTCTCATGGTTTCCGCTAACCAGCACGCGCGACCCAAGCACATTGCGGAAGCCCTGATGATTACAGCAAAAGATATGGGCTCGCCCGGTAAAGACAACAAGTACGGTGCAGGCCGTGTGCAGGTCTTTGCTGCCGCTCTGCGCGTCATCGGCCTACTCGTACCGCTCGACCTTGAGCCACAGATGGGTCAGCCAACCACGCTTGAGTTGTCCGGCCCCGCAAACATGCCCTGGCGCGTCTACTACGGCATGAGCCGCGGCACAACGACTGTTCCGGGTGTCGGCAACCTTGAAATCGACAACGCGTCCATGCTCGCCCAAGGCTCGCTCAACGCCAACGGCGAATTCATGCTGACTCAGACGGTACCCAACAACCCAGGTCTAATCGACCGCACGGTTTACTTGCAGATGGCAACAGATGTTTCAAGTTTAGGCGGTGCATGGTTGTATTCCTTGGTTGAGGAAGTCACCATTCGTCCGTGAAATTCATAACCTGGAACGTTAACTCTATCCGCACCCGACTCGAGCGCGTCATTGGCGTGCTCGAGCGGCATCAACCTGATGTTTTGATGCTGCAAGAGACCAAAGTGACCGACGACATCTTTCCGCATGATGCCTTCACTGCGGCAGGCTACACCGCTTTTGCGCATGGCCAGAAGACATACAACGGTGTGGCGATTTTGGTGCGTGATGGCTTAACAACGACAGATATCGTGCATAATTTCCCAGGCAACCCAGTGCCTGAACATGCGCGTGTGATTTCGGCGACGATTGAAGGCGTGCGGTTCATCAACCTGTATGTTGTCAATGGAAAGTCGCCTGATGACCCTGCCTTTGAAATAAAGCTTGAGTGGCTCGACGCGATTCACGCCTGGCTCGAAAACGAGCATGACTCAACTCAGCCCCTCGTACTCGGCGGCGATATCAACATTGCCCCCGAGGCCCGCGATGTCTGGGATATCGAGCAATGGCAAGGCTCGGTGCACTTCCACCCGGAAGAGCACAAACGGCTCAACAAATGGATGGATTGGGGCATGACCGATCTTTTCCGCCAACATCACGATGATGAGGGGCTCTACAGCTGGTGGGATTACCGACGCGGTGCATTCGGTCGTGGCTGGGGTTTGCGCATCGACCTTTTACTTGCAACGGATGCTATTGCAAAGACTTGCATCGACGCTGGCATCGACCGCGATGAGCGCAAAAAAGGCGATTGGGAGGCAAAGCCAAGCGACCACGCCCCCGTTTGGGCGATTTTGGGTTAATCGCCCAATATTTACGATTTCGTACTGATTTTCCTCAAGATTCGACAAAACCACCCCGATAGAGGTTTGGGCCAAACGGCTCGTTTGAGTAGCAGCCGCAACTCATCCCCTCTAAAAAACGAATCTTGGGAAAGAATCATGAAAGCAAAAACAACCTCCTTCCGCGAAATCCTCGAGTCTTTTGTACTCGTCCTCGGCGTCGCCTTATTGGCCGGTGTCGTAAAGCCTGTGCTCGATGAGCAAGCTGGCATGGAGCGCGACACACAGCGCGCCGATACTTTGCGCTCGGTTTCTGTTGCACTTGAAAATTACCATGAGGTCTACGGTGCTTACCCCACGACCGATGGCGCTTGGTCTGGTATCTCTGCCAACGGCCAAGTCGAATATGTCCCAGGTCTCGTGCCTGAATTCTTGTCAGCTCTCCCGCAAGATCCAAACGACAACTACCCACTTGAAAATGCGGGATTCCTCTACTGCTCCGATGGCCTTGATTTCAAACTCATGGCTCACCGCACGCCAGAGTCGATGCCAGCCGACAACCCATTCGCGGACCCTGTCCGCCCCGATGTCGCCTGGATGGTTTCTTCATCAGGCGCCCGTAATTGGTAGGGCTTTCTTTCCCCACTTCCCCAAGTGAGCACGCGTCTTCGGGCGCGTGTTTTTTGGTTTCATAAGGACGCCCTGCGAGATGACTTACGCCAACTCGCCGGCAACGCAGTGACCTGCAACCCAAGTGCCGCGCACTTGCAGACCAGGCAACTCATTGTCGGGTACGGTCATTAAATCAGCTGAAAGCCACACACAATCGGCGCACATCCCGATTGCAAGCGAGCCCAAACGCTGTTCTTCAAAAACCGCGCGTGGTGGAGCGGTCGTCAAGTGGGCCAGAGCCTGCTGACGCGTCATGGCTTCGGGGCCGTTAAGAGCAAATCGAAAAGTATCAAGCGGTCGCGGAGCCACAATCGGTGAGTCACTGCCACCAATCAAAAGCGCGCCACTCTCTAGTAAGCGGCGCCAAGGAAATGACTTACGCGATCGCTCAGGCCCAAGGCGCTCGTCAAGCCAAACCAAATCGTCTTCGCGGTGTTGAGTCTGCACGGCCGAAGTCACCCCCATCAAACCAAAGCGATGGACATCTGCATCATCAATCACTTGCGTATGCTCAATACGCCAGCGATGATCGCCGCGCACCTCCTCGGCCAAGACGGCCTCGTATCCATCAAGCACCAACCGCACCGCTGCATCACCAATCGCATGTGTAGCCATTTGAAAACCACGGTCGCGAGCTTGTTGAGCAAGTGTTTCAAGTCGAGCCGCTGTGGTGGTGAGCAAGCCGCGATTCCCGGGGTCATCGCTGTAATCCTCGAGCAAAGCCGCACCGCGGGAACCCAGTGCGCCATCCGCGTAAAGCTTCAGCGTAGTCACCGCCAAAAAACCCGTGCGCCCCCAATCGCGTTTAGGCCCACGCCGGAGCCAAATCTGCAAAGTCTCTTTTTGAGCTGCCTCAACCATAGCATTCAGTCGGACACCTAATTCACCAGCCTTGGCCAATTCAAAATAGGTTTGCAACCACGGTTCACTGGCACCGCAATCATGCACCGCGGTAATGCCTTGGCGCTGAAATTCAGCAACAGCCATTTTCACAATGCTGGCACGCGCAGCACTATCGGGCCGCGGCAAAGTAGCCCGAATGGGAAACATCGCGTCATCAAGCAAGATGCCCGTTAACTCACCCTGATTATTGCGGAAAAATTTTCCGCCTTGGGAGTCAGGCGTATCGCTCGTCAAATCGGCACGCCGCAGAGCCTCTTGGTTACACCAAAAAGCATGGCCATCTACTCGAAAAAGAGCGACAGGAGTGTTGGGGAAAGCCTCATCAAGCTCTTTGCTAGTCGGAAACTGACGACCCTCAAAACAATTCTGGTCCCATCCGCAGCCTAATAGCCAATCGCCCGAAAAAGCGCTTGCAGGAGCTGATTCGAGCCGTTTCACGACTTCATCGATACTCGATGAACCGCGCAATTGAGCCATCCCCATCATGGCGCCTGTACCCCAAAGGTGCGCGTGACCGTCCGTAAATCCAGGCAGCAAAACGCCGCCGTCTAAATCAACGACCTTAGTGTTTGCATCGCAATGTTCTTGCATCGCGGAGGCGGTGCCATGAGCAAAGACGCGCCCATTCTTTACGACGAGCGCATCGGCTGTCGATTGACGGCGGTCGCATGTGCGAATCAACCCACCCGTAAAGAGAACTTCGGCCTTCATGAACCTAAGCCTATCACGCTGAAGGGGCCAAAAGGCAGCAACTAAATCACCGCAAGCATCCGCTCAAGCGACTGGCGCGCAGGCTCCATCAACTCGGCGGCGACCGTCACTTCGGGGCCTCGCTCATGGAGAGCCTTCCAGAGTTTCTCTGGCGTATTAAGCTGCATATAAGGACACAAATTGCAAGCACAGGAAGCGCCCGGTGCAGGCACATAAGTATTTTGCGGCGCCTCTTTTTCAAAGCGGTAAATCATGTTGGCTTCCGTCGCGATGAGGAAAGTCTCGCCCTCACTCGCTTTTACCTTTTTCAACATTCCAGCCGTGCCAAGCACAAAATCGCTCGCCTCACGGACGGCCGCCGGGCACTCAGGGTGGGCCAGGGTAATACACCCGGGGTGGGCCACTTTTTGCTCTAGCATGGTCTCGACGGAAAAGAGTTCATGCACCTCACAGGCGCCGTCCCACAGAGTCATGTCTCGACCGGTAGTTTCATTTAACCAGCCTCCAAGATGACGATCTGGCACGAACAAAATCGGGTCGCTTTCAGGGATGCTGTCGACAACTTCACGCGCGTTTCCACTGGTGCAGATGATGTCGGCTTGCGCTTTAACAGCGGCCGTGCAATTGACATAAGAAACCGTCACCGGTCGTTTGCCCAATTTTTGCGTCAAATGCTCTTGGTAGCGAGCTAAATCGCCAGCGTCACACCCATCAGCGAGTGAGCAACCCGCATCCATATCGGGTACGAAAACCAAGGCATCGGGGCACAGAATCTTGGCTGTTTCCGCCATGAAATGTACACCACAAAAGCAAATCACTTTGGGGTTTTCAGCAGCTGCAACCCGTGCCAATTCAAGGCTATCCCCCACAAAATGAGCGGCCTCTTGCAAGAAACCGTCTTGATAACTGTGTGCCAAAATCAAAATACCCTGCTCAGTCGCCCATTCGCGGATGGCGGATGGCTCGGGGACTTCGAGGAGTTCTAGTGGGGTAGCGGAGTCAGTCATGGCTCAGTAGAACCCTAGTTTAATCGCGCGGTTTCGCCTGACGCAATTCAGTCTTTCGCCGCAAGATAAACATCGTATCGAGTAGTTTTGCCCTTTTGCGAAAAAGCCACGCCCGGTGCCATCGGCTCAGAGTTTACCGGCCGCTTAACTACGACCCGGGCAACACCCGTTGCGCGGGCCGCGGCCAGCAACTCGACATCATCCGCGTCTTCGCCAACGACATCTTGAAAGGCCTGCATCTCTTTGCGTACCTTGGCAGACTTTTGCCGAGAGGGGTGCATGGGATCGAGGTAAATCGCATCATAATCATCGGATGCAACCGACTGTAAATACTCACGGCCATCACGCTGAATCAACCGCAAGCGCTCGGGGTCATCGCTGAGCAAAGCGGCCGTGCCCGCATCCGCCCACGCGCGCTGCAACCCGTCTGCCAGAAGAGCATGGATTTGGGGATGCCGCTCAATCGCCAAAACAAAGCATCCCCATGAAGCCAGCAAAAACGCATCCCGCCCCAAACCGGCTGTTAAGTCCAAAACGCGCAATGGCCGATTCGCCCGCGGGACACCAATTGCACGAGACAATTCACCTTTACGCCCCCCACCATGCCGAATGCGATAAGCCGTACGGCCATGGACGAAATCCACGCAAACGGACACAGAATTCGAAGCCGAACTGCTTTCTGCACTTGCTACAGGGCATAAGCACAACCGCGCATCCACCCATTGCAAATCCCAGGATGCCATTGACTATTCTTGGGAGGGGTTGCGAATCAAGGTCACAATACCCATCGTCTTAGACTCAACGCCAATCGGCTCATTCTTAAAAGTGAATCGCGCCCGCCCCGTACCGTCTGGTGTTTCGTGATACCCCACAAAAGACATTGGCCAGGAGGCCTTGTCTTTCGATAGTCGCAAAGTGACTTCATACGACTCAAAGGCATCATGCCACTCGCCAGAAGCAGTCACCGCATCAAACTCAAGGCTTAAAGGATCTTCGATGGCGCACAGAGCTTGGCCTACTTGAATGTCACTGCCCAAGGCAATGTTATAGCCTGCAAAGCGCCCTCTTGTCTTTGCGCGAACGACGCGTTTGGCCATCTCGGCTTTCAGGCTAGAGAGCTCAAGTTGCATCGCAGTCTCAGCATCAATCCATGAACGCGACCCGTTGCTAAGGCAAGCTTCACGCAACTTAGTGAGATGAACGAGCGTCGTCTTTAGCCTGGCCTCTTTGTCTTGAAAACCCCTGATTTCTTCGCGCAGTTCACGAAGCTCTCGCGCATTGCGATCAGCCACATAAAGATTTCCTACGCTTGGAGAAGTATTGCCCAACCCCTCTTTCCAAGCTGCATCTGCCTCTTCTAGCTCTCGCATCTTTGACACCAAAGTATCGTGCGTTTCCTTCAAATCAGCTCGACAGACATCTATTTCAGAAAACAAGCGCGCTGATTCTTCACCTTGAACGGACTCGAATAGTAACAAATGCTCAGCAATGCGAAGCTCAAGTGCCTCAATGCGACTTCGCTCATCGGGTAGTTCAAGTTTCGCGATTACCGTACCTGGAGAAACCAAAGCGCCAGGCGACAAAGGGGCTTGCTTCAGAGAAGCCGACCAAGGTGAAAGGATGATTTCCGCGTGTGGCGCAACACTACCCCCGAATTCAATACCTGATGGCAAAAGGTGGGCAGAGGAGGGGCTGAAATCAGCGACTGATGCCGAAGCGGTGGCAATGCCAACAGAAGACAGAGCAGCCCCTTGTGTTGCCCAGCCAAAAGAAAAATCTCCACGGGCCCATCGTGGGAACATCACTCCGAGCGCCAACCCAAGCGCAATACCTGCAGCAAGAACAGGCAAACGCTTGCGACGACGCACGCGGATTACTCTGCGTTTATTCGCCCGTTCGCCTGCACTTGAATCGGTCACAGGGACGGCTTCCGGCACGTAGCTAATTGGAACCGTAACCGGAGCTGGGGCTGCATTTTGAAAACGCGAACGAGCGGCAATAAGGCCCAAATCGGGACTCGGACAGAGCCACTCTTCATTAACATCAAGCCAGCCAGCCTCTTTCCACTCTGAAATGAGTTGTCGCCGATGCTCTATGCCGAAAAGGCGCATGGCGTCAAAATCTGCGCCACCACGCGAAACGAGGTAGCGGACGAACAAATGCTGGCGGACGAGGTGCGCCTCCCAATCTTCAATGGGTAAGAAAGGCTCATTGCAGGCAAGAATTTGGCGGATCTGAACCGCATCTTCGGCTTGCCCGGTCATGAGGCCATCCCAGGCAGACAGGCCCATTCCGCGTTCTTGATTGCGCGACACGCCTGGCAGAGCAAGCACTGGGATAAGAGCCAATTCAGGAGACTGACGGATATCGGCCAAACCAAAATCTTCACCTGACGGCAGGAGGAAAAAATCGGGTAAATGCGCCCCTGGCTTTAAGACATCACGCTTAAATGTCGCCAAATCATGAGACTCAAGCAAAATGCCCTGGCTCTGCCAATTTGGCATAGAAATAGGGCGGGCGCGAGTGGACAAGAACCACCCACGGATGGGGCGCAAATCAGCCGCATCCGCCTTTTCAGGCGCGGGGGAGGGAATCGAAGACAAAGGGGGGAGAAAGGCGGTTAGAGAAAGGGAAACCGCTTATGCGATTTTATACGAAGATGCCACGATTGCGGAAGCGTTTTCGAGTGATTCTCCGGCACTTTCGTAATAAATCGTGGCCAGCAAATCACCCGTTTTAACTTCATCCCCCCGTTTTGCGTGCAAAAACACGCCTACTCCATGATGCACGGGCTCGCCCGCTCGAACGCGGCCCGCTCCTAGCAAAAAGGCCGCTTGACCGATCTTGCCGGCGTGGCACTCCCTGATTTGCCCAGATTGCTGAGAAATGATGTCAAATTGCAAACATTCGCCACCTTTCAACTGCGCTTCGGGATCACCGCCATGAGCGCGAACGATTTCAAGCCACTTTGAAAAAGCGGCACCTGAATCCAAGGCCCGCGCCGCAGCTACAGAATCAGGAGTAAGTTGAAGCACAAGACTGCGCAAATCATCCGGCCCCCCGCCTCGCAGGCAATCCATAGCCTCTTGAACCTCAAGTGCATTGCCAACAGCTTGCCCAAGTGGCTGCGACATATCTGTGATGTGTGCTTGAGTCTCAACGCCGGCCCCATTGCCGACTCTCACTAGGGACTCAGCCAAGGCTTCCGCATCTTCAGGATTTTGCATAAAAGCCCCATTTCCACACTTTACATCCATAACAAGTTTGCCAATCCCTTCGGCTAATTTTTTAGATAAGATAGAAGCAGTAATTAAAGGGACACTTGGAACGGTGCAGGTCTCATCACGAAGAGCGTAAAGAATGCGGTCTGCGGGCGCTAATTCAGCGGTTTGTCCGTTTAAAAAGCAGCCCACATCAGCCATGACTTCCTTTAACTCAGAAAGACTTAAGTCAGTACGAAAACCGGGAATTGATTCAAGCTTGTCAAGAGTACCACCTGTAATGCCTAACCCACGACCTGAAAGCATCGGAACCCTTAATCCGATCGAGGCCCACACAGGAGCCAGCACCAAAGAAACTTTGTCGCCAACACCGCCGGTGGAATGCTTGTCAATCAACTCTCCGCCCAGTTCAGGCCAAGAAAGCACTTGCCCCGAATCCCTCATCGCAAGCGTCAAGGCGACGGTCTCAGAATCGGTCATGCCGCCGTGAAAAACAAAAGCGAGCCAAGCAGCAGCCTGGGCTCGAGTAACCTCTCCCGAGACGACATCAGTTACAAAATTGCGCAACTCTTCGGCGCTTTGCTCACGCCCATCGCGTCGAGCTTCTAGGGAGGAACGAATCATGCACTTAGATTAGAGGGATAGAGCATCGGAAAATAGCCTCTTTCCCCTATATATAGTGTATATTTGTGTGGGCCAGTTCGTTCTCCCTGCCACGACTGTAACTCATCATGCTGAATCTACTCCTTTCCCCTCTTTTACTGCTTGCCGCCCCTCAAGAGCAGGCAACCGTCATTTGGAACTCTTACGGCTCCGAAGCGGGTGCTGCTTATGGCGAACGCATCCGACTTACTGACGATCTCAACGGAGATGACATAGCCGACCTTTTGGCGTGGTCTCCCACTGCAAGCACCGACTTTCTCTCCAACAACGGCGCGGTACGGGCAATTTCCCTTTCAGACGGCAGCCTCCTATGGGAGTTCAAAGGTTGGCGTGATGACCAAATGATGGGCGAAGACATCCCCTTCTTGGGCGATATCGACCAAGACGGCATTCAAGACATCTTGCTCACTTTCCCTTTTGAATCGACGCAGGGTTTGATTCAAAACGGTTCCGCCCTGGCCTTGAGCGGGCAAGACGGCACGGTTCTTTGGCGTGCAGATGGTTCTGCTGATTTTGAGAACCTCGGCTCGGAGCCACTCATCCTCGAAGACCTCAATGCAGACGGCGTCCTTGAGATTGCAATGGGTCATTCCGACGCTTCTGGCAATGGGCTATCGCTCAATGGCCGCGTCCAAGTTTTATCGGGCGCAAACGGCCAAGCACTCTGGGCCACTTTTGGATCTGAATCAGGTGAGTTCCTAGGCGAAGTCTTGGCCCTTCCAGGCGACCTAAATGGCGACGGGATCCCTGATCTAATGGCTGGCAGCCCCACTGCTTCCACTTCGGGGCATTTTCGCAACGGTGTCGTGAAGGCTCTCTCAGGTATCGATGGCAGTGTGCTCTGGAGTTATTACGGCACAGCAGATTTCGTCAGCTGGGGCCGCAAGATTATCCCCGCACGAGATGTAGATGGCGACGGGATCAACGAAGTCGTCTCTTCCAGCCCCACCGCCCCTGCACAGGGTTTTTGGCAAAGTGGCATTCTCGCCGTTTTCTCAGGCGCAACCGGGCAACTCCTTTGGCAGCTTGAAGGCTCATCCGACCTCATGCGTCTCGGACAGACCGCTACCGTTGTTGGCGATGTGGACCTCGACGGCGCCCTCGACTTCTGCCTTGGCATTCCTCATGCCACAGTCAACGGCAAGCTCGACGCAGGGCAAATCCGATGCGTTTCTGGCCTCACCGGGGCCACCCTCTGGGAACTTGACGGCGAAGTCCTTTATGGATTGCTCGGAGAAAACCTAGAAGGCCTTGCCGATCTCGATGGCGACATGGTTTATGAGGTCTTCACAGCATCCGCCGATGCCGACGCCAACGGCATGGCCGATAGCGGCTTTGCCATGCTTGTGAATGGCGCCGATGGCTCAATCAAATGGCATCTCACAGGCTCAACCAACGGCGAGCACCTCGGTGAGCATACTTTTACCAATCAAGACTTTAGTGGTGACGGAATCGACGACATCGTCGTTGGTAGCCCACGAGCTGAGCACAACGGTGTTTTTAACGCGGGGAAAATATTCTGCATCGACTCCTCCACCGGCAACAATCTTTGGGTTGTAGGCGGCACAGAAAAAGAGCAATCCGTCGGCTATCGCATGAATGTCCTTACCGACTGCGACGACGACGGCACAATCGACCTCGTTGCCACCTTCCACATGGCGAATTTAAACGGGCTCGTCAGCAACGGATACATGATGTGTTATTCCGGTGCCACAGGCGCACCGCTTTGGCAGGTCAACGGCACGACCGATGGCGAACACCTCGGAAACCAATTCTTACTCGTTGAAGACCGGGATTACGATGACCACTTTGATTTTGTTTCGAGTAGCCATTTTGCCGACCACCCCACTCGACCTGACTCGGGTCTCATCCGTATGTATTCCGCGGGTTGGAACAAGCATCTCGAAATACACAATGCAATCGCTGGCTCTACTGCCGAATTTACCGTTCGGCGAGCAGGCAGCCAAAATGTAATCCACCTGGTTTCCTCCCTTTACGGGCCGGGACCTACTGCATTATCCAACTACCCCGGACTGACCCTTTCGTTGACACTGCCGCTTCATGTGGTCGGCCAAGTGACGACCAATACCGCGGGCGATGCTTCACTCCAAGCAACCGTTCCATTAAGCCTTCGCGGCCGATATGTCTGGCTTCAAGGCGTTTCCCAAACAACAACGGGTTTCTCGCTCACCAACCTCGCTAGCGCACTCATTCAATAGGGCAATCCGATGACGAAAAAAATTCCGCTTACGATGACTCTGCTTCCGGCACTCCTTTTTGCAGCGACTTTGCCTGCGCAACAAGCGACTGAAATGTGGCAAGCCGAGGGCTACAACCATTTCGAAAACCTGGGCGAACGCATTTATTATGTCGACGACTTAAACGGCGACGGCATACGCGATCTTCTCTCCATTGCCCCTCACGCCAATACAAACTCCTTGACCGACAACGGCTCCATTCAAGCCCGCGCTGGCAATGACGGCCACATGATTTGGCGCATAGACGGCGTCCGTGACAATGAACTCTGGGGTGAGCGCGTTAGAACGGTCTCCGACTTAAGCGGCGACGGCATTAATGATTTCATCGTGATTGAACCGAACTGGTCTTCTCACGGTCTTGTTGAAAATGGGCGCATTATGGTCATTAACGGCCAAGGCGGCGGCATCCTGTGGGTCCACGGCGGCAATGTGAGCTACCAACACTGTGGCGAAAGCATCGCGATTGTGCCAGACACAAACAACGACGGCATCCCCGAGATTTGTATCGGTGCGCCGAATGCTTCGACTAATGGCCTCTTCAATAATGGTTTTGTGCGCATGCTATCCGGCAATTGGGGCGACACGCTCTGGACGGTCGATGGCGACAGCAATGGGCAACGCTACGGCCATGATTTGCATTGCAACGACGACCTCAATGGCGACGGCATTTCTGACATCGTCATGGTTTCTCATCAAGCTCACACATTGGGCCTGATACGCAATGGCATGATGGAGGCACTTGATTCTGCAAACGGCAACCCACTTTGGCGCACACAAGGCGCAGCCAGCTATGAGGCATTGGGCGATCGTTTTGTCGACATCCCCGACCTTGACGCTGACGGTGTCCCTGACATTTTGGTTTCGAGCCCTGATGCGTTCACCAATGGTCTTTTCTGGAATGGCTGGGCTGGCGCTTTCTCTGGCGCAACAGGCGCTGCGATTTGGCGTGTCGATGGCACTCAGTCAAACGAAAACCTCGGACAGCATTTTTCTTTCCTTAAGGACCTCGACGGCGATGGCACCCAAGATGCAATTTCAGGTTCTCCAAATGCCTCGGTTGGCGGTTTCATTGAAAACGGTGAGCTCATGGCCATTTCCGGGCAAACGGGTAATATCCTCTGGAGCACAATTGGCACGGGTGACTATGAACGCCTCGGGGCCAAACTAACCATGCTCGACGACATCACCGGCGACGGCCTCTTTGATTTTATCGCCTCTTCCAGCGATGCCGACACCAACGGTCTCGTTGACAATGGAGTCGTCATGGGTTTCGATGCCGCCACAGGTTCGATTGCGTGGCGCCGCGATGGAGCGGCGAGTGGCAATCATCTGGGCGACGACCTGATCAAGCTCGATGACATCAACGCAGACGGTGTCTCAGATTTAATCATCAGTTCTCCTTTTGCAGATGGGCTAGCGCCAAACGATGGCCTCCTATTGGCTCTAGACAGCGCAACGGGCGCCACACTCTGGCAAACCGTTGGCCAAGTCGAAGATGAAGCACTCGGTGAAAAAAGCCTAAACATGGGCGACATCAACGGCGACGGCATTTCCGACATCATCAGCTTTTCTGACCACGCTGACACAAAGGGACTATCCAACAATGGTCTTGTCAAAGCTGTTAGCGGGTCAACGGGCAGCGTGATTTGGCGCATTGAGGGTCAGCGCAATGATGAATATCTCGGCGCCGTCCATCGAGCCACCGATGATCATGATGGTGATGGATTCCCCGACCTCTTCCTTGGGTCGCCTCATGGCGATTCAGGCGGCATGTCTGACAACGGCTACATGGTCGCGATTTCAGCCGGGATGGGATTGCATTTAGAGGTTTCCTCGCTTATCGCCGGGCAAACCGGCACGCTTAGCGTCACTGATTTTGACGCCTTCAGCCATGCTCATTTCCTTGGCTCCTATCGCGGGCCAGGGCCCCACACTCAATACGGGCTTACTGTGGCACTCACCGCACCCATGAGATTGGGCGTTGCACAAACCGATGTGAACGGTTCTGCCAACTGGCCCGTCGCTATTCCTGCGACTGCTGCGGGGCGGCGCTTGTGGTTTCAAGCCGTGCAAGTCGTCGGCCAAACGACAAAACTCACCAATCTCTCTAGCGTGTTGGTTCCCTAATGAATGTTGCGCCCAACCGGCGCAGCCATTCAGTCGATTTGAAGCACAACGCCCATTTGACCCGGGCGCACAAGAACGAAGGTCTCTTTGCCCCGTGTTGAATTCCAGAGCTTAAATTCACTGGCGTACAAATCAGGAAAGGAGAATTCTCCTTTGTCATTCGTCAGTGAGCGTGTCAATTTAAAAACATGCTCAGGCCGTTTGCGGGGCGGGACCTGTTTCAAAAACGCCATTGCACCATCGAGGGGCGCGTGGAATGCAATTTCGACTGGCGCGTTAGCGATGGGTTGACCCTGAGAATCGACCAGTGTGCCCGTCACCGCCTGACTTGGCAACATATCAATCGCAAGGATGACCTCATCTTGAGTCATGTCGGGCTGGAGAATAACTGGCATAAACCCTGGCGCATAGGCCAAAAACAATGCGTCCGCTGAAGATGCAACCGCTGGGAACGAAAAACGCCCGCCGCTTCTCGAACGAGTGCTAGGAGTGCGGTCGGCAAACAAGCGCAAATCGGCTTCCCCCACGGGCTCGCCTTGAGGGTCGAGCAAACGGCCCGAAATCTGCACACCCGTCGATAAAACGGCCTCAACAAAATCCTGATCTGGCTGAATACGCCCAAACCAAGGCAGAAACTCTCGAGTGCGAATGTTCAAGTTCCAGAGATGGCCATCGGGGACGCGAGACAAATGAAATTGCCCGCTTTCATCTACCCGCGTAACGATTTGTGGCGCAGGAAAATAAAAGACATCTTCCACTTCTGTCATCTGCACATCTTCGCGCCGCCCCGGCTGACCGGCGATAACCAGCCCACCAGGAAAAGGCAGGCCGTCCGGACCGAGAACTCGGCCATAGACTTCATGAGCCGGCCCCAGGACTAGCTCAAGGCCTTCGTGAAGTTGGCCAGATTGAATCACCCCACCCGCGCGCTGGTACCCCACCATGCCTTCGCCACTGGCCGAAATGGTAAAGGGACCGGCCGGCAAACCGCCCTGCATGAACCGACCATTCACATCTGTTCGCCCAAAAGAATCCGGCTCATAGACTTCTTCGCCCTCAGTCTTGCTCGGGATGGCATGCCAAACCGCGATTTTTGCGTTAGGAAGAGGTGTACCATTTTCATCCAAGACCACGCCAGACAAAATACCGGCGGGCACAACGGTCAATTCCACGACATATTCCTCGTCGACCTCGACCTCCTTCATCATCGATTCAGAAATCGGTGCCGTCAGTGGTGTGCCCATCGCAGAGCACTGCAAAACCATCGTGTCGGGCATAACAGGAATGCGACACTCGCCATTCTCTTTTGTAACACCCTTTAGGTAGGCGACTTCCTCCTCGGTAACTTGCCAAACAATTTCCACAGGGACATCGGGCAAGAGAGCGCCATCTGCTTCCCTCAAGACTCGGACGGTCACCCAGCCCGCCTTTTCGGCACTCGGCTGATCATCTTGCACAAGATTCAACTCCGCACTTTGCTCTGCAGGTTGTTCTTCCGCGGCGGATTGCGCTTCAGGCTGGGTATTTCCAAGCCCAGGAACCTCGGCCTGGCCACAGGAAAGCAAAGCCCAAAACAAAGGGGCCAATATGAGGCAATTAAGCCAATTGGCGGCTGTTAATCGTGCTGTCATGGGCACAGGATATCCTCTCGGAAAGCCTTGTGTGGTCACGAAAACTTCCTACAAAACCGCTATTTATCGAGTAAGATTGACTGTTCCCTCACTCCTTGGCACCTTCCCATACCCAAAATGCGTAATTCGCTCTTCGTAGCAGCACTTTTTGCTGTTCTTCTTCCCGCTCTTCCCGCTCAACAAGGTTGGACGAATCCTTTTGATTACCCGTTCGGTGGCGGTGCTGGCCCTGATTCATTTTACGGCTCTTCCGGGGCTCCCGTTGGTGATGTCGACCACGATGGCGTTATAGACTTTGCGATTTCCGCGCCCGGCACAGACCATCAAGGCCTTATTGCCTGTGGCGCAGTTTATGTCTATTCTGGCAATGACGGCAGCCTACTCCCTAATTATCCAATCTATGGAGACTCTCATATCGCTGATTTCGGTCGCACGATCGTTGGCATTACCAGACCTAGACCCGTTACCGGCGAGGAAGACAAACCCTTCATGGTTGTTGGTCAACCTTACTACGGCAGTACTCTTGGCTCCGCCACGGGCCGCGTGAAGTCCTACGACCTAGATACCGGGGTTTTCATTGATGAGCTCACGGGCTATGCTCAGGGTGATTTGTTTGGGTTCTCCCTCGCCGAAATCGATTGGGATGGCCGAGACGATACCTCCGAAATTGCAATCGGAATTCCAGGCACAGGTTTTTCATCCATGGTTGGGTCGGTTGAGATTTACGATGTAACAGACGGTGTATTCACCTTCATCACGAGTTTTTCCGGGCGTGTAAGTCAAAACGATATGTTCGGCACGGCCGTGTCTTCCATTCCATCCGTTTTCGCAAATGACCCCAGCAACTTGCTGGTTGGAGCTTCAAATGCTGAGAACAACATGGTCACTCCAGCTCTGCCTATAGCAGGCGCTATCCATGTCTACTCGCCTTTCAGCCCTACGGCACTCATGTCTGTGTATGGTGATATTTCCGGTGGCCAACTCGGTTGGTCTGTAGCAAGCACGCATTCCCTTCTTCCGCCTGCATCTGTTGAATTCTCCGCTGGCGCGCCAGGTGGCCGCGGTTATGTCCTCACTTGGGATGGTGCAAGCCTCGTGCCCTATGCTCGAATCGAAGGTCAAGGGGTTGATGATCAGATGGGTTACTCCATCTGCATGATTCCCGACACAGATTACAATGGCTATAACGAATTGGTTGTTGGGTCTCCCGGCTTCAACAACAAAGATGGCAAAGTAGAAATCTTCGATTTCAGGTCAAGCACACCCTCGACAACTTATTCGGCTACGACCACAAAAGCTCACCTGGGTTACTGCGTGGCACCACTTGGTTCTGGAGAGTCCGCTAGACCGCAACCTCTGCTCATTGGCGCTCCATCATTTAATGAGGAAAGAGGCATTGCTGTAGTCACAGCCCCTCCGGGGATTGTCCTCTCACTTTCGAACTACGAACCAAGAATATCCGAACCGTTCACCCTTGATGTCAGCGGAGCCCAGCCATACGCCTACCTAGAGTTCCGCATTGTTCCCGATCAGTCACTTGGCTTTGAGTGGGCTGACGCAAATGGCGAAGTGTCCTTTTCATACAGCGACAACGACCCCACCCATGTCGGAGTCACCTTCACTTTCGAGGTGGAGGATGTCTCGACGGGTAAACTCTCTAATTTAGAAAACGCCACCATGCAGGCGCCTGCCGACTACACCCTAGATGTAATAGGAAGCGTAGCGGCCGGTGGGTCGATTCAATT
>CAZPAY010000025.1:0-18992 GCA_964584805.1 uncultured Planctomycetales bacterium | reverse complement strand
CCCGTGCCGAAACGCAAACATATTTTGGAGCCCGTTAGGGTTTCAAAATCGACCGCAAAATTAAATTGAGAACGAACTATGGGAATTAGAGTTTTTAGTGTTCCATCTTCGGGAGCACCCGAGATGGAAGAAGAAATGAATCGGTTTATTCGCGGGCAGCGGGTCTTGCAAATTGAAAAAGAACTTGTGCGGTTCGAAGGCGCTGCGCACTGGTCATTTTGCGTGGAGTATCTTGACGGTGGTAAGCCATCCAGCTCGCCAGCGCACACAGGTGGCCGAGTGAAAGAAACAATCGATTGGCGCGAGCGCCTGTCCGAAGAGCAGTTTTTGCTGTTTTCTGCATTGCGCGATAAGCGAAAATGGCTGGCAGCAAAAGAGGGGATTAAAGCCTACATGGTGGCCACAAATGCCCATTTAGGTCAAATTGTGGAAGAGAAAATATCCACCCTTGCCGAGCTGAAAAAAATGCGCGGTTTTGGTGATGCTAAGTTGGAAAAATACGGGGAAGCCTTATTGGCGGTCGCCCATGCCGAAGAGAGCGGGAAATCTGATTGAATCAATCGTATCGCCCGACAATATGCGTTGGGCGTTTTATAAGGCTTGCCGAGGGCGGCGGGCGAAACCGGCCGTGTTGGCTTTTCGAGATCAGCTTGCCAGTAATTTGGCGAGCCTTGGCGAGGAGTTGCAGGCCGGCCAAGTGGATTGGGGGGAGTATTTTGCATTTGAAGTGCGCGACCCGAAGCCACGCATGATTTATGCCGCACCTTTTCGTAGCCATGTTGCCCATCACGCGATATTGAATGTATGCGGGGTACATTTTGAGCGATGTCAGATATACGACAGTTATGCGTGCCGCAAAAACAAAGGTCTTGATGGTGCCTTGCGGAGAGCCATGAAATACGGGTCTCGGTTAAAGTGGTATTTGCAGTTGGATGTTCGCAAGTATTTTGACAGCGTCGATCAATCGACTTTGCTGCACTCGTTGGAGAGGGGGTTTAAAGACCCGGTTGTTTTGCGGCTGTTTGAAACAATTTTGCAGACCTATAAAGTCAAACCAGGAAAGGGGCTGCCCATTGGCAATTTGACGAGCCAGTATTTTGCGAATCATTATTTGGCCGCCGCCGACCACTTCTTGAAAGAGCAGTTGAGGCAAAAGAGCGTGGTGCGATACATGGACGATATTGTCATTTGGGGTGATTCAAAAGAAGAGTTGCTTGAGGTGGCTGCGAAGGTCGCTGATTTTTTGGCGGGCAAGCTTCAGCTTGATTTGAAATATGCGAGGCTCAATAAAATGAAACAAGGGCTTACCTTTTTGGGTTATCGCCTGTTTCCGCATCGTTTGGGATTGTCGCGTGGAACTCGCGATCGCTTCCGCTCAAGAAGCCAGAAGCTGTTGTTGGCTTTTGAACATGGGCAGATAAGTGAAGAAGATGTCGTCGCTCGTCTTGAGCCCATGACAGACTTTGTGCGTCGTGGGGGTTCTTTTCAATTCCGGGCACGCTGTTTTGGCAGCCCATAGGCTGGGCACAGCTAAACTCATTGTGGGCAGTGCCCGAAAGGCTCGAACCGTGTGTTACGCGGGGGCAGTTGGAACAACAACGCCTCGAACTTGCGTTCGGCGCAGCGGAACAACAACAACCCGAACAACCGCAACAACAACTACGGCTTCCGCCTTGTTTCAGCTCCAGGTTTAGCCGGATAGCAGACCGTGAACAGGGCGCTTGTCCAGCCCCTCGGATGAGGGCAAAACTGAATTTTAGGCGGTGTAGTGAGTAGGTCGAGCCGGATAGCCGATTCGAAAGCCGCACCGTCTTTTTTATGGGTTGGCGAGATTCATACCCCGCGCATATTTCGACTCAGCAGAAGCCGCCCAGCCAGTCACCCGCTCAACCTGCGAAATGAGATTCGCCAAGGCCTGCTCATGCGCATCACTTGATTTCAACTCAAGCTCGACTTCATGGGCCTCGGCACACAGCGCACCACCGTCACTGCGTTTGCGCCACAGGACATAGTCATAACTTGCCTCGACCAACAAGCCACCTGCACCTCGCACTTGCCAAACCCAACGGTCTTGGAAGACTTTGAATAAATCGATGAGCGGCTGTGCATTGTGCGTATCTTCAATCGCATCGACACGACTCTCGATCTCTTCCCTCGCGGCAAGACCGGTTGCGTCAGCGGCGGTTAACGCTTTTTGCGTTTTCAAAAAACCACTTACACCTGCCACACTCCGATACCGCAAAGCCCATCCGCCCTTTGCAAATTCGCCACAGGCCGTGTCGCGATAAACATCCACCACGAGCCGATGCTCGGCGTCAAAAAGCTCGAGCCCGAGGCTTGCCAGCGCAGTCGGTAACTGCAGGCGAGCCTCGGGCCCGGGGGCGACGAATTTAGCTTCGATTTCAAGAGCCATGCGAGCAGTTTAACTCACACGGCTCATCGATTATTCGCCTTTCAGCACAGCCTTAATAAAGTCGCGGTTCATTTCGCTGATGAACTTAATCGGGACTTCTTTCGGGCAACTGGCTTCACACTCAAAGTGGTTGGTGCAGGCACCGAAACCCTCTGTTTCCATTTGCTCGACCATGCGGCGGGCGCGGCGGAAACGCTCAGGCTGACCTTGCGGTAAGTGTGCAAACTGGCCAATCTTTGCGGCAACAAACAGCATCGCCGAGCCATTGGGGCATGACGCAACACAAGCGCCACAACCAATGCACGAGGCGGCGTCCATTGCGGTGTCTGCTTCGGGCTTAGGTACCAAAATCGCATTGGCGTCAGGTGAGCCTCCGCAATTAATCGAGACATAACCACCGGCGTGTTGAATGCGCTCAAACGCTGAGCGGTCGACAATCAAATCGCGAATCACTGGGAAGGCCCGCGCACGCCATGGCTCGATGTAAATCGCGTCACCATCTTTAAACGAGCGCATGTGCAACTGACAAACCGTAGTGGCCGATTCGGGGCCGTGGGCGATGCCGTTGACAACGAGCGAGCACATGCCACAAATGCCTTCGCGGCAATCATGGTCAAACGCAATCGATTCAATATCGGTCGCCTCAAGCCGCTCGTTAACTAAGTCGAGCATTTCTAGGAAAGACATATCTGGTGATACACCATCAGCCTGAATGATTTCCATGCGACCCGGAGCATCTGGGCCCTTTTGCCGCCATACGTGGAGAGTAATGTTCATGTTCATCGTTTTTCTCCTGGGCTACTTGTAACTACGGGTTGTGAGCTTGACATTTTCATATACCAGCTCTTCTTGATGGCGCTCCCAGGCGACATCTTTGTCACCTTGGAATTCCCAAACAGCGACATGAGTGAAAGCCTCATCATCGCGCTTGGCCTCGCCCTCAGGCGTTTCGTGTTCGGCGCGACAGTGGCCACCGCAAGATTCTTCGCGGGCCAATGCGTCGAGGCACATTAACTCAGCCAGCTCAAGGAAGTCAGCCACGCGGCCAGCTTTCTCAAGGGAGGTGTTGTAAGACTCGTTTTCGCCAAGCACTTTGACATTTGTCCAGAACTCGTTGCGCAGAGCAGGAATCAGTTTTAACGCCTTTTCCAAACCCGCACGGTCGCGATCCATGCCACAGTAATCTTGCATGATTTCACCAAGCTCTTTGTGGATGCTATCTACCGTGCGCTCACCCTTGATGGCCAGCATCTTGTCGATGCGTGCTTTAAGAGCGGCTTCGGCTTCTGCAAAAGCGGGGTTGTCGGTCGTGACTTTATCTTCGGGGTTCATTGAAGCTTCGCGCGCAAGATAATCTGGCACGGTCGCTGAAGTCACGAAGTAACCATCGGCCACACCTTGCATCAGCGCACTCGCGCCAAGTCGGTTTGCGCCGTGATCCGAGAAGTTAGCCTCACCGAGCACAAACAGCCCAGGGATATTCGATTCAAGGTTGTAGTCAACCCACAAGCCGCCCATCGTGTAGTGCACAGCAGGGAAAATCCGCATCGGCACCTCATATGGGTTTTCGTCGTTAATCATCTCGTACATCTGGAAGAGGTTGCCGTAGCGTGCCTCGACCACATCTTTGCCCAAGCGCTCAATGGCCTCAGCAAAATCAAGATAGACGGCGTTTTTCTGCTCACCGTCGCCCATGTCGGGGCCGACACCGTGACCGGCATCACAACGCTCTTTGGCCGCACGCGACGCAACATCGCGAGGTACCAAGTTGCCAAAGCTTGGGTAGCGACGCTCGAGGTAGTAATCGCGCTCGTCTTCAGGGATGTCATTAGGCTTGCGATCATCACCCGCCTTTTTCGGCACCCAAACGCGACCATCGTTACGCAAAGACTCAGACATCAAAGTCAACTTACTTTGGTGACCGCTCGCCTTAGGAATGCAAGTCGGGTGAATCTGCGTAAAGCAAGGGTTTGCAAAGCCAGCACCCTTACGGTGCGCGCGCCATGCGGCAGTTGCGTTGCAGCCCATCGCGTTAGTGGAGAGGAAGAACACATTTCCGTAACCACCCGTCGCCACAAGGACGACATCGGCGGCGTGCTTTTCAATCTCGCCCGTGACCAAGTTGCGCGTGATAATTCCGCGCGCGTGGCCGTCGACCTTAACGATGTCGAGCATCTCGGTGCGTGGGTAAGACTTGAGCGTGCCTTTGTCGACCTGCCGGTTGTAAGACGAGTATGCGCCCAACAACAACTGCTGACCCGTTTGACCGCGCGCGTAAAAAGTACGACTCACTTGAGCGCCGCCGAAAGAGCGGTTGTCAAGTTGGCCGCCATATTCGCGCGCAAAAGGAACGCCCTGTGCGACACACTGGTCAATGATGGCATTAGAGACCTCTGCGAGGCGATAAACATTGGCCTCGCGGCTACGGTAATCGCCACCTTTTACGGTGTCGTAAAACAGGCGCCAAATCGAATCACCATCGTTGGGGTAATTCTTCGCGGCGTTGATGCCACCCTGCGCGGCAATCGAGTGCGCGCGACGGGGGCTGTCCTGATAGAAGAAGCAGTGCACATCGAAGCCCTGCTCGGCGAGTGTCGAGGCAGCCGAGCCGCCCGCGAGGCCAGAGCCGACCACGATGATTTTGTACTTGCGACGGTTAGCCGGGTTAACAAGCTTGAGGTCAAACTTGGCTTTCGTCCACTTTTCTTTGAGTGGCCCTTCTGGAATTTTTGCGTCAAATTTCATGATAAAACCTCTAGCTTAAAATACCCATGAGGACGGCAACCGGAATTGAGCAGTTACCAATGATGACGAGCACGCCGAAACCCTTACTTAAATTTTCAAGGCAGTTTGCGTTACTCTCGGTGCGTAAATTCAAAGTTTGGAACAATGACTTCACGCCGTGTGTGAGGTGGACGCCAAGCAAAATGTTGGCGACGATGTAGACGAGGCTGACGATGATGTTGCTGAAACCTGCGACGACCATTTCGTAAACCTTGAGATCACCGTGATGACCCTTGATGGCAACGAGTGCCTCATCGGTCACAACCGTGAAATGCAAAATGTGATAAATCACAAACGCGATGATGATGCCGCCTGTAAACATCATCGTGCGCGACGCAAATGTTGTGGTCTGATAATCAAGCTCGTGCTGATAAGGCACGGGGCGCGCGGCGCGGTTGAGTCGCGTGACCTGCAGAGCCGCACCAAGGTGGGCGAGCAAAATCACAAGCAAACCGCCGCGAATGACCCAAAGTGCATTGCCTAAACCTTGCAGGGCGTTGGCATATTTATTGAGCTGTTCAGCACCGAGGAAAATTTGGAGGTTGCCCAACATGTGACCAAGCACAAACAGCATCAGCATGATGCCTGTGATGGCCATGAGGGTCTTCGCTCCGATGGAAGACTTCAGGAGACGAGGGAGACTCATCTGTTCTCTGGATTAAGGGTCAGGGTTGCGACAGTTGCGGTGGGGTTTAACTGTCAGGGCGAGGGCAAAGGATAGCGGTGCGAGAGTTGCGCATGCTTGTTGCCTTCAAGGGGTTGTGATAAATCGTAGGGGGAAAAACTCAACCGTAGAAAAGGTGCAAATGGTGTACTATTTTGCCCTCATGAACATGTCTAAGACCCCTCTTTTTTCATTGACCTTGGTCGCATGCGCCGGGTTGATGTCTTGTGCCGGTGGCGAAGAGCCTGTTGCCGATTCCTCAGCGGCTCCAGTTGCTGAAAAGCCAGCCGGCCTTTCGGCGGATGCCATCCTTGCGGCAGATGTTAAATTCGCAAGTCTCTGTGTTGTTTGCCACGGTGCGACCGGTCTCGGTGATGGTGCCGGCGCTGCTGCTCTCAATCCAAAACCGCAGAGTTATGCCGACAAGGCCTGGCAAGCGTCCGTGACCGATGAGTATCTCGCTGAAATCATCCTTAAAGGTGGGGCGGCAATGGGCAAAAGCCCAACGATGCCTCCAAACCCCGACCTCAAAGACAAGCCCGAGGTCGTGAAGGCACTCGTCGCGAAGGTGCGGTCGTTCGGCAAGTAACGCCGCTGGGCCGACTTTGAGCGGCCCTTTCTTTCGCGTTTAGCCCAACAGGGTGTTGTTGACCATGGCGACAATCACGCCCATGATTGAGATGCCCGCAATCAGGCCAGCAGCTACCGGAACAAGAAAGTTGCTGGCGTGCTTTTCGTCTTTCTTGTTCCACCACCAAGCTGCGGCCGCGCCGACAAACATTGAGAGTGGGTATTGAAAGGGCAAAATGAGGCCGAGCCCCAATCCCGTGGCGGACGGCAACCACGCCTTTTTCTTAGGCAGGATGGTTTCGAGGAGTAGCGTGAGCGCGCCAATGCCGAGGCCCCACATGACTGCCGTGACATGCATGGGGTGCATGGCCGCAAAGCCCCCCTTGGTCATCACTTCGGCGACGGCCTTCCAAGCTTGAGCCGCAGGCGCGGGGAAGACGGGCGCGGTGTGGCCGCCACCCGGCAAATCCATGCCCGTGAGCACGGTGGCGTCAGGGACGAGCAGGTAAAAACCCGTGACGGTGGCGGCAGTACCCGCCAAAATCCCCATCATCTGGGCAACGAATTGCCGCCGAGGGTTGGCGCCAAGCAGATAGCCCGATTTGAGATCGTTGAGCAGGTCAGCGGAGCAACCCGCGCCGTTGGCGGTGATGGATGCCGACATGAGGTTGGCTGTGCCACTTGGAATCAGCGTGCCAAAAGTCAGCTGCATGATTTTGCCCATTGCGCCAACGGGAGTGATGTCGGATTCGCCGGTCGCGCGACAAGCCACGAGCGCGAGGAAGAAGGTCATGCCAATCGCGAGTGCACCGTAATGATAGGGGATGTCGAAATAGCTGTTGGCTGTCCAGAGCAGGGCGGTGGCCGAAAGCGTCAAGCCAATGCCGAACCATCGGAACGGAACTTCGGTTGCCTGAACAAGCTCTTCGTGTCGTGTTTTTTCGTTGTTGCCGCCGCTGAAGATGCCTGAAATCGCGCGCACGATGGTTTTCCATTGCATCGCGAATTGCAGCAAGCCATAGCTCAACATGATCGGGACGCCCGTCCAGAGGCCGATTTCTTTCCAGGCCTTCCAGGGTTTGGTGACGGCGTTGACCGTTTCGCCCTCAAGGTTGACCCATTCGGCGAGCATCGCAACTTCGCCGAGGCCGTAAATTAAGACAAGCCCGCCGATGAGCATGTAAATTGCGACGCGCATGCCGACTAGCGCACCGGCGGCGATCATGACGGGGTTGACATCCCAGGCCAAAGTCCAGTCTGACGGCTTGTATTTGACCGTTTCCCCCTCGACGATGTGCGTGCCGGGGGCGCTGAACCAGTCGAAAATATGCAGCTCAGCAGGCAAAAGCGCATCGCGGACGGTGGACATCGCCCCCGTTGTGGCGTCTTTGACTTGTGTGGATAGGATTTTCAACTCAATCAAAAGCGGGAAAATGGCGCCAATCAGTGCCGCGGTAGAAAGCGCCTTGGCTTTTTTGATAGCCTCAACCCCTTCTGAGTAAAGACTTTGCAGCGTAACGGCTGCCGCTGTGCCGGAAGGGAACTTCAACTTTTCTTTGTTGATCATGTTCCGCTTCATGGGAATCGCCAAAACCGTACCGAACGCCGCCAAGAATGCCGTCCATGCGACGAGGACGATGGTCTCGATGTGCTCACCACCGGGGTTTTCGGGTGTCGCCGACAATATGAGCAGAGCCGCGATCGCCGAAACCATGGTGCCGCCGGTCGAGTAACCCGCGGAGCTGGCGGTCGATTGCATGCAGTTGTTTTCGAGAATCGTCATCGGTGTTTTTGCGATGCCGGCCTTGAGGAAGAGGTTCCAGACGCTGTAGCTCAAAATGCACGCCGTGATGGCGACGCCCAGCCCCCAGCCAGTTTTTAGGCCGATGTAGAGGTTGGTGAAGGCCAGCAAGAAACCCAAAACCGAGCCCATGATGGTGGCTCGAATCGTGAGTTGCGGGGTGTCATCGCCGCGGTAGATTTTTTCATACCATTCGCCCTCGTCCATATCGAGGACTTGGTCGGGGGCAATGTCGAGCGGCTTGACCGCCTCCGCTTCTTCGCGGGTTTGTGGAGCTTTTTGGAACAGTGGCATGCGGCAACTCTAGCGGCGCGCGGAATGCGTGTATAAAGATGTGCAATGTTTCGCATTGCCCTCCCCCTCCTTTTGTTGATTGCGTCTTGCAACAACATGCCTCTGCCCGAGTCCGCCGATTCGCATCAACCGAAAGACATCTTGCTTTCCGACGGCACAAGTCTTGACGGCTGGAAAATGTGCGGCCCAGGCGAATTTGTCATCGACAATGGGCTCAAAGCAACGGGCGGAATGGGGATGGTTTGGTATGCCGGGAAGTCGTTCAAGGATTTTGAATTGACGCTTGAGTGGATGGTTGAGGACGCAGCGAATAATTCTGGTGTGTTTGTGCGTTTCCCGAACCCGGGCGATGACCCTTGGGTTGCAGTGCATCAAGGTTATGAAATTCAGGTTTGCGATACGGCGCCAGAAAAACACAACACGGGGTCGGTTTATTCTTTTAAAGCGGCGACGCATATTCCGACTAAGCCAGCGGGTGAGTGGAATGAATACATCATTCGCGTGGTAGGCCAGCATTACAAAATCTATGTCAACAGTGAGTTGGTAAATGAATACGATGGCGACCGCTCGGCAGAAGGTTTCATCGGGATGCAAAACCACGATGATGCATCACCCGTGCGCTATCGCAACATCCGAGTGCGCGAGCTGTAATGAATCAAAACGATACCGCCGTGATTGCGCCACTGAGTGGCGGCTTAAATTTTCGCCTCTCGGCAATGATGTTTTTGCAATACGCCATTTGGGGTGCATGGCTGCCTCTGCTTTGGCCGTTTCTAACACAGCATCGCGGGATGTCTGCCGGCGAGGTCGGCAACATGTTTGCGATTGGTGCGATTGGTGCGATTGTGGCTCCGTTTATCGCGGGGCAAATTGCCGACCGTTGGTTTGCGACCGAAAAGTTTTTGGCTTTGTCACATGTGCTGGGCGGTGTGCTTGTTTGGCAATTGGCAAGTCTTGAAACTTATGCGAGCTTCTTGATTTTCTCGCTTGTCTATTCGGTGGTTTATTCGCCGACACTTTCGCTGACGAATTCGTTGGCTTTTCATCATCTACCTGACCGCGACCGCGATTTCGGTAAAGTGCGCGTGTGGGGCACGGTTGGCTGGATTGCCGCCGGTATTGCAATTGGGCAATGGCTGATGTTTTCTCACACACCGGCTGGCGTTGAGGATGCCGCCGTAACCGCCGCACAGTTTGCGGGCATGGCTGATGCATTTAAGTTGTCGGGCATCCTCGGCATCTTGATGGGGGTGTTTTGCTTGGCTCTGCCGCACACGCCGCCAAGCAAGGGCGAAAAGAAAAGCGCAACTGCCGAGGCAATGGGTGAGATAAAAAAACAACCTCTGCTTACATTGTTTTTGCTGGCCGTTCCTGTGAGTTGCATTCACCAGTTTTACTTTGTGCATACCGCTGGGTTCCTTGGCGGTCTACAGTCGCAGGCGGAAGGCTTTGTGACTTCTGTAAATGCAATCTTTGGGGTTGGCGGCGGCGGTTTAATGACGCTGGGTCAAATGTCTGAAATTGTTGTTTTGGCTTTTATGCCCGTGCTTGCGAAACAGTTTTCGCGCAAGAGTTTATTGGCAATGGGTTTGCTTGCTTACGCGGGGCGTATGGCGCTTTTCGCTTATTCAGATTCCGTTGGCTTGACTGGCGTCTTGGCCGGCGTGGCTTTGCATGGTTTGTGTTTTGGCTGTTTCATTTTTGTCGCCTTCATGATTGTCGACGAAGAAACCAGTGGCGATGTGCGCGCGAGTGCGCAATCGCTATTTAATCTTGTGATTGTGGGCATCGGCATTATCGTCGGATCAAAAATCGCAACCGGCGCGGCGGAATGGGCAACGACAAATGATGAGTTGTCTTTCCAAGCGCTGTTCAGTTACCCCATGTGGGCAGCCCTGATTTGCTTGGCGCTGTTGCTCGCGTTCTACCCAAAGAAATCATCCCCACCCCTTTCTTAAGATGAAGTCTCTTTCCATCGGTTTTGTTGGTGCCGGTTTTAACACTAACTTCCATATTCAGTCTTTGGTTGAGGTTCGCGATTGCCATGTCGGCGGTGTGGCGAGTCGCACTTTGGCGTCGGCGAAAAAATCAGTCGAGCTTGTCAAAGAGCTTGGCGTAGGAGCCGCGCGCGCGTTTGAAACGGTGGAAGAGATGGCCGCCGACCCGTCGATTGATGCGATTTGGATTAATTCACCGAATGATTCCCGCATTGCTGTAATGCAAGCCATCGTTGATGGCAACGCTCGCCGCGAAACTCCATTGCTCGGCATCGCTTGTGAAAAACCACTTGCGCGCAATTTGGCCGAAGCCGAGGAACTTTGTCGTGTGGCCGACGAGTGTGGCGTGCCAACGGGTTATTTGGAGAATCAAGTTTTCTCACCCACGGTCGTGCGTGGTAAAGAGGTGATTTGGCGTCGCGCCGCACCTGTTACGGGCCGACCCTATTTGGCACGCGCCGCCGAAGAACATTGTGGCCCTCACTCACCGTGGTTCTGGATGGGCGAGCTGCAAGGTGGCGGGGTTATGAATGACATGATGTGCCATTCGATTGAGACGGCGCGGTTTTTGCTAACCGACCCTGATGCAGACCGCGAATCACTCACGCCTATTTCGGTCAGCGCCAGTATCGCCTCTTTGAAATGGACACGCCCAGCGTATGTCCAACAACTCAAAGACGAGCATGGCCCAGAGGTCGATTACGATAAAAAACCATCGGAAGATTACGCGCATGCCGTCGTCACTTGGCGTGATGCAAAAGGACATACCGTGATAACCGAAACGACGACATCCTGGTCCTATATGGGCGCAGGTTTGCGATTGAGTTTTGAATTGCTCGGCCCAGAATATTCGATGCGCGCCAATTCCCTTGAAACGGGCCTCGAGGCTTTTTTCTCTCGCCGCGTTTCCGGCGCCGAGGGGGAAGATCTTGTTGAAAAACAAAACGCCGAGCAAGGCGTGATGCCTATCGTCGCAGACGAGGCAAGCGCATACGGTTACGCCGGCGAAAACCGACACATGGTGCAAGCCTTCCTTCGTGGCGAAAAGCCTGCGCTTACCTTCACAGACGGTCGGGAAGTCGTCCGCCTTTTGATGGCGGCTTACCGTGCCGCTGAATTGGGTCGCGAAGTTGACCCGCTCGACCCGGCACTTGCCGATTTCCAACCCGCCGTCGCGCGGGGTTGCTGGAAACCAAACGAAAAATAATCCATGACTACATCCCGACGCAATTTTCTGAAAACAGCCGCCGTTGGCGCCGTTTCCGCGACATCCCTTTCCGCTGCAAGTTACGCGCGAGTCCTTGGCGCAAATGATCGCATCCGCATGGCCATCATTGGTACGGGCGGCATGGGCGGCGGGCATATCCACGCTTTTTGTGGTTTCCATAACGATGGCAGTTTTCCCGTTGACCTCGTCGCGCTGGCTGATGTTTGCCAAACGCGACTTGATGTTTCGTTGAAGGTCGCGCGTGAGAAACAAGAGGGTGTGCAAGTCGATGGCTACGCCGATTACACCGACTTGCTCAAGCGCGACGATATCGATTGCGTTTTAATCGCTACACCTGAGCACATGCACTGCCCCGTGATTTTGGATTCACTTGCTGCAGGTAAAGATGTGTATACCGAAAAGCCGATGACGCTCAACCTTGAGCAGGCGATGCGGGTTTATAAGGCGGTTAAAGCACACCCCGAGCGCGTATTCACCGTAGGCACGCAAAAGATGGCTCTTGCCAAATACCGTGAGGCTAAAAAATTATTAGCCGAGGGCGTGCTGGGTAAGTTGGTCTCCAGCCAGACCAGTTATTGCCGCAATACTCCAGATGGCGAGTGGAATTATTACGGCATCGACCCAGCGGTCATCCCCGGCGAGACGCTTGATTGGAAAGCGTGGCTCGGTGACATGCCAGAGGTTGATTTCGATACAAAAATCTATCACCGATGGCGTCGTTACAAGGCTTACTCGACTGGCATCATCGGTGACTTACTCGTGCATGAAGTTACGCCGTTGATTTTTGCCATGGATAATCCGTGGCCGATTCAGGTTTCGGCGATTGGTGGACACTACATCGATCACGAAATGGAAAATCACGATCAAGTTAACTTGACCATGAAGTTCGATAATGACCACACCATGATTGTTGCGGGTGCCACAAACAACGAGCAGGGCCTCGAAACGCTTATCCGCGGCCAAGAGGGCACGATGTATTTGGGTGGCAACAATTGTCGCGTGCGCCCAGAGACTCCGTTTACTAATGAGCGTGAAGTCATCGATGTCTCTTGCGAGCATGTGCCCGACCAAGACATGCTGCGTTTGAATTGGCTTGAGTGCGTGCGCGACCGCAAGACTCCATTCAGCACAATTGAAACGGGCATGCGCGTCATGGTGATGGTCGACCTCGCCACGCGCGCCATGTGGACAGGCAAAACTTACGGCTGGGATCCAGTCAAGATGGAAGTCCTCGGCTAGTGCATACGCTTCGTCTCGCGACAACCGCAATGCGCACGCGATTTGAGCTTGTCCTTGTGGGCGAGCGACTTGCGCATTTGCGCGCCGCGGGTGAGGAAGCGCTTGCTGAAATCCATGCGACCGAAGAGCAGTTGTCGCGCTTTCGCCCGCAGTCTGAAGTGGCGCGTTTGAATCGTGAGGCCGCTCCGATTTCACCCCGGCTGCAAGGTGTTTTGCGTGTGTGTCAAGTCGTTGCAAAAGAAAGCGGCGGGGCGTTTAGCGCGACGGCGCAAAAGCAACTCGACCTTGGCGGCGTTGGAAAAGGTGTTGCTCTTGATCGTGCGGCAGAGGCATTGTTGGATGCTGAAATCGAATCGGCCTTTTTGCACGGTGGCGGAAGTTCGATTTTGGCTTGGGGTGTTGATTACGCAACCGGCCAACCGTGGCGAGTCGATTTGCCACAAACATGTGGCGCATCTGTTGAGTTGCGCGGCACAATGCAGGCCCCCGCAGCACTCGGGGTAAGCTCACCCCAAAAACAAGATAAGCCGCATATCGTTGACCCGCGCACGGGCGATTTTGTCGCGACAAGTCATCATGCTGTTGTGCGTGCGCACTCGGCGACTTTGGCCGATGCTTGGGCAACAGCATTGGTCGTTGATGCGCCACCTTTAACTCGCGCGCAATCACGCGTTGTTTGGAAAAATTGTTCATGAATTCACCCCTCAATCGTCGAGAATTTTTGTCTACCGCAAGTGGCATGGCTGCAATTTCTTTGCTGCCAGACTTTTCGTTTTTGCCCACGCATTTTTCAGCCGTGGGGATGCCAGTCGCGGTTGTGGGTTGCGGTAAACGCGGGCGGCAAATCCTTGATGAACTGGCCACGATGCCAGCCGTTAAAGTCATTGCGATTGCCGATGTCGACAGTGGTCGTATCAAAGGTGGCAAACGCCGCGCTTCGCAGGCTGACACCTATGCTGGCCATTTGGAGTTACTGGCCGCGGCGAAAGCGGATCCAAGTAAAGCGCCAAACGCTTGGTTCGTCGCAACGCCGACGCACACGCACCGTGAGGTTATTGAGGCTTTGCTTCCATACGGGTCACCGATATTCCTTGAGGCCCCGCTCGCACACACTCTCGAAGATGCGCGTGCAATCGTAAAAATGGTCGAGGCTTCGGGCGTTCCGGTGCATGTCGGTTTTGAACAACGCACAAATCCGCTTTTCGTCCGCGCGCGGGCGATTATCCGCTCGGGAGGTATCCGCGATTTGATTGGATTAAGTGCTCACTGGCATGACAAAACATCTTGGCGTGCGAGTTCTCCCGACCCTTCTCGTGAGCACGCGCGCAACTGGAAGCTTGATTCAACTCGCGCCGCTGGTTTGCCTGGTGAAGTATGTTCGCATGATTTCGACATCATGTGTTGGCTTACAAAAAAACGCCCCACGCAAGTAATGGCAAGTGGTGCCACAAGATTGCATAACGATGGCCGAGCGATTCCTGATACGGTCCATTTATCATTCAATTGGAAAAATGGAATTCGTTTTGATCACGAAGCCACACTCGCCAATTCATTCGGCGGTAATTACATCGACATTTTTGGCACGCACGGCACGGTTCGATTAAGTGATGGTCAAGGATGGCTTTTCAAAGAAGACGATGCCGCCACGCTTGGCTGGGAGGTTTACGCTACTCGCGAGCAAGTCCAAAACGATAGTGGCATTATCTTGCGTGCTGATGCGACCAAGTTGGCCGCGCAAGGCAAGTTGAGCGAGTCGTCTAAAATGGCCGATTCAATGCTCCGCTACGCACTTAATGGCTTTCTTGGCATGGTGATTGACGCTAAGAAAAACCCATGCACGCCTGCCGACGCTTACCCCGCGACCGCAATGGGCATTTTGGGCCAACAAGCCATCTTGGGCGATGGCGTGCTTGCGCTTGATGAGGCCAGCTTTTCGGTCAATCCATAAGCGCGTCAAACCCGTTGACTATTTTGTTTCATCAGCCAGCCATTATCGTTAACCCACGCTCCGCAGCGGGGCGGACGGCGCGGCTTTGGTCGCAGCGCGAAAGTGTTTTAAAGCGAGTGTTTCCGGAGATTCGCGTTGAGCAAACATCCTGCGTGGGCGATGCTGCAAATTTAACGCGGGGTTTGTTAACCGATGGGTGTGATCTCATCATTACCGTCGGTGGCGATGGCACGCTAAACGAAGTCGCGAACGGTTTTTTTTCATACGGCCGTAATTTGTTCCCTGATGCAACGCTTGCACTTTTGCCGAGTGGCACAGGCTCGGATTACGCCCGCAGTTTGGGTTTGCCCGATGATTTCGAAGAAGCGGCAAGAGCAATTCAAACCAGGCCAATTCAACTCGTCGATGTCGGGCGATTACTCATGAGCGAGGGCGAGCCATCACTTGCGGGCGACCCTTTTCACGGCGGCACTGAGCGCTATTTTTTAAACGAGGCCGGCGTCGGCATGAGCTCGAAAGTCGTTGAGCGCACAAACCGTTGCAATAAAATCTTTGGCGGCAAGCCGACCTTTCTTTGGCAAACATTGCGCACTTTGATGACTTGGAGAAATATCCCCATCCAAATCAAAGCTGATGAAAAAGCAACGCAAGAATATCGAATCAATTCACTGTTTGTAGCCAACGGAAAATACTCGGGCGGCGGGATGTCCCTTGCTCCTCACGCTTCGATTCAAAACGGCCGTTTGGCAATTACAATTTTTGCAGATTTACCACGGCTGGAAGCCGTCCGTAGATTGGGTGAGGCTTACCAGGGATGCAAAATCGACCATCCTGAAATTCATTACACCGAAGTGAATCATTTTGAAATTACAACACCGGGTTTGACCGTCGAAACTGATGGCGAAATCGCCGGCCCCACGCCCGCGCGTTTTGAAATCATCCCTGCGAGTTTGCGCGTTGCGGGGGTATCCTTTTAGCCATGTTGTTGAAGTCGATTGGTTTTTCCGCACTGCTTGTGGCAGGGTTGGGTTGCTCTGGCGGAACAGGCGCTGCATCGGACGATTCCGCGTCGAGCGGCCCACGCCCCAATGTGATTTTGGTGAGTCTCGATACTTGCCGCGCGGATCGCTTATCTCCCTACGAGGGCGGTTCTTACACCTCGCCTTATTTGGCTGAATTCGCAAAAGAGGCCGTGGTATTTACCGATTGCATCGCGCAATCATCTAACACCGGCCCGTCGCACCGTTCGCTTTTTACGGGGCAGTATCCGCACCGCCACCAGCACACGACCTTTCAGTACGCTCGCTCGCCTTACATGATGGCCGGCTTGCTCAAAGGCGCAGGCTACGACACGGCCGGATTTGCCGGCGGTGGTTTTCTCGACGGCGACCTTGGTTTTGGCCAAGGGTTTGATACCTACACCTGCAAAAATGACGAAGGCGACACGCCCACGCGCCGAGGTTTTCGCAGTATTTTGCCTCAGGCCGAGCGCTGGTTGATTGAGAGGGGCACGCTCGGCACTTCGTTGGATGACGGCAAAAACAATCCCTATTTCTTGTTTTTGCACACATACGATATTCACTGCCCCTATTGGCCCAAGCCAAAATATCGCGAACAGTTTTCTCCTGACTACGAGGGCCCTCTTGATTTACGCACCTTGTGCGGCCGGGAAGACTTTGATCAGCTTTTCACGGCAGAAACCGAGTTAGGCGCGGGCGACATCAGCCATCTCCGCAATATGTACGACGGCGGCATTGCCATGACCGACGATATGTTCGGAGCGTTTATGCATAAATTGCGTGACAGCGGTGAGCTCGAAAATAGCATTGTTGTCATCACATCTGACCATGGCGAGTCGCTTGGCGAGCACGATTGGGTGGGGCATAACCACATGTGGGAGGAGCAGTTGCGTGTGCCGCTTATGATTCGATTCCCCAATGCCGCGCATGCCGGCAAACGCATCAACGCTCCGACGATGCTGGTTGACATCCTGCCGACCGTCCTGAATCAACTCGATTTGCCGATTCCGCCGGCCGTCCAAGGCGAGAGTTTGCTGCCGTACATTGGTGGGGAAAAAGACGGTGCCAGTCGGATGCGCGTCGCTGAGTATCTGAATTTTTTCAGTTTTCGCTTCAATCAACGCTGGAAGGCCATTGTTGAGGTGCAACCCGACAATCGTGTGAAGACCTGGTTGTTTGACCTTGATTCCGACCCTGGCGAGACAACGAACTTGGCCAACACCGAGGCGGGCGGGCCGCGGCTCGACCAAATGATTGCGCGCTTTCAACAATTTCGTTCGCAAACCGCTGAGGCCGACGCGCGATACAAGGGCTTTGAACTAGGGTCCGATGTGTCTTCTGAGTTGGCCGCCGAACTCGACGAGTTGGGTTATTCTGGTTTCGATGACTAGCCCGTATGATGACCCAATGGCACTCGCAGAAATCGACCGTATAAAACGCCCTTGCACGATAGTCGCAGGGATGGCCGGCCTAGGCTTTTTTGGTTTATTGCATGCGTTTTTCTTTCCTGGTGCAACTGGGCTGTCACTGCTTGACATCAAATTTATGGTTGTCGTGGTCCCCAATTTACTGCTTGGGGTTGTTGTCGGCTTAGCGGCAATTATTTTCGCCCCACGCTTGCGTCGCGATTCGGAAGCCCTCGCGTTTTGGGTTTCTGCCGCCCTTGGCTTTGCCGGGCTTGTTGGGGCTTGGCTCTATTCTGTTGCGCCTGGCTCTTTCCCCGATTGGATTCCCGTGTTGGGCTTGCTCTTTGCTTTCATCGCGGCGTTTTCAATCAAGCGCCCAAGCCCAAGCCGCCTGTTTACTCGTTTCTTTGGCGTCGGGCCGTTGATTGCAGCCGGCATTCTTTCGAGTGGTATTTACGGATACACCTCACTTCAGCATGAGTTTTACGATTTTGATGCGCGGCCAACACTCGCGACTTGGGGAAGCGATGCGCCAACCGCTCCGCAAAACAAGCCGGATATCTTGCTCATTTCCGTCGACACTTTGCGCGCAGATGCCGTACTGCAAAACGATGTGCCGCTTCCAACGATTGCGGCAATGCGCGACATAGGCGTTTGGTCGCCGATGGCTGTTGCTCCAGCTCCGTGCACACTTCCAAGCCACCTTTCCATGTTGACCGGTGTCGATGTTTTGGGTCATGCGGTTTATGACAACGAAGGCGCACTCTCTCCTGAGATTCCAACCCTTGCCGATGTTTTTCACCATGCTGGTTATCGCACGGTTGCGACAGTCTCAAATGGTGTCATGCGCCCCCAAACGGGCCTAGGTCGTGGGTTTGAGGTTTTCGAAAACATTGGCCGAAAGTTTTCTTACCTATTTGAAGAGTCGCGTCAATTCATTGTTGCCGCAAAAACACGGTCATGGCTGGGGCGTTTTGCGCGCGATGCTTTTCACAAAAAAGCGGCCCTCGCACTCGCCTTTTTGCGGGTAAAGAATCGTGCGGCAGATGGGGGAGTCGACGACGCTTCCGCCACGCGCGATTTGTCCTTGCTGTATCTCGAAGACCTTTATCTTGATGCGCGCCCGTTTTTCTATTTCCTGCATTTCATGGATCCACATCAGCCTTACACCCCGGGCGGTCAAATGGCGGGTGCGTTAATTCAGCCAAGCGCTTTGCCAGAAAAATACCGCGGTTACGACGCGGGTAGTTTTGCTCTTGGCCATGCCATCCGTGATGATTTTGTTGAGGGTGAGTTGAGTCGTCAAAGCGCGCCCGTGCGGCAAGCCGTGAATTATTTGCATACGGTTTACCACGAAGAGGTAATGTTTACGGATGCATGTATTGGCGAAATCCTTGAGCGCGTCGAGGCTTCCGGCCGACCCACGGTTGTATTGTTTACATCCGACCACGGCGAGCATTTTGGCGAACATGGGTTAATGTTCCATAATAATTCCGTCCACGCTGAGCTCGTCCATGTGCCTTTCGCGCTGACCGGCCCCGGCATCAATCCAAAGCAACTCACCGCCCCGCCCCGGCTCGAAGATGTCGCGCCGACTTTGCTTTCGCTCTCTGGCATTAATCCGCTGCC
>CAZPAY010000024.1:0-21780 GCA_964584805.1 uncultured Planctomycetales bacterium | reverse complement strand
CCTCCACCACTACAATAGGGGCTTGCCAACCCCCCTCACAGCGGTTCGCCATTTTGCGGTGATTTTGTGCTCACTTTTCATAGTGAGTTGCGGTATTCCTGTGCAAACGGCTCTGCATGATTTGTCGGCCATCCACTACGCATCAGACTGGTCACCGCGCACGCCGGCCTTGATGCTGACCTCCCCCGATGGCTACCTTCACGGCGGTGATCCACTTGATGCGGCGCAGTCGTTTGAGGTTCACGATCACTTGGCCGTTGAATCGGCCATCCTGACGCAACTCGCCAACACTGACCCGGCTGACCCGGGCATGGCGCTTGAGACCACGGCCTGGTTATTGCTTGAACTTCACTTTGATTCGGCGCCAAGCGCAAGAATCCATTCGTTGGCTATTTTGAGCCATTTTCTTGGGCAGTGGGTGACCCACGAAAACGCGCGATTGCTTCCGACAAAGTCCGATGCATCTCTTGAATCTGCTCTGGCGGCTTTGACGGCCTCGCACGATCGAGTCACTTTCCTTGAAGGTGTGCGTCGCTTACGAGACGCACCGTTTCCAGATCCAGTTGTTGCCGCCCGCTCTTTGATTGGATTAGGCCGGCGCGCACACCTATACAAACTTGATGCCGCAAGTCGCACACAAGTTTTTGATGTTGCAGTGCAAGTCGTCATGCTCCACTTCGAGCAGGCCAGCCGCGATGCTGATGCTGACGTTGCCCAAAATGCGGCTGAGCGAATTGAGCTCATCCGTCCATTCGCTACAAATCCGCGTTGATGCATCGCTACCTTAATCTTGTACTGAAACTCGTTTTTGCGGGTTTGATGATTTGGTATGTGTTAGCCCAAATTCAACTACACGATTCCATCGAGACCGTTGCCGAGCCAATTCAAGTGCTTGAAGGTGAGCTACTAGGTGACTGGCAGAGTGACGCTTGGCAATTTCAACCAACAGATGGCGGCGCGCTGATTGCGCCCAACCAGGGTTACGAATTGCGACCAGGTTTCTTTACGGTCTTGCGTGAAATCCGCATGGGGTGGGTGGGTATCGGCCTGTGTTCCTGGATTCTTCTTTTGCTCATTGTTTCTTGGCGGTGGAAGATTCTGCTTGTTGCAGTGGGTATCCCAACCTCTTTTGGTCGCTGTTTGCGTCTTTGCTTTATTGGATATTTTTTCAACAACGTGATGCCGGGCCTCACGGGCGGTGATATTTTGCGCGCCGTTTTTGTCACACGCGGCCTCAAGGAAAACCGTACTCGAGCCGCTATGTCAGTTTTGGTTGACCGCGTCATTGGCCTCTTTGCCTTAGTAATGATTGCTGCCATTGTTTTGACATGGCTGCGTTTCCAAGACGACTGGGGGCGCATCCCCAGTTTGGCACGAGTCGCTCGCGGTGTTTACCTAGCCGTAGGAACAGCTGCGCTAGGTGGAGCAATCTACCTTTCTCGCCGCGCGCGTGATTTTTTTCGTATTGATTTCATTCTCCGTCGGTTGCCTGCTCAAGAGCGCCTTGGCTTAATTGACGACAGCTTGACCATTTATCGAGAGCGTCCATGGGCCACACTCCGTGCGATTTGCCTTTCTTTCCCCATCCATCTCTGCGGCATTTTCACTTTTTACTGTATGAGCTGTGCGCTAGGGGCCTCCCTCGGCTTTACGGACGATTTGGTCATTTACCCCGTCGTTCAAACGGTTTCATCCATACCCATTGCTCCTGCAGGCTGGGGTATCGGCGAAGGCCTTTACGGCTTCTTCTTCAACCAATACGGCTCGCTATTCACTATGGGAGTAGCCGTTTCTATTTTGTTTCGACTTTGCACACAAGTCGGCTTTGGCCTACTCGGTGGCCTCATTTGGGTTTTCTCTCGTGAGCGCCGCGACCCCTCTCTTTCTGATTCAGATTAGGTAGCTTCATGACTCTTGTCGTCGTTGGTTCTGTTGGCATTGACACTGTCGAAACCCCTCATGGTCGTGCTGAAAATGTAGTCGGCGGCTCTTCGGTTTATTTTTCATTAGCCGCATCTCATTTCACGCAAGTGCGCCTGGCGGCAAATATCGGTTCTGACTTTCCGGATGACGCCTGGTCCGCCTTGCGTGAGCGAGGCGCTGATTTATCAGGCATCCAGTGCTTTGAAGACCAACCTACTTTTAGGTGGTCGGGAAAGTATGAAGGCGATATGAATGAGGCAGAAACTTTGCTCACCGAGCTCAATGTTTTGGCCGAACCGCCCGCCATCCCCGAATCATATGTGGGCTCGCCGTTTGTTTTTCTCGCCAATATGGGGCCAGAGGTTCAACTGCAAGCTCTTGAAACTCTTCAAGGCAAAGTCGTCTTCGGTGACACGATGAACCTGTGGATTGACATTCAGCGCGAAGCATTGCTTGATGTCATGGGCAAACTCGACGGCTTCATTCTAAACGACGCAGAGGCGCGTGAGTTAACTGGAGAAACCAACCTCATCCTTGCCGGGGACTCTTTACTTGAGATGGGGCCGAGCATCATCGTCGTGAAGAAAGGTGAACACGGCGCATTCTTGTTTACGCGTGAATTTCGCTTTGCCCTGCCCGCTTACCCAACGCAGGATGTCGTTGATCCCACAGGTGCTGGGGACTCTTTTGCCGGCGGAATGCTTGGCTTCCTCGCTCAACAGAGTCATTTCAGTCCTGATGTTTTAAGGCGCTCACTGGCTTACGGCACGGCGGCCGCATCCCTTACTGTCGAGGCTTTTTCAACACAAGGCCTCACGACAGCAAGCCGCTCCGACCTAGATTTTCGTTACGAGCGCCTCCTTGATTTTGTTCAGATTTAGAGTTTTTTTAATTTTTCTCGCTCTTTGGTGTCACTCTTTGGCAATATTCCCGTCTACATAGCAAGGTTTTTCAAGGTTTTGACGAACCCTAACAAAATCCTAACAAAAACTCTTTCATTTTGCATTTCGTCTCTCTAGACTGCGCACTGAGGTAACAAAAACATGGCAACCAAAAAAACAAAATCATCGTCCACTTCCAGCAACGCTAAGCAAAAGGCCATCGCGGCCGCACTCTCTGAAATTGCAAAAGCCCACGGCGCCGAAGCCGTAATGGATATGGAATGCGACCGCGTCGGCCCGATTAAAGGCGTGCGCACAGGCTCCATTGCGCTTGACCAAGCACTGGGCGGCAAAGGCGTCCCTCGTGGTCGCGTCTGCGAGCTTTACGGCCCAGAATCGAGCGGCAAGTCCACTTTGGCCATGTCGATTATGGCTGAGGCTCAAAAAGAGGGTGGCTTCGCTGTCTTGATTGACGCCGAGCACGCTTTCGACCCAACCTACGCTAAGAGACTTGGCATGTCGATGGAAAGCGACAAGTTCTTGCTCGCCCAGCCAACGACCGGCGAGGAAGGCCTCGATATCTGCGAGCGATTCGTTAAGTCAAATGCTGTTGATGTCGTAGTTATCGACTCCGTGGCGGCGTTGGTGCCAAAGGTCGAGATGAATGGTGAGATTGGTGATACTTTCGTGGGCGTACAAGCGCGCATGATGTCCCAAGCCTTGCGTCGCTTGACCACGGTAATCGGCAAGACAAATGCTGTTGTGATTTTCATCAACCAGTTGCGCGAAAAGATTGGTGTGATGTTCGGCAACCCAGAGACCACTCCTGGTGGGCGCGCGCTTAAGTTTTACAGTTCGGTTCGCATTGATGTTCGCCGGATTGGCGCCATCAAGAATGGCGAAGAAATTATCGGCAATCGCACTAAGGCAACCGTTGTCAAAAACAAGGTCGCTCCGCCATTCCGCCGCAGCGAGTTTGACTTGCTTTACACTTGCGGCATCTCGACCGAGGGTGATGTCATTGATTTAGGGCTCGAGCACGGCTTCATTTCTAAGGCCGGGGCGTGGTTTACTTACAACCATCCTGAGAAAGGCGACATTCGATTGGGGCAAGGTCGTGAGAGCGTCCGTAAACTGTTGATTGAAAACACCGAGATGCGCGATGAGATTTCAAACTTCATTCGTGAAAAGATGAATCCTGTCAAGACTGAGGCAGCAACTACAGCCAAAGACAAGACCGCAGCTTCGGCACCTTCTAAAACCAAAGAAACCAAGGCCGTCTCCGCTAGTTGATCGGCCGACTAAACGATCATGAGCCGACCCCGCACTGGGGCTGAAATTCGCGAAGCGTTCCTGAGCTTTTATGAAGCTCAGGAACATCTGCGTTTGCCCAGCGATTCCCTCGTACCCACCAACGACCCGACCCTGCTCTTTACGGGTGCGGGCATGAATCAATTTAAAGACGAATTTATGGGGCGGGGGCGCGATTTGAGTCGTGCCACAACGGTTCAAAAATGTTTGCGCGTCCCTGACCTTGAAAATGTTGGCCTCACGCCGAGGCACCACACTTTTTTCGAAATGCTAGGCAACTTTTCATTTGGTGACTATTTCAAAAAAGAAGTCATCGCTTGGGAATGGGAGTTTTTCACCAAGGTTTTAGGCTGGGATTCTTCTCGCTTCGTTGTCACTGTTTTTGAAGATGATGACGAGGCATTTGACATTTGGCACAGTGCTATTGGCCTGGCACCGGAACGCATTTACCGCTTAGGCGAAAAAGAGAACTTCTGGCCATCTTCGGCGCCCTCCAAGGGTCCCAATGGAGTGTGTGGCCCTTGCTCCGAAATCTACTGGGATCAAGAGCCTGGCAAGCCGCTTCCTGCCAATGCTGGCCTGGAAGAATTACCGGATCGTTTTGTTGAGGTGGGAAACTTCGTCTTCACTCAATTTGACCGCAAAGATGGGGGCGTGCTTGAGCCACTCCCCCAAAAGAACATTGATGTTGGCTTAGGCTTTGAGCGCATCGTTGCCGTCGCTCAAGATGCTGCAAATAATTTTGAAACCGATATCTTCGAGCCTCTACTCGAACTGATTCAGCAGTTAAGTGGGCGCACTTATGGTGAATCTGACTCCGACGATGTCCGGATGCGTCGGGTCTCTGATCACGCTCGAGCCGTTTTCTTCTGCATAGCAGATGGTGCGGCACCAGGGCGTGATGGTAGAGGCTATGTCGTCCGAAAAATCCTTCGCAGGGCAGTCCGCGACGGCATTGAGTTGGGCCTTGACAAGCCATTCTTGGCCGATCTGATTCCTTCTGTTCAAGCAACGATGGGCGCTGCCTACCCTGAAATCGTTGAGCAGGAATCCACTATTGCCGCTTTGGTTCGAGCCGAAGAGGTGCGCTTCCGCGAGGTTTACGAGCGAGGCGTTGCTCGCCTTGATGAGTTCATGCAAGAGCTTAAGCACCAACGAGGCGTGAATTTATTCCCCGGCGAGATGGCTTTTAAGTTGCATGATTCTTGGGGCTTCCCCGTTGACATCACTGAAGTCATCGTTTCCGAGAATGGCTTCGAATTCGACTTGGCCGGGTTTGAAACGGCTATGGAAGAGCAGCGCGAACGCGCTCGTTCTGGCACGGATTTATCTGTTGATGTTTTTGCCGAGAGTTTATCCAGCCGTCTTGAAATGGCTGATGTCAAACCGACCCTTTTCTTGGGCTATGAGCAACTATCCTGCCAAGCTTCAATCTTGACCTTGCTCGACGAAACGGGTGCCTCCGTCATGGCCTTTGAGAAAGGTGACGCTGGCGAGGTCGTCCTCGGTCGCACGCCCTTCTATGCGGAGGGGGGTGGCCAAGTGGGTGACAGCGGCCTACTTCTTTCTGAGAGCGGTGAGCCTATTTTTCGGGTTACCACGACCCGAAAAGAAGGTGCGTATTTCATCCATTGTGGCGAGGCCTTACTCGACCTCAAGCCGGCTCTTGTTGTCACGGCTCAAGTCAACGCAGAATTGCGTAGGGCGACCGAGCGACACCACACGGCTACACACCTTTTGCATGCTGCGCTTCAAACCGTCCTTGGCACTCATGTAAACCAAGCTGGGTCGCGAGTTTCCCCAGAAGGTTTGCGTTTTGACTACACGCAGCCTGAGGCCATGTCACTGGAGCAATTGCGCCAAGTCGAGGCACTCGTTCAAGAGCAAGCGATGCAATCCTCGGCAATCGAGCCTTTCGTCACCTCTCTGGATGAGGCCAAGGAAAGAGGGGTTACTGCTCTCTTCGGCGAAAAATACGGAAACGAGGTTCGCGTTGTAGCCATTGCCGATTTTTCTGAAGAGCTATGTGGGGGCACTCATGTGCCTAACACCGGCTGGATTGGGCCTTTCCGAATCACTAGCGACCGCGCCCTTGCTGCAGGGGTTCGCCGCATTGAAGCGGTGGCAGGCGCTGTGGCTACCGAACTTTCTCGCACAGAGCAAGATGTGTTACGCGAGCTTTCGCAAAGCATGAAGTGCCCGGAAGACCGCATTATCGAGCGAGTCGAGAATTTCCGTAAGCAACTGAAAGATGCAAGGAAAATCCAAAAAGCGGCTGGCCCAACTGCAACTGAGGTTGCAGGCAAGCTCAAGACGCAGGGCGATTCCTTTGCGTGGCTTATCCTTGAAGGCCTCGAAGCGGATTCTTTGCGGGAATTAGCCGAAGGATTTAAGACAATTAATGGCATGCCCAAGGTCATTTTGTTGGTGGGCGGTGATAAGCAGAAAGTGCCCTTCTGTTTTCGTTGTAAGGCCGATTCTTCCCATAAAGCGGGCGATTTAGCTAAGGCACTTGGCCAAAAACTTCGTGGCGGAGGCGGGGGGCGTCCTGATTTTGCGCAGGGCCAAGGCAGCGATGGTTCCGATCTTGAGGGTGCAATAAAGGCTTTCTCGGCAGAAACCCTCTCCAGGACTTGACCCAACGGCTCATTTCTAGGAAAATGGGCGGTCACAGGGTTCACACCGAGCCCATAGATAAGGCAGAAAAATGGCCGTACCAAAGAGAAAGATCTCCAAGTCCCGCGCTCGCACTCCTCGTGCTGCGCGCAAATTAACTGTTGCTACATTGCAAGAGTGCCCACGCTGCAGCAGCACGGGTCGTCCCCATACCATTTGCGACAATTGCGGTCACTACAAGGGCCGCGAAGTCATTCAAAAAGACGAATTCTAGGCCGCGTCCATGAGGATTGCGGTTGACATGCTTGGGGGCGATCACGCGCCCGACGAGATCATTCTTGGTGTAGCGCAAGCCATCAAAGATGGCTTTTCACCTGACGAGTTGTTGCTCGTTGGGCCAAAGGCTGTCATTGAACAAGGTCTACAACTGCATGGCGTTGATACGATTCCTGAGATTCTGCACACCGAATCATTCATCGGTTCAAGTGAATCTCCGATCGAAGGCATGAAGTCCAAACCAGAGGCTTCCATCCTTAAGTGCGTCGGCGCTGTCAAAGCAGGCGGCGCTCAAGGAATCGTTGCTTTTGGCAACACGGGAGCAACCGTTGCCTCTTCGACCTTGGGGCTCCGGATGATTCCTGGCGCTCGACGCCCAGCCATTGCCGTAAATATGCTAGGCGATTCAGGTCGTTTCGTGCTTCTTGATGCTGGCGCAAACCCAACGCCGAAAGCTTCTCACATGCTTCAACAGGCCGTGATGGGTGAGGCTCTTGCTCGGGATGTCCTAAAAATCGAGGAGCCCCGCATTGGCCTTCTCAACATTGGGGGTGAAGCGGCTAAGGGCAACGCATTATTGAAAGAGAGCTATGTTCTCTTAGATGAGGCTCCCCTAAATTTTATTGGCAATATTGAAGGCAATGAGATTTTCTTCGGCAAAGCAGATGTCGTCGTTGCAGACGGCTTCTCGGGCAACACGGTACTTAAAGTGATGGAGGGCTTTAGCGAGTATCTCTCGCATCAAGCCCATGCTCATTCGGCCGCCGAGGGCGAAGACTTCAAAGGAAATCTGCGTAAACTTCTTGGAGCTGCGGACTACACGGAAGTGGGCGGTGCGATTTTGCTAGGCGTCAACGGCACAGTCTTAATCGGACATGGTCGCTCCAAGGCAAAGACTGTGCATCCTGCTTTGCGTCAAGTTCGCATCGAAATTTCCGCTGGTGTCAACAAGCACATCGAAGAAAGCTTTCGCGCACTATCCGCAGCAAAATCCACATCATGAATGGCATCCCAGTCGGCATTGCTGGCATCGGCAAGGGTCTTCCAGATTGGGTTCTGCCCAATGAATACTTTGAGCAGTTCTTCGAGACTTCTGATGAGTGGATTCGCCAGCGCGTAGGCATTAAAGAAAGACGCTGGATTCGCGAAGGCGAAAGGCCGTCCGACCTCTTTGTTAACGCGGGTCGTGAGGCCATCGAAATGGCCGGCATTTCAGTCGACGATATTGACCTAATCGTTGTTGCCTCGGTTTCTGGCGACTACACCGTGCCATCCATGGCTTGTGTGGTTCAAGATCGGCTCGGCATCAAGGGCTGCCCTGCTTTCGACATTGCTGCGGGCTGCACCGGTTTCGTTTATGGCTTGTCCACGGGTGCACAATTCGTGGCCACAGGCACTTACAAAAATGTCCTTGTGATTGGCGGCGAGGCGCTCTCTCGCATCAGTGACATTTACGACCGCAACTCGGTCATCATTTTTGCAGATGGAGCGGGTGCGGCTGTGTTGCAGCCCCACGAGGTCTGCCAACAAGGCCTCATCGAAGATGTTTCCATGGGCGCCGATGGCAGCGGCTACCACTTCATCATTCGGCCTAAGGGTGGTGGCATTGAGCCCGTTACTCCAGAGATTTTGGCTGAGGGTACGCATTTGCTTCGTATGAAAGGGCGGGAAGTCTATCGTTTTGCCGTAACCCAAATGCTCGGTCTCATGAAGTGGGCTATGGAAGGGCAAGACCCCGAGGACCTTGGTCTTGTTGTTCCGCATCAAATGAATCGTCGTATCCTTGAGACTTGCGTTGAAAAACTTGGCATCTCAGCCGAAAAGCTATTCATTAATATCGACAAATTAGGCAACACTTCCGCCGGCACAATCCCCATTGCGCTGACTGAGGCCAATGAGCAAGGCCTCCTCGAAAAGGGCAAGCTCATTGTCATGCCTGCTTTTGGTGCCGGCCTCACTTGGGGCTGCGCACGCGTTCGCTGGTAAACCAGAAATCATCATGAAACTTGGACTCCTATTTCCTGGACAGGGCGCACAAGCGGTTGGCATGGGCAAAGATTTTGCTGAATTGTCTAGCGCAGCCCGTTCTATTTTTGACCAAGCCGATGAAGTGCTTGGCTTTTCTCTTTCTGAGCTTTGCTTTGAGGGCCCTATCGAGGATTTGACGCGCACGGATGTCGCGCAGCCAGCAATCTACACCTGCTCGCTCGCCGCAATTGCTGCATTGGAAGAAGCTCTCGGCTCCAACCTTAAGCCCTCCATGACTGCAGGGCTTTCACTCGGTGAATACACGGCGCTCACGGCAGCTGGCTCCCTGACTTTCGCCGATGGCCTACGCTTGGTTCGCCTACGCGGCCAAGCCATGCAAGACGCTAGCGAGGCCATGGAATCTAGCATGACTTCCGTCCTGGGCATGGAGCGTGAGCCCCTCGAATCGCTTTGCAAATCCATCCAAGACGAAACGGGGTTGATCTGTCAAGTGGCCAACTTGAATTCCCCAGGTCAAATCGTGGTAAGTGGCCAAACAGGCGCACTTGATGTTTTTGATGGCCGCGCAAAAGAAGCTGGTGCGCGCCGCGCAATTCGACTCTCTGTTGCCGGAGCTTTTCATTCAGAGGTCATGCGTCCTGCTGCCGAAAAACTCGACGCTGCGCTTGCCAGTATCAGGATGCAAACCCCGAGCTGCCCGGTTTGGCAAAACGCCTCTGCAGAGCCCTCAACCGACCCCGTCGTCCTGAAAACAAATCTCTCTGCTCAACTTTGTGCTCCCGTTCTCTGGGCCGACTCGTTTGCTCAGATGGCGTCCGAATTCCCTGAATCCGCCACATTCCTTGAGCCAGCGCCGGGCCGCGTCTTAGCTGGTCTCGCGCGAAAGATTGACCGGAACGCCCAAGTCCTGTCTCTACATCAAGCTGATGTAATCCCTGAAGTCCTTGAAAACTTTTCCGCATGAGTGAATTCCTTAACGACAAACGATTCCTAGTTACTGGCGCTAGCCGCGGCATCGGCAAGGCCATTGCCGTGGATCTTGCCTCTCGCGGTGCAAAAGTTGCAGGAATGGCAACGAGCCACGCGAATCTTGAGGACACCAAGTCAGAGATTGAAGAAGCAGGTGGCACTTTCCTGCCTCTTGCTGGAGACATTTCAGACGGGCAAACTGCACTTGACGCAGTTGCTTCCATGCTTGAAGCCTGGGGTGGTATTGACGGCCTCGTCGCCAATGCCGGGATCACCCGCGACAACCTCCTCCTCAGGATGTCTGCTGACGACTTCGAAACGGTTGTTGGAACAAACCTAACTAGTGCATTTCATCTCGTTAAAGCCGTAACCAAGCCCATGATGCGTCAAAAGGCTGGTCGCATTGTGCTTGTCGGCTCTGTTGTCGCCACAATCGGCAACCCTGGCCAAGCAAACTATTGTGCTGCAAAAGCAGGCCTCCACGGCCTCGCACGGTCCGTTGCAATCGAGCTCGGCAGCCGTGGAATTACGACCAATGTGGTCGCTCCCGGTTTCATTCAAACCGATATGACTGAAGCTCTCGACGAGAAAGCGCAAGATGCCATGCTGTCCAAAATTGCCCTGCGTCGGCCTGGTTTACCGCAAGATGTTGCAGGCACGGTCCGCTTTTTGCTTGGCCCTGATGGAGGCTACCTCACAGGCCAAGTTTTGGTTGTCGATGGGGGGCTTTCCCTCGGCTAACCGCGACATTACAATTCTCGCTCCACACAGCATGACGCTGTACCCTCGCCGCCACGCGGCTTACCCCCCTGAGGTTCATTCCTCCCACAACACGTGACCAACATTCAAGAACAGGTTTACGAAATCGTCTGCGAGCACACCGGTGCCTCGCGCGACACCCTCAAGCCAGAGACTTCTTTCATTAATGACCTCGGTGCCGACAGCCTCGACACAGTCGAGCTCGTCATGGAGTTCGAGTCCGCTTTCGACATCACCATTCCCGACGAAGATGCAGAGCACATCATGACTGTCGGCAATGCAATCGATTACATCGGCAAAAAACTCAACGCTTAGTCGTTGAGTAAGGTTGATATGACCGAGGCCAACCGCCGGGTCGTCATCACAGGGCTAGGGGCGCTTACGCCTCTGGCTCTAGGTGCTTCTGCTAGTTTTGATGCGATGCTCGCTGCAAAGAGTGGCGTGCGCATTCTCGATCGATGGGATAACCACGACTGGTCCACTCGTATTGCGGGTGAGGTGCGTAATTTGACTTATGTTCCCGAGGATCACTTCTCGAAGAAAGAGTTAAAGCGTCAAGACTGGTTTAGCCAAGTGGGTGTGGTTGCCGCGAGAGAGGCATGGGCTGATTCTGGCTTAAGCCAGGGTGAGTTTGACCCCATGCGCGCCGGCGCAATCCTGGGCACGGGCATCGGTGGAATTCAAACGATTTTGGATTACCACGAAATTCTTAAGGAAAAAGGTCCACGCCGCGTAACCCCTTTCTTCATCCCCAACACGATGGCCAACGCGCTAGCTGGCAATGTTGCGATTGAGCATGGCCTAAAGGCTGCTTGCTACCTCACTTCATCAGCGTGCGCTTCTAGTGGACACGCGATTGGCATGGCTTTGCGTGAAATCCGTGATGGCCGAGCCGATTTAATGATGACAGGTGGGTCTGAGACTACGACCAACCCCTTAACAATGGCAGGCTTTATGCAACTCAAGGCGCTTTCCACTTGGAACGATCGCCCTGAAGAAGCGTCCCGACCTTTTGATGTCGAGCGAAATGGTTTCGTAATGGGGGAAGGCGCTGGCGCACTCGTCCTTGAAGAGCTCGAACACGCTAAAGCCCGTGGGGCAAGCATTTACTGTGAGTTGGTTGGTTTTGGGCAAACGGATGATGCAGGCCACATTACGGCGCCTGATGCGAGCGGGGAAATGCCAGCTGCTGCCATGCGCATGGCCGTACAAGATGGGGGGCTGAATTCCGATGAAATTGACTATGTCAATGCACACGGTACATCCACTCAAATGAATGACCGCATCGAAACGCTCGCTCTCAAACTAGCTCTAGGCGAAGATGCAGCGCGCAACCTCGCCATTTCTTCGACCAAGTCGATGACTGGCCACCTTATTGGCGCCGCGGCTGCTGTCGAGGCCGTCGTTACCGTACTTACCCTACACCGAGGTGTAGCCCACCAAACTCGCAACCTTGAAAATCCTGACCTTGAGGCAGGCTGCGACTTGGATTACATCCCTGATGGGCCCCGTGAAGGCAACTTCCGCGCTGCCCTCTCTAATTCACTCGGCTTCGGCGGGCACAACGTTAGCTTGGCCTTCCGTAAGTTCGACTAGCCACAAACATCCCCGTGAAACAAAAATTCGCCGAAGCACTCAAAACTTTCCGTAAAGAGGTCTATAAAGTTGAGCACGACCCTACTGAGCTCAAGCACCTTACCGAAGACTCCATGCACTTCTCGGAAGAGGTCCTCGACAACGCTTATCACTACCACTTCCATAAGCTTGTTGACGCCGATCGTGCCGAAATCATCAACATGATTAACAATTACGTTTTGGAAGCACTGCTCCCTCCGATTGTTGAAAAAATTACGCGTCGCGAATTGCTTCTCGAGCGGAAGTTGAATCTTCTCGTTGAGCTCATGGAAGAAGCTCTCGACAAGATTGGCGACGGCAACGACGAGCTTGCCAAATAGCTCTCTTCTCCAGGCCTTAGAAGAACGCGGATTAAGTTCCGTTCTAGTTCCTTCCCAGCGGTTGGGCCCATCAAGTCAAGCATTGCTTATCAATGATTTAAGTGCCATCGATTTTGGCACTTTGGATCAACAAATTCGGGCACTTCAGGTCACTCCCAAAGTTAACCTTGAAGAGCTTGAGCCCCCTGATTTGGTACCTGCCTCCCTTGGCAGTGGCGCATGCCATCATGAAGCACGAGAGCGGGCGTGGAAGGCCTATCGCAACGGCGGGATTGCCATCGCGACCGTAGCGGGCGGTCAAGCCTCCCGATTGGGGTTTGATGGCCCCAAAGGCGCCTTCCCGCTTGGAAAGAATACAGGAACAAGTTTGTTTCAAATGTTCTCCCAGCAAATTCACCGTTTGCGCGAACTAGCGCAAGCACCCGTGCATTGGGTCATCCAAACTGGGCCCGGGAACGACCAAGAGACGAAAGACTACTTTGCCAAGCGCAGTTGGTTTGGCCTCGATAGCTCCACCGTTCATTTTGCGTGCCAAGGCACTCTCCCCGCATTAAGCCCAAGCGGCCAATTGTTGTTGACAAGTCCGACCTCCCTCTTTCGGAATCCGGACGGGCATGGCGGTTTCTATCGGGCACTCAAATCGAGCGGTGCCTTGACAAGCCTTAAGTCAGCGGGCGTCCATACTTTGTACTACTGCCAAGTGGATAACCCACTTGCGCTCATTGGCGATCCTGCCTTTTTGGGACACCACCTTTTGGCTGAAGCCCAGATGTCTGCCAAGGTTGTTGAAAAATGTGAACCCAGTGAAAAAGTGGGGCTTGTCGTGCGGCGAGGGGAACGCACAATGTGTGTCGAATATTCTGATATGCCCATCGAGCTGTGTGGGAAAGTTGCACCCGATGGCGGGCTACTTTTCAGAGCGGGCAACATTGCAATTCATGCCTTTGCCTTGGATTTTGTTCAAGAAATGGCTGAAGCTCAATTGCCGCTTCATCTTGCTCACAAAAAAATATTGGCACTGCACGGCGGTAACGAACTCAATGCAAGTCAAGGCGTTAAATTTGAGTCGTTTGTCTTTGACGCATTCCCTTTGGCGGATCGCGCCATGGTTCAGTTGGCCAACCGAGATGATGAATTCGCGCCCCTAAAGAACCGGGCCGGCACGGATTCAATTGCCACATCACGGGCCGCCCTGGCCACGAGGGCCGCACGATGGGCATCATTGAGCGCGGAAGAATGGTTGTTAGGGGCACAAGCCTGATGCGTAATCCCCTTTCCTAAAACGAGTTAGGCGCGGGCGGCGCGAATGGGCCTCCTCCGGCAAAAAAAGAGCTCCCTTTATTTAGGAACTTCCATTATGATTAAGGTTGGGTTTACCCCAGATTGCAATGCTTATTCCCCTTATCCTCATCGCATCCACTCTAACTGCCGGCCACGGTGGCAATGGCGCTTTTGGTTCAATCCAAGGAGCCATCGACGCTGCCTCCCCTGGAGATGTGGTTCTCATCTCACCTGGGCTCTATGTCGAAGACCTTATTGTCGACAAGGCACTTACGCTAGCTGCCACTGAGCCTGGCTCTGTCATCATCATGCCTACGACTTCGGCTCCTGGCGGGTCGGGGGCAGGCCTCAACCTAGGCACGACTTCAACGAACTGCTTGATTCGAGCTAACGATGTCTTCCTGTATGGGCTCGTCTTCGACGGCAACAACCCCGGCTTGCCGCTTCGCCAAGATGGCCGCAACGGTGTAGCGACAGATTACCGCTTTGGCGTTTTTGATGGCTTCGAAATGATGCGCTGTGAAATCAAGAACTACTACTTCACCGGTCTTGCAATCATCGGTGGGAGCAATCACTCCGTAAGTTACTCGTCTGCCACAAACATATATGGCGCGCTCAATGGTTTCGCCAATGGCTTTGCCTTCAGCGATGCAAATGTTGACTTGTCAAATGTCCACACCAAACGATGCGCAACCGGAGTTCGGGCCAATGGCGGCGCAAACGTAAATTGTGTTGACAGTTCTTTCACTCTAGCGACAACAGGTTTTCTCTGCCGTGAAAATGGGGGGGATGTCACTCTGAGCGGCAATCGCTTCATGCGTTGTGATGAAGGCGTCAACCTACAAATGCTCCACGCAGATGTCACGGTTTCGAATTCAGAGTTCCTTTTCTGTCAAACTGGTGTGACCTTCCTCGGCTCGAATGGCCGCGGCTATTTCGAAGACAACACTTTCAATGGCCTAGGCAGAACTGATTCTGTTGGAATCTATGCCAACACAGAAGTCGACTTGGCCTACCACAATTATGTTCGTGGTCATATCTTGCGCAGTCAATTCACCGATCTCGCCTGGGGCATTGTTTACGAAGAAATGCCTGGGATGCAGGGCTGGGCCATCGACCTTGAAATTGGCGGCGCTACTGCAACAGACCGCAACGATTTCGTAGCCAATTCTATGGGCGGGATCGAAATGCGGAATTGCAATGACAACATCACTGCACGAAACAATTACTGGGCGCTTTCAGCCAATAACGATATCGAGGGGATCATCACTCACAACCATGATAATGGCGCGCTTGGCACAGTTGACTTCACCCCAGCCGTTTTGGCGCCAGAGCTGACCATTGAGAATTTGGTCGCGGATGATTTCGGGCACTTCACGCTCACTGGCTGTGTTGCCAACAGCCCAGTCGCATTCGCTGCTTCCTTCGTTGGGAGCGGCCCAATGATGACTAAATACGGCATCGTCCAGCTTGACATGCCAATCACCCGAATGCCTACCATTACATCCGACGGTTTTGGCACAGCCATGAACGATCTCTGGCTACCACTTGGGCTTAGTGGCGCTACCATTTACGCACAAGCTTACGACTTCACATCCGAGCTCTTGAGCACGCTTGCTATTGGGGACATTCTCTAAAACAAGCCCACCCTCTCAGCGCGCCCCGCAAAAAGGAGTCTTTTCTTTCTCCGAATTGCGGGGCGCGTTGCTATATTTTGCGTCGCTGTAGTAGCCGAAGTGGCGGAATCGGCAGACGCGATGGATTCAAAATCCATTTCTCGCAAGGGAGTGGGGGTTCAAGTCCCCCCTTCGGCACCACAGCACATCTTGTTTCGTATCGACATTCTTGCTAAACCTATTCCATGTCACCCCAAGAGACGACTCCTTTCGACGGTTCATCACTGCTTTCGACTGCCCTCAACGCAGCGATGAAAGCGACGCTACATCGCCTACGGGGCGTTCGCGGCTTAATACTGGGTTGGGCGATGGTTGGTGTACCCCATGGAGAAGAAGCCAAGCTACAAAGCCGACTTGATGAAGATTTGTCTCTTCTGGGGCGCCTGGACTGGCTCCGAGCCATGCTTTACCAAACCCCGGCAATCAGCCGACTGGAGCGAGGCGAAGCGCCTGATGTGCTATTGGCAGCCGCACTGCGCTACGGAACTCCCGAAGAAGCGGGCGACCGCTTGCCTGACATCTTGCTCCCTCAAGCTGCCATTGCCATAAGTATATATTTTGCCAATCTCTCAGAAGAAAACAGCCCTTTTGAACTCGGGTGGAGTGAAGGCAGCCTGTCTCTTACATTTCCCCATTTCTGCTCGCCAAGCTTAGAGTGGCAGAACTGTTTCGGGAGCTTGCTTCTTCCTGAGAAGCACGAAAACACTCTTTCCTTTAGGGCCGATTGCTTCCGGCCAGCCGGAGCTAATCTTCCGAGGTCGCAGGTGCAAGCTCAACCTCTGGCTTCGGTTGAGCAGACGGCTGAACAATCGTAGGCACCCAATCTACTGGCAGTAGCCCTAGTGCTTTTACAACTGGTTCTTGGAGATAGGTAACAAAGAACAACCGTGAGTGCTCCTCGGCATCCATACGAGCCCCTTGATGCCCCAAAAACAAAGTGGAAAGGAGAACGACTCCAATAAAGCCACTCATTGCACCTGCGGCTCGTGCGTCAACTCCAGCGGGGGAGCCTAGCCAACCAAGTATGGTGCGACGCAACAGAAGCAACACCAAAAAAGACAAGAGGAAAAGGAACAGCTCTACATCGGCCCGAACATGAAGGAGGGAGTCGCCCTCGACCGCATAGGAGTCAGCGAGCCAACCGACAAGCGGATTCCACGAAGATGCGAGTAAGATCGCGACAACCAATACAAAAAGGCGAGTAAACTGTTGCAAGAAGCCGCGCACCATCCCTGCGACGAGGCCGTAAGCCAAAATTCCAGCGATGATCCAATCGAGATTGTGGATTTGCTCCATCGCACCATTCTAAAAGCACACGCCCCATTTTGCACGACAGCCCTTTTGACTCGACCCTGACAGCCCTTCTCTCTGAGCTCAAAGCGAAGGTATTAGAGGAACCGCAACTCGCCAAAGAATGGGAGCAAGCACTTAAACAGAAGCCCTGGAGCCTTCAAGAAGAACTTGAAGATCGTTTTTTAGAATGGTTCCTGCTTGAGCGTGAGTCCGAGTCCTTGGGTACTCAGCCTGCCGTTTATTGGGCTCCCCAAAGCCTCCAACCCGCAGACGACTGGACGCGGTTCCTTGACGCCAGCCTGGGCCTGTTTCGGCCAAATGGGGCTCTTAACGGCAAAGCTTTGCTTCTCGATCTTTGGACAGGGCAGAACTTCCAAACCGCTTACCCAGCCTTCCCCGATAAAGGGGCGAATTCCTCCTTCCTATTGGTGGGCAGGCTTGCTCTCAATGCAGCCGGCGTTTACCAACCTCTACCAGGCGCACAAGCTCTGATGCAAGAGGGGCTCATCCAGGCGTTGGATGCCGACATCAAAAGGGTAAGGGGGCAAAATCCACGAGAAAGGCTCTCCCAGCTGCAATTGGAATACATTCTTCTTGCGCATAAATCGGCGATTGCCGCGCAAGGCGACTCAAGCCTTGCCACACAAACAGTTGCCCTCATCGAGTCTACACCAGGCTGGAGTTGGGCAAAGGCATACGCAGTTGCGACAGAGCACGGCCCGGATGAACTAATCAATCAACTAGCCTTCAGTACGGACATCGACCTTGACCTCGTCAAGGGCGGCCTCCCAATGGCTCTAGCTGAGGCACAGACTTCAGAGCGCGTTGCCTCCAGCAACTTTAACGCTAGTGACGCTCTGCACTCATATGATGAGCAACGAGCAGCGGGCGTTGATTTGGACGTAGCGTTTTCTGCTCTTGAAGCAGAACTTGGCCTCCCTGTAGGGATCAGCAATGAGATCAACCCGGAAGAGTCCGATGAAGGAGAAGCAGGCCCCGGCAACAAGAATATTGATGCTAACTATTTCTTAGACGCCTACCTTTTTGACCATCAAGAGTCCGCTGTCCAAGAATTCGAACTCTCTGAACTCAAGGCTATAGCGGGGGAGATTTCCCCACAATCGAGCAGGCAACAAATCATTTCAATCATCAGCACACGCCTCGCTCAATCTCCTCAGGAGTCCATTTTTGAGTCGCGTTGGTCCACTCACCAGCCTTTCCTCACTTGGCTTTGCCGGGAGCAGGGTTTCCCACTGGATGAGTGGCTTGAGGTTTTTCCAACCGATGGCTTGCAGCGCCTGCGTCGAGCTGTAACCATCAATTCATCTCACGATGAAGCGCCCACAGGGCAGGCAAGCCAAATCGTTCGAATTATCAGCATCAAACCTTTGCTCGTCGAAACTCAGGAAAAAAGTCAAGGCGCCTCGGTCCTTCACGCTCCAAAGACAGTGCTCGAGATCGCGCGAATAGGTGACCTGCTCATAGGTTACTGGAAAGCAGGTTCATTCGTTATGCACAAATATCTACCCCTGGAAATCCTTCCCGAGCAGCCCCAAAGCGCCTAATGCGCCTCTGTCTAGGGGCAGATAACTCGCCTGGCGCATCGTCCGATAATATTTATTATGTAAAGTCGCAAAAGGGCAGAAGGGCGAAAGCCTGCCTTTCTTGAACTTCACCGAGCCATTTATTAGTATGATGTGGATTCCATTGTGGATTCCATTGTGGATAACCTTGTGGATAACAAGTGCAGAAAACTAACCAAACCACCGCAGCTCCCACACTTGCTTTTGAAGACTTCAAGGCTGGGCAACACTTTCGCAGCAAGACTAAGATCCTTACGCAAGAGCGTATCCGACGCTACGCCGAGGTCTCCGGGGACAAAAACCCAATCCACCTCGATTCCGAGTTTGCCAAAAAAACTATATTCCGTGGAACCGTTGCCCATGGTACGCTGTTGGCCGCAATGGCCTCTGGCTTTGCTTTCGAAGAAGGCTTACTTGGGTCAAACATCCTCGCGCTAGAGTCCAGTTCCGAAACTTACCTGCAACCAGGCCGAGCTCACGATCGAATTTTCGCGGAAGTCACCATCGGAAATGTTGACGCCTCTGCCGGCAAGCGGTTCGGACGCGTTACCTGGAACACGAGGGTCTATAAGGAAAGGGAGTCTTCTGACCCGGTTTTGCTCGTTAAGATTCTTTGGACCACACTTGTCTTCAAAAGACTATATCTCCCAAGAGCCCGCTACGGCCGCTAGGAAATTGCTATTCATCCTTGCGTGTTACGCAAAGGGAACAATTTGTCCTAATAACCTCAACTAAACGGTTGGTACAATAATTGCCTTACTCCGGTACCCCAATGGGGTTCACATCATGAAAAAACTACTTCCATTCTTAGCTTTCCTTCTTGCGCTCTGGCTTGCACCTGAAGCAATGGCTCACGGCGGCACTTACCGTGGCCCTGGCGATACTGTTCCACCCGCTGGTGGCGCCCCTTCAGCCCCGGCAGCCCCTGCAGCACCTGCCGCCCCGGCTGCACCTGCTACACCCGCAGCCCCTGGCTCCCCGTCAACTCCATCTACGCCCACGACTCCTTCGGCGCCTGCCGCGCCAACTGCACCGTCAGCGACCACGCCGCCGCCAGCATCAGGAGTTGACCTATCCACTTGGGAATTTTGGTGGGAATTCAACAAAGATGCCTACCTCAACCTTAAAGCAAAGGTCCACGAATCTGAAACGACATCTGGCGAAGGCGATCTTCTTGCAGGCCTTGGAGCTGTTGCCGCCAAACCGACGACATTGGCCCCCTCTCGCTCACAAGTCCTCAATAGCATCATTCCTGCCCTGAATGAAACGCTTAAAGGAGCAGACAATAAAGACATCGTTGGAGCTTGCATGATTGCCTTGGCCAAAGCAGGGCTAACTCCAAAAGAGTCAGCCGATCTTTTTCGCCAAAAACTAAATTCATCCTCCCAAGAAATCTCTGAAACCGCAGGGGTTTCTCTTGGCATTTTGCAAAATGTTGAAGCTCTTGAAATCCTAGAACAGCTTTTAACAGATTCCGCGCAAGGCAAGAAGCTGATCGGGAAAACGACGGGAGTCCCCTTCCGCACACGCGCCTTTGCTGCATACGGGCTCGGCCTTCTGGGTAGTACGCAGCAAGATACCGCTATTCAAACTCGGTTATCCAATACTCTCTGGGAAGTGCTATCAACTGACCAAGACCCCGCAAAAGACATTCGTGTTGCGTGCGTCATTAGCCTTGGCATTCTCAAACTTGACGACCCAGCCCCCCTTGCAGACAAGTTGACGGCCTACCTTGCCGACGACTCCCACGACTTCCTATCCCGCTCTCACTGCCCCACGGCAATCGCTAAGCTCCTGTCTCAGACACCAAGTGATTCATCCAATCGACAGCGCGCGGTCGTTTCATTCTTAGACATTCTCAACTCAAAAACTAAGACTGAAATTCGTCAATCTTGCGTCCAGGCTTTGGGTCTTCTCACGCCTGGAAATGCTCCCTATGCCAGCAAGGTTTTCAAGGCTCTTGACAAAGCCAGCTCTAAGGCCAAAGATCGCCAGGAACGCAACTTCACCGCCATTTCAATGGCTTACTTGGGTGCATCAGCTGACGACACATCCCCCATTAGAAAAGATGCCACAGCCTTCCTTCTCAAAAAACTTGAAAAAGGCAAGAGCGCATACAAGCCTTGGGCGGGTTTGGCACTTGGTGTGATGGCATTCCGCATTGCGGACAATGGCGGGCAAGTTTCACCACTTGTGCATTCCACGACTCTTGCTATTTTCAAGAAGACAAAGGCGCCTTCCCCCAAAGCGGCCTATGCCGTTGCGCTTGGCTTGATGGCTAACGAGGGCGCAAAGGAGTCTCTGCGCCAATCCATGGATAAAATTGCTGACTTGGAATATCGTGGATACTGCAGCGTTGCACTAGGGTTGCTGACTGCGCGTGAATACAAGGATTACATTTCTCAAATCGTTCAAGAGTCTAAGCGCAAGCCACAACTTTTACGCCAGGCCTCCATTGCACTTGGCCTCATGAAAGATCGTACCGTTGTTGAAATCCTCCTTGGCCTCCTTTCACCTGATGGTAAGCGCAAGCCAAGGCTTGCTGTTCTTTCCGCTGCGGCAATGGCAATTGGCTTTATCGGCGACCGCCGCTCAGTCGATCCACTCATTAACGCCATGAAGGATGACAAGATGACAAAGTTGGCTCGCGCATTCGCTGCGATTGGACTCGGCATGGTTTCTGACAAAGACAGCCTGCCTTGGAACTCTCGTATCGCGAGTGACTTAAATTACCGAGCGGCAACGAGCACCCTTGTGGACAATGCCTCCAGCTCCGGCATTTTAGACATCCTCTAAGCCCTCCGTTTCCGCATTCAGGAGCGCGCTTCGGCGCGCTCCTTTCTTTTTGCTACCGAACAGAAGTTCCTTTCGAATTGAGAAACATCTTGAACTAAAAAACAGGGTCAAAGGCTATGCTCGCCAAGCACTGATTTGGCATCTAGTCACGATGCCAAAAGTATCGAATGAGTTCATCCAGGTTGACAAGCGAGTCTTCGCCGGAACCATTTCGCAAAACGGCCTGTTCGTGCTGCAGGTCAACTCGCTTTACACGAAAATAGCCGTCTTGTTTAGAGGCGAGGCGTGAGCCAGGGACGAGCCAAGCAAAATCATCTTTCTGAAACTTCACCGGAGATGTTCCCGTGATAGCCTCCCCCTCAAGCTCAAAAGAAAACGGCTCGGGCTTTGGCTCGGGCTTTGGCACGGGATTTCGATAAGGATATAGGAAGCCAAATATATAGCAAGGAAAAACTCTAGCAAAAAATCCATC
>CAZPAY010000023.1:18993-32224 GCA_964584805.1 uncultured Planctomycetales bacterium | reverse complement strand
TTGGCGGATAATCGAACCTCTAGGCAAAGATGCTGTCGTGGATACGCGGGGAGGCTATGTAGAGCCGCTAGGTGCAGCAAAATGGGTGGCTCCAAGTTTGCCCAATACATTTAATGAATATTGGTATGTCCTAGAATTTGACTTGTCTGGTTTTCAGCCAGAAACCGCCTTGATTTCGGGAGCAACTTCAGCCGACGGCAGTTGGGAGATTTACCTGAATGATCAGTTTGTTCAAGCATCTGTTACATCGGGAGCTTGGGGGTATGCAGGTTGCTTTCAGCTTTCAGAAGGCTTCTTGCCAGGTAAGAACCAAATCCGAATAAAGGTGTTGGAGCCTGCTGGAAATCATTTGACTGGGCTACTCGTACAAGGTCTTCATGGCACGGCCGCGCTGCAATCGGGATACCTTTTGCCTGTTGGCGATTATTACGCTACCTGGATGGCCCCAACTGATGAACCAGTGATCCTTACCAAAAAGTTATGCGAGCCAATAACTGTGGCTTAGCTTTAGACAACCAGGGGAACATTGCTGCATGGGGCAGTGACTCTGAAGGGCTTGTCAGTAATGCTCCAACAGGGCCAGGCTTTGTCGATCTTGATTGCTACGGTTCCTGGGTTCTTGCTCGAAAGCACGATGGAACCATTTATGGGTGGGGAGAGGATCATTCTGGCCAAATTGCCCAATGCCCTACTCAAGCCGGATTCCTAGACATTGCGGCTTCAGATTCTTCAGGTTGCGCTGTCGCAAGTGATGGCACCTTGCTTGCTTGGGGCAGTGATTTGTATGGGCAGGTCTCCAACGTGCCCTCAGGAAACGGTTTTGTAGAAGTAAAAGCTGGTCTCGAGTACTTTGTGGCGAAACGAATTGATGGGACCCTCGTCGCGTGGGGATTGGATTCGTACGAAGCTGTTTCAGATTTACCGACAGACCAAGCCGTTGAAGATTTCTATGTAGGCTCTCACCATACGCAAGCCTTCCTTGGAAATGGAGAGTATGGAATCTGGGGTGGTGTGGGCGCATGGGAAGCTGAAATGGCCCCAGTCGCGGGGGATTTTATAGCCATGGACAGTTGCGGCGCGAACTCGCTTTATCTTTACACCGACCCATTCCTCTTGGCGCCCAACACCCTCGCGCGTGGTGGCGATATCCATCTCCGCTACCGTTCTGATTTGCCCAAAGCCTGGGTTTACCAGTGCTATTCCCTTACGGGATCTGGACCCACTTCCGTTGGCTCCTATGGAATTGAGTTAAGCCGCCGCCACAACTGTGGAGTAATAAAGGCGTCATACGGTCGAAAAAAATCTTCTTTGTCACAGAAAAGCCGAATCGTTTTTCTGTGACATGGAAGGAAGCTACTTAACCGAGCATTCGCATTGTTAGCCGCGACCCGCACAAACCCCGCGTTTGGAATTCATCACAAACTCGGCCAACTCGCGAACCGTCGCAAACTCATTGCCCATAAAGCTTTCCGCAGCACCACGAATCGAATCGGAGTCGCGGAAAATTGAGAAAAGCGCTTTCCGCAGGGCATTTCGCTCTTCGCGCTCTAACCCAGCTCGGCGCAATCCAACTGCATTGGGCGACCGCCACAAAACCGGATAACTTCCGGCCACAATCGAAAACGGCGGGGCATCCTTCGTCACCATCGTCGCGCCACCGACCATGGTCAGTCGGCCAATTGTCCCGAATTGATGTAACGCGGCATTCCCCGACAAGATTGCACCCGCGCAAACATGCGCATGACCGGCCACCAGCGAGCCATTGACCAAAATCGCGTCTTCGTCGACCCGGCTGTTATGCCCGACATGGCTATTCACCATCATCATCACGCGATTGCCAATAACCGTTTCGAAGGGGCCGTCGCCCTCAGTTGTGGCGCGGTGAATCGTGACATGCTCGTGAATTCGGCAATTTTCACCCACGCGGACCAGCGTGCGAGTGCCGTCATAGCCTTTGTCTTGGGGCTCTCCGCCGATGACCGACCCTGAGCCGATGACCGTGCCCGCGCCAATGAGCGTGCGGCCAAGTAGATGCACATGCGGGCCGATTTTTACGTTTTCGCCGACTTCGACGCCAGGCTCAATCACGGCATAAGGCCCGACTTCGACACCGTCGGCCAGCTCAGAGCCGGGCAAGACGACGGCGGTGGGGTGCACAACGGGTCGGGCGAGCGAATTTGACATAAGAACAGTGTAAATACTCTTTAATAGTGATGCCTCTGCCGCGTAACCTGTAGCCATGAGACGACTTCTCGTCCTTCTTTCCCTAGCGGTGTGTTTGCCCGCTTCCGCCCTTGCCCAATCTGATCTGCCTGACGGTGGCTACGAAAAGGCTTACACCATTGCCGCCGATGCCGCTTGGCTCGGCCCTGGCCGCGTGTTGTCTCCTGCTTTTGTGCGCATCGAAAACGGTGTGGTCGCTTGGGTGCGCGCTTCGGCGCCGGCCGAGAAAAAGAGCGGCGGCCTTTTCGGCATGGGGGGCTCAAAGCCCAGCAAGCCGATTGCCGTCAAAGGCACGCTTGCGCCTGGGCTGGTCGATGCTTGGTCGCGGCTGTTGCCCGCCGCTGAGATGTCGACGCGCAATCACTCGGCTTGGCTCGATGTGCGTGATAGTTTGCCAGAAGATTTTGCGGGCGAAGACACGGCACTATCGGGTCGTATCGCCGCTGCGCGACAAGCAGGCGTGGCTGCGGCTTATGTGACTTTCGGCAGCGGGCCAATGCAGCGCGGTCAAGGCACTGCGGTTGTGTTTTCGGCAAATGACTTGCCGCTACCTGCGGGCAAGGTCGCTTATGAGATTGTTGGCGATTCCATGAGCAACTCCTCAACGCGCGCCAGTCTGAGTGCCGTTGAGATGCGCGACCTTTTTGACGACGCCCAATCGTGGCGCGATTCTTGGGATGACTACGACGAAAAGGTCGAAAAATACGACAAGGCCGTCGAGGAATACCCTGAGAAAGTTGAAAAGTGGGCAAAAGAGCGTGATGAGTATCAGGCCAAAATCGACAAAGGCGAGACCCAAGATGACAAAGGCAAAGACCTGAAAAAGCCTAAGCAACCTAAAGCGCCAAAGCGTCCGCGTCAGCCTAAGTTGAGCGATGCGCAAAAGCCCATTCTCGATGCCATCGATGGCGCGATTCAGGTGCGCTTTGAGGTGCAGACCGCCGATGAAATCGCGACGGTCCTTGAGCTGACCGAGCAATACCAATTAGATAGTGTTTTGGTGAGCGCGCGAGATGCTGATTTGATGGCCGCCGCGATTGCCGATGCCGATGTGCCGGTGGTCTTAGCCTGTTTGCCGCAAGCTGGCGCTTCTGCGATTCACCGCACTTTTACCGAGCGTTATTTTGCACTTGCATCTGCTGGTGTTGATGTCGCGCTCGCTTCGGGCGCATCCGACGGCACGCAAGCCTTGATGCTGATGCGCGCCGGCGAGTTGATTGCCGCTGGTGCTGACGCAACAGGCGTTTGGGCATCTCTAACCGAAATCCCTGCTCGCATCTTGGGTCTTGACCCTGCCCTCGGCCGATTGGGCCGCGGTGCAAGCGCTTCCATGATTCGCTTCGAAGGCGATTCCCCATTTGACGCATCCGCCGCCGTGCGGGCGCACAAGCCGCGATAGTTTGATGAGATTACTCCTTAGCTTTTCCCTTTCGTTGGCGATTTTGACGCCGCAACTCGCCGCACAAGATGCCGCGACTTCGACAAGCCAGATTTTGCAGCCAACCGCAGTCATCGGCCCAGATGGCCAAGCACATGCTGATTGGGCGGTGCATATCGCCGATGGCCGCATTGTCGCAGTTGGCCCTGATATCAAAGTGCCTGAGGGCTGCCGCACTTTTGCCCTTGATGGCGTTTTGGCGCCGGGCTTTGTCGATGCGTTTACTACAGGTGGTGTTGATAAACGGTCGTCCGAAAATTCACGGGCGCTTACGCCGCAGTTGCAAGTCGCCGACGCGCTCGATTTGAGCGCAGATTATTGGCAAGACCGATTGGCCGAAGGTTTTACCGCTGTGCATGTCGTCCCCAGCGGTGAAAATGTTTTGTCGGGCTGGTCGGTTGTCGTGACTCCAGGCACCGAGCGCGCTGAGATGCTCAAGAAAAAGGCGCGGCCGATGGTTTCGCTGATTGAGAGTGCGGTTGAGGATCATCGCATGGGGCCTTCGGCTCTGACGGGCGCGGTTGATTTGTATCGCGCGGGCCTTGAGTCGGGCATGGTGCGGCAATCACCTGTTGTTTTCGTCGAGCAGGCGGAAGCCGTGCGCGCGGCGAATCGGGTGCACGGAGATTGGCTCGGTCGTTTGGTCGAAGCGTCCAGTGCGGGTAGCGCGAGCTATTTCATCGCAAAGGGCGATTTGGCTGATTACGGCTCTTTGCTCGCGGGGCAATTGATCGGCGTCATCGCGCTGCCTGCGTCTCAGTGGTCGGCACGCACACCCGAGACGCTAAAGGCACTCGGTAAAGCAAAAATTCAGCCGGCGTTTGGCAGCTCATCCTCGGAACGCAACCCTCACGCAAACCGTCAGGCGGCCATGATGTGGTCGCGCTTGGCACGCAATCCGCTTGCGGCGATGCGCGGTTTGACGATTGCCGCCGCCGAATTGGCGGGCGTGGCAGATGTCGCGGGATCGATCGAAGCCGGCAAGCGAGCTGACCTCGTTTTGTGGTCGGCGCACCCACTTGACGCAACTGCCCGCGTGCGCGCGGTGATGATTGGTGGCAAAACGGTTTACCACGGCACGCCGAAAAATATGGAGGTTTCAAAATGATGGCTTTCTCAGGATTGGCGACTTTGGCATCGTCGGTTTTACTTGCACTCGCTCCGCAAACCGCTGGCGACTTGGTCTTGCAGGCTGAACAACTGCATTTGGGTGATGGTCAAGTCATGGCCAATGCAATCGTGACGATTGCCGACGGCAAGATTGTCTCCGTGACTGCCGGTGCAGAGACGGTGACCGTCCCTGGCGCGCACCTCACACCCGGTTTGGTTGATGCTTTTTCTTTGATGGGGGTGACGCACGCCACGGTCGAGCAGTCGAGTGAGGTCGCGCATCATCGCGTCGCCGATTTGCTTGATTTAGATAGTGCCGCATTTCCGCGCGCGCTTGCTCAAGGTGTGACCTCGGCTTATGTCAGCCCCGACAGCTGGAATGTCATCGGCGGGCTCGGTGCATTTGTCAAAACGGCTGGCGCTCCTGCAGCAAGTTTGTTCGGCAAAGGCACACCGTCGGCTCGTGTGATTGATTCCGCCGCCGCAGTCAAAATCAGTTTGGGTATTGATCCCGCTCAATACAACGGAAGCCCGCGCGGCCCCTGGACGAGCTCTTTTTCATCTCGCCGCCCAACCACTCGCATGGGCTCTACCTGGGAAGTCCGTCGCAGTTTTTACGAGGCTAAGGCATATCAAAAAGCGCGCGCCACAGGCAAGGCGGAATTTAACGCTCAACTTGAGCCATTGGTCGCTGCACTTGAGGGGCGCATCCCCGTGCGCGTGCAAGCTCGCGTGTCCAATGACTTGCAGACTGCGATGCGCTTTCAAGATGAGTTCGAGTTCCCGCGGCTCATCCTTGAAGAGGCAACCGAGGCGTGGCTGATTGCCGACTACTTAGGTGAGCATCAGATTTCGGTTGTGCTTGGCCCGGCTTTTGACAACTCGTCACGCGCGCTTTTGCGTGGCCCGGCTGCGATTGAATCGATGCGCGGGGCCATGCATGCCGAGCCGATTTGCTGTGAGCATCTCAACGAAGACGGCCTCCCGCACGAGCATGAGGCGGGTTTTGACAGCGCGCTCGGTATCTGGCGTCCGCGAGGTCAGGCGCTTGATTTACTTTTGCTGACTGCACCTCCTGAAGGCTTAGCCGATGGCTTTTACCGCGGTCGTCGTAACTCACGCCTCAAGTCAAACCCCGCACAAGCGCGTTTGCTTTCGCAGGCGGGCGTGAATGTCGTGCAGGCGTCGGTCGAAGCACATGACACGCCGCGCACGGAAAGCAGTTTGATTCATCAAGCACGCACTGCCGCTCGCGCCGGTCTCGACCGCGCCGAGGCACTCACCATGATTACGGGCCGCGCCGCCGAAATGTGCGGTCAAGCCAATCGCTTGGGCGCCATTCGCCCCGGCCTAGACGCCGACCTCGTTTTGTGGTCAGGCGACCCACTTTCGGAAACCTCCCGCATCCTCCTGGTCGTCCTTGACGGCCGCATCGTCGTCGACAACCGCAACTAAATCCATGCGCCATTTTCTTTCTACTTCTGCACTTGCTTGTGCGTTCTTGCTGACCAGCGTTTTGCCCGCACAAAGCGGTTCGGTTGCCATCCGCGCCGGCCGAATCATGACGGGCGATACGACAATCGTCGACGGTACCTTGTTGATTGAAAACGGTCGCATTACCGCTGTTGGCGGCGCTGACCTCGAGGTGCCTTACGAGTCAATTCTGCACGAATACCCCGATGCGACCCTGTTTGCGGGCTTTGCCGAGGCGCACTCAAATTCGGGTATGGACCGCGCCAACGAGGGCGTGCCGATTGCGCCATTCCTTAATGTTGCCGATTCGATTAATCCGGTTGCTACCTTTTTCGAGGACGAGCTCCGCAGCGGCACCGTGGCCATTGGTGTCATGCCGGGCAACGATACGGTGATTGGTGGTCGCGGCCGCGTGGTGATGCCCGGCGCAATGACCATCGAGCAGATGACGCTCGCGGGCGATTTAGGGATGAAGGTTGCGATTACGCCAAAGCGTCGCTGGAGCCGCTCGTCTCAGCTTGCTGAATTGCGCGAGGCCTTTGATGGGCTTGATTTGCGACTGCGCGATATCGGTCAGCGTCTTACCGACCAAGGTGTCAATCGCGAAATTTTGGCTAAGCACGACGCCGCACCTGACCAGAAGCCCGACGATGCCGACGGCTGGGATTCCCAAGCGGGCGCAGTGCGTTTTGGCGATGACTTCACAGGCAAGGCTTTGATTTCCGAGGAAGACCTCGGCGATCAAGATCGCGGTTTGCTTGCCATCCGTAATGGTGACGAGCGCATTTGGTTAGCTTGTGATTCGGCAAGTGATGTCGTCCATGGTAAGAAGTGGGTGAGCGATATGGGTTTGCTTGAGCAGACGGTTTTTGTCGTGACCGCCCGCGCCTGGAAGGCCGCCGATGAGCTAGTTGGTGCCGGTCTCGGCGTGGTCTTGCGCGGTGGCCTTTGGCACATCGAGCGCGACCCCGTGACTTATGAAGAGATGGAAACATTCGCGCCAAAGGTGTTTCATGACGCTGGCGTGAAATTTGCGCTGAGTTCTTACGGCGCTTTGCTCGGCCCTAATAAGTTGGGTTATCAAGCGGCGACTTGCCTGCGCGAGGGGGTGCCTCGCGGTGTGGCGTTAGCTGCAATCACAACCGTGCCTGCCGAGTTGTGGGGTCTTGCGGGGCAAGTCGGCTCGCTCACGCCCGGCGCCGACGGCACTTTTGTTTTGCTTTCGGGCGACCCGCTCGATGCAAGCTCTCGCGTGCTTGAAGTCTGGATGCGCGGCAATCGCACTTACGACCGCAACACCGATGAGCGTTTGCAACGCCTGAATGAGGGCCGCTAAGCATGGCTCTGTCTTCCTTATTACTTGGCTTGTTTCTCGCCGTGCCGGCGCAAGAAGCGATGGTTGCCTATCACGCGGATCATGTTTTCTTTGCTGGGAATGATGCCCAGCACGAGGCGTGGTTACTTGTGCAAGACGGCAAAATTGCGGGCATTGTCGGCAATGAAAACGATTTGCCGCCACTCTGCGAAGTTGTCGATTTTGGCGATGCTTACCTCTTGCCGGGGTTTGTCGCTGCCGACGCGTGGTTGACGGGCTCTGGCTCACAAGGCGATCATTCTTTGGGTGCGCACCGTCGTGCTTTTGATAATTTCAATTCCTATAGCGACACCACTAGCCTGCTGTCTCGCGGAATCACGACGGTTTATCTTTCACCCGACCGTTCACGATTAGTGGGTGGGCGAGGTGCCGTAGTTAAGACGGCCGGGGCAGACCGCGTTTTGAATGCACACAGTGACCTGCGCATTGAAATGACTTCGCGCGCATGGGATGCGCCTGACTATTTCCGTCCCCCGTTGCCGCCAACCGATGCCAACCCTGATTTGGTGGCTATCGCACAGGCTCCCCAATCTCGCGCGGGTGCCATGATGGCTTTGCGGCAGAGCTTTGACCGTAGTCAACAAACCGGCGCGTCGTTTGATGTGCACGACGCGGCTTTCGCGGAGTGGCTTGCGAGTGATGCAGCTTTACGCGTTGCGACGGATTCCGCCGATGACATTCGTGCTGCGATTGAGTTGTCGCGTGAGTGGAAAAAGCCCCTCGTCGTGGTTGCTTCGCATGGCTTGTCCGAAATGGCGCGTGAGTTGAATGCGGCGGGCGCCAAGGTGATTTTTCGCGCACCACTTTTCTGGAATTTGCCAGAAGATCCACAGTGGCAGCCACCAGCCTCGGATTCTTTAGCCGCGCTGGGCTCTCCTTTTGCGATGGCTGTTGCGAATCATGGCCGCTGGACTTGGCTCCTTGAAGCCATGGCCGCATCGAAGGGATACGGCGCAGATTCTTCCTTGGCATTAAGTAGTGCCAACCAATTCGCAGCCGAGGCACTTGGCGTCGCATCGCGCGTGGGGCGTTTACTGCCCGGCATGGACGCCGATTTCGTTGTGCTTGACGGTGCGCCACTAAGCGCGACGGCATCCGTTCGCGAAACATGGGTCGATGGTGAGCGTGTTTGGGATCGTGCCGCTGTTGTTGACACTTCCGCTCAGGCTGTAACCGAGGCCGCAATTGCCGAGCCTGTCGTTGTACGCGCAGGCACATTGTGGTCGGGCATTGGTGAGCCACTTTCCGGCGGTGTCGAGGTGTTGCTGCAAGGCGGCAAGGTCGTTTCGGCAGGTCGTACGGTGCCGCATCCCCCCGGCGCGCGCATTGTTGAGGCGGGCGCCAATGCCCATCTGACTCCTGGCTTTATTGATTCAGCCGCTTATTTGACGGGCGAGAATAATATATCGCCCGAAGTTTTCATGAATCGTGTCGCTGCGGGTGGTTATTGGGACGAGGCTTGGGCATCGGTCGCCTCAGCCGGCGTGACTACAGTTTTGACGGGAAGCCAATCATTCCCATCAACGGGCGCGCGTTTTGATTTCGTCAAAACGGCCGGCGTCTTACCCCAAGACTCGGGCATGACGGACCGTCATGTGGTTTACTTTTCGGCTGATGTGAGTGATCACGCAAAGGGGCTAAACAGCCTTACCGGTAGTTTGAAGAAAGGAAAGGAGTACGCCGACAAGTGGGTAAAGTGGCGCGAAGAGCGTGCAAAATGGGAGAAAGAGCACGCTGACGGAATTGCGACTAAGCGCGTTGACGCTGAGTCAAGCCTCCGCGAGAAACTAGCCGCGGCTTGGTTAGGCTCAAAAGAGGAAGAAGAGGCGGCACAAGATGAGTCAGCCGAGGGCGATGCCAATGACACCGACGAAGAGGAGGAAGAGGCAGCTGTCGAGGTCGACCCCATCAACGGTCTATGGGAAGCCGTCATCGAAGACGAGCGTTTGCCTGAAGCCATTACAGTCCACATGCTCGTCCATCACGAGGGGAAAGAGGTCACCGCTGCGATTAGTTCTCCCGATGACCCGAGCGGCGAAACATTCGACTTAGAGGGTGGCGTTTGGGAAGGCGACACGGTTACTTTTGAAATCCCCACTGAGATGGGCAATGTGATGATTACCGTAACGCTTGATGCTCCCGAGCACGCGACCGTCCATGCTGAGCTTGCGGGTTTAGGCGCGATTGATTTCGAAATGAATCGCATCGAAATCGAAGAGGCCGGGGCGAAAAAAGAGAAAAAGAAAAAAGTAAAAGCTGACGATGGCCCAGCTGAGCCGGATAAAAATTGGAGCTTAGAGGGCATGCGCGCATTGTTCGAAGGTCGCGCTGTTGCCGTCGTACAGGCCGATCGCGCGGACGAAATCCGTGCAGCCTTGTCGCTGTTTGCCGAGTATGAAATCCCCGTTCATTCTCAGCTTAGCGGTGCTGTGCTTTCGCAACTGTCCGGCATGGCTGAGCTTGGCGATGACGCGGGCGTGTCTATAGAGGGTGCTGTTTTGGCGCCGCCGTTTGTCTCGCGGCACCGCAACCAAGATTATGTCCCAACCGCTAAACTGCAGCAAAAGGGCGTGAAGGTAGCCTTTGCCTCCTTCCGTGAGTTTGGGGGTCGCTTCTTGCCAAGCGCACTTTCCATGGCCGCCCGTTATGGTTTGGGCACGCGCGAGGCGCTTGAAAGTTTGACTTCAGGTGCGGCAGAAATGTTTGGCGTGGCGGACCGTATCGGTTCGCTGCAACCTGGTCGTGATGGTGATTTGGTGGTCCACAGTGGGCCACCGCTTGAATTAGGCACGCGCATTTTGCATGTCTTTGTAAATGGCCGTGAGGTAAAACAATGATTCCTTCTCTGATTTTCGCGGCTGCGTTGGCGCTGCCGTTTGCCAGCATGGGCTTCACGCAAGATGCCTCTGGTGATGTGGTCGTTTACAAGGCGGCTAAGGTTTTTACGGCCGTCGGCGGCATTCATACGCATGATGATTTGATTAATCGCGGCATGGTTGCCGTCCAAGACGGCAAGATAGTTTGGGTTGGTCGTGAAGCCGATGCGGATATTGCCCCGGGCACTCGTGTGATTGATTTGGGCGACCAGTGGTTGGTGCCGGGCATTGTCGAGCCGCATAGTCATATTGCCGGCGCGATGGGTGATTTAAATGACAGTGTGTTTTTAAGTAATCCTGAGTTGCACACCCACAGTGTTTTGCAACCAGAAAACCCATATGTCAAAGATGCGCTCGCGGGCGGCATCACGACGACTCTGTTTATTCCGGGGTCGGGCGTTAACATGAGTGGCTTTGGCATGGTCGTTAAGACGGCCGGTGAAACAGTCGAAGATGTGGTTTTGCGGTCACCGGGTTCACTCAAAGTCGCGCAGGCGGGCAACCCCGAGCGTTATTCCTGGGGAGTGGGGCGTGCTTTTATGAATTGGAACACGCGCCGCACTTTTAAGAATGGTGTCGAGTGGGCGTCGGCATACGAAAAAGGCGATGCCGATTTTTCACCTAAGTATGAAGATTTCCTTGGGCTGAAAAATGGCACGATTCCGATTAGTGTGCATACCCAAATTTACCAAGTTGTCTTAACCACGCTAACCATGCTGAATCGTGATTTTGGCATGAAGGCATTTGTTGACCACGGCACTTTTGATGGTTTCAAAAATACGGCGATGGCAGCTGACATGGGCGTGCCTGTCATGAATGGGCCGCGGCAATTTTGGCTCGACCGCTCCAGTGGTCGCATCGAAGGTTGTGCCGCCAAGTGGGCTGAATCCGAAGATTTGGTTCTGGGTTACAACACCGACGCGCCGGTCGTCCCTCAAGAAGAATTACCCTTTCAAGCAGCGATGGGGGTGCGCTTAGGTGCCCGCGATTCTCTTGCCGCGTTAAGGGGCATCACCGCATTTGCAGCAGACGCACTTTTGGTCGATGACCGTGTCGGCCGCTTAAAGGTCGGTTTAGACGCTGATTTCGCCGCATGGACCGGCGACCCCATTGACCCGCGTAGCCATGTGACGCAAGTTTGGATTGACGGCGAGCGCGTTTATGACGCCGCCGAGGAGCGCCGCTTCTAATGTTGAACTACCAAAAAATTGCTTCGGCTCTTGTAGCCAGTTTCTTTGCTGTGAGTCTTTGTGCTTCAGCTGCAGCCGTGCCAGCTCAAGAAGATATGCGTGGCGAAGGTCGCGTGACTTACTACCGCGTCTCGACCCTCGAGACGCTTGAAGGCGAAGCCATTACGAGCGGGGTCATCATGGTGCGCGATGGGGTGATTGAAAAACTGGGCAAAGCCGTCAATGTGCCCAAGGGCGCGCGCGTGCGAGATTTTCGTCGACAAGGTGGTGTGGCTATGCCGCCGTTGGTTTTAGCACGAGCTGCTTACCTGCCTCGTGATCGGCGCTCAAGCAGCACCGATTCACAATACTTGGCAAAGGACTCCTTGTGGCTCTCGAAAGATTGGGGCCGCGATTTGATGGAAGAAGGCGTGCTTATGGTGGGGGTCAACCCTCCCGGCAGTGATCTCCCAGGCCGCACGAGTGTGTTGCGCGCTGATGCGGGCTATCCTCAGCCTGAGGCCGTTTACGATGATTTGCATCTCTACATTTCGATGGCGGGCGCGGGCAGTAGCAAGACAAAGGTGCGCGCAACCATCGAAAAAGCCGAAGGCGTCATCCAAAAAGAAAAGGATGCGGAAATCGCTTGGCGAAAAGAGCGTAAAGCCTGGGAGGAAAAGCAAAAAGAAAAGGAAGAGGCTGCGAAAAAGAAAGCGGAGGCAGAGAAGGGTGAGCCTAAATCGGCCGATGAGCCCAAGCCAAAGGACAAAGACAAAGGCAAAGAAGACGAAGATAAAGCACCGCCAGAGACTTTCGAGCCGCCTAAGTTGGCGAAAGATATCGAGGCCGTTGTTGAGTGGTTGCGCGGGCAGCGTGTGGCGCGTGTTGAGCTAGGCTCGGCTTCTGACTGGCTGCATTGGCTTGATCTCGTTGGTGATCGCAAAGTTGCTTATGAGTTAGAGTTTGTTGGCTCATGGCGCGGGCAAACCAATGTGTTTGAGGTTCTTGAAAGCATTGCCGCAAAGAGCGTGCGCATCGACATCCCCGCTGACATGCAGTTTTTGCCAACGAGCCGCAATCGGATTAATCTGCCTGCAGAGGCCGTAAATGCCGGAATTGAGCACATCGTCTTATCGCCTGATAACGGTGTGCCGAATTGGCGCCGCGATGTTTCGGGGTTGGTGACTGCAGGCCTAAGCCGAGAGATTGCTTTGCGTGCGATGACCCTTGAGCCTGCTTCCGCGCTTGGCTTGGCTGAGGTCATCCAACCGCTCAAATCTGGCGCACCGGCGCATTTTGTGATTTGGAGTGGCGACCCACTCGATCCACATACCGAAGTATTGCTCGTCGTAGCCGATGGGGAAGTCGTCTGGGATCGGGTTAAAGAAGAAGAGGCGAAATCATGAATTATTTCTTAATGCTGTTTGCGTTAGCTTTGCCGATGCAAGACCCCGCGCCTGCACCAGCCCCGCCTGAGCAAGACGAGCCTGTTGTCGAAGTTGCCGAGGAAACCGTGGAAACCGTGGAAACTTCGCAAGAGGAAGAAGCCGAGGTTGCCGAAGTCGTT
>CAZPAY010000023.1:10856-18893 GCA_964584805.1 uncultured Planctomycetales bacterium | reverse complement strand
GAAGTCGTTCCAGAGGCGAGCCCTTATTTGGCGATTGTTGATGCCACCGTCCATACCGTTACCGATGGCACGCTTTATCGCGCAACTGTGCTTTGCAAAAACAAACGCATCCTGCGGGTGGGCCAAGGCGTCCGTGTGCCAGAAGGTGCGGAAGTTATCGATGCCAGTGGGATGCATGTCTACCCCGGGTTGGTTGCCGTCCGCACGAGTGGTGTTGTGTCTGGTTCCGGCAGTCGTTTGCGTGACAGCTTTGACCCGTTTTCGATGAATGTTGAGCTGGCGTTATCGGGTGGTCTGACCACGATTGAGGCTGGCGGTGCCGTTGTGAAATTAACGCGCGGCACCCTCGATGATTTTTTGATGAGCATGAGTCAGCCATGGGTGACGATGGCATATTCGTCAACTTCGCCGGGCGGGCGCCGTCAAACGCGTGAAGCCCTTTCCGCCGCTCGTGCTTACCTCGCCGACATGCGTGCGTGGGAGCTTGAAAAAGAAATGGGCGAAAAAGATGCACCTGAGCCATCTAAAAAGGGCATCAAAGACAATCACCTCTCCCTGCTTCGTGGAGATGCTCTCGCACGGTTCCATGCGCACTCCGCCAAGGATTTGCTGTCGACCTGCGATTTGCTGGAAGAGTTCCCGATGCAAGCCGTCATTTTTGGCGCGCGTGAGGCATGGACGGTTCCTGCGCGCTTAGGTCGCACTGGTGCGCGTCTCGTTTTGACGCCGCGAGGCAAGGCTTACGCGGATGAATCCACCAATCGCGAGTCGGGTTGGAGCATCGAAAATGCATCGACCATGTGGAATCACGGTGTGCGTTTTGCAATTCTGCCAAACGAGACTTGGGTTTCGATGATGGGTATCGCCGGTCGAGATTTGCTGACCCTTCCGATGGAGGCCGCTTTCGCTATTCGCGGTGGCCTATCTGAAGATGCTGCATTGCGCGCCATCACGCTTGAGCCCGCCGCCTTGCTCGGTGTCGACGAGCGGATTGGTTCGATTAGTGTGGGTAAAGATGCCGACCTCATCATCACCGACGGCGAGCTTTTTGATTATCGTAGTTTCGTGCAATGGGCGGTCGTCAATGGCCGCGTGGCTTACGACAAAGCATTGTCGCCGTATTTGAGTCACATCCGCCCGCGTGCCGTCCCGACCGTGCAAGATGTGGTCGATGCGATTGTTGACCAGGCGCCTGCTGAGCTAACCGACGAGCCACCTTTGGAAGAGGGCGTGGATGTTCTCGACGAGGTGTTAGAAGAGACTCCGGAAGAAGTTGTCGAGTAGACGCTAAGAAATCGTGAGTAGCGCTAGCGCAAAATCGTGGGGGGGCGCATAATTGAAGCCCCCCCATGGTGAATCCAAATCTTTCCTCCGGAGATCGCGCCCCTGCATTTACTCTGACCGCCGGTGACGGCGAGCGTTTTCGTTTGACGGAACAACGCGGGCGATGGGGTGTGATTTTTTTCTATCCGAAAGACAAGACCGCCACCTGCTCAGGTGGCGCGCGTGATTTTCAAGAGCGATTGGGCGAGTTTGAATCGCTGGGTGCTTTTGTTGTGGGCGTAAGCCCAGATGACCCGAAAAGTCACGCCGAGTTTGCCGCTTGCGAATGCTTAGAGTTCCCCTTGCTGGCCGACCGCACTTTAAAGACGGCAAGTAAATATGGTGTCTGGCGCAACAAGAAAAATGGAGGCCGTGATTTTGTGGGCCTTGTGCGTGGCACATTTTTAATCGACCCGAGTGGCCGGCTCGCCCATGTCTGGGACAATGTTCGTGTAAAGGGCCACGCTGAAAAGGTGCTTTCGGCATTGCGTGCTGAGGTCGAGGCTTAACTACATGTCTAACGAGTTGCGCGCGGTCTTACGCAAATTAGCCGGAGCTTTGTCGGGAAGCGATGCACGCCATTTGAGCCGATGGGAGGCTGAAGAGGCCTTTACCGCTCTATTGGCAGGTGTCGGCACGGACTCTCAAGTCGCGGCCGTGTTCACGGCGGTGCGCGCACGCGGGGCAACGGCCGATGAGTTGGCGGGTTGTGCAGCGGCCGCTCGAGTGCGGATTGAATTCCCCACGATTCCTGACCGCGGTGTGGTTTTGTCGAGCTCGCGTCTAGGTAAATCAAAATGCCCGCCGCTGGCTTTGGCTTCTGCTTTGGCCGCATCGGCTGCAGGTGTGCCCGTTTTGATGCAGTGCGCGCCACATGCACAAGGCGCCGGCGTCACGGTGGGTGATATTTGGCATCGTTTGGTTGCGCCTTTGACGGGCGATCGCGACAACGCCGAGCGTCTTCTGACGACCGTGGGCATTGCCGGGTGGCGTCCCGCTGCGGCGGATGATGGCTGGGATCGGATGTTGCGCATCGAAGACGAGTTGGGTTTGCGCAGTTTGCCTGACATCATCTTTAAGTTGCTGTTGCCTGATGGGGCGCGAGTGTGCGTGCCATCCCGCCGAGGGCCTGTTTTGGGTATCGCCGCGAGTGCGCTTGAGCAGTTGGGGCATACGCGCGCCGTCGTTTTGCAGGGCATCGAGGGTTCGCTTGATCCGAGTGTCATGACGCAAACGCGGGGCATGCGATTGTCGGGTGAGCGCAAATTTCCAGTACGCGTCAATCCTGATGATTTAGCCTTAGCTTGGGAATGTGAGCCCAGTCAAGAGCACGAAGACCGCCTTGAGGCGGCGGCTGGCGCGACGATGCGGGCCTTGGCGGCGGTCGATGGCCCCGCGATGCGAGCCGTCATGCTCGGCGCGGGTTTGCTCATCGAGCTGAGCGGCATGGTGCCCGATTTGGCAACCGGGGCAGCAAAAGCGCGCGAGGCACTCGAAAGTGGTCGCGCCCATCGACGGCTGGATGAATTGCGCGAGGCTCTGGGTTAGCCTAGAGGCCGTCCACCAAAAAAGGTAAAAGCCTGAGCTCGAGAGCTCAGGCTTTTCCTTTGGGTTGGAGGCCCATGAAACGCGAACTTGTTTTTAGTAGGTCGCGTAAGAGACGCCGCGTGCGTCTTCGCCGGGCAGGTCAGGGTAGATGCGACCTGTTGCGGGCACGAACACCCAGCCAGCCGAACCGTTGAGCACAGGCTCGTTGAAATCAGCAGGCATGATGCGGATGCTGGCCAAGCCGTTTTCCGGATTCACCGGGATAGCTTCAAGGTAGGGGCCGAAGAATAAGTCGTCAGCTTTGCCTTCGCGCAATTCGGTCGTGCCGTCTTGGCGACTGCGACCGGTGAGTTGCTCGACAAGATTGATATTCTCGCCGTAACTAAAAGTCGCGCTGTGATCCATCCCGAAGCGGAACATGCTCGAGCGGATGACAGCCAGCCCGTCAGAAACACCAACATTGCGTGTGGGCGTCTCCGTGACGGCCGGCAAAGCGGTGAGCAGAATGACAATGATTACCGCTGATGCTGCAGCGATGCTTTCGAAGATTGTTGTTTGACTAAGTTTCATGGGATTTTCCTCCGGTCTTACTTCGGCCTAGGGGGGTGTCAAACTTGAGGATAAATCCAGAGTTTTTTGGAAATTGGATTTCGCGGCTTGCGAAACGCCTGCCATCCCTATAGAGTTCGCCCTCAACCACGGGCAATCCTGCTCGTCGTAACCCCCGCAGAAAGCGGGAAGGGCCTTAACCGCCATGCAATTCATTATCGCTGAGAAACCATCCGTCGCGGGCGACCTCGCTCGTGCACTCCCTGGCAAATTCAAGCCCCTCGAGGGTTATTGGGAAGGCCCTGACCATGTGATTTCGTGGGCCGTGGGCCACCTTGTCGAGCTCGAAGAGCCCGAATCCTACGACCCAGAATTGAAAAACTGGTCGCTGGCGGGTCTGCCGATTCTGCCCGATAAGTTCCGACGTCGGGTGCGGGCGGGGCAAACCAAGCAGTTGCGCTTGCTCAAGAAAATTGCAGAGCGCAATGATGTCGAGACGATTGTCAACGCATGTGATGCTGCGCGTGAGGGTGAGCTGATTTTCCGCGAAATCGAGGAATACTGCGGCGTAGATAAGCCCGTCTTGCGGCTTTGGTTGCAATCCATGACCGCCGACGCGATTCGCGATGCTTTTGGCATGATGGAATCAGCCAGCAAATACGATGGCCTAGGTGCCGCCGCTTATTGCCGTGCCGAGGCTGATTGGATTATCGGTATGAATGCAACCCGCGGAATCACCAAGCGACTCAAGGGTCGCCGTGAGCGTGGGGTTTGGTCAGCCGGTCGCGTGCAGACGCCGACCCTGGCTTTTTTGGTGCACCGCGAGCTCAAAGTGTTGGCGCACGCCCCTGTGCCTTTTTGGAAAGTCAAAGGTAAGTTTACGGTCAACGGCGACAAATACGATGCGCAGTTTCGCACGACAAAGTCAGGCAAAGACGGCGAAAAGATTTGGGACGAAAAGTTGGCGATCTCCATCGGCAAGATTTGCGAAAAGGCAGCGACTTCCGTCTCGGAATCAGCCCGTCGCTCGAATCGTAAGGTGCCCAAACTGCACTCGCTAACTTCTTTGCAGAAAGAGGCCAACAGCCGCTACGGTTTGTCGGCGCGGCGCACGCTTCAAGCGGCTCAGCGTTTATACGAATCGCACAAGGCGTTGACTTATCCGCGTACCGATTATGACGCGCTGCCTGAGGATTACATGCCGCAAGTGCTTGAGCGTATCGGCGAGTTTGCAAGCGGCGCAGCCACGGCCGCTTTTGCAGAAGAGGGGCGCGATGAGGGCATGATGGAGTCGGCCAAGGCTTTGCAAAGTGGCACACTCGAAAATGTTGCGCGCAACCTAGACAACAAGCGAGTGGGCGATCACTTCGCCATCATCCCAACCGGTACGGTTCCGGCCTCGCCACTTGGTGGTGATGACGCCAAGGTTTACGAGTTGGTGGTGCGCCGTTTCTTGGCTGCATTCATGGGCGAAAGCACTTGGGAAAAGGTCGTGCGCGAAACGAGCGTTGCTTCAACGAAAGCCGAGAATGGCGCCTATGTTTTCTACACCGAGGCGAGTCGTTTGGTCGTGCCGGGTTGGCAGTTGGCCGACCGCCGCCCGCGCAAGGCAGAGATGCTTGACGATTTGGGCGTGCCGCAGGGCGAAAACGTTGAGGGTAAGAATGTCAAGCTCAAGGTCGAAGATGACGCAACGCGTCCGCCAAAAAGGTACACCGAGGCTGGCCTACTTAAGGCGATGGAGCAGGCAAGCGATATCGATCTTGATGGCCACGATGACCTCGAAGATGAGGAACTCTTGCAGTCTCTCAAAGAAAAGGGTTTGGGCACGCCCGCCACTCGCGCGGATTGCATCGAGGGCTTGATTGCCAAAGGTTATGCCGCGCGCGCGGGTAAGAGTCTGCGGGCCACAGCTAAGGCGATTACGCTGATTGATTTCCTTGAGCGTTTGCAGGCCGATGATTTGGCCAAGGCCGAATTGACTGCCGAGATGGAATTTCATCTCTTGCAAGTGCAAGAAGGCAAGCGCGACCGCGAGAGTTACATGAATGAAATCAAAGAGTCGGTGCGTGACTTGGTCGAGAAATTGACCAACTTCGATTACGGCGATTTGTACAAAGATGAGGCTCCGGTTGGCACTTGCCCCGCGGATGGCTTCCCTATTCTTGAGGGCGTTAAGGGCTATCGTTGCTCGCGCGAGTCCAAGGGCAGCAAGTTTGATGTGACGGTCAAGAGTTTTGGCAAAGGGTCTAAAGTGCCGATTGCCGAGTCGCTTGAGGTGATTGCAGCTGAGATGCGCAAGCTTGATGGCATGGTTGAGGTCGTTTGTGACCCGAAACGCGTGAATGGTGTCTTGCATGTGGCCTACGATGCTGATGCGCCACTCGATGCGCGCCAGGCTGAGCTTGAGGCTTGTGTCGACGAGCACGGGCCAGACGGCTCGGTAAAAGAGTGCGGCGTTAAAGCCGTTGAGCCCGATGCCTGTTTGTTTACCGTTTGGAAAGAATTCCGCGGTCGTTACATGAACCGACCCGTGGTCGAGAAACTGCTCAAAGAAAAAGAGACGGGCCCGCTTGATGGCTTTGTTGCGATGGCTGGCACAACTTACGCAGGGCAGATTCGTTTCAGCACCGAAGAAGAGCTCAAGCTCGATTTCGATTTTATCAAGGGCTATAAGGGTGGGGACGATTCGGGGCAAGTGGCTCCTGAGTTGGTGAGTTACCCTGTGAGCGCCGAGCCGTTTGTGGCTTGCCCGAAATGCGCGGCTGACGCCAAGGCAAAAGAAAAGGGTCAAATTGTCGAGACCGCGACGCACTTTGAGTGTCGTTATGGCGAAACTGATAAGGGGTGCGGCCTGAAAATGCCACGCACGGTTTGTCAGCGCGAAATGACGCGTGTGGATTTGACGCCTTACTTCGGTGATACCGCACACACCACCTGGATCGAAGACTTCATCTCGAAAAAAGGCCGGGCGTTCACCGCGCGATTGAATCGCAAAGAAAACGGTCGCCATGGTTTCGAGTTCAAACCACGCGAAGGTGGCGGCAAGAAGAAAGCGAAAAAGAAAATCGCCAAGAAAAAGACGGCTAAGAAGAAAGCGGCTAAGAAAAAAGTAGCCAAGAAGAAAGCGTGAAACGCATCGCGCTCTGGTCGACTCCGCGCACGGTCTCGACTGCGCTGTTGCGGTCATTCGTGAATCGCTCCGACACCCTGGGGGTGGACGAGCCGTATTACGCAAAATATTTGTCGCGCACCTTCAAAGAGCACCCGATGCGCGAAGAAGTCTTGGCTGCTGGCGACCCCGACTTAGATGCCGTCGCCGCCCGTGCTGCAGAGTCAGGTCTGTCGGTGGTTTTCGAAAAGCATATGGCGCATCACATGCTTGACGGGGCAAGCGATTCATTTTTGGCGGCGCGGCAACATTTGTTTTTGATTCGCCACCCGCGTGAGATGATTCCGTCGATGGTGCGTGATTTAGGCCGAGTGGCGACGGATGACTTGGGCTTCGCGCAACAGGTTGATTTGTTTCGTCGCTTGAGTGGGCGAGGGTTGAGTTCGGGCGATTCGCTTCAGCCGCCGCTCGTGGTTTCTTCGCAAGAGTTGCTTCAAAATCCAGAGGCCATGTTGCGCGCACTGTGTGAGCGCCTGCACCTTGATTTTGAGTTGGCGATGTTGAAGTGGTCTGCGGGGCGGCATGAGTGTTATGGCATTTGGGCCCCGTTTTGGTACGCCAAAGTGGAAGGATCTACAGGCTTTTCGGCATATTTGCCCAAATCAGAACCTTTCCCGGAAGCCCAGCGTGGGTTGTTGGATTGGGCGACCCCGCTTTATGAAGAGCTTCACGCCGCGCGGCTGATACCCTAAAGCAATGTCAGAAATCGCCAACGACCTGATGGAGCGCGCACGCAACGCGGCTGAATTTAGTTACTCGCCTTATTCCAATTTCAAAGTTGGCGCGGCAGTCGAGTGGGCCGATGGCACGGTGACATCCGGCAGCAATGTCGAAAACGCAAGTTACCCCGTGACGGTTTGTGCCGAGCGGCATGCGGTCGCATTCGGCGCTTGCGCGGGTCTGCGTGAAATCGTTGCGGTGGCCGTTTGGGCAGATGTAGACGAGCCACTTTCTCCGTGTGGCGCGTGCCGGCAAGTGTTGCTTGAGTTTGCCCCTGACCCGCAAAAGGTTCCCGTCTGGATGGGCTGCCGCGGCGAATCACGCGAAATGAGTTTGGGTGAGTTAATCCCGGCTGGCTTCCGTAGTGTTCCCAAGCCGTAACATTTCGAGCGGCTTAGGCTGTAGTTTTGTTGGCACGGCAATTGCTTTTCTAGGGCGATGAATAAATCCGCCACCCTCGTTTTTGGTTTGCTTGCTGCCTGTCAGCCGATGACTCATGAGGTCAATTCTCAGTCGTCAGCACAGCCCACTGGGCTTTATCGCGGCCCTAGCGTCTGTGTCGCACCGGTTTCGTCTCGGTCGATGTTGTTGGATGAGTTTCAGAAAAACTACCGTGCTGCCTACCCAGCGCCTCGATTGGCCCCGCGCACTCCAGGTGCGCCTAGTGCGCCTAGCGGCACTAGCGGCACTAGCGGCACTAGCGGCACTAGCGGCACTAGCGCGCC
>CAZPAY010000023.1:0-10756 GCA_964584805.1 uncultured Planctomycetales bacterium | reverse complement strand
CTAGCGGCACTAGCGGCACTAGCGGCACTAGCGGCACTAGCGGCACTAGCGCGCCCCGTGCAACAAATGACAACAGCATGGTGGGGCATGATTGCTACAAAGGGGGGGCAAAAACCGACCCCTACGCTGGATTTCCAGACCATTTCACGCAAGTTGTACCCGCCGTTTATTCGGGTGCTCAACCGAAATTAGAATCACATTGGGAAGCGCTTGAGCGGTTTGGCATTCGGACCGTTATCAGCGTCGACGGCGCGCGCCCGGATTTGCCGCGAGCGCAGGCGTCGAATTTGCGGTATGTCCACATCCCGATTGGCTATGACGGGATTGGCCTTGAGCAAGCGCGCGCATTGGCCGAGGTCTTTCGCTCTACCAAGGGTCCTTGGTACTTTCACTGTCATCATGGAAAGCATCGCGGGCCAGCCGCGGCAGCAACGGCGACTTTGCTTTTGGCTGATATTTTGGGCTGGCGCGAAAACACGCCCTGCCCGCCCGGCAGCATGCGTTATCACTTGCGTGATGCCGAGCGTTTTATGACAACCGTTGGCACAAGTGAAAATTACCCGGGGCTGTGGCGTGATTTGCGCGAACTTGATTTTGCAGCGATTTGGGTTTTGCCAACACCGACACTTGTCGCCCAAGCAGCCGTCAGTGATTTAGATGTCGCGATGGCCGACTTGGATCGCGTATACGATCGCTTGAAGGCCATTCGGAAAGCGGGTTGGGTTGTACCGGCGGATCAACCTGATTTGTCGCCGCAACAAGAGGCACGCATTTTGCGCGAAGGCCTCGAAGATTGTTCAATGGCTGCAAAGGCTGAGCCTGAATACGCAGGGCAAACTGATTTCCAAGAGTGGCTTGACCAAGGTTTGGTTGCAGCGCGAAAAATGGAAGATATCTTAAACCGCGACAAACTCGAAATTGAGGCTTTAAACACAGGTTTAGATGCCGTCCGCCAATCTTGCCTTGACTGCCACGCGGTTTATCGCAACGAGTGACCGCGCGGGATTGGCCTACTTGCCGCCGGCAAATCGCCGTAGCCAGTGCCAAAACGCGCCTTGACTATCGGCTTGCTTGCCGCTTTCGCGCTTGGGTTTGAATTGTTGGAAAGTCGCCAGCGCCTCGGCCATCGTGCGAATCTTTAATCGCTCGCTCTTGCCTAGAAGCGCAAGGCAGGCTTCCTCGACGGCTTGCGGAGTTTGCGGGCGTATGTCTCGGAGTGGGACGAAATGGTCAAGGTCGGGTTTGCGAAAACAAATCGTTTCATAAAGTGTTGCGCCCGCCGCGCGAATATCGGCAAGCGTAAGACTCTCGACGGTTTGCCCAGCGTCGGGTTTTGCTTGAATACCAAAGCCCATGAGTCGCGGCGTCGTGCCGGAAGTCATCAAAATCTGCGAGGGCTCAAGGCTGCCATGAAAAATACCATGACTGTGTGCGTAAGCGAGGGCCGCAGCGATATGAAAGCCCATCCAGGTAGTGGTTTCGAAATAACCTTGCGGAAGTGCCGGCAAACGATGGACGGCATCTAAAAACTCACTGATGGGCTGAGTGTCAGGGACGAACTCTTCGGCCATCCAGAGACGCCCGCCTTCCTGCCCAAAATCGAGCACTTTTGTGATGCCAGGATGGTTCAGGCGAGAAGCGAGCGCGGCCTTTTCGTGGAATTGAACACCATGCTCTCGATCTGTTTGAGCGAGGACGCGCAGTAGAACCTTGCGATTTAACTCCGTTTGCGTGGCTTCCCAAAGTGTGGCTGAATCATGAGCGTGAACAAGGCGGGTCAGCTCATGCTTCCCGATTTGGAAACCGGGGATGAGATCGCCGCTCTGGTCGGTTTCAGTTTCGCGCGCGCTCTGCTTGTTTTTGTCGAGCAAGTAGACCACGGCATTTTCGAGTTTGTCGCGCTGAATGCTTGCGTCAATGCGAGGGGCGGCAATCAAGGCCATTTGCTCGAGCAAGTATTGATGTCTGGGTGTGTAGAAATCAGAATGCGTTGACTCACTGTCAAAAACGCCAATGACGGTACCTTCGAAAATGACGGGTACGGCTAATTCAGAAAGGCCAGGGAATGTGTCGGGGATATAGCCATCAAATTTAGTGCAATCTGGAATGCACTGCGTTTGAATGGATTGCGCGCACTTGCCGACGACGCCTTTTCCAATGGGCACGATGATAGGTGACTCGACATGGTGCTCATTGTCTTTGATGCCACTAGCAGATTGCTGTAAAAGGTTCTCGCCCTTGCGCAAATATAAAACGCAATCTTCGAGTTCCAGCAACTCAGCGATTTTGTCGGCCATTAGCCAGTAGAGCGAATCAACGCTGGATAGTTCGCCAATTGCAGCGGCGAAATCTAAGACGAGGCGCAGGTCAGCGCCGCTTTCGGTGTACGAGTTGTCGTCGGGGGGAGTCATCGTGGAGAAAAGGAAGACTCTTATACAATAGGGCTTCCTTGCGCATTCTGTTGTCGAAAAATGAAGAGTCAAAATCTCGAATTACTCGCACCCGCTGGCTGTTTCCCGTCTTTGCAGGCGGCGATTGCCAATGGTGCCGATGCCGTTTATTTTGGGTTGGCGCAGTTAAATATGCGCGCGCGCGCGCGTCGCAGTTTTGAGGGCGATGATCTCGCTGAGATTTGCGGACTCTGTCGTAAGTCAGGTGTCAAAACCTATCTTGCTTTGAATACTTTGTTGTATGAGCATGATTTGGATTTGTGCCGCGAGATGTTGGTTGAGGCCGCGTGCCAAAAAGTTGATGCTGTCATCTTGTCCGATATGGCCGCCGTCATGATGGCGCGTGAGCTTGGGCTTGAAGTGCACCTGTCAACGCAGTTGTCGATTTCGAATAGTGAGACGGTTAAGTTTTACGCGCCTTATTGCACGCGTATCGTTTTTGCCCGCGAGTTGAGCCTGCAAATGATTGACCGCGTCGCCAAAGCGATTGTTGCAGATGACATCCGTGGTGCGGATGGCGGCTTGATTGAGATTGAAGCCTTTGCGCATGGTGCGCTTTGCATTGCGGTTTCCGGTCGTTGCGGGATGTCGTTGTATACGTCTAATGCATCCGCAAACCGTGGGGCGTGTGAGCAGAATTGTCGTAAGGCTTATCGCGTGACAGATGTCGAGACCGGCGATGAGTTGGTGGTCGATAATGATTTAATCATGTCGCCAAATGATATTTTGACGATTGATTTTATTGACCAGATGATTGACGCTGGCGTGACTGTTTTTAAAGTCGAGGGCCGTGGCCGTGCGCCTGAATATGTGGGCGAGGTCGTCCGTTGTTACCGAGAGGCACTCGATTCGGTAGTGGATGGCTCCTATTCACCTGACAAGATTGAGGGATGGAAGGCCGACTTGAAAAAGGTTTACAACCGCGGTTTTTCAACGGGTTATTACTTGGGCAAGAAACAAGGTTGGTCGGATAAGCCGGGCAGTAAAGCCACGCACCGTAAAGATTTCGTCGGCACGATTAGTAATTACTTTTCGAAGTTGGGCGTGATTCAAGTCGATACCGCTGCGGTTGAGTTAAGTGTGGGGGATGAATATGTCATCGTCGGTCACACCACGGGCGCGGTCAAAGGTAAGGTCGGCGAAATTCGTGTCGATGAAAACGGAGAAATGGTCGCGGTCGAAACGGCACCCAAAGGCATGCAGTTTTCCATGAGCCACGATGGCGAGGCGCGCCGTCGTGACCAGGTTTATCGCTTGACCGCGCTTGAGCCCGCTGAGGTTTAAGCCTAAAGTCAGCCATGGTTAAAGCCAATCGCGCGCATTTGATGATTCGCCATAAGGCGTTTGAGTGCATCGGCTGCCAACTTTGCGCTGAAACGGCCCCTGATTATTTCTTCATGAATGAAGACGGCATGGCGGTTTTGGTTAATGGCGAAAAACGCGGTGTCTTTCATCACGCAAAGGGTTTGGCTATGGATTCGGATGCCCTCGAAAACGCCGCCGAAGGATGCCCGGTTGATATCATCCGCGTTGACAAAACATGAGTGAATCCGACCCTTTAACCGAAGCCCGCAAACTCATCGACATCATCGATGACAAAATGCTCGACTTGCTCGTGCAACGCGCGCGGTTGTCTGTGGTGGCGGCTCGGGCAAAATCGGCCAGTGCTGACGACGAGCCAGCAATCGACCAAGCCCGCGAGAATGAAATCCTGACCCGCATTTGCGAGCGTGCCAGTGAAGCCGGTTTGGATTTGTGCACGACGGAAGACATCTTCCGCGCTGTGCTTGCCTTTTCGCGGGCTGCTCAGAAGTAGCTCTTTTAAGAGAGCATTTTAGGATTCAAGCGCCTGTGTAAGGAGCCGTGACCTAAAAAGAGACGGCTTACTTATTGCACAATCAAAGCGTGCGCATTCGTCAGCACAACTTGCCCCAGTGCGCCGATCACACCAGCTTGCAGGGAAACGCTCATGCCGAATGCGCCTGCGGGGACATTGACGGGAAGGCTTGCGTCACCAGTGAGAGGGTCGGCGGTTACGGATGGCAGAAGAAAAATCGGCGGTGATAAATCCACCAATCCATAAGGCGTGGCGGTCGGTCCAGTCCCGGTAAGGGAATAAGCAAAAGTAGTATTCGATGCCGTTCCGGCTCCCCAAACGGTAAATTCGGCAAGTTGCCCAGCGGCCAATTGTGGCTCAATCAAAGCCGGCGTAAGGGTGAGCGTCTGCGCGGGCCAGAGCAAAACGGGGCGCGTGCCGTCATCTACTTGGAAGGAAAAGGATTCAATGCCCGGTTGGTTCCCCGGCTCGACTTCGAGGGTGTAGGTGCCGTCGTTGTGATCGGTCACGCTTTGCAGGGTGGCGTTTCCAGTGCTTCCGGAGAGATGGGCGAGTGTAATCAAAGAGCCGCCAGTCGTGAGAATATTGCCGTCGATATCCGAAAGCTCAAGGAGATAAATTTCGGTGCCAGCCGTTGAGGCCTCGATGCGATTATTGGCAGGGCCATGCACCACACTCTGGATGGCGTCCACCCGACCTTGCAAACCCGCGCGCCAATTGTCGTAGTCTTGGCGTAAAAGCAAAATCGGATCGGCATCAGCAGCCATGAGGTCGCGTTGATTGAGCTCACAATAAAAGTCACCCTTTGCGCAACCTGATTGCACGCAAGGCAGGGCTTCCTCGCCCATGCGCGCGATGAGCATGAAACCGACATGCCCAGATTTAAATGGCCCTGGTGGGGGTGAACCGCAGGAAGCGGCTTGACCCGTTGTGCAGGAACATCGACCGTCGCCGCCCATGATGGCCGCGGCTTCCATGGCCGCGATGAGTTTTTCAGACAAATCACCAGGCGTCAAGATGAGCGTAGATTCGGCCTCGTCTAAAACGGGTGCGCCGGCGAGTACGTTTCCTTGGATGGAATAAACAAGCTCGCCGATTTTGCCACTGCGCGCGCCGTAGTAATCACCTGCACTCGTGCCGTTGAAGTAAGCGGTGCGTGCTTGCAAGTCAACGATGCCGTATTGCCGCGTGTTGTGCGCGGTGTCGTGAGAGGCAAGCGCAAAAATGATGTCGTCGGGCGCCATGCCCTCAAGCATCAAGTCGTGGATCAAAAGGCGATTGCCCGAGCGGTCAAGCATGTTTTGCGCAGCAGCGGCGCCCACCCCAGGGAGGATGACCGGCGTCCAGCTGCGGAGGTTGATGCCTTCGACGCAAGTAATCGATGCGACCGCCACCTCACCGGTACGCGTGTTGACCACAACAATGGACCAAGTCGCGAAAACTTGACCCATCAGGATGGCGAATACCGCCAGAAAAGTCGCAATGCGGCCCATGAATGACTGTATCACAATAACGGTCATCATGCTTTCTACTGGGTTTGGGTTTGGGTTTGGGTTAGAATAGCCCCATGTCACGCAACCGCGCGCCGCTGTGGGTACTTGGGCTCTTCCTAGCCCAGATGCTTTTTGCGGGTGTGCACGCGCTTGAGCATGTTGAGGCGGCGCACGATTGCGCGCATCATGATTCGTCGGGTTTTGACGGGTCGGGTGAGGCTGAGCATGAGCTTGAAGCCCACCTAGACTGCCTCTATTGCAAGCTGGCCGATTCAAACGCCGCGACCTTTGATGGGGTAACTTTGGTGTCGTCGTGCGTTGTTGATTTTGGCGCCGTTTGCGTAAGCCAAGTTGAGCAGTGCCAAATTAATTGGCTATCTGCCCACCCTCTGCGCGGGCCTCCGATTTTTGTTTGATTGAATTTTTCTGTCCACAGTTCACGCTGTGGCATCTCATCAAACATTTACCAGGAGATTCCTCCATGAAACATTTCGTTTCTACCCTTTTCATTGCCCTTTTCTGCGCGGGCTTAAATGCGCAGAGTTTTGATTCGTCCGCCGGGGTTCAACCCGAGTTTGGCTTTGTTTTAGACAGTGCGTTTACTACGCACGAGAGCAACGGCAGCACCGCCAATCTGCAAATGGCAGAGCTGTCGATTTCGTCGCGCATCGACCCGTTAGCGCGGGCCTTTGCAATCATCGAATTCCCCGGAGCACATGAGCTCGAAGTGCCGGAAGCCGTCCTGATTTTTGACGGGCTGGGCGACGGCTGGGAGATTCGTGCTGGTCGCATGAACATGGATTTAGGCAAGCTCAATACAACCCATAGTCATGACATGGCGGTCCCGTTTGGCGATCCTGTGCGCTTGGGGCTCTTTGGCGGGCATTTGCGGGGGGAAGGCCTCGAGGTGCATAAGTGGTTTGCTCTCGGCGATGCGCCCATCCGTTTTTCTCTCGGCGCTTGGGCCAAAGCCGGTGCGCATAGCCACGGCAGCGATGGGCACACCGTCGATTTGGCCGGTGATGAGCATGATCATGTGGGCGTGCACTCCGGTTCGAGAGGGCGCAAGGGCTTTGATAACTGGATATTCTCAGGGCGGCTGGCGTCGCAATATGACCTTGGCGAAAACGGATGGTGGCAATGGGGCCTTTCGTATTTAGGAAGTTCGGCAGGGATGTTTGCCGATTGGGAAAACGAGCTCGACGCGAGCGATGCGCAATACGCCAGTGGTCGCGCGATGGGTCTTGGCTCGCAAACCTTAGGCGCAGATTTGTCTTTTAAGGTGGCATCGGTCAGCGATGAGAGTTGGAAGCAATTCAGCCTTGAGTATTGGAATCACGCGCAAGATCACGCTCACGCTGAGGGCGCGGCGCAGACTTTTGAAGTCGAGCGTTCCGAGCCGCAAGGCGCGTGGATGGTCGCCGAGCATGGTTTCAGTAAAGAGTGGTCGGCCGCCGCACATGTGGGGTGGTGGGAGACTGAAAGCAATGAAGCTCTCACCTCGGCTTACCGTTATGGAGTAGCCGTAAGTCGGCACTTCAGCGAATTCAACCGCGTGCGTTTTGCGATGGAGCAGATTGATGAACCAGCCACCGACACGGCTTGGCTCGCAACGGTTCAATGGTCGGTTTTCATGGGCAAGCACCGCCACGGGCTTGATTGGTAACGATGCTGTTACCTCTTTTACTAGCCTTTGGAGCGGTAGTCGACCCCCTGCAAATCCTCGCGACCACTCCCGACTTGGCGGATGTCGTCCGGCAAATCGGTGGTGATGCGGTCGAGGTCAAGATGCTGACTCCAGGCGCGGTCGATCCGCACAAGGTGATGCCCAAGGCGTCGATGTTGCTCAAACTCAAACGCGCCGATGCCTTGGTCTCGATGGGCCTGGGTTTTGAACACGCGTATTTACCGGCTCTCCTCGAAAAGGTCGGTCGCGCTGATTTGGGCCGTGGCGCGACGGATGTTTCGACGGGCGGCAGCCGCCATTTAGTGGGTGGCGATTTCATCGGCAAGCCGCTTGAAGTGCCCACTCAACTGAGCCGCGGTGCGGGGGTGGATGTCCACCCTCTCGGCAATCCGCATTGGAATACCAACCCCGCATTGATGCGAAAATTCGCGGTGGGTGTGCGTGAATTCTTAACCGGTCTTCGTCCTGATGCGCGTGATTCCATCACGCGCAACTGGGAAGGATGGGATTCTAAAATCGCAGCACGCATCTCCCATTGGCAAAGCTGGCTAGCGCCTGCACGCGGGAAGTCGGTGGTGACTTATCACCGCTCGTGGTCGTATTTTGCTGACGCGTTTGGCTTCGTCATCCTTGGCGAAGTCGAGCCTAAACCCGGGATGCCGCCCACCACGAGGCATTTGGCGCAATTGGCGAAATCCATGCAACAGCGAAAAGTCAAGCTGTTGTTACTCGAGCCGTGGTACAGCGAATCTAAGTTGGGTAACCTCCCGCGGATTACAGAAGTTGCGGTCGTCAAAATCGCCAGCATGTCGGGCAAGCAAGGGTATCTTGATTGGATGCACGAGCTCGTCACGGCTGCCGCCCAAGCTTGGGGTCTGGAAGAGCCCTCGTTTCCCACAGCCAAGCAACGCAATCTCCAAGAGGAGGGCTAGTGAGTTTGCTTTCCCTTCACGCCGCCGACCTCGGTTATCGGGGTCGTGCGGTTTTGAGCCAGGTCGATTTCACCGTTTCGGCCGGAGATTGGCATATCCTGCATGGGGCTAATGGCGCGGGCAAGTCGACTTTCTTGCGCTCGATGATTGGCTCGTTGCCGCTCGTGGCGGGGCGCCGCAATACTGCAAATGATTTACGATTGGCTTCCCTGCCTCAGGCTGCATCACTCGATGCTGTCTTTCCACTCACCGTGGCGGATGTCGTCAAGATGGGTTTGTGGCATGGCAAGAAGTTGTTTCAACGCGAAGCAGATGGCGACCGTGTGCAAATCGCCACAAACCTAAAACGCGTGGGGCTCGATGACTATGCCGAGCGCCTTTTCGCTGAGTTGTCGGGTGGGCAAAAACAGCGCGTTTTATTGGCGCGTGCGATGTGTGCCAAACCTCAGGTTTTGATTTTGGACGAGCCGACCACCGCGCTCGATGCGGCTTCGCGCAAACGCTACAACGAAAGTTTGCATGAGCTGCGCGACAGCGGCACCGCGCTAGTAATCGCCACGCATGAGCATGAAGGCTGGCCGAGTGATTCGATGCATTGGGTCGTTGGAGAAGGAGCCATCTGCAATGAGTGATTTCCTTTTCTGGTGGGAGCTCCTCCGCGAAGGCATTTTGGCCTCGCTTGCGGCGGCTGTTGTTTTGCCCTTGGTGGGGGCGTTGCTGTTTATGCGACGGTCGGCTTTGCTTGGCGTGGCCGTGCCGCAGTTCTCAGCCGCGGGTTTGGCCTTGGGGTTGTTTTTGGTTCCTTGGTTTCCGAGTGTGCAAGAAGAGTTTTTGCATCATGGGCATCCGCCGATGCTTTATTCCTTTGCGTTTGCTGCGTGTGCGGCAGCGCTGGCTTTAGGGGTCTTTGCGGGGCTTTCCTCGCGATTCCGTGATCACAAGCAAGCCATCATGGCAGCTGGGTTTAGCCTTGCACTTGCCATAACCGTGCTTTTGCTCAATGCGGCACCGGCAGGTGCACAACTCGCCGATACCTTGCTGCGCGGCGAAATCATATTGCTGGATGAGCACGGCATGGTCGCGCTCTTAGCCGTCAGCGCTTTTGTGCTCATCGGCCTTTTCATCTTGTGGCGCTGGCTACTCCTCGTCGCATTTGATCCGGAACAAGCCGTAACCCTCGGCCACTCCGTCGCCACAGCCGAGCGCGGGCAAGTGCTTCTCGTCGGTGCCGCCGTGGGCGGTGGCATTGTCACCATCGGCCCGATGTTGGTGTTTGCCTTGCTGTTTCTACCACCACTTTTCGCAGTGCCAGGAAAGGCAGGTGTGATTCCATATTTGCGGCGGACGATGCTGCTGAGTTTGACTTCGGTCATCGTCAGTTGGCCGGCTTCGGTGATGCTAGATTTACCCTTTGGCTCAGCCGCGAGTTTGATTTGCTTGGTCGTGGGCTTGGGCTGGGTGCTGTTTATTTGTTGTGTCGAAAGAAATATTGAAGTGCTGCCTTAAGTGCCTTTTGGGAATTAGTCGCCGACAGCTTAAGTTCGTCAGCGAGAGCCTCGTTGGATTGGGTCTTTAAGTATGCTTTGAGAACTGTGCGATGATTTTCAGGTAGTTCCATTATTCGCAGCAAAAGTTCACCCTTCTCTTCTTTATAAATTTGTTCCTCAAGAGGGTCATTGTTCATTGTCGGTTGGTGTATCTCCTCTTGAAAGGCAAGGCGTAAATCATCTCGCCTTTTGCCACAATGCGCTGATTTCTTGTGATCAAGAGATTTCCATCGCAATCGTTGGATAATAAGAGATATGAATTTGCCTTGAGTCTCAAATTCTATTTTTGCTAAATCTTTCCAGACATTTGATAAAACTGATTGAACCAAGTCGTGAGTGTCGTTTAACGTGTGGCAAACAGCTGCTTCCGATCCAGAACCGATACGTAGAAGGTCTTCTATAAAGTAAGAAAAAAATTCGTTTGAAATATTAATGTCGTCTAAGGAAGCTTCATAAACCGTCCCTAACAACGCATCTTCAAAGTCAGCAAATCGCCCCAAGCGCTTGTAAAAAACCGCTTGTGATTGTTTCGTCGCAAAAATGGCGGCACTGTGTGGGCCTAATTGGTTTGAAGCAAATTGTGCTGCATCGATGTGGTTTGAAAAAGCCATGAGAACTAGAATAGTATACAAATTAAATGAATTTGAGATTTATATTTCAAACTGTCTCTACTTTAGGTGGGAACTGAGCTTACCCCATTCAGTGGACACTTTATTTAAGCAGCTTTACCTGCCGGGTGCAAGGTTTCGAAGTTAAAGGTATTGCCCAGCTTCGCGGTCGACGACAGTTTGACGGGATGAGTCGCCATTG
>CAZPAY010000022.1:15660-43274 GCA_964584805.1 uncultured Planctomycetales bacterium | reverse complement strand
TCGCAAAAAGCGTCTCGGTAGTTGCGGGGCCGATAACGATGACGCGTTGGGGGGGTGCCTGCCGGTTGGGTGCCTTTTCATCAATGGGGAAATCCACGGAATTGCCACACGCTAAAAAGAGGCCGGCCAGTAGGCTTAATCCAACGAGTTGGATCTGAGAGGGCAGGCTCGGCATTCGTAACATGCCACCCATTCTAAAAAAGAGGCGTTAGGCGCTAAAATATCGCCATCGCTTCGCCGAAATAAGGTCGTCCCTAAGCACTTCCCAAACCCCCAAACCCCGTTAATCTACCCTTATGGGTCTCGAAGGCCTCCTTGTCGTAGCCATCATTTTTGTCACGCTGATTCTCCTCGTTTTGGAGAAGGCGTCGCTTGATGCTATTGGTATCGGCTTGTTGGTCGGGCTGGTGGGTTTGGGCCAGCTGCTTGAGTGGGCGATGCCGGGCTTTGACGCTTCGGCGCAGTTGATTGACACCAAAGACGCGCTCGCGCTTTTCGGCAATTACGCGGTTATCACTATCGCCGCGCTTTACGTTATCGGCGAGGGTTTGAATCGCACGGGCGCAGTCGAGTTCTTGGCGCGCGTGGTTTTGGCTTCGAGCGGCGGCCGCGAGCGACGGATGGTTTTGGTCGTCGGCTTGATGGCCGGTTTCCTGTCGGCGTTTTTGAACAACACCGGCGTTGTGGTTGTCTTTATTCCGGTTTTGATTGGCCTTTCCAAGACGAGCGGTATTCCGGCTTCTCGCTTGATGATCCCATTGTCGTTTGCTTCGATTCTCGGCGGCATGACAACGCTCGTTGGTACCTCGACCAACTTGCTTGTTTCGGGTGTGGCCGAAAACCTGGGCTATGAGCCGCTTGGCATGTTTGAAATGACACCGATTGGCTTGCCGCTGATGATTGCCGGCGTTGTCTTCATGGCTTTTTTCGCCAAAAAGCTTTTGCCCAATCGCCCGTCGCTCACCACCATGATGGATGACACGGGCATTCGTGAATATGTTACAGAGTTAAGCATTAGCGGCGACTCTCCGTTGGTTGGCCAAACTTACGGCGCGGCCTTTACCGACAACGATGTGAAAGTGCTGTTTTATGGTCGCAACGAAGACATGATGTGGCCGCCGTTTAATGACACCATCGTGCAAGAGGGTGATGTCGCCATGATTCGCGGTAGTGTCGACAACCTGCTTGAAATGCAAGATAAGCTTGGTTTGCGGAACCATGACCAGTCGCATTTTGACCCGCGCACGATGCAGTATTTTGAGTTAGCGGTGTCACCTAAATCATCACTCGTGGGTCGCTATGTTGGCGATTTGCACCTGTTCCGTGATTACCACACGATTGCGATGGCGGTTTTGCGCCACGGGCATCACATCCGCGAGCGTGCTTCGCGCATGGTTTTACGAGCCGGCGATTTGCTGCTCGTTTCGGGTGATGCAGAGTCGCGAGCCAAGCTCCGTGCGAGTAGTGATTTTTACCTATTAGAGTCCCCACAAGACCGAGTGGTCTTGCGCAATCTCGGTCGCCGCGCACTGGCGATTGCCCTTGGAGTTGTGGTTTTGTTTTCCGCAGCGAGCGTTTTTCACGCAAGCGATTTGTTGCCCTACATCGCCATGGGCGGCGCGCTTGCGATGGTCGCATCGGGCTGTTTGAAGTCACGCCGCGCATACCGATCGATTGACTGGCCCATTTTGGTTTTTGTTATCGGCACGCTCGCTCTTGGCAAGGCCATGGATCAATCTGGCGCAGCTGCGTTTTTCGCGAGCGGAATTGTCGATGCATTGTCTGGGTGGGGCGCAGGTGCCGTCATCAGCGGGCTTGTGTTCTTGTGCATTGTGGTTAATGCACTTATCTCGCCTAGCGCGGTCGCGGTTTTGCTGACGCCAATCGCAATTAGTTCAGCCACTGCAATGGCCGCGGCAGGCTACCAAGGCGACCCCGATGTATTGATGCGCGCGTTCATCCTCGCGATTGTATTTGGTGGTTCGATTTGTTTCGCCACTCCAATTGGCCACCAAACCAATTTAATGGTTTACGGCCCTGGCGGCTATAAGTTCGGTGATTTCCTAAAACTCGGGCTCCCACTCTCCCTCATCGCATGGGTGGTCGTGAGCCTCGCCTTGCCCTGGATGGCCGGGCTTTAGTGTTCTCTGCGATGTCGCCAAATAGTCGCCGCTAAAAACCGTTAACCCAGTCGCGGAATGCATTGCCCACGGCAAGCGCGCGGCGGTCGACGGGATTGTTTTCGTCCCAGCCCGCATCGAGACCGAGCAGGTCGTAGTTAATCCAAAAATCAAACTCACCGCGGGCAGTCATTTCGCGCAGGACGGCAGCTTGCTGAAGCATGAGGGCGGCCATCTCTTGAGGAGGCAAATGCAGGAATAGCCCGTCTTCCACATCATCGCCGGTCGCGTTTTCGCCGCGCCGCCGACCCGTTAAAAAGCCTTGGTCAGTAGGGTGTACGCCATCGCCGGTCATGGTGCGCGGGTCACCCCAGCCAGTCGTTTCGATGCGCATTGAGACGACGCCTTCGTTGGCGTAAGTCACCAAAATATCGGTGTGGCCAAGTGAAAAGGCCGCATTTTCTGCCGGAAAACCACGAGCCGCGGCACTTTCGCCGAGGAATTGGTTGGCGAGACTGACCGCTGTTTCCATGTTTGCCAATGCCGCGGAAAGCTCAGTGCCCGCCTCGGCGTCGCGCAGAGTGTAAAGAGGAATCGTGGTAGTCGTGCAGGCGGGGGCCAGCAATAGGGCAGTTAGGGCGAGAAGGCGCAGGCGCATGATGTCGAATTCTAGCGGAACCGTGTCTGCTAAGATGCATTACAACATCATGGATAAAGCACCCCTGGCAATTCTCTTCCTACTGCTCGCACTTGGTGGCGGTGCAGTGGGCTCTTCTTTGTTCGGCCCGGCCGTTGTGCCGGTGGTCGATTCTGCGACACTTGTCGCCGATAACAGCGAGCTAGATGCGCGCGTTGACACTTTGCAGCGCGAGGTGGACAAGCTGGTGGGCCAGCTGTCGCTCATGAATGAGCAACTTGCTGCGAATTCTCGTCGGCCATTGGATGACCCGCGCGGTGGCGGCCGCCGAGGTGAGCCGTTGGCCGGTGGGCCAGGCGGCGCGATGGGCGGCCCAGCCGTCATGATGGGCGGCGCGAGCATGGAGCGCGAGTTCGAGGCTTATCTGCAGCAGCGCGATGCAAATAAGACTGCCGAGCGGGAGATCAAACGCGCCGAGCAGCGTAAAGAGCGGGCGTCTAAGCAGGCGCTTAAGGCGCAAGAGAAGTACGGCCTTGACGAGTATCAGACTTCTGTGCTGGAAGGCGCTCTGTTGGCGAAAGACGAGGCTCGCTCCAAGGCATTTACCGAAATGCGTGAGAGCGGCAGCTTTGACCGTGAGCAAATGCGCGAGACGATGACCGATATTCGCGAAACCGAGTTGAATACGCTGTCATCCGCCTTTACGGCCGAGCAAATGTCTCAATACGAAGCGGACACCGAGTCACGCGGCTTTGGCGGGCGCGGTAGTCGCGACAGTGGAGGAAACTCCGGCGGCGATCGTTCTGGTGGCCGCGGCCGAAACCTTCAGTTTTAATTCCGACGCAAAAGCATCCACAAGAAAAAAGGCCCCCCGATAAGGGCCGTCAAAATACCCACGGGCAATACCCCGTGGGTATTTTGCATGGTGATAGTGCGGCTTGCAGCATCGGCCAGGATTAAAAAACCACTTCCCAATAGCCAAGCGGCGGGCAAGAGACGAGCATGACGCATGCCTGTAAAAGGGCGGATGGCGTGCGGTGCGAGCAAACCAATAAACCCAATGGGCCCCGTATTGGCGACGATGGCCGCCGTCATAATGCCGACGGCTAAAAGTAAATTGCGTCGCGCTGTGTGTGTCTGAATGCCGCGGGAAGATGCAAGTTGAGTATCAAACGCCAAATGGTCTAAAGTCGTCATGTGTCGCGCGAGATAAAGCAGCGGGATGATTAACCAGGGGATGAGGCTGATTGGTGTTTGAAAACCAATGGTGTCGAGTGAGCCCATCATCCAGCGGTCGAGGCTTGCTAGCCGAAAGGGGTCGGCGAGGAATCGCACAAGCAAAACCGCCGCACCGAATAAAAAGTTAAGTGTGACGCCGGCGAGGATTAACGCATCGGGACGCTTGGCGCGTCGGGCAATGGCTAACACGAGGGTTAATTCGAGGAGTGCAAAAACGAGTGCCGCCGCGCGTGGGCCATGCTCACCTATGACGGCAAGTGCAGGAAAAGCGAGCAGAAGGAAAGCGCCGAATGAACCCGCCGCAGATACGCCGAGAGTAAACGGAGTGGCGAGGCCGTTGCGCAATAGTGTTTGCATGACCGCTCCGCAAACGGCGAGCGCACCACCGGCCATCCATGCGAGGGTGGTGCGGGGGAGTCGGAGACCCCAAAAAATTTGTGCGTCGGTGGATGTCGCGTCGTTGAATACGGCGTCAAAGGAAATCGATTCGTTTCCCCAAAATGGCGCGAGGGCGAATGCGCCGAATGAGAAAAGGATGAGCAGGAAAACTCTCATCGTGGAATCACCACAGGCGGGTTTTCGGAGTGAGCGATTAATTCGTAATGCTCGCCGAAAACGGGCTGAAGGATTCCATCGGTTAAAACATCCTTTGCGGAGCCTTGAGCATGAATGGCTCCCTGATTGAGCAGGATGAGTTCGTCGGCGAAATGGCTGGCGAGATTCCAGTCGTGGGTGACGCATAAAACGCCGAGGCCGCGCGTGGCAAGTTTTTGTAAGACACGAAAGAGGCTGGCTTGATGATGCAAATCGAGCATTGCCGCGGGCTCGTCAAGCAAAAGGTATTCGGGCTCTTGCGCCAAAACGCCAGCGAGTAAAACGCGTCGGCGCTCGCCCCCGCTTAACTCGTCAAGCCGACGGTTGGCGAGATGGGTGGCTTCGACTGTTTCGAGTGCGGTTTGGATTGCAGTTTGCGTTTTGGCGTTTGGAGCAGAGTCAAACCAGCGCCCATGCCCTGCAACGCGTGCGCCGAGTGCGACAGATTCAGTGACGGTAAAGGAAAATGCGGGGTGAATTTCTTGCGGCAAAAAACCGATGGAACGCGCACGCTTGGCTGCCGAAAGTGCGAGCAGAGGTTTATCGTCGAGAAAAAGGTCGCCGCGATCGGGTGCGTGCAAGCCAACGAGGGTGTGCAGCAGGGTCGATTTGCCTGAGCCATTTGGCCCAAGCATGCAGAGAAATTCGCCTTTGTTTAATGTGACATTGACGCCACGCAGGGCAGGGTTTTCATCGTAGGAAAACTCGATGTTGTTGGCAACGAGACTCATTGCTTGACCTCCCAGGCCGACGGCACAAACATTTCGTTTACTTTTGCTTCTGTGGCAACAGCTAACTCGCGCCGATCGTTTGATTGAATCGGCTCGCCAAAACAAACCGTCACCGTGTTTTGCCAGCGACCCATCATGCGGAACATGTGCGCGACCATGGAGACTTCACCCACCCAGGGTGCGTCGGCGGAATCGTAATAAAGCGCAATAGGGACGACCGGCTTGTTGCACATCACCGGCACTTTGAAAAGCGAGCGTTTGAATTCGAGCAGTTGCGTGCCATCGCCGCAGTAGCCTTCGACAAAGACGGTCATCGTGACACCTTGTGTCATGAGGTCAGCGACGCGTTGGATGACCCGCGGTGTGTCATTGCGGTTGGCGCGGTCGATGAAAACGGTTGCGCCGAGTTTGGAAAGCCAGCCCATGACGGGCCATTTTGAAATTTCAGATTTGGCCACAAAGTTGGTGCGATAGGCGGCAGACAAAACGAGGATGTCGAGGTGCGACAAATGATTGCTCGCAATAAAAGCACCGCGCGGGGGGAGAGCGCCTTTTGTGACGAGGCGTACGCCAAAACCAAACAATAAGCCCTTCGACCAAAACCAAGCAGCCCACGCCGTGAGTTTTGCATGTCGCGCGGGCGAGCCCATGCCAAGCAACGCCCCCAAGACCGCAAGTGGAGTACAAGCGGCCGTCCATGCGACAGCCCAAAGGGCGCGGAGGGGGGCGAGGGTCATGAAAACACCGGCGGCACCCAAGGGGCGCCGCCGGCTTTAGTTTAGAGGGTTTTGGATTTGCCCTCTTGAAGAAGGAGGAGGCTAACCCTCTTTCAGCTCGGTAATCATGTCGACAATAAACTGTTTGCCATCGCCGAAGCACATGTAGCAATTGTCGCGCTCAAACAACGGGTTTTTGATGCCCGCGTAACCTGGCGACAACGACCGCTTAATCATCAGCACCGTGCCTGACTCGTGAGAGTTGAGAATCGGCATGCCGGCGATTGGCGACGCTGGGTTTTCGATGGCTTCGGGGTTGACCACATCATTTGCGCCAACGATGACCGTGACATCAGTCGTTTTGAATTCGCCATTGATGCGCTCAAGCTCAAACAGTTGCTCGTAAGGAACATCTGATTCAGCCAACAAAACATTCATGTGGCCAGGCATACGACCGGCAACCGGGTGGATGGCGTAGCTGACTTTGCAGCCGCGGGCCTCGAGCTCTTCGCCAAGTTCTTTGACAACATGCTGTGCTTGAGCAACCGCCATGCCGTAGCCTGGAATGAAGATAACGGAAGTTGCAGCTTCAAGAATCATGGCGGCTTCTTCTGGGCCGGCAGATTTCACACCGGTGTAATCGGTTGCATCTGCGCCGCCCACGGCGACCGAATCGCCGCCAAAACCACCGATCAGCACATTGCCGAGGGAGCGGTTCATTGCCTTGCACATGATGACCGTCAGAATCATGCCAGACGCGCCCACAAGCGCACCCGCCACGATGAGCAGCGAATTGCCAATCACAAAACCAGCCATCGATGCCGCGATACCCGAGTATGAGTTAAGCAACGAAACGACCACGGGCATATCGGCGCCACCAATTGGCAAAACCGAAACTACGCCAAAGAGCGCGGCGCATGCCGTGAGACCAAGAATCATGTACATCGCAGAATCGCCGACTTCGGCAAAACCAGCCAAGTAGCCCATGTAAAGACCACCAAGCAAAAGGCCTGCAACCAAGATATGTCGCCCCGGCAGCAGAATCGGGTTGCCGGAAATCTTGCCCGACAACTTGCCCATCGCCATTAAGGAGCCGGTGAAAGTCACCGTACCAACAAGGACGGAAAGAATGATGGCCACTGCCCAAACGGCGCCGCCAAGGAGGAGGCCTTCGTCAGAGGAGGCCGCGGTGCCACTTAAGTTTGGCTCAAGATAGCGACCCCAGAATTCACTGAGTGCTACAAAGGTAGATGCCAAACCGCCAAACCCGTTGAGCAAGGCGACCAACTCTGGCATGCCCGTCATCTCGACGCGCTTAGCCATGATGAGGCCAAGACCACCACCGGCAAGACAGCCGATAATAATCATGTTCCAATCAAGAGCGATACCCGCGCCTGGTGCGACCAAAGTCACAACGATGGCGAGACCCATGCCGACGGCGGCGAGTGCGTTACCCGACCGTGCGGTTTTTACCTTAGACAGCTTTTTGATGCCCATGATGAACAGGGCGGTTGCGACTAAGTAAAGAAGTTGTGCGAAACTGAAATTTTCCATTTTTAAATTCCTTTAATTACTTCTTTTTCTTTTTAGAACTAAACATGGCCAACATGCGGTCGGTGACCATAAAGCCACCCACAACATTGACCATGGCGAAAGCAATGGCGAGTACACCAAGGATTCCCTTGGCGCCGTCCAAACCAAACTGTGCGCACATCAAAGCGCCCACAATCGTGATGCCCGAAATCGCATTAGCGCCCGACATGAGCGGAGTGTGCAGTGTTGGAGGCACTTTAGAAATGAGTTCGTTGCCGGCGAAAAGGGCCAACACGAAAACAAACAACATGAGAAGGAAAAACATGGTTAATTCACCTCGCTGGTTTCGAGGGCCTTGGCGGTCATCTCGTGACGAATTTCGCCCTGGTGGATGGCGACCGAGCCGCCGATGATTTCGTCCTCTAAATCGAGGATGACTTTAGGTGCCTCGCCCTCAGTTTCAGGCTTAGGGCAGAGATGCTTTACAACCTCAAGCAGGTTGCGAGCGTAAAGCTCAGATGCATTGATCGGCATCGTGGCAGGCAGGTTAGGTGTGCCGACAACTTTGACGCCGTTGTGCATGATGTTTTCGCCGACGGTTGCGAGTGCGCAGTTGCCACCTTGCTCGACGGCAAGGTCAACCACAACAGCGCCGGGCTTCATCGTTTCGAGCATTTCAAGCGGGATGAGAACAGGAGCCTTCTTGCCAGGAACTTGAGCCGTAGTAATCACAAGGTCTGCCTCGGCAACGGATTTACCGACAGCTTCAGCTTGACGCTTTTTGTAATCATCGGAGGCTTCTTTTGCGTAAACACTTGGCTCTTCGTTATCGCTGTCTGACTCGACCTCGATGAACTTGGCGCCGAGAGACTCGACCTGCTCTTTAACCTCAGGGCGAATGTCAGTGGCCTCGACTTGAGCACCCAAACGCTTGGCGGTCGCAATGGCTTGCAGGCCAGCGACGCCAACACCAAAAATCACAACTCGCGACGGCTTAACCGTGCCAGCCGCCGTCATCAAAAGTGGGAAGTAGCGACCCAACTCGGATGCGCCGATCAACACAGATTTATAACCAGCAATGTTTGCTTGGCTCGAGAGAGCGTCCATCTTTTGCGCGAGCGTTGTGCGCGGGACGAGCTCCATGCCCCAAACGGTCACGCCAGCATCTTTAAGCGCGATGGCGGTCTCTGGGTTTTGCACGCCTGAGAAGAATGAAACCAAAATGGAATCTTTACGTATGGAGCGCGCTTCTTCGGGTGTGGGTGTGGCGACTTTTAAAACAACATCTGCCGCGGCGAGACCCGCAGCAAGGTCGACAATGGTGGCGCCAGCCTCGGCGTAAAGAGAATCGGCAAAAAACGAGCTATCGCCTGCGCCGGATTGAAGCTGAATCTCGAGGCCGTGCTTGGCCATGCGGCCGACCGTTTCAGGGGTCGCAGCCACACGAGTCTCGCCCGGGCGAGTTTCTTTTGGAATGAAGACAATGGTCATGATGATTTCCTGCGGGGGGCGGGAAGGATGAGTGGGCAAGAATTTAACCTATATTTTTAATGAGACCATGTTTTATATAGGAGTTTTCTATGCGAAACATGAGCTATCCTGTGCCCATGAGTGTCTTCCCGCACCCACCTTTAGAGGACTACCAGCTGCTTGATTCAGGCAATGCTGAGAAATTAGAGCGTTTTGGGGATGTCGTTGTGCGTCGGCCCGACCCGCAAGCCCTTTGGCGGCCGCGACTTGCGGCGGATGATTGGCGCGATTCCGACTGGTCGTTTGTGCGAGAATCCGATCGTGGCGGTCGTTGGGAGCGCCGCGGAGGTTACGCTGCGCCAAAGGGCGGAGTGGATTGGGACATCTCGATTCAAGATGCCCGAATGGGGTTGAAACTGACATCTTTCAAGCACATAGGCTTGTTTCCTGAGCAGTCGGCGAACTGGGCATGGCTGGAAGAGCGGCGGGAGGCCTTGGTGGCTGCCGGGGTCGAGCGGCCTAAGTTGCTCAACTTATTTGGGTACACGGGTGCGGCTACGGTTTTGGCAGCACTGGCGGGTTGGGAAGTCACGCATGTAGATGCTTCCAAGACATCGATATCGTGGGCTGCTGAAAATGCTAAGAAATCCGGTCTCGGTGAGCGCGCGATTCGTTGGTTATGTGAAGACGCAGCTAAATTTGCCGGTCGCGAGGTGCGCCGCGGGAATACCTATCATGCGATTTTGCTTGATCCGCCTCATTATGGCCGTGGCCCCAAGGGCGAAAAATGGCAACTTGAAACCGGGCTTGCCCCACTGATGGGCGCTTGTCAAACCATTTTGGCGAGCGAGGTACCGTCTGCATTGTGTCTGTCGACTTATGCGGTGGGGTATTCGCCTCTCGCGTTTGAAAACATGTTGCGCGAGTTTCCGAGCGGTGACATTGAGGCGGGTGAGTTGGCGATTCCGGAAGACAAAAGCGAGCGTGCTTTACCGTGTGGCTTTTGCGCGCGCTGGGTGCGCTCGGTTTAGCAACCTACAAGGTGCGACGCGCTGCCTTGGCTAACGCTTAGACTTTTCACGCTTGGCTTTGCGGTCAGCCTTTTTCTTGGCCTTTAGGTCAAGCTCTTGTTGCGCCTTGAGTGCTTTTTCAGAGCGCTTTTGAGCACTTATCCATTTGGGCGGGTCTTCCCACCAAGCAGCCATGTTCTCCGAAAAATTATCCCCAAAGCTGGCGAGCGTTAATTCCATCATTGAGTTTAAGCCAGGCTCAAACCAACCGATGCCACCCCATTTTGTTTCACGAAGATTGGCAATCGCAGCGCAATAGTCAGCGATGGCGTAGGTCTTTGGTTCCGCCTCTTCGCGGGCTTTTTTTCTTTTGCGCCGCCCTTTTTTCTTACTCTCGATTTCTTCAAGGATGAGCTCGTTTTCGAGCGACCAAACAGCAAAGGCAAAAGCGTATCGCGCGAATTCATCTTGGTAATAATGCCGGGGGCGATAGTAGAGGAGCTCGTCAATCTCGGAATGGCTCAGCACATTTTGCGTCGGTAACCCGCGCCAAGAGGACCATGTCCCGACTTGGATAAAGTCATCGCGGTTGCATTGCCCACGCACTTCACCGGTGAGCGCATTTTCGGTAGCTGTGGCCAAACCTTCGGGCAGCCAAGCGGGGAGCAGGCCGTATTGCTGAAAAAGTTTGAGGTGCACAAAGGAGTGCACCACCGAGTTTGCGACGCGGGCCTCTTCTTGAATTTGCGCATCGTGGAAATAAACACCAAAGAGAGGTTTGTAAAGTTGAAACCCAGTGGTGCGTTTCCAACTGGTCAAGCTACCTCGGTAGGAGGGGTGAACACTTGCGGCCCACTCACAAATGGCATGATATGTTTCTCGATTTTTTAGCGCCAAAATTGCAACGGACGATTGGGTGGGTGTGTTGCCCAAGGCAACCTTTAAATACACTTGCGCCTGCTCAAGAGCATGAAGTATTTTTTCTGATTCGCCCTCAGAAAAATCAGAAAAGAGCAAAATGTTTCCGGTAATGTTGGTGTATTCGGTGGGCGCGTTTCCCTTCTTGAAATCAATTTCGCGGATGCTGGCAATTGGGTCAGGAAACACGGGCTGAGCCGCCTCGTGTGCTGCGCGAGCCTCGGCCTCTCTGGAATCGCGTTCTGTTTTTTTGGCCGCAACGATTGCCGCCGCGGCATTCTGCGCATTGACTTCGTGAGATTCCCACCAAAGCCTGAAATCGTTTTGAAATGTGGGCTTAAAGGCCGTTATGAGGTATTTGTGAAAGACTTCCGGCTCAGGTAAGAATTCCTCATCGACCCGCGCGCGGAAGGGTGTCGCATTGATGAGTGTGCAGAATTCAGCGAACTTGAGCGGCGCGGCCTCAAGCCCATAATAGGCTAGGGCAAAGGCAGCTCGATCCATGGCGTCGTCAAACGGTTTCGTTGTGTACGCGAAAAGGTCGTCGAGTTGAAACTTGTGATTTAAGACAACATCAAAGGTCGGAATGCCGGCCCAGTTTGCAATGTCGTCAGGCTCGATCAGGGTTGTGCGTGACCAAGGGTTGCGCACATCGCCATCGGCGCGAAACTCTGCGGCACATGCAATCCCTTCATAGAGCCAAAGCGGCAGTCGCCGAAAGCGCCGCTTCAGATATTGGCGGGTCATTCCGTGCAGAAGCGCGTGTTGGCCTTGGATAGACTCAAGCTCTGGTGAGAAGTATTGCACCAACAAACCGTGATCCGGAAGTTGAAAGGCATTTAAAGAAACGACTTGATCAAGATATTGTTTATACCGTGGGTGAATCGGAATAATCGATCGGCAGATTTTTTCATAAACGGCATGGTCGGTGACGATGACCCCGGTGAGCGGTACAGCTCTGCCGGCCGAGCCAAAGATCAAATTGAGTTCCGTTAACTGCGGCTGAATTAAGGATAGGGCGGCAAAAGATTGCTCATCATCGTCGGTAGCAACAGTGATGGTCGAATCATCAGAGGCGTGGATGAACAGACCCAAGCTTGGGTTTGTAAGCAAACTCTCGATAGAGTCGTAGCTTTGGGGGGCTATGGCAAGGATGATGGCGGGCAACAGCATGCGTAAGGTCGTGGCGGTGCGGGCTGGGCGACAATGATTTTAGCCGGTCGTACTGAGCCTACGACGCGAGGTGAATAAAAGTAGGGCAATAAACAGCGAACTCAAGGGGGCAGCATAAGGAAAGTAGGGGGTGCGAAGCCAATAGGACTCAAGCAACATGAAAAATATTGACCATAACCCAAAAACAGAAACACTGAAGAGGACAGACCATGAGAGAGAACGCCTATACCCCCCTGAATAAAGGTGAGCCAATGACATGCTTGCAAAGAGAAAGAGAAATGAACGCCCCATTAAGTCTTGCCATGGGCTTGGTGGGGATTGAATGACCCAGTTGGGTAATTGTGCTTCATGCACAGATGAGATGGAAAACTGTAGGGGCGTCGAGGACTGCAGTTGAACAATTTTCCATTTATTCGCTCTCATTTTTTTGGCAATATCCCATTGGTTCGCTGCGACTAAATCTGATGAGCGGGCCCGGTGATAGTTGGGGGTACTTGCGGGCGCACCAACAGCCAGTACGGCTCCAACAATGATGGCTGGCAAAAGGAGTTGTTTGAAGCGGCCTCCTTGCGTAGCGAAGGACTCAATGTAGTTGTTCTTGCTCCAATTGTAAAAAGTCAAAGAGAAAGACAAAATTAAGATGAGTGGAAAAGAAAGATTAAGCAGAATGGAGAAGTGAAAGGCAAGATCTTCGCTCCAAACCGTAGTCCTTGCAAGGCCGGCTTCAGCATTATCGCGAGTAGTATTGTAAATTGTCGAAAGGATAGAGAAAGAAAGTACGAGAAACACGCCGCGAAATGTGTTTCGCAAAAAGTGGTGCAAGAAATGGCGCGAGAGCAACATCATGAATTGGCCCTGCCGCAAAAGATGCGGCATAAAATCAAGGGAAGAAAGAGAGAAGCGGTGGCGTAGCTCCCAGGTAGCCAAATAGAACTGGCGGCGACATTTTTCGTGGCAATGGTGAGCCCAAAGCCAAACAGTGTGAGAACCACAAAAATCGATAACGCATTAGAAATGGAGTTTTTTGGTGGGACGGCGAGCCGAAAAGAAAGCAAGGCTTGGAGGCAAAGAAGCAGTGGCGCGACTCCCATTAACAGTCTTCGCCAAGGCTCCCAGCAGTAGGAGGAAAGAAGTCGTTCGTCTTTACGATTGAGTAAGCGTTTATTAGTAAAGATTTGGTGCAGGGATTTGGCCCTAGGATTTTTTGCTGAACTACTGTCTGACAACGAAAAAGGCATGGGGTAGTTCGCGCTGGAAAAAGAGAGAACTGCGGTCATATTTTCGCTCAATGGTTTCAAGGCCTGCCCGGGCCCCAATTTTGCCCAAAGCTTTTTTGGGTTTTGCGAATAATAAAAAGAAGCGTTTTGGGATGTGAGTGCTAAGACGAGCTTGCCACCACCAATTCTCAAGAATCGCAAGTCATCAAGGCTGGTCGCGTCGGCCTTATTGCCATGGATAAAAAAAGGTAGGCGTGGGTCTGGCGGTAGGGTCGCTAGTTTTGTTAGGAACTGAGCCTCGTTAAGGTGTGTGGGCGATTTAATATAGGAATGGACCTTTGGCATGACCCACCCTTGGAGGAGGAGACTACAAAGAGTGAGCAATAGCGCAGGAAACAACAGAAACACTCTTTGGCGAAAGGTGGAAGAACCATGAGTGAGATAGACGATCTCATTGCGGCTTTCCTGAAAGCGCGCGAGGGAAATACAGAGTCCGGCAAGGGCTGCCAGTGGCAAAACAATAGGCAAGACCCCCACGGAGCCTAGCAAGAAAGAAAAGAAAGGCTCTAGCTCAACGAGGCCGGGGGACCGGTTTAGGAGATAATGAAGTTGCCCCAACAGCGAGAGGGCCCATAAAATGCCGAGCGCACCAGCTGTAGCTTGGGCTACATCGGAAGAAAGTTGGCGCTCTGCAAGTTTCATATCATTATAAAAAGCATGAAAACGGTCATACTCATTTTACCCCTTGTTGCGGTTTGCGCCGCAGGTTGGGTATTGCCAGAGCCGAAGGATGGGTCCAGTTCGAGGGAACAGGAAAGCGATTTCAATGGATGGTCGTTCGAAAAGGGGCACCTAGAGTTGGGGAGTGGATTGTTTTTGAATTACGAGGAGTTGTCGCGGGGCCGCATGCCGGTTGGGCCGTCTGGAGTTTCGCATATATTTAGCGTTAGAGCGGCGGGAGCTTCTTTGACGGGCATCAAGCGAGGTGGCGTTTTTTACTGCGACCGATTGGAAATACCTTTCGCTGACGCCCCGTGGGTTTGGGTTGGCTTTGCTGAATGGGTTGACCCCGAAGGCGCCAACCCCCCGCGGCCCCGGCGCGGGGCGGGGGGTTGGGGGGGTGGTGGATGGGGCCGAAGTTGGGCTGGAAATTTTGCTGAATGGGTTGACCCCGAAGGCGCAAAGCACCTGCTCCCGAGGCGAGGGCAGGTGCTTTGCGTGGATGGAGAATGGGACCTAAGTTGGCATGAAAAGTTTCCCTAATAGTCACCGCCCCAGTATTCACCCCAGTCAGGCCAGTACAACTCATCGTGGAGGCTAGGGTGGGTCGTGGAAAATGCCCTGTTGCCGCGGGTCCAGCCGGGGCAATAAATCATTTCAAATGTCTCATTTAGTGCTTGCCAGAATTCGGCCATTTCATATGCAGTGAATTCAGGGTAAACGCCGCCTAGGGTTGGATTGGCAAATGAACTCGGCGTGGCCAATAGGGCATCAATTTCGAGCGGCGCATCTGGAATTCCCACCTGAACCACCTCAAGCCCCAGCCCATAGTCTGGGAAGAATGGGCGCCCGCGGTATGTTGCGGAATCTAGCATTCTGGCATCAGCGTTAAAGCCATCGTAAGCGACACAGTGAGGGACGAGTTGAGTGTCAACAGTAAAAGCACCACCAGTGCTTAGGCCTGCCGCGATATCGCCAAGCCAATCATGCAGGGCTGTCATGCCGCATGCCTCCTCACCCTCGATGACGAGTAAGTCATCGTATTGGTTATCGGTTTCCGCCATGATGGAGTTGGTGCCGCGAATAAAATTATCAATACCTGTAATAATGTATGAACGCGCCTGTTTAAGGCGGTCAGATCCGGATCCTTGCCAGACGGTGTCAAGGAAATTGTGTGCGCCAGTGTTGGCATGATTAATAAATCCGGGCCGAGGGGAACTGCCTAGAGAGAGCCAGTTATATTCCCAATTCTCGTAGTACTGAACGGCGCCGTCTGTGTCCCATTGATCACTGAGCCAGGAGGGGCGCCCTTTCAAACCCGTTTCGAGCCGGTAAGTGAATCCGTAGTCCCAGGCAGGCCCAGTGTAGGTTCCATCAGACGCTGGATAGAAAACCTCTGCATTTGGGCCATGAACAAAATAGGTGTCATAGTCATAATCAAAAGCAAGGTAGACCAATAGATAGGCTTGCAGTAAACGGATTTGAGCGGCAAGGATTTGAGCGTCGCCGTAATCGACCTCAAAAGTTTCGTTATTTAGCGTGATAGAGTCGGAATAACTTGCCCCAACTGCTTCGAGGTGGTTTGCCGCATCGTCAAACAAACCAAGCACAACATCATTGGCGAGCCAATCTTGAACCTCGCCAGTAAATGGCGCCGTCGTGGGAAGTTCGTCTGGCGCGGTTGGCGAAAGGCCCAAGCCCAGAGCCGTAAGGCTGCGGTTTTCGGTGCCGATGCCGAATTGATTTAATAACTGCGTCAATGTTGATGACCCCCCCGTGCCTGCGGGCGGCTGCGTGGCCGATTCCGGGTCATCAAAAAACACAGGAAGCATTGTTTGCGACATCATGATACGCGCAGTGCCATTATTTGGATCGTTGCGGATCGCAGAGTCAAAACTCTCATATGCGAAAGCCAGCGAGGCGCTTGGGTCTTGATTGCTTTCGGCAAACAATTCATTCAATGCGCTAACGCCCTGATCGGTTTGAGCAGCAGACAATTCGGTGTCATAGCTGGGGCCACCCCCGCTATTGCTCTCATCATCTTTCTTGAAGCAAGATGTGGCTAATGCAAGGCAAAGGAAAAAGTAAAAGATATGTTTCATGGTAGAAGAGATGCCCTAGAAAAGGGCACTCAGTCATTTTATGAAAGAAAGACAGAGAAGGGTAGTTGTTCTTATCGAATCGTCTGCTCCGTAACCGCGCTTGTCGCACCTGTTGCCAAATCGATCGCTTGGGCAAAAAGTCGTATGCCGACTGCGCGTGCAGGCAAAGTGAATTGAAAACGCACACGGCCTTGTGTGTTCGCCACCTGCGTGAACGCCAGCTGAGCATTGGCGATATCTAAATTCGCCCCCGGAAACCCAGGGATAGGCGTCGTGCCGGCTGCGAAGCCATAAGCAAGCGCAACTTGCTGGTTGGGCGTAAAACCGCGCCCCGTAACATTGGTTTTAGCGCCTGCAATGCCCGGCAAAATAGCGGTCATCAGCGGCTGTGCCGTGGGCGGGCTGAGCCGATAGGCCATGTTTTGGCCGAAAAAAGCGCGAGCGTAAAAAGCGTGAAAAGGTGGCGCATGCCCTATCCTACGCTAGAAATGGAAATAGGTAACCTGAATGTTTTGCATTGCGACAACCATGTTTTGGTGGTCGACAAGCCCGCATGTGTGCCGATTGTGCCCGATTCGAGCGGCGATGTGGCTTTGTTGGATATCGCAAAAGAGTGGGTCAAGCGCGAATATTCCAAGCCAGGCGAAGTTTTTTTAGGTGTCGTGCATCGGCTCGACCGCCCGGTCAGTGGCGTGGTTGTTTTTGCACGCACAAGTAAGGCGGCGTCTCGATTGTCTGATGCGTGGCGTCGACACGATATCGAGAAAATATATTGGGGGATGTCAGAAAGCCCCGCGCCGCAAGAGCGAAAAGGTGAAGTCGAGCAATGGCTTTGGAAAGACGCCAAGCGCAATGTTGTGCGGCGGTTCACCCGCGAAGGCCGTCAAGATGGTGCAAAGTTGGCGCAAACAAGCTGGCGCGTGCTTTCGGCAAAACCGGGCAGTACTTTGTTTGAGTTAATTCCGCACACGGGGCGGCCGCATCAGTTGCGGGTGGCTTGTGCGAGTTTGGGTTGTGTACTAAAAGGCGATTTGAAATATGGCGCCCGCCAACCTTTACCCGACAAGTCGATTGCTTTGCATGCGCGGCGATTAACTTTTGCGCACCCCACACTCAAAGATCGAGTGACCTTTGAGTCAGAGTGCCCGTTTTGAAATCTGTTCGGCGACTCGCAAGCCATCGAGTGCCGCACTAATGATGCCGCCGGCATAGCCTGAGCCTTCGGCGCATGGGTAAAGGTTTGCACAGCCTACGCTTTGTAAAGTGTCTTTATCCCTAAAAATACGCACGGGTGAAGATGTGCGCGTTTCGACGCCAATCACTTGACCAAATTCGCTATTTAGCCCACGCAGTTGTTTATCTAGCGATTCAAGGCCTTGACGCAGACGGCGATGGACACCGCGCGGCAATACATCATTAAAGTCAGCTTGCGTTAACCCAGGTAGATAACTTGTTTCAATTGGCTCAAGCTCAGATTCATCTTCGATAAAATCACAACTGCGCTGCGCAGGTGCTTTGTTGTCGCCGCCACCGGCATGGGCCGCTAAAGCCTCAAGAGCGATTTGCAAACGCACGCCAAAGAGCGGGTCGATTTCGGTATGCACCGGCAAACGGCCTTCGGCAACGACGATGGGTACGCCGCCCGGGTTGTCAATGACTTCATGCAACATCGGGTGGTCTGAAATCGCGGCAGCCTTTTTCAAGACTTCCGGCCATCCCCAGCGCCAACCGCGCTTCCCGCACCAATCTCGTGGCTCGATAGAAACGACAAGTGCTGAGTTTGCGAAGGGCGAGTCGCGCTTGGAGAGACTCATGCCATTCATGACGAGTGAGTTGGGCTCGGTTTGGCAAGGCACAATCCATCCGCCTGGGCACATGCAAAAGCTGTAGACCCCGCGCTCGTCAACTTGCGTTGAGAGTTCAAAAAACGCGGGAGGCAAAACCGAGTGATCTTCGACACCGCGGTATTGACGCTCATCAAGCCACTCTTGTGGGTATTCGATGCGCACGCCCATCGCGAAACCTTTTGGCTCGAGAGTTGCGCCGGCCGCTTTTGCCATCTTGAGGGAGCTCAAAGCGGAGTGCCCGGTTGCCAAAATGATAGAATCAGCTTCGACGGTGTCGCCCGAGGCAAGACGCACGCCGGTAGCGGCATTATCGCTCGTGAGGATTTCATCCACGCGGGTGTCGTAATGCACCTCGCCGCCGGCATCGCGGATGGATTCAACCATCGCCTCAACAACTTTTGGCAATTTGTTTGAGCCAATGTGCGGGCGCCACGCCCACAGAATGCGATCGGGCGCGCCATGAGCCACAAGAGTTTCCAAAACCGAGCCGACATCACCGCGCTTGGTTGAGCGGGCGTAAAGCTTGCCGTCTGAGAAAGTGCCAGCACCGCCTGCACCGAAGCAGTAATTGCTTTCGGGATTGACCGCCTCGCCGCGATTCAATAAAGCAATATCGCGCCGCCGGCCCTGCACATCGGGGCCGCGCTCAAACACAATGGGGCGCACGCCTTTTTCAATCAAAGAGAGAGCGCAAAACAAGCCACTGGGCCCTGAGCCAATCACAATCGCGCGCGGCGCGTCGGCTGACAAGGGGCGATAAGTGGGCGGTTCGCTAATGAGGGCGGGCGGCTCAGGCTCATCGTGCATCCATAATTCGAGCACAACTCGCCATTTCATTTTGCCGCGCCGGCCATCAAAACTGACGCGTTTCCAGCGAACCTCGCGGATTTCGTCGACAGGCACTTTGGCGTTACGCGCAGCAAACAAGCGAATTTCTTCACCTGGAATTTCTTCTGGGTTGCGCGAATGAGGTAGCAGGAGGATGGTTTCCTGAGGCATTTTGGGTACTCCGTGGGAAGTGGAAGGGGGGTATTTTATAGGACATTTATTGAGAGAGTGTGTCATAACCGCCCTATTGTTAGGAACGCGCATTTTTTGCGACCCAGCACCATCCCTTCATCCATCCATGAATAAACTACTTTCCCTTTCGTTTGCGGCACTGTTGATTGTGCCGCTTTCCGCGCAAAATACGCGCACACCTCTTCAGCTCGATCCAGGCATGAGCAAGGCTTGGGGCCCATCGGTCGTGAGCATGGGCCACAACACGGCCATTGTTTGGAACGAAGACGGTTCCAATACCGTTTGGTCTGCGAATTCTCGTACCAGCAGTCGCGAGTTTAACGCCCCGGTTCAGGTCGACGATTCCGCTTTCATCGGTGCCAAGCGCACTTACAAAGACGGCATCTCTTCTGGCGGCGGCCGCATGTATCTTGCTTTTGAAGACAGCCGCACAGGCGCGGAAGAGGTTTGGCTCTCGATATCCACTACAGAGGGAGACTCTTGGGGCGCGAACACGATGCTCGCCAAAGGGGGCAGTGGCAATATCTACGAAGTATCCACGGAAGCTTTCGACCAATTTGTCCATGTGCTCATGCTTGTTGACAACGGCGGCCCCGAGGGCGCATTCTTGGCGACATCCGCCGATTTTGGCGCGACTTGGACGACCACTCAAATCGACCCCGCTCTTGGCGATGTCGACAATTGCGATTTGCGCGTTTTCGGCCCAGATGTTTTTGTGGTTTACGATGACGACCGCTCCGGCGTGAATCAGGTTTACTGCATGGTGTCGAACGACAGCGGCGCAACTTGGAACCCAGAAATTCAAGTTAGTACTTTTGGCCGCGCGCAATCACCCGATGTGTTTTCCGAAAACGGCGATGTCGCCATCGCTTGGCTCGAAGACGACAACACGGTAACTGGCACAGCCGAAGATGTTGTGGTCGCCTTTAGCGTCGATCATGGTTTGACTTTTGCGCCACCCGTAAATGTCACGAATTACGCCACTGCGTTTGACTGTGACTCCGTTGAAATTTATCACAGCCAGTTTAACGCTGGCACGGGCGGCATGATGAATGTCGTTTGGAGTGATGACTCAGCGGGCGTGAATCATGTCATGTGTGCATCCACGGATGATTATGGGGTTAATTTCTACCGTGCCGACTTGGGTGAAGGTGGATACCCACGCGTGATGGGCTGGCAAGATCATGTCGGCGTTGCTTTTGGTTCGAGCCCCGGCTACCCAACACCCGACAACCCCATGCTTGCGGTAAGCCGCAATGGCGGCGTGGATTTTGGCGCACCCATTGACATGAGTTACGGAGCTTCCGTTGGCGATGTTGATTATGTGGAGCTCACTTTCGACCCGCATTACGGCAACTTCACGATGGCCTATCTTGACGACACCATGACTGGCGTAAATCAGGCATTTACGGCAGGTCGCCGCGCGGCGTCCGTGACGATGGCGCCTGCTGGCGCTGGCTTTGAGCTTGAGTTCTCTGGCTTCGGCATGTCGCATGTCGGCGATACCGTGCAAGGCCTTGTGAGCTTGCATCATTCACCCGGCCCGGGCGGTCTGGCTTTGCCTTATGGCGATGGCCGCTTTACCTACTTGGCTTCGCCGTTTTACTACTACCCAAGCATGTCCGCCACAATTGGCATGGACGGCACCGCTCGCTCGGGCGTGACGCCGCTTGGCCCGCCTCACCATGGCTTGCATGTGCACTTTGCTGCGGTTTCTTACAACACCACGATGGGCGTTGTTTTCGGCGACCTTGCTGAGCCGTTTGAGGTTGTGCTTCCTTAAGACAATTCAACAACCAAAAGGGCGCCCCTGAATCATTCAGGGGCGCCCACTTTTTTGACTAAGGATGACCGTCAATTACGCGAGAACGGCTTCAGCTTCTGCCTTTGCAAAATCAGAATCCAAGCATGCAATCGCAGTCATGTGCACCACATCACTTACGCCTGCCGAATGTGGCTGAAGCATGTGTGCGGGTTTTTCCAAGCCCATCATGATGGGGCCGACGACGGCGCTATCGCCAACAAGTCGGGCCATGTTGAAAGCATTGTTTGCTGAATCAAGGTCAGAGAAAACCAAGATGTTTGCACGCTTGCCGCCAAGTTTAGAGTCGGCGTAACCCTCGGCGACTGCTGGGTCGAGTGCGGCATCAATGCGCATCTCGCCATCAACGAGCAACTCAGGGTCAAGCTTGCGTGCAATTTCGACAGCCCGCCGCATTTTTTCAGAGCGTGGGTGAGGCGTGCCGCCGTAGCTGGAGAAACTCGTCATGGCGGCGACAGGCTCCATGCCAAACTGGCGCACTTCTTTTGCCGCCAAAATAGCGAACCCAGCCAAATCTTCGGCCGTAGGCTCAATCGTGACGGAGGTATCTGCCAAGAACAAAGGCCCCTTGGATGTAAACACAATCGTCATGCCACATGCGCGGCGTACACCTTTTTGCAAGGGCAGCACCTTAAGCAAGGTCGGCATTGTGCCACGAACTTTACGCGTGACTCCGCAAACCAAGCCATCTGCGTCGCCGATGCGAGTCATGACCGAGGCGAAATACATCGGGTCAAGAATTTTTTCGGCGGCCTCTTCTTTTGAGAGACGGCGGTGACGGCGGGCGTCCCAGAGCTCGTGAGCGTAACGCTCGGTCAAACCACTTGTGGCGGGGTCGATGATTTCGATGTCATTTAAATCGATGTCATGTTCTTTTGCTTTGGCGGTGATTTTTTCAGCGTTGCCAATTAATACCGGCGTGGCGATGCGCTCTTGGATGACAGCATTGGCCGCAATCACGATGCGATCATCTTCGCCCTCGGGGTAAACGATTTTGGTGTCGCTGCGGCGTGCGCGGGCGACAACCTTGCTCATCAGACCACGCTCTTCACCCATGCGCTCACCGAGCTCACGCTCGTAAGTTGCAAGATCGAGTGATTTACGCGCGACGCCTGTTTCCATTGCAGCCTTTGCCACTGCCGTGGCCACACGGCGAATCACGCGGTGGTCGAGTGCTTTCGGGATGAAATACTCGCGGCCATACTCAAGGGTGTCGTGGCCATAAGCATGAGCGACAACATCAGGCACAGGGTCTTTCGCGAGGTCAGCCAGCGCGTAAGCCGCGGCATGCAGCATCTCGGTGTTAATCGTTTTCGACCGCACATCGAGTGCGCCGCGAAAGATAAACGGGAAGCCCAAAACATTGTTGCACTGGTTTGGGTAATCCGAGCGCCCCGTTGCCATGATGACATCATCGCGCGCAGCGACGGCGTCTGGGTAGGGGATTTCGGGGTCAGGGTTGGCCATTGCAAAGACAATCGGGTTGTCGGCCATTGTGAGCAACATCTCAGGCGAAACCACATTGCCGATACTTAAACCATAAAACACATCGGCTCCGACCATTGCATCAGCAAGCGTGACGCAATCGGTGTCGACGGCATACTTCATTTTGAATTCATTCAAATCGGTGCGTGATTTACTCAGCACACCTTTTGAATCGCACATCAACACATTTTTGTGCTTGAGGCCGAGGCTCACCGCAAAGTCAGCGCAAGCAATCGCAGAAGCACCCGCGCCGTTGACGACGAGGCGGACATCCTCAATTTTTTTGCCGGCGATTTCGCATGCGTTAATCAATGACGCGCCCGTGATGAGCGCGGTGCCGTGTTGGTCGTCATGGAACACAGGGATGTCCATGATTTCTTTCAGGCGGTTTTCAATCTCAAAACACCGAGGTGCAGAAATATCTTCGAGGTTGACGCCCGCGAGTGTGGGCTCAAGGTTTTTGACCGTCATAACGATTTCGTCCACATCGGTCGTGCCTAGCTCGATGTCAAAAACATCGATATCGGCAAAGCGCTTAAACAAAACGCCTTTGCCTTCCATGACGGGCTTAGAGGCCTCGGGGCCAATGTCGCCCAAGCCAAGAACCGCAGTGCCGTCAGAAATGACCGCGACGAGGTTACCTTTGGCGGTGTAGTCGTAAACCTTGTTGACATCTTTAGCGATTTCACGGCAAGGCTCTGCGACACCTGGCGAATAAGCCAGGCTTAGGTCGATTTGAGTGAGACACGATTTGGTCGGGACGACTTCAATCTTGCCGGGACGGCCCATTGCGTGGTATTCGAGGGCCTCTTTTTTGGTCGTGAGTTCAGACATTTTGAAACTATTGTGCCACCAAGACACGCTCGGTGGAAGCGTCGCCTAAATAAGCCTTGAAGGGCACTCCGCCTAGACGGAATGCCCTATATTTTCGCGCTTTTTGTCGATTGTTGCTTTTTCGCGAAAAGCCGATTAAAGCTCATTTTCGGCGTCGGCGAGGCCTAGAAGCATCGCGTCGTGCACCTCGTAACTCGAAGTCACCAAAACGCCGCGATTCTCGGTCATTCTGTGGCCGAGCGAGAAATCAAGTCGCTTGCCGTCGAGGTCGGTGATGTGACCGCCAGCCTCAAGCACCACAATCGCGCCAGCCGCGTGATCCCAGATGTTTTCGCGATAATCTGGCTTGGAACGCGGGCGGACGTAAACCTCAGCGCCTCCTTGGGCGACGATGCCGTATTTGGCTTGGCTGTCATAGCGCACAAAACCGCCGTGAATGCCGATGTTTTCCATGGCAGCGGTCACCAGTTTGGGGTCGCCGTGGGCTGACTCAACCGAGCCAAGCACGCGCCATTTCGCGGGGTCGCCCTCGGCGGAAACGGTGACTTTCTCAGCCTCGCCGCCGTCAATCGGTACGCGCAAGCAGCCTTCGCCCGAGCCGGCGACATACATCACGCCGCGCTGACCGTCGGGGTTGTCGAGGTCGATGGGCAAATTGGGGCAAACCATCACGCCGGCCCAGGGCTCTCCGAAACGCATGATGCCGATGGCGATGGCGTATTGCTGTCGACGGAGGAAGCCTTTGGTGCCGTCGATGGGGTCGATGCACCAAGTGAATTCGTGATCAGTGTCACCTTGATGGTCAATCCAATCGCAAACCTGCTCAAAGTCGACATCTTCGCCGAGCGCATCGCCGACCAGTCGCGTGATTTGCACAGCACCCGCACCACCAGAATTTTCGCGCAAGTGCGCGGAGCCTTCCTCGGCAATGACGGCGTGGTCGGGGAAAGCGGCAGCAGCCGTTTTTAAAATCACGGCCTGCGAGCCGTAATCGGCCACCGTTACGGGCGAATCGTCGCCCTTTGCCATTGACGACGGGTCGGCCGGCGCCTCGTTGAGCACCGTGCGGCAGATTTTTGTGGCGAGTCGGCCAGCGTTTTGCGCGACCTCAAGGATGGATTCAAGCGAGTCAGACATCACGCTTATTTTAGCGCTCTGCTTTGATCGCGCCCTGCCCACGCACCATCAGGCGAAGAATTGCGTTTTCCATTTCGCGGTCGGCGTCGCCAATCTCAGCGTCTTTGTAAATCCGCAAAGTGGTGGTCATGGCAAGAGTGGCCATCTCGGTCTTGCCATCTTTCTCGTAAATACTGATGCGGCATGGAAGCGATGAACTCACCTCGGGGCAACGCTCGATGATGCCCTTGGCGTATTTGGCCGAGCAAACCTCGACAATGACACAGCGGTGGCCAAGCTCAAGCCCGCGCGTTTCAAGTTTTTCATTCATGTCGTGTTGAGCGACATGGCTGATGCCAGATTCGGCAGCAGCGACTTTAATGGCCTCGACCGCCTCGTCGACGGACAAGTCGCTGGGCATAGTAATGACGAAGTTTTCCATGAGATTATTGGTGGCGTAGTTTGGGTTGCGCGAAGCGCGCGCAGGCTAGGGGCATTGTAGGGAGCAAGCCGGAGCGCCGATGGGGAGTAGGTCTTGAAACCAAAACCCATCACGCAGGACAGCTTCTGCTATTTTGTAATCTACAGGCCGCGAAAATACAGGGCCGTTTGTTACAAAAGAATGAAACTCTCCGTTTTCGCCACCTGGGTCGAGATTGGGGTGTTGGGCCTTGTAGTCAGTTAGGAATGCGGCATCGAGAGGCCGTCCGACCCAACTTTGATCGAGTTTGCTGTTGTCGACGCAGGTGGTGATGGCGGCGAATCCGGAAGAGATGAATTCCTCAAAAAGCTCCGTCGTGTCGCGGCCCCAGAGTGGGAATACAGCTTTGAGCCCGACTTCGGCGAGCCGTTTTTCGCGATAGGCGCGTAAGTCTTCGAGGAAGATGTCGCCGAATGCGATGGCCTCAATGCCTTGATCGACGGCCTGCTTCATCGCGGCGCCCATGGCGGTGTCATAAGGCGTGCCGGTAGTATCGATGGGGCAATTATTGTCTTGCTCAATCGGGCAAACGGGGCAGTCGCTCGTCGGGGTCGGAATCGCCACGCGCCAACTTGCCAAACCCGCCGCACAAGATTGCAGCTCAAGCAATTCACTACGGACGCCATGCATCGAAATGCGGTCGTGCTCTTGGCTTAAAGTCGTGAGCAAGCCAGCGAGCTCGATCTTTGCATCACGCCGTAACGCGCGCAAAGCCAGGGCGGAGTCTTTGCCGCCGCTCCATGAGAGTAGAGTTTTCATGTGGCGTATTCTAAAGCCGAAGAGCTGTTGGAAAACACACTCGTTACTCGAACCCAACCCGCTTTACGGCATAAATGTGATAGACATCGACCCTCTCTTTTTTGTCGAACGGAAAGGGGAAGTGCTCGATTTTCATTCCAATAGATTTTGCAAGATCGAGTTGCTCGCGCAGAATCTGCTGAGTCGCGGAGACATGGTTGTCTGTGTAGGAAATCCACCATTGCTCTGCTGGGAGTGGCCGCTCGACGCGGCCACTCCAGTCAACATGAATGTTTTGCCGCTCGAGTTGGGCTCGGAGTCTGGCAAAAGAGCCCCCTAGCGCCGATAAATCAGCGCGTTGATTCTTTTGTCGACAAAAACCTGTAACGACAATTCCTGGAGGCAGGGTCAATTGGATTTCCTTGGAAAAGTGAAACGCTGCGACATCTCCAAGGCTTTTGTACGGTTTTTGAATATCGCGAACCACTCCAGAAGCTGTGAGTAGGGCAAGAAGGGAAAGCAGAAATGTGATTGCAAACACAGCTTTCTTCCGTTTCATTTTTACGGTGGCGTAGGAGACACCTTGGCCCATAAAAAGACAAAAAGCGGGAGCCATAAAAAGTGAAATACGCGCGCTGCCACCGTATGGATATTTCTCAAAAGCAGCTGCGATAAAATTAAAAAATAGTGGAGCAATAAGTATAAAAAAAACAGTGCGGTTTTTTTCTTTCCACCATGAAATAGCGCCAAGTAAAACAAGTAAGAAACTAAGGCTACTCCCCCAATCTCGACCACCCGTGGGGTAGGCGGACATATATCCACAGTGTTGTTTGAGCCACCAATAAGGCGTAAGCCATATTGAGTCAATTGGAGGGAAAGAGTCCTTCCACATTTTTAAATCAACGAGCCAAGCTGCGGCGTGCGCGTGCGGTATTGCATAACTAAATGTCATCCACAATGTGACGAGGCCAAGGAGGGTTGAGCCTACAACAGCAATCGATCGCGTTTCTTTATTCGTGAAAAAAACAAGAGCAATTCCGGCGCTAACAAAGAGGCTCGGGTAGCTGGCCCACACCCCAACGAAAGACAGGGTGAAAAGAAAAAAGGGCAGCCATTTGTTTTGTTGGGGCCGCTTTATTATTTCGATTGCGAGTGATAATTCTGCAAGAGCAAAAAGTAAATCGGTAGAGTATGGCTTGATTTCTGCGGCATGCCGCAACGGATAATAGGATGCAGCAAAGATGCCGAAGGCGATAAGCGCTGGCGTTGGTGAAAGCGTCTTTCGGCATAAGCGCAGCATGAGCCCTGTTGATAACAAGCCGGCTAGAAAGGCGGGCAACCTTAATGAGGCAACTGAATCGCCGAAAAAGTCGAAACAGAATTTTTCGACCCAAATCCAGAGTAGAGGTGCAATTTGTCCATTCGGCAGGGGGTGGAAGAGGTCAGAGTATCCAACGCCTCGGAAATTGTTGACAACAAAAGCTTCATCACCCCAAAGCGGGAAGGAGAGGGAATATCTAACGCAAAGCCATAAGACGTGAAGTGCGAAAAAGGCCCAGGTGAAATGCCAGGCCACGCGCTTTGAGAGAACCGCTGGCTTTGGGAAAGACGAGGTCATTTGTCTATTTTCTTACAGCAGTCGCCCACATCACCGTTTTGCGGGTGCCGTCTTTTTCAATGACATCCATGGTGTATTCAAAGTGATTGTCGTCGGGGAAGTGCGTGACTTCATAGGTGTTTTGCCCGAGTGCGTCGATACTTTCGCTGGTGAGCGTGCGTTTTTCCGAATCAAAAGTGGAGTGGCCGCTCAGGACAATTGCTTGAGAAGAATCAATCCAAGTAGAAAAATACTGCCCCTTTTCCGAATCGTAGGTGAAGGCTTGTTGGCCCCAGAAGTCTTCGCCTTCAAAAACAGCCTGGTAGTCGGCAAGCATCCAGCGGCCATCGGGTGCCATGCGGATGAAATATTTACCGATGCTAGGTTCCGTTTCTTTTGAGCCCAGCCAGAGCTTTGAGTCCCATTCGCCGAGCCAGAAGTCAAGCGCCTGCATTTCGACGGTGAGTGCTGTCGGGCCGTCGAGCCGCGGATTT
>CAZPAY010000022.1:12324-15560 GCA_964584805.1 uncultured Planctomycetales bacterium | reverse complement strand
GCGGATTTCACTCGGCCATCTTATCTCATAGTATAGGCCTTAGTGACAAGACCACCCGCCATCGACGGGTAGATTCACGCCCGTCAACCAGCGTGAAGCGGGTGAAGCCAAAAAGTAAATAGCATCGGCTACGGCTTCGGGTGTACCCAGCCCCAAGAGGTGCCGCTTTCGGACGGCATCGAGTTGCTCTTTTGGCAACTCTTCAATCCAGTGGCGATTGATGTCGGTTACCACAAAACCAGGGCAAACGCAATTGGCGCGGATGCCATCCGCCCCGTAATCGACGGCAAGCGATTGCGTGTAATTGATCACCGCCGCCTTGCTCGGGCCATATGCTGCGCGATCTCTCATGCCTTGCATGCCCGCGATAGATGCGGTCGTGACAATCGCGGCACGCAAGCCGTGCTCGTCGGTGTCATTATTCAGCATATGCGGCAGGACCGCCTGGCAAGCGCGGTGGACGCCTTTGACATTTACCTTAAAAGTATCCGCCCAAGCCGCATCATCGACTTCTTTAGCCGCGCATCGCTGGGGGTTAATGCCAGCGTTTGCGATGAGTGCATCGACGCCGCCGTCGTTGGCCGAGGCAAAGGCAGAAACCGCATTTGCCAATGAACCCTCAGCATTAGGTTCGCCGGCAACATCGGTCGCCGCAAAATCAGCACTTGCCGCACCAGCAGCTAGGCAATCGGCCGCCGTCGCTTCAAGTGGCTCCTGCCGCCGCCCAACTAATAACAACCGCGCGCCGTCAATTGCAAAGCGCAAAGCCGTCGCGCGGCCAATGCCTGTGCCAGCACCGGTAATGACCACGCGGGGGGAGGGTGAGCTCATAAAGCCACTCTAACTATTGATCGAATTCAAAGCAGATCCGGCTGCCCACCAAACAATTTGCTCGGCGTTGAGTGTGTGTCGCAAAGCGGCGCGATCCGATGAGCCATCGGTGTGCGTGAACACGGCCGTGACATCTGACCCTGGCGCTAACTTGTCGAGACCTTCGAGGCTAACCTTGTCGGCCTCTTGGACCTTGGCCCAGTCGGCGGCATCGACAAAAGTGAATGGAAGCACACCTTGCTTCTTGAGGTTGGTTTCGTGAATCCGTGCGAAGGAGCGCACAATTACAGCGGCGGCTCCCAAGTGGCGCGGGCACATCGCAGCGTGCTCGCGGCTAGAGCCCTCGCCGTAGTTTTCGTCGCCAACGACACACCAAACCTGGCCGGCGGCTTTGTATTCGCGCGCGACATCAGGCACAGGCTTTACATTGCCTGTCTCTTGGTTGCGCGTCGCGCCAATTTCATCGACAAACGCATTGGTCGCACCAATGAACATGTTGTTAGAAATGTTATCGAGATGGCCACGGAATTTGAGCCATGGGCCAGCCGGCGAGATGTGATCCGTCGTCGTCTTGCCGCGCGTCTTGAGCAGCAAATTCATGTTGCTGTATTGCTCGGCGCGCAAACGCGGAAACGGCTTGAGCAACTCAAGGCGCTCGGAGTCGTCTTTTACATCGACGGTCAAACCATCGCGCTCATTTGGTGGCCCCTGATAAAGCGTCTTTGCCAAAACAAAGCCATCGCTAGGGATGTCAGGCGCAGGCTTGGGGTCGTCGAGTTTCCAGGTTGTGCCATCTGGTGATGTCAACTCATCACGACGCGGGTCAAAATCGAGACGGCCTGACAAACCAAGTGCCAAAACCATTTCGGGCGAGCCGATAAACGCGCGCGTCTCGGTGTTGCCATCCGCGCGAGCGCGGAAGTTGCGGTTGAAGCTGGTCACAATCGTGTTGACTGTGCCCTTTTCCATGTCTTCGCGCTGCCACTGACCGATGCACGGCCCGCAAGCATTCGTCAAAACAACGCCACCAATGCTGGTGAGTGAATCAAGCTGGCCGTCGCGTTTGATGGTTTCAAAAACCTGCTCAGAACCAGGGCTCACAAACAAGTTAGCGTGCAGAGGCATGTTGTGGGCTTTGGCTTGCTCGGCTACATCGGCAGCGCGGCAAATGTCTTCGTAAGAAGAGTTGGTGCAAGAGCCAATCAGCGCGGCAGTCACCTCAATGGGGTAGCCCTCTTTTTCGCAATCTTCCGTCATGCGGCTAATCGGGTGCGCGTGGTCTGGCGTGTGCGGGCCGACAAGATGCGGCTCAAGCTCACTAAGGTCAATCTCGATATCGAGATCGTATTGCGCGCCAGCATCAGGCGTGAGCAAATCGGTATTTGCCGCCGCCAAATCAGCCAGCTCGCCGCGCTCGGTAGCGCGCAAGTAATCGCTCATCCGCTCGTCGTAAGCAAAAACCGAGCAAGTCGCGCCAAGCTCAGCGCCCATGTTGCAAATGGTCGCCTTGCCGGTGCAACTCAAGCTTTCAGCGCCTTCGCCGTAATACTCAATCACGCGGTTGGTGCCGCCCTTAACGGTCAGCATGCCGAGCAGTTTCAAAATCACATCTTTAGGTGCGGCCCAGCCCGACAGCTTGCCGGTTAGTTTGACGCCGACCACATTTGGCTGAAGCACTTCCCAAGGAAAATCAGCCATCACATCGACGGCATCTGCGCCACCGACGCCAACCGCGCACATGCCGAGGCCACCCGCGTTGGGGGTGTGCGAATCGGTGCCCACCATGAGACCGCCCGGGAAGGCATAATTTTCAAGGACGATTTGGTGGATGATGCCTGAGCCAGGCTTCCAGAAACCGAGGCCGTAACGACTCGAAACCGACTGCAAAAAGTTATAAACCTCAGCGTTTTCATCTAGCGCGACGGCGAGATCATTTTCGGCGCCGAGGTGACCGCGCAAAAGGTGATCGCAGTGAACGGTCGAGGGCACGGCGGCCTCATCTTTGTCAGCGAGCATGAACTGCAAAAGCGCCATTTGCGCGGTCGCGTCTTGCATGGCCACGCGGTCAGGGCGCAAATTCAAATAAGCCTTACCGCGCTCGATATCTTGACCCGCTGCGTTGTCGAGGTGCCCGAGGAAAATCTTCTCGGCCAAAGTCAGGGGTTGATTGAGGCGGTCGCGGACGACCTGCAGGCGCTCGCGCATCTTGGTATAGACGCCGGCGACCATTTCTGGGGAGCTTTCGATTTGAGACATTTTGGCTAGTATTCGCTAGTTTCGTGGAGGTTTGGTGGCGAAACGGGGCATATTCTAGCGAGTCTTGACGGCTTATGCGGGGGGGGGGGTTTAGGGAAAAATGATGATAAAACCAGTTTTAGTTTTATTCGCGTTTGGGGTTTGGGTTT
>CAZPAY010000022.1:0-12314 GCA_964584805.1 uncultured Planctomycetales bacterium | reverse complement strand
CCCCCCCCCCCCCCCCCCCCCCCCCAATACTGAAAAATGATGATAAAACCACTTTTACTTTTCTTCACGTTTGGAGTTTCTCTTTTTGCTAGCGCTCAGCCGTTGGCCGCTTCTACCGTCATATGTAACTTTTCCGGTAGCGGCTGTTGCTTAAATCCTCAAGCATCAATATCCATTTCGCAAGGTAACTTAATCACAATCGTAAGCGAGGGATATGGTGACCATTCAATTTCGAAATCGACGCCTAAAACTTCAACAGCAATTCGATCTACTTGCGTAGACTGCGATGGAAACAAAGTAAAGATTACGGTTTCGCCAACAACGACATGGGGCAATGTAGTTTCATGTGCTGGGATAACTTATTCATGTGAAGCGGGGGGCTGTTAGTGATGAAAAAGCCGATTCTTTTTCTTTTGGCAGCCGTCACCCTGACAACTTTGGCTTCAGCGCTTGTTATGAGTCAACATGACAATAGACTTCGAAGCGTTGCTTTTGGGAGCGTCTTTTTGGAAAAGGGCCCCGGAGCTCTTGTTTCAGGCACCCTTGTCGAGTGTGGAGACGGGTTATCTTTGATGATTGCCGCTTCTTCCGTGAATGAATTTGGGCTCCCAGATCAAATTACGCGCTTAAAAGAAGTAGACCCTTTTTCGCTTGATGCTGTCGTTATTGATTTACAAGAATTAGGCTCCGTAGCCGTTTATCCCGAAAGTGGTGCATGGGGTGATATGGATCATGCGGGCAATCTCGGTCTTGACTCCATTCCATAAGCGTTCGCGGCTCGAGCGGCTTGTTTGAGTTTTTGGATTTACTGCAATAAAACCACAGCACTCACTTCGCAAGTGGCGAAATCAAGCACTTGCAAAAACACATTTCCACATGCGCTACCCGCCACATTCGTTTGCAGATACGCTGCGCCCAGGGCGTCCGTAGTGAGAAGGGTGCCGAGCTGAGTGGTGGCATCAAGCCCCAATATCGTGCCGGCGCAAGGGAAGTTGGCGGGGATGATGAAACCGCCCGTGCCGAACGCGTAAAGCAGTGCGACTTGGCTGTTGGGTGTCGCGGCGTTGACTTGGAACTGTATCGACGGGCAAGTGCCAGAAATCGCAAGGCCGAGCGGCGTGTCGACCACCGACGGCGTGCCGGGGTTGAGGTCGTTGACGAATTTGAGCTGTAAGTCGACGCCCCAACTGTGGTAATTGCCGGGCAGAGTGAATTCGATTTGATTGAGCTCAACCATGATGTCAAGTGCGGCGATGTCGGTGCCATACCAAGGGATGTAAAGCTCTGTAAAAACACCCACGCCGTTTTCAAAATCACCGGGCGTGTAGGTCCAATGAAAAGTGCCGGTCATTTGCTGCGGCGGGTCATAAGGCCGCGTGACATCGGGCAGTAGCCAAACATCATCGAGCGTGTAAGTCAAAGTGCTCGCCGCGAGGAGGGTGGCGGTGAGGGCGGCTTTCACTCCTCTAACTTACTCCCAAACGCGCATTTCTGCGGTTTCGGCTCGTTACGAAGCTGTAATCGCGGCGCTTAGTCCGCTAAAACGCGCGACCGAATCGGCCATAAACCGGGGCGCGTGGGCTGGTCGAGCCACTCGCGCATCGCGGTTTCGGCGGCCATCAAATCACGCACGCGCGCGCCGAGCAGCATTTGGCTGACGGCTTGCTGGGTGATGTTGAGGCGCTGCGCGACTTCGGCTTGGCGGCCGGTTTCGCGGAAGAGGTTTACCGCAGTTGCGCGTGCGTCGGTCCAGTCGGCCATCAAGGTCGAATGAAGTCGCGCGAGGTTGGTGCCGATAGCGAGCTCAGAATCACTGCGATTAGGTAGATCAAAAACCATCGTCTCGCCGCGCTTGAGTTGCTTGAGCGCTTTTGCGGCCTTAAGGCGGACGGCATCATCGGCGCCAGCTGCACCAGCGGGCGGTGCGGTAACGATGGCGAAGCGCAAACGCATCGGCCAAGCGGCTTCGGCGAGGGCAACGGCGAAATCAAAGGCGCGTGTGCCGTCGGCCAAAATCGCGGTCAGGGCTCTTTCGCCGGTTGCAGCGAGGCGTGCGCCCAGGAAGTCGGAAAACTTATCTTCTGCTGTAGCAAAAAGTTCCGCCGCCGAGTTGACTAGGTCAAACTTGGAGCGAGGCGCCGTGATGATGGCGATGCCGTAGCGGAGCGATGCATTCATCTGCCCACAATGCTAGGCGGTTGTCGCACGGGTTTCTAGAGTGGATAATGGGGTATGAAGAAATTCCTCACATTTTTTGTTTTGGGTTGCGCCTTGGCGCTGCCTGCATGCTCCGGAGAAGCCACTGAAACAACTGGCGGCGAAGAGGCAGCGGCGATTTGCTGTGGCGGCAAGTGCGACACGCCGGCGGGTTATTGCTGCAGTGATGGCACCTGTCACGGGAACCACGAAGAGCTGCCTTTGGCGAAGGATATGTAGGTCTTACCCGGCTTTAATAGCCGTGTAAAAATCAACATCACAATCCGCCCGCAACGCAGCTTGCGTTTGCGTTTCGGGCAATGCGCCCGCGAGCGACCAGGCTTTGACGAGCTGTTTTAATTTGCCAAGGCGATGGCGGTCGGTAGTGCCGCCAGCTTGCATTTGTTGGTCATATTCGCGGAGCCAACCTAGATATTCGGCCTCTGACCGCGGCGTAATTTCACGCCCCACATTGGCGTCGGCCCAATCGCGAAAAACCCAGGGGTTGGCGAGCGCGGCGCGGCCGATCATGACGCCGGCGCATCCAGTTTGGGCGAACATCTGATGAATCAATTCAGGCGTGTCGGCCGAGCCATTGCCGATGACGGGGATTTGGACGGCGTTTACCGCGCGAGTGATGCGGCCCCAGTCGGCGGGCTCGGAATAAGCCTGAATCCGCAACCGTGCATGAATGATGAGCCCCGCCGCACCGGCTTGCTCGACGCGTTGTGCAATTTCTTCGATTTGCGAATCATCGCGACTGCCCGCGCGGATTTTGGCGGTCACCGGCACGGGGCAGGCGTCCACCATTTGGCGCGTGATATCTTCAAGGCGGGCGAGGTCCTCAAGCAAAATGGAGCCGGCACCGTGACCGCAGACCTTGCGTGCGGGGCAGCCGAAATTGATATCCACCCAAGGCGCACCGGCTTCGGCTGCGAGTACTGCGGTTTCGGCCATGAGCGCTGCGTTGTGGCCCATGATTTGAAGACCGAGTGGTGGGCCGCCGGCCGTCCCGAGCATCTTTTTGAGGATTTCAATCGGCGTGGGCGCGTTACTCACTCGGACAAATGCCGTGCATGAACCACCTAGCGCGCCGTCGCCCGAGACTTTGGCGACGAGCCCGCGGAAGGCTACATCGGTGACGCCATCCATCGGTGCGAGAAGCAGCGGCGGGTCGAATGTGAGCGAGTCACCAAGGGTGAGGGGCGCGAGCATGTGCGGGGATTTTAGTGGGCTGGCCTTTGGGTTCTTTGGAATAAAGTGCGCTTGGGGTGTCACCTTCTTATATCGAAACCGTCTTCCATGTATGAAGGAGCTGAAAATTGCGGGCGATCTCGGTGAATCGTGAATTGTTGCTGTTTTACTGGCAACTGGGCGGTGAGATTGTGGCCAAGCAGGCTGAGCTTGAGCTCAAGAGCTTGATTTTCGAGATTCCGTGGGGCCAGAACCGACTGATCGTGGAATCTTGCCGCTCGCTCGATGAGGCCAAGCGCCGCGACGCGTAAACTGCAGAAATGACACAACTTCCGACCCCAGAGCTTCCTGATTTAACTGGCCGCACCGTTGTGATTACGGGCGCATCCAATGGGCTCGGTGCCGGCATTGCGGAAACTTGCAAGAGCCTTGGTATGCGCGTCGCCGGTTGTGGGCTTTCGATGCCTGGCGATGCTTGTGAAATCGCGCGGCAAGTTGATGTGGCCGACGAGTTGGCGATGGGGGTATTCGCGGCGGAAGTCGCGCAGGCATTTGGCGTGATTGATCTTTGGGTGAATAACGCAGGCGTATTAAACCCAGTCGCGCCTTTGCGCAATTTGGCCACAGCGGACCTCCGTCGCCACATGGATACCAACTTCATGGGCGTTTTCTTCGGCATGCGCGATTTCCTTAATCACCAACGCGCACACGGCGGCGAAGGCGTGGTCATGAACCTATCCTCCGGCGCCGCCTGGAATGGTTACGCGGGGTGGGCCGCCTATTGCGCTGGCAAAGCCGCGGTCGAGCGGCTAACTGAGGCGACCCAACTTGATGAAGCCGCCGCCGGCAACACGGGCTTCCGCGCTTATGCCGTCGCGCCTGGCATCATCGACACGGCCATGCAAGAGACCATTCGCGCTTGCGACGAGAGCGTCTTCCCTATGGTGGGTAAGTTTTTAGAACTGAAAGAAAACGAAGAGTTCTTTACGCCCGATTATGTCGCGCGGCATATGTTGAGCTGGGCATTCTCAGGGCAGAAAACACGCCCAGGGCAGCCTTGCGTTGCGGTTCCGGGAAGAAAATAGGGAAAATTTGTTCCACTTTTATATATAGCGCTTCTTGATAGGTGTTGGCGCGGAGGGGATATATGGGTGTCCTATGTATTTAATTCTAGACATTGAAAAGAAGGGCAGTATATTTCCTTGTTACAAAGGCGTGACAGTCTATTTTCACAGGCTTGGAATTCCCCAGATGGTGCATAGTCGCGCCCACCCCCCCCAATGAAAAACGTCACTAAGTTTACTCTATTGGTGGGAATCACATCTCTGCTCAGTTTTGGTGCCTTGACGGCATCTAGCGCAGAAGTCGATTCCTCCGATTCTTCCTCTGATGTTGTCGCCGCAGCCATGGGCCACGGTGATTCTGCGCAAGAGGCTTTCCAGACCACCACGCCAGAGCGCGCGGCCGAAATGGGCTGCCTCTCTTGTCACGAAGGTATCGAAGATATTCGCGATAAGGGCTCTGACATGATGACCCAGATTTTGAATCTCGGCAAAGCCTATGGCGACCAAGGTGGTTGTGTGGTTTGCCACGGTGGTCAGCCCAACGCGACGACTGCTGACGAGGCTCACAAAGGTACGGTTGCCGCATTGGCCAAGGCCAACGGCCCGCAGACTTTCTATCCAGACCCAGGTTCTTTGTGGGTTGCTGACAACACATGTGGTCAGTGCCACCCGGGTTACGCCTACCGTCTTGAGCGCGCCTTGATGAACACCGAGGCTGGCAAGATTCAGGGTAACCTCCACACTTGGGGCATCGAAGAAGTTCAGCATCACAAAGTGCCTTGGGGTAACTACGATGTCGAAGATACCGATGGCGCGACGCCAATGGTCGGCACCGACGAGTACAAGGCCTATATGGAAGCCATGATTGCTGCGCACCCTGATCAGTTCCCAACCGAACTGACTCAAGTGCCTCTACCTTCCGTAGACGAAATCGAAGCCGATCCTAAGTTGGCTGGCTTCACCTATCAGCGCCAGCAATGTCAGCGTTGCCATGTTGGTGTCCGCGGTCGTGAAAAGCGCGGTGATTACCGGGGCATGGGTTGCTCGTCTTGCCACATTCTTTACAGCAACAACGGCTACTACGAAGGCAACGACCCAACCATCGACAAGAACGAGCCAGGCCACTTGCTCAGCCACAAGCTTCACGGCACCCGCGAAGCTGGTAATGGCATCCCTGTTGAGACCTGTAACTCTTGCCACAACCGCGGCAAGCGTATCGGTGTGACCTACCAAGGTTTGATGGAGTTCCCTTACGGTTCTCCATGGAACGCCGAGGGCGGTGGTCAGCCTAAGCTGCACACCAAGAAGTACCTCTTCATCTCTGATGACCTTCATCACCAGATTGCCTCACGCGAAGGCAACCCTTCCGGTGGCTTGCTCTGTCAAGATTGCCACACCTCGATTGACATGCACGGTGACGGCAACATCTTCGGCACAACCTTGGCGCAGGTCGAGATCGAATGCCAGGATTGCCACGGTACACCTGAAGCTAACCCATGGGATCTACCTATCGGTTACTCCGAAGAGTTCGGTCGTGACCTCGGCGACGGCAAGCCTCGTGGTTTGTCTGCAAAGGCATCACCTGAGACAGAGAACTTCGCCACGAAATATGATGCCCGCGATGGCTTCCTCCTTAGTGCGCGCGGCAACCCACTCGGCAACGTTGTGAAAGATGGCGACAAGATCATCCTGCACTCGGCCACGGGTAACGACTTCGAAGTACCTAACCTCAAGTACCTCAACGACACCGACACCTGGAAGTCTGCTGACGCCAAGGTCGCCATGTCTGATGTAGTCAAGCACAATGAAGAGCTTGAGTGCTACACCTGTCATGCTTCTTGGGTGCCTCAGTGCTACGGTTGCCATGTGCAGGTCAACTACGGCATGAAAGACGGCAAGCCTCTCACGGACATCGACTGGATTTCATCCGCAACGGGCCCAGACAACAACGATGGCCAAACGGCTGAGTCTCGCTTGGGTACCCCAGGTATCAAAGAGCCAGGCAAGTGCTTCGAGTCTCGCTCCTATCTCCGCTGGGAAGAGCCCGTCTTGGGTGTTAACGGCGAGGGTCGTGTCACACCGCTGATGCCAGGTTGCCAGATTGTCTTTACTGTCATCGACCGCGAAGGCAACACAATCACGCTCAACGAGGTTGCTTACTCACCAGACGAAGCGGAAGAGCTCGGTCAAGAGTTCATCCCTCTCGCTACCGACATGGCTCCGGTACAGCCTCACTCCGCGCAGCGTAAAGCTCGTACTTGTGAGTCTTGCCACAACAACCCCAAGGCCCAGGGTTACGGCATCGCTGGCGGTGTCTTCAACACCCGCATGGCCGAGGATGTCATCGAAGACCTCATGGACCAGCGCACGGGCAAGCCAATCCCAGGTCGCTACACGGTTCAGATTCCTAAGATCGACGGTCTCGATTTTGACTGGTCTACCATTGTTCGCGGTGATGATCAGGTGCAGACGGTCGGCACACACTGGCCACTCTCACGCGCTTTGAGTTCTGAGCAGCGCTCCAACATGAACCGTACCGGTTTGTGCATGGGTTGCCACCAGAACATGACCGATGCTGAACTTTGGGGTAAGGTTGCCACAGAAGGCAGCATGACCGATGTTGAGCACACCGAGCTCATGAACGAAGCATTCCGCGCACTCGCTGAAAAGCGTAGCAAGTAATAGACTTTCAAGTTCTTGTTTCTCCGCCCTCTCTTTAAGGGGGCGGAGAAACTGACTCGAAAACAGGAGCCCCCCCGTGCACTTGCGAAACAACTCCCTACTGATTGCTGCGGCTTTTGCCATGGCTTCTTGCAGTCCTGCCCCAGAGCCGCCAATTGAGCAGGCCGGCCCTGTGGTGCCAGAGATTGATTTAACCATCACTCAGGAGTCCCTGGTGCACGGGGACCTTACCCCCGACCGTCTTTATGAGATTGGCCTGCGGCATTTGACCGAAGGGAATTTTGATAAGGCTGTCGGCCACTTTGACTTAGCCGTTAAAGATTTGCCGAAAGACGCAGGGCTCTATGCTGCACGCGGCACGGCCTATTCGTCGATGAAAAAGTTGACGGAAGCATTGGCTGATTTTGAGCGTGCCGTTGAGCTTGCGCCTGACAATGTCGGTTTTTTAACCAACCGCGCTTTGATGTATCACTCTTTTGAGCGCACGAAACACGCGCTTGACGACCTGGCCCGAGTGATTGAGCTCGACCCCAGTTTTGTCGGGGCGTATTTCAACCGTGGCGTGATCCACATGAACGCCGCCGACAACGAAAAGGCACTCGCTGATTTCGATATGTGTGTGGCGATTGATCCACACATTGCGGCACCTTACTTCAATCGCGCTGCCGCCTACGAGGCGCTTGGCCAACTGGATGAGGCCAAAGCGGATTACATTCGCTTTACTGAGATTTCACGCAATCCTGAAAACACAAAGTTGGTTCAAGAAATCCTAGACGGCTGGGATTTGCGGTTATCCACTCAAGAGGGTGATGCTTCGGCTCACTAGCAAAAATGAAAAAAGTCTCCCTTCTTCCCTTTCTTGTTTTACTTGGTGCTTGCGGTCAATCCGAAGCGCCCAAAGAAGACCTAAACATGCAGCCCATGGGCTCGGTCATGCGGCAAGGCGCGATGGCCGCATCCATGAAAATGGGTGAGGCGGCCAAGATTTTGCCCGCCCCTTCAACGGAGCAGAAGCAAGCGTTTGTCGACTTGCTTGCCGCGGGCAAAATGCAATTTGATTTGCCAGAGGGCTTTGTTGAGCAGCCCGGCAATGGCCAGGCATCTTTCCCTTGGGTGATGGCTTTGCGTCACGAAAGCGATGCTTTTGAGGTGCGTTACTCCATTTTGCCTGTAGCTCAGGCCGACATCGATTACGAAGACCCGCACTCTGCGGCACCTTCGCCAAACCATCTTTACCCGATGCTTTACCAAATGGTTGCTGATGCTACGACCGCCAAAGGCGTGGGCGAATCGAGCGAGTTTGGCAAAGCTTCCCTTGAGCAAATTGAAGCTCAATGGGCCAAGTTGCTTGTTGCTGAGCCGAGCTCAGTTTACGCACCTGAATATGCACATGTCGCCGTTTTGGCGATGCATTCTGACGACCGCGCCGATGCGTTTGCGGTCTTCCTCGCCAATGATGAAGCGATTTTGAAGTCGCGATTCAGCGAGATTGTTACAGCCTTGCGGTATTTACCTTCCGAAGGCTCTGCTGATGGCGAATCCGCTGTTAGCGAATCCAAATAACCTCACACATACATAACCATGACCTCCATCATCCGTCACATCAGCCTTCTAAGTGCTGGCCTCGTTTTGGCCGGTGCCGCAGGCGCCCAAGAGAGCAATGATTGCGAAAAGTCTGGCTGGAAATTCTCCAGCGACTTCCGCCTTCGTGCCGAAACTACTGATTACGAAAGCGGCGACGATCGCTTCCGCGGCCGCATGCGTTTCCGCGTTGGTGCTAAGTACCAGCTCGCCGAGAACATTGCTTTCGGCGCCCGCCTCGTTACAGGCGACCGTACCAACGCAAACAGTACTCACGTTGACCTTGGTGGCGACGCAGCTGTTGACCCTAGTGGCGACGCAGCTGATTTCTCTTCATTCGAGGTTAGCCTTGACCGCGCATTCTTGACCTATCAGCCAACTTGGTTCACTGGTGCAACCATGAAGTTCGGTAAGTTCGGTCACGGTTTCGCAAAGAACCCTGTTTACGGTGAGCTCGTCTGGGATGGCGATGTTCAGCCAGAAGGCTTCGCAATGAGCTGGAGCCACGATTACTTCAGTGGCATGTTCGACAGCAACAAATGGAATGTTGGCCTTTATGTCATGGACGAGGTCAATCGTGGCCGCGACGAGACAATTCAGGTCGCTCAGTTCGCAGGTACGAAAAAGTTGAGTGGTGGCGATTTGGGTCTTTCCTTCGGCATGTACAACTTTTCTAACAATGTTGATGCCACCAATCACTACCGCATTCTTAATCCAATCGTGACTTACGCGATGGGCGATTACACCTTTGTTGCTGAGTTCATCGAGAACTATAGCGATAACGATGGCGTAAACGATAGTGGCCAAGCTTTTGGTGTTTCCATGAAAATGGAAGATGGCGCCAAGGTTTACATCCAGCGTCAAGAGATTGAAGCAGACGCTGTCTACAGCAACTTTGCTCAAGACGATTGGGCGCAAGGCAACACTAACTTCAACGGTTTCGTTGCAGGTTGGAAAAAGTCTCTCGCAGACAACATTGGCCTTCATGTCTGGGCCATGACCGAAACCGAAAACGACATTGAGCTAAACGATACTTATCGTTTCCGTGTCGATTTCAACATCAAGTTTTAATTCGCGCAGTCACGCATTAAAACTTTTTGGTTTAGCCGCCTCCTTCGGGGGGCGGCTTTTTCTATTCTCTGTCGCGCTTGCTACTCCGGCAGCGCAACGCCTGCCGAAACAAGCGCGGTGTAAGCCGCAAGACAAACGGCATCGGCTATATTCAGCGAGCGGATTTCGTTTTTGATCGGAATCCGCACACGGTTATTAGGGAAGGCATCGACAAGCTCTTTGGGTAGCCCTTGCGATTCTCCGCCGAATATCAAAATGGCGTCTTTCGGGAAATCGATATCAAAAAGCGAAGTGCCGCCGCGTGCTGAAAAAAAGTAAAGGCGATCGATTAACGCCCGGTCGCCCTCGGCGATGGCTTCGGCAAAGTCGCCCCAGTTTTCGTGCACATGTAAATCGACTTTATCCCAATAATCCAAACCCGCGCGTTTGAGATATTTATCCTCAAGTGAAAAGCCAATGGGCCTGACCAAATGCAGGGGCAAGCCCAGCCCGGCCGCCAAACGACCAATGCAACCCGTGTTGTTCGGGATTTCCGGGTGGACAAGAGCGAGCTGCATGCCCTGATTTTAGGGGCGAGGTGGGCGTATAGTTCTTCCATGAAAGGAGAAGCCTGGGCCGTTCTCACCGCCTTTTGTTGGGGCGTGGGGTCATTGTTGGAAAAACGCGGAGTGAAAATAGGCGGGCTGACCCCCGTGATGGGGACGACCATCCGCACCGTGTTTTCGCTTTTGTTTTTGCTTGCGGTTTCGTTTCCTTTCTGGAGCGAAGTGCGGCAAGCGGGGGGCAAGTCGATTTCGCTCATTGCGGTCGGCGGCGGCGTTTTGGCCGGCGGCATAGGCATCATTGCGCTTTACACGGGTTTGAAAACGGGCAACTTGTCGACAGTGATGACGATTGCGTTTTGCCTTGCGCCCGTTGTGGGCGCGGTCTTGGGCTATCTGTTTTTGAATGAGAGACTGACGGCGATTCAGGTGCTTGGTGTGAGCCTTTGCGTCCTTGGCGCTGGCTTGGTGACTTATTACAAACCGGCTTAACATGACATTTTTAAGCAGTGGCTTACGCCCGTTTTTCTTAGGCGCGAGCGTTTTGGCGCTCCTCTCGATGGCGCTTTGGGCGGGTTTATTCGTTTTTGGTGTTGGCCCACAGCCCGTGCATTTTGCAGCGATGCATTGGCACGCGCACGAAATGATTTTCGGCTATGCGCTCGCCGCAATCGCAGGGTTTTTGTTAACGGCAGTCCCTAACTGGACAAAACAAAAGACACCTCAAGGCAAAGCATTACTCGCCATGTTTTTGCTTTGGGCAAGCGCGCGTATTTTGCCGTTTGCGGGTGATGCGATCCCACTTGCCGCAGTGGCCATTGTCGACATTCTTTTCACGCTTTCACTCGCCGCGGCGATTGTCGTCCCGATTGTGAAAGCCAAGTCGTGGAATAATTTAGTCATCCTTGCACAACTTGCGATTTTCACAGTCAGCAATGTGCTGTATTACACCGGCCACACTTTGCTCGGTTTGTATTTGGCTTTTTACGCGGTGATCGCGGTGGTTTTCATTATCAGTCGCCGCATTTTGCCGATGTTTATCGCGCGTGGCGCGGGCGAGCCGTTTCAGCCGAAGCACTACAAATGGAATGACAAATCCAGCCTGACGGTCTTTTTGCTTTTCGCGCTTGCCGACATCACATCGATTTCGTCAACCCTCACGGCCACTCTCGCCGCCGCACTTTTTGTGATGCATTCTTTCAAGCTCGTTGGGTGGCACACGCGCGGCATTTGGAAAAACCCACTCCTTTGGGTTTTGTATCTCGGTTATGCCATTACCGTTTTCGGTTTCGCCATAAAAGCGCTCGGCATCTTTGTCGGCTTTTCGCCTTATCTCGCGATGCACGCATTCGCACTCGGCGGCATCGGCATGATGACCCTCGGCATTATGTCGCGCGTTTCCCTCGGCCACACGGGTCGAGTTGTCAGTCATCCACCTCAATCGCTTGGCCTGATTTACGGGCTCATGGTTTGCGCGGTCATCTTCCGCGTGTTGATTCCGATTTTCGAGATGTCGCAGTATCGCCTATGGATTTTTATCTCGCAGGTGCTCTGGATGACCAGCTTCGCTACATTCATTGCAATTTACGCCTCTATCTGGGTGATGCCGGATAAGAAGTCATTCGAATAGAGCGTTTTCTGCGAAAAGCACCAAAAACAATTCACCACCATTGTGGTGGCCCAGGTCATGATTCCCCGAAGCAGTGCCATTTGAAATTAAGTCTGGCGCAACGATTGGGGTGGCGCGTAAAGGCGATAGCAACGCGCTGCCATCATGCGCACTCAAGAGCCATTGGCGGCGGGCGTGGACTATGATTTCGATAAGGCCATGGCATTGGTTTTGAAGGAAGTGATTGCCAAATTGGAATAGTGGCACGGATTGCTTAGTGGAATTCCAAGCGACCCAGGGCGGAAGTATTCAAAAAAAGGATGTCGCATTTAGCAATTATCTGCTCTTATATAGGTATGCGTATTCCCCGTACCC
>CAZPAY010000021.1:0-47331 GCA_964584805.1 uncultured Planctomycetales bacterium | reverse complement strand
CGAGGGCGGGCGACGGAGTCGCCGTTAAGCCCGAAGCCAGCCAAAGCCCGCGCCGGAACGTAGAGCAAATTCATAATCATGCAATTTCATACTTTTTACATACCCGAAAAAGGCAACGCAGACATAGAGGAAGAGCTCAACCTCTTCTTGCGCTCCCACAGCATCGTGAATGTGCGTAAAGAACTTGTGCAGGATGGTGGCGAATCCTATTAGCCGTATTGCATCGAGGAAATGCTGGGCGGCAAAATAAAAGTACAGGCGAAAAAGAAAAAAGAAACGATTGATTACAAGGAACTTTTGTCTGATGTAGATTTCGCTCTTTATTCCACTTTGCGCGACAAGCGAAATGAGCTGGCCAAGACAGAAGGAATATCGAGGTGGAATGTGGCCTATAACCATCAACTCGCGAGTATGGCGACCGACCGCCCTAAGACAAAAGCGGATTTGGAAAAGATAAAAGACTTTGGAGAAAAAAGTATCGAAAAGTTTGGTGAGGTTTTTCTGAAAATTGTGGCTGATGAAGAGAATCGGAAATCTGATTGAGGATATTTGCGCTTACGACAACATGCGCCTTGCTTTTTATAGGGCGTGTCGTGGGCGAAGAGCTTAGGGCGAGTCGGGTCGAGTGGGGCGGGGGTTAGATGGCGCAATGCGATTGGCGAGAAAGTACGCAAAGCAATCGAAATGGTATTTGCAAATGGACATTCGCAAGTATTTCAACAATATCGACCACATTGTTTTAACTCGCTCTTTTGCGCGTCGCTTTAAAGACCCAGTCGTTTTACAGTTGCTAGCTTCTGTTTTGGCTACTTACGAAACGGCCCCCCAAAAGGGTGTTCCGATTGGTAATTTGACGAGCCAGTATTTTGCGAACCATTACTTGGCTCACTGTGACCGATTCATTAAAGAAGAGTTGTTGCGTGTTCGAGACGCTGTCCGAAGTTTTTTAAAAAAGGAATTGCGCTTGGATTTGAAATACGCTCGCTTGAATCAGATGGAGCGAGGATTGACCTTTTTGGGTTATCGGATTTTTCCGAATCGTGTTGGTTTATCGCGGCGGTCGCGAAATCGATTCCGGCGTAAAACGAAAAAGTTATTCGAGAGGTTATATGCAGGCGGTTGTTCAGAAGAAGAATTGGCAACTCGTTTAGAGCCCATGATTGATTTTGTGAAAAGAGCGGGTTCTTTCCGTTTCCGAGAGCGTTGCTTGCTAGAATCAGAGTGGGCACGCCCCAAGGCTCGAACCGTGTGATTCGCCGGGGCAGTTGGAACAATTCTGCCGTCAACTTGCGTTCGGCGAATCGCAACAACAACAACCCGAACAACCGCAACAACAATATTGGTTTTCGCCTGCTTTCAGCCCAATGTCTAGCCGGATAGCAGACAATGAACAGGGCGCTTGTCCAGCCCCTCGGATGAGGGCAAAACTGATTTTTAGGCGGTGTAGTGAGTAGGTCGAGCCGGATAGCCGATTCGAAAGCCGCACCGTCTTTTTTCTAATGAAGTTCCCATAAGTATCGAACGGGCACGCCAAACATGCCGTCGCCAAATGGCATGCAATTTTCGCCGTTGTAAAGGACGATGCCGCATTGAAAATCGCTGCAAGCAACGCCCCTCAAAAAGCCGAGTTTCGCGAATGACTTAGGCGGTTTGCGCCTCTTCTTCGTTGTCAAATGACGCGCCCTGGGTAAACCAAGACTTCCCGAAGATGGCGACTAATGTGCCGGCCAGCGCAATCACGCCGAGGATTGCCCACATGAAATACGGTGAATCCATAAACGCGACATTCCCCGCAGCGATTTGCTCACCAACATTGGGCTCACCAGGAGCCGACTCAGCGCAGTAACGCGCGAGCATCGTGCCGGAGTATGCGCTGATGATTAACTTCGCGAGGAAGTAAGGCACCATGGTCAAACCGAGGTATGTGCCCTCTTGGCCTTCGGGCGCAATCGCCGCCGTGTATTCACTGAGCCGTGGTGACCAAATCAATTCACCGACCGTCAAGACCAACAAGAAGAGCCCCGTCGTGATGTAGGTGAAATCTTGAATCGACAAACCCAAACTCGCCGTAAACGGAATCGCCGGGATAAACATCGAGATCGAAGTAATCAGCGCACCAAAAACCAACATCTTGTAGACATTGAATTTTTGCAGAAGCGGAATCACGATAATCAAACCAATGATGACGAGCACGGGGTTAAATGCTTGCATCAAACCCACCTTGGCTTCCGGCCCGATAACGCGGTACCAGAATTTTGGAAAGAGCAAGCCGAGGTAAAGGAACACGGCCCTCACGCCCAACAGCAAAGTAATTAAAGTGGTGAAGCGCCAGAATGCTTTTTCGGAAAGCACCGCTTTGGCGATTTGGAGCGGGCTGAGTTTTTCTTCCTCTTTTTCAACCGGTGGTGCAGCAGCAAGCTCGGCCTCTTCTTCTGGAGTCAGGCATTGGTCCGTGTTGCGAATGAAAAACAGAATCGCACACAAACTCAAAATGCCCGTGACCAAACCAAATGTAAACACATGGTAGAGCGGTAAATCCATCTTGATGTAAAGAATGTCAATCAAGAAGCCACCGCCGGCCGCGCCGACATTCATAAAGAGATACCACAAGTTAAAGCCAGCACCACGCGAGCGTTTGGTGGTGAAGCGTTTGTTGCCCGCTTGGAAAACTGTTTGCAGCATCGCCATGAACGGAGCCATGAGAGCGAGCAAGCCAATCACCATCCAAGAGCGCATCTTGTTTTCGATGATGTTTTCCCCTGCCGCTACATCGCCAACCGCGTCGTCGCCGACGCGCAAAAGGCCAAGAGCCTCGGCGGCGTCGCCATCGACCAAGATCGCTGTGGTTTCTTCGCCTAACTCTTTCGCGTGATTCGAAATCATCAAGCCATTGCCTGCGACATTGAGGTTTACATTCACGCGCAAGCCAGCATTTTTTGCGCCGGCTTCGATGTGGTTGCGTAAATCACTGACATACTTTGTGCCAGCCAAGCCTGTAACCGTGGCTTGGTTTCCCCAGCCATCGGTGATGCGCAAGCCGTCTTTACCCATCAGGCCTTTGCCTTGGTTGATGTCGGCCACGAGCACGCCATTTATATCGGAAACGAGGCGTTTGCCATCAAGGTCGCCCTCACCCGTTGAAGGGTTTTGCAGACCTAGCTGTTCGGCCATGTTGGGGTTGGCGTCAGAGCCGCGCACGCGAATCGTGCCGTAAGCATCGCCAACGACGGTGTCTTCGAGTCGCAAACTCACCCAGCCCGAAGCAATGCGCGCGTGGATGAGTTGATCGTTTCCGTCAGCCGCATTAATGCGATGCACGATTTCGCCAACCGTTTTCGCTCCGAACAAATCAACAGCAAACTCTTTGTCGTTGCGTGCCGTGACCATGAGGTCGGGCGCACCCTCTACAAAATCAAGCCCGCGACCATCGCGTAGTTCGGCGATTACGCTCGCGTCATTGAGTCGAACAGGTTCGTCAAACTGTTGAGCAAAAACCACACCTGCGCGACAAAGCACCAAGCCAAGCATTGCGACAATCAGAGCTTTTTTAATGCCTAGCCAGTCGGTAAACACACCGGAGAAAAACAAAAAGATGGTCGTCAACCCGCTAAACAAAGCGTAAATCCAACCCGCCATTTCGTCGCTAAAACCAAAGTCTTGCGAGAGCGTTACGGTTGCGATATTAAACATCGCAAAATACGCAAGGCAGTCAAGAATATTGACGAGCTGCAAGCCCCAATACTCTCTTTTGGTTTCTTTCAGAACCTTGAAGTCTTGAAAATACTTTTTAACGGCACTGACATTTTCGTCGTTGCACGATGGGGCGGATTCGCACGCGTCGGTCATGAGTAGCAGGGGCTAGGGAATGGTGGCCTCTGTAAGTATGGCGAGCGCCGCGCAATGCGAATAGGGAAAACCGCTAAGACTCGCCGCGCAAAAAATCGTCGAGATCTTTTTCGTCGAGCCGTGGCAAATCATTCACGCCCGCCAAGATGCGGTCTTCGGCCCAGTCGGCAATCGAAAAATGCGCGGCGAGTAGCTTGGAGTATTCCTCACCCTCGGCTTGCATGATGCCCGACTTACGCAGACGGCCTTTCGCCGTGAATAAGTGCCGCTTGCGAAACAAATCATTGCGACTGTCGGCAACAAGGCGCAAACATTCTGGAGCCGGGACATAGGGCTCCATCTCAGCGAGCTCACAGAAAAGCAGGTGGACGACGACTAGCAACTCATCCGCGTTGAGCTTGTAGTCTCGCGTGAATTTTTCGAAGCCATAGTTGCGGCCATTGGGTGTGCGGCCTATGCGCGCGCGGATGCGTAAATGCATACCCCGTGCTTCGCGCCGCAAATCTCGGAATCGTGGTGACTGGCTGAGCTTGCGCTTGCCTTGTTCAAAAAGAGCCTCGGCGCGCTGCAGGCTGAGGTTGCGCCAGGTGTAGAGATCCCAGAGAAGTTGCTCTTCCGAGCGATAGGGCTCGAGGGGTTCGGTGAAATCACCTGCGTGCGAACCCGTTGCTGGGTTGGGTTTGGCGCCAGTGCCGTCGGTGGTTGGGGTGCCGTCCGCGTTGGGCTCGCCAGCGTAACCAGGCCAAAACAAGGCTAGGGAACTGTGCGAGAGCCGAAACTGTGTGTCAATCGGGTCGAAAGCGTGTTGCGGGTTTTCGGCCAGCAGCCAAGGGCCGGAGCGAGAGTGGCTGCCAGGGTTGAGCATGGCGAGCGCCACGCCGCGGTCGAGCCCGGCCATGCCCAAGAGAGCAACCAACTCTGCGCCAGCCATGGCGTCGGTGCCACCGTCAATCGTGCGGTGGAACAAAAGTGAGAGCATGAGTAGCTCTTCGTTTGCCAAGCGCGCGGCCTCGGGTTGGTGCTTGAGCCCCGGAATGTGGGCCAAGAGCTCTGGGCCTTGTTGCTGGGCCTGCAGCCGCGTAGTGGCCGCGAGGGTTTCAGATTGTTGGCCTGGCTCGCGAATTTGAGCGTCGAGCGAGCGGCGCAACTTGTCGCACAGGCCAAGGATGCTTTCGAGAGCGGTATGTGGTGGGTTCATGAGGAGGGCTAAGACGCTACTATAAAGGTATGGCCAGGAAGCGTCGCCGCGAATTGCGCCAAGAGGTGTTGAGCACCCTGCGCGATTTTTTAAGTCAGCCCGAAGGTGAGCCCTTTGCGCTGAGCTCGGCGCTGCATGCGGCTGATTTGGCCGATGTGATGTGGTTTGACTTGGATTCTGCCGAAGCCGACCGCGTTTTTTGCGGGCTTTCGCTTGAAGATCAAGCCGAAGTACTGGCCGAAGCCGAGCCCAAATTGCAGGGGTTATTGCTTGAAGGGTGGTCTCCCGAGGCGATTGGCCCCATTTTGACCGAGATGTCAGCCGATGACGGGGCTGATGTGCTTGAGGTTTTGCCCGAAGAGACGCGACTTCAGGTCATTTGTTTCGTCGAGCCCGAAGACGCGGCCGAGTTGCGGCATTTATCGGAGTACCCCGCCGAATCTGCTGGTGGTTTGATGACCACCGAGTTTTTGACGGCGCGCGAAGACGAAAATGTGGGTGATATTTTGCGCGCGATTAAGCGCGACGAGGGCGAAAGTGAAACCATTTCGGCGATTTACATTGCCGACGAGGTTGGCACGATGCGCGGCGTGGTTTCCACTCGCGAGTTGCTTGAGGCTGGCATTCACGACCCCGTGGGTGACATCATGATTCCGGATGTCATCATGGCGCGTGTCGACGAAGACCAAGAGGCGGTCGCGCACCGAATATTGCATTACAATTTATCCTCTATTCCTGTAGTTGATCCGCGTGGCGTGATTGTGGGTATTGTTACTGCAGATGATGCCCTTGAAGTATTAGAGGACGAAGGCTCGGAAGATGTTTTGTTGTTGGCTGGTGCGGGTGGCTCGGCCGACGCGAGTGAGCCGCTGGTTACAAAAGTTTGGCGCCGTGGCCCTATGTTGTTGATTACCGTGCTGGCCGGTTTGATGATGTCGCGCGTGATGGAATATTTTGCGCCTGGGTCAGAAAACGCGGTTGATGCCGCCACGCCCTGGCGCGTTTTGATTTCATTCATCCCGATGGTTTTGGCCCTATCGGGTACAGTTGGCGCGCAAACATCAGCGATTGTGGTGCGCGGTTTTGCGGTGGGGCAAATTGGCCAAGGTCGCCGCACAGGCGCTTTTGTTGGCGAGGTTCAAGTCGGTGTTGCTCTGGGTTTGTTATGTGCACTTCTGGCCGCCCCAGCCATGGCTCTCTTTGTCGGCGATTGGGACGCCGGCGTATCCATGGGCCTTGCGCTTTTCTTGGCGATGAGTTGGGCGGCAATTGCATCATGCTCGATTGCAATGGGGTCTGAGGCGATTGGCCTTGACCCTGCTTTGGTTGCTGGCCCCGTCATGATTGCGGTGAGTGATTTATCTGCGGTCGTTTTGTTTTTCGGCGTAGCAAGCCTGTTGTTGAATTGAGCAAAAGAAGCCTGAAACGCGCGTTTGCTGGCCTTTTAGCGTTGATTGGCGTTTTGGCTGTGGCCGCTTGGTTTCAGCGACCTTTTGTGGTGCACGGGCCTTCCATGTCGCCAGCGTTGCAAGAAGGCGACTGGGTTTTTGTCGACGAGAATCGCGCGATTGAGTTTGGCGATGTAGTCGTTTTTCGCGAGCCGGACTCTGGCGTGGTTGTTGTAAAGCGCGTTTGCGGACTACCCGGCGAGACGATTCAGCTGCTTGATGGTCGCCTGCTTGTTGACGGCGAGCCAACCGAGCTGCCGCCCACAACGGTGCGTGAGCAAGTGCCGATGTTTGCCGCTGTTGGTGGCGAGGCGCTTCAAGCATTCCGCGAGTTCCGTTTTTTTTCAATGGACGGGTTTTTGCAAAAGGGTCTATATGTCGAGGGAATATACCCAGCAATGGGCATGGGGATTGAGGTTGACTTAGTTTTGCCAGAACCTGAGTCGGTAGCAAAGCTAGAAGTTCGGGCCGGTGAGGATATTTTCCAACTGGTTTTTGATGCCGCTCAAGAGACTGTTTCACTGCGTCGAGTCGCTCCAGGAGAAACGGTTTTTCTGGTCAAGGCCGAATGGCCAGCTCGTTTGCATGGAGGTAAAGTTCGCGGCACCGCGTTTTTGTCATTGCAGGGCCAGCGAATTCACGGTACTTGGAATGATGAGTTATTGTTCCCCCCTGCTTCATTTACCCCTTCTCCTCAGCGAGTGTTAGCTGATGCGCCGATTGAGTTTGGCCGTTCGGGTCAGCCGGGTCTGCGGCTTGAGTCTGGTGCTGAAGTGGGCGGGGTGCGCGTCGGTCGGGCCATCTCCCGCATAGCGCGTGGCACTTTTGGGTGTGTGTCGCCGCTTGTATTAAGCAAAGAAGAGTATTATCTGCTCGGTGACAACCCCTCTCAAAGCCGCGATTCGCGCCAATATGGTGCTATCCCACGCGAGCAAATGCTCGGCGTGGTGCGCGCACATTTCTATGGAAGCGGTCGAAATGAGTGGGGGTGGCCAGAATGAAATCTGAGCACCCAGATCTTGGCACTGATTTGATGCTCGATTTTCAAGCCGGCAACGAGGCCGCCTTTGATGCGCTGGTCGAGGCCCATCAAAACATGGCTTTTGGAGTCCTGCGCAGGGTGCTTGGTCCCGCCACGGTAATTGAAGATTTGGCGCAAGAGGCCTTTATTCGGGTCTATCGAGCGCGGGATAGCTATGTACCAAAGGGCAAGTTTTCCACCTGGTTTTACCGCATTTTGTTCAACCTTGGGCTGATTGAAATCCGCAGAAACAAGCGAAAGCCCTTGTATTCAATGCCCCAAAATGACGATGGCGTTGAGCTCGAACATGTCGACGACGGTGCCGTCCGCCCGAGTCAGGGTGAGCAAGACAGCGATTGGTCTGGTTTGGTAGGCGTCGCTTTAACGAAAATACCGGAAAACCAACGCTGTGCTTTGGTGTTACAGCATTACGAAGACCTAGATTTGACCGAAATTGCCGAGGTGCTTTCCATCTCGCCAAAGGCGACCAAATCTCTTCTTCACCGCGCGCGCGAAAGCATGCGCGAAATTCTCGCCCCCCATCGAGACGCTGAAAATGACTGATTGGCTAACGAACGCTTTGGATGAGCTCCCCACAGAACCGGCATCTACTGGTTTTGCCGAGCGTGTTCGCGCTCGCGTTGAGCGTGAATGTGGCGAATTGCCACAACAGAAATCGGGCAAACTGCTTCATGGCCGTTTCCCTCAAGTTGCGGCAGCTATGGTCGCGGCTAGCTTGCTTCTGACCGTCGGCTTTTGGGTCGGTTCAGGCGCACAGCCGATTCATCGTTCTATCAGCGATGGTGCCTTGGGCGAGTCGGCTGTGTTAACGCTTGATGAGTTGTTCCAAAACCGCGCTGCCCTCGAGTCCTGGGATTTGGTCCTCGATGGCAAGGCCGAGATGGGTTTTGCCGACGCAACCGCTGGCACCTATGTGCTTGAGCAAGACGGAGGCCTTGGCCAGTAACTCGATGATGCGAATTCCGTTTTCTCAACTTTCGATTTTCGCTCTTGCGCTTGCTGCACTTATGTCGCCGGGTTGTGGTAGTGAGACGCCACCGACTGCAGAGTTGTCGTCAGTTGATGCTTCGAGTGATGCCCAAGATTGGTGGGCCGCCCTTGGCGCTGATGAGCAAAACGCCATGATGTTGCGCATGCAAGAAATGCGCACTTTAGCCGACGGGGATCGAGAAGAGATTCGCCAACGCGCTTCTTATGCAGGCGATCAAATGCGTGCCATACGGTCAAGTTTAAGCCCCGAGGAGCATCGGCATTTAATGTCGCTGCCGCCTGATGATCGCCGTCGTTTCATGCAAGAGCGTGTGAAAACAATGATGGTCGCTCGCAGCGATGAAATTTGTTCGACCGGCGGTTGTGGCGATAATACTTTTGATAAGCTTGCCTTGCCCGATCGCTTTAAAGAATCTAAGCGCATTGTCTCCGAAAAGCGGAAACCGCGGGCAATTCGGGCACTTGACCAAGCCCTGGCTTCCGAGCAAATTACCGCAACCGAGGCTTCTGCTTTGCGCGAAGCTCCTGTTGAAGAGGTCGTTGCCATCCTTGGTGACTTGCGCAAGAGAGAAATGATTGCTTCTGCCGATGCACATGACTTTTGGAATTCTTGCGGAGTTTCGGCGGAGCAAAAAGAAACAATTGTGGGCCTTGAGCCAAAGTTGTTTGTTCGCGCCATCATGATGCTGCGTGCGGGCGTTCCCAGCGATGAGGTTTGCGAGCGTTGTCTCTGTGAAATGGAAAATTGCGCGGGCATGGATCGTGAGCAAGGGCAAATGCGCTCGGCTCGTCCCCCTCAGCGTGGCGCTAATCGCATGCAACCTGGCAGGGGCCGCAACATGACGCCTGAGCAGCGAGCAAAGTTTCGCGAACAACGCATGAAGCAAATGCACTAGCGCGGTGTTGAAATAGGGGCTGTGAAAGTCTCGACCATTACGCCGCAACAACTCGCTGACTCCCCGCAGGTGCGGTGTGTTGATTTGCGCAGTCCGACTGAGTTTGGGCGTGACCATATTCGCGGCGCGGAAAATGTGCCGCTTTTTGACGACGACCAGCGTGCGGTCGTGGGCACGCTTTATAAGCAAGAGTCGCCCGATGCGGCTTATGCGCATGGTCTTGAAATCATGAAGTCGCGCCTTGGTGGGTTGTTGGTCTCGATTTTAGGACGCGAGATTGAGCCGCTTGAATGGCGCACGCGCTTTGATGAGTTGGCCGAATACTTGCGCGACGGCGCGACGGCCGTTTCCCTTGAGCCCATTTCCGCCGCGCAGTTACTTGAGCTTGATAGCCCATATCTGGCTCTCTACTGTTGGCGTGGCGGGATGCGCTCGCGTTCAATGTCGGCGTTGCTCATTGCGCTTGGGGTTAAAAATGTTGTCTTGGTCGATGGCGGCTACAAAAGCTATCGACAATGGGTACGCGAAAAGCTGGAGTCGTTCTCATATCAAGAGGCCTTCATTGTTTTGCGTGGGCCTACTGGCGTCGGCAAAACGCATATTTTGCACAACTTAGAAGACGCTCTTCCCGGCTCAACAATTGACCTTGAAGGTTTGGCGCAACACCGCTCGTCTATCTTGGGCGCCGTGGGCCTTGAGCCAGTGAGTAAGCCAGAGTTCGATTCGCGATTGTTGGAGCGTTTGCGCGCGCTCGGGGCCAGACCCTGGTTTGTCGAAGGAGAAAGTCGCAAAGTAGGCGATGTCGAGATACCCCCGTCGTTTTACGAAGCCATGGAATCGTGCGCTCATGTGCGGTTGGATGCGCCGATGGAATATCGCACATCCTTATTGGCCGGTGACTATCTCGCCACGGAAGAGCATGTTGCCGAGTTTGCCGAGCAACTGAAATATCTAGAAAAGCGCCTCGGTGCAAAATGGGTCGGTCGCTTGCGCGAGTGGCTGGCTGACGGTCGCTGGCAAGAGGTGGCGGAAGTCTTGCTTGAATCTTGGTATGACCCGAAATATGGGCATCATGACGAGAAGCGAGATTGGCTGGCGCAGTTTGACGCTTCGAGCGAAGGCTTGATTGCAGATTTGTCAGCACTCCGGGCGAGAAGCATGGCCTCCGCCGACCTAAAATAACTAACCATGTGTGGATTCATCGGCATTGTCGGCCTGCCCGGCACTCATGCGGCCCCCGAACTTTACGAGGGGTTGATTGCGTTGCAGCATCGCGGGCAAGACGCGGCGGGCATTCTGTCTTATGACGGAATGTTTCATCTGCGCAAGCAAAACGGAATGGTGCGTGATATTTTCCGCACGCAAGACATGAAACGCCTGCAGGGCAATTTGGCGATTGCTCATGTGCGTTACCCAACTGTTGGCATGGGCAGTGATCAAGACGCGCAGCCGTTCTACATCAACTTTCCGTTTGGCGTCGGCATGACGCATAATGGTAATTTGACCAACTGGGTTGATTTGAAATCGCGGCAGTTTCCGGCCGTGAATATCTGCATGGAATCATCATGCGATGTCGAGGCGATTCTTTATGCATTTGCAAAAGGTCTGCAAGAGGCGGGTGAAAGTGCGCCTGTGACCGAGCGAGTCCGCGCCGGGACGGCATCCGCTTTTGATATGGCAAAGGGTGCGTATTCGGTATGCGGTTTGTTAAGTGAAGGTGTGATGTTTGGCTTCCGCGACCCTGCCGGGATTAAGCCGTGCATTTTGGGTCGCCGTGATTCAGACGCGGGCATTGAGTGGGCCTTGGCTTCTGAATCCGTTGCTCTAGATGTGCTTGGCTTTAAGCGAGTCCGTGATTTAAGGGCTGGAGAGGCCGTTGTACTTGAAACGGGTAAAGAGCCGATTTTTATGCAGGTGGGCGATCAGCCGCATACGCCATGCATTTTTGAGTTGGTTTATTTCTCACGCCCAGATTCATTTTTAGATGAAATTTCGGTTTATAAAACGCGTCGTCGTTTCGGCGAGTCGTTGGCTGAGCAGTGGGTGGCGAGTGGTGCGCCCATGCCCGATGTTGTGATTCCGATTCCTGATTCGGCGCGTGACTCAGCGTTGTCTATGGCGCACGCCCTTAATGTTTCTTATCGCGAGGGCTTTGTTAAAAATCGTTACATCGGCCGCACTTTCATCATGCCGAATAATGAAGCGCGGAAAAAATCGATTCATCGTAAGCTGAATCCAATCCCACTTGAGTTTGAAGGGAAAGATGTTTTGCTCGTCGATGATTCCATTGTGCGGGGCAACACATCCCGCCGCATCATTGAGGCGGCGCGTGCTGCGGGTGCGCGTAATGTTTATTTTGCGACCACTTCGCCGCCGCTTGTTGCGGTGTGCCCTTATGGCATTGACATGGCGACGCAGAAAGATTTTGTTGCGCAAGGCCGCACGGTCGATGAAGTTCGTGATGCGATTGGCGCCGATCATTTGGTTTACCTTGAGCTTGAGCGCATGGTCGATTGCGCTCATGTAGGCAACCCTGAGATAAAGGGTTTCTGCACCGGATGTTTCACGGGCCAATACCCAACGCTTGATGCAATGGAACACATCGAGGCGCTCTCGGCTGAGCGAGCTTCTGCAAGAGAATAGTTACAGGTCCCGCGACCTGTTTTTGTAAAGATTTTGAGGGCCTTGAGGGGTCAACGCTCATGCCTGCCGTCCCCCAAAAGGCAGAAATAGTGCGCCCTAGATGGAGAACCTGTGTCACACTAGGAAGTCGCAGTTCGACACCTCCAAATGTTCCCCCTGATTCCCCTCCTTTTACTCGCCCCGCTGGCGTGGCAATCCACCGGTGTGCAGCCGGGCGCTCCACAGTCGCCCTTGCCCCCGGGCTCATCGAAAGCCGAATGGAAGCTGGACCATTTTGTGGCGCCCGTTGACGGGTCTGCAGGTAAGTTGATCGTCGAGGTTTCGCATGTGAATGGTCAGCAGGTCGATTTGTTTGTGCGATTTGACGCCCAGGCGAGCCCGCGGAATTTTGACTTTAAATCAGCTGACCCTACGACGGCTAAAGAGCGCGTTGAGATTGAGGGTGATGATTTGCAGACGGGTAATTGGCATATTGCCGTTTTGCACCCGTTGACGGTTGCTTATGACATCCACTACTGGACCGAGTCGGCCGGCTCTCAGCATGAGGGCATGGGCGCGATTGTGAAACCAGACGGCACATCTTTTCGAGTCTGGGCGCCTAATGCAACGGCTGTAAATTTGGCTGGCGGCTTTAATGGTTGGTCGGGGCAGGCCACGCCGATGATTGACGAGGGCGATGGAAACTGGTCAGTCTTCGTTCGCGGCGCTGGCCACGGCGAGCATTATCAATATGTCATTAATACGGGTTCGGGTGTCGTATGGCGCAATGACCCTCGCGCAATGCGCGTGACGAATTCGATTGGCGATTCCGTTGTTGTAGATCACGGCGACTTTGATTGGAGTGGTGTCGGATTTTCGACACCAGCTTGGAATGATTTTGTCATTTACGAGATGCACATCGGCACCTTTAATCCAGGCAGCAGTCCAACGGTGGGCAATTTTGAAGAGGCTATTGCAAAACTAGACTACTTGCAGTCACTGGGCGTGACAGCAATTGAGGTGATGCCCATCTGCGAATTTGCTGGCGACAACTCTTGGGGCTACAACTATTCGCACCCATTTTCTGTTGAGTCAGCCTATGGTAGCCCGGCTGATTTTAAGACCTTTGTAAAAGAGGCTCATCGCCGCGGTATGGCTGTTTTCCTTGATGTGGTTTACAACCATTGGGGGCCGAGTGATATGGATCTTTGGCAGTTTGATGGATGGTCAGGAAATGGCTTCGGTGGGATTTATTTCTTTAATGATGACCGTGCCATTACGCCTTGGGGCGATACGCGCCCAGACTTTACGCGCGGCGAGGTGCGTCAGTACATTCGCGATAATGCGTTGCAGTGGCTTGAGGATTATTGGTGCGACGGCTTGCGCTGGGATTCAACTTCCTACATGCGCAATGGAAATACGGGCGACATTGGCGAAGCCTGGACTTTAATGCAGTGGATTAATGATGAAATTAATTCCCGCCAAGGATGGAAGATTTCCATCGCTGAAGACATGTGGTCAAATGAATGGATTACAAAACCCACTTGGGGTGGCGGCGCAGGTTTCGATGCGCAGTGGGATCCTAATTTTGTGCACCCCATTCGTGATGTTGCGATTCAGCCAAGCGATTCTTATCGAGATATGTGGGCGGTTAAAAATGCAATTGAATACCGCTACAACGGTGATGCGTTTGGCCGCGTGATTTACACAGAGTCTCACGATGAGACATCAAATGGCAAATCAAGGCTGCCAGAAGACATTTGGCCCGGGAATGCCGATTCGTACTATTCGAAAAAGCGCTCTACGATGGTTTCGGCTTTGACCTTTACCGCGCCCGGCATCCCGATGCTTTTTCAGGGCCAAGAGTTTTTGGAAGACGGTTTCTTTAATGACGACCGCCCGCTTGATTGGAGTAAGGCGACAACTTTCCGCGGCATTGCTTTGCTTTATCGCGATCTCATTTCGCTGCGTCGCAACTTGAGCGGCACGACTGCTGGGCTGAAGGGGCAGGGCTGCAATGTTTTCCATGTCAATAATGCTGAAAACATGATTGCCTTCCACCGTTGGGATCAAGGCGGCGTAGGCGATGATGTCGTCGTTGTTGTCAATATGTCAAACAGCGCGCAAAACGCATACGACATCGGCCTGCCGTCCAGCGGCAATTGGAAAGTTCGATTCAATAGTGATTGGCTCGGCTACGACGCATTTTTTACGGGGCATCATTCCCCGGAGGTGAGCGCCCAATCGGGCGGTAAAGATGGTTTGCCTAATCATGGCACCATCAGCATCGGCCCGTACACGGCTCTCATTCTTTCCCGATAACCCTCATCACAACCCTTCATCATCATGAAAAACTTAACCCTTCCCCTCGCTTTGCTCCTCATGGCCGGACTTTCCGCACCGATGAGCGCTCAGTACACAACACTTGCTTCCGACTCCTTTGACTACGCCGCGGGCCCTTTGGGCGACATGAATGGCGGCACGGGGTGGGCATCTTCCTGGTGGTCCGGCGCAACTTTTGACGACGCCAATGTGACCAGCCCTGGTTTGGACGCAACGGGCCTCAAAGCATCTACGGCTCTTGAGCACGCCGGCTCTTATCGCACCTTAGATACAAGCGCGTTTCCAACCATGACCGTTAACGACAAGTACGGCAAAGACAACTCAACGGTTTGGATGGCCTTCACAACTGTGCGCGATGCTGCTTCTGACGATTGGTACGGCGGCATTTCTCTTTATGAGCAGTGGGGCGGCGAACGCCTTTTCATTGGTTCGCCATACAGCCAAGATTGGTGGGGTATTGATTTGCCATTCTTTGGCGTACCATCATGGGTCGCTAGCACAGATTGCTCTGTTGAAGCTCGTCTTGTGATTCGCATCGATTTCCTTCCAGGCGATGAGCGTGTCCGCATGTGGGTCGATCCAGGTAACGACCACCCAACAACGACAGCTGACCTTGATGCGGTTGTTCCAGATTTCTTGTTCAACGAGATCCGTCTTCAGTCGGGTTCGGGTTTGACCACAGGCTTTCACTTTGACAACATTGTTTTCTCTGCTGAATCTGCCTCAATGGGCCCTATTTATCAAATCAATAATTTGGTTTCAGGGCAAACAGCTTCCTTGGAAGTTCAAAACATGATTCCTGGCTCAAATGTTGTTTTTGCCTATTCCATTACAGGTTCTGGCCCAACGCCAACTCCTTTCGGGAATGCATCGATGAGCATGCCAATTACCCAAATGCCTCCAATGCCAATCGGCAGTAGCGGCGCGTTCGCACTCCCTGTAAATGTACCGACTGGGATTGCGGGTCTGACCATATACACGCAAGCTGCTGAGCTTTACGCTGGCGGTGGCGGTCAGTTGACCAACGCTCTCGCTCCAACCGTTCAGTAGGGAAAGCGTTTCATGATGTTGGCTCTTGCACTTTTGTGCACCGCACTTGTCTCTCCCCAAACGGGGGGAGGCGAGTTGGTGATTTCAGAATTTATGGCAGCCAACGACAGCGTCCTGCTTGATGAAGATGCCGAATCATCTGATTGGATAGAAATACACAATGCTGGTTCAGCCCCTGCTGACATTAGCGGTTGGTATTTGACAGATGACATTGCACTTCTTACGCAGTGGAGTTTTCCAACTCCAACAATCCTGGCGCCCGGCGACTTCTTGATTGTTTTTGCATCCAGCAAAAATCGGCAAGTAGCTGGCTCAGAATTGCATACTAATTTTAAATTGAAGTCAGGCGGCGAATACCTCGCAATTGTTGAGGCAGACGGCATCACATTGGCGGATGAATATGCCCCAGAGTATCCAGCCCAGTTTGCGGACATTTCATATGGACTGGCTTTTGCCGGTGGTGTGCCGACGGCAGAATTCACCTATTTCTTAGACGCGACACCGGGCTTTGCAAATGGTGGTGGCGGGCCTCTTGTTATTGATATGAATTATTGGCCGATTGAGCCTACCGTAAACGACACGATCCTCATCACGGCGAAATTGGCCGCGGCTCCTGCTGCTGCAATTACTCAAGTCGATTTGTCTTGGCGTGCGATGTATGCAGTCGAAACAGTACTTTCCATGCGCGACGACGGCATTGCGCCTGATGTCGTTGCCTCAGACGGCGTGTGGTCTGTTGAATTGCCCGCCGGCCTTGCACAGCCCGGCGAGATGCTTCGCTGGTTTGTTGTAGCAGAAGACGCGCAATCTGCAACTATCCGGGCTCCTTTATTTTCTGACCCAACAAACAGCCCTCAGTACTTTGGCTGCATGATTGCTGACCCCTTGGTTGTGTCTGACATTCCAGTGTTGCACTGGTTTATTGAAGACCCAAATGTTTTGTGGCAAGGAGGCGGTTACGCGTCTGTTTGGTACTTGGGCCGTTTTTATGACAATGTGAGTAACCGTCGGCGTGGCACTGGCGCAATGTGGTGGACGAAGCCCAGCCTCAAGTTTGATTTTCATTCAGGCCACCATCTCTACTGGAGTGCAACTGACGACGAAGCGGAAGAGATTAATATTAATTCGACTTGGTCTGACAAGTCCTATGTGCGCCGCATTTTGGCTCAAGAAACCTACGCCAATTCTGGCGTGGACAATGGCGCATGCTTTCCCATCCGAGTAGAGCAGAATGGCGAGTTTTATTCTTTAGCGCATTTTGACCAACATATGGACAAGCGCTGGCTTCGTCGAAATGATTTAGATGAAAGTGGCGCTCTTTACAAGATGTACAACACTTGTGATTCATCTACCGTTGGCGTGGAAAAGAAAACACGAGAGTGGGAAGACCATTCCGACTTACAGGGACTCGTTGACGGTGTGGCCCTTACCGGAGCCGCATTGACGGGCTATCTGTTTGACCATCTCGATTTGCCAGCCGTTGTTAATTATCTTGCCGCAACAAATGTGATGCACGACAATGATCATGTTGCGAAAAATTATTTTCTTTATCGCGACACCGAAGGTGACCAAGAGTGGCGCATGCTGCCTTGGGATAAAGACTTAACATTTGGCCGCAACTTCACTTTGTTGGGGGATGTGCTTAACGACACGATTTGGGCGGACGACGACCCCTTTAGTCACCCTCTTTTCGGAAGCGAGAATTACCCTAAAGCAGACTTGTTCTGGAATCGATTTATTGACGCCTGTTTCCGTGATGCGCGCGTGCAAGCAATGTATTTGACAAGGCTTCGTTCGATTATGGAGGAGCAGTTGCAGTCCCCAACAGCGTCCACGGGCGACATGAAGTATGAATCGCGCTTAACTGAGCTTGAGACATCGCTCGCCGACGAGGCCGCTATGGACGAAGCGGTTTGGGGGATTCCCCGCTACGGCGATCGCACGATGAACTTTCATTTAGGCCTAGATCAAATCGACTTAGATTTTCTACCGCGCCGCCGTAATCACTTGTTTGAAACGCATGGCGCTGTGGGCGGACTCATCCCTCAAGCGCAGCCCGAAATTGTTCTCTTGAGTTTCGGCGAAGTTGTGACAGACCCCATTTCTGGGAACAGCGATGAAGAGTATTATGAAATCATTAACGGAAATACATTCGCCGTTGACTTAACGGGGTGGTCCCTTGAAGGGGGCGTCGCCTTTGATTTTGCTCCCGGCACGGTTTTGCTTGCGGGCGAGTCCCTTTATGTAAGCCCCAAACCGCTTGCGTTCCGCTCACGGGCTACAGGCCCATCTGGCGGTCAAGGCTTGTTTGTTGTGGGTGAGTCGATTGGTAAGCTTACGGCGACAGAGCCATTGCATCTGATTGACGCGAATGGTTTTCTTTCCGCCACAACCGATGGCCCGGCTTTAGTGATTCGAGGTTTTCAGGGAGGCGTGACAAGTGAAATCGTGGTAGCGGGCGCGAGCCCTCATGGCCCTGTTGTGATTGCCTATTCGCTGGTTGGGGCAGGCCCTACACCCACACGCTATGGCATTGTGGATTTATCCATGCCGATTTACCAGTTGCCGATGGTTAACGCAGACGACTACGGTGCGGTCCTTTTACCTGTTTCGGTACCGATGTCGGCGGTTGGCCTCGATGTTTGGTTCCAGGCATATGATGCCTTTGCGGGTGAATTTACCAATGGTGTGCACGAGGTTGTGCAACCTTAATAGCGCGAACTAATCATTCAGCCAGTGCGCACGCAGTAGATTAAAATCCAGCTTGCATTCGTCGCCCGCTTTGAGCGCGGATGTGCCAGAAACGCGGCTAACTACTTTTTCGCCAGTGTTAAGTTTGAGATGAATGTCAGTGCAATCCCCTAAAAATTCAACAGCAATCACGGAGGCGTCAAGGCCATCCTCGGCGGGTTGAATCGCGTCAGGGCGGATGCCCAGAACCATGCCGTCCCGTTCTTCAAGATTGGCCAACCCACCAGGAAAAATATTCATCGGTGGCGTGCCGAGAAATCCCGCAACAAATGCATTGGCGGGTTGGTTATAAATTTCGTCAGGCGTGCCGACTTGTTGCACCACACCTTCGTTCATGACAAGCAATCGGTCGCCTAGAGTCATGGCTTCTTCTTGGTCGTGCGTGACATACAGAATGGTCGCGCCGAGTCGATGATGCAGTGCTTTTAATTCAGCCCGCATTTCGACACGAAGGCGCGCATCAAGATTAGAGAGCGGCTCGTCAAAAAGGAAAACTGCGGGGTCGCGCACAATCGCACGCCCAAGTGCCACGCGCTGACGCTGCCCTCCAGAAAGTGCGCCTGGTTTGCGGTCGAGTAATTCATTTAGGCCGAGAAGAGTGGACGCCTCGCTGATGCGTTTTTCGATTTCAGGCGCGGACGCCTTCCTCCGCTCAAGCCCAAAGGCCAGGTTGCGCCGCACGGTCATGTGCGGGTAAAGCGCATAATCCTGAAACACCATCGCAATGTCGCGATCTTTTGGTGCAACATTATTTACGACGCGATCGCCAATTTGAATCGTGCCCTCGGATGCAGTTTCCAGGCCGGCCACCATGCGTAGGGTTGTGGATTTGCCGCAGCCACTTGGGCCAACCAAAACCAAAAACTCACCGTCAGCAACGGACACATTGACATCGCGTGCCGCACGCACATTGCCGGGGTAAATTTTGCCAACATTATTAAGGACGACTTGTGCCATGGTTAACCTTTTACTGCTCCTTTGCCGAGGCCTTCGACAAAATGTTTTTGCGCGCCAAAAAAGAGTAGCACGCAGGGAATCATGGTCACGATACTCGCAGCCATAAGTAAGTGGACATCATCGAGGCCGCCGTATTGATTGCGGAAGGAATTCAATGCAACCGCGAGAGTGGAAGACTCTTCACTGTGGAGATAAATGAGCGGCCCCATGAAATCATTCCATGTAAAGAGAAAGGTGAAAATTGCGCAAATGGCAATCACCGGTTTGCACATGGGCAACATCAAACTCCACCAAATGCGAAAGTGCCCACAGCCGTCAATGCGCGCTGCTTCGATGAGGGCTTCAGGCACGCTTGCGAAAAACTGGCGGAACATAAAAATGTAAAAGGCGTTGCCGAAAAAGGCAGGCACAACAAGCGGTAACAAAGTGTCGACCCAACCTAGTGATCGGAAAAACAAAAAGAGTGGAATCATCGTAACTTGGGGTGGCAACATCATGGTCCCTAGCATGAGGCCAAACAACGGCTTCGAACCGCGGAATCGAATGCGCGCAAACGCATAGCCCACAAGTGAGCAGGAAAGCACTTGCCCAATCACAACCAAGACGGTCACGACAATCGAGTTCGCAAGCGCATCTAAAAAACCAACCCAAGGCGTTGAGCCAAATTCTTTAAGGGCTTCCGCATAATTACCCCACTGCGGGTCGCTGGGCCAAAGTGCGACATCTCCGCCGGCGGTTGCTGCTCCGGCGCGCCCAGCAGTCTCAAGCGAAATGGTTGCCATCCACCAGAGCGGGAATAGCATGACCATCGCGCCGAGCACGAGTGGCGCATAGCGGGCCAGGCGCCTTGGGAGGAGGTTTAAAATCATGATTGCAGAGATTCGTAGTGGACGAATTTTTTGGATCCGCGCATTAATACAGCGGTGAGTGCGAGGATGATGAGGAGAAGAAGCCACGCCATTGCAGAGGCGTAACCCATTTCGTGGAATTCAAAAGCCTGGTTGTAAAGATATAAAACATAAAAGCGTGTGAGGTCGCCCGGCTCGCCGCCGGTCATAACGAAGGCTTGTGTGAAAACCTGGAAGCTACCGATAATCGCCATAATTGTGTTAAAGAAAACAACGGGCGAGAGCATCGGCAAAGTGACATGACGGAATTTCGCCCAAGCTCCTGCGCCATCAAGCTCGGCGGCTTCATGTAAGGATTGAGGTATTCCTTGTAGCCCAGCTAAATAAATCATCATTGGCCCGCCAACCGCCCAGATACTCATGATGGCAAACGCGGGTGGCCCAAACGCTGCGGCATCGGCGCCAAACCATTCGGGGGCGGTGAGGTTTGCCCAAGAGAGAATCGGTGAATCAAGGATAGGTTGTAGCCCTGCATTCATTAACCCGTGGTCGCCGTCAAAAACCCAACGCCACAAAACGGCGATGCCAACGCCTGCTAAAACGCTTGGTAAATACCAGGCCGCGCGGAAGAAACCAATGCCCCGCACTTTTGAGTTCATGAGCATCGCTGCGCCAAGTGCAACGATTTGACCGAGTGGCACGGCTAGTAATGCGTAATAGAGCGTGACGCGCAGACTGGTAAGGAATCGGTCATCGTGGCCGAGAAGCTGAGCATAATTGTTGAGGCCAACAAACTGCGCGTGGTCTAGCGTGCTTACACCATTCCATTTGGAAAAGGAAAGCACCAAAGATAAGGCAATTGGCAACGCGAGGAAAAAGAGAAAGCCCAATAGCCAAGGTGAGAGTAGCGCCCAGCCCCAAAGTTCTTCACGCAATTCCAACGCGCCAGGTCGAGTACGCCACCATCTAAGGCCAAGCACGATAAGCGTTAGCAATAACGCGGCGGAACCCCAAAGTGAAAGTTGACTCCAATTAACCGCGGGCCAATCTTGCCGAGCAAGAGGGGAATTTTTAACCAACGCCCAATCTTTTTCAAAAGTAGCAAAGGCCACTTCAAGTGTTTGATCGCCGGTTTTAAGACCCTGGTCCATCCTGGCTTTGAAGATGGCTTCAAACCGCGCGTCGGCAGGCCAGGCAATTACCGTGGCGTTTTGGGCTTGATCAATAAACGCGCGGTCATTTGCGGGCGCCTGGTCTGGGTCGAGGAAGGCATCACTTTCAGCAACACTGCGTCGGGTCGGAATGGCAAGGCCGAGGGGCGCGGCAAGCCGTTGACTTTTTTCACCCGTTAAATGGCGCACAAGAGCCCATGCGGCATCTTGTTGACTACTCGTTGCGGCGACACTCCAGGCAACGGTTGCGATTGCATTCTGTGGTGTTGTTCCATTTGCGTGAGGCAGTGGCGCGAAATCCCATCGAAAATTTGTCTTGCGGTAACTTGGAACAACCCATCGCCCGAATGGGCCGGCGATCCCGACTTTTCCCGTGAGGAAAACCGAAGAGCCGCTGGCAACTTTCGACTTGCCACTGGTGAGTGCATGGGGGTAAGTTTTTCTGTCGTGTCGCCAATCGCGTAGTTTTTGGAGCGTGGCTAATACGGCTGGCTCGTGAAGGCGCAATTGCTCAAAGTCGGCGCTGACAACATCGAGATTGTGGGTGCGTAAAAAGAGGCGCACCATCATGGGCCAGGTCACAAATTCGGCGCCGGTGCGATTTTTAATTTTGCCGATGGTGAGAGCGGCTTGAATAAAATCATCCCATGTCCATGAAGTCGTTGGCGGAGTGATCCCAGCTTGTTGAAATAAATCTAAATTGATATAGAAACCAAGTGTGGTGAAATCTTTCGGCACACCGTAAAGGGGGCCAACTCCAGCTCGCGTGCCGTCGAATCGAAAAGCATCAACGGTGGCCGGATAAAAGTCACTGAGGTCGAAAGTTTTTTCTGGGGTTGGCGCGAGCAAACCCATAGAGGCAAAAGCTGGGAGTCGCTCCGCCCCAACATAAAAAACATCCGGTGGGGTGCCAGCCGCCATCATGGTTTGTAATTTTGTGTAAAACGATCCAGCGTCTCCTGGGTTGATGCGGCGGATGCGCGTGCTGGGGTTCTCGGCCTCAAAGTCGGCAATGAGGTCCGCGACGATGGCGTCTTCTTCTTGGCCCGCGTCGCCCGACCAATGCATGACAGTAAGCGTTTGTTGGCCATCGAGAATGTCATGGGGGTCGAGCCTCAGGCTGACCCGCGCAAAAGCCCAAAGCACCATTGCCACGCCAAGCGCGATAAGGAGAATGCGGGTGAGATTGGCCGGCCTCATGGGGTTGGCTATTTTAGAATGAAATCGTGCTTCCTCTCATCTTCCTTGCGTTGGCTCAAGAATCTTGGCCGCTGGTTCCGCCTATGGCCGAGCCTGTTTTTTCAGCGGGCGCATTGCCGCACGGTTTCGAGGCCGAACAGGCCGACCCGGGTCAATGGCTCGTGGCCTTTCGCTTTAAGAAAAAGGCGAAGACGGTGCATTTGGCGGGCAGTTTTAATGGCTGGAGTAAAGATGCCACGCCCATGCAGCGCAAAAGGGGCGCGTGGGTGGTCAAAGTGCCGCTTCAAGAGGGCGTCCATCATTACAAGTTTGTGGTCGACGGCGAGCAGTGGCTTGTTGACGGGGCCAACGGCGATAGCGAACCGGATGGCCACGGCGGAGCAAACTCTGTTTTGCGGTTGGGCGAGTTGTGGCAGAAACAGGATTTGCCATCTGTCAGGGCAAAATTAGCTGACGGCGAAATTTGGTCGGCCGCAATTCGGCACGATGCGAGTTCATCTTTTTTCTTTCAGCGGGCGGGCGAGGGCAAGGCTTTGTTGCGCGTGCAGTGTTTGGCGGGTGATGTTGAGGCGGTTGACTTAACGCGCGAAGGTTTTGATGATTTGCCGATGGCGCGCGTGCACCGCGGCACGCCACTTGAAACTTGGGAGGCCTCTTTTCCAATCACAAAAGAGGGCACGCCTTACACCTTTCTTTTTCAAGATGGCGATCAGCGCGCGAGCGATTTTCGGATTTACGTAATGCCAAAAATAGAGACAACCTATCCTTCGCCACCCGCGTGGTCGCGCCGTGCAATTTGGTATCAAATCATGCCGGATCGTTTTCGCAATGGTGAGCCTGACTGGAATCCAGACCCCGTAAATGATTGGGTCGCTCCATACGAAAAGGCCGAGAGTTTCGAAACGAAAGATGGGAAGAGTTACTGGAATTACTCCGTGTTTCACCGTCGTTATGGCGGCGACTTGGCCGGACTCGAAGACAAGCTACCGTACCTTTCGGATTTGGGCGTAAACGCTTTGTATTTAACCCCGGTCTTTCAATCGATTTCGCACCATCGATATAACGCAACGGATTACATCCATATTGATGATGTCCTTGGTGGCGGCAATTACGCTGAAGAGGTAGCGGGAGAGGATTTATTGGACCCTTCCACTTGGGTATGGACGACAGCCGACAAGCGATTTCTTTCGTTTTTGCGCAAGGCCAAGTCGATGGGGTTTCGCGTTATCCTTGATGGCGTCTGGAACCATGTGGGCGAGGCGCACCCTGCTTTTATAGATGTGCGGGAAAAAGGAAAACGATCTCAATATGCAGATTGGTTTGATGTGCGCTCGTGGAAACCTTTTCAATATGAAGGGTGGGCCGGGTTTGGTGAATTACCTGTGTTCAAGAAATCAGCCGCTGGGCTTGCTAGTGAGTCCGCCAAACAACATATCTTCGATGTCACGAAAAGGTGGATGGACCCAAACGGCGACGGCGACCCTAGCGATGGAATTGATGGCTGGCGACTTGATGTACCCAATGAAGTCCCGATGCCTTTTTGGGACGACTGGTGCGCGCATGTAAAGGCGCTTAACCCTGATGCATATATTTCAGGGGAGATTTGGCATCGAGCTGATGATTGGGTCGGCGGTGGTCGATTTGATGCTGTGATGAATTATCCATTTGCATCGGCAGTGGTTGAGTGGTGTGGAGTTGCTCAGCCAGAGATGCCGACGGAAGAATTGGCAAGGCACTTGAGCGAGCTCCAATTGGCCTATTCGGCCGAAAACACAGCAGTCATGATGAACTTGCTAGACAGTCACGACACAGACCGATTGGCCTCGATGATGCAAAACCCTGGTCGTGATTATGATCAGCAAAACCGCATCCAAGACAGCAATGCCAACTACTATGACGGCCGTCCAAGTAAAGAGTCGTATCATCGCGCTCGATTGGCCGCGTTGTTTCAAATGACCTGGCTGGGCGCTCCGATGATTTGGTATGGCGATGAGGTCGGGCTTTGGGGGGCTGACGACCCTATGTGCCGGCGGCCGATGTTGTGGCAGGATTTAGAGCCGTATGTATCAAAAGATTATTTTGTCGACACATCTCATTTGGATTATTACAAACAAATCATTGCAGTCCGCAGTCAGCACTCAGCTCTGCAAGACGGCTCACTTTCCATCCTTGAAGCAAGTGACACGGATGGTCGAGTGTTCGCATTTTTGCGTGAGAATACAACCCAAGAGGTCGTAGTCGCGATGAACGCTTCTGCAACCCATGAGTCGTCGTGGCGACCCCAAGGCGAGGGCTGGGAGGTCATTTATTCGCAAGAGAAAGACCGACGCCTACTTCCGCCATTGTCGGGATGCGTTTGGGTTCGCTCACGATGACTTTACCGTACCACCCTTTTTTTAAAGAGCGCAGTGCCGGTGTATTGTTGCACCTCACTTCTTTGCCCTGCGGGGGCAAGACCTTGGATGGCGCGTGCGCGTTTGCAGATTGGTTGGCAGAGTCCGGGTTTCGCTGGTGGCAAATGTTGCCGATTGGCCCGTTGCCAGAGAATGTCTATTCTCCGTATTCGGCAAAGTCATCTTTTCGACAAGGGGATTTCGTCGGAGGAAAATGGGATGCATTCCGCGGGCATTGTGAAAAAGTTGGCATTAGGCTTATGGGCGATTTACCGATTTTTGTCCCAGCAGCCTCTGAGGATGTTGTCGAAAACCCAGAATTGTTTCGTCTAGATTCAGGTGGCAGGCCTTCCGTGCAAACGGGTGTACCGCCAGATTGTTTTAGTGAATCGGGGCAACTCTGGGGGCACCCCCATTACAATTGGCCCGCACACCACGCCGAAAATTTTGCATGGTGGGTGAGGCGCATTCAAACACAATTAAATTGGTTTGACGCCATCCGAATCGATCACTTTATAGGTTTTTACCATGCTTTTGAAATAGACGGGAAAGCCGAAACGGCAGAGGAGGGCGTTTGGGAATTGGCGCCGGGTCGCGAAATCCTGCAAGCTTTAGTTGAGGAGCGAGGTGCTGTTCCGTTGCCGCTTATCGCGGAGGATTTGGGTTTGCTAACACCAGAGGTTGAAGCATTGCGAGACGACTTTGGTCTACCTGGCATGAGGCTTTTGCAAAATGGCGACGCTCTCGACGCGCACCATGTTGTCGCCTACACCGGCACGCATGACAACAATACAACGCAAGGCTGGCTCGATGAGTTTGCTGCTCGGGGTGTGGCGCCCCCTTATTCGTCGCTGGGCCAAGCCATCGAGACTCTTTGGCAATCCGAAGCGCCTTTGGCGTTGATCCCGATGCAAGATTTACTGGGGCTTGGTGCCGAGGCCAGGATGAATATCCCGGGCCAAATCGAGGGCCAATGGCGCTGGCAGCTACCCACTGGGGCTTTATCCAAGAGATTGGCAGCCCAAATACAGGAACGATTAGGTTTCACGGCGCGTCTTGTTACAAAGTCGTAAAGGCGATTTGCGGTCCACCAAAGGCGCATTTCGTGATATCCTTTGTTTCACTCGACTTACAGCAGTCAATCCACCGCTTGATTCCCATCCAACCCCTTTTCGTTACAGCATTTACGCTGCTTTTCACCCTGTCCTTACCCGCTCAGCAGGTGGTGATTAATGAGGTTTGTGCCTCAAATTTAGAAAGCGTACTAGATGAAGATGGCGCCACCCCGGATTGGATTGAGCTCCACAACACGGGTGCAACACCCGTAAGTCTTTTGGGTTGGGGGCTTTCCGACGATGCGGCTAAGCCGAGTATGTGGGTTTTCCCCGATGTAACCCTGCCAGTCGATGGATATCTTATGGTTTTTGCCTCGGACAAAGACCGAGGTCAGCATCTCAACTGGGATACGATAATTGATTGGGGTAACACGGGGTCTTTTTGGGCTCAATCAACCGCGCCCGACCTGTCTTGGCGCGACTACCTGTTTGATGCCAGCGCTTGGGCCACTGGCGCAAGCCCGTTTGGAAAGGGTTACAGCCACACCGCGACGACGATATCAAGCGACACGGTAGCTGCCCGATACACCTTTTCGTTGACGCAAGCAGAGTTGGACGACATCCGCCAGGTTCGACTTGATGTCGATTATGACGATGGTTTTGTGGCTTACCTCAACGGCACGGAAATCGCTCGCCACAATGTTGGCGTGTTGGGGCGTAAGCCTCCTTGGGCTGAATCTGCAACCGACAGTCACAACGGTGTTTTGCACTGGAATGGTGTGCCACCCGAATTCCGCGTTGAAGATTTTGCATCCTTGCTGCGAGTCGGTACAAATGCGTTAGCGATTGAAGCGCACAACCAGGGCGCGGGCGGCACCATGACGCTGACACCTTTTTTATCTTTAGGCCGATCATGGGCCTCTGCGCCTGGCACTCCGTCAGCGGCTTTAGACTTTGACAAAAGTGGGAGTGAATTGCACGCTAACTTCAAAATATCTACTTCAGGCGATCGCATCATTTTAACGGACAATTTCGGAGTGCAGCAAGACATCTTGCTCACCGGTCGGATGTACTGCGATCAAACTATGGGTCGCGATTTGACAACCGGTGCTGTCGTGCGTTTTCTTGAGCCAACACCGGGTGTTGTCAATTCAACAGAAGGTCGCCCTGACCACACTGCAGAGGTCGCCATCACTCCCCCCGGCTCACACCGTGCGCAAGCCACTTGGGTTAGCTTAGATTGCATCGACCCAACCGCAGATATTTGGTACACGCTTGATGGGAGCGAGCCAACCCCAGGCGGTGCGACTTCAGTTGCTTATTCTGCCCCATTTCAAATTGGCAGTTCCAGTCACACGGGAGTCATCCCTTTGCGTGCGACTGCTTTTGCCCAAGGCATGTGGCCCTCACGGACGGCGACCGAATCGTATCTCTATCGCATTACCGATCACGACATGCCCGTTTGGTCAATCGTGACCGACCCCTATAACATGTGGGATTCGAACGAAGGCCTCTATTCCAACTTTATGTCTGACATGGAGCGCCCTTTCCATGTTGAATTTTTTGAAGAGAATGGCCAGCGCGTCTTTAGTAGTGATGCGGGTGCAAAGATTCATGGCGGCGCGACGCGCAGTTACGCTCAAAAAACATTGGCTCTGCTTTTTCGTTCAGGATATGAAGAGTCGATTATGCCGTGGCCTATTTTTGGCGCGGAACAACCTCAAGCGTTTTCGCGTTTACTCCTGAGGAATTCAGGGCAAGATTGGGTTCAGTCGATGATGCGCGATGGCCTTGCGCATAATTTGATGCAACCTGCTGATGTTGATGTGATGGCCTACAGGCCCTCCATTGTGTACATTAACGGCGAGTATTGGGGGATTCACAATATTCGCGAACGGATTGACAAGTTCCATGCTGAGGCCCACCACGCGGCAGACAAAGACAATATCGACCTGCTTGAGTTTGCAGGGCATGATGTTCATGAAGGTGACAACCTCGCTTGGTTTGAGTTGATGGATTACATGAGCGCACACAGCATGAGCGATCCTGATGCTTATGCGCTCGTTGCTTCGCGGCTTGATATCGATAGTTTTTGCGATTACATCATTTGCGAAGTCTTTTTCAATAACCTCGATTGGCCCCACAATAATGTGAAGTATTGGCGCCCTCGCACCAACGATGGGCAGTGGCGATTCTTTTTCTACGATGCAGATGGCGGTGTTGGAAACTGGGGTGCAGATGCAACCCACGATATGCTTGGTCAAATTATTGGTGGCGGCCATCAAGTGACAGGTGTATTTGCAGATTTGATTGAATCACCAAAATTCGTTCACCGATTTGTAAATCGGTACGCCGACTACATGAATACAAACTTGTCGGTGGAAGAGTCCATCCCTGTGGCTCGTGAGATGGCATTAAAAATCCACCCCGAGATTATTGACCACCAACTCCGCTGGGGTAGTGATTTTGCCAACTGGCGGCGCAACCTCGACGACATCGCGGCCTTCCTTGAGCAACGAGTCACTTATGCGCGACAACATGTCGCCACGCACTTTGGCTCGCCGGGTACTTGGCAACTAGAGTGTGGCCCCATGAATAACCGCGCGGGTTATGTAAAGCTAGCTGCAGTAGAAGCGCATGGGTATTTCAAAGGCACTTATTTCCTAAATATCCCTTTGACTCTCGAGGCGGTTGCCTACCCAGGTTGGGAATTTGACCGATGGACTGACACAACTCTACCGCAAACCGCAACCGTTACTTTTACGGCTACCGGCAATCGACAAATAGGGGCTTATTTCAAGCGTGCGCCCATTCCAGGTTCAGCGGTGATTCAAGAAATTAATTACAACTCAGAGCTTGCTTTCGATACAGAAGACTGGGTTGAGTTGCACAACCCCGGGCAAGTGGATCTTGACTTGTCGGGTTGGCAAATCCGCGACGACAAAGACAGCAATATTTTTGTCATCCCTACAGGCACAATTTTGCCCGCAGGAGGCCAGCTTGTTTTCGTGACAAGTCAAGCACTCTTTTTGACGCATTGGCCGACCTTCCCCCTGTCTCTATTGGTTGGCGATCTTGGTTTTGGATTTAGCGGAAAGGGTGACACGGTGCGCCTTTTCAATGCACAAGAAAATTTAATGGACATCGTCGCTTTCGATGACAACGCGCCCTGGCCAACCGAGCCAGACGGTAACGGGCAGACCTTAGAGCTCATCGACCCTTGGCTCGACAACAGTCTCGCTGAAAGTTGGCAGGCATCCTCAGCGGCTCACGGTTCCCCTGGGCAATAAATCGGTGGCAACGGCATAATTTGGTATGCCTTCCAAAAAGCCCGCTACCAATAAAAAAGCCCGCAAGAGCGTTCGCCGCAAGCAGCCAACGGCCGCCCAACTTCATGAGCGACTGCGCAAACTCGCGGCCAACTTGTGGTGGGCATGGCATCCAGAGGCCCAGCGCCTTTTTGCATCGCTCGATCCGATTGCGTGGCGCGCATCAAACCATGCGCCACTCGTGGCTTTGTCGGCCGCCGCTCAAATTCGCGCGGGTGAAGGTGGATGCCGTCTCGATGATTTGGCAGCCGATGATTCTTTTGTCAAACGGCTATGTATTGTTGAAGAAGCTCAGGCTAAATACTCCAAAGCGAGTACTTGGTACGAGCGTCTGCGCAAAGCCCGCAAGCGCGGCAAGGTGGGGGCCGCTGGCAGAGGGATGCGCCGCCTGCGTGTCGCGTATTTTTGTTCTGAATACGCACTCCATGAATCTATCCCCCAATATTCTGGCGGCCTCGGAGTTTTGGCGGGCGACCACCTCAAGGCAGCGAGTGATTTGGGCGTCCCTCTGTGCGGCGTCGGTTTGCTTTATAAGCATGGCTACTATCGGCAAGAGTTTCGAGAGGATGGCACGACGCGTGTGCTTTACCCTGAGCCAGATTTTGCAGAGTGGCCTCTTCAAGATTTAGGCATTGAAATCGAATGCCCCATGGGCGCTCGCTCCGTTCGTGCAAAAATTTGGAAATTAGATGTTGGCCGCGTGCCGCTCTATTTGCTCGATGCAGATTTGCCATGCAATAAGGCAGAAGACCGCAAGCTTACCGAGGGTCTTTATAAAGGCGAGCCTGAGTTGCGCTTGCGTCAGCAGATCTTGCTTGGCGTAGGAGGTGTGCGCGCATTGGTTGCTGTCGGCGAAAACCCAACGATTTGTCATCTCAACGAAGGGCATGCCGCCTTTGCAAATCTTGAGCGCATGCGCATGGAACTAGAAGCCGGCCGCTCCATGGAAAAAGGTTTTGAGCGTTTACGCAAGACCAGTTTGTTTACAACTCACACGCCTGTACCCGCGGGGCATGATCGTTATGAACCCAAGATGGCTGCGAAGTGGCTTCGCCCGCTCTTGCGCGATTTGGGTCTAAACGCACAAGGGTTAGCTGATTTGGGTCGTGAAAACCCAGGCGATAAAAACGAGCAGCTTTGCATGACTGTTTTGGCCTTGCGAACTTGCGCACAAGTAAATGGCGTTGCCTCACTCCACGGGAGCGTCAGTCGAGAGATGTGGAAAAATGTTTATGGGGTTGATCAGTTAAAAGATGTCCCGATTGGTCATGTAACCAATGGAGTGCACACGCAAACTTGGCTTGCCCCTGAAGCAAAAGAACTTTACAAAAAGCACATGAAGCCGCGTTGGTCGGGCATCGATCCCGACCAACCTTGGTGGGACAAGGCCAAGCAAATCCCTGATGAAGAATTGTGGAGCCTTCGCAATACATTGCGGCACAATTTGGTCCACTTTGTCCGTGAGCGCATGAGCGAACAAATGTTGCGTCGAGGTGCTACCGCTAGCCTTATTTCTGACGCGCGCAACATGCTCGATAAAGATGCACTGACGATTGGTTTTGCGCGTCGCTTTGCAACCTATAAGCGCGCACCTTTGATTTTTCGTGATGCCGCCCGTTTGGAAAAAATCATGACGAAAAAAGGCAAGCCCGTCCAAATTATCTTTGCTGGCAAAGCCCATCCGCGCGACGAGGATGGCCAGGCTTTTGCGCAAAAGATTTACAAAATGGCTCAAAAAGAGGGTTTCCGCGGCAGTGTGGCCATTTTGGAAGAATACGATATGCATATCGGGCGCATGCTTACTTCCGGCTGTGACATTTGGCTCAATACGCCAATCCGCCCGCACGAGGCTTCGGGCACATCCGGCATGAAGCCGCCTTTGCACGGTGGCGTGAATTTGTCAATCGCCGACGGGTGGTGGCCCGAGGGCTATAACGGTAAGAATGGTTGGGTGATTGACGGCGACAAATGGGCGATTACTCAAGGTCGCACGCGCGTTTTGCCAGAGTCTGGTCGCGCGCGTGACGATGCTGATGTAAATGCACTTTATGAATTACTCGAGCAAGTCATTGTGCCGATGTTTTACGATCGCAATCGGTCAGGCCTTCCGAAAAAATGGCTCAAGCTTTGTAAGCAATCTTTGATGAGCGTGCCGTCGAAATTTAGTACTCATCGTATGTTGACCGATTACACCGCGCTGTATCTTCATGAGCAGCATTAAGAAAGTAGCGAATGCGCAAACGCTGGCTCCCTAGCATTGGCCCTGGCGCGTTGGTGGCCGCCGCATTTGTCGGCCCGGGCACGGTCACGCTTTGCACTTTGGCGGGCGTTGGTTTCGGCTTCGATTTGTTGTGGGCAATGTTGTTGTCGATTGTGGCGACCATTGTTTTGCAAGAAATGGCTGCTCGACTTGGGCTAGTTACGCAGCGTGGCCTAGCAGAAGTCATCCGCGCAGAAATTTCCTCACCATTGTTAAGGCGTGCGTTGTTGACTCTGATGCTGTTGGCCATTGTTGTGGGCAACGCGTCTTATCAGGCCGGGAATATTAGTGGCGGGGTTTTGGGACTCGAAGCGGTTATGGGTGATTTTCAAAGCCTGGTCTTTGGAGTCACATTCAACTGGCTAAGCGTGATGATTGGCGCAATTGCATTTTTTTGCCTATATTCTGGAACTTACAAGCATCTCGAAAAACTGCTTGTGAGCTTGGTCGTACTGATGAGCCTTTCTTTTGTTGTCGCTGCGATTGCTACCAAGCCAGATGTCGCGTGCGTGTTGCGCGGAGCTTTTAGGCCATCTGTCCCGTCAGGGAGTTTGCTGACCATCATCGGGCTGATTGGCACAACGGTTGTGCCTTACAATTTGTTTTTGCACGCATCTTTGGCCAAAGAAAAGTGGGGTGATAAAAGTGGGTTAAAGGCGGCGAGGCAAGACGCGATTTTTTCCATTTCACTGGGCGGCCTCGTTTCAATGGCCATTATTGTTTCTGCTGCCGCAAGCCCAGCGAAAGAAATCTTGAGCGCAATCGATTTAGCAGACGGCCTGACAACGGTTTATGGCCCTTCCGCAAAATACTTCCTCTCCTTTGGTTTGTTTGCGGCTGGGCTGACATCAGCCATCACGGCACCTCTTGCCGCCGCTTATGTTGCAAAAGGTTGCTTGGGCTGGTCGGGCGGGATGCAATCCAAGAAGTTCAGATTGGTTTGGATGTTTATCTTGGCTCTTGGTGTTCTGGTTTCTTCCATAGGCCTCAAGCCAATCGAGTTGATTCAGTTTGCACAAATCGCAAATGGTTTCCTGTTGCCGATTATTGCCGGCCTTTTAATTTGGGTGGCCAACCGCAAACCTCTTTTGGGTGAGTATGTGAATTCAAGAACCCAAAACCTATTTGCTTTCATCATTTTACTCATCAGCCTTTCGCTAGGGACAAAGGCAATCGGCTCGGTGTTTGGCTTGTATTAAATGATCGACATCAATTGTGATCTTGGGGAAGGCGCGGGAAACGATGCGGCATTAATGCCCTATTTGTCCACTTGCAACATTGCTTGCGGCGGTCATGCGGGCGACGCGCAGACGATTGATTCTGCGATTCAGTTAGCCGTTGAGCATGATGTGTTAATTGGCGCACACCCATCTTTCCCTGATAGAAAAAACTTTGGGCGCCAAGTCTTGCAGATGCCAGCGAAAGATTTGCGTGACGCAATCCTTTGTCAATTAGAGCTGTTTCGAGATCGAGCGAAAGTCGCCGGCGTTGCGGTCAACCATGTTAAAGCGCATGGTTCGCTTTATGGCGTGGTCGCAAACCAATTAGAGGCGGCGACCCTTTTTGTTGATGCGGTTTCTTCAATATTCAAAGGGGTCAAAGTTTTTGGCCCACCTCAGTCGCTGCTGTCTTCGCTCGCACCCAAGAGTGGCTTGGTTTTTGTTGATGAAGCCTTTGCGGATCGAAACTACAACGCGGACCTTTCGCTTGTGTCGCGCGAAAGCAATCAGGCCGTCTTGACTCAGTCGCTTGATGTCTTAATGCACCTTGAGAGCATGGTTTTTGAATCTCGCGTCACCACGCTCGACGGCAAGGCAAAACTCATTCGGGCCGAAACATTTTGCATTCATGGCGACAACCCAAATGCATTGCCCATCCTTCAAGCGATTCACTCTCACCCGCGATTGGGCCATGGGCTGTTTGAGCTAACATTTAAGCCGTTTGGTGAGTCAGCCATTTTGATGGAGTGGCCCAGGCGTATCGAGACAGCCATTTCGGACGACATCCGTGTGTGTCAGCGCGAGCTTACCGAGTGTGTGGGAATTCGGGATTGCGTCGCGGGCTATCATTCACTATTGGTTCAGTACGTTGAGCCAATCCAGTACGAGCAAGAGTTGGATCGCCTGCAAAAACTTGTTTCGAAACGCGCGCGTGCGGCGAGCCAAGCAGACTCCAAGCTGTGGCAAATCCCCGTTTGTTACGACGCGAAATTTGGGGTCGATTTAGAAGAAATTGCGGCAACAAATCAATTGCCCATTCCCGATGTCATTCAACAGCACCACGCCTCGGATTACCCGGTTCACTTTATTGGTTTCCGGCCTGGGTTTTTGTATCTAGGCGGTCTCAATGCATCCATTCATATGCCGCGTCGAGCCAAGCCTCGCTTGCGTGTAGAGCAAGGCATGGTCGCTATCGGGGGTGAGCAAACCGGCGTCTACCCATCGGCCGGCCCAGGCGGATGGAATTTGATTGGCAAGACGCCCATTCGTTTTTTTGATGCTCAATCCAATACACCATGTTTTGCGCAACCCGGTGATCGAATCAGGTTTGTTCCGATTGATTTAGATACATTTTATGAAATCGAATTTCAGGTTGAGCGCGGCGAGTACCTCATGAGGCCGGTCAGTTGATTCGTATCATCAACCCCGGGATTTACACCACAGTCCAAGATTGCGGCAGGGTGGGTATGGCGAGGTGGGGCATCCCTGTTTCCGGATCGATGGACGCTGTTTCAGCAGCAGCGGCAAATGCGATTTTGGGCAATGAGCCAAGCGCGGCAGTTCTTGAAATCACATATGGTCAAGGAGTTTACGAATTCGTCGAGCCGCTTTACTTTTGCTTGACGGGCGCGGACTTTTCGCCGTCATTAAACAATGAGCCACTTAAAATGGGCCGTAGGATTCATGCCGCGGCGGGTGATGTGTTGCGTTTTGGCAAAAGAGAATATGGCGCAAGAGTCTATTTGGCCGTCGTTGGCGGGCTACACACACCAGAAGTCCTTGGCAGCAAGAGTTACTTCCCCGGCGTTAGTAAAACCTGTGTTCAAAAAAATGATTTGCTCAACGCACACTCAATGGACCATTCGTCAGAAGCAAGCGTAGTCCAAAAAGAAATACACCCACAACATTTTCTGACAAGCCAAATTGATTGTATGCCTGGGCCAGAATTTGCATTACTCGCGCCGTCAGAGCAAAAAAAGTTGTGCGGCACATTTCATATTTCAAATCACAACAACCGTGTCGGATATCGAATGGTTGAGCAACTGGCACTTGATTTGCCCGCCATCCTTACATCGGCTGTTTTGCCAGGAACCGTTCAGCTTACGCCTTCCGGTGAACTAATCGCCTTGATGCGCGATGCGCCAACAACGGGTGGGTATCCGAGGGTATTGCAGTTAACGGCACTCGCGATTTCTCGGCTAAGCCAGAAAATCGCTGGTGACCGCATTTGTTTTTGTTTAGCCGATTAGGGCCGCGTTAACAATCGCGCGCACTAAACCGAAACAAACGCAATAAGCCCAAGCGTGAGCAAATAAAGGCCCGTCGCAATGCGCAGATAGAGCGGGCGGCAGTGGCCAAGCTCCATGTACACGCCCGTAATCATAAGCAGCTTTAAAAACGCCGCGCCCATGAGTAGGTATATCGCCGCCCGGCCGTCGACAAAATTTTCGCCGACAAGATAACTGCTCGCAGAAAGAGAGAGCAGTAAAACCCAAATGATGTTTAGTGCTTTTTCCATGACTACATCAAATACAAGAGAGGGAAGAGCATGACCCACACCAAGTCAAGCATGTGCCAGAATGCCGCTGATGATTCGGTGTTGCGGATTAGGTCTACATCGGCCTGACCCTTATGAGATTTCACAATGATGTAGCCAAGAAAAATCACGCCAAGCATGACATGTAGATAATGAAATCCAGTTAAGAAATAATAAAAGAAAAAGAAAGTATCTGTGCCGAGCGAAATACCCTCAGCCGACTTCGCAGAATATTCCGATGTCTTGATAAAGAGAAAAACAAGGCCGAGAAGAAGCGCGGAGAAATACCATTGGGATGTGATGCGAGCCCGCCCATGCTGGATTGCTGCAACTCCGCGTGCGGCACACCACCCACTGGTAATCAATATCAAAGTATTCGCAAACGCCAAGGTTGGATTAAGGTGCGCTTGACTTGCCGCGAAACCTTCGGGGTCTCCGGCCCGCATCACTGCGAAGGCCACGCAAAAAATGCAGATGGTTGCAAATTCGGCAGTTAAGAACATCCACCAGGCGGCGTCGCCCGGTAAAGGTCGCCACCTTGCAGTCGTTGGGTTTGAGTCAGACATTAGAACCTATTAACTCACAAACATCATTTTTGCCAAGATCACAATGAGCAAGCCAAGTGCAAAAACTCCGTAATGGATGAATTTGAAGTGCTCGATTTTCATGTCTTTCTCGTCGCCTGTGATTACAAAGAAGTGCTTCAGTTTGTTGGGTTGTGGGCGCATAAAAGTAAAAGGCGAGGTTAAGAAAACGCCGAGAAGCACAAGAGCCAAAACTGCTTTGAGAGTCAGCATTGCGCCAAAGTGTGTGCCTAACCAGTGGGTGTACGCCTCCCAGGAGTCGGGTGCGTATTGAAAGTAAAAATGAAAACCAATCGCATACATCGGCAACACAAATAGCGGGTAAACACGCTTGATTCGCCGAAAGAGCAAAAACTCAACCTTCTGAAAAAGGTCTTCGCCGAGGTGTTTGCGCATGGAATTTAGGCACAAAACCTCAAGAGCGATTGCGCCAACAAAGAAAATGGCGCCAATCAAATGGATTAAAACGAGGAGTTGGTGGGTCACGAGGCGATGAGAATAAGTCTCATTAGTGAAGGTGTCAAGCCCGGGGCAAAAAACTTCAGCTACCCGGTGACACCGAGTCGTTGAGTCAAGCGATGAAAATTGCTGCGGTGCATCCCGAGTTCGCGCGCGGCCGCGGCTCGATTTCCGTTGTGCTTGGCAATGGCATCTTGAATCAATCGGGACTGAAAGGCATCGATCATGTCTTTCATGCTTTCGGCGCAAAGCGTTTGTTGCGAAAGGGCTAAATAATCACCATCAGCAACCTCCGCTATCGGCCCTGCTGTGCCTTGCCCCGCCACCTCATTCTGTTGCTCTGTAGAGTTTTCATCAGCAGCATTTGCGGGTTGAACTAAAAAGTCTTCCCCTAAGTCGCGGGCGCTCAACAAAATTGGAGCCCCTCTTTCGCTGCGTGCCGCTGCTCGTAGGGCCGCCCTCGAGATTACATTTTCTAATTCGCGCACATTCCCTGGCCAGTCGTATTCCGCCAAGGCTTCTCGCGCTTGAGGCGTAAGGTGAATTCGCCCCGAACCGAGTTGTAATCGCGAGGTGTCGCAAAAGTGCCCAGCAATCGACGGGATGTCGTCCGCGTGATCGCGGAGGGCGGGCGCATGCAACCTGCAAACATCGAGACGATGCAGTAAATCAGCGCGGAAGTTGCCAGCCTCAACCTCTTTCTTTAAGTCGCGATTCGTTGCCGCAAAAATACGGACATCCACAATCATTGGCTCATCGCTACCCACGCGTTGAATTTCTCCGAATTGCAAAACGCGCAGCAATTTGGCCTGAATGGTGAGCGGCAACTCGCCAATTTCGTCCAGAAAGAGGGTCGCCTTATCGGCGAGCTGGAACTTGCCGGGCCGCGCTTGCTTTGCATCGGTGAATGCTCCGGCAGCATGGCCAAACAATTCACTTTCGGCGATGGCCTCGGGAAGCGCGGCGCAATTTACATAAACCATCGTCTGGTCGGCGCGCGGCGAACTCTTGTGAAGCATTTGCACGGCTAACTCTTTTCCAGAGCCCGTTTCGCCTGTGATTAAAACCGGTAAATGCGAGCCGCCAACTAAACGAATTTCTTCCCGCAATTGCTGCATGACTTCGCCGCTGCCGATGAGGTAGGCGCCATGCTTGGATCGCTCGCTTTCCAATAAATGCTGTGCAACGAGGCCACTGTGCTTTGCACTTTGCTCAAGGGCTTGCATCAGCAAAGAAGTGTGAAGTGTTGCGCCGGTTAGTGCGCCGAGGGCGGCCAAGAAGGGCCGGCTGAGATCCTCGAAAGCATCAGGCCGCAAAGCATCGAGGGTCAGCACGCCGGTTAATTGCTCATGCACCCACAATGGGCAGCCCACGCATGCGTGGATGCGGTCTTTTAAGTTAGGTGCGGCTTCCAGCAGTCCATCAAAAGGGTCGGGCAGGTCGCTGTCAGGGTCAAAGACAACGGGTTTACCTGCTTCGCAAATACGAGCGAGGCGTGGGTGTTGTTCGAGGTCGAATCGCCGACCCATGGCGTCGGGGCTTAGACCATGCTGCGCGATGGGAAGGAGCGCGCCGTCCTCTAACCGTAAAAGTGTTACCGCATCGGCAGGCAACGCATCGACCACAATTTCGACCAACCGCTGAAAGCGATCTTCCGAGTCGAGTGAAGAACTCAGGTCCAGCGAGAGGCGCATGAGGAGTTCGAATTCACCGTGAGTTACAGTTTCCATGAACTGAGTGTAGGCGGGCGTTGTCAATAGCGCAACGACCGTGTCGATTCGACAACAAATCGGGTTGTCGCAGCAACAACAACAGCCGCAAGAGCCGCGCCAAATGTTGGCACGCGACTTGAATAGGGTGGGGGATGAATTCCCTCTCCGCAGAAAGCGAAAAATGGTCGGGTCGCAGTTTGCGATCGCTGATCGAGCATATTCTTGAGCGCTTTCATGCCGTCCACCGCGAGCAGTTGCCCCAGATGATTGCCTTTGCTGGTGAACTCGGTGCGCCTGGTCAAGCTGTTTTGCGGTTTCTTGAGGGCTGGCAATTTGAAATCCACGACCACCTCGCGAAAGAAGAGGAAGTGCTCTTCCCTATGATTATGGATAACATGGGCGATGATGCTGGGGCGCCAATCAGCGTGATGGAGCAGGAGCATCGTGAGCACGATGAGAATCTCGCAAGCCTTGAGCAGCTCGTTGTTGCCCTAGCGACAACACATAGCGAAAATAAAACATGGCAAAACTTGAATAAGTTATTTGCCGAATTTAAAGGTGACCTGCAAATGCATGTTCACCTTGAAAATCAGGTGCTCTTCCCAAGAGCCCTGTCAGGAGAACCGGCCGGTAAGTCCGAGCCATGTCACTAACCCCCCCCCTTTTAAAATAATAATGCTTACAAAATCAGCAGCCAAAGCCTTCTTTTTAGGCGGTACTGTAATTTGCGCAGCGGCGTTCGTCTTTTTGACGGTCGATACGATTGCACAATTTCCAGATCGCTCGCACGAAGAGAATTTGACCGAAGAGGTCAAGCACGGTTTTGAAATTTGGACCGACAACAACTGCATGGGTTGCCACACGCTCATGGGCGAAGGCGCGTATTACGCACCTGAGCTCACGCAAGTGGTGCGCCGTCGCGGTAAAGAATGGATGTCCAGTTTCTTAAAAGACCCGCAGGCCTTCTACCCTAACCGCCGCAAAATGGTGCAATACGATTTCTTTAACCCGATGATTGTCGGCAAAGAAGAAGCCGAGCGTAACATCAACGACACCATCGCATTCTTTGAGTGGGTGAGTGAGATTGACCTTAACGGTTTCACGGGTGACCCAAACCACGGCCCAGAAATGGATGGCGACGCTTCCGCAGCCCCAACAGCTGCCGCATCTGCCGCCGGCGACCAAATGGCCACATTTCGCAACTTAAACGCAGTTTGCGCCGGTTGTCACACAATCGGCGGTGGTCAACTCGTTGGCCCAGACCTTGCTGGCGTAGCGAATCGTTACGACGCCGAGTACCTCACGAAGTGGATTAAAGACCCGATTTCTGTTGACCCAAAAACCACCATGCCGCCGCTTGGCTTGAGTGACGCGCAAGTGAAAGAGCTTGTCGACTTCCTGCTCACCCTGAAGTAACGAGAGAATAAAGATGAAATTTAAATCACAAAAAATCGCTTGGTACTTCTTCGCTGCCTGCATGGGTTTGTTCCTACTGCAAATCGTTTACGGCTTCGTCATGGGCTTTGCCCGCATGGGCATGGACGGCCTCCACGACATCATCCCTTTCAACGCCGCACGCGCAACGCACATGAACTTGCTTGTCGTTTGGCTACTGACGGGCTTCATGGGCGCGGCTTACTGGATTGTTCCAGAAGAATCTGACCGCGAGCTTTGGTCACCCAAGCTTGCCTGGATTCAATTATTCTCGCTCCTAGCTGTCGGCGTTACCGCCATCATCGGCTTCCACCTCAACTGGTGGGAAGGCCGCAAGTTCCTCGAGATTCCCCGCGAGCTCGATTACTTAGTTGTAGTCAATGTCTTAGCTTTCCTCTTCAACTTGTTGATGACCATCTGGAAAGGCAAGCGTATTACCACAACAGCATCCGTGCTCTTCTTTGGTTTGCTTTCGGCAGCTCTCTTGTATCTGCCGGGCATGATTACCTTTGACAACATTGTGTTTGATAGCTTCTTCCGCTGGTGGGTTGTCCACCTCTGGGTAGAAGGCGTATGGGAGCTCATCATGGGCGCCATCATGTCTTACTTGCTCATCAAGCTGACAGGCATCGACCGCGAGGTCATCGAAAAGTGGCTCTACATCATTGTGGGCTTCACCTTCCTGTCGGGCATCCTCGGCACGGGTCACCACTACTACTACACCGGCGCGCCTCAGTACTGGTTGATGGTCGGTGGTATTTTCTCCGCGCTTGAGCCACTCGCATTCCTAGGAATGGCCATGTACGCCATTTCAATGGCACGCAAAGGTGGGCGAAATCATCCAAACAAGATTGCTCTGACTTGGACGATCGGCTGTGCCGTGATGTCTTTTGTTGGCGCGGGCTTCTTGGGCTTTGCTCACACACTTCCATCCGTAAACATGTACACCCACGGTACGCTCATCACGGGCATGCACGGCCACTTGGCTTTCTGGGGTGCTTACGCAATGTTGGTGTTGGCGATGATTGCCTATGTTCTTCCACAAGTAACCGGTCGCAAGCTTTACGGCGATTGGAAAGCAGAGTGGGCTTTCTGGACAAGCAACATTGGCATGACAGGCATGACGGCCGCTTTCGCCATCATGGGTGTTGTGCAGGTTTATCTTGAGCGCAAAGGCGGCATGGATTTCTTGGAGGTGCAAGAGCAACTTCATGTCCACGCTTTTGGCTTGATTTTGGCTGCGACTTTGTTCGTTATTGGTATCGTGTTGTACTTCATGAACTTCTGTTCATACGGCATGCCCAATGACGAAATGCTAGGCAACGAAGAGTAATTCTTTAGCCTATAGATAGTCATGCAAACGAGTTCCCACACTTCGACGCTTCCGTTCTATCAGCCAGTTGGCGATGAATGCACCCTCTTTGAGGTTTGTCATTCTCAAAAACTTCCGCTGATGCTCAAGGGGCCGACGGGTTGTGGGAAGTCTCGTTTCATCGAGCATATGGCGGCTCGTATGGGCCGCCAGCTCATCACAGTTCCTTGTCACGATGACACAAGCGCAACCGATTTGTTGGGGCGTTGGTTGATTCGCGGTGGCGACACCATTTGGCAAGATGGCCCTGTCACGCGCGCGGTGCGCGAAGGGGCGATTCTATATTTAGATGAAATTGCTGAGGCGCGACCCGATGTGGTTGTGGCTTTGCATCCTTTAACCGACCATCGTCGCGAGTTGTATTTAGATCGTCACAACGAGACGCTTACAGCCGGCGATGATTTCATGATGGTCGTGAGCTTTAACCCTCAATACCAACACGGCTTAAAAGAACTAAAGCCTTCAACGCGCCAGCGTTTTGTGGGCGCGAGCTTTGATTACCCAAAGGCCGATCTTGAGGCGTCAATTCTCGTTGGCGAAACGGGCATTGACGAAGCCGTCGCAAAACGGCTTGTTAAGTTGGCAGGGAAATTACGCGGTCTTGACGAGTTGGGCCTTGCCGAAAGTGCGTCGACTCGTTTGCTCGTCGATACTTGTCAATTGCTAAAAGCCGGCATGAGCCCGCGCGCTGCCTGCCAGGCCGCAATTCTTGAGCCGCTCACCGATGAGCCCGAGGTTTTAGCGGCCTTGCGCGAGGTGGTGGCCCTTGCCTTCTAGGCGCGATTCCGACGACGCGCAAATTCTCCCACGAGAGCAAGCGCCTGAGCTACCCATTGAGTGGGAGGAAAAAACGTTTAAGCGTTTTTGGAAATGGCTGTCTCGATTTGCTCCAGAGCCGCCACCAAAATATGATTTAAATCAAGCTTCTTGGTTAAAGAACCATCAAGATTCCTTTGCTCCGCTTGCACAGGTTTTTGCAGGCGGCCCCGTGGTCGTGCGCCAGGCCGAAGACAATGGCGGCGTGCGCGGTCGCGTAATCAGTTTGCCCGAAGCCATTGATCGCGGCGCAGACGCAGAAGAGAGTTTTGAATTTTTCACTGCGCGTGTTGCGATTTCCGCTGCGCAAGTAAAGCACACGGTTCTTGGGCTCGATCCAGCAGGCCAGTCGCACGGTGCGCAAGCAGAAAATGAGCGCGAAGCCATGCTGCAATCGCGTTCGGCGGCTCAAGCTCTTGCAGATGAATTCCCCGGATTTGCATCGCGTTATAAAAAAGCAATTCAATTAGAGATTGCATCGCGTCCTGAGCCTTCGACATTGAGTGCGCGAGGTGCATTGTTGGAAACATATCGACAGGCGCTCCTCGCCCATCCGCAGCAAACGCCCGAATGGTGCGAGCAAAATTGGCAGCGCGCTTCATCAAAGGGCGCCGATTCGCCAGGTGTGGCTTTGTGGGGCGGCTGGCTTTCTCTGTCTGAAGAGCAAGCCTCTGCAAACGCCGAAGCCGCTGACAAGGCAGCGCGTGAATCTGAAGAAGGCGTTGCCGATGGTGCAACCGAAAAAGAGGCTCCCATTAAAGATGAGGTCCATCGCATGATGGTCGAGGAAGACGCCGAGCAGGAGGCCATGCCCGAGCATGTTTTTGAAAAAGTCGAAAGCCTCGACAACTTTGCCGGGAACATGCGCCACATGGACGGCGCCGATGATTTGGCAGACCACCAAGAGGCTTTAGATGAATTGGATATGCGCGAGCTCATCCGTGGTGGCCCCGAAGTGCATAGTATTTATCGCGCAGATTTAGATGGGGCCACCGGCGTGCCGGATGTGCATGAAATCCTGCCGAGCGATCGCGCAAAGCGTTACGACGAATGGGATGAAGGCGCGCGCGCTTATCGCCGCAATTGGGTCACGGTCTACCCAACCGTGATTCAGAAACAAGATGTCGAGTGGGGGATGAACCTCCGTCGCGAAATGCGGCCTGCGATATCAAAACTTACGCGTCGCCTTGAAGCCTTTCGCACGGAGCGCGCGAATCGCAATCGCTTGCTGGATGGCCCAGAGATTGATTTAAGCGCCGTGATTGAGGATCGCGCCGAAGTCGCCGCGGGCCAGCCAAGCAAGGGTCGTTTTTATGCGGACACACCACGCATTGAGCGCGACCTTGCCACAACGGTTTTGCTCGACCTTTCGTTGTCAGCCGATTCTTGGATTGATAATCGCCGCGTGCTTGATGTTGCGCGCGAGGCCGTCATGGCTCTTGGTGAAGCCGCCGATAAATTAGGCGATCAACTGCAAGTGCTCGCATTCGCATCCAACACCCGCAACCTTTGCCGAGCTTGGGAAATCAAGGGCTGGCTCGAGCCATGGTCGCGCGGTCGTGCGCGCTTGGGTTGTTTAAAGCCACAAGGCTACACCCGTATTGGCCCCGCGCTCCGGCACGCCACGGCCGAGTTGGGCAAAGCGCCGGTTCGTCGAAAACATCTCATTCTTATTTCCGACGGTAAGCCAACGGATTTTGATCGCTACGAAGGCAATTACGGTTTAGCCGATGTTCGCCAGGCCGTCCGCGAAGCTAGGGCGGACGGCATTCGCGTGCACATGCTCGGGATTGACCCCAAGGCAGCCGGTATTTTGCCCAACATGTTTGGTGTCGGCGGCTGGGAAATCCTACGGCATTTACGCGACCTGCCGGAAAGCTTGGTCGCTGCCTATGGGAAGGTCTAGCCTTCGAGTCGTTGATTAACTCAAGGTTTTCAGCAAAGCCTCACGAATCTGCCCAACCTCAAGCTCTTCGAGCTCGTACCGCACATTCGCAATTGGCTTGTTCACCTTGATAATTCGACTTAAGTCAATCGGTGTTCCTTCGACGACGGCATCGGCTGGAGTTGCATTAATCGTTTCTTCCAACTCGCGCACTTGGTCATCGCCATATCCCATCGCTGGCAGAATCTTGCCAGCATTGGGGTAATTTTCGAAAGTCTTAGCAATCGTGCCGACAGCATATGGTTTGGCGTCGACCATGGATGCCGCGCCTGCTTGAATGGCAGCAAACCAGCCCGCGCCATACTCCATACCACCATGAGTTAGGGTCGGGCCATCTTCGACGACCAAGACGTTTTTGCCCTCAACCAATTCGGGTTGCTCAACCGTAATCACAGAGTTGCATTTCACAACGGTTGCATCGGGGTTGTAGCGCGCCGCGTTGGCAATCACTTCTTCTACGCCTTCGGCCGGGGCGGTATCCATCTTATTTACAATCAGCAAATCAGCCAATAGCAAGTTGACCATGCCGGGGTAATAAGTCAATTCATGACCCGCGCGGTGGGGGTCAAGCAGGGTGAGATACAGGTCAGCCTTGTAGAAAGACATGTCGTTGTTCCCGCCGTCCCAAAGGATGACATCAGCTTCTTTTTCTGCTTCGCGCAAAATCAGTTCGTAATCGACGCCCGCATAAACGATAAAGCCATTGTCGATGTGCGGTTCGTATTCTTCGCGCTCTTCGATGGTGCACTTATGCAAATTCAAATCATCGTAAGTCGCAAAACGCTGGCAGGCCTGTGCGGCCAAATCACCGTAAGGCATGGGGTGGCGGATGGCGACGACCTTTTTGCCCATGTCTTTCAATATGCGGCTGACATATCGCGTGGTCTGGCTTTTGCCTACACCTGTACGCACGGCAGTGATTGCCACGAGCGGCTTGCTCGATTTCAGCATCGTGCGTTCGGCGGAGCAAACGCCAAAGTGTGCGCCCGCGGCCATTACACGACTGGCGGCATCCATGACATACTGATGCCCGACGTCGGAGTAAGAAAACCAAACCTCATCGACATCGTTTGTGCGGATAATGGCCTCTAGATCATCTTCTGGCTCAATTGGAATGCCTTGAGGGTACAAATCACCGGCCAGCTCAGTGGGGTAGCGGCGGCCGTCAATATTTGGAATCTGCGTCGCGGTAAAGGCAACGACCTCGTAGTCGTTATTGCCGCGAAACAAGGTGTTGAAGTTGTGGAAGTCGCGGCCAGCGGCTCCCATGATGACTACTTTTTTGCGTGACATCGCTATCTCCGGGTATGCAAAGAGGGTGCGGCGTCAAAATAACGACCGCAAAAAGGCAAAGGCCTTATGGGGTTTAACCCACAAGGCCGGAGAAGCAATGGTGCCGCAATTCAGATGGCGGCGCGAAAGTCAAATTAGTCCGTGACGATAATCGACTCGTTTTTAACTTCAACAATCTCAATGTCAAAATTTAGAGTCTTGCCTGCGAGCGGGTGGTTGAGGTCGAGGGTGATTTCCTCATCGCCAACTTCGGTAATAACGGCTTGAAAACCCTGACCGTTCATGTCGCCTTGAACCATGTGGCCAACAACCAACTCCATAGGCTCTTCACCTTCAGGAGCGTCGAAGGAGCTACGCGGAACTTTGTGCATACCCTGTGGGTCGTGTTCGCCGTAACCATCTGCAGGAGAAACGGTTACGGATTTTTTATCGCCGTCAGCCAAACCCTCGAGTTCAGCCTCAAGACCGGGGATGATCATGTCGGCGCCCTGGACAAATTTGAGTGGCTCTTTGCCCTCGCTTGAATCCACGATGTTGCCCTCAACCGTTAAGGTGTAGTGCATGCTAACTTTGCTGTCTTTTTTAATCATTATTAAACCTCGAAGGAGGGGTGGCACGCCCGAGAGGATTCGAACCTCTGACCTTTGGTACCGGAAACCAATGCTCTATCCAGCTGAGCTACGGGCGCATGTCCGGTTTTGAGCCGCATAGGATACTGGAAAATTGTCGAAAAACATCCGAAACCTGTCCGTTTTACGCCCTAGAAGGGCTAAGAAAGAAAGAAAAGAACTCTCCAACAAGTAAAAAAACTGCTAAATTAGAGAACCTCCCCTTCACATGCGCACGACACACATCATTACCTCCGCTTCAGTGGCCGCGATTCTCGCGGTTGCCGCGCTGAGTTTCGTCGCATCACCCACTCCTTTGGTGGCGGCTGGCACAGGCACTTACACGGCCTTTTTGGATACCGATTTAGATGGCCTAGATGACGCACTTGAGGCTCGTTTCGGCTCCGATCCAAACTTGGCAGATACCGATGGTGATGGGTTCAGTGATCTCGAAGAAAGGTTTATTGGTTTTGACGCAATGAAACCTGATGTGGGCAACTTGCCCAATCAAATGCCTCCAGGCCTTCGTCTTGAGATTTACGCTGTTGGCGACAATCTGATTTTGCAGGTGTTTGGTTTATTCCAAGACAGAATTGAGTCGCCTTCTTTCTATTTTGCGGGTACAACGATTTCGACCCAGGTCTTTTCTTTTAAAGACATGGCGCAATTTTTCGTTGGTGTCGAGAGCGTCAACCATGCTTTTCCTAATCGCCACATGCAGGTCGCGCGTTTTGCGATACCGCGCATTTACTTCGACCAACAAGTTTCTGCTTCATTGGCGGTTTCGGCATTAGCCGAGGGCCTTTCATCTGTAAGCGATTCTTGCATGATGACGACCATCGACAATACCCTGACTGAGGTTTGCCCCGAAGTTGTAACGACGAGTTTTACGAGTGGTCAAGGGTCTAGCGGCGTAACGGGCGGCCTTTTCCCCGTTGACCCTGAAGAAGGCCCGAGCTCTGAAGGTTCCGGGAGCAGTGATCAGGTTTGCGTGCAAGTCATGCAAGAAGTAGCCAATATGGGTGGCGGCCGCGTGGCCTACCGAGTGAGCGATGCTTATTGTGATCCATTGCCCAACGCCATGTGCTTTACAGGGTGCGCCGCTTCTGTCGAAACCATCATTATCGGGATCGATATTGTTGGTTTGCTTGGCGGCTGATTGATAGCCACTCGCTTTGTGGGTCAGGGGCAGGCCTTACTTAGCTCGTTGAATCGTAGTGATAGTACGAGTACTCACGGTTCTTCCGTGAGTTGCCCCGCGAAACGACTCGGTTGAGTACGGCACCAACAGGTTCAGCACCCGCTAAGGTTAATCGCCGAGCAGCGCCTGACAGCGCCATTTCAGGAATCGTGTCGTAGCGGCAAAGGAGTAGGATAGCATCAAGTTGACTCAAGAAACTTGCCGCGTCGGCAACAGCTAAAACGGGCGGAACGTCGAAGAGTACAAAGTCATAGGCCTCGCGCATATCCGCGACGAGTTTTGATACAGAGTCAAGGGCAAGCAGGTCACCGGGGTTGAGCCCCTTGTTGACTACACCCGCAGTGATAACCTCCATGTTGGCAATGCCGTCTGCGGTGTGGGCAGTCTGGCGCCACTCTTCATCGCCTAGAAGGACTTCTGCGAGGCCAGGGCTAAGCGGACAGTCAAACATTGAATGAACGACGGGTCGTCGCAAATCAGCATCAATAAGCAAAACGCGCGCTCCTCCGTTGGCCAGAGCAATGGCAAGGTCAGCAATCGTGGTTGACTTGCCTTCACCTTGAGTGGACGAAGTGATTGTCAATGTTTTGATGTCTTGACCTTTGGCCGCGAACTTAAGGTTGGCACGCAAGGCGCGATACGACTCGGCTGCCGGAGAGTCCGGCGCCTCTCGCAGTGCGAGAAAATGCTTTTGACCACTAGCTAGTTTGACTTTTGTGCCACCCTTGCGGAAGTCCGGAATGATTCCCCA
>CAZPAY010000020.1:36707-48689 GCA_964584805.1 uncultured Planctomycetales bacterium | reverse complement strand
AGTAAAACGGCGTCTTCCAACTCGCGGCCCTTTTCAATCGCTGTCTCGACCTGGGCCAAAACCCCCGATTCGCCCATCAATCGGGTCGATGCGGGGCCAAGCCGCTCTGCAAAAACGAGTGGAGAAGTCATCATCAAAACAAGAAACGCCGAAACCAATGCGGCGGGACATCAAATGTGTCTTTATCTTACAGAACTTCATATTTCCGTTTCGTAATCAAATAACATCAAATCATCCCCCATAATAAACACATGTTTGCCACCACAATCAAATCCATCCTGCTCGCTTCCCTCATACTCTTGCCTGCCTGCGGAGGCGACGGCAACGCATCCTCTCAAGAAACGCCCGATAACGAACAAGAGGGTGTCGCGCTGATGGTGACCGACGCGCCGACCGATGATTTGTCGTCCTTTACTGCGACCATCGAGGAGTATCGACTCATCTCGGCCAGCGGCGCAATGAGCGCCAACCTTCTCACCGCACCGCGAGCGTTTGATTTTTTAGGTCTGCGCGACACTCAAGCACTGGCGGCCATCGCAAGCCCACCCGAAGGAAGTTACATCGGCGTCTACATCAAACTTGAGGCTAACTCACTCCGCGCCCGCGATCGCGACGGCAACATCGCCGATGTCACTTACATCGACGCAACTCATCTCGAAGACACGGCCTACTTCACTGGCAACGCGATGAGTTTCAGCGCGCATGTCTTCCGCCAGACTCTTGCCGATATCGACTTGCGTTCATCGCTCACCGGCGGCCCGCCAATGGGTTACTCCTTTGATTTTCATCTCACGGCCAGCCATGGCGATGATTGGATAGGTGGTAGCATGAAATCCTTCCGCGGGCGCATTACGGAAATTGACGACGCTGACGATGACGATGACCACGGCCGCGATGACGATATCGAGCTCGAAGTGCGCCTTTACGACCCAAACTCGCCTGATTCGCATTTCGGCACGGTGGATGTCGACATCTCATCGACCCAAACCGTCATCGTCGATACAAACGGCAACACCCTCAGCCGCACCACCTTTTTACGCACCGCGCAAGTCGGCGATTTACTCGAAATTCAAGGGGAATGGTCGTCCATACTCGATGACAAGCTCATCGCGCAGTCGATCCAAATGGAAACGGAAACCGCCGGCCAAGTCGAGCTTGAAGGCACCATCACCGGCATCGCCGTTAATGCTTTTGATCTGCTCATCGAAGAAATTGAGCACGGCTCGTCGACGGTCTACACAACTTATGGTGGTGAGGAATTCGTCCCCGGCGTGATTACCGTGACTTGGGACGACTCCACGATGACTCCTGGCACCGATGCCACGCTGCTGACGCTGACGCTGGGGCAAGAGGTCGATGTGCGTTTTGCCGATTTCGCAAACCCGCTTTACGCCCACGCGGTCGAGATGAGCGAAAGTGATTACGAGCACGGCGGCGACGGTCATGGTGGCGACGGCCATGATTCGCGGCGAGTTGAGGGAGTGATTGCGAGTGTCAACGGCGCGGGGCAGACTTTTGATGTCACCCTCGATGGCGACACCCACCACAATGGTGATTACGCTGGCCAAACCATCACTGTTTCGGCGACGGGTGTTTTGCCAGAAGTTGATTCAGGAAGTCATGCTTACCTCTCCAGCATCAACCAACTCTACGCCGGGCTTGAAGTTGAGCTGAGCGGCAGTTTCTCGGGCTTGAATTACACCGCAACCTCGATTTTGGTTGAGCCGGCCGAGCTTGAGGGCTTGGTGCTCTCGCTTGACCTTGCTTCCAAAACGATTGTGCTTGAAGGCATCGTCACTGACCCCGGTTCGAGTTTCGGCTCGACCCCGTTGGGCGACCCGCTGACCGTTTTCATGCAGCCCGGTTACCGCATTGAATTCAATGACAGGCTCATCACGATTGCCGAGCTCGATGCCTTGGTGACTCTCAATGGGCCAAGTGCAATAAGCCTTGAGCTCGAAGGTATCGGCGACGGCACGGGTTCCGTATTGACTTGGGAAATCGAGTTAGAAGAAGACGGCGAGTAAATCTGATAGGATATTGCAACCAAACGGCACTTACGCCGATTGGTGTTCTTTAATAAGCACCTCCCTGATGCGGGGAAGCTGGTGAAAATCCAGCGCGGAACCGCCACCGTGAGCGTTTGTTGACTTCGGTCAGGCCGGCTAACTGCCGTCCGCAAGCGTAAGTCGGAAAACCACATCTTCGAGAGGCTCTACCCCCATTGCCGGCGAGTTTCCGGCAGGAGTTCCCATGAAAAATCGCATGCTTGCGTGGGCCGCTATCGCGACCCTTCTCGCGCCCGTACTCGGTGCGCAAACTTTCTCTCACGAGATTTCTTTGTCTGGTCTTGGCGATCCGAATGCTTTCGCCCAACCGTTTGGCATTTCTTACGAGCCGACCACCGATCGTATTTATGTCGCGATTGCCGGCAGTTTCGTGACGAACAACTCGGCTGTTGCTGTGATCGACGCGACCACTGACACCGTGATGCAGACGATTGATGTCGGCTCATTCCCCGAAGATATTGCCTTTGCTTACGACGCAACCGGAAATTATTTGTATGGAGCCGTAACCAACTCAAGCTCGGGTTCGGTAACGGTATGGGATGCGAATGATCAAGTCATTGCAACCGTCCAACTCCCCGACCCTTGGGGCATGGGCACTTGCTACCCGTTTGGCATTACCGTCAACATGGAGAATACGCACTTCCTCGTCACGACAAACGACGGCTCAGGAATGGTTTATTCCATTGAGTTTGGCACCTGGATTAACGACACGATGCATGACATTCATATGAATGCGGGTGCGGGTGGCCGACTCAAGGCAACGAGCAATCGCGTGTTCATTCCAACAACGACTTACACCGCAACTTGGTCTGGCGCTGAAGCCGGCCTTGAGACCCACAATGTGCCGAATGCGGCCGGAACAGTCCATGCCGAGAGTAATGTTTTTCAGATGGATGACGGCAATTGGGTTTATCCCTCGGCGGCTGATGTCGAAGTTTTGAGCGATGGCCGCGTACTTGTTTCGACAATGTACGCCGATGGTCAGCTTTGGGTCTATAACGGTCAAGGTCAACCAGAGCGCGCCATCCTGATTGGCGATGCATATGGCTTGGCCGTAAATGCAGATGAAACGGTTTTGGCAATGTGCACGCTGGCCGGAGACACCATTATCTTTTTGGATCTTGCCACTTACGAAGTCATTAGCACCGCATCTGTCGGCAACTTAGGCGGCACTCGTTATGGTCAGCCAAACGAAGCGGTTTTTGCAAATGGTAAGTTGTATGTCACGCCGCAAATCAACGAAGCCGTTTTGGTTTTTGACAACCTGCCATCCGGTGGTGGCACTTCAAATTTCGTCGGCGATTTGTCGGTTTCCAACCCCACTCCTACCGCGGGCGAAGGCCTCACGATCACTCTTAACGGCCCCGGCGCGATTGCATTGGTTTCATCGACAGGCAACATTCCGACAACTGCGACCAATGGTTTGCTGCTCAATATTGGGCCAGATCATCTATTGCGCGCGACGGGGGCTGGCTCGCTGAGTCGCACCTATCAAGTGCCGGCAACGGCTGTCATGCGCGGTACGCATTTTTATGTGCAAGGCGTAGTCGATGCACGCGGCAATGCTGCGGCAACGGCACCACGCGCAATTGTGATTCAATAGGGCACTCTGTGTTCTAGCCCACGCTACGCTATCCGCATGGATTCTCATTACCCATGCGGATGGCAATGGGCCTACGCCGAAAGCCCCGGAACTTTTGATGCGTTTTCGCGAGCAGAAGACCCGGACGGCTTGGCGATTGATGCGCTGCTGAGTCATGCAAATTTTGCGGGTAAACGCGTGCTCGAAATTGGCTGTGGCACGGGTCGATGGAGTGCGCAACTTGCTGCAGCAGGTGGTGCACAAGAATGGATTGCCACTGAGCCGAGTCGCGAAATGCTTGAGATGGCAAAGCGGAGAGATGATGCACCCGCGTCATTGATTTTCCATCAAGCGAAAGCACAAGCGATTGCATTGCCGAATGATTCGATTGATGCGGTTTTCGCGGGTTGGGTATTGGGCTATCTCAAACCCGCGGTTTTTGACGAGGCACTTGCCGAAGCGCAGCGATTGCTGAGACCAGGTGGGTCAATCTGGGCTTTTGAAAACGGGGTTTGCAAAAATGCGCCCCTTAAGCAAGGCCATGTTCTGCAGGCCGTCCCTCAAGATGCACGGAATATCGGAAAGCTGCAAAGTGCTGGTTTTAAGGTCGTTGCGAGCATTTCGACCCATTTACAGTTCCCGAATCAACAAGCCGGGCAAGAAACGCTCGACACCTTGTTTAGCCCACACCCAACGCCCGCTGTGGGCCATAATGGACAGACGCCACACACAATCTGTGTGTGGCGTCTATGAGCCTGTGCGCGAACGCGAATTAAGCTTTCACAGCAGCCGTAAGCTCGGAAAGCACCATGTCGCCCCACTCGCTTGTGGAATGAACACCGGCTTTCAGGCCTTTGACGGCATCGCTTTGTAGCAATCGCTCAACGGCCCCCTCGATGGCATCAGCCGCCTCGTTTTCGCCAAGATGCTCAAGCATCATGGCGACGGCATTGACCGTGGCGATGGGGTTGGCTGTGTTTTTACCAGTCGCTTTAGGCATTGAGCCATGAATCGGCTCAAACAACGAAAAGTGGCCGGGGTTGATATTGCCCGATGCGGCAACGCCCATGCCACCTTGAACCATCGCGCCCAGATCGGTGATGATGTCGCCGAACAAGTTGGTGGTGACTGCGGTGTCAAACCACTCAGGGTTTTTAACCATCCACATGCACGCCGCATCGATGTAAGCGTGATCGGTCTTGACCTCTGGGTACTCTTTTGAGACCTCGTCAAAAACACGCGTGTAAATATCTTGCGCGCGCACAGCATTGGCCTTGTCAATCAAAGTCAATTGCTTGCGAGGGCGAGTCATTGCGACCTCAAAGGCGTAACGAATCACGCGCTCGGTACCCATGCGAGTGTATTTCATCGGTTGGGATGCCGTCTCGTCAGGGCCACCCTTATCGGTGAACTCAGGTGGGAAAACATAGGCGTCTTCCGTATTTTCGCGGATGATAACCATGTCAACATCAGCAGGGGTCTTATCTTTCAACGGGCACCAACGCTCAGCCGACAACTTAATCGGGCGCAGGTTGATGTAAAGGCCGCCTTCCCAGCGGAGCTTGCCGATTACACCGCGCTCAATCAAACCAATCGGTGCGCGTGGGTCGCCAATCGCACCAAGCAAAAGGGCATCGTGTTGTTGGGCCTCAGCGAATGCCTCGTCGGGGAAAATTTCGCCGCCGTCTTCGCCGCCCGTGGCGAGCCAATGATCGGTGCCATAAGGGTAGTCGGTTAACTCGTAAGAAAAGTCGAACTGGTCACTCGCGGCGGCAAGCACGCGGAGACCTTCACGGACAACTTCAGGACCGATGCCATCACCGGCCAAAATGGCGATTTTGTGTATTTTGCTCATGATTTGATGAGATTCAGGTCGGATATTCTAGCGACGCCAAGACCTCTCAACGGCCCTAACTGAGCGTGTTTACTAGTGAGGCCAAGGCTAAGAACCCCCACCAAATCACGGTCAAACCACTAAACAGGCAAACAAACCCGCGTCTAGGCTGAGTCGGGAAGCGCTTGACCGCGACAAAACCAAGGATGAGCAGAGCGCCGCTCCAGTAACCGAGCCCATTCTGTTCGGCGAGACTGCAGGAGCAGCCCAAATGGCCCCAAAGTGCGCCAGCCCAGGGCCCCAGAATCGGGGCAGCGAAAGAAGCCAAACTAAACTCGCCGAACAAGAAAAAAACCGCGAAAACGGCATATGTGAACGCGTAAAAGTAGGCCATCCGAAAGCGTGGCGCGCGCGAACTCATGCTACGGCCTGTGCTCGTCAGCCATTTGCCGATCTTGCATTCGCGCCAAAGTCAGTTGCGCCAAAATCGAGCCGCAAAGTGCGAGGAACATATCCCATTGCGTATCCCAGACATCGCCTTGTGTGCCGAGAAAATCGGTCGCCGCGTCGCCGCCCAAGATGGCCGCCAACCACTCGATCAATTCATAGCTCGCGCTAATCGCAAGCGCGACGCTGCAAACCAAGAAAAACAACCAGCCACCGCGCTGTAAAGGCGAAGTGCGAAGCAAAAGCTCGCGAGCCAGAAGCGCCGGCACAAAGCCCTGGAAGAAATGCCCGAAACGATCAAAATGGTTGCGGCTTAAATCAAACGCATCGGCGACCCAAAACCCAATCGGGACGCGCGCATAAGTCGTGTGTCCACCGACCATCAAAATCACACCAAAGAAAGTCAGGCCCGCCAAAGTCACAATCGAAAGCGGAAACCGCCGATGCGTCGCCATCAAAATCGGCAAAGCAATCATCACAGGGACGACCTCCATCCACCAAGTCGCGCGGTCAAACGGGCCGATGCCCGACCAGGTGAGGACACCGAGCGTGATAAGGATGAGTATGCGGCGTGCGGTCAAGAAATGACTTCGATTTGTCCATCTAGCAAAACCCAAACGGGTATCACTTCACAGTTTGGAAAGGACTTCAACAAGACTCTTGCCGACGCGCGGCACTGTTCTTTTTGGGTTTCATCATCAACGGGGTTGCCCGCACAGCCTTCATGAGCCACGACCACAATGCCTTTTGAGCCATGCGCCTCGACCGAAACCGCCACACGACGCTGGATGGATTTGTAGGTTTTATTTCCGTCTGCCACGCCACCTGGCGAATCGGCTTGGACCGCCAACGCCCCTACCGGCCCGGCTTCCGTCACCGTGTCGATGAACTCAGCGCCGAAACGCTCGCGTGCCCATAGATTGACCGAATGCTGGACGCGGCCGTCCATGCAATTCACTGCTGTTGCGAAGATTCCTGACATGCCCTATTTTAGAGGAATGAAGCTCCGCCACATCATTGCTCTTACAGTTGCCTTTGGGGCTTTTGTCGCCTTGCCAGTGATAGATTGCGCGACACCCGCAACGCCACAGGTTCAGCCGCCGCAATCACAAAACGCAAAGCCACCCATCCCTCTGCAAAAAGCACTCGGTTCGGCCAAAATCCACTACACCGAGGTCTTTGGTGTGGCCTGCGCCGCGCCGAAAAATGTGGCCGTTGCAAAGTTCGATCACATGGTCGCTGTACTCGCCGAATATCTCGACAATGATGAAAACGGAGTGGCCGACGATGCACAAGTTGTCGCCGCGATGACCAACCCCAACTGGGGTCAAGCGATGATGATTTTGTTTAAAGACGAAAATCAGCTTGAGCAAGTCATCAATCAACATTGGCAAACGCTCGATCAATATCGTTGGCAAGATTTACTCGAGCACGAAACGCACCCTAACGGTAGCTCGCAACAAAATGGTTTTGACGCCACGCTTGAAGAAGTGCTGCACCTCGTTAGCGCGCAAGGTTACGCCGAGGCCTACCCCACCGCATTTGGCGAGCAGGCCGGCACCGAGCTGACCGATGCAATGGATATCGCCCGCGGCGGTCACTTTAATAGTGTGCCTAACAACTATCCGAGCTCAGCGTGGTATCACTACGATGACCGCACTTGCCGATACCCATGCCAAGCAACCGAATATTTTTACTGGTTGCTAACCTCATTGCTTGGCGCACAAGATTACCCGGGTCGCGGCAACGAAATTGATAACGAGTGGGAGCCCAACACCCCCGCAAAGGTCTTTCAAATCGATACGGCGGGCTATGCCTTAATGACCGACGCGCGGTTTAATCTCCCGACGATTTTGCCGGATGGAGATTATCGGTAAGCGTGATCAATGTTGACTTCATGCGCAACGCCAAACCAGCAAGCTCCTCCTGAGGCACTAAACCGCCCAATTCGGCCTCAACTTCGGATTGTGTCAACTCAGCGACCACATCTTTAAGAGCGGTGGCAAATTCGACCAGCGTCATTGAAGTGCAACTCTTTAGAGCCGGAATCCGCGACTGCACTTTTGCCAAGCGAGCAGCCAATGCATCCATTTCTGGCATCTCTCCCAAGCGCGAAATGAAAAAACAGCAATCATATAAATCGCGAATCAAGCGCCGCTCATTCCAGGCAGCCAATTTATGCGCAAGCGCCAAATTCGGGCTCATGATGCGGACGACCTGCGCGGGCTGACCTTGCTGCATCGCAAAAGCACCCGTCGAAATTGGAGTCGCTTCGCACTCTAGTGCAACATTGGCCTCGAGTTGGATGGCGGCATCATCGAGACGGATTTCAGCGCGCAGCATCTTTGAATGCATCTCAACCTGAATCTCTGCCTCTTGCAACTCGGACAATACCGCTTCAATCTGTTTGCGGATGACTTTCTTAGAATCAAACGGAACGAAAATGTAATCAATGTGCGTTGTTGAGCGCGGGCAGTCAAGCAAACGCATGGCCATCCCACCCTTGATGATGGCATGCTCGGCGAAGGTGTCGGAAAATCGATGCATCACCCAAAGAAAAAGTCCTTCGGGCGTTGCGGGCCGTGAGATGGAATGCGTCATACGAAAAGGAGGTTATGAAATCCTGAGTACATTTTTAGCAAAGGCTACAAATTTAGGGTTGCGATATCGCCCCAGATAATCTCGAATTAAATTCATATCGAGCTTGCGTAAATTAATATCCGAATAAATATCAAAAGTACAACGACGCCCTCGGAGATGGAAATACAAAACATCCAACACGGCCTTTTCGCTGTTTGCGGTTTTCACCCCATCGATAACCTCAAAACCAAAAATCAAACTTGGCTGGACGCCGAGATGAACAATCTCAAAACCAAGTGCCTCATAACGGCGTGTTGGCCCCACCTTGATGGCCGTCAAACGCTTGGCTGGGTTTGAGCCAACAACAAGGTTTTGAGCCAAAATGTTCTCGAAACTCACGCACGAACTCGGTGCAATGCGCTGACTCAAAACGGGCAAGGCGAAATCGCTCGCAACGTAGAACCCCCGAGTGAATCGCGTCAAGATTTCTTGCTTGATGCACACGGCCACACGACGCCCAAAGGCAGCCGTATGAGTTTCGGCAAACACAGACCTGAGATCTGCGGTTGAGAAAACCCCAGCCTGCGCGCCTGAAAGGGACGCGAGTCATCGAATGTTGTCCATGGATTTCATATCGACACTTATTCACATATCTGTAGTTTTTATGTCAATATGAAATTCAAGCGGCCCCAAGCAAGCCGCTCTACACAAAGGACCCCTTAGGCCTAAGCGATTTGCGACGCAGGCTGATAAGCCACGACTCGACCGGCAAATGCACTTGCGGCCACGGTTAGCGGGCTAGCCAGATACAAACTACCAGGGCCACTGCGGCCAGCAAAGTTGCGGTTGATCGCGGAAACGCTGACTTGGTCAGCAGAATCACTCACGCCGGGTCCGCAGCCAATGCACGCCCCGCACCCGGGGTCGACAATTTGCACACCCACTTTGCGGAAGAGCGCGTCCCAGCCCATCGCGATAGCGTGATCTTGCACGGGCTTCGAGCCGTATTGGATGAAAAACTGCGTGCCATCCGGAATCGTGTGGCCGGCATCGAGCGCCTCTTGGCAAACCTGTGCGTAAAGCTGCATATCATCGGATTTACCTGCCGTGCAAGAGCCGCCGTAAGCGATGTCGATTCTGACATCACCCAAATCAGCAATGTTTTTGCCATAAGTCGGGTCGCCCGGTTCAGCAACCATCGGGACGATTTGGCTCAAATCAATTTCATGCACTCCGCCGGCGTAATGCGCATCGGCATCGGGCGCAATGAAAGTGGCAGCGATTTCCTCAGCCGTTTGGTCGGGGCGGCGCTCAGCCAGCCACTCGGCCAATGCCGCATCACCTTCGCAAATGCCCGTGCGTGCGGTGCATTCTGTCGCCATGTTGCACAAAGTGGCGCGCTCGTCAACGGACATCGTCGACAAACCTGAGCCGCCGAATTCCATCGAGCGGTTGAGCGTGTCTTCGCGTTTGGCGAATGTATTCAAGATGTGCAAAATGACATCTTTCGCGCACACGCCGGTTTGCAACTCACCCACCAATTCAAAACGAATCGTCTCAGGCACGCGCACAAAGGTAAAACCACTTTGCGCAAGTGCCGCGTATTCGGTTGCACCCACGCCGTAAGTCAGTGCGTTAGAGCCGCCTCCCATGCAAGTGTGCGAATCGGTTGCCTGCACAAAGTCACCCGGCTCAATGAATTCTTCACGCGCAATCTGGTGGCAGATGCCTGGGCTTACACCATCAACAGCCTGATAATCACGCACGCCCGTGTGCACTTGAAACACGCGCTGCAAATCGCGCATGGTTTGAATCTTGCCCGCAAAAGGCTGAAAGCGTGCCACGCCGTCGGCGTAGAGCAAGTGATCTTCAAAAACCGCGAGCTTGTCACGATTCATGACCGCGTAATCACTTCCATATTCTTCTAACAGAAAAGTATGTACTTGAGCCGTCGTGAATTCATGACTAAAACCGGCATCCACCTTTGCAAGCACAGCATCGTCTGCGGCAACAAACCGGCCATCCTTGCCCGGATTGAGCATTTTAGCGGCAATCATCTTTTCGGCCATAGTCATGCCGCGTGCGCCGGTTGCATTGACAGGCAAGTTGATTTCACCCGATTGCACCTTGCGCGAAAAGGCAAACAAGCCGCCTTCTTTAATGATGATTTGCGTGACGGGGTCGTAGTGGTGAATGAATTCGCCCAGCTCAATCGACTCGCCTGCTTGCAGTCGCTCAAGCATCGCGTGGTCGCCCATTAGCTGACCCAAATTAATATTGTTACGCTCATGAATGGGCGCAAAAGACGCGGCAAAAACATAACGAATACCAGACCAACGCTCACACTGTGCGGCCGTCTCACGACTTGAGCCGGTGCCTTTACGCAAGCCAGAAACAATTGCTTCAAAGCCGCCATCCATCAAAGCCTGCTCGACGAATACACGCTTGCCCTCGTCATCAAGCAAACCGGCATAAGCATTCTTGGCAATCTCGGCAGGCAGATGATCAAAGCACACCCACGCAGGAGTCATCACATCAGTGTTGATATCGTCGAGCAAATCATCAACGGTCAAATCGCTCATCTGCAAATCAAGCCCGTGATAGAGCTGCTTGCGGAGGAGTTCCAGGTCTTTCGTCAGAAAGAGGACGCGCTTGCCTGAATCGAGGCGCACGCTTGCGGAGGGCTTGGAGGAATTCATTTTTGCACCTGACAAAGCTGTAAGCCGCATATTTTAGCCGTGCGGCGAGCTCCGGTCATGTTCTTGCCCCCATCCCGGCTAATCCACCCGAGTGGACACTGCAAGAAGGTGGCACACACGCAATCTGCACTAACCCTGCTACAGCCATCACTTATCGCGTCACCAACAATGGTCCAGGCGCCCTTAGGGTTAAATTGTTCCAAAGGGGAGCTGTTGTCTCTACGGTGGAATTAGAGCCTGGACAGTCCACTGACATTGGCGTCCAGCGCGGTCAAAACTGGGTTTAAAGGACATTCCGAACAGACAAGACCTTGGTTCCACTGGGACTTACTACCCAATTTAAACAGAAAACATGTATTTAAGGCGTGCGTTTCTCACCTTCACAGGCGCAGTAATTCTGCTTCTCTTGTGGTCTGTCATTTCTCAAGAAACGAATCCTCACCAAAGCCAGCAACCCTATCCACAGCATAAGGATCTACTTCATGAAAGCCGCGCTCATTTGAGTTCGGTTAGCCCAACTGAGAAAAACCTATCTCGCAAAGACCAAAAACCGTATCACGAATTCCATTCCGAGTCGACCTGCGACTGGGTCATTACCAATGAGCGCAGCCAGCCATTAGCCAAGGCAAGAATCGAACTATCCTTTCTTGAGCTAGGCCATTCGTTTCTTACGCAAGAGAACGGGCGAGCAACAACCCCAACCGCCTCATCTGCATTCCAAGCCAACCTCGCAGCAAATGGGTATCAATCAGAGCACTTAGAGTTTCCTTT
>CAZPAY010000020.1:0-36607 GCA_964584805.1 uncultured Planctomycetales bacterium | reverse complement strand
GTTTCCTTTCAACATAAAGGTAACGCTGATTCTTCCAACCTAACCGTACATACATTTTGCCATGATACTCGCAGCGGCAAGCACATCGATGGTGTCCAGGCCGCTCAAACCATCAAAATCTCGCTCCCAGAATCAAAAAAAGTAAGCATCGAGGTCTATTCCGAAATAGGGTATTTCGGATCTATCTCTACCGAATGGTCTAACGACAAACCACTTGTTATCTCACTCACGAAGCAACATCCATTTGAAGTCGAACTTTCTGGCCCGTTTTCTGCTGATGCACGGATTGAAATTTCCGGCACTACAGCGAATCAATCCAAACTTTTTTTCTCAAAAGTTCCTGGCCTGGGAAACCCCGTTCGTTTCGTTTGCGCTCAGGGCGATTCACTAGACGAACTCATAATCACTTACGAAGAAACCCAGCGCGACTACCAGAGGTCCTCCCCTCTCCAGAGGCCTGTTAAGCAGGTTTTAGTCGTTGTTCTAGATCCAATTCAATCCGCTCACTTTGAACTTTTAACCCCAGACTCTACCCCGCACCGCAATAAATCATTCACGCTGACGCCGCGCAATTTGCATAGTTTCGGTAACATCAAACGGTGGCCCAAACTCCACGGCGCAAAGCCAACCAACCTCTCTAACTGGATTGAGCGTAACTCAGTGCCTAAACCCATTGCTTTTTCAACTAACAGCAACGGACAAGCAACGATTAACGGCCTGCGTGCAGACAATTATTTCCTAGAGCCAGCGACGGACTTGTGGAAAAAGGGCAATGGGGGCACCTGGATTTTTGGCAAAGAGATTTCGGTCCCTCCCAACAAGCAAAGTCTATATGTTGGAAACAGCCCCAAAGTTACTCTACGAGCGCATGACAAAAGATCTGGTGCCCCCATCCGATCCGTTCGCGTTCGTGCCCATTACCCCTCTTCTGCGGGCCCATATATTTCTTACACAAAGCAATTCTCTTGGAGCAACTATGTAGATGCAAAGTTAATCCCTTACCTCACCATTCACGCAGAAGGCTATATTTCCCAACCTTTTCCGTCAAAGCTCTTTGACAGCTTCGAAATCAATCATGATTTTGCTTTAACCCGCGCTGAGCCCATTATGCTTTTTTCGATTGGAAGAGCGAGTGCGACCCGAGTGATTTTTCTTTCTATGTTTCACAGATCCGCAGTAGCACAGACATCACCACTCTTGGGCCATTTCCAATAAATATCAACGAAAAGAAACTGGTGTTTCATCCACCCACAGATGGCGCGCTCCAAGTTTTTGCTCAACATAACGACACATCCGCTGAGTTAAATCTATCCGAATGGGAATTTGATTACATACACTCTCAGAGCAATCGTACTTTCCGCACAGTTATTCGCGACTAGCCTTACAAAACTATAAGGGCGCTGATTCCGCAATTCCTCGCTATCCTAGGGGATGCACGAAACCGCGCCCTCCCTTTCGATTCTGCTTGTGGATGATGACGCGCGTTTTCGCGCCTCGACGGCTAGGGGGCTTGAGCTGGCGAACCATACGACTCTACTCGCCGAAGATGCTGCAGCCGCGCGACAAACGCTTGACTCTGGCGCAAGCTTCGACCTCATCCTGCTTGATGTCAATATGCCCGGCGAAGACGGTTTTTCGCTCTTGGCGGCCTTGCGCGAGGAAGGCCTGCGCACGCCTGTTTTATTCGTCACCGCTCGCGGCACTCTTGAAGATCGCGTTTTAGGCTTACGCCTTGGTGCCGATGATTTCTTGCCCAAGCCTTTTGAGCTCGAAGAATTGCTTGCCCGCATCGAAAGTGTTACCCGCCGCTGGCGTGCGATGCCCATGCTGCAGCGCGGGCCTTTGAAGATTGACCCTCACTTACGCCAAGCAAGGCGCGACGACAGAGTCTTACCACTCTCACCCAAAGAGTTTGATGTTTTACTCGCCCTCGCCGAATCAGGTGCAACGCCCGTTTCACGCAATGAACTTTTACAACGAGTTTGGGACATTGCCTTTGAGCCGGGCACGAACACCGTCGAAGTTTGCATCGCGCGGCTGCGCAAAAAGCTCGGCAAAGACGGGGCCGCGATTTTGCAAAACGCTCCGGGTGAGGGTTACTTTTTAAGCGACGCACCAACCCAATCATGAGCGCCACCTGGTCTCTGCGCAAACGCCTGCGGCTTTGGTTTGCACTCAGCACCTTCACCCTCGCCGCCATCATGGGCGGTATTGGCGCGTGGTATTTGCAAAACTCCGTTGAGCGCGAAGTCAAAGCCTTGCTTCTCGAAGAGACCGAAGAATTCGAAGCACTTTTCCTTTCCAACCCCACTCCCAAAAACGCAAAACGCATCGCCACGATTCTTTCGGAGCATCACCCCGGCGTCCCGATGCGTTGGTGGATGCTCGACGACTCCGGCGCAATCTCTTTTCGCTTTGGCACCGATGCGGTGAGTGTCCCGTCAATCCCGCATTTACCTCAAACCGAATGGTCGGCCAGTTGCCCCGACAGCGTCCAATGGCGTGGACGCACTTTGACCAACGGCGGCGAAATCATTTTGGCACTCGACGCGCATGCCTTATTCGTCCACGCGGCCAACTACCGCCTGATGGCATGGCTCATCGCCGCACTTGCGCTCGGCGCCGGCTTGTTACTTGGTGAATTTGTGTCCCGCAAAATCACAAGTATGTTTAACTCCATTGCGGAACAAGTGCAATCGAGCGAAACGGCTGCAAGCGATCCAACAAAGGGTTTAATGCCAACGCAAACTCTTGGCGAACGGATAAACCTCCCCAGCGAAGTTTCCGAAATCACCGAAACACTCCGCGCGCGACTCGCCACGATTCAAGATGCCGAGCGCCGACATCGCATGATGATTGCGGGTTTAGCCCACGAAATGGGGCATCCCGTCCAAAACATGTTGACGGAAACTGATTTGCTCCTCGTCGACGAAGCCCTCGCGAGCCGGCATCGCACGACCCTCGATACGCATCGCGACGACCTACGCGGGCTCGGCACCGCATTGCGCGATTTAGTGAGTTTGTGCTCCGGTGAGATTGGTTCACACACGCAAGTGCAAAAAGAAGATTTCGACCTCGCGGTCAGCCTTGCCGCCCGACTTGCTGGGGAGCGCCGCGCGGCTGAGCGCAAGCAAATCCATCTCTCGACGACACAGCTCGGTAATTTGCGCTATCACGGCGACAAGGAAGCCATCCTGCGTGCGATTCGCAATTTGGTCGCAAACGCAATCGCGCACACGCCCGAAAATACGACCGTATCCCTCCATCTCGAAGGAACAAAAGATGCCCTCCTCATTCGCGTCGACGACGAAGGGCCTGGCGTCCCCGAAGACGAGCGTGAATCGATTTTTGAGCCCCTTTTCCGCGGCACTCACGCGCGCGGCAAGCGGCCAGGTTATGGATTGGGTCTCGCGCTCAGCCAAGCCGCTGCGATGCGGCACAAAGGCGAGCTCAGCGTGACGGATGGCGCCCGCGGTGGCGCATCCTTCCGTCTGGTTTTGCCACGGAAGGAGTAATCCCTATCCTTTAACCATGGACGCCCTTCAGCTCGCCAATGAGTTTGCGCTAGCCGCACCACCTGTTTCGGCGCGCGCCTGGGCAGGTGGTCACATCAACACTTCCTGGAAAGTCGATTGCGCGGATGGCGCGGCGATTTTGCTTCAAGGTCTAAACCCAGATGTTTTTCCAAACAGTGTTGGGATCATGCAAAACTTGAAGGCCTTGCTTTCAAATGCAAAGAATTTCGAAACCCCGGCGACGGGCGACTTGAAACTCATCCTGACCACCTCAGGGCAAGCTTGGCACACCGACAGCGAGGGCAAACTTTGGCGGGCGTTTTCTTTCCTGCCTCACACGCGCACTTTTCTTGAGGCGCAGTCACCGGCTCATGCTTTTTTGGCATCCAAAGCATTTGGGCAGTTTTTACATGAGGCGGCGCAAATGGATATCGAAAAATTCCAAACCGTCTTGCCCGAATTCCACAACACTCCTGCGCGCATCAAGGCACTGCAAGTAGCCGCGCAAACCGATGCGCATCATCGCGTGGCGACATGCCAAGATGAAATCCAGGCGGTTCTGGACTACTTGCCGACCGCGCGCGATTTACATCAAACGCCTTTTCCGGTACGCATTGTTCATAACGATGCCAAAATCGCGAACATCCTTTTCGATGAATCTGGCGAAAAGGTCCAAGCCGTCATTGACCTCGACACCACCCAACCCGGTTGTGCACTGCATGACTACAGCGACATGCTCCGCTCCATGACTTGCCTTGCCGCAGAAGATTGCGCCGATTTATCGCAAGTCGTGGTCGACCCCGATCTCGTGAGTGCCGTCCGCTGTGGCTGGCTAGAAGGTTGTGGCGGCTTACTTACGGATATAGAAATCGAGCATATGCCGCGAGCCGCATCATGGATTGCAACCGAATTAGGTGCGCGCTTCCTCACCGACTATTTAAACGGCGACGCCTATTTCAACATCACGCGGCCTCGGCAAAACCTCGACCGCGCGCGCGTCCAACTGCATCTAGCCTCACAACTCGCTAGACTGCAAAGATGAAGAAATCCCCTCTCATCTTTCTCCTCACGCTCTTTTCCCTTCTTTGCGTCACCCCCCTCGCGGCGCAAAATTACGATTGGGAAAGGACCTCATTTCCAGGCAATACGATTTCAGGCATGATGGGCCGCATTGTGGCGCACCCAAACGACCCGAATACCGTGTTTCAGTGCACAATCGGCGACCTTGACCCGATGGCGACGACCACCCCACCGGGAGATGGGCTCTGGGTTTCGCATGACGCGGGTAGCACTTGGGCGGTCATTAACGATGGCGTTTTTATGCCCGATTTCAATGTAGTTGACCTTTCGATTTGCCGTGATGCCGACAATGTCATGTACGCCGGAACAGCTGAAAACGGTGTGTTCAAATCAACCGATGGCGGCACCAACTGGGTTGCTGTAAACAACGGCCTTCCTTTCCCTAACGGCGACCACTCGGCAGTTGCTGTGGCGGTTGACCCAACCAACCCAAATCAGGTTTATTGCAGTGTTGCACAAACTGGCGGGCTTGACATCCTCAACCTAGCTCCGAGCCACCCTGGTTTTTATGTCAGCACCGATGGCGGCACTTCTTGGGCAGCCAACAACGATGGCCTGCCGAATCGCTCCGATAGTTTGAGCGACAGCAAATCGCACACAGCCGTGGCTTCAAGTATTTTGGTCGTGCCGCAATCACCGAACTATGTCTTGCTCGGCATGGTTGACCTGTATGTCAACACGGTTTTGCTGTTTGGTTCAAAAGACGCCACAACCAAAGGGCGCATCTTCTTTAACGCCAACCATGCCTCGGGGCGATTCAATGAAATCGCCACAGGTCTCCCCACTAACATCAAGCAAGGCACGCAGCTCGGCACATCCGTCGCACGGATTTCGTCCTCGACCATGATGCTCACGAGCTCGACTGGCCCCGGCGTCAGCATTTGGGCGACACACACCGGCTTGACGATGGATGTCGACCTCGTCGGCAATAGCTATGTGGTGAATCGCAGTAAAGGTGCTCATCACACTGCCGACGGCACTTGGGAAGCCCGCAACGGTCAACTGCCTTACAACAGCAACTGGACCGACCCCATGGGCGACAGCACCACTACGCTTAAAAGTATTGGTTCGACGCCAGTCGGTACGGTTGCCGTCGGTACCGGCCCGATGTATGACACTTGCCTGATTGGTGCCTTGCGCTCTGATCGCGGTGACGCGAGCTCAAACAACACCAAGGTTTACGGCTCGCTGACAAGTGGCACGCCTGGCTGGGGTAAAGTTTGGGATACCGGCTTGGATGTCTCGCCGACGCTCGGTTATTCCGAAGCCAACGCAGGCGGCATCGTGTTTAATGCCGATATGTCTTATGCCTTTGCAAGCGTGACTTGGTCTGACGCGACAAACAACGCGCCGGTGAATGACGACAACGGCGTCTACCGCGTTTATCTGCGATAGATTCCATTCTGTAACCCACGCTATGGGTCGCCCGCGGGATCAATCATCCCAATTGGGCGACCCATTTGGCATGGCGTGGCATTGATTGCAGGCCGTTTGCGCAAGTGCGGTGCCACGGTAATCGGCGCCGTGGCACGACTTGCATGAACTGGGATTGATGCGGTAAAAATCTTCGTGATCTTCCCGCCAACCGGAATCGTTTAAAGGGTGCATACCATGAGGGCCGTTAAGCCCAAGTGGGATGGATTGAGCGCCATGGCAAGCGGAACAATCCGTAATGGTTCCGCTGTGACCCTGAATTTGATTGGCCGCGACATTGTCATTCGCCGACGCATCAGAATGTGGCCAAATCGCGTGCGGGCTGCCGTGACAAGCCATGCACGCCAGACCACCGTGACCTTTGCTTTGGCGATAGAGTTTGCCACTCTCTTCGGCGAATCTTGAATTTGGTGCGGAAATGGGGTCGGCGGTTGCGTCACCCGTGAGCCAAGCTTGGCGCAGACGGATGCCATCCGCAGCGAGCTCACGCCCCCCGCCGGATTGAAAGGTAAGTGCATCACCTGTGTGGCAACTTTGGCATTTTGGCAAATCAATCCAAGGTGCACGCGCACCACCGACGGCCGACATGTCCCCGTGGCACTCAAAGCATTCCATTCCGCCGGTACGCATGGCGCCGCGTTGGCATTGCGTTTCGCCGCCAGGGTGACAGCGGTAACAGGTTTCATCGGCGGTGCCGCCTACAGGGAAAAGTGGATCGCCGAAACTGTCGGTGAGTGCTCCGTGATAATCATGCATGGTCGCCGACATGGACGGCTTGCCCAGTTGCGCACCTGTCGGCCCCGAGCCTACGAGATCGAGAGCCGCAGAATAGTGACAACTCGCACACAAGACGGGTTGGCTTTGCTCAAGTGCGGTGCCGTGATTCGTATCATGCAGTTTGAGAATGTTTTCTTTGGCCTGATTTTCACCAGGTGCGCGCGATGACCAAACGATGCCACCTTGGGTGGACGCAATGCCGCCCGTGGCATGGCAAGTCGTGCAATCGGTTTCATCACTCACCGGCACGACAATGTCTAAACTACCCAATGCGGCACCCGTTTGGGCGTTTTGAGCGGTTAATCGCATGAGCGGATAAGGATTTGTCGCCCCTAAATCATCCGTCGGAAAAATGGGTACACCCGCCGCGGCAAACCACCCGTGCGTGGCGTCCCAAACCATGTTTTGCGCGCCCGGGTTGGGTGCGTCATCGGGCATATACAAACCGGTCAAACCCTCGCCTAGATCAAATGGCCCGCCGAACAGAATGTCGGCATAATCCCAATAATCTGTTTTGCCGATGCTTGCGGAGTTGCGTGAACCCGTGGAATCGGTGGTGGCGCTGTAGACCACTCGTGCATCGGTTGGCCCCAGCAATCGCGTCGCGGCATACGGCGTGCGCTGGACGACTTGCGCCTCGATGACATTAAACGGAGGAAGAATGGAAAAGACCTCAAAGGAACCGTCGACACAGTGCATGCCCAAGTCATTGGCACCAAGTACCAATGTCGCAGCCGTGCCACTTCCACCAAAATCATCGTCGTCGTGATCATCATCGTCATCGTCGTCGTCATCGCCGCCCACGCCACACGAAGCGGCCATGAGTATGCAAAAGGTAACGGTGAGTGCACTTTTCAAAAATGCTGGCCATTCCATTTTCTCTTCGGAAGTCATCCCTTAACTATGACACAAAAAATGGCGTGTTTTGATTACAAGCCTGTTAGACAAACAAAAGCGCCGCCGTCAAAATGGACGGCGGCGCAGATGCAGAAAAGGAAATCGTTACGGCATGCTGTGGCATTTATCACAAGCCACTTGCTCACCTTTCACAAAATTCTCCCAGCGATTCTTATCATCATTCCAAAGGCGACGATCGACTTTCACTTGGGAAAGCACGGTGCCTTTCAGGTCAGAGCCGTGGCAAGTTTTGCAATTGCGCTCATTGCTGTTAGTGATGTCTTCGTGATTGTCCAAGAAGTAAGTATCGCCAACGGGGTGCATGCCGTGTGGCCCGTCTAGCGTGTTGCCTAAATCTTCGGTGTGACAAGTACTGCACTCGATGACGGTACCGGTGTGACCCTGCAACTCGTAAGAGGCGACATTGTCATTGTTGTACTCAGGAGTGATTGGCCAAGTGGCGTGTGGGCTACCATGACAAGCTGTGCAAGCCATGCCTTCGTGGCCTTTCGAAAAACGGTACAACTCGCCGTTGTCTTCAGCGAAACGGCTATTTGGCGCATCAATCGGAGTTGCGCTTGAATCACCATTGCGCCAAGCTTGCACGAGACGGATGCCGTCTGGGGCGAACTTGAGGTCGTTGCCGGTGAGGTGGTTGGTGGCATCGCCCGTGTGGCAAGACTGGCATTTGGGCATATCCATCCATGGGGTGCGGTTACCGCCAACGGCAAGCATGTCGCCGTGACAGTCAAAACATTCCATGCCGCCATCAGCCATCGCGCCACGGTGGCACTCGGTGTTCTGCCCAGGGTGACACTGATAGCAAGTATCTGCTGCCGAGCCGCCACGAGGGAAGATGTGATTGCCATTTGCGTCGGTAAGGTCACCGTGAAAACCGTGCATGGTTTCACTCATCAACGGTTTGCCGACTTGATCACCTTGTGGGCCGAGTCCTTCCAAGTCAAGCGCGGCCGAGTAGTGGCAGCTTGCGCAAAGAACGGGCTGGTTACCCATTAAGTTAGTGCCTTCTTCGAAGTCGTGTAACTTCAAAACATTGCGCTTGGTTTGAACCTCAAGATCGCTTTCGGTAGACCAATTCACACTGGAACTGCTTGCGGCCATTTCACCCGTAGCGTGGCAATTTTGGCAATCGGTTTCTGTGGAAACCGGCATCACAATATCTTGATAAGCAATCACGCGACCCGAAGCTTTATGCACAGCAGAGACCCGCATGAGCGGATACGAGTTTTCAACACCCGCATCATCAACAGGAGTAATCGGCACGCCGAAAGCCTCAAAGTAGCCGTGGGTGTTATTCCATGGGATGGTCTGCGGGCCAGGAACTGGCGCATCGTCTGGCATATAAAAGCCAGTCAAACTTTGGCCTAAGCCAAGTTGCACCCCGAAGAGGGAATCCGCGTAACTCCAGAAATCGGTTTTCCCGCCGAGGCTGGTGCTGTTGCGTGAACCCTGAAGATCATTGATTGGGGAATAAGTCAACTCGATATGAGTGTCATCCAAAATCATCGGGTCGTCATTGTTTCTACGATAAACCGCTTGCGCATGAATCACATTAAAGGGCGGCAAGATGCTGTAAACCGATGATTCTCGGTCCATGCAGTGCATCCCGAGATCGTTTACGGCAAAGACCTTTACCTTGTCATTTGTGGCAGCGAGATCTTCCTGAGCCAAAGCCGTCGCCGGCAGGCAGAGCGAAAGAGTGAGAAGAAGGAGCGTTTGCGAAGTCATGTGTACCTCGAAGGTTTGAGGGGGGGCGGTTTCGGATTGAAACCTGTGACATTGTTATGACATATAAATAACCTCCTATGTGAGGAATATTGATTACAAGCAAGATAGATAGAACTGGAAGATATCGCCCGTTTATATGTTTAAAATGGCCGATTCAAGGTCGCCGCTACAATTCAGAACGATGCTCCTCCTCATCGACAACTACGATTCTTTCACCTACAACCTCTACCAATCTTTAGCGAAGATTGGCGCCGAGGTGGAAGTCGTGCGAAATGATGAAATATCGGTTGAGGCTGCTCTCGGCAAAAGAGCAAATGGCATCTTGCTTTCGCCTGGCCCCGGTTTGCCGAAAGATGCCGGCATTTGCATGGATTTTCTCGCGGCACTTCCGCCGAGTCAACCGCTCCTGGGCATCTGCCTGGGCCATCAAGCCTTGATTGAATCACTTGGCGGCGAGTTAGAGATCGACCCCGTGCCGGTTCACGGGAAAAGTGCCGAGATTCACCACAAGCAAGGTTGCGGCATGTTGGATGGCATCCCCACTCCTTTTACTGCCGGTCGCTATCACTCGATTCGGGCCGTTCGCAGTGCTTTGCCGAGTTGCCTCGAAGAAACCGCCTGGACGGCAGACGGCATCGTGATGGCGGTAAAGCATCGCGAATACCCTTGGGGCGGTTTGCAGTTTCACCCGGAGTCGGTGCTGACCCCACTTGGCGATGACCTGATGCGGCGGTTTGCTGAATTGGTTGGCGAAGTGCCGCGCGAGTCAGCTTGCGCTTAGACCTCAGCGAGCAGCACCACATAATTGTGGCCATGCTTTTTTGCACATGCGGGGCAAGTTGTGTAGTACGCGAATAAACGCTTTTGCGGAAGCCCGCGCGACGCGAGCTCGGTGCACATTTCTTTGTACCACTTTGCCGAATCTTTATAAGGGCCGTCAAAGACCTTGCTGATGAAGTTGCCGGTGACTGCTGTCATCTCAAGGCCGGGCACATCTTTTGTTACCTCAAGATAAACCTCGCTGCGCCATTTAGAGGACTCATCGCACATCACAATCAAATCGGGCTCGGGTTTCGCGCCCGCACCGATGATGAGCCCCATCACGCGCTCCATCATTTTCCCGAAACCAATCGGGATGTGAAAAAACAGCGCACCCGCTCGCGCGCGAATTTCTTGTCGACCCAAGAGAGCTCACGGGCCTCCCAGGGGGCGGGATCAAAGGGCGGGCAACAAGTGGTGTCGGGGCAATTGGCCATGGTTGGAGTTTAACGCCGAAGCATCCAGGCGTATGCCGTTTCTACCACCACATCTTTGGGCCAATCTGACGGAAAGCCATCTCGGTGCATCACGAGCAAACGCATGGTTGCTTGTGGGAATTCTCGGCCAGCTTCAATTAAAGCGCGCAATTCGCGAGTGGCTGTCGCTGCATCGCTTGCATCTGCGCAAACCTGAATCAACTCTTCTTTGCCTTCGGCATCGCGGCCAAAAAAATCGACCTCGTAACCCGACTGTGTGCGCACATAAGTCACCTCAGAGCGCCGGCGCTCAAGTTCAATCAAAACGGCTGTCTCAAGTGCATGCCCCACATTCGAACGCCCGGACCGATCGAAAACGGGAATCAACCCCGAGTCAACCGGGTAGCACTTGCGCGGGTTAGACATCCGCTGCCGCTCTGATTGCGACTCCATCCACACGACACGCACGAGAAAACAATCCTGAAGAAAGGCGAGCAATTGGTGCACGGTATCTTTTGAGATCTGGATGCCCTGACTTTTTAAAGCACGATAAAACTTCTCGACGCTAAAGGATGAGGCGGCGTTGGCCAGAATATGGCTCACCATCCAACGCAAGGCTGCGACTTGACGGATTTGATGTCGCTCGATGACATCGCGCAAGATGGCAACATCTACATAATCTTTCAGCAGTTGCCGTCGCCGTGCGACATTCAAACCCTGCGCCTCGGGGAAGCCGCCCGAGCTCAACCACGAATCAAATGCGGCCTCAACGCGCAAACGCTCACTTTGACTCAGCGCCTCACATGTTTCGGGTAAGGCTATATCGTTATGCGAGCACGCCTCAACAAATGAAAATGGATGAATCAAAATCTCCCAGGCACGCCCGCGCATAGATGTAGCAATTTCTTTAGACAGCAAAGCCGCAGAAGAACCTGTGACATAAACTTCACCCAGCTCTGCATCTAAAACGCGACGAATAAAGCGCTCCCACCCCGTGACGAGTTGAATTTCGTCGAAGCACCAAAGCATTTTTTTGGAAGCATGGCATTCAGGGAAACGGCGCGCATAGATATCAAGCAAATGCCCGAGTTGGCTGGCCTTGAGGCCGGACAATCGCTCATCTTCGAAATTAATGTAAGGCAAAGTTTCACGCGGCGCGCCTGCGTCAAAGCGCTCGCGCCGAATTTGGTGCAAAAACGTTGTCTTTCCAGCACGGCGCATTCCCAGGACGGCCATGGACTTCCCGGTAAATTCAACGACCCCGGGCAGACAGCGGGGTGTCACTTCGGGCAAGGGACCCTCTAAAGAAGCAAACAACTTCTCTTCAAGGACTTGTTTAAATACCCTAGTATTATCATGAGCCATCGCAATCTCTCCTTTTCACAAGGACAGATTGGGGCTTGAGCGACATAAATCATGGCGATAGCCTTGTAAGTGAAGGAACAGGCGAGCGCCTAGAAGTTAGCGGAGCACTTCCGCCAGCCCTTCGGAAAGACGAACCGTGCTATGAGCCAATTCACCACCCTGGAGCCACACTTGCGTGCCTTGCGCTCCGGCCGGGATCGTTACAGGCCAATTGGCAGAACCGTTTGCATCGACCGCTTGAAAGGTCTCCAAAAAGTAAGGTGCCGAAAGCGACAACATGCCCCACGGCGAAGCCGTTGGCCCGGGGCCTGCAAGCGACCAAGCAAAGGTGGTCTGCGCATGAGGCGAGCCCCCCATCAAGCGCACCTCGCTTGCCTGACCGGAAGTGAGGTCATCCCCCCAAAGCGCGAAGGGGTCGAAATGTAAAATCCAAACATGGCCTGTGGTGTGCGCACCCGCCCCAATCGCAAAGACATGCGTACCATCGCCACGGTGATCACCGAGATAAGCCACGGTGCGCGAGAATCGATCGCTAGCAGGAATCGTGACACCAGGGAAAGCGTTGTTGGTCGCGTTGAGGACGAATTGCCGCTTGACCGTTGCATCAGCATTCAGCAATAAAATCGAAAACGAGCCGCTATCCGTGCCGCCGTTATCGTCGGCGTTTGCGCCGGTCGCCAAATCAGGCACGCCGTTTCCATCCCAATCAGCGGCGGGTGCGACACTGTGACCGAAGTTGTCGCCCGTATCAAGACCAATACCGAAGCCACCGGTCAATGCACTGATTCTGCGCATCTCACGCACCGTGCCATCGGCACGCATCAGGCACAAATCAATCGCGCCCGTATTACGACCACCGTCGTCAGAAAGTGGAGAAGCGATGACAAGATCGGGGACGCCGTCGCTGTCCCAGTCGCCGGCAGGTGCGGTCGCTTGGCCGAAGTAATCTCCAGCGGCAGGCGCCGAGGGCAAGCCCGAAGCCGCCGACAAAGTATTAAAACTCCGCACATAACCCGTGCGGTCTAAATGCAGGATGTGGACGGCCCCCCCCATCGGCCACGCCACGATCACTTCCTGGAGCACCGACGGCCAACTCTTGAATTCCATCGCCATCCAAATCATCCAAGCGAGTCAGTGAATAACCAAAATAATCGTTATCGCCATTTGTGCCGGCGGGTAAGCCGCCGTTGCCATTGGATATCTTGGTGTCACTCTTCACCGTGCCGTCAGCGTTCATGAACAGGATGTAAACCGACCCCGTATCCGTGCCGCCGTCATCATCGCGCTTCGCGCAAATCGCCAAATCCCCCACGCCGTCGCCATCTAAATCGCCAAGGTCCGTCACCGCGCGGCCAAATCGATCACCATTCGTCAAGCCGCCACCAAAACCACCCGAAGTGTTATTGATTTGGACGAGGCCGTCTGGGGTGAATTGAGGAATGAGGGATAAAAGTAATGTGGTGGGGAGAAGCAACATCCCCTTTGAACACGAGTCTCAATATCAAGTTCCGCGCTATATCTCCAAAAAATAAACGGCTGCGGGCTATGCCTGCAGCCGTTTATTTTGTGCCACAAGGGCACTGTTTCACGCGAAAGCGTTACGGACGCTCGATGAGCAGAGCGATTCCTTGCCCCCCACCAATGCAAGCCGAGGCCATGCCATATTTGGCTTGGGCGCGCTCAAGTTGATGGTAAAGAGTCAAGACCAATCGCGTGCCAGTCGCGGCTAATGGGTGACCAATCGCCACCGCACCGCCATTGACATTGCACTTATCGCGGTCGAGCTCAAGCACCTTTTCGCAGGCCAAGAATTGCGCGGAAAACGCCTCATTGATTTCGATGAAATCCATGTCGTGCACCGACATGCCGACCTTTTCGGCGGCCATCCGCATCGAAGGCACAGGGCCAATGCCCATAATCTCAGGCTCAACGCCTGCGATGCCCCAACTGCGGATATGCGCACGCACAGCCCAGCCCTCTGCGGCGGCTCGCTCGGCAGTGGTCACAATCACAGCAGCGCCACCATCGACAATGCCGCTTGCATTGCCCGCAGTCACGGTGCCGTCTTTGCCAAACGCCGCGCGCAGTTTTTGCAACTGCTCAATAGATGTATCGGGCTTGATGTGATCATCCGTATCGACCACAAACTCTTTGCGACCTTTCTTTACGGTAACCGGCACAATCTCTTCCGCGAACAAACCGTTTTGGACGGCCGCCGTGCCCAACTGGTGGGAGCGCATGGCAAACTCATCTTGAGCCTCGCGACTGATGTCGTATTTGGTCGCCAAGTTTTCGGCCGTCTGCGCCATGAAAAAACCGCAATACGGATCCATCAACGACTCAAACAAGTAATCCTCAACCTTTGGTGCACCACCCAAGCGGAAGCCGTCACGCGCACCACGGATGATGTGCGGAGCCTGCGACATGTTTTCCATGCCACCTGCAACGACCACCTCAGCATCGCCCGACAGAATCATTTGGCCAGCCGAAACAATCGACTGAATGCCCGAGCCGCAAATGCGATTTACCGTCAAGGCAGGCACCTCATTTGCCAGACCACCTTTCAGCGAAGCATGGCGTGCGCCATAAATCGCGTCGGGACCCGTCTGCAAAGCATTGCCCATAACGACATGGTCGACTTGCTCGGCGCTTACGCCCGCGCGCTCCATCGCACCACGAATCGCGTGTGCGCCCAAATCATTAGCGCCCACCGTCTTCAACAATCCATAACCAGGCGTGCCGACATATTCAGCCATGGCCGTGCGCGCACCGCCCACTATTACTAAATCTTTTTGCATCACTAGCACCCTTTGTATTCAGGTTTACGCTTTTCAACGAAAGCATGCATGCCCTCGCGCGCGTCTTCGCTCGTAAACAAAATGCCGAACGCATCGGCCTCGATGTTTTCACCCTGCGTCTGCCCACCCTCAAGGCCTCGACGGATGCAATCAAGCGCCGTCTCCATGGCAACGGGCCCGCGCTTACACAAAGTCTTGGCCAACTTCATGGTCGTGGCCAACAACTCATCGGCCGGCACCAAACGATTCACCAACCCAATGCGATGCGCCTCGGCAGCATCAAACATATCGGCGGTCAAAATCCATTCGCGCGCGACACCCGCACCCACAATGCGCATCAAGCGTTGCGTGCCACCAAAACCAGGAATCAAAGCCAAACCAGTTTCAGGCAGGCCCAACTTTGCGCCCTCGCAAGCCACACGGATGTGACAAGCCATCGCCAACTCAAGACCCCCACCTAATGCAAAGCCATTAATCATGGCGATGACCGGTTTAGGGCAAGCTTCAATGCTGGCGAAAACGCTTTGGCCCGTCAGGGCATGATCACGCGCCTCGACGGCATCCATGTCTGCCATCTCTGAAATATCTGCACCAGCAACAAATGACTTGTCGCCTGAGCCCGTAATCACAACGACTTTTACATCGTCGCTCATCGCAGCCTCGATGACCGCCGCGTTTAACTCTTCAAGCACCTCAGAATTGAGTGCATTGAGCGCCTTAGGGCGATTGATCGTAATCGTTGCAATGCCGCTTTCGTCGACATCCGTCAAAAGATGCTGCCAATCCAGCAAAAGCTCGTCGTCGCTCAAGGCGACATCGGGAGAGGAATCCGTCATGGTTTTAAGGGTCAGGGAAAAGTTTGAATCGTTATTCGGCGGAGTAAACGCGCATGGCCTTGATGCCACATGGCTCAAGCGGGCTCGAACCCTCGCCGCCACCTGTTGCCACGGCAGCCACGGCGTCGAGAGCATCTTCGCCCTCTACGACACGACCAAAAGCGGCGTATTGATTATCAAGAAAGTCAGCATCGCCATGGCAGACGAAAAACTGACACGAAGCCGAGTTTGGGTCTTGCGAGCGCGCCATCGAAAGCACACCACGCTTGTGGCTGTATTCCGGCTGAGCCGTGAATTCGCCAGGAATGTTGCCATGAGGGCCCGAGCCCGTGCCCGTGCCGAGTGGGCAACCACCCTGAATCATGAAGCCAGAAAGGACGCGGTGGAAGCCCTTGTTGTCGTAAAAACCTTCGGCAACATAGCGCACAAAGTTACGCACCGTTGCAGGAGCCACCTCAGGCCACAACTCAAGAGTCATGGTGCCGCGGTCTGCACCGCCAACGGTCACATCGATGTCAATGCGAGTTTTTGTTAGTTGCTCGTCAGTGAGCTCATCAATTTTTGTGAAATCAGTCATGATTATTTTGGGGTCTATTTTTTGGTGTGGGTTGCGATTAACGGACGCGGCGAATGATGTGCCAACCGAATTTAGAATCTTTCTTGTCGTAAGGCGCAAGCCCCACTTCGCCGACTTCAAGCTTGAAGCCAACATTACCAAAGGCGGGCACGAGCTGAGCACGCGGCATACCTTTAGATTTTTCGAGTTCACTCTGCAAGCGCATACCGACACGCTGCGTCTCAGCTTGAGCTTCAGCCTCAGTCATAGACTTACTTGCCACCGCAGCCTTCAAATCAGCCTGTAAGGCATCAAACTGCCCTTTGAGCTCGGTGTACTTTTTCTCAAAGTCAGCGTCGCGACGCACCTTGTTATTCAGCATCGCGTAAACACCTGGGTTTTCATCGCCGGGGCGGACGGAATCGTCGGTGTGCTCTTTCACAAGAGCCGTATATTCTGCATCGCTCTTGCAAGCCTTTGCTTTTGCAAAAACTTCAAGGGCCAACTTTTCAGCATCTTCTTTTGAGCGAGTCGCCGACGGGATGGCACCTTTAAACGAAATCAAAATATGCTGCACGGAAACCTTAGCTGGCTCGCCGCCCAAATCAGGCTCGGGCATCACAACTGTTTCGGTCTCAGTAGGCACGCCCTTAATGACCTCGACCTTATCCATCGTCACCTTGGCCATCGGGCTCGAAGGGCTTCCGCCACCTCGACCGGGCTTGACCTTGGTGTCGGCAATCGCTTCAAGTGTTTTCACACCATTCACCAACATGCCAAACGCAGAATACTTGCCATCTAAGTTGTGCACGGACGGCGTCTCTTCGCAGCAAATGTAAAACTGACAAGACGCGGAATCCGGCGAGTTGTCGCGTGCCATCGAAAGCACACCATACTTATGAGCGTATTTTTTGTCTTTCGAGAACTCACCTTTGATGTTGCCGTGTGGGCCATCACCATTGCCGATCCCATTCGGGCAACCGCCCTGAATCATGAAATCGCGAATAATGCGGTGATAAGTCAAACCGTCGTAAAAACCCTCGTCGCAATAACGCAAAAAGTTACGCACATGAATCGGCGCAACCTCAGGCCAAAACACCAGAGTCATCGCGCCGACCGACTTGCCGTCAATCGAACAATGCATCTTGATGTAGTAATCGCCTAAATCGGCATCAGCAATCGTCTCTTTGTTTTCAAAATGAAATTCGGCGTCGCGCTTAGGCACATAAGGCTTTTTCACAAGCGGCTTGCCCGGAGTCTGAGGGACGACCGGCGCATCAACATTTGCCGTTGCTGCAGCAGCGGAAGCCGCGGGCATTGCGGAAGAATCAACCGTGGTGGCGGCTGCACCTTGGTCACTGCCACAAGCAGCCACCAACAGGAGTAGAGGTAAAATCAAAGTCGTTTTCATCACAAGTTTTAAGGAAGTTCCCAGGCCGTGGTCATGCCGAGGCCACCACTCACACAGAGTGTGGCCAAGCCGCGCTTTTCTTGGCGGCGTTTCATTTCATGGAGCAGCGTCACCACAATGCGCGCCCCGGTGTTGCCAATTGGGTGGCCCAATGCGATGGCACCACCGTTGACATTGAGGCGCTCGGCCTCAATCGGAAGCTCATGCAAACAAGCCAATGCTTGCGCGGCAAAAGCTTCATTAAGCTCAATCAAACCAAAATCATCGAGCGTTAAACCAATGCGTTCAAGCAATGGCAGAGTCGCCGGAATTGGCCCCAAACCCATACGATGCGGGTCGGTGCCGGCGGTTTGACTATCAACCAAGACGGCCAGAGGCTCAAGACCTGCACGCTCTGCCTCGGTTGCGGTAGTCAAAACCAAAGCACTTGCGCCATCGGTAATTCCGGATGCATTGCCTGGCGTAACTGTGCCGCCTGATTCGCGGAAGACCGTCGGCAACTTAGCCAAGCCTTCCATCGTCGTCTCTGGGCGCATGTGCTCGTCAGTATCCACCAACACATCGCCGCGTCGACTCGGAACCGTGATGGGAACCAACTCGTCCGCAAAACGACCTGCCGCCCAAGCCGCAGCCGCCTTGCGCTGGCTCTCAAGCGCAAAAGCATCTTGCGCCTCTCGCGAGATGTTGCCTTCCTCGGCCAATGTCTCGGCGGTGGCGCCCATTAACTGATCGCTCAGTGGGCACATGAAACCATCGCGATACATCAAATCGACCACCTTGCCGTCGCCGAGGCGATACCCCTCGCGCATACGGTCGAGCATAAAAGGTACGCGCGACATCGACTCCATGCCGCCAGCGACGGCATAACTGGCTCGACCCAACAGCAAATCATCAGCCGCAAGCTGAATTGATTTCATGCCTGAAGCGCAGGCCATGTTGACCGTCATCGCGGTCGCCTCTTCGGAAATGCCCGAGCCCCACGATACCTGGCGCGCAGGATTGGGCTTCGAGCCAGCTTGGCGGCCTTGCCCGAAATAAAGTACATCAATCGCATCGCCGGGCACGCAGGCGGCCTCAAGCGCTCCCGCCACCACCGCGCGGCCCAAATCGGGCGCACTCAGTGACGACAAACCGCCCATGTAGCGGCCAATCGGGGTGCGGACGGCCGAGACGACCACGATGCGTTCTGCAGATGCCATGAGCCGCATATTCTACACGCGTTAGAATCTGCGCCATGGGAGTTTTCGGAACACTACTTGGAGGAAGCCTCGGCTTCATGATGGGCGGCCCTTTGGGCGCAATTTTAGGCGGCGCCATAGGCTCTTCCATGACCCGCGAGCCTATGCCAGGCGGGCGAGTGGGCAGCCCGCGCGGCGGTTTTGGCAGCGCATCGGGCTTCCCCGGCGGTATGCCCCGCTCGGCGGAAGACATGCAAATGGTTTTCGCCGTTGCGCTCACCAGTCTCGCAGCCAAAGTCGCCAAATCAGATGGGGCCGTCACGCGGGAAGAAATCACGACTTTTGACAACTTCCTCAGCACATCGTTAGGGATGTCAGCCGAAGACCGCAAAATCGCATCAGATGTATTTAATGAAGCAGCCCAAAGCGATGCCTCGACGCATGAGTTCACCCAGCAAGTACGCATGCTCTTGGGCGGCCAACCCAGCCGCATGAGTGACATCGTCACCATCTTGCTCGCCATCGCATTTGCCGACGGCCATTACCACCCCGCTGAAGAAACGCTCATCCGCCAAATCAGTCAAGAGCTGGGTCTTGGCGAGCGTGGCTATCAGTCATGCAAGGCTACTTTCGAGGCCGGCGGTGGCCGCGCGGGCGGTCGGTCCTCATCGAGCAAGAACTCCTCGGCGGACGCCTACAAAGTACTCGGCGTTTCAAACACTGCGACCGATGCCGAAATCAAATCAGCCTATCGCTCACTCGCCAAGGAATACCACCCCGATGTACTGCAATCTAAAGGCCTACCCGATGACTTCATGGATTTCGCCAAACAAAAAATGAGCGCAATCAACGACGCCTGGGATGTCATCAAGCGCGAGCGCGGGCTTTAAAGACGAGGTGGCTCAGGCGCAAAGCACCTGAGCCACAAACGATTACCACTGAATCGGAATCTTGATGAAACCAAGATTAGAGCGCGGGCTTGCCAAGTCGACGCCCGTGTCTTGAGCATCGATATTGAAAAGAACGCGATAGCGCAAGTAGCGACAACCTTGTAAATCTTTCAAATCAGATGTCCATAGAGAAGCGCTTGGCAATGGAACCCCTGGCACATCAGACCCAAGATAGGATTCGTGGGCGCCCTGAAACTCCACAGCGATTTCGACGCTGTCTGGGATCGCGTTCTTGACCCCAGTCGTAGCCACCTGGAAAAACTTGCGTCGCAAAGACCAGGTCGGGCGCGCGGCATTCAAAGCCAAGGATGGCGCGCCATCAGTAGGGTCTGTTAAGAAAGACAAAGTATCTGTAGCTGGGTTGTAAGAGACATCAACCATCGCAAAGCCGAGCTGGCCATCTGCGTCTGGGTAGAGGTCGTAGCCATAGAGCAAGGCAGGGTTTCTTAAGAAATCAGCCGATACAGATTGCGAGGCAGAGTTGAGTTCTACTTCGAAGAACTGGATGTCGAGGTCATTCGTAGAACCGGTTGCCACTTCACTAAGCGGGACCGTGTTGCCTTCCGATTTCTCAATGAAACCGTCGGCAGAGCTAATGCCACTGAAACTAATCTGTGAAGACATCCGCACCTGCCAATCCTTATTTCCTGTTGCAACTGCCGTCATGTCTCCGTCGAGTGGATCCGTATCAAGCACAAAACGATCCCCTGCAAGGTAAGAGGCGCCAGTAATCACAAAACCAGTTTGGGGCTCAGCCATCTCAGCATCGGGGAAGACCAAATGCTCGCCGACACCAAAATCTGCCAAGAAAAGCTCAGGGCTATCTTTGTAGCGCTGAGGCACACGATGCATGGAAGCATCAATCTCAATTTGATTGGGCAAGAAGGTGACGCCGCCAGCATTTGCAAAGCCTTCCGCAAGGACTAAATCATCATAGGCAGGGAAATCCAAATACTGGAACTCGCCAGAAGTGCCATCAACGATGGATTCGGAAACACGCAAGCCAGCCAATCCCGTATCAATCCAGCGGCTCATAAACATCGACTTGGAAGAAAACATCGGAACCAAGCAAAGCGAGGTCGGCGCGCAAACCAAATTAAGCATTTCTTCAGCACGCTCAATTGGATCGCCGCTCAAGGATGCGACATAGTCGCTCATGGGAGCGGCCGCGGCTGCAGGCCAATCGATATCTTGTGTCACGTCAGGGACATGAATCTGAATGATGCCGTTGCCGCCGGCACCACCCCGACCAACCTGGAAAGTGCCATTACCGTCGTTTTTACTAGGATCGCCTGGGACCTTCACAATATGCGCGCCAGACCAGCCACGGCGACCGCCAAAAGCGGAGACTGCTTCTGTTGGGACGAGACCAGCGAGTTGGCCTTGGTTAGAAGCTGCACCAACGAACAATTCTGAAATATCTAGGCCGGTAGAACTCTGCAAGACAATATGCCCGCCAGAGCCACCGCCAGAGCCAGAAACCATCGTGTAGAACCAGTTCAGAGATTCACCACCGGTTCCATTACCCCCGCGTGCCGTAACAGCACCCATTTCACCAATTTTGATTTTGCCAATCGCGAAAATCAAAACTTGGCCACCACCCGCTCCACCTGGTGCACCTTTTTGATAATAATTATTTGGTGCAGCGGTCATTTCAGCCAAAGTAGCAACGGGGAAGAAATCTTCCAGTGGCTCATACAGATCGTCGCCGTCTATGTCGACACGCGGAATTCGTTGCGAATCCCCTGATGCGCCGCCACCTGAACCAGCCCAAGGCATCAACAACTCGCCCGTAGTCACAGTGCCATCAGGATTGAGTCGAGAACCCCAAAAGTCATCACCTGTGTTTCCGTCGGGCGAAAATACGGTCGCACCTGCAGAGCCAGGGTCTGGCCCCAAAGTTGGATGGCCATAAAGAAACGGAGGAAAGGTCATCGTGTCAAGCCACGGCTCATTCCAAAACGGAGCGTTGTCCGTGACATCTTCACAGAAAACATCGGGCTGGCGATCTTCCATCCCGAAGGCCCCTCTCGGGTCATTATTGCTAGTGTTTTGAGGGTTGATAAATTGTGAGTTGAAAGCGGTGCCTCGCATCCCTGCTTCCCCACCTATGACATCCCAAGTCCAGCCAGTGTGATGATCGGGGTGATGGTCGGGACCTGAATTATCAACTGACTCAGGAGAATGGCCATTACCAAGTAACCAATCATCTTTATTGATGGCATAGTTTGAGGTCATCGCAAAAGTGCCGCCGCCACCACCAGCAGCCTGAATATGCCTCAAGATATCGTCCGTAGAATAGGAGGTCGCGGATAGACCCTGAGTTTGCTGGAAGCAACCTTCACCACCTTGGCCACCTGCGCCTTCTTGATCGAAAGGCCCATCACCGTTTTCTCCACGCGGGGTATATGAATCCGTAATCTGAGAAGCTGTGCCGCCATCTCCACCACCACATCGCCCCACTGCTCCACCTTCGGCAAAGTTAGGTGAGTTAAGGGAAGACGGCTGGTGAGCATTGTCGCCGTTAACATTCAGGATGCCATCAATCGTGACTTCGCCTGTTGCATAAATCACGAGCGGGTTGTCACCCATTCCACGGATTTGACTGCCTTCTTCGATGAAAAAATCATTTACATAAATGACTCCATTGGTCACTTTGATCTGATTATTGCGACTGTCAACAAAGACCTCGTTACCCACGGTATAGATATCAGCGAACCCAGAAGTCCAATAAAAATCATCGTCCTCGCTTACGAATTCGCCGGGAAAATCAAACGCTGCTCCGACAAAGCCTGGGCCGACTTCAGCCATTGGCAATGGAAGCCCCGATTCGAGGTCAACCATGGAGGAATCCAAGTAATTATCAAGGAATTCATCTTGAACGGCAAACCGAGGGTCAAACGGCTCAGGGTCGCCAGTAATCGCATCTGGAACCTCTGCGAAGAACTTTGCTAAAGTCGTAACGGCAAACAATTCTGTCTCGTAATCACTCGCAGATATCTGCCCAGTGATATCCGAAAATGCGGCGTCGATAATGAGTTTTAAATTCCGGTTAGGTGGGAGCACTCCAATTGCCACAAAGTCAACATAAGCTTTGTCGTCAACACAATTCGCGACCAACTCGATATAGCCAGGGATACGATTGTCTGCCGGAAAGGAGAGTTCATCTATTGTGCCGATTTCGCCCTCTGAATAGAGAACATAAATATTATTCGTATTTAGGTTCGATGAACGAGCATCGATCGACTGATTAAAAGTGAGGTGAACACGAGCAGCACCCTCAGAGGAATGCGAAAAGAGATTCAAACCGGAAGGCCACGAAAGCGCGGTGACCTCAGGTGGACCACTCACGAAATCCTGAAACAAAGGCTCATAAATGGTAGGTGTGTGGAAACCGACAATCGCGCCACGCTCTAAGCCACGCCCTTGACTGTCTCGCAGTACAGAATAGGCCCCATCTGTCGTATTGAAAGAAGGGATAAACAATTCATATTCAGAACTGTGTACAAAACCGCCATCATCAAAATTTTCGCTGACGCCACAATTGGGATAAAAAGTAACTTGAAAGCCGTCCGTTGACACTTCAAGTTGCCCCGTTACGGGATAACCGTTTGCCATTGGGCGAAACTGGATTGTGGAAAAATCAACCGTGGCAGGATCTACAGCATGGTTGAAGGTCATCACGATAGGGCGATTCAAGGCCCATTGCTGGCCCGAACTGACGCTTGTAGTGAGAAGGAGAAAATTACCCTCTCTTCCAGGGTCAACATCATCGACCTGAAGACAAGATGCCAACGGCAAGGCCGCGACAAGGATGGCAAGAAAAGTAGTGCGCTTAAACATGGATTTCGGAAGCTGGAGGCACAACATTCTAAAGCTTTTTGCCCCCCTGAACCCTTAATTGGCAACTCCTATACCATCAGCGGCGGCCGCTCGCGTGCGGAATCGCACTCAACAAAAATTCGAAACATAAAGTAGGCTTGTTGCGTCGTCCGTTTAGGCACCGACCCTTCCCTCATTCCCTTCCATTCATGATTCTTAGCACCATCTTTCTTTTCGCCGCGGCCTCGCAAGCCCTACCCCAGGCAATAGAGGACTTCCAGCAATACGAAGTCCGCGCCAACACCTTTGAGAGCAACCGTCAAATGGACCCTGCACTCGCCGCAAGTTCTTCTGGAACAATGCTTTCCGCATGGAGTAGTCGCCGTCAAGAGCAGGGTACTTTTGGTGTTTTTGCGCAATTACTCGATCCGCTTGGTCGACACATCGGTACGGAAATTCATGTCAATCAACATATGGTGGGCCATCAGATGCGGCCTGCCGTCGCATTTGCGCCTGACGAGACAGCATGGGTTGTCTGGAACTCCATCGGGCAAGATGGCGATTCAGGCAGCATTTTTGCGCGCCGATTTGGCTGGCAGGAACGCAAAACTGAGGAAAAGCTCGAAATTTTCTTCGGCCCTCTTGGAGAAGAATTTCAAATCAACCAAACTTCAAAGGGCGAACAGAGCAATGCAACCCTCAGCATCCACCCCTCTGGGGAAGTCATGGTGGTCTGGGCCAGTGAAAACCCCGACACTCAAATGCGTCGTATTTATGGTCGCCGCTTTGCTGTATCAGGTACCGCGCTTAGCGAAGAAAGCACTATCAGCGCATATCAAGGTGGCGACCAAGAGCGACTGCCGTCCATCGGATCTCTCGACGACAGCTTCGTTGTGGTTTGGGCCCAACACACTTCAGAAGGATGGCCCCAGGGCATCCGTGGCCGAAAACTACCTCTCTCGGGCGGCTCCGACCGAGCGACTAGTTTTGAAATTGCCACAACAGAATTTGGCCTCCCTGTTGAGCCATGCGTCGACACCAATGGTAAAGATCGCTTTGCGGTTGCTTGGATGAGTACACAAGACAACTCCGACTACCATTCTTTCGTGCGTCGCTTTGACGGAACGGGCAAAGCCATTGGCGAGACGATTGCTGTCGATGCCGGCGGCGAGGGCTATCACAACGGTGCGCTTGTTGCGATGGCGCCGGATGGCCGTTTCTTTGTCAGCTATACCGCACACGGTCTCAAAATGATTGCGGATCGCCCTGCACACCGACCCAAGCGTCCAGCGGAAGTTCGCGCGCAACGATTTGCAGCCGATGGCACGCCAGAGGGTGAGCCATTCCGCTTTAACCGCACAAACGATGGTGAGCAAAATTTACAGGTAGCCATCAACGCGCGACACGCACTTTGGTCGGCTCAAGACCAACTCGCTTGCGCATGGCATGGCAACATTGATGACGACCACCGTGCGATTGGTGTTTCGATTTTTGCGCCAGCCGACTTCCAGCCAGCGGCACCGACTCAAGTTGAGCGAAAGGCTGCCGCGACAGATGTCTCTCTCGAGGCGGTCTACGGCAACACAGCAAAGCCTGAGTACGACCCGACTGTTCAGCCTTCCCCTCGCAACCCTCTTGTCGGTCCAACTGGCGGCATTAGCGGTTTTGACGCCATCGGCAACACCGGCTGGTCTCCGCCCGACCCTGACATCGCAGTCGGCGAAAACCACATTATCGTCGTCGTAAATGGCCAAATCGCCATTTTCGACAAAGACGGCAATCGTTCCTTCGCCCAATCACTCACTGGTTTTTGGTCGAGCGTTGGCGCTGGCGGCTTCGTCTTTGACCCTGTCGCACTTTATGACCTAGATAGTGGTCGCTTCATTGTTGCTGCTGCTGATGGAGCAGGCACCAACGACGCGGTTTGCATCGCAATGTCGAAAACGGGCGACCCCAATGGCGGTTGGCACAAATATCGCTTCCCCACGACATCCTGCGGCTTCCTTGACTTCCCTAATTTAGGTGTAAATGAAGAGGCCGTCTACATGACAGGCGATTGCTTCAACGGTGGCGGCAACCGCATCTTTGTTTTCGACAAAGCCAAAATGATGTCGGGCCAGTCGTTTACGCTCGGCGACAAGCAAGCATCAAGCAGTTTGCAATCATTGGGTGCGACCAACAACTACGATTCGAATTCACCGGCATACTTTGCAACGACTTGGGGTGCAGCAAGCAATACCAAACTAAAGTTGACCGCGATGACGAATCCTTTGACCACTCGCACGCTGACTGATTTCCAGTTGTCCATCCCTCAGCCCTACTACAGCCCGCCCGATGCGGCACAACTCGGCTCGTCCAACAAAGTGAGCACAATTGATTACCGTCTAAAGAATGGTGTCGTCCGTAATGGCCACATGTATGTCACCCACTCTTCGGGTCACGCCAATACCGCTCGCGTCCGTTGGTACGACATCGATTTGCAAGGTTGGCCCAACTCGGGCTCTAACCCCGTTTTGGCCGACAGCGGCACACAAAACCTTGGCGTTGGCGAGCACAACTGGTTCCCGGATATCCATGTTGACGCTTCAGGCAATATGGTTTTGGCTTTTAACCGGTCATCTTCCACGCAGTATGTGGGGATTGAATATAGCTATCGCATGGCGGGTGATCCTGCGGGCGAGTTGCGTGACCCTCAAGAATTGCAAATTTCAAATGGGCCCGTCACAGGAAGTCGATATGGCGATTATTCCGGTGTAGATGCTGACCCAGCACGCCTTGGCCACTTCTGGAGTGCAAACGAATACATCCAAGGCGGATGGCATGTCTGGGCCGGTGAGTTCTCCACCACGACCACAATGGGCCACAGGACTGACAACCTCATCCACGGTCGCAACACCAACTTCTACGCTACGGGCGCATCTCCGGGCGAGACGGTGCACTTCTTGGCAAGCTTGCAGCCTGGCCCAAGTCCAGCCATTCCGCAACTGGGGGGGCTTGTTCTCGAGATTGGCACACCGATTGTTTACCTCTCGGCAGCGACAGCCGACTCAAATGGTGATGCGACTGCTCGCGTAATGGTGCCAAGCAATGCTCCCGTCGGCGCTACCGTTTACAGCCAAGCCGTCGCACAGCGCGGCGCGGGTGGTGCGAGTTCGATTATGTCCGAACTCGCAACGGGAACCGTTTTCTAAGCCATAGCCACGCGGTTCTTGCCGCGACAGACCTAAGCGGCCGGCACTTCCAATGCGAGGTGCCGGTCGCCTTCTTTTCGGACGGCATAGTTTTCCCAACCCGCCTGCTCGGCAAAGTCGGTCAACTCTTCGGTTGTGTATGCGGCAAGTAACGAGGCATAAAACAAATTGCGGGCTTTCTTTGGCTCGTCGGCCGCATGTTTGACGACCAAATCCATAGCTGCCTGCTCACTTTCAGGTCGAAGCAAATCGCGAATCATGAGCGCTCCGCCTGGTTTGCAAAGCCGCCGCGCCTCTTTCAAGAATGCAATCGGGTCACTGACATGATGCAAAACGGAATTTGACCAAACGGTATCGAAAGAGTCATCTAGCTCATCCGACAAGTCCGTGACATCGGCGAGACGAAATTCAACACGATCGCCATGGTTTGAAATCGCGCGATGCTCTTCGGCGATAGCGAGCATGGGCTTGCTGAGATCGGTCGCCACGACACGGCAATCGCGATCCATGACCACCGCGGTCAATGGAATATGCCCCGGCCCAGTACCCAAATCCAGCATGCGACCGCCAGCGCCAATCTCAAATAAGCGAAGCAAAAAAGCCTCATTGGCTTCGCTGTAGTCCATCGCATCGTAGAGGTCTGCTTCCGCAGCGGACGCCATGATTTCGGGCTCGGGGGTGCGCTTCATGCGACTACTTTAAACTCTTGCCCATGAATCTCACTGCCCGAAGTGATGCCTTTGCCAAAGCCTGCAACCGACTCTCGTTTGCCGAGCCGGTGACGCATATTTACAACCCGCTTGATTACGCACAAAAATCGCATCACCTTTATTTGGAGCGCTATGCGCGTCCAGGAAAAGTCAAAGCGATTTGGTTGGGGATGAACCCAGGCCCCTGGGGCATGGCGCAAACGGGTGTCCCCTTTGGTGAGGTTGCTGCGGCGCGTGACTTTTTGGGTGTTGCGGCTGAAGTGGGCAAGCCCGATTTCGAGCATCCCAAGCGACCCGTGACTGGCTTTGATTGCCCACGATCTGAAGTAAGTGGGCGCCGTGTATGGGAATGGGCGGCCGACTACTTTGGCTCTGCCGATAAGTTTTTCGATGCGTTTTTCATTTTGAATTATTGCCCACTTTGTTTCATGACCGAGACGGGAAAAAATTTCACACCGGACAAATTGCCGGCCGGCGAACGGCTGCCGCTTGAGAAAATCTGTGATGACTTTTTGGTGGAAGTTGTTGAGCACCTACGACCCGAGTGGGTCATCGGTGTCGGCAAATTCGCCGAGAAACGGGCACGAAAGGCCTTAGATGGCGTTTTATGCAATGACAAGCCGCTGCAATTCGGCAGTATCCTGCACCCAAGCCCAGCATCGCCAGCGGCGAACCGCGGCTGGGCTCCCCAAGCGCAAGCACAATTAGAAAAAATGGGTTTGATATAAATCATGCTTTTGACGACTTTAAATATGAATGGCATCCGCGCCGCCGAGCGCAAAGGTTTCTTCCCTTGGTTGGAAGAAACGAATCCTGATTTTGTGTGCCTGCAAGAAACGCGAGTGCAAGACCATCAGATGTCTGGTGATATGCAAAAGCCTCCGGGCGGTTATCACGCGTTTTATCAACATGCTGAAAAGCCGGGGTATTCAGGGGTGGGTATTTACAGCAAGCGCAAACCCGATCGCGTCATTACGAAGTTAGGTTGGGAACCCGCCGACCGCGAAGGGCGATTCATTCAGGCCGACTATGGCAAGCTAAGCATTGTTTCGGTTTATGTGCCATCCGGATCGAGCGGTGAAGTGCGGCAGGCGTTTAAATATGAATTCCTTGAAGTCTTTCAAGAGTGGTTGATTACCCAAAAGCGCAAACGCCGCCAGACGATTATTTGCGGTGATTTCAACATTGCCCATAAAAAAATCGACATCAAAAACTGGCGCAGTAATCAGAAGAATTCAGGGTTCCTTCCCGAAGAGCGGGCATGGATGTCGTCGATCTATGACGACGGGGGCTATGTCGATGTCTTCCGCCAGCTGAATCAAGATGAGGCTCAATACACTTGGTGGAGCAATCGCGGCCAAGCCTGGGCCAACAACACGGGCTGGCGGCTAGACTACCAAATAGCCACGCCGAAAATCGCCGCAAGTTGCTTTGCTGAATCAATTTACAAAGACAGTCGGTTTTCCGACCACGCGCCCTTTTCAGTACATTACGACTGGGAACTGACGGATTAACACTCGCGCATCCTTTAAATTAGATGTAGGCTAGGAAGACCCATTCCGTTTCGGAGTGGCGGCTCTCTCACCACTTACCTCCCCCTCCCACAAACTTCAGCATGAAGACTCTCGCCATTTTTACCGCCGCCCTGCTGGCCGCGCCCCTCGCCACCGCCCAAACCGACCACACTTTTGATGTAGTCACGGGCCAATCACAATTCCATTACGGTGGCACGACGAGCCTCGGCGACATTGTGGGCAAGCCTAACAATTTCCGTTTGACCGGCACGCTCGATGTCAACCTCACACAAGACGCAAGCACCGGGCTATTCACCAACGGTCAAATGACAAGCGGCTATTTGGGCACTGACCCCGCCACGCTTCACGCTGTTGTGCCTAACCCCGTTTGGTTCCTGCCTGATCTCGCCGATATGTACATCCGCGATGCCGTTTTCTCGGTCACAAGCGATGCATTTACTGTCGATGCCGCTGGCAACTACTCCACCTTGATTGTCTTGCAAGCCATTGGCGGCGAAGTGGAAGTCGTCCCTCTTGTTGGCTCTACAACCATCACGCCTCTTGCTGACTCTGACCCTTCCGATCCGACACCGGTATCGGGTACAACCTACGACGACGGCACCAATGTTGTTTTCACGCTTGACATGGATGTCACTTTCCAATTCGATGACGGCACGACGAGTGCAGATATCTGGATTAATGGCAATGCCGTGAGCGCACATGATTCGGGTTCAACGGCTCCGCCTGCTTTGGCCGTAAGCAATCTCGCAGCGGGTCAAACGGCAACTTTTGATTTCACCGACGGCACAGCTAACGCAATGAGTTTCTTGGCTTACAGCACAACCGGCCTTGGCGCGACTTGGATTGCTCAATTGAATGTCTTCCTAGATATTGCCAACCCAACCCAAGCGGGGCCCATGATGATGTCTAACGCTCTTGGTCAAACCGTCTGGAATTTGCCTATTCCAGGTAATGCCGCGGGTGTTTCAGTTTGGTTCCAGGCTCTACAAGACAGCGTCAAAACCAATGTTGCGGCTGAAGTCGTGATGTAATCAAACACCACTGCGCACTATGCGCAAACAAAGAGGTCTCAACGGAAGAGTTGAGGCCTTTTTTTATGCCGCGTCGCCAGCGGAGCCAACCGGTGGGACATGAACCGATGTGCCGCGAGAAAGCAAGCACCCCACCATGCCGCAAGCGCGGCCGATTTCGGGATTGGGCAACTCAACCTCTAAAAAACGACCGACTCGCCGCGTGCGCACTAAACCGACATTGGTCATCTTGGTCAGATGCTGCGAGAGGGCGGGCTTGCTCACCCCCGTCGCCGACAACAAATCGGCGGACGGCATACTGCCACCGTTTTCTGTCAAGAGTTGCAATATTTGCAAACGAACAGGGTGGCCCATCACTCGGCACAACTGAGCCTGTACTTTTCTAGCTTGGTCAGGGGAAAGAGGATTCATCGCAAAGAAACCCGGAGGCACGCTCGTGGGTTGCGAGATAAATAAACCCCGCAACCCACGATGAAAGGGAAGAAGTGGAAAAACTAAGAGCAGCCGCCTTCTTTGCGTTTTTTGCGCTTCACCTTTTTCTTTTTTGGTGCAGGCGGCGGTGCAGCACCTTCGCCCAACGCGCTCTTGCCCTGAAGACGCAATTGCCAAGCTTTGGCCAAAGCATCGGTAACGCCAGGGTCAAGAACCTGCGATTGCCAAGCCTCCGCACCTCCAGCAAGGATGGCCGTCGAAGCCCCACCCGCGCGTAAATCCGCGGCAACATGGATGGCCTCATCCGAGCCCGATGCGTCAATGACGATGAGTGTGCGCGTTTCGGCAAAACTCGGTCGTGTGCGCAGGTTGAGCAGCTCATCCGCAGTGAACTTAAGTGCGTTGGGCATTTCAGGTAGCGCACCTTCGGGGCGCAGATCAATGCACAAGCAATCTTGGCGCTCGGCGGCGGCCCACTCAAGCAGTTGCATGGGCTGAATCACAGCGACACTCTCGTCATCGCCCGCAGTCGCCAAGACACTTGCATTGCCTGGCCCAGCAAATGAAATGGTCGCGACAATCATGCCCGCAATCACGGCAGCTCCCGCGCTCATCTTGTGAGCTTTCGGAAATGGAACACCGCTGGCTTTCTTTTCAAAATAGCCCACGGCGCTGAACGCACCGACTGCCATAAACACGACACCCATCACGATGATGCCTGGGTTTACGCCAAGCCATTCGTGCAGAGTGACGACGCCCATTGAGCCAGAATTCCAAAACTCTTGGATGCGGGCAAAATGGTTTTCGAAACCAAGACAGCCAAACATGATGCCGAACACCACAAAAAGTGCGTCAAGTCGGCCACTCACGATGCCCACGACCGAGGTGCCGGGGCAGTAACCGGCCATCACAAAACCAAAGCCGAGCAGTAAACCGCCAATGGCTTGAGGGTAAATGTAGGTCGGGCGGAAAGCGATGGCGTCCATCTGAATCGTGCCGAGACCAATGAGCAGGTAAAGCCCGAGCATGGTCGTGACGATGGCTGAGAACATGACTTTCAAAACGCGCCAGTCTTTGCCGTAGAAAATCGCCGCCAGCACTTTGGACGACCCGAAGCCGCCGCGCTCGAGCATGAAGCCGAAGCCAACGCCGATGAGAAGCGACCAGAACAGTGTGGTGTCGAAGCCCCACTCTGCGAGAACATTGAGAGGAAAAATCATTTCCATTGCCTCCGTACGAAGTAGGCGAGTGCAAATCCGCCGGCAAAAACCGCCATCATGAAGGCCCAAGAGCCAAGAGCAAGTTGTGAACCGCCACTGAGAGCTTGACCAGAGGTGCAACCCCGCGCGATGCGTGAGGCGATGCCCATGACCAGGCCACCCGCAAAGGCGAGAAGCAGGCGGCGGGTTTTGGTGGTCGTTGGCCCGCGTTCAACGGTGCCGAATGGTTTGACTCGACCCGCAGAGATTGCGGCAAAGAAACCGCCAATCGCTACGCCGAGCAGACCAAAGACGAGATTGTCAGCGAGGACATGACTGGAACCATGCGCAATTTTCCGTGCGTGGTCGAGCGTGTCGATGTATTCCCCGTTGATTTGATCGGCCGTGAAGAGCGCGATGCGGCCAAAGCCACCCGACGCGCCGAGGCCGTTGCCGAGCAGTAAATGAGAGGCCAGCAAAACCAAGCCCAATCCAAAGCCCGCCAAGTATGGCGACCAATAGGGTTTGTCTTTTGCCGGAGTGATGTTGTGGGTGGATGTCATGGCGTACTCCTAGAAACCCACGGCTTGACCCGCGGAAACCATTACAAATCGCAAGGCAAGACCGCCAAGCAAAACCAGAATTGGTGCGATGGGCGTTTCAACCCAACGCTTACGAAGTGCCTGAATCTCAAGAGTTGCAGGCACCAAAAGACCAGCGATGACCACCAAACCCCAGAAAGGAGCCGTATATGCACCACCAAGAATGAGACTCGCCGCTTCTTTCGTCGGCGCGCCGTGAGTGAGTAGACCAATGATCCAGAGGCCCAGCAAGACGAGCTCGGTGCCAACCAATGCAAGGTCAAGGCGTATCAAACTTGTGTGCTCGTTGTGATCTTTCGTAAGCAAAGCTAAAAGCGCTGCGGCCGTAGATGCACCCGAAACTAGGAAAAGGGGGCCGAGGATGCCCGAATTCCAAAACGGGCGAGCGGAGAACCCCGAAAGCAAAATGCCCGTGTAGATACCAAGCGCCAAACCAAAGCCGATATTGAAACGCGCTAAAACAACGCGATGCTTATCCGCAAAGGCAGCTGCCCATTTCACAATGCCCATTTTGGCGAGCGCGGAATCACGCGTGCCTGGGTGGCGCAACAATGCCGCCGCCGCAGAAAACACTGCGCCTGCCCCGACAAAGAGCAAAATCCATGAGCCCCACGACATGGGTGAAGTCACCTTAAATGCCGTGTAAAAGCGGAAGACATGCACTTTATAGGAGAGGTCTAAAAACAGAGCGGTCATCCCGATTGCGAGAACCGGCAAGACAAAGAGCGGTGCGAGATTGGCTTGCGCTGCATCTTGTTCGGTGCGATTGCGCAGACTCGCCACAGCACCCAAAACGATGAGGCCAGCGGCAAGACCACCCAAGAAAAGGTAGACCGGGATTTCCCAACCCCAGATGTGCATGTGTGGGTCGATGCCGTGGTTTGCCCGTGTGGACATCACTTCGACATGTTGAAGCATGAGAGGAATATTCATGATGCGCTCCTACTCCACCAAAAAGAAACGAGGTTGCGTGCCAGCTTCAGGCTTTTGAACCGAGTGATGCCGCGCGCGCAGTAGTTGTGAGATTTCCGACTCAGGGTCACTTAGATCCCCCACCACAATCGCGGATGTCGGGCAGACATTCGCACATGCGGTTGTTTCGCCGGCGCCTAGACGATGCGTGCAAAGTGTGCACTTGTCGACATATCCCTCAGGGCGCACAAATCGCGCGCTGTATGGGCAAGACGCGATGCAAGCTTTGCAACCCGTGCACAAATCGGCATCGACTTGCACGGTGTCAAAAATGTCTTCGTGATGACTCGCACCCGTAGGGCATGATTGCACGCAAGGTGCATCGGTACAGTGCTGACAACAGTCTGACCATACCTTCATCGTGAGATCGGGGAAACGGCCTTCGGTTATTTGCGTCACCCAGCGACGCGCATAACCATCTGGCACATTGTTTTCGGTTTTGCAGGCCAAAACGCAGGCACTGCATCCGACACAGCGGCGGATATCGACCGCCATTCCGTAAGTTGCGGATTTACTCATTTCAGACCTCGCGGCGCGGCTTACGCACCTTTCTTAGGGAAACGAAATTGAGGTTCATGCCGGTGCCACCCATAAGTGGATCGACCTTGAACTTAGTGAAGAGATCCGAATCACTCGCGCCTAAACCAAAGGCCTTTGTGAGTCGACGCTCGCGACGGCCGAAACCGTGCACAAGATAAACGCAATCGTGACGAATACGCTCGGTTGCCTTGACCTGCACGGGGCCGCTTTCGACACCGTCTTGGTTGGTCAGCATGACATAGTCGCCGTTTTCTAGCCCCTCATCCTCGGCCATGGCGCGACTGAGCCACACCAAGTTTTCAGGGTATTGCTGCAAGAGCATTTTGTTGTTAGCCGTACGCCCAAAAGTATGCACCGGAGAGCGGCCGGTCAGCAATCGATAACTGCCTGCTGGCCCAGGGTCTTGCGGCTTGTATTGAGGGACGGGGTCAAAACCGGCATCAGCCAAATCTTGCGAATAGAGCTCGATTTTGCCACTTGATGTGTCAAACTCGAATTCTTCGTCATCTTCGAGGTAGAGCGGATCAGCGGCCGTTGTGAAGGCGCCGTCTGCAATGAGTTGCTGGTGCTTTTCAGGGCCGTAACCGGTTGCCGTCAGGCGCGCGGCGTGCAAATCGCTTGGCGTGTCCCAGGGGAAGTAGCTCTCAAGACCCAAACGCTTAGCGATTTCTTTTGCCATCCACCAGCCAGGCTTGCTGTCACCCAGTGGCTCGACCACAGGCTGGCGCATGGCGACAAATGGCTCGCGGAAAGATTGCACGATGAGGTCATCATGACGCTCAAGGTAAGTGCACTCAGGCAACACGACATCGGCGTAACCACAAACTTCAGCGGGCAAGATGTCAATCGCCAACATGAAGTCGAGCTTTTGCATCGCCTCGATGGTGCGCTGTTTGTTCGGCAAGACGATGGGCAGGTTTGTGCCGTAAACCATCCAGGCCTTGATGTCATAGGGCTTGCCGGTCAAAGTCGCCTCGCGAATCCCCGACGCCAAAGCGCCCGAAGCAAAGGGGTATTGCCCCTCAAACTCTTGATCCGCGCGCACGCGATGATCAGGGTTTGCAGGCATGTTAGGCATGCCCTTCAAATCGGCGCGACTCGGAAGGTAAATCCCGCCGCGACGGCCCCAAGTACCCAAAAGAGCATTCAGGATGGCAATGGCGCGACTGCGCTGTGCATCGTCGCCATACCAAACCACATGGCGGCCTGGGTGAATCAAACAATGCGGTGCGGCATCAGCGACCTCGCGGATGGTTTCTTGAATCGCCTCAACGGTCAAGCCCGTTTCGATGGCGACCGCAGCCGGTGTGTAGCGCGCGACGGCAGTGCGCAGTTTGTCTAAACCGATGGTGCGTTTGGCCACATATGCCTTGTCGTACCATTTGTTTTCGATGACCTCGCGAATCCAGCAAAGCAACAGTGCAATGTCTGCACCTGGCTTAATCGGAAGCCAACGCTCGGCTTTGCCAGCCGCAACAGAATGACGCGGGTCGACGACAAAGAGTTTCATGCCGCGCGCCATGCCTTCGGCGAAATCTTGCACTTGGGTGTTGTGCATATTTTCCCCAAGGTGCGATCCAATCAAAACCATCGCACGGCAATTAGGGATGTCAAGCGGCTCAGGCGAGCCCACGCTCGAACCAAAAGTCAGCTCAAAACCAGCCGCCCGCGGGCCGCGGCACTGCGCGTAAGACGGGGCCGCGATGTTGGGTGAGCCCATGCCTTTCATCAAGGTCTTGAAGAAACTGCCGCCCGCTCCGTGATAGAGCATGGCGATGGCTTCGGGGCCGTCACGGTCGATAATTTTGCGGAAGTTGTCGGCGACGACATCGAGAGCTTCTTCCCATGATGCTTCGCGGAACTTCTGCTCACCGCGCTCGCCCGTGCGAATCAAAGGCACGCTCAAGCGGTCGGGGTCATAAAGCGTGCCCACCGCACCCACCCCACGCGGGCACAGTTTGCCTTTCGACAATGGGTGATGTGGGTTGCCAGAAATCGCACGCACCTTGCCATCTTTGACATGGGCTTGCACGCCGCATTTCCAGAAACACATTTCGCAAACCGAGGGCACGATTGTCTCGTCACCTCGAAGAGGTTTTGGAGCGCGCGCAGCATCATCGAGCAAGCTAGCAGGCAAGTGAGAAGCCAAAGTGGCCCCCAAGCCTGCGGCGCCGCTGATTTGCAAAAAGCGTCTCCGATTGAGTGAGTTAGTTTTCATGATTCAAACACACGCGCCTGCTCTTCGGCATGACGACTTAGGGCGCACCCGACCAAGCCGCAAGCTTGACCAATTTCAGGGTGTGCCAATTCAATGAAAGTAAAACGGCCGCGACGGCTGGTACGAATCAGCCCCACCGAAACCATCTTGCCAATGTGCTGGCTCATCGCCGGCTTTGCGATTCCTAGATCGCCCAACATCGCCGAGGACGCCAGTGGCTCGCCCGCTTCGTGAAGCAAATGCAGCATCCGCAGGCGGACGGGATGCCCCATGGTGCGACAAAAAGTCGCTTGGATTTCGTAGGCGGCAAGGTCAGTTTTCATCTTGTTTTAGGTTTCAGATGTTTGCAATCATTAAACCTTATATATGGGTTTCACAAGGTATCGAATGCGCATAAGTCCTTGTTGTGTAAAAGTTTGGCAGTATATATCACCATCCATACCTATGTTGCGCACTATATTTCACCCCCAACATATGCGCAAAAAGAAAGACTCCCCCGCCGCAGCGAGGGAGCCTCTCACAACCTGACCAAAAGTTGTTTAGAACTTCACACGGAAGCCGATGAGGAGGCTTT
>CAZPAY010000019.1:0-50317 GCA_964584805.1 uncultured Planctomycetales bacterium | reverse complement strand
ACCCTTCAGGGTACTGCGGAAGACGGAGATCAGTCTTCTCATCTCATCTGGTTAGCAGGCCGACATTTAGTAGTCATCACCATGAGTTACTTTAACGACTCGGCCGTCCTCCAACCACAGTGACAGAGTATGCGGAAAGCAAAATGGAGCACCCTTCCGGTATCCCCGGTGCCCGATGTGATACTCCATTGAAGCGCGGCGATCGAGCAGGCGGCGAATCTGCGCGCGCGTTAACCCAACCTGCTCAAGCTCATAAGAACGGCAGACGGCTTGCTTCTGAAGAATCCGTTGAGCGCGTTCAACAGGGGACGGCATGACACACTTTCAGGATTGCTGCATGTTAACTGTCGCGCCGAAGGTGCGACAGTTGGCTTCGCCTTCTGTCCGGCACTAGCGCGCCGGACAGTTAACGCAAACTGGCAGATTGATGGTATACTCCAGCAAATGCCCACGCCAAGGAACCTGCGCGACATCGCCACCCTCGCATCCGAGGGTGGCGTAAGTTCACGCACAATAAGGTATTACGGCGAATTAGGCCTGCTCGACATCGAGGCCCGTGGCCCTGGCGGTCGTCGCCTCTACGGCGAAGACGCCCTTGAGCGGCTCCGTTTCATCACTCGGCTCAAGCACCTCGGCATGACACTTGAAGAAATCGGCGATCTCAACCACGCTTTCGACCGTGGCCAGACATCCGCCATGCTCACCCACCTTGATGAGCTCCTCCAAACGCGACTTGCCGAAGTCGCCGAGCGTCAGGCCGAGTTAGTGCAACTCGACGCCGAATTGCGCGACTACCACTCGCGCATCCGCGAAAAATTGGCTTAAACAGAGTCTCGCGCGAAAAGATAGAGAAAACAAAATGACCGACCAAAAAATCCGATTCGTCACCGCCGCCTCCCTCTTTGATGGCCACGATGCCGCCATCAACATCATGCGGCGCATCCTTCAACAAGAGGGCGCGGAAGTCATCCATCTTGGCCACAATCGCTCGGTCGAAGAAATCGTCGACGCCGCCATTCAAGAAGACGCGCACGGCATCGCCATCTCGTCGTATCAAGGTGGGCATGTTGAGTTTTTCCAATACATGGTTGACCTGCTCAAAGAGCGCGGCGCCGAGAGCATCCGTGTCTTTGGCGGCGGCGGCGGGACGATCACCGATGACGAGGCCACCGAGCTACACACATCGGGCGTCGAGCGCATTTACTCGGTGGAAGACGGCCGGCTGATGGGTTTGACAGGCATGATTCAAGATATGCTCAAGCGTGCATCGCGCGAGTTGGCATCGGCCGATATGCCAATTCCAGATGGCTTCACCGAGCGGCGTCCGCAAGCCGTCGCACAAGTTCTTAGTTTGGTGGAAACGCTGCACGCAGGTGCCGAGCATGGCGGCGAAACAAGCGGCCACACTACCCCCACCGAACATCCTCGTTTAGCCGATTTCCGCGCCGAACTTGAGGGTTTAGTCCCCACTGAAAACACGCCGCTGGTTCTCGGCATCACCGGCACAGGCGGTGCGGGCAAGTCGTCCCTCACCGATGAATTGGTACGGCGGCTCCTCCATCAATACGCCGACCGCAACATCGCGATTCTTTCGGTCGACCCCTCGCGCCGCCGCACAGGTGGTGCATTGCTCGGTGACCGCATTCGCATGAATGCCGTCCGTGGCGAGCATGTTTTTATGCGCTCGATGGCCACCCGCCGCGCGCACATGGCAACCGGCGCTTCGGTTCGCGATAGTTTGCTCGCACTGCGTGCCGCTGGATTTGACCTAGTCATTCTTGAGACCGCCGGCATCGGCCAGAGCGATTCCGAAGTCGTCGATTTGTGCGACCTGCCGCTTTATGTGATGACTCCCGAATTTGGCGCGCCGTCGCAACTCGAAAAAATTGACATGCTTGATTACGCCGACTGCGTCGTACTCAATAAAGCCGACAAGCGTGGTGCCGAAGATGCATTGCGCGATGTCCGAAAAACTTACGCGCGTAACCGCAATCTTTTCGACACTCCGCACGAAGACCTGCCCATTTTCTTAACGGCCGCCAACCGCTTCGGCGACGATGGCGTCGATCGTTTGTTTGCCTGGCTGATGGAGGCCCTCGCCACGCATTCGGGCCGCGATTGGTCACACAGCGAACCGCCCGCCAAAGTCGAAGATGTGCCGGTCGTCATCCCGGGCAACCGCACGCGCTATCTCGCCGAAATTGCCGAGACCGTGCGCGCCTATAAGCGCCGCACTTCCAGCCAAGCTGAGTTGGCCGAGCGCGCCGACGGCTTGCAACGCACATTGCGTGAATTTGGCGATGAGATTCCTGCGATTGAGACCGGTTACGCCGCCGATGCGCTTGTTGACGAAACCGTCGACATCATGATTCGCACTTTGCGCCAACGCTTCCAGGAAGTGCTCGGCGAAATGACGCTCGATGTGCGCAAAAATCTAAGCGGCTGGGCGGCCAAGCGCGAGTCTTATGCACAAGATGAATTTAGTTATCAAGTGCGTGGTCGTGAGATCAAAGTGCCTGCCATTTCTGAAACGCTCAGTGGCACAAAGGTGCCGAAAGTCGCCGTCCCGGAGGGCCGCGATTGGGGCGCACTCGTGCGTTGGCAAAACCTGGAAAATGTCCCCGGCGAGTTTCCGTTTACCGCAGGCGTATTTCCGTTGAAGCGCACAGGCGAAGATCCTACACGCATGTTTGCGGGCGAAGGCACGGCCGAACGCACCAACCGCCGCTTCCACTATGTTTCGCAAGGCCAACCCGCCGCGCGACTTTCGACGGCCTTTGATTCGGTCACGCTTTACGGGGAAGACCCCGCCGAGCGCCCTGACATCTACGGAAAAGTCGGTAACTCGGGCGTGAGCATTTGCTCATTAGACGACATGAAACGCCTCTATTCGGGGTTTGACCTCGTTTCGCCGATGACATCCGTTTCGATGACCATCAACGGCCCCGCGCCAATTGCGCTCGCCTTTTTCTTAAACACAGCGATTGACCAGGCGGTCGAAACTCGGCTCCGCGACACCAATCGATGGGAAGCGGCGCAAGAAAAAATCGCCGCGCTCTGTGGCTCAAGCCACGACGGCACGACAGGCCAACCCCAATACCGCGTCGACCTCCCTCCTGGTCACGACGGCAGCGGCCTCGGCTTGCTCGGCGTATCGGGCGATCAACTCGACACAACCGTCGACGGTAAAACGCTCCTGCCTGCCGACGAATACACCGAAATCCGCAACACCGTTTTGCAAACCGTGCGCGGCACGATTCAGGCTGACATCCTGAAAGAAGACCAGGCGCAAAACACTTGCATCTTTTCGACCGAATTCGCGCTCAAAATGATGGGCGACATTCAGCAATTTTTCGTCGAGGAAGGCGTCCGTAACTTTTACTCGGTAAGTATTAGTGGTTATCACATTGCCGAGGCCGGCGCCAATCCAATCAGCCAACTGGCCTTTACACTCGCCAACGGTTTTACTTATGTCGAGTATTACAAAGCGCGCGGGATGGCCGTCGATACCTTTGCGCCGAACCTCTCGTTTTTCTTTTCAAACGGCATGGACGCCGAGTATTCGGTGATTGGGCGAGTCGCACGGCGCATTTGGTCGGTGTCGATGCGCGATATGTACGAGGCCAGTGAGCGCAGTCAAAAGCTGAAATATCACATCCAAACGAGTGGGCGCTCACTCCACGCGCAAGAGATTGATTTCAATGACATCCGTACTTCGCTGCAGGCGCTTTATGCGATTTACGACAACTGCAATAGTTTGCACACCAACGCATACGATGAAGCGGTCACGACGCCGACCGAAGAATCTGTGCGACGCGCGCTGGCGATTCAGATGATTATCAACCGCGAGTTGGGTGAGGCGCAAAATGAAAACCCATTGCAAGGTTCGTTTTTTATTGAGTTGATGACCGACCTCGTTGAGGAAGCCATTTTGACCGAATTCGAATCGCTTGCCGACCGCGGTGGCGTTTTGGGTGCGATGGAAACGATGTATCAACGCGGCAAAATTCAAGAGGAAAGCATGCTTTACGAAATGCGTAAACATTCCGGAGAGCTGCCGATTGTGGGCGTGAATACTTTTCTCAACCCGCACGCCGACGGCGGCAAGGTTGGCGAGACCGAGCTCATCCGTTCAAGCGAAGAAGAAAAGCGATCGCAGGTGCAGCAAGTTGCGCAGTTGCAAACGCGACACGCTGAGCGTGCCAAACCCGCACTCGAAAAACTCCGTCAAGCCGCGCTCGAAAATCGCAACATTTTCGAAGAGCTCATGGACGCATCAAAATGCTGCACCATGGGGCAAATGAGCGAGGCGCTTTACGGGGTCGGTGGGATGTATCGGCGGTCGATGTAAAACACGGGCCGCATGATTGTGCGGCCCGAAGCAGAGCCTTTACTCCAAATAACCCAAAGACCGCAAGGTCTCGGCGACCTTAGCCGCATCCTCGTCAGTGCCCCACTCGTCAGATTTTTTGAAATCAAGACGGCCGCGATTGCCCGTGCGCGCCAACAATGGGTTTGCCTCAAGCCACTCAGGCTCAAGACCATCGGCGAGCAAGCGGCCGTCCATGTAATCTTCGGCGGGAAGGCCGAGCAAGTGCAGCATCGTCACGGCGATATCAGCAATCTGGCCCTTTGCAGCCTCGCGCCCCTTTCGGACGACCCCCGGGCCTTCCATCAAGTAGACACCCTCAAGGCGGTGCATCGCGGGCAGGCCATCGAGGGCAGGCTCGGAAGTAACGGGAGACAACGGATTTCCGCCAGCATTAACCCCTGTGTCGCTGGTCAAGAATTGGATGTCAGGCGCCAACTCAACCGAAGGTCCTGACCACAAATCTTCTCGCTTCCAGGCATCGGCAATGAGAGCGGTGCCATCGGGATCTTTGTATTGTTTGACCTTCCCAATGATTTCTTCGCGTAGAGTTTCGTACTCTTGGCCAGGCTCTACGCAGCCTTCAGGCTGGCGGCCCTTGAGGTTGATAATGACGATGTCTTCGCCACCACCAAACGACGAGTAAGCTTTGGTGCGCGACCAATCAACGAGAGTCATCAACATGGACTCACTCATGTCAGGAGCATTCCCCCCGCCGCCAATTTTCTTCATCAACGCTTTGTATGATTTCAAAATGCGCAATCGGCGCATTGCCCCATGAAATTTTTGGCGGAAGAAAAGCTGCGTTTTCATCCAGGCAATTTTGCCCGTTTTCAATTTTAAGTAACCTTGATCCACCAGCCATTTATTCACGAAAAAGCGATGTGTGATGCGATCAAAGCCATGATCCGACGCAACGACTAAAGTCGTGTCATCATCGATGCGATCACGAATTTCACCTAGTTTTGCATCAAGCAAGTCATAAACACTGCCGAGCAAATGTTTTCCTTTTTCAGCAGCCTTAGGGTTGAGTTTTGCCCATTGTGGGTCTTGATAGCACCATGCGCGGTGCGACGCCAAATCGACGCCACGGAAAACGATGCCATATAAATCCCAATCTTGCTTCTCAAAAGCATGAACGCCAATGCGAGCGATTTGGTGGGTCGTTTCAAATAATTTTTCAGCAGCGGCCTCTTGCGTAACTGTGCCAAAAACGACCTCAGGCTCATTGTCGCTAGGTACATCACCAACCGCATCTTGCAACTCTTGGCGCAACTCAGGTGGGTGAATAAAATCAGCATTACGGTCGGGCGTGAGCAAACCACTAATCATGCAACCATCGACTTTTTCTGGCGGAAAAGTCATAGGGAAGTAAAGCGACGAGACGCGCTTTCCGTGCTCATTCGCCAAAGACCAAATGCTCGGCGCATGCACGGAATTCCAGCTCACGATGGGGCGTTGATACATGCCAGCGGGTTGCTCACGGAAAAAGAAAATCCCGTGTTTCCCCGGATGGACCCCAGTTTGCAAAGAAGTCCAGGCCAGAGAAGAATTGGCAGGGCAAGTGCTGTCGAGTATGCCGTAACTGCCGTTTTCCATCATGGCGGCGAGGTTGGGCAAACGCCCGGCCGCAACCATAGGCTTGATAATTTTCCAAGTGGCGCCGTCGATGCCAAAGAAGCAAACGCGGCGTGGTTTCGTGGAGCTGTCACTCATGTGAAGAAAATCCTAACAAACTGAGGGAACTGGAGGAACTCTCACCCACTCTTTAGGTCACAGAACTACAATTTCCGCCATGAAACGACTCCTCGAGTGTGTCCCAAACTTTTCAGAAGGCCGCGACCTTGCCGTCATCGAAAAAATCACTGCTGTCATCGAAGCCATCGACGGAGTTGAGCTACTCGATGTTGACCCTGGCGCAGCCACAAACCGCACGGTCGTCACGATCGTGGGCGAGCCTGACGCAGTGCTTGATGCTGCGGTTGCAGCGGGTAAAAAATCGGCTGAGCTGATTGACATGAGCAAACACAGCGGTGAGCACCCACGGTTCGGCGCGATGGATGTCTGCCCGCTCGTCCCGATTTCAGGGATTACGATGGAAGAAACCGCGGAATATGCCCGCGAATTGGGCCGTCGACTCGGCGAGGAGGCTGGTTTGACCATTTACCTTTACGAAAATGCTGCGAGCCGTCCTGAGCGCCGCAATTTGGCGAATGTGCGCAAAGGTGAATACGAGGCCCTCAAAGAGCGCCTCACCGACCCCGAATGGGCGCCTGATTTTGGGCCGAGCGAATTTCAGCCCACCACGGGCGCGACCGCGGTTTCTGCGCGTAACTTTTTGGTCGCCTACAACGTCAACCTCAACACCACCTCCCCCCGCCGCGCCAATGCAATTGCCTTTGATGTGCGTGAAAAAGGTCGCATCAAGCGCGAGCCATGCCCATTGACCGGCGAAATCGTTCGCGACGAAAACGGAAAAGCCATCTGGGCGCCCGGCGAGCTGAAATGCGTCAAAGGTATCGGCTGGTACATCGAGGAATTTGGCATCGCCCAGGTTTCCATGAATCTCACCGACATCAGTGTGACGAAAGTTCACGAGGCGTTTGATGCGGTTTACGCATCGGCGAATCGTCGCGGGATTCGTGTGACAGGCTCTGAGTTGGTGGGTTTGATTCCGCTCCACGCCATGCTCGACGCGGGCCGCCATTATCTGCGCATGCAACAACGCTCCACAGGGGTCAGCGACGCCGAGCTCATCAAGATTGCGACCAAATCACTCGGCCTCGACGATCTCAGTAAATTCGACCCACAAAAGAGCATCATCGAATATGTCTTAGCCGCCAAACAAAAAGGTGGGCGACTCGCCGCGATGAGCGTGAAAGGTTTCGTCGAAGAAACCGCCAGTGAATCGCCGGCGCCCGGTGGTGGCTCGATTGCCGCCAACATTGGCGCACTCGGCGCGGCTCTCGGCACGATGGTCGCCAACTTGTCAAGCCACAAACGCGGCTGGGACGAGCGTTGGGAAGAATTCAGCGATTGGGCTGAAAAGGGCAAAGCCTGCCACCAAGAGTTGGTCGCTCTCATTGACCGTGACACCGAGGCTTTCGAGCGCATCATGATGGCTTGGCGCTTACCCGACAAATCTGATGCCGAAAAGGCCGCCAAAGAGGAAGCCGTCCAAGCCGCGACTTTGTTTGCAATTGAAATGCCATTCCGCGTGATGGAAGTTTCGCTTCAATCGATGGAGGTTGCCCGCGCCATGGCCGATGTCGGCATGAGTGCTTCCGCAAGTGACGCTGGCGTAGCTGCACTTTGCGCACGCTCTGCGGTGATGGGTGCGTTTTTGAATGTACGCATCAACTCGGGCGACCTCACCGACAAAGCAGTGGTTGCCGATTTTGAAAAACGCGGAAATTTCATTGTTGAGCAGGCGCAAACCGCCGAGGCCGAAATCCTCGCGCTGGTTGAAGCTAAGCTATAAAGCAATGAATCGATTTTCCGCCACCACTTTCATTCTTGCACTCAGCTTTTGCGCTTCGTGCGCAACGACACCGACGACTTTGTCTTATGACGACGATTTCATGGTCATCGTAAAGTCGCACCGCGCTGGCCACACCCTCCCCTTCAACTTAGCCAACCATGCGCTCATCGATTGCAAAGATGGGTCTGAAGAAAGTTGGTCACGATTTGAGTGGGGAACGTCAAAAGAAACGGAGTTTTTCCCTGATGCAAAGCCTGGCGAGAGTTTGTCCCACACAACAAGATATATTGGTGCCTACGAGCACTCACTCACGGCTGAAGAAGCGCGAGAAGATACTCGCTGGGAAAGCCGAGTCCTTGTACACGAAGTAATCGTAGGCCCAAAAGCGCAAAGCATCATTCAACAACTGCGCATCCAAACCAAGGCCTACCCCTTTTCCAAGATGGAAGACTATGTCGTTTGGCCCGGCCCCAACAGCAACACTTATGTCGACCACATGAGTCGCGCTGTCGACGACTTTGACTTTTCATTAAGTCATAATTGTGTGGGCAAAAATTATCAAGGCACCTTTTACATTGGCCCCAGCACAACAGGCCTAGGTGCTCAAATCGAAACCGCCTACATCGGCCTGCAAGTCGGTCTAATCGAAGGTTTTGAGCTACACCTACTCGGCTCGACTTTGGGCGTCGGCACATGGCCGCTCGCCCTAAAAATCCCTTTATTACCTGAAATCAGCCTCTGGTAACTACATCACAGGGCATTCGCCAAAGGCGTAGCCAAAGTGGTGGATATCAGGCAAATCAAGCATTAAAAAGTCACCCTCATAACCAGGGGCGATCCGCCCGCGGCGATTACCAATACCGAGCGAATCAGCCGCACCTGCCGTGACACCGTAAAGCGCCTCGCTCGCGGTTAAGCACAAACGCACGCGAGCGAAATGCGCCGCCTCAGCCAAGCTTGGCGTGTAGCAAGAGCCGGGGTTGAAATCGGTCGCTACAAAATACGGCACACCCGCATCCAGCAACTTTCGCGCAGGCGCATCAATCGATTGACGCAAAAAATGTGGCACCGCAGGAAGCAAACCCGCGAAGGTTTTCTTCTCACCCAAAGCCAGAGCTTCAAGGCCGGCATCCGTCAACGCTTCGAGATGGTCCACACATTCGGCCCCCAACTCGACCGCCAACTGCACGCCGCCCAACTCATTGAATTGATCCGCATGCACGCGCAAAGCAAAACCCAACTCTTTTGCGCGCTCTAAATATCGACGCGCCTGCTCTAAATTAAACGCGCCCTCTTCAATGAAAATATCCGCCGCCCGCGCCAGGCCTTCCTCGGCCACTCGCGGCAACATCTCTTCGCAAAGTAAATCCAAATACACCTCGGGCGCATCGCGGTGCTCGGCCGGAATCATGTGCGCACCCAAAAAGGTCGGATGAGCCTCCATCCCGGTCAAATCAGCCGCTTCGCGAATCGCTCGCAATGATTTCAACTCGGCCTCGAGCGACAAGCCGTAGCCCGATTTTGCCTCGCATGCCATCGTGCCCAAACCAAGCATCCGTTGAAAATGGCCCTCCACAATTTCAGCGAGCCGATCTTCGGGGCATTCGCGCACATGCTTTACGCTCGACAGAATTCCGCCGCCGCGCCGAGCGATTTCAAGATAATCGACCCCTTGCGCACGCCAGTCAAACTCTTCGGCGCGACCGGCCGCAAAAACGGGGTGCGTATGCGCATCGACAAAGCCTGGTACCAACAAAGCGCCCGCAGCATCCACCTCGTCGGCCGGCAACCAAGCCTCGCGCAGGTCGGCCTCAGCCCCCACAGCGACCACTTTCCCGCTCGACACCGCCACGGAATCACCCGCAACGCCATCAACCCAAGTCACCACATCAGTGGCGCCAAAAACCAGAAAGTCGCAGGGAGTCCGTTCCATGACTAAGATAGTAGTCAGGACGCCCCCCTGTTTCCTGTTTTCCTGCTTTGAGTAACCCCGCGCTTCCCGAACCTTCCCTCGCCTTGCCGGCGCTTTTCATCCTTGTCGGCTCGATTTGCGGTGGATTGCGCACTTTGCTAGCTTCGCCTGTGCGCTCGTCATTGATTGACGATTTACCCGATGGCCCACGGCAGCGCGCCGAAGATGCCGCCGATTCCCCCCTCGCGATTGCCACGGCGGCCGGCATTCTGCGCGTTTTTTTCGTCGCAGGCGCGGTTGCACTTTTGCTCAAAGAGACGGCCAGCCTCAGCCAAGCCAATCAAGGCCTCGTGCAAATCTTGACCTGGCTTATTAGTGCGGCTTTCGCCGGCATCGCCCTCGAAGGCATGCCCAGCCTCATCATGAGGCGGCGCGCCCGCCGATTCGTGATTGCGCTAATTCCGCTCGTCACGGTAGCAGCTTGGGCTTTGCGTCCACTTACAAGCCTCATGGCTTTAATCTTGCGCTCCTTTGGTGCCGACACCTCGTCTCCCGCGACAGATGAGCTAGCGGCCGACCTCATCGATGTTGCCCGCGAAGCCGAGCGCGAAGAAGAGCTGCAAGAGTCCGAGCGACGAATGATCGGCCGCGTCATGGATTTGCCCGACACTGATGCCGCGGAAATCATGACCCCTCGCACTGAGCTCACGGCCATCTCAAGCACGGCGACTGTGCATGAAGCCCTTGCCCTTGCCCTCGACCAAGGTCACTCACGCGTGCCCACTTTTGAGGAAGATCTCGACCACATCGCGGGCGTTTTCTACCTAAAAGATGTCGTCCGCCCCGATGCGAGCGCCGATGAATGGAAATCTGCCCTCGTCAGCACGCAGATGCGCGAGCCGTATTTTGTGCCTGAAACCATGCGCGTGCCGAATTTGCTCGAAGAAATGCGGCGGCGCAAAATTCACCTGGCCGTGGTGGTCGACGAATACGGTGGCACCGCGGGCGTTGTGACGATTGAAGACATTCTCGAAAGCATCGTCGGTGACATTCAGGACGAGCACGACGAAAAAGAGGAAACACACGGGCTGCAGCGCCAAAACGAGCACCATGCCGTCGCCGACGCGCGCATTAACCTGGCCGAGCTCAACGAGGCTTTTGACTGTGACCTGCCCGACGACGAAGACTACGACACCCTCGGTGGGCTCATTTTTGACCAACTCGGGCGCATCCCGGCGGTTGGTGATACGCTACAAATCGATGGCATCCTTTTCGAAATTCTCGAGGCGGACGACCGGCGCATCTTGAGTGTACGCCTTAAACGCATGCGGGGCAGTGCAGCTGACAGTCGCAAGCCGTCCACCGATTTAGACGACTGATGGCGCGCCACAAAACGCCGGCCATCGTCCTCCGAAAGTGGCCCTATTCCGAAACTTCCCTGATTGTGCGCGTCTTAACGCCAAATCAAGGCACGATTTCGCTCGTCGCAAAAGGGGTAAACAAGCTTAAGTCCGGCTCACTTGGCGTCTTAGATATCTGGTCACTCGTCCAAATCGAATACGGAGGAGCGCCCGATGCGGATATGCAAACGCTCTTTCGCTCGGAATTGCTCGACCGCATGGCGGGTTTAAGCGCAAATGCCGATCGGCTTGCCGCCGCCGCTTTGATCGGAGAAATTGCCGAATGGGGCGCACCAGCCCATCAGGCATCGTCCAAAATTTTCATGTATTTGGTTGAAACGCTACAAGCTTTAAGTCAATCAGGCGCCACAAGCGCCAATCAAGACGGCGGCACGAACTTTGAGCTATTGCCGGCCATCCATCGTGGGCTTGACTTATTGGGACTCGCGCCGACTCTCAAACATGACCCGCCCCATGCGGCAAATCAAGATATTTGGTTTCACACCGCATCGGGTGGCATCCTTCCGCCGGGCAGCCCACGACCTCAGAGCAAAGCGCATTGTTTAACCCCCCAGCAATGGGCTGTTTTTTGCGGCGAAACTGTCACCGAAGTCTCCATGCGAGACCACGCCCTATGTCTTACAATCATGGGCGAATTTCTCGCCTACCACCTAGATCGGCAGCCCAAATCGTGGGCCGCCCTGGCACGCCGACATCGACTCGCGCTGACTCCATGAATCTCGTCTCCATTTCTGCACGCATCGCAGCCCTCGGCCTCGTCACTTTTTGTGCCGTGGCCTGCCAAGGTAACCTGCAACCACTCAGTCAAGCCGAGCTCGCGCCGGCTCAAGCCGCATTTCAAAATCAAAGCTACGAAGACGCCTGGGATGCCCTCGATTCGTATGAGGCTGACGAATTTGACCGTAGCGCACGCCCCATTTTCTACCTTCTCGCTGGCGACATAAACTGGGAGATGGGTGAAACAAACACTGCCTTGCGCTTCTACAGAGACTACATCCAAACGGGTTCGCAAATTGATTCCGTGCGTGTTGGCAATCGCATTCTTCAAATCGGCACTGAATTGATTACAGGTGAGCGCCGCCTTGCCTATGGCCTAGTCACCGATCGCATGCGTGGCGAATCGCTTCTTGAAGAGTTGGCGATGTATCACCCGCGAAGAGATGACATCAAAGCAAACGCACTGCTTCGTTTGGGCCAATATCACCTTGAAAAGGGCGCCTACACAGAAGCCATCAACGACTTTGAGCGTTTACTTACTGCTTTCCGAGGCGTGAATAAATATAACGACATCGGAACTTTCCGAGCGGCACAAGCGAGTTTTTATCGCATTGTAAGCCCTGAAAGTGGGGTCACTGATATGCGGAAAGCTCGCGAACTTCTTACTAGCTATCGCGACAACTTCAGGAGCAATGGCCTTTACACCCAAGAGGCAGAAGCGCTCCTTTTCGAGGTCGACTCACTTATCGCTCAGCACTATGTCGTTGTCGGTGATTTTTATTCCAAGATCAACAATTACGGCGGTGCGCGGCGTGCATATCACGAGGCCGAAAAATACCACGGCACCGACGGCGCCAAAGATGCGCTGAAAAAGCGCCAGGCTTTGCCACTTGACGAGCCGAATGAATCAGATGTTCCCGAAGAGCTCGATGCTGAAGAAACTGCGCCAGCTCCAGAGCCGCTAACCGAGGAAGGCAACTGAAAACGCTCATCCTTGGCGCCGCTCTCAGCATCGCCTTGAGCGCATTACCGAGCTGCGGCTATCAAATCCTTGACCCCGCCATCGTCTCGGGAAAAACGCTGGCCATCCCGATCACGGTCAATGACACGCGCTGGCACGGGGTTGAAGTCCCACTCACGCATTTCTTGCGCGCCGAGGCCATGCGCCAGCTCGATGTTTCACTAGACAGTTCTTTCGCCGATTACATTCTTTCCACAGAAATTGGCCGCGTTCAGCGGCGGCATTACGTAGGCACGATTGTGCTGGCATCTGATTTACAAATTCTTTGGTCTTTCAAGACCTCGGCCGGCGACGAAATAGCTTCGGGCACTTTTTCTAGAGCACTCGAATACCTCCCCGCCCAGGGCGAAGACCCTTACTCGACTTTCGACGAGATTTCGGCATCCGCCGCCGAATCCATCTTGATGGAAATTACCGCCGCGCTTCATCGCGAGGCCAACTGACATGCAACCTAACTCACCTAACGAAAATCCCGAGTCACAAGATGACAAGGGCGACGGCGCCAACAGCAACAAAGGGCTCAAGCCGCCCAAGCGTCCCGTTGCACCTTTCTTGCTCGTCTCGGCCTTGCTCCTCGTCATGCTTGTCATGATGGGCTCTGACCCATCGCGCATCACAATTAACGAAGACGCCTTTTGGTACAACCTCTACACGGGCCAATTTGAGCAAGTGTTGGCTTTTGATGACAACACCGGGTTTGAGGCGACTTTTCACAAATCCAACACTGACCTGAAAGCCAAGCCCATCCGCGCGACGATTACCGTGCCGGACAGCCGCACAATCTGGCCTAAGGTGCGCGAAGTGCAAGCGAAAGCGAAAGATCTTGAGCCATCCATTCCGCTGGATCGTTTTACGCGTGATATTGAAGCCAAGGCAATTCTTCCTTTGCGCGGCTACCCCATCCGCTCCTTTGAGCCCATCAACCCCGAAGACCCAAAAAGCGAAATCATCGAGCGTCAGCGGTTTTTCTTGGACTACAGCGATGCGAAAGGCATCCACTACGCCGAGATTGATGGGCTTTCAAGCGATGACACCTCGCTTGATTTAAACGCGGTACTGCACTTACTCAAAGCCAGCGACGCGCCGATTGAAGAGGGCTTAACCTTCCACCTCACGGGTGGCATGCGCACCAAAGAAAGTTCAGGCTTCATGATGTTCCTGTACAGCTTCGGCCCGATTCTGCTGTTTATCGGCGTGATTTGGTTTTTCATGGGTCGGCAAATGAAAGCCGGTGGTGGTGGCGGCCTCATGAATTTCGGTAAGTCGCGCGCGGTCATGTATGACACCGAAAAGCGCACTGGCGTGACCTTCGCCGATGTTGCAGGCATCGAAGAAGCAAAAGAAGAGGTTTCGGAAATTATCGAATTCCTCAAGACCCCAGAAAAGTTTAAGCGTTTGGGCGGTCGCATCCCGCGGGGTGTGATGCTGGTGGGGTCACCTGGCACAGGCAAGACGCTTTTGGCTAAGGCCATCGCTGGCGAGGCTGATGTACCGTTTATTTCGATTTCAGGTTCTGACTTTGTCGAAATGTTTGTGGGTGTCGGCGCGAGTCGCGTGCGCGATTTGTTTGAGCAAGCGCGCAAAGCGGCACCTTGCATTATCTTTCTGGATGAAATCGATGCCGTCGGCCGCAAGCGTGGCAGTGGCATGGGCGGTGGCAACGACGAGCGAGAACAAACGCTCAATGCCATCCTTGTTGAGATGGATGGCTTTGGCACCGACACCAATATTATCGTTTGTGCGGCGACCAACCGCCCCGATGTGCTTGACAGTGCGTTGATGCGCCCCGGGCGTTTTGACCGCGAGATTGTGATTGATTTGCCTGATGTCAAGGGTCGTGAAAAAATCCTGAGTGTACATGGCAATGCCGTCAAACTTGACCCCTCGATTAACCTCAAAGTCATCGCACAAGGCACGCCCGGCTTCTCGGGCGCCGAGCTTGCTGCACTGATTAACGAGGCGGCCATCCTTGCGGCGATGCAAGAGCATCAATGGGTCACGCAGGCTGATCTTGAAGAGGCGCGCGACAAAGTGCGTTTTGGTAAAGAGAAGAAAAGCCGCGTCATGGAAGAGAGTGACAAAAAAATCACCGCTTACCACGAGGCCGGTCACGCCGTTTTGAATTGCCTGCTCGAAAACACGGATCCTGTGCATAAAGTCACCATTATCCCTCGCGGGATGGCTCTCGGCGCGACCATGATGCTGCCTGAAAAAGAGCAAATGCATTACACGCGCGGGCGAGTGCTCGATGAGTTGATCGTGCTTTATGGTGGGCGTCAAGCCGAAGAAATGTTCTGCGACGACATCACGACAGGCGCGGTGAGTGATATCCAACGCGCGACTCAATTCGCAAAACTCATGGTCACCGAATGGGGCATGAATGAGCGTCTTGGTCTGTTGAATTTCGCCGAGCGGCGCGGCAATGACTTCCTTGGCGGTGAGGTTGGCATGGGCCATGACCACTCCAACGAAACGGCGCGCATCATCGACGAAGAGGTCACTAAAATCAGCAAGACTGCCGAGGCCCAGGCGCTGACGATGCTCGGTGACCATCGCGAATGCGTTGAGCGCGTGGCGCAAGCACTGATTCAATACGAAACGATTTCCGGTCAAGAAGTGCGCGATTTGATGGAAGGCGTCGATGTTTCGCGCGAAAACATTGTGGTCGATGGCCCACAAGATGTTCCGCCTCCGATGCCGTCTGGCCTAAGTTGATTTCGCCTTGGGCCATCCCCGGCTACGACTTGCCGCACCACGCCTTCCCCTTGGCAGACGGCTGGTGGCGTGGGCCGGCGATTCCTGAGGTAGACGCACAAGCCCTTGGCATTCAATTGGGCGGGTCATTGGGAGATGGTTCGCACCGTTTGCGACCGCTTGACTGGGCCGCCTTAGAGCAGCGCGTTGCGACAGCCCTCCTGAGCCCCTCAAGCATCCCCACTCAAAGTTCAACTTGGGTTGCCGCGCGGCTTGTCGCGGGGCAGCACGCCTTTTGGCAGCCACGCCCTGCCCCACGCTGGATGGCCATCCTGAATCTCACGCCTGATTCTTTTTCCGACGGTGGTCAACTCGACGAGACGCATGACCTCCTTGATGCCGCCGTGAACCATTGCAATCATGACGCGGCTTGGCTGGATTTAGGCGCGGAAAGCACCCGCCCTGGCGCAGAGCCAGTTTCGGATGAGGCGCAACTTGACAAACTGCTCCCCGCGATTGAAATCATTCTGAGCCATGACGCCCTGCGCGAGTTCAAAGCGAGAATATCCATCGACACGCAATCCGCCGTTGTCGCGCGCGCCTGCCTTGATGCTGGCGCTCACATGATTAACGATGTTTCAGGTTTGTCCGACCCACAAATGGCACAGGCCATCGCGGCGGCCAATGCCAAACTCACCATCATGCATATGCGTGGCACGCCCGCCGACATGCAGCAGCACACGCAATATGACTTCCTTCTCGGTGATGTCTTTGATGAATTGCTCAAGCGCGCTCATCTTGCGATGAATTCCGGGGTTGAGCCGCATCACATTTTCCTCGACCCGGGCATTGGCTTTTCGAAGACGGCCGCGCAAAGCCAGCAACTCATGGGGCGGCTCAGCCTATGGCGGGCAACCGGTTTTCAAACCCTTGTCGGGCCATCACGGAAGTCATTCATGGCCGAATTCCTCGACCACGCGCCACCTCATCAACGCGACATCGGCACCGCCGGGGCAGCCGCACTTTGCGCATCCGCTGGCGTGGATGTCGTCCGCCTGCACACCGGCAATAAAATATGGGGTGCTGCAAAGGTTGCCTGGGGCTGCACTTCCACTAATCTAGAGTAGTTCCGCCACCCCTACCGCCCCATCCATCATGCCTTTCACATTTGGTCGCCCGCAAGTTTCTATGATCCTCGAGATCATTTTGCTGACCATCGCGATTTATGCGATTCTTCGTTTCTTGCGCAGCACGCGCGGTGGCGGTGTTTTACGCGGGATGTTCTCATTTGGCATTTTCATTGCCATCTTGATCAGTTTGCTGGCACGCTGGCCTGGCGTCCCCGTGCTGGCTGACATCCTTTCTAAAGTCACTCCATATTTGGTGATTTTAGTTGCGATCCTTTTCCAGCCCGAACTCCGGCAAGGCGTTTCTAGGTTTGGCCGCGGCAGCGGCTTTCGCCTATTCCGAAGTCGCCAACGCGTTTCCGGCGAGGCGCTCGGGCCTGTCGTCGCAGCCGCCAAACGCATGTCTAAGACACGCACGGGTGCGATCATTACTTTCGAACGCCGCGATTCTCTCGCCGGCCTTTGCCAAGGGGCCGTTTCTATTGAAGCACCTGTCTCTGCGATTCTTCTTGAGAGCATCTTTTTTCCGAGCGCGCCCCTTCATGATGGGGCTGTCGTGATTCGCAGCCAAAACATTGTGGCCGCATCTGTGCTTCTCCCCCTGTCCAACAACCCTGATATTCAGCGCAGCCTAGGTACACGCCACCGCGCCGCAATCGGTGTGACCGAGGAAAGTGATGCGGTAACACTCGTTGTATCCGAAGAAACCGGCGAGATTTCACTTACGGCAAACGGCGAGATTCAAAAGGGCATCCCGCTCGATCAACTTGAGGCCGCGCTTTATTCTGCACTCAACACTGAGCCGCCGAAACAAGAGGAAGAAGAGCTCGCCTCAAGCGATACGACTATCGGAGGCGATTCCAAATGAGCAGATTCACACTCTTCTTTGCCAACGACTGGCGGCGCAAGCTTATGGCACTTTTTTTCGCCGTCGCACTTTGGTTTTGGGTTAATCAAAATGTGTCGGATACCCAAACGCGACAATTTGTAGTCACGACCACCGAGCAAACAATCAGTAGCGGTCAGCATACTCTTCAAATCACTGTCCCAGACGGCTGGATGCTCGTCCAACCCGCTGTTGGCGAATCTATCGGGCTCACCTTCGAGGGCCCCCTCGCTAGCCTCCAGCAGTTTTTTGCAATCCCTTGCCGCGCAAGTTATCGAACCGCCTTCCAAGTGGCAGATGACATCGACAACCACCCTATTCCGTTTTCTCTCGACAACCTAAATTGGGCACGGGAGGCCGAGGCCAAGACTTACCTCAGCAACCTAAATGAGGTACTGCAACCCCTGCAGGCCTTGCATTTTGAGCGTCGCAAAGAGGTTGATGTTTCCCTCTCACCATTATTTCTTCAAACCAAGGGGCAACCTGCAAAAGGCTACCACTCGCAAGTTTTGCAGTCGACTTTCACCACGGACCAGGTCAATCTCTCTGGCCCTGCACGCGAAGTCAAGGAATTGCAGGCTGCCATACAGCGTGCCGAAGCCGGCGAACCATTCGACTACGCACTTCTGCGCACGGCAAAGGTCTTACCCAGCCAGCGTGATGATTTGCGACTCGAACTCAGCCTAAGCCAACAAGCCCTCGACGCTGGCCTGCAGATGAGGCCCGACTTCATTGGCGTGACAATCCCCATCAGCCTGATTAAGCTCCCGGAGGTTACTTGGATTCCAAATGCTGACGATTTGTCCTACACCGGGCATGCTCTACCTGCTCACCTGACGCTAAATACCATGTCTTCAAGTTCTTGGGTCGCAACATTGAGCAATAGCGCTATGCCCAGTTCACATTTTGCCGAGCAGTGGGTTCGTAAGCACATCATGCTCTTTGTTCACCTTGACCGCATCCCCGATGATGCGCCCGATGGTTATGAAGTCCCGATTGAGTGGGCTCTAGTCGATATTACATCCGAGGAACAAAAACAAGAATTGATAGCCGGCCTGTCGGTTCAACCTGAGTTAGAAAGCGCGGGCTACATGTCCGTGAAAAAAATAGAAAAGTAAAGTGACTCGTCAACTTTTTGGTACGGATGGGATTCGCGGCCGCGCCGGCGAATACCCGCTTCAACCTGAGCTTCTCACGCGGCTTGGACATGTCCTGGGTTTAAGGGTGCGAGCGAGTACCCAATCAGGCAACTCTGCCCAGCCACAAGTCGTTATTGGCCACGATGGGCGCGAGAGCGGCGAGCCATTCGCAGCCGCCCTTGCTGAGGGGCTAGCGCGCGCAGGCGTGCAAGTTGATGTACTCGGGCTAGCGACAACACCATGCATTGCATTTATCACGGCTCATGGTGATTACTCTGCCGGCATTGTGGTTTCAGCTTCGCATAATCCTGCTCACGACAATGGCGTAAAATTACTCAACGCCGACGGAAGCAAGCTAAGCGACAACGCCGAATTGGAGCTTGAAGCTGATCTTCTAAGCAAAGACGAGTTAACCCTGCACAGCCCACTTGGCGAAATTCGCCGAGCAAAAGATTTGGTCGCCGACTACATCGGCTGGCTGAGGTCTGATGCTTTCCCCCATCTTGATTTAAGTGGCTGGCGCGTTTTGATTGATTGCGCAAATGGTGCGGCATCCCAAATCGCTGGCAGAATCTTAAATGCGTTTTCTGCTGAGCCTGTCATTACAAATGACAAGCCTGATGGCGAAAACATAAACGCCGCCTGTGGCGCCTTGCACGCACAGGTCGCTGCTGATGCTGCACGAGAGCTTGAATGTGTACTCGGAGTCTCACTCGACGGTGATGCAGACCGAGGCATTCTTGTCGACGGCACAGGCCGAATCCTTGATGGCGACGCCATCCTTGCAGGTCTTGGACGCCTCTTGAGCCAAGCACGCGCTCTCGCTGGCGATCGAGTAACCGCCACAGTCATGAGCAACCTAGCTCTGGAGAAGTGGTTTGCCGAATGTGGCGTCCAACTTCACCGCACTCAAGTTGGCGACCGCTATGTTTCAGCGAGTATGCGCGCTTCTGGTGGTAATTTGGGTGGCGAAAAGTCAGGCCACATTCTATTTGGCACTGAACACGGCTTCCGAGGCGATGGGATTTATACTTTCCTAAAAGTAGCTCAGGCCATTTGTGAAGCAGGTCTTGATCCAAGCGATTTTGCAAAAGGCTACGCTGACTTCCCTCAAGAGTTACGCAATCTGCCTGCGACGCGACGCGCCCCACTCGAAGAGCTGCCCGCACTTTCTGAAGCTTGCGCAAAGATTGATGCCGACCTGCTAGGCCGAGGACGCACCGTAGTGCGGTTTTCTGGTACAGAACTTCTTCTCCGACTCATGGTTGAGGCTGAGACGCAACAAGATGTCACAAAGGCCCTCGATGTCCTTGAATCCGCCGCTCGCAATGACGGCATTCTCGCATAGCGGTGAACGCGCTCCTCGCCATCGAACAGTCAGGCCGCGAGGCCAGTGTGGCGATTCGCTTTAACGATGGATCCGTCAATCGCAAAACCGCTATGCGATTCTTCTCGGGGCAACGCGGGGTCACTCTTTTACCTGAGATTGATTTACTTTTAAAAGAAGCGGGAATCACTCAACAACAATTGACTGCCGTATTGGTTGGTGTTGGCCCTGGTTCCTATACAGGCTTACGCATTGCTTGTTCGGCGGCACGCACTTTAAGTTTTGCACTAGACATACCATGTGCTGGCGTGGTTGGCTTTCAGGCAAAGATGCTTGAGGCACCCATTGGTGCAAAGGTCCATTTTGTTTTAGACGCCTACCGCAAAGAAATATACCACGCAGTTTATCAACGCATGGAAGACAGCATTCAAGTTGTCAGCGCACCCAAAATCTTGCCGCAGAGTGATTGCGATCAAGTCGTCCCGAGTGGTGAAAGTTTCTTCGGTGATTTAACTCTCTTTTCAGACCCAGAGCTTTTCGCTAAAACGCGGGTTTGCCTAAATGCCTCAACCCACCCAAATGCTGCTCAAATCATCGATTTGGCGCTTTTGTCCGAAGCCTCTCTTTCTGGCGAGGGGCTTGATACATTCAGCGCTGCGACCCCTCTCTATTTGCGCGCCGCTGCCTTTCGCCCCCAAGCTAAGGCTTAACGCTTAGCAAGCACAATTTCATAAAAAAACGCTCTGCACGCTTAAACATGCAGAGCGAAAAACAAAAACCGATTTACAGGTCTTGTGGACGCAAAGTTTTGCGACCGTTTGACTTGGCGCGGCTCTCTGCAGCTGTGATAGCTGAGACAACATACTCGTTAAGAGCGCCATAGAAGTCAGAAGAGACATTGCATTCCATGACAGCTTTCTTAGTGCGTGTCTTAGAGATGATCATGTCGACAACTTTCTTAGCGGTGCGCTTGGTTGACTTCTTGGCAGCCTTCTTAGGGGCTTTCTTTGCAGCCTTCTTAGGGGCTTTCTTTGCAGCCTTCTTAGGGGCTTTCTTTGCAGCCTTCTTAGGGGCAGCCTTTTTAGTAGCTTTCTTCTTTGGAGCCATGATGACCTATTCAGAATGAGGGTTAATGTATGGTTTCGGCGGGGTATTCCGCCTTTGGTGGGCAGATTGTGCGTAATTGGACTAGGCAAAGTCAAAGATTAAATGCTGAATTTCGCGTTTATTCGCAGATTGCGTATCCTTTGCAGATGTTGCTTACCGCGCTCTTCCTTTGTTTCCCACCTCAAGATGTGGTGCTAGATACGCCCCTCCCTGGCACAGATGAGGCCATCGCCCTTGAGCGTTTAGAAGAGATGAACATCGATGAACAAGAAGAAACGCTCTACTGGATTCTCGACGACTTGTCTCAAATCGAGCACCCTTTCCCTGCCCGCCTAAAGCAACTTGTAACTTTTCAAAATAGCGTTGAAATGGCAAGTTGGAGCCCATATTTGGCCTTTGAGCCAAGCAAGTATGCGCCGGCGCTAAACCTAAAAACAAAGCGAGTCAAGCGTAGCAGCTCCCGTTGGAAATCGATTGCTCGCAAAGTCTACGGGAAAAACATTCCAGCACCATATGAGCAAGATTGGCAGTGGTCCTTTGCGCAACACAAGCTTCTCGAGCCAACACATAGAACCCCGCCGACGGCGGCCATCCTTGGCCTTTTAAAGGGGCATTTACCAAGAAAAAAATATTGGAAAACTCTTACAAAAGGCGCCCTAGATTGGAGTCGTCTCTTTGAAAAGAGTGCGAATTACTTTGCTCATGTTTATCGTGATCGTGATGGCCACATCTATGAGGGCATCCGATTGCACGATGTTTGGGCAAGTGGTGCATCGTTTGGCATTAGCGATTGCGAAGCGATTGCATGGTGCCACTTGATTGGAAACACGACCCAATTTGTTTCCCCACTCTCAACTTCCTCACAAAGCCGTGTCTATTCACGCATCGAAGACGACTATAAGCATTGGCGAGAGTATCAAACACTTATTGATTTGGTCGCGACAAAATTCCTCGATCCAGAATCGCCCCTGCCCAAGGGCTATGACGAAAATGTTTCAGACACTCTCAATATGGCATGGGTTATGGTCGACAACGATTTAGAAAAAATGCGCGCTTTGCTCCAACAACATTCCAGCCGCACTGCCCTTTTTGATGCTGTTAAAAAATGGAAACTAACCCCACCAAGCGATATATGCGAGGACGATTGGCATGTGCACATCCTTGAGGGTCTAGAAGCCCGCATGATTAACCCCAAGCCCATCCAAGAAAGTGCACTCGCCAGCCTTAAGGCAGAGGGTTTGCTTGGCCTAGGTCGCCGTTAATTGTTAACCTTATAGCGTGACCCGTGACCACCGCGCCTGGGCGGAAATCGACCTGACGGCTTTCCGCCACAACCTATGCATCGCACGCCAAAGAGCGGGTGCGGCTGAAGTTTGGCCTGTCTTGAAAGCCAACGCATACGGCCATGGTGCAATTCGCATGGCTCATATATGCGCGGATGAGGGTGTCCATCGAATTGGAGTCGGCGACAGTCATGAAGCGCTCGAATTGCGCGAGGCTGGCATCACCACACCGTTGCTTGTACTGGGAACCGTGATTGACGCTGAGGTTGCACTTCTTTTGCGGCATCATATTGAGGTTGGTATCCATTCAGAAGCACGCGCCCATTCACTCGGTCAGCTCGTCGCAAAGCATGGTGGCCGGCTCGGCGTACATCTGAAGATCGATTGTGGAATGGGGCGACTCGGCGTGCGTCCAGAAGCCGCCCTGCGTGTTGCTCAAGTTTTGCGCGATGAGCCAGCGCTTGAATTACGCGGTGTGATGACCCATTTTCCCGCGCCAGAGGGTTGCCTCAACCCCGACACGGATGAACACCATGCTCTGTTTCAGTCGGCATTAACCGAACTGCGCGCATCTGGCATTTCCGTGCCGATGACACATTGCGCAAATTCAGCGGCCTTGTTTACTGACATGCAGCCTCTAGGTGATGCCGTCCGCCCCGGAATCGCACTGTTTGGCGTTTTGCCAGACGCTATTTCAGCCGAGCACAACTTGCGACCTGTTTTATCACTTCACACTCAAGTCGTTTTCCTGAAAGACTTGCCGGCCGGGGCGCCAGTTGGTTACGGCGGGCGTTGGGTGAGCCACCGCCCCACTCGGATCGCAACTCTACCCATCGGCTATAACGATGGTGTGCCCTACCGTCTCGGCTCACAAGGCCGTGGTGCGGTATTCATTCGCGGGCGGCGGTGCCCAATCGTGGGTGCAATTTCGATGGATTACTGCACGGTCGATATTGGGCATGTGCCTGGCATCGACATTGGCGAGCGCGTAACTCTCATCGGGCGAGATGGCGCAGAGACTCTTTCGGTTGCTGAAGTGGCTGAGGCGGCCGGCACGATTCCTTATGAAATCACTTGTTCTATCGGTGCGCGAGTACGCCGAATTTGGCGCGAAAGTTCACTTGCGCGGCACAGCCAATCATGAATCTGCCTTCTCGCCGCGTCGCTATCTCGCTGATAACTAGCGGAGCGATTTGGATTAGTGCGGGGCTTGAATTGCCCCTTCCAACCTCCCTCCTGCAAGGGGAAATGCAGGTTGCAGATTTGGGAGATGCGCCATTGCAGTATCAAGTTGACGAGGCGCACCTCGTCTGGGGCCGTGGAGAGGTTGCCATTCGTGGCTTGTCCGTAAGGCAAAGTGATACAGAACTCTTGTCCTTGCAATCTGCCTCGACAACTTTTGCCATTCCCATTTTTTCAAGGCCCGCGATTTTTCTCGAGAAGGTTGATGCGATTGATTTCGCAGTCAATCTTGACTTAAGCAAACTTCCTGCACCAGACCCCGACGCCAATGTACCCGACTTTGGTGCTCTTCTCGCACAATTGCAAGCACTGCCGGCCGCGAAGCTCAATATTCAAAATGCCTCCGCTAATTTGCGTTGGTCGCTACCAGAGAAAGCAGCAATTGAGGCAAAAGTACAGCTCTCCATTCAAGGTGACACACATACAGGCGTAACAGTCAATCTTGATGCGCAAACGCACGATATTAACCTTACTTCGCAAACTCAACTCAGTGCGACATCCAACGCTTGGCATTTGCGTTCGCGCGGCACGAGCAACGGAATCAATCCAAGCGGCGCTGCGATCGATCGGTTACGCCAGCTCGTCCCTAATGCTATTCCGATTCTTGATGCGCTGAATTTGCGCGGTGCGCCAAGTGCACAGTTTTCTTTTGATTATGCAATTCCTGCGGCGGCAACAAACGAGACTGCAAACGACTTCAAGTGGGCTGTTGCCGCATCCTTTGATGATTTAGGCGTCACCTATCAGGGGCTTCCCACTGCCGCAGGCACACGAGCGGCCTTCCCTTACCCTGCAGACGACTTGGAAGGCATTGCGACTTTTTCGAATCGCCACTTGGTTTTTCTCGCCGACAGTTCTGCAAACAAGGCTGATATTGCAGCAGCTGGGCATCTGCATTTTGACCCGCAAGGCTTAGACATTGACATTCAAATCCAGGTTGATGATGCTCCGATTGACCAAGAAGTTTTCACTGCACTTGAGGGCATCCCCGATGTGACGCCGATTGTGGAGCAACTCGGGTTAGCGCAACAAGGTGTCGCCGATGCCCAGTTGCGTATTGCTGGCACCCCTGGGGTCAAACCGGTGCTTTATCTCGACTTAATCGGCCGAGACATTTCATTACAGCCCAGCATTCCGGGTTTGTTGTTGCCACCAATTCCTGTTTCTAGCGGCCGGCTTAGCCTCCAGCCGAATCATATTCGTTTTTCGGGCAACGCAGGCCTCTATGGCGGGCAATCTACTGCGCACGGATTTGTTCATAGGCGCCAAGGTGTTGCTTCCACGCCACTCGTCAGCTTGCAAATTTCAGGCACAGATTTGCAACCAAGTTATTCGCAACTCGGCAAGCTTTTACCTCAACTCAAGCTGCCCGACATCACCCCGGATTACACGGCGAAAACACGCACTCAACTTTCTGCATTACTTGATGGCTTTGTTCCACAGATTCAATTGCACCATCAATTTCACGATGGTTTAGCGAGCAATCTTCCGAATCAACTCTCCGCTTCAAATATCACCGGAGACTTTTTCATCAATGGCCCAGTTGATGCATTGCAGCTCACACTTCCACTCGCGACTGCTCTAAGTTGCAAGGGGCAATTCGCCACGACGCTTACGCCTCAACAAGAATTGCTTATCACAACGCGTGGCTGCATTCTTGAACCTGACCTAATCGGTCAATGGTCATCGCAGCTTGGCGTTAACGCCCTCGATATTTATCAATGTTCAGCTCGCCTCGATGCTCAAGCTTTTATCCCACTTACTGCGCCTGAGACTCTTCAAGCAAACTTCAAACTTCGCCCTTTCAATATTAAAACACGGGAAGATCTTTTGCTGGCCAATGCACTGCCTGCCCTAACCGTCCAAGGCGACTGGAAATTACACCGCCTTTCGCCGCCTCACCTCACCGCAGGCGAGCTTGAGTTGCATTCACTTTGGGGGATTGCAACCGCGCGCGATTTCAATTTAGAGGCCCTAGAAGACGGCTCCCTGGCGATTACGACGCAATGGGAATCTCATACGGGTATTGCTATTCATCCAGAAAGCGTGGCTTTTTTCGGTGATGGGCCAGCCAACGCTATCCGCGACCTCGGCCTTTCGGCTTGGGTGCGCCCGAGAGATTTACGCATTAATCTGACCCTTAAGAAAAACGCATTCCCTGCACTTTCTGCTGATGGCTCTCTTGAGTTGCGCAACTTCGCTTTGACAGCCGGCCCCGGAATCCGCCAGGGTCAAGCCGATCTGAGCATCCAAAAATTCCAATGGGCGGGTAACGATACTGACATCATCCAAATTCAGGCGACAAAGGGGTCGGCCTCCATCAGCGGCATCCCCGTGCGCGACGCCATCGCGGGCATCACTTTGACGCCGAAAGGCGCTTCTGTTGTTGATTTCGAGGCCTCTCTCCTTGATGGGGAGATCTACACTAGCTACATGGAGTCGCCCGGCTTTATTCAAGTTGCCTTCGAGCCTGGCACGCCCGTCGCCGCAAAACTTTACGCCGATGACTTGCAATTAACCTCTCTGCAAGAGCAGCTCAATCTTCCGGGTGCCTTGAGCGGCGCGGTTAGTGGCTTTGTGAATCTCAGTGGCCCAACCCCCAACCCTCTCACCTTAGCGGGCGATGGCTGGGCAAAAATCAAAAACGGCTCCCTTGGCACAGTTCCGGTCCTGTCTGCAGTTTTCCGCGCCGCCGGAATTGACCCGCCGGTTTTCCAAACAGGTGAGTTTGTTTTTTCAACAAACGGGCGGGGCGGAACTCGCGTCCACAAACTGCAACTCGAGCATCCACTTCTCGAAGTCACGGGCAAGGGATGGGTCGCAGCCGACACTACACTTCAACTTAAAGCCACGATCCGCACGCTTTCTTTCCTCGGCCGTTTGCCCGGCATTTCGCATTTCCTCGATTGGTTTGTTGAGCAAGACATTTCAGGGCCAGCCGAGCGCCCCATCATTTCCCTTCGCGGCATCCGAAAACTGTTTGCTGGTGACCTGCCGACTGGCCCATTTCCCCTCTGGCTCCCCACCGTTACCGAGCCGGACGGCCTCTTATCGCCGGCAATTCCGGTGAACCGCTAAGTCTCAGCATCGCGCATTCCGCATCGTGAATCGCTAGGTTCGCGCCCGCCGTTTTCCTAAACTAAAGCTATGTTGCACGCTGTCATCATGGCCGGAGGTTCCGGCACTCGTTTTTGGCCTGAGAGCCGAGGCACCCGTCCGAAACAGTTGCTCCCCATCATGGGTGGCGACCCCATGTTGACCGAAACGGTTGCGCGACTTGACCCGTTGATTCCTGCCGAGCGCACTTGGGTGGTTACAACGGCTCCTCAGGTGGAAGGCGTCCGCCGTGTTTGCCCTAACTTGCCAGCTGAAAATATTCTGGTTGAGCCTTGTGCGCGCAACACATCTGCATGCGTCGGCCTAGCGGCTGCGGCTTTGCACGCCGTTGATCCCGAGGCGACGATGGCCGTTTTGCCCGCAGATCATGTGATTGGTCCAAAAGAAGAGTTTCAACGCAGTCTACTCGCCGGCGCGCAAGCCGCAGCCACGCCGGGCACATTTGTGACTTATGGCATCAAGCCGACTTACCCTGCAACGGGTTACGGCTACATCCGCCGCGCCGGCAAGGCTGGCTCCTTTGAAGGCATCGATTGTTTTGCCGTCGATCAATTCACTGAAAAACCAAATGAAACGACGGCGCTAAGCTTCGTCAATGAGGGCATGTACCTCTGGAACGCCGGCATTTTCATCTGGACCGCCAAAACCATTCTGAGCGCGATGGCGACGCATATGCCCGCGCTTATCGAAGGGCTTGACCGCATCCAGAATGCGGCTGGCACCGATGCTTTTGAAGCCACTCTAAACGAGGTTTACCCCACTCTTCCCGCTGAGCCCGTTGACATTGGCATCATGGAAAAGGTCGACAATGTTCAAGTGATGGTCGCTCCTTATGACTGGAGCGATGTCGGTTCATGGAAGGCTCTCTACGATGAGATGGCTGAGGCAAGTGGCGATGATGTCGCCATTTTCCCTGGTGGCGGTGAGCTACTCACTGAAAATGCAAAAGGCACGCTGGCCTATTCCTCCACCGAGCAAACCATTGCGGTCTTGGGGCTTGATGATGTCGTGGTCGTGCACACGAAAGATGCCATCCTTGTGGCACATCGCGACAAGTCCGAAGATGTCAAAGCCATCGTGAATCGTCTGCACGATGCCGGCCGCGACGAGCTGCTCTAACGCTTTGCTCACACGCGACTCGACGGGTTCACTTTATGTCTAAATGCGCTCTAGCGATTGATTACGGGGGCAAACGCACCGGTTTGGCGATTTGCGACGCCATGGGTATTGCCGCTCAACCGCTCGCCGCAATCGTTTCACGCGATGTCATCGAAGTCGCGACAAAATCCATCGCGACCGCCCGCGAATATGGTGCCAAAGTTTTAGTCGTCGGCATGCCCTTCATGCCCGACGGAAGCGAGGGTCAGCAAGCGGCCAAAACGCGGCTCTTTTTGGCTGAGTTAAAAAAACAAATGCGTGACGACGAGCGCATTGTCGAGATTGATGAGCGCCACACTTCCAAAGAAGCGCACACCCTCCTGCGCGAAGGCGGGATGAAGTCCGCCAAAAAGCGAAAGCAACTCGTCGACTCAACTGCCGCCGTCGTCATCCTGCGCGAGTGGCTGGTGACTGGCGACCGACGCTAAGACAAGTGAGCGCCGTCCCCAGCGGCGAAACACGGCACCGCTACAATTGCCCTCGGAGTACTGCCTGGGCAGTCGCGGCAGACTTGCTCTGTCGAGGAAAGTCCGGGCTCCACAGGGCACCGAAGTGGCTAACGGCCACCGAGGGAAACCTTAGGGAAAGTGCAACAGAAAGATACCGCCTAAGCGACTTCGGTCGCCGGTAAGGGTGAAATGGCGAGGTAAGAGCTCACCGCGCGTTTGGCGACAAACGTGGCACGGTAAACCCTTCGGGGAGAAAGTCCAAATAGGGAGGGTAGGCGTGGTCCGCGCTGTTGAACCTCCGGGTAGGGCGTTCGAGGCGGCTGGCAACGGTCGCTCCAGATAAATGACTGCTGCTCGCTTGCGAGTACAGGATCCGGCTTACAGGGCAGTGCTCCACTTCCCAACCCACGCGCTCACTCAACCGGCTAGGCGCGTCTTGTGCTTGCGGACGGCATCCGCACACCACAATATGTGGTGCCACAGCATCTAGTATGAGTTTTCCACAAATTCACAACAACTTGCGGGAAATGCTTGCGAATAGGCGATTCCCTGCTAAAACGGGTGCATGGAGTTTGTCTGGGTAGTCCCTCGTTGCGACCTGTTCGCGAAAAGCACACCACACGGTTTATTGGCCCTTCCAGCTGATGAGCTTGAGGGTCGTTTCTTGGCCACGGGCCGCGATTCTGGCTTCTTCGTTGAGCGCCGCTACGCTGAGACGCAACCCGAGCTCAAGCAGGTCATCCCTTATGTTGCTGTTTGCAAAGGCGACACGGTTTTGACTTTGACACGCCTTTCTACCCAAGGTGAAAAGCGTCTCCACGGCAAGCGCTCGATTGGTGTGGGTGGCCACATCAACCCTTGCGACGCTCCTGATGTTTTCCCCGCCGCATGTTTGCGCGAGCTTCACGAAGAGCTCGTCTTGCCCGATGGCGATTTGCCCCTCACCCCGATTGGCCTTCTAAACGACGACACGACCGAGGTCGGCGCCGTGCATGTTGGGCTGGTCTACAAACTCGATGCAAGTGACTTTGATGTTTCCGTGCGCGAGACATCGGCCATGGCCGGCGATTTTGTTTCTCTTGATGAATTAGAGAACCTCGCCGCCACCGATGACTGCCCCTTTGAAACTTGGTCAACCTTGCTGATTCGCTCTGGCGCGTTGCGTGCATGCACGCCCGCCGCTTCTCTCTAACCTCCACCACCTACAAGCCCCCCATAAATTATGGTACGCAGAGCATCTGAGCCCGAGCTCATGGCCGTCGAAGAGATTGCCAAATTCCTAACTGACCAGTGCACAAAAGTCATCCTTGATCTCCGCTTTAAAGACGGTCGCGAAGAATCTGGCTATGTCACCTATGCCGCTCGCAAGGGCTTAGGCCGCATCATTGATATGCCCCGCGAGTTTTCGATGGAATTTAATATTCACGAAGTCGCGCATGTTCAGGTCCAAGAAGAGCTCGAGCTAGAGGCCTAACAGGCGCAAAAGCGAAAACCGCTGGTGAGCATAAAGCTCGCCAGCGGTTTCTTAATGGCTGCGGAATTAACGCAGGAATGTGGCGTAATCCGCCTCATCAAAACCCAAGATGGCCTTTTCGCCACGCGCCAGCAAAGGGCGACGGATCATGTCGGGATGCTCGCGCAACAAGTCAACGACTTCTTTTTTGGTCTTGAAAGTCTGGCTCGCGACCTTGTTGTCTTTGTAGCTCTTAGCACGCTGGTTGAATGCGCTTTTTGGATCTTGCGCGTCAACAGCTTTCTCGAGCAACTTTTTAGCCGGTGGAGTGACTAGGATGTCGACAGCTTCGAACTCGACCTTTTTCTTGGTGAGATACTTGACCGCCTTTTCGCTGGTTTTACAGCCTTTTTTAATGTAGAGCTTGACCTCGCCCATGATTTCGTTCTTTGAGTCTAATTTGGAGGGACGGAACGGCAAAATGCCACGCCTTTTAGGTTTTGCTCCCCCAAAACGGTCGAGCATTCTACCCAAAAAAGGGAAAACTGTCTAGGCTGCGTCTTCTGACTCGGTCAGAGCCTTAATCAATCCCACGATATTGCTCGCAAATGTGGAGCGCGCAGTGACGGCAACGCCTAATTCGGCCGCTTTTTCAAGTAATTCTTCACACTCTACCGAGCAAAACGTCAGCAATGGCAAGGTAGATAGCGTTTTGTCGGCCACAATCCTGCCCAGGACCTTGATAGCATCAAAACGCTCATCTTCGAGATCAAGCACCATGCCTAGCCCTGGCTCCGCGAACACCGCGGCCAGCACATCACCGTCAAAGTCTGCGACTTGCGGAATCTCATCAAGCGCTCGGGCCGTATCGACCACGCGCTCTTGGAAGAAATCTTCCGAGATGATTACGTGCAGGATGGGTGGTGAGGACATGCGTGAACCGCGGGGTGGAAACCCCTACTTCTCATCGGCAGGAATACCCCGAAACAAACGCCCAAAGCGTAAAAATCTTCCAGAAAATGACTTATGATGGGCGTATGAGTGAAAAAGATGCCTCTTTTCCTGAAATCGACTCGGTTTTGCTGGCGATGAAAACGATTGCTGTGGTTGGGTGGTCGACGAAACCGGCAAGACCAAGTCATTGGATTGCAGATTACCTAGAGCAAGCTGGGTTTACCGTTTGGCGCGTAAACCCTGTAGCTGAAAGCACTTCGGCGTTTGAAGTATACGCATCTCTTGCCGCCTGCCCCGCCAGCCCAGATGTGGTTGATGTGTTTCGCGCACCACCACAAGTGCCAGGCATTGTAGACGCGGCAATCGCCGCACAAGCAGCCGCAATCTGGATGCAACCCGGCACCGAAAACCCCGATGCCGCCGAAACTGCGCGAGCCGCAGGGCTCGATGTAGTCATGGGGCCATGCATCTACCGTGAGCATCGTCGCTTGATGGGCAACCCCGTCCCTGAAAATGAACATGGGCCACCGAATAAACGGTAGCCCATGTAAAAAAGCGTTTGCGTGCCGCAAGCGCGGCTCCGTTAAACCTAGCGAATGAAATCCAGCGGCGGCATCTCAGGAATCATCCCTGCGTCGACGGCTCGCTGCAGGAACAAACGCATCGACTCGCGGCCGTCATCGCCGTAGTCAATCGTGCGGTCATTCACATACATCGCGATAAATTCGTCTGCCTGCGCCAAATCAAGCCCGCGGCCGAAACCGAGCGCATAGGCGACGGCCTCTTGGCGGTTGTCGAGACCCGTTTGAATACTCTCTTTGAGCAAACGCGAAACCTCGGGAATCAAATCAGCCAAGTCACGGCGGACGGTATTGCCACCAAGCGGCAGAGGCAGACCACCGGTCTCGTTGCCCCACCAAACGCCAAGATCGTCGAGCAGCACGAGGCCGTCTTCTTCGTAAGTGAGTTGGCCTTCGTGAATCAGCAAACCAGCGTCGTATTCGCCTTTGGCTACAGCCTCAGGGATTTGGTCAAATTCAACAAGCCCGTAGTCATATTCGCCGAGGCGCATCTGACAAGCCAAGTGTGCCGAAGTCCACTCGCCTGGGATGGCCAAGCGCTTGCCCTTGCCTTTTTGCAACTCATCAAGATTCATCTCGCTGCGAGCCACGATGCGCGGGCCGTAGCCCTCACCCATAGATGCGCCGTGATTCAGCAAAGCGTACTTATCGGCGACATAGCAATAGCCATGAATCGAGACGGCCGTGATTTCATAATCACCGCGGGTCGCGCGCTTGTTGAGCGACTCGATATCTTCGAGCTTGTGCTCAAAGCGCAGATCGCCCGTTTCGAGCATATCTTTGGCCAACGCCCAGTGCATGAAGGCGTCATCGGGATCGGGGCTATGCCCCAGTTGTAACAGGCGGGTTTGCGTGGTCATGGGGCGGCATTCTAGCCGCTCCGACCTAATGGAGCTTCAATAAGAAGTCTTCCAAATCGCAGCGCAGATTGCTCAAACCGTAGCCTTCGTCACAAAGAGCGCGATAAATCACACGCTCCAAAGACCGTGGTGCGTGCTCGTTCAGCTCACGCGGTTGCGGGTAGCTCAAGTACAAGCTCAAAGCCAAATCGCGGTCGTCCTTAGAAACGGCGGCTGAATCACCAAGATGCGCGTAGCGATAAGGCGCGTGATCGAAAGGCAGGCAGCCGCAAAGCAATTCGTAAAGCATGATGGCCACACTCTGCGCGTCGCCCTTTTGATCGCGGCGCAAAAACGGGTTGTACCAAGGAGTCGCAAGAATCTCGTCTTCGCGACCGGAGCCCGCCATGGGGTCGATTAGGACGACTTCCTCGTCGTCGGTAATCAAAATGTTTTCAGGCTTTACATCACCGTGGCAATCCCAACCCATGCGCTCAAGGCGCTCAAGCGTGGTGCAAACTTCAGCAATCCAACCCAGTTTGATGCCTTCGAGGCTGCGGATGCGCTCTCGCAGGGTCGTGCCCTCAATGTAATCCATGACAATCGCAGGGCGGCCTTCGTGCTGCACAATCTCATGCAACATCGGGACGCCACGGCCTTTTGCGCGAGCCAAAAGCTCAGCCTCTTTCAACAAGAGTGCGTCGACTTCGCTTGAGTCGAGAGCTTCAGCCTGCGGGCCTTTGGCGGGATCGAGAAAAAGCGCCTCAGCAGGTGCTTCGTCAGGGCTCAAACCGGACGGGTTGCGCTCGGATGTGACCTCGCGGAATCGCGGCACATAGGAGCCGCCGCCGCCAGCTTCGCCCACCTTAATGGCGAAACGATTGCCTTGAGCATCTTGAGCGAGAAAAACTTGCGCGAAAGCGCCCCGACCTAGGAAGTCGAGGATCTCGTATTGAGCGATGTGGGTGCCGGTTTGGACTTGTGTCATGGTTTCAGAGACCTTTGTGGTCAAACATCTTTCGGCTATGCTGTGGCGGAACTTAAGGCTTTCCCGCCCTAAAGAAAGCCAATCGGCTTAGGGGCTTTCCGCCCCATGACGATCTCGACACCCCATAACAGTTGTGAAAGATTTCCCCCGCCCCGCCGTAACGGACGAAGCTATCACTGGCTTCCGTGAATCTGGCCGTATCGCCGGTGCTGCAAGAGAGTTAGGCGTATCGCTCATCAAGCCTGGTGCACGACTTGAGGCTGTTTTGCTTGAGGTCGAAACCTTTATTCGTGACCAAGGCGGCTCCCCAGCCTTCCCTGCGCAAACAAGCCGCAACCAAATTGCCGCACATTATTGCTCGCGACCCGCCGACCCCATGGTCTACGAGCCAGAAGATTTAGTAAAAATCGACATCGGGGTCGAGGTCGATGGCTGGGTCGCCGATAACGCGGCCACTGTTTATCTCGGTGAAACTCCACACGGCAAGAAATTGGTGCAAGCCAGCCAAGATGCCCTCGCAGCTGCAATTGCCGTTGCGGGCCCAGGTGTGCAAATCCGCGAATTAAGCGTGGCCATCGAGAATGCCATCACCGCACACGGCCTCAAGCCCGTCTACAACTTAACCGGCCACGGCGTCGGTCGCTGGCTCGTGCATACTGCACCGCAAATCCCCGCCACCCCTGATCGCGAAGGCCGCGCCACTCTTGAGGCCGGCATGGTGATTGCCATCGAGCCCTTTGCAACCGACGGCCGCGGTCAGGTCTACGAGCAAGGCAAAGCCGAAATTTTTGCACTCGTGCGAAGCCCGCATAAATTCAAAAACATCGACGAGCGCGTTTGGGATGTTATCGAAAAAATGAAGGGGCTTCCCTTCGCGCGCAGGACATTCGGCGATTTGCCCGCCAACGCCGTTGAGTCGACCTTATTACGCCTACAGCGCATTGGCTGCCTGATTGATTTTCCGCCGCTGGTTGACCCTGACCCAAGTGTGCGTATCTCCCAAGCCGAGCATACACTGATGATTTTGGATGATGGGGTTGTGGTTACGACTCGTGATTGTTGAGGGTTGATACTCGGGGCGTTTCATTTTCGCTTTGAGCATAAATAAAGAGCCACAGGCATAGCCTGTGGCTCTTTCAATTGCCCTGCGGGCAAAGGTCTGGACGAAAAAACTAAGCTTGCATGGCTTCCAAAGCCGCATTAATCCGCAAATCACCAAAGCGATCCGCTGCATCAGAGGTGCAAATCCCCTGCTCTTTCGAAATCGCGAAAATCTCTTTCAGGTTCGTGTAAATCTTTTCCATCATGTCCATCGCGACTTGCTCGTTGTAACCCTCAGAAACAAGCTCGTTGTAAACATTGATCAAACCGCCAGCATTCACCACATAATCAGGCGCGTACAAAATGCCGCGCTCACGCAGTGCATGGCCGTCGTCGGAATCGAGCAACTGGTTATTCGCCGCGCCGCAAACGATTTGAGCCTTCAAGCCAGGAATAGTCTCTTTGTTGACCGAGCCACCCAATGCGCATGGTGCGTAGATATCACAGTCAATACCACGAATTTCATTAGGAGAAACAACCGTGCCACCGCACTCCTCGGCAACCGCACGAGCGGACTCTTCGCGAATATCCGCAGCGATAATTTTTGCGCCACGGTCGGCCATCAACTTGGCGTAAATGGCACCTACAGAGCCAGCGCCCTCAAGAGCGACAACCTTACCGGTTAAATCATCGGTGCCATAGACCTCTTCGAGGGCGGCACGCAAACCAACAAAACAACCCCAAGCCGTCTTAGGCGATGGGTTGCCCGACTTGCCAGCCAAACCGACACAATGCTCGGTGCGGCTGTTGACCTCGGCCATATCTTCGACCTTGGTGTTGACATCTTCGGCTGTGATGTAAGAACCACCAAAGCTCTCAACAAACTCGCCCATCGCACGGAAAAGTTCAGGAGTCTTCTTCGCAGGGTTGCCCAAAATGACAGACTTGCCGCCGCCGAGCGCCAAACCCGCGCAAGAAGCCTTGTAAGTCATACCTTTTGCCAAGCGCAAGACATCAAACATAGCCTCTTTTTCAGACTCGTAGTGCCAAAGCCGCATGCCGCCCAAAGCTGGGCCGAGGACGGTGGAGTGGACCGCAATGATTGCATGCAGGCCGGATTGAGTATCGATACAGCGCTTAACGCTCTGATACCCATCAATGTTAAGGTCGGTGATTTCCATTTTCACTATTCCGGGAGTGGGCCCGGCCCCTCATTATCGCAAAGAGTTGCAAGAGTGGCAAACCGATTCAAGCGGTCGGCCGATGCCCAGCGACGCTTTACTGTTAGTTCACAAACGCCCGTTGCGCTAGGGTTTCCTCACCATGCTTGCTTCCACCGACCCCGTATTCGTCGCGTGTTGGACCACCGGTTCCGACCCCGCCGAGGACGGCATCTTTTTACTCGAAGGGCTGGGTTTTCCAGCCGCAGAGGGGCGCGTCGAAGTCGTTACACCATCGTGGTTTGCGCCCTACCGTAATCTTGAGGCCGGTTCATCTGCCTCGCGTGAGCTGGCGACTCTGGGTTTGACCGGTGAGCGTTTGGCTGAATTACCCAACTGGGAAACGGCAACAGCCGAGCATTTTGCCGCGCTTGAGTCACGGCCCGTGGTCTTAGCCGGTGGCCGAAATGAGTTTTTGGCGCGTTTCCGCCTTGCCTGCCCGACACTGCATGAGCCGGTAGTGCTTGATTTAGAGAGTCTGGCCTCGTTTTTGCATCCTAGGCGCGGTGAGCGAGCATTTGGCGGTCTGTATCCGCGTTTTTTGGGCAGCGCGGTGCCTGCCCGTCCCCGCTCTGCCGACATCCGCCGGCTATGCGAGGCACTCATCCGCCAGCATTTTGCGCGGCCGGATTCCGTCCGCCAGGTGTTTGCGCGGGCTTTTGATGATTTGCAGGCGGTGACAGAGGAAAGTGAGTCGGCGGCATGGGAGTGGCTCGAGCTGGCGCGGCGAATGCTCGATCGGCCAAGTCGATACGCTGCAGGTGATGATGACGATTTATTCACGAACGCGCTGGCTGACGGTGAATTTGAGCGTGATTTGAGTGAAGCTCCGATGGATGCCGAGCGTGCACTGACGGAAACCACCCCGGCGTTTCGGCTTGAGTATGAAACTGAATTTGGCGAGCACGCACCCTTGGAATCGCGGCGAGAAGATGCGGTTGCGCTTACGCCCGAAGATCACAAAATTTTGCAGAGCTTTTACGACTTGGTGCCGCGGGCGTTTGCTCCGGAAGGCGCTGAGCCGCGTGACCGCCCGGGCCAGCGAGCCTTGGCACTTGAGGTTACGGGGGCTTTAGAAGAAAATCGTTTCTTGATGGCCGACGCGCCAACGGGCACGGGCAAGACCTTGTCGTATTTGGCGCCGTCGCTTTTATGGTCGACGGCTACCCAAACACGAGTGGCACTTTCGACCTATACGCGCGCTTTGCAAGAGCAGGCTTACTTCCGCGAAATCCCTCGGGCATTGCGTTTACTGCGCGATGCTGGCTTGCCCGATGAGCGTATTCCGCGCGTGGCTTTACTAAAAGGCCGTGCCAATTACATCTGCGGCCGCGCCATCATGGACACAGCGCCTGAGGCTGGCAGTGGCTCTGTGATTGCGCGCGCGACTTGGTTACGACTCGCACTTTTCTACGCCGAAGATTTATCAGGCGACTTGGATGGCTTTCACGGCTCGCCCGGGTTACCGCTTGGTCAGCCCGCTGCTGTTTTACGCGAAGTTTGGCGGATGGTCGCCTCGGCGCGCGCCATCCCGGGGTGTTGTCACGGCAAAGCTGCAAAACGGTGTGGGGCAGGAATCCGCACATTGCGTGCTGCCAGAGCGCATTTGGTTGTTACGAATCATGCCTACATGCTGCACCGTCCCGATGATTTCGGGCACGCACTTTTTGATGAATGTGATCACCTACACGAGGTCGCGCTGGATGTTCTGTCATGGGATATCGAGCTTGATGAAGTCGTCGAGCTCTCGCAAACCTTGCTCATTGGCCGTGGTCGTGACCGTGCGCCACTTGAGCGCCTGCACAAACTCGTCGGCCAACTTCCCGAAGGCGATGGCCCGGAGCGTTTGCGACCCGCGTCATCCAATGCGCTCAAAGCCGCGCACGAATTAGATGCGGCCGCCTATGAGTGCACGCGCCACTTAAAAGAGTATCGGAAATATCGAGAAGAACACGGCGCCAACCGCAGCAAAGAAGAGCTCGCGTTTTTCCTACACGAATATGTCACTTCCGGCCACGGTGAGCAGTTGGCGACGGCCTTGCATAGTTTGCGCGACGCGGTGGATCGACTCGATTCATCGTTACGCACATCGGTCGAAGAATTAGGCGATTTACCGCAACGACAAGCCCGTCGTTTGCGCTGGTTTCTACGCAAACCACTCGACCGGCTCGCCCATTGGAATCAAGGTCTAAACCTATGGTTGGGTGGCGAAAACGAGGAAGGCGACTTTTCAGAAAAATTACATTACAACGCGGTCTGGGAGCAACGCCGTCGCCCTCTTTTGGCGTTGAAATATTTGCTCCCACAAGAGTGGCTGGGCACGGTTTACTTCCCCTCTTTGTCGGCTGGTGTCTTGGTGAGTGCGACGGCAAAAATGCGCGGCGGGTTTAAAGCCATGCGCGGCTATCTCGGTGTCGACCATCTTGTGGAAGACACGCTTGAGCGCAAAGGCCGTGAGGTGGAAACATACGCTGGACCGACCACTTTTGACACGCGCGCGGCTTTGTACTGCGTCCCAGAAGACGCACCTCCCTATCGCTACGCAGGCCCCGACGCCGAAGCCTGGATGGCCTATGTCGAAGAGGTTTTGCTGTTTTTAGCCGAACGCACCCGCGGGCGCATTCTGACTTTGTTTACCAATCGCAAATTGCTGCGACGCGTCGCCGAACGATTAAGCCCCCGATTCCGCGCGCTCGGCTTACCGCTCCTTTGGCAAGGAATGCCCGGCGTCGGCAAAGAGGATTTAGCGCGCCAATTCCTCGACCACCCCGAGTCATGTCTGTTTGGGCTCGACACCTTTTGGTACGGCGTCGATTTCCCCGGCGACACTTGCCAGTACATCGTGATGCCCAAATTGCCCTTTGGCGCCCCCGATGATTACATGATTGCCCAGCAAGCTCGCATGGGTTGGGGCCCGCACCGCAATTCAATCTATATGCCCAAAGCATTGGCGATGTTCCGCCAAGGCTGTGGTCGTTTGTTGCGGCACGAAGACGACCGAGGCGCAGTGCTGCTGCTAGACCATCGCGTCTTGAACAAACGCAATGTTGATTTCTTAAACGAGTTGCCCGGCGGACAAGAAGAATGGGATCGGCCTGATGTCTTGGCCGCCGACACCGACACTTGTTTGCGCAAGGTCTTTTCGCATATGCAACTCGGCGCCGAATTAGAGAGGCGAGGGCTTGACCCGGGCTTCCGCATTCTGTCTTCTTAAAGGCGCTATCCTTTCCTCATGATGACGGCTTCCCCCCGCGAGTTATTCGCACAAGGCCAGGCTTTGCGTTTGGGCTTTGTGTGCATGTACGTCGACGACTGCCCCGACGGCTCTTGCCACGCGGGCGAGCGCGACCAAGTTACGCTCAATCTGACTCCGGCGACGGGCGAGCGATTAGACACTTGGCTTGCCGCAGGCGGCGCCATCGGCGCTCAAGCTCTTGCACCTCTTGCAGCATTAGAAAAGGGCGCGCGCCTTCAGCACCGCATCCTTATTGTCGGCCCCGGCTCCCCATTGCCGGCTTTGGTTGCCATTGCTTCCGGTGTAGGTTCGGTGCGCGTGCAATTGCACCCAGAAGACATTGAGCCTTTTGATGCCATAGTCGCTGCGCTGGATTCTCCTACGCGCATTGATAAGCTCAACTCGTCAAGTGAGCGACCTCCGTTGGCATCCACCTCGCGCGTTTTGCTCGGTTGCGACGCCGCCGAGCCTAATTTTGCACAAGCTTCTCATTGGGCACGATGCCTACAAGCCAACGGCCAATTCGTCTTCTTCGGGCTTGCTCCCGACGCAGCGACGGCAACTTTTCGCACTTATGCAAAACACGGCATGGCTTTAGCCGCCACCGGCAACAATGGGCATCATGCTTATCTAGCCGGTTCGCTAAGCCGCGAAGGTCGGCTGGTTTAACCACGCCGCTTGGCAATCTCAGCCCGCAATCGCTCGAGGCGCTCACCAATGCGGGCTTCGACGCCATCGTTTGTGGGCTGATACCAACGCGTGCCGACTAACTTTTCAGGAAGGCAATCCATATCGCTAATGCCGCCTTCATCGTGGGCGTATTTATAGCCCTCGCCGTAGCCGGCGTCTTTCATCATGGCAGTCGGCGCGTTGCGCAAGTGATTCGGCACAGCGTGTGCGTAACCCTGCCGTACCTCGCGTTGAATCGCACCGAATGCTTTATAAACTGAATTTGATTTCGGCGCGACGGCTAAATAAACCACTAATTCCGCAAGTGCTAAATCACCTTCGGGGCTGCCTAAAAAATGGAAAGCATCGCGCGCGCTCATGGCGACTCGCAAAGCACCGGGGTCGGCCAGGCCAATGTCTTCGGAAGCCATCCGCACAAGTCGGCGTGCGAGATACATCGGCTGCTCACCCGCTTCGAGCATGCGTACAAACCAATACAGCGCAGCATCGGGGTCACTATTGCGGATGGACTTATGCAGCGCAGAAATCAAATCAAAATGCTGCTCGCCGTGTTTGTCAAACAACAAAGCCCGACCTGCGAAAACTTTTTCGAGTGCTTCATCAGTGAGCGGGCTCGCAACATCGACTTGGCGGACGGCAGCCTCAAGTGCTGTCAAAGAGCGGCGCGCGTCGCCCGATGCGTAACGCGCGAGTGCAAGAAACTGCTCGTCGGTTGCCGTCACTCGCCTTGCGCCAAGACCACGGTCTGTGTCGGCCAATGCCTCGCGCATCACCGGAATAAGTTCGTCCTCGCTGAGTGGCTGCAAAATGTGAACCGTCAGCCGAGAAAGTAGCGGGCCGATGACTTCAAACGATGGGTTCTCGGTTGTCGCGCCGATGAGCGTGATGTCACCGCTCTCAACAAAAGGCAAAAATGCGTCTTGTTGCGCTTTGTTGAATCGATGAATCTCGTCGACGAAAAGCAAAGTGGCTTTGCCCGTGGCGCGGTGATTCTGCTCGGCCTCAGTCATTGCCGCGCGCACGTCTTTAATACCCGATAAGACAGCCGAGAAAGGTTTGAACACCATTTCTGCGCGTTGAGCAAGTAGGCGTGCGAGTGTCGTTTTGCCTGTGCCGGGAGGGCCCCACAAAATCATTGAGCCCAATTCACCGCCATCAAAGACACTACGCAATGCACCATCTGGGCCGATGAGATGTTGTTGGCCGCCTACTTCTTCCAAAGTGCGTGGGCGCATTCGGGCGGCAAGCGGAGCGGTCTTGGCTGGCTCTGAAAAATGCGCTCCGGTTTCGGGAGGAGCGCCGAATAAATCCGAGGTCATGGCTTGGCCTCGGTATTCACCGCGCCCCGCGTGGCCGCCAATGCGTGCATCAAAATCGCCGCAGCCGTCGCGACATTGAGCGACTCAACATCACGCGTTAATGAAATCGAAAGTGTCCCGGTACATGACCTCTGCATTTTTTCAGAAAGCCCGCGGCCTTCTTCGCCCATCAGCAAAATCATGGGCGGAGGGGTTTCGCCCTCAGCCACTTGAGCAGCACGACGCTCGGCAAATGCCACAATGGACTCACCGCCACCATCCGCGCCCCAAACCTCTATGCCTAAGTCCATCGCGAGCGAAAACATATCGCTTTCATTCACACGCTCTGGAACAGGCAAACGAAATGTCGTGCCGCTCGCGCCACGCAACGCGCGCGGGTGCCACGCCGATGCCCCGCCTTTAAGCGAGATCAAGGCTTCGGCGCCAAGCCCCGCTGCAACACGCACCAAAGCTCCGACATTGCCTGGGTCTTGCACCCCCGCGGCGGCCAAAATGACCCGGCTACCTTTCGAGCGACAAAGCCGCTCAAGCACTTGCTCTGGTTCAACAAAGGGGCGGAATGCCATCGCCAAAGGGCCAGCCGGCGTGTCGAGATCGGAAACCTCGCGCAGTAATTGAGTCGAGCACAACAAAACCTCAGGACGGATTTTCGTGTACTTCGGGTGGGGAGATTCTGCAGCAGCCGCCAGCTTCCCGGCCATTTCTTCCGCCAATTCTTCCGAATCGCACAAAACCCAACTCGGTAAAACGCCCGCGGCGAGTGCGTCGCCCACGACCTTATGCCCCTCAAACAAAACATGGTCTTTGTCACGACCGGCGCGCACCTGGCGCACTGCTTTTAAGCGAGCGTTTTGGGCGGATGTAACGGTTTCGAAAGCCGTGGGCATGGGTCTATTCTAGAATGCCTGCATGAACACCGTCGAAGGCCTCGTCGTGCGCGTTGATGCGCGGCAATGTGATGTCGAAATTGCGGGCGAATTGCGCGCGGCTTTGATGCGTGGGCGGCTTTTTGAAAGCCGCGGTGTCGACAAAATGCCGATTGCTGTGGGTGATCGAGTGCTGTGTCATGAAAGCAGCGACGAGTTGGCCATAGAGGAAGTCCTCCCCCGCGACAATCTTTTCGCTAGGCGCGTAACCGGTGAAGAATCGCGCCGACAGCTACTCGCGGCAAATGTCCATCAAGTTGTGATTGTCGCTTGCTTTGGCACGCCGCCCTTTTCGTCGATTACGACTGACCGCATTTTGGCGGCCTGCTCTTATGCAAGGATTCCTGCTTTACTTGTTCTGAACAAGAGCGACAAGGCTAAGCGCGGCAAGCGGCGGAAAATCATGGAAACTTACCAAGCGGGTGGGTTCACTATCATCGAGACTTCCGCATCTGACAAAACGGGCATTGATGAATTTGCCGATGTCATACGCGGCAAACGCAGTGTGCTTTACGGGCTCTCTGGCGTCGGAAAGTCATCTCTGCTGAATTTGATTGAGCCTGGATTGGGCTTGAAAACACGCGAGATTTCAAAATCGTTGAAATCAGGTCGGCACACCACGACATTTGCGCGGCTCTATCACTTAGAGATGGGCGGTTCTGTGATTGACACACCAGGCGTGCGCGCGTTTCGTCCGCACGGAATTCCATCAGGTGAGCTGCGCCTGCATTGGCCCGAGTTTGCGGAATTGGGGCGTGAGTGTGATTATGCCGACTGCACCCACCGCCATGAGCCAGAGTGCAAAGTTGTTGCGGCACTTGAGGCCGGTGATATCCCGGCGTCGCGGTATCGCAGTTATGAATCTCTGCTGGCCGAGCTAGAAGAGATCGAGGCGAATCGAGATTAGACTCTTAACTCACCCGGCAACTGCGCCCCTGCCAACTCAACGACGCGTTGCACAACCGCAGCCAAAACCGTATCGGGTGTCGAAGCACCCGCAGTAAATGCAACCGTCACTGGGCCATCCTTAGGCAACCAGTCTTTAACACGAATAAGCCGACCACTTGGCCGCTCGCGGCAGGTCAGTATCTCGCCCATCGAAGTGGGGCCGTCGATGTGATAAGCCGGCACATGAACGGCGTCGCCCACGCGGGCTAGATTATTGGTGTTAGAAGAATCAAACCCACCCACAACCAAAAACAAATCAGGGCTTTCGGCCACCATTGCCGAAGTCGCATCTTGATTGTCTTGCGTCGCGCGGCAAATGGTATCGAAGTCGAGAAACTCACCTCCCAATTCAGCCATGCGGGCATCCATTGCGGATTTTAAGCGATCTCCAATCTCACGAGATTCACTCGCAAGCATCGTGGTTTGATTAATTAAACCAATGCGGTCGAGATGACTTTCGGGACGGAAGCCGTCCGAAGCGGCACCTGGATGCAGACCTGCTATCAATTCGCTAGCATCCATTTGTCCGCGCAGGAAGTTAGCGAGCAAATCGGTTTCGCCCAAATCGTGCAGAACCAAAAAATGACCGCCGCGGTGCGTAACCAAACTACAGGTTGAGCGTGTCTCATCATGGCCCACGGTGCCGTGGATAATCGTCGTGTAACCCTCGCGCACATATTTTTCAGCGCGCTTGTGCGGCTTTATCACCCAGGGGCATGTCGTGTCAACGACTTCGCAACCACGCTCTGCCAAGAGCTGCATCTCTTCGATCATTGCCGAGAATGCCGGCACGATAACCACATCATCGGCAGCCAATTCTTCGAGAGCACCCGGAGCTGCATGTTTACCTTTTAAGAAACGAATTCCAAATTCGCGCATATCCGCATTGACTTTTGGATTATGAATAATGGAGTTCAACAACCATATGCGCCGATCGGGGAATTTTTCCCGCGCGTCTTGCACCATCGCCAATGCACGGTCCACCCCCCAACAAAAGCCGAGACTTTGTGGCATCAACAATCGCAGACGCCCCGCGCGCACTTCACCACTTGCTCGCAACTGGTCTACGAGGTGGCTGCGATAGGTATAGCGGTGGCCCGTTTCGGGGTAGAGTTCGTTGTTGGTCATCGTCGTGAATCAGGAAGTGGCGTTGTAAGCGGACGAAGCGCACCCACTAAATAGGTCGAACCCGTAACCAATAAAACATCAGGCCCGCTTGGAAATTCCGGTTTATCGAGTGGCGTCGCATTAAAAAGCGGTGCTAACTTTTTAGGGTCGGCCGAGCGTGGATGATTCCCCGCAGGCGCAGTAAACCATTTGGTCTTGCCTGGGAAGGCCTCGGCGATGACATCGGCCAATTGCCGAGCAAGCACCTCAGGGTCTTTGTCGTCGCGCAAAGCAAAAACGACACCGCAATTCTCAAAGCAAAAATCTTGTTCAAAAGATTGAAGCAAAGCACGCAATGAATCCGCAGAATGTGCCGTATCAAAAATCACAAGTCGTCCGTCAGGAGTGAAGCGCTCTTCGTAATGACCTGGAATACTTAATTCTGTTCCAGGCACCGCAAACGGCCCCTGCTCTGCGGAATCATACTTCCCACACTTTTGAAAATGGTCTTCGAGAATTTCCATCGCCAAAACATAATTATTCCACATATGCTCTTGCGGGTGCGGAAAGTCTGGCGCGAGTGGCCGAAAGGATGGCTTCCTTAAAACTTGCCCGACCTTTGCTGCGGCTTCTTCCAAAATAGGTTGTGCGGGATGCAGCAGAGGCAAACCCGACCAGCAAGTTGCGCCCTCTTTAAAAATTGCAGCCTTCTCACGTGCGATTTGCAGGATGTCATTGCCCAAGACATCCGTGTGCTCAAGTTCAATGCTCGTGACCACGCAAACATTTTTTCCAATCATCGCGTTGGTGGAATCGAATCGGCCACCAAGCCCCGTTTCATAAACGGAAGCTGTACTGACTTGCTCCGAAGTGACGCACGCAGCCGCAGTCATGATGTCGAAAAAGGTGCAGGATGGCGTCACAAATCGCAAGACACTCTCAAGGGAACGCGCCCAAATATCATCGGAAGCAGGTTCACCGTTGATGCAAATGCGCTCACGCCAATCGCTCAAATGCGGCGAGGTGTAAAGCATGGTTTTCTTGCCCATCATGCGCAAACCACGCTCTAAAAAATGCGCCACCGTGCCCTTGCCTTTTGAGCCTGCAACGTGAAACAACGGTTGCTTACGCTCAGGGTGCCGCACCGCGGTGAGTAACCACTCGATGCCTTTTAAATTTAAATCTTCGCCTCGTGCGCGCTCACACTTTTCATAATCCGTGTGCGCTAAAACTTGGCTCCATCGCTCTTGGAGCACATCGTTCATCGGGGCAAGCGCTTCCATCATGGCGACAATTACCGCCCGCGTTTCCGCGCCATACGACGCAGAATCGCACGCCCGCGCATATCAAGTTTTGCGTCAATGGCTGGCGCGCCGGCAACAACTGCCCCATCAGGGATGTCATTGAATGCAACGGCCAAACCCGCCATTTGCACACCGGCACCGATGCGGACATGACCACCTGAGCCACTACGCCCACCAAGAATTGCGCCATCGCCAATCGTGGTGGAACCCGCAATCGCCACTTGCCCGCAAAGCACGACAAAGCGCCCTATTTGGCAATTGTGGCCGATTTGCACATGGTTGTCGATGATGCAACCGGCGCCGACTTGAGTCGGCTCGTAAGTGCCGCGGTCGATTGCTGAGCAGGCACCAATTTCAACGCCATCGCCGATGAGAAGCCCACCCGTTTGAGGGACTTTTTCATGCCGAGAGCCAGACCATGAGTAACCAAAACCATCGGCTCCCAAAACAGAATTGGCGTGCACGACACATGAATTGCCGAGTTGCACTTTGTGATAAACCACAACGCCCGAGTAAAGGTAGCAACCCACACCAAGCTTGGCGTTGGCGCCAATGCTCACACGCGATTGCAACACCACGCCGTCAGCGAGTTGAGCGCCTGCCTCAACCACACAACCCGGGCCGATGCTGATATCACTGCCAAGTTGAGCACTTTCGTCAACCACCGCAGATGGGTGAATGCCCGGAATGCTCGGTGGCACCACGCCCGCAAATCGTTGCCCCAATCGAGCTGCGGCAAGGCCAGGGTTTTCGCAGTAAATCAATGCGGCCTTTTCAGGCAGGGATACATCCGCGGCTAAATCACGGTGCAACAAAAGTACGCCCGCACTCGAATCGGACAATGCCTGCCATTGCGCGTCGGTTGGCTTGCGGCCGGTCAAATCTGGTTTGCCAGAAAACCAGCTCGCCTGGGTTGGGTTGGCCGTTTCAATCGATGTAATAAATCCAATTTCCGAGTCAGCATCGCGCCGCAAATCACCGCCAATAAAGTCAGCAATGTCACGCGCAGTCATCAAACTTGGGTCAGCCGGGGTCGGTGGAGAGAAACTCATCGCCATAGATTACGATTGATAGACCCACCATGCACCAAAAGCGTAAAGCGCAAGACCGGCAATGCCGCTCATCTTGGATGCAAGCGGCCATGTCGCGCGCCTCTTCATGAAGAGCGCGGGGATGATCAAGGCCACAGTCGCAGCGGCGTTAACCCAAAGTTGGGGTCGCAAAGAGGCGAGCGCTTCTTGTGCGGAAACCAAGTCAACAGCGCCGGCAATTGGCCCAGCCAAAAAGCCAACCGCGCCCCCAGCCAGGAGCAAGTTGAATGCATTTGACCCCAAGATATTTCCAAAAACGGCGCCCGCTTTTTTCGCACGCAAAGCTTGTATGGAAGTCGCCAATTCGGGAGAGGAGGTGCCCACAGCAGCAATGAGATAACCGGCAAAGCCTGCATTCCATCCCCAACTATTTGCGAGGCCGAGAGCGCCGTCTAAAAACCAATCGGAACCGTAAGCCAGCAAAGCGAAACCGCCAAGAGCCATCAGCGAATCAGTCCAAGCAGGCCAATCGGCCGAAACCAGAGGTGCATCTTCGGTTGGGTCATGCCGACCACTGCGCAGAGTTGCGACCATCATGGCGATATAACCCAGTAAAAAAACCGGGCCTACCCAGGTTGGAATGATTTCAATGGTAAAAGCAAAAAAGGAAAGTACCGTAGCTAAAACCAGTGGGAGACCTGTCGTCCGGCGCAGGCCGCGAGCCTCAAGACTTTGGCGCCCTTTCAAGACGAGCATCAGCGAGAGGACGATGCCTACATTAAAAGCATTGGAGCCCATAATGGTGCCAATGGCTAATTCGGGGTGCGTCGTAGCACTTTGCGCGCAAACGAATAGCTCAGGGAGCGAGGTGCCAAGCGCGAGCAAAACCATGCCCGCGACCCAATCAGGCCAACCCCAATGACGCGCGAGCGCCAACGACCCACGCACGGCCAAATCGGAGCCGAGAATCAGCAGCAGGATGCCGCCAAGCAGAGGCAGTAAGTTCTCCAAGGCCGTTAGTATAGGCGGCAATGAGCACGACTCCGACCTCCTCGCCTGCGGGTGATTCGCCTGCCGCATCACGGCGGCCGCGCATTGCTTTGACGACTGAGGTTTTGGCGCCCCCGCTCTATGAGGGCAAGCGGCGCTTTCAGTTATTCACCGACTACGCCGACGCAATCCGTGTCGCGGGTGGGGTGCCTATTTTGATTCCTGGCGATGCAGAGCCGAGCGAGGTGAATGACCTGCTGGATTGCGTCGACGGGCTGCTTTTAACCGGTGGCGATGATGCCGACTTACGCCTTTTGGGTGGGCCCGATCCTGTGGATGAATGCAAATTGATGCCCGCTGAGCAGCAAAACTGTGTTTTTGCGCTTTTGGCTGAAGCGGAAAAACGGCAAATGCCCATTTTCGGCATTTGCTTGGGCATGCAGATAATGGGCTTGGCACACGGCGCGCCTTATGTGCAGCATATGCCGACCCACGAGGGGCACACCAAGGGGGTCTTGCATGAAGTCGTGCCGTCCGCAAACTCTTTGTTGGCCGATATTTGTGGAGCCGCTCCTTTTGAAATCATGTCCTATCACCATCAGGCCTTGGCCAGCGAGGGCGACGGCGCTCTAGTGAGTTCGGCGGTTGCGAAGATTGACTCGACACTTGAGGCTGTTGAGTTGTCGCAACACCCCTTTGGGCTTGGCGTGCAGTGGCACCCGGAAAAAACTCCTGACAGCCACGCCACACGCGCTCTGTTTCGCCGCTTTGTTGCGGCAGCGGCAAGCTTCGGTGGCGGTATGGTTTCCTAACGACTGATTCCCATGAGCACCTCTGACAATAAGCATCGCGACCAATTGCGCAAGACCAAGTTAGGCCTGCACAAAAACGACAAGTTCCGCATCATCGCGATGGTGATCGGTCTCGGGATTTTGTTGGTCGGATATCAGGCCATTGTGAATTGGGGTGAAAACTCCAACCTCGCAGGCAGCCCCCGCGAGGAAGTCATCCAAGAAGACATCGTCCTGCCGCCGATTGATTTTGACCTTCTGGCCGAGGTGAAAGATAAAAAGGCAAGTGACCGCGTGGTGCTTGAGCCGATGCCTTTCCAGCACTTATCGAAAATGGCGCAAGCTTTGTTGCCGGCGCATTTGGCTGCATTGGATGAACCAAGCTTTCCCTTTGATTCGTCCGCAAAACGGGGCGCGCCCTATCGCTTGCGCGGTGAGGTTTTACATGCGCGCAATGTCACGCGATTGGCAGGCGGGCCCAGTGAGTATTGGTGCTTAATGCGTAATGATTCTGGGCAAGAGTTTTTCTATGTTTCAATCCGCATGCCAGAAGAACTTTTCGGCAGCGAAAATTATGCAAGGGCGGATGGCTACTTCTTTAAGGAGTACACGCAAAAAGTTGAAGACGAGCGCATGACGCGGCCCCTTATCGTGGGTCGCATGCTCGTGCCATCCGCGCGCTTGATTTCACCTACAACTGAAGTAGACCCCGTCATCATGGCTGATGTGCGCGACGCTGGCCATGGACAATTTCGCGATTTAGACGAGCGCGCGATGTGGCATTTACTCAATGTTGCGCGTAGTTGTCGCAATGACAATTCCACGCTTGATGAAAAACTAAGCGACGCTAAATGGCTTAACTACAAAACTTTAAGTGCTCTAGCCAAGACTCCCGAGCTCTTTCATGGCCAGCCGTTTTCATTTACCGGAGTGGTGGTTGATGAGTGGAGTGAGGCACAGCCTGAAAACGGCTTGCGCATGAATCGCCTCGTTAACGCCTATGTGCGCAACCCCGAATTGGGCGATCATTTGATTCGCATTATTGCTCCAGATGGTTTTGATTTAAAGCCTTTCGACCGCAACCCCGAAGAATGGTCTGGCTGGTTCATGCAACTTTGGGCCTACGAAGACACCAAGGGCATGCAGCGCAGGGCTCCGGTTTTTGTCGTAGCAAAAGTAGATGCTATTGACATTGAGCAAGACCCCTATGTTGGGCAAATCCAATATGGATTTATGGGGTTATTCGCGGCGATTGCTCTGCTGATGTATTACCTGATTCGTCGCGATAAAAAATCCTCGGATGCGGCGGCCGAGGCCTGGCGCAAACGGCGAGCCGAGCGTAGCGAATCGAGAAAATCATGAGTCGCCACAAACTAGGCGCCGGCATCTTGACTGACAGCTTGGCGCGTGAAATCCGCCGCCTGCGCCCAAGTTGTGTTTTTGTCGTTATTGACCCAGGGGCCAAGAAGGTCACGGAAAAACCGATTGGGCTTGCCATCAACAAGTTGAGCCCTTCTCGCATTCCTTGCTTGGTTTTACGCGGTACCCAAGGCGAGCGGCTTAAGACTCCCGAGCAAGCCAGCAAACTCACACAGCGACTGATTCGCCGTGGATTAGATCGCCAAAGTTTGATTGTTGCGGTCGGCGGAGGTGCGTCAACCGATTTGACTGGTTTTGCGGCGGCAAGCGCTTTGCGCGGAGTTCGCTGGGGCGTGGTCTCAACGACTTTGCTCTCCATGGCCGATGCAGGCCTTGGCGGCAAGACAGGCGTGAATCTACCTGAAGGCAAGAATTTGATGGGCGCTTTCCATATGCCCGAATTCGTTCTATCTGATTTAGACGCTTTAGAGACACTAGAGAGCGATGAGTGGCTCAGTGGGTCGGGTGAAATCCTTAAAGCGGCCATGCTTTCTGGCCCCGCCGCGATTTCGCATCTAGAACAGGGCAAGGGCCCGTTTGAGCAATGCCCGCAGAGCGCAATTCTGAAAGCTCTGCAGATGTCGGTGCGTGTCAAAAAGAAAATCGTCCAGGCGGACCCACTCGAGGCGGGGCCGCGCAAACTGCTCAATCTTGGGCATACTTTCGGTCATGCACTTGAAATACCAACAGCGCAACTCACCTACAGTAAACGGCTTAGGCATGGCGTGGCCGTGTCGCTGGGATTAATGTGTGCATTAAGATTTGCCACAGAAACGGGGTTATGCGCCCCGAGCTATTACGAGCGCATCCGTGCCCTAGCGGCCCATCTTGGTTTGCCAACCACATTTTCAGGCAAGCTGCCGCCGTCCGCCGAGTTGAAACGACTCCTCAAGCGGGACAAAAAGGCTGTCGCGGGCAAGCTTGAGCTGATTTTGCCAACTCAGCCTGGGCGGGCAGAGATTGTGCCGGGCATCCGTGTGAGCCAAATCGAAAAGGTTTTACGCAGAGAGTTGGGCTAATCGCGTAAAAGA
>CAZPAY010000018.1:3052-55271 GCA_964584805.1 uncultured Planctomycetales bacterium | reverse complement strand
GGCTCGAAGATGTCGCGCCGACTTTGCTTTCGCTCTCTGGCATTAATCCGCTGCCCACAATGAACGGGCGCAATGTGCTCACCAACACCGGGCCTCAACCACCATTTGTTGCCGCTTTCATGCGCAGTTTGGCCGTTTACGATGACAACTTTAAGGCCATTTTTGATTGGGACGCCAGGCTTGGTTCTGCGGCAACGCTCAAGCTCACTGCACTTTTCGACATACACCTCGACTCTGCAGAGTTGGTCAACTTAATGAGCGAGCCCGAGCATCGCGAGCGCGTCCAGCGTCTCTCGACATTTGCTAACGAACAGGTGCGCGCTTCGAGCGAAATGCTTCTTGCTGAAATGAGCGACGCGGATCAGCACATCCTTGACGAATTGGGATATTAGGCTTGCCTGAAAAGTAGAGTTGCGGGTAGGCTTTTATATCGATAATTTAATCTCCCATAACCGCACACGACATACCTTGATCTCCGGTATGGCCGGCGCGAGCGCTTTTGCTTGGCTACAATTACTGCTCTACCCTCATCTTGGCGGCCTGCTGATATGGGACATGAAATTTGTAGCGATTGTCGGCCCTGCCCTGATCATGGGTTTTCTTTTTGGCATCGGTTCTTTGCTTTTTTCAAAGAGGCTCAACCGTGAGTCGGAAGCCCTTGCGTTTTGGGCTGCATCGGCCGCATCTATGGCTGCCGTTGTCGGCATGTGGTTGACCGAATGGTTTGCGCCCGATAACTTTAATGATTTCGTTTCGATCCTTGGCCTTCTCTTTGTCGGCCTCGTTTCATTTAAGTTTCGTTGGGGCGCGCCACGACGAAAGGTGCGTGTTGCCATTTGTTTTGTTAACGCCACCCTTTTTGCATTATTGCTTACGGGGCTTTGGTCGTACAACAATGCTGAATTTGAATATTATGATTTAAATCAGCGCCCGAAATTGCCAAAAGTGGAGTCGAATCTTATATCGACAAATGACAAGCCTGATGTGTTTGTGATATCCGTAGACACTTTGCGGGCCGACTCGATCCTCGAAGAAAAAGTTCTCGTCCCTGCCCTTGATGCTTTGCGCGAAAAAGGCGCATGGGCTCAATACGGACTCGCTCCCGCACCAGCTACTTTGCCGAGCCATGTGAGTATGTTGAGCGGTACAGGCATCTTGACGCATGCGACTTACTCAAATGAAGGCATCCTCCCCAATCGTTTTCCCACTTTAGCTGAGGTCTATCGTCACGCAGGTTATCGCACGATCGGGATTGCTTCAAATGGTGTTTTGCGTGCCGAAACAGATGTAGGACGCGGTTTTGAAATATTTGAAAATGTGACCGCCGAAAGTTCGCTGAACCACAGCGTGAAGTCTTTAATGTGGTCAGGCAGCGCTATGACCTGGCTCGGTCGCTTGGGGCGCGGCCAACTTTATCGAGCTGTGTTTTTGAGTTTGATACAAAGGCGTATTGCAAAACAGCACGACGGTGGTGGTGCGCATGAGCGTAACGGCGAGGTCGCCCGTGATATTACGCTGGCTTATCTCGATGACGTTTACAAAGAGGACAGCCCCTTTTTCTACTTCCTCCATTTTATGGATCCTCATCAGCCGTATACGCCACCTCCCTCTACGGCAGGCGCTTTGTCTGACTCAAAAAATCTCCCTGAACAGTATCGCAAAATGGGGGACGGCAGCCTTCTCCTCGCTCGCCAAGTTGGTGCAGATATTGAACTTGGCAGTCAAGATGCTGGGAAAGCGGCAAAGTATCTTCATAATGTTTACCGTGAAGAAATCATGTTTGTGGATGAGTGCTTAGAAAAGATTTTCGAACGCATCCGTATCTCTGGTCGCCCTACTTATATTTTGTTCACGAGTGATCACGGTGAACAGTTTGGTGAGCATTCTTTGATGTTGCACAACAATTCACTTTACGAACCACTTTTGCGTGTGCCGTTTATTCTTGCTGGTCCAGGCGTCCCGGCCGGTGAAATCCTGACGACTCCCCATCTTGAAGATATTGCCACCACCTTGCTTCTTGCATGCGGGTTAAGCCCAGCGCCCACGATGGCGGGCCAGGATTGGCTTTCTGTCAAGGAAGCCGCGCGCGCCTATGTTTCTGCAAATGAACAGATCATTGCTTTTTACCTTGGCGGGTGGAAGTTAATCTGTGATTGGTTGCCCGGGCCGGAGCAAGCAGACAGTTTGCGTCCGCGAGAGCTGTTTCATATCGCTACCGACCCCGCCGAAGAGAGCAACTTAATAGCCGAACCTGAGCAGGAAAATCGCACCGCGTCTCTTTTGAGCCAACTGAAAGAACGGGTTGCCGCGGGCGGGCTAGCCGAGCGGGCTGAAATGAGTGCGGAAGACCGTCAGATGCTCGACGAATTAGGCTACTAGCCTCAGTTTCTCGTTGCACGGCATGTGTTGCGGAGTTAAGCAAATTAGCAACATATATAAGTTGAATATAGTCAAAACTACCCTTGTCACGGGCGGGTCACAGGTTAAAAATGCTATCCACCCGCTTTGTCGCGGGGGTAAACGCATTTACCCATGACCGAAAACACCAAAAACACAGCTGAAGGCACAGATCGCCGCGGCTTTCTGACGTCCGCCACGACGATGGCGATGACAGTCGGTTTGCTCGGGAGTTACGGCTCTTGCTTTGCTATCGGCGGCCGGTATCTCTATCCGGCTCATCCTGGGCGCCGCGCCTGGCAATATGTTGCCGACGTCGCTCGGATGGGCAAGGGGGATCAAGTCGTGTACCGCGCGCCATCCGGAGAGTCGATCGTGGTCGCTCGCCAAGGCCTGGCCGGCGATGTTAACGATTTTATTGCGCTTTCTGACACTTGCCCTCACTTGGGCTGCAAGGTTCATTGGGAAGACAATAAGAATCGTTTTTTCTGCCCATGCCACAACGGCACCTTTGATTCTAAAGGCAAAGGCACTGGCGGCCCTCCGGGTGACGCTAGCCAAGAATTGTTTGCGTTCGATCTCAAAATCGAAGGCAACATGCTCTTCATTAACGCGCCAATGGAGCGCCTCATCTAATTAAGGAGGAATAAAAATGGGATTCTCATCATGGATTCAAGAGCGTCTTCCAATTTCGGGTGATTCTTTTAAAGAGCTGACTAACGAGCCAGTTCCAAACCACCTTAAGCATTGGTGGTTCTGCATTGGCGGCACGCCGGCTTATCTTTTTATCGTGCAAATCATCACCGGCATCATGCTCGCGATGTATTACAAAGCCGCCCCAGAGACGGCTTACGAGTCGGTTGCTTACATCACGAATGAGGCCAACTATGGTTGGTTCATTCGTTCGATGCACAAGTGGTCGGGCACGCTGATGATTGCCGCGATGGTGCTGCACCAAATGCGCGTTTTCTTCACGGGCGCTTATCGCAAGCCTCGTGAGCTCAACTGGATTGTCGGCATGCTTTTGCTGATTGTGACTTTGCTGACGGGCTTCACCGGTTATAGCTTGGTCTTTGAGCAGTTGAGTTATTGGGGGGCAACGGTGGGGGCCAACATTAGTGATAATGTGCCTGTTATCGGTGGCTTCCTGAAAAACATGTTGCTTGCTGGCGACACTTACAACGCCAACACACTTTCGCGTTTCTTCATTTTGCATGCTGCGGTCTTCCCCGTCAGCATCATTCTCTTGCTGATCGCTCACCTATCTATGGTGCGCGTGCAAGGCGTGACCGAGTACAAATTCAAAGGCGAAGAAAATGATGAGAAAACTCATTTCAATTTCTTCCCGGATCACTTGCTTACCGAGCTGGGCATTGGTCTCTTCTTGATGGTCCTCATCAGCTCGCTTGCGGTCGCTTTGCCGGCCGAAATGGGCGCGATAGCAAACCCACTGGCGACTCCCGAAGTCATTAAGCCAGAGTGGTTCTTCTATGTCGCCTTCCGTTGGCTAAAGCTCTTTACGGGCTCAACCGCGGTCATTACCCAAGGTTTGGTCGTCGCAGTGATGATGGCCTGGCCGTTCATCGATGGTGCTATCCGGCGCCGTCGCCCCAACAGTGAATTCAGTGTCTGGGTCGGCGTCCTTGCCGTCTTGGCGATCATCGGTCTGACCGTCTGGGAAGCGGCAGTCGCTCATTAATCCCCCATAGCCAATACATTAATAACCATGAGCCTCAACGTTAAGAAGTTCATCATTGCCGTCCTCGGCATTACTTTCCTCATCTCCTTGCTCTACGTCCAGCAAATGGAAGTCGCACGCAAGGCCCAAGAAGCCGGTCTGACCAAGCCTCACATCGAGATTCCTGCCAGCTCACAACGCTGCGTTGAGTGTCACGAAAAAGAGACTCCGGGCATCGCTTCTCACTGGACCGGTTCTGGTCACGCACTAAAAGGTGTCGGTTGCTTTGAGTGCCACGAGGCTCAAGTGGGTGATGTCGACGCTTTCAAGCACGAAGGTGCATTGATTGCAACAATCGTAACTCCTCTTGATTGCGCCAAGTGCCACGAGACTGAGTACGAAGAGTTTGCACACTCTCACCACGCAAAGGCCGGTCGCATTCTTGCTTCGCTTGATAACCGTCTCGCTGAGGTGGCAGAGGGCAACCGCGTGCCATTCGCACCACACGGGATGACCCCAGGTCGCGAAGGTGATTTCAACATGATTAATGGTTTTGGTCTTGTGAACTTGGGCTGCAAACAGTGCCATGGCTCCAAGATTGCGCTGAAGACGATTGATGGTGGCGTTGTGACTCTTGACGACCTCTTCCTTGAGCCAGGTCAAACGGGCCAGCCAACCAACAAAGAGGCTGCCGCGCGCGTCATGAAGGACGAAAATGGCAAGCCAATGCTTGATCACCAGTCATGGCCAAACACCGGTATTGGTCGCTTCAACCTTGATGGCTCAAAGGGCTCTTGTACAGCCTGTCATAGTCGTCACGACTTTAGCCCACGCCGTGCGCGTCAGCCTGAAAACTGCGGCAAATGCCACCTTGGCCCCGACCACCCTCAAAAAGAGGTCTACGAAGAGTCCAAGCACGGTATCGCATATCGAGACATGAAAGACGAGTTGAACCTTGACGGTGAGACTTGGGTTTTGGGTGAGGATTACAACGCGGCTCCAACTTGTGCAACTTGCCACATGTCGGCCAATGTTAATAATGGCGGCAAGATTCACCACGATGTGGGTCGTCGCATCTCTTGGAATAACCGTCCACCTGCCTCTGTCGTGATGGACACCGACAAAGACAACAAACTCATCAAAACCAAAGATGTTAAAGAGCGCGCACGCCTCTTGGCTGATGGTGGTGACTCTTGGCAAAACAAGCGTGGTCGTATGCAAGATGCTTGCCACAACTGTCACTCGAAGGATTACGTCAACAAGTTCTACATGCAATACGATGACTTGGTTGTGCTTTACAACCAGAAGTTCGCAGAGCCTGGCAAGCAGTTGATGGGTCTTCTCAAGTCAAGCAATGTGCGCACAGGTGCGATGTTCGACGAAGAAATTGAGTGGACTTGGTTCTACCTCTGGCACCACGAGGGCCGCCGTGCTCGTCACGGTGCTGCAATGAATGCTCCTGACTACACGCACTGGCACGGTCTCTACGAGGTCGCTGAGCGTTTCTACATGGAGCTTCTGCCTCAAGCCGAAGAAATGGCGCACCACGCCATGGAGCACGGCAACCCAGAAGGTGGCCAAGCGATTCTCGCGAAGATTCAAGAAATCTTGAAGCGCCCTGAGCATCAGTGGTTCACCAAGACTAAGCCTGATCGTATTTTCGAATTCGATAAGTAAATCTGCATAGGAATCAAATCATGATTCACTCCCAAGGGTGCTCTGAGCAATCAGAGCACCCTTGTAACTTTCCTGAGACACTTAAACAAAACGCAAACTAATGCCTGTTGTCGGAGCCCTCGCACGCATCGACCGTGAGTACCTCTCTGAGGTGAAGTCCGGACTGACCGCCCACCACGGTGTGACGACTTTCGATGTAGGTGTCCCAGAAAAGCTCGGCATTCTGATTGAATCCGAGTCTTTAGACGACGCAAGAGCCTTGCTTGAAAAAAAGCTACCGCTTGTTGATGGCATCCTGAGCGTCAGGCCGGTTTACGCGAATTTTGAGGACGACCTCGAAGTTTAGTAGACGGCTAATAAACCAACCGAACCCTCATCCATAAAAACGATGCAAACTAACCGCCGTGATTTCATTAAGGCTGCTGCCGTAACCGCAGTTGTCGCTGCCGCGGGAGGGGCCTGTTCTGGCGAGCAGGGCGACCCCGTCCGCAACATCCGTAACCAACCCGATAAGTGGGTCAAGTCAGTCTGCCGTTTCTGCGGCACGGGCTGTGGCGTCGTCCTTGGCGTCAAAGACAATAAGTTTGTTGCCCTGCGCGGCGACAACGACCACCCCACGACGAAAGGTTTGGTTTGCGCTAAATCTTTGTTCTTGCCCAAAATCGTGAATAGCGAAAACCGCCTTAAGTACCCCATGGTGCGCAAGAATGGCAAGCTAGAGCGCGTTTCTTGGGATGAGGCGATGAAGGTCGCCTGCGATAAGTTCGCTGAAGTCATCAAGCGTAAGGGCCCTAATGCGGTGGCTTATTACGGCTCGGGGCAGGCGACGACTGAAGAGTCTTACTTCATGAATCGCTTCATGAAGGGCGGTATCGGAACCAACAATGTTGAGGGCAACCCTCGCTTGTGCATGGCTTCGGCTGTGGGTGGTTATGTTTCGACTTTTGGTAAAGATGAGCCCATGGGCGCTTATGACGATATCGAACACGCCAAGGTCTTCTTCTTGGTGGGGTCGAATACGGCTGAGTGCCACCCCGTGATTTTTGACCAAATCATGAAGCGAAAAAGTGAAGGTGGCGATATTAAAGTCATTTGTGTTGACCCGCGTCGTTCACCCGTGAGCTCGATTGCTGACCTGTATCTGCAGCCAAAACCCGGCTACGACCTCGCGCTTTTCCATGCGATGGCGCAAGTGATTTGCGAATTGAACTTTCAAGACGATGCCTTTGCGGGCAAGAATGTTCAGTTTAAAGTGCATACAGATGATGGTGTAAAAGGAGTTGATTTTGCCGGCTACAAAGAGTGGCTCGAGCAATTCACTCCCGAAAAAGCAGAGGCGATATGCGGTGTGCCAGCGGGGGATATTCGCAAGGCCGCTGTTTGGTTTGCGAAAGGGCCATCGACGTCCTTCTGGACAATGGGCTTAAACCAGCGCATCCGTGGTGTTTGGGCGAACAACTTGATGCACAACCTGCATTTGATCACAGGCCAAATTGGCAAGCCAGGGATGACTCCTTTCTCGTTAACCGGTCAGCCAAACGCTTGCGGTGGTGTGCGGGATACGGGTTCTTTGTGCCACTTGCTCCCTTACGGCCACTTGGTCAAGAAAGACGAGCATTGCAAGAAGTTTGAAAAATTCTGGGGTGCGAAACCTGGGATTATCCCTCGCAAGCCCGGGAAACACACGATTGCAATGTTTGATGCAATGGGTGCGGGCGAAATCGAGGCCATGTTTGTGACCACGACCAACCCGTCGCACTCTCTGCCAAACGCAAACAAGCATCGCCCATCGATTAAGAATCAATTCACCATAGTGTTGGATTCTTACCCAACGTTGACGACGCAAGACGCAGACGTCCTTTTGCCCGCTTCAATGTGGTCAGAGAAGAGCGGTGTCTTTGGCATGTCTGAGCGTCGCTATCAATTGCATCCGAAAGTGCAGGATGCTCCGGGCGAGTGTCGCGCTGACCTGCAAATTATGTACGACTTCGCCAAGGGCTTGCAAGAGCGCGGCGTTGTCGCGGCTGGTTATGTTGACAAGTTCGCGGCTGAGAATGAGGTCAGGCTTTACGAAAATGTTTGGGAAGAAATTCTCGAAGCCAGTAAAGATACACCTTATGACTTCCGCGGCATGACTCGTGCGCGCCTTGAGAAAGAGCGTGGCTTGCGCTGGCCTTGCCCTGATGTAAATCACCCCGGCACAACGCGTCGTTTCGTTAAGGGCGATGACCCAACGATGGATCGTGTGGCGGCTTACAAAGATGATTCCATTAAGCCAGGTGAATTGCAGTTCTACGCAGCAAAAGACAAACGCGCGATTGTTTGGGGGCGCCCCGTGCTTCCTCCGGCTGAGCCAACCGATGCCGAGTACAACTTTGTTTTGACCACGGGTCGCGTGATTGAACATTGGCACACAGGCACGATGACGATGCAGGCTCCTGAGCTCGCACGGTCGTACCCCGAATGCTATGTTGAGGTAAACCCACTTGACGCCACGAAGCTTGGCGTGAAGTCGGGTGATAAGCTCAAGATTACATCGCGTCGCGGTGAAGCAAGGGTCATGGTCAAAGTGGTGCGCGCACCACGCGAGGGCATGATTTTTGTACCTTGGCACTGGGCCGATGATCCGAGCTTGATTAATAAAGTCACGATTGATGCAATTGACCCTGGCTCAAAGCAGCCAGAGTTCAAAATTTGTGCCGTGAAACTTGCTAAAGCCTAAGGAGGAAAAACGATGAAACAATTCTTAATGACTTTCGCGCTTCTTTCCCTGGTTTTGGGTCTCTCCGCTTGCGGCGGCGGCCCGGATGAAATCACGGGTAACTCTCAAGACGCGGGCGGTATCTACGCTGGCAATGCATTCCCCCCGGTGTTGCCCAACGATGACGACCACGAACCTGAGTGGCGTGCTTCTTGGACAAAGAGTACCTGCTTAAACTGCCATAAAGATGGTTCTAACGATGCGCCGATTGTGGTGCATGACGGGATGTCTGAGTTGCTAGTGCAAGGTAAGTGCCGCACTTGTCACACGGTTAATCCTGAGTAGTTTTTACGGTGTCGCTGGAGAAAAACTTCTCCCGTCGCCACCTCCTCTTCGGTGCCGCCTACTTGGCGGCCGCCGTCGGGGGAGGGTTCGTGCTGGGTGCGCTGAAACACGCGCACCCAGTTTCTTTATTGCGGCCTCCGGGTGCGCGAGACGAGCATGATTTTTTAGGTGCGTGTTTGCGTTGCGGGCGCTGCATTGAGGCTTGCCCTCAAGATGCTTTAATGCTTGCACACGCGGGGGAAGGCGTCGCTTTGGGCACACCATTTTTTGTCGCGCGAAGTGAGCCGTGTAACTTATGCAAGGGCCATGATGATTTGGAGTGCATCAAGGTTTGCCCGAGCACAGCACTGCAGCCAGTCGTTGACGAAGCAGGTCAGACCGCTCGTGAAAAAGTGCGCATTGGTATTGCCAAGATCAATCGCGATACATGTTGGGCCTGGAACAACACCGTTTGTCGCGCTTGTTGGCACGCATGCCCGTTTCCGGATGAAGCGATTCGCCTCGACGAACGAGGCCGGGCCATCATTGTCGAGGACAAGTGCGTAGGTTGTGGTTTATGCGAGTGGGCTTGCTTAATGGAAGTGAGTGCCGTTGAAATGGTTCCGCGAGGTGCAGAGGCGTGAAAGTAAATCGACCTCAAGCATCCGGCCGTTTTCCGCGGTGGACGATTGCGCGGCGATTGACAGCGATAGGCTTTTGGATACTGTTGTTGGCTGGTACCTCGAATGGATTCCCCTGGCTAAAGGGCAGCATGACCGGCACAGAGTTGTTTGGCGTGCTGCAGCTCGTTGATCCACTTGCGGCGATTGAAGTCAGCTTTGCAACAGGCCCCACAAGTTGGAGCTTTGGAGTCGCCGCGGTTTTGCTTGTCGGTTTTTGGGCAGCCCTCGGCCGCGCATTTTGCGGATGGCTCTGTCCACTTGGCTTGGTGCTTGATTTGGTCGACTCCATTCGCTGCCGGTTTCTAGATGAAGAAAAAGATAATTTGACCCCGAGGCATTGGAAGTACCGCACATTACTTTTGGTGTTTATCTGGAGCTTGCTTTCAGGACTTCCCATTTTTGCCACAGTTTCACCCATTAACATTTTGGTTTGGAGCACGCTCTTTGGCGTCGGTCCAGAGCTAGTTGTTTTAGGTGCCGTCCTCGTTGGGGATGTATTCAGTCGGCGCTTGTGGTGTCGTTCGCTTTGCCCGCTGGGAGCGTTTTATTCACTCATTGGCCGCTTTGGTGTTTTTCGAATTAAAGTCGTAAAAGACCACAGCACTACGCCCCCTTGTCAGCGTTGCTCGCGCACTTGTTCCATGGGTATTGATGTCGCATCAAATTATTCTGGCATTAACGCGCCAAGTATTAGCGACCCAGAGTGCACGCGTTGCGGTGATTGCGTCGATGTTTGCCCCCGTGAGTTTCTCGCAACTGGGGTTAGCTTTGAAGTCTAAGTTTGATTCTCTAGAATTATGGCATGAGGATTCACGGCGGGATTCCATGCTCTTGGGTTTTGCTTTTTGCAAGCATACTTTTGAGTTGTGGCAGTGTGCAGCATTACTCAGGGCCGGCCCGCCCCGAAACGGAAGTCGCACACATTTTGTCTAATCCATTCGCAAGCATTTTGGATTCGGTTTTTCTTCAAGAAGTTGATGGCGTGGCGTTAGGGATTTTTGCCGATCGCGCGACTGTTTTACCCGGGGTGCATACCGTAAAAATAATGGTTAGCCGTGAGTATGCACTGATTCATTTCAGCGAGCAGGCGACCCTTACTTTTGAGGCCGTTGCGGGGCAAACTTATCGCGTGGGTGGCAGGCTCAGTGGCGGGAAGGCGGAAGTCTGGCTAACTCATGAAAGCACTGGGTTGCGCATTCCTGGGCAGCAATAAGGCTCTTACCGCGAAAAAATCTCAGGAAGTATATTGCCCTATTTTATGCACGACAAAAAAACCAACTGGCGAGTTGGCGATACAAGGCTTAAACCTTGCCATGGCTACCGTAGGCTTCCTCGCCCGCTTTGACCTCGATTTATGTGAGCAAATTCGCTTGGCAATCGAGGCGATGAGCGGTGTCAAGATGACCGAGATGAGCGACCCGCAATCGGTTTCGATTTGGGTTGATGCTGAAACGGTCGATCAGGCTTATGCAACCGTGCGCGACGATATTGAGTCGCTCGATGGCCTGCATGACCTCCGCCCGATTTATGCGAGCTTTGGTCAATTTGGTTTGGCGTCTTAGACGCGTGGTGGCGTTTACTAAGTGCTGCGCTTAGGCTTTCGCTTTAGCCGCGTCTTGCTTTTGTGTGATGTGATTAAACACCATTAAGCCAAACATTGAGCCTAGGCCGATGAGCGCAAAGTAAGTCCACATCTCGTAAGGGTGGTAGGTGTCCCAAAGCAATTGCTTGGCTTCCCACGCGTCGTTGAGATTGGGGCTTAATTCCACGAGCCGGTCAACGACTTCTGTTTTCTTTAAACCATCTACCGCGGCTTGTGTTTGACCGAGGTTGTCGACCAAAAACCGTTTTGCCAAATTCACTTTATCGCCGGTGTTTTCATACCAGGAGCCCGCGATGAGGGATCCGAAAAACCAGCCGATACCGACGGTTGCATTTGCGTAACCCATATAAGCACCTGAGCGGCCAGGGGGTGCAATGCTCGCAAGGTAGCGCAACTTGGTTGGGCTGGCGGCCATTTCGCCAAGAGAGAAAATACCGATTGCGAACAAGCACCACCATCCGTCCATGTTCATGCCGAGCATCCAGATTGCGGCGCAGGAAACAAGAATGCCAAGGATCATCGCGTGGAGTGATTTGACTTTGCCTGTGATGTATCCCATCCAGAATGCCATGAGCGAAATCATGAGCGCGTTGATGTTAATCATCCATTCTTGGCCGAGGTTGCCGTTTTCGTTGATGGGGACGATGCCGCCAAATGTGCCCTTGAGCATGGTGCCAATTTCGCGGCTGTCGACCCAGTCGTCGATAAAGTTCGGCAGGATGTCGAAGAGCTGAAAGAACATCAGCCAGAAGCCTGAAAACAAAAGCGTAAAAGCAAGTAGCCGTGGCTCAAAGAGGCCTTTAAAGCTATTGACCAGAGATTTCATAATGCTTGAGTCATCTTTCTCTTCTTCGGAACGCTCTGGCTCGGCGAAGAAAAAGAGCGGTATGAAGTTGAGTGCAATCGCGAAGGAGCAAGCGAGGAAGACATACTCCCAATCCATTAAGCGAAGCGGGCCAGCGAGCAATGGTCCTAAGAATGCGCCGATGTTGACCATTTGGTAAAAAATGCCCCAACCCGTCGATGCCCGTGATTTGGGCATGATTTTCGCGACCATGCCTTGTAGGCCAGGTTTGAAAATCGCAGTACCGGCAGCAAGCAGCATCGCGCCGATGAAGAAAATCCAGTAGGTGTATTCGCCGCCGGCTGCGCCGTTGATGTTGCCGTCGACACCGTTGATATCACCATGGTTCAGAACCGCGGCGATACGAATCGCATAACCCATCACAAGGTAACCCGCGATTTTTACAATAGTCGCGATGGCGATGTTTAATTTATACCCAAAGCGATCTGCAAAACCGCCCGTGAAAACGGGAATAAACGATTGCACCAAAGCCCAGTAAGCAAAGATGCTCGCCTTTTCGATGTGGGTGAATTGCGGACCGCCTTTTTCGTAAGCCAGCACCATATAAATCGGCACTACCGTGCGCAGGCCGTAATAGGAGAAGCGCTCGATGAGCTCCATCCAGTTGGCGGTCCAGAAGAGACCCGAAAATCCTTTGACCTGTTGCCAAAGAGATTCCGAGTTTTGAGACGGGTGGGTGCTGTCAGTCATGGTCGGATAACCTAGCATAGGCGTCGAGCGTGTCGATGCCGCGCCTTTCGCCCTGAGTTGCGCGGGCTTATTCTTTCGACATGGACACCCACGCAATCGCTGACTTCACCACGCGCGTCTGGAGTGACAGCATCACTCCGGCGCTTTCTGATTACATCGCCATCCCGGCAAAGTCGCCGATGTTTGATGCCGATTGGGCGGCAAATGGGCACATGGAGGCGGCGATGCAGTTGATCGTCGACTGGTGCAAGGCGCGTGAGATTGTTGGCTTGTCGGTGGAGGTTGCCCGCCTTGAAGGGCGCACTCCGCTCATTTTTATGGAAGTGCCGGCGTTTGGCTGTGAGCCCGATGGCGCCGACACCGTTTTGATGTACGGTCATTACGACAAGCAGCCCGAGATGGAAGGTTGGAGCGAAAAGTCGGGCCCGTGGGAGCCGCGCATCGAAGACGGCCGTTTGTATGGTCGCGGTGGGGCAGATGACGGTTACGCGGCCTTTGGTTCTTTGTGCGCAATCGAAGCCGCGCAAAAATGTGGCGGTCAGCATGGGCGCATCGCCATCGTGATTGAAGGTTGCGAAGAATCTGGCTCGCCCGATTTGCCGTTTTACCTTGAGCATTTAGGCGAGCGGCTGGGTGATGTGTCTTTGGTGATCTGCCTTGATTCAGGTGCCGGCGATTATGAGCGTTTGTGGTCGACGACTTCCTTACGCGGCATGGCGGCGGGTGATTTGCGGATCGATATTTTGACGGAAGGCATCCATTCGGGCGATGGTTCCGGGATTGTGCCTTCGAGTTTCCGGATTCTGCGTCAACTGTTGACGCGAATCGAAGACGAAGAAACCGGCCGCGTGTTAGTGCCAGAATGTGGTGATGAAATTCCGGCTGACCGCGCGGCGCAAGCCAAGGTGGTCGGTGATATTTTGGGCGACGATGTTTTCGAGTGTTACCCATTTTTAGAGGGCGCGAAAGCCATGTCGAGTGACCGCACAGAGTTGGTGTTAAATCGCACTTGGCGACCGACCGTTTCCGTGACGGGGGTGGATGGCATCCCGAATGTCGCACATGCTGGCAATGTGTTGCGGCCATTTACCACGGTCAAGCTTTCTGTCCGCCTTGCGCCAACGGTTAATGGGAAAATCGCAACGGCTGCATTGAAAGAAACGCTCGAAGCCAACCCGCCTTACGGCTCAAAGGTTTCTTTCAACCCCGAAAAGTCAGCCACCGGCTGGAACGCGCCATCCCTCGCCCCTTGGCTGGAAACGGCACTCGCCGATTCATGCCAAAGCCATTTCGGGAATGTGCCCGGTTACATGGGCGAAGGCGGCTCCATTCCGCTGATGGGCATGCTCAGCGCGATGTTCCCCAAGGCGCAGTTCTTAATCACCGGCGTGCTCGGCCCCGGATCGAATGCTCACGGACCAAATGAATTCATCGACTTGGCGATGGCGCAAAAACTCACCGCATGCGTCGCGGATGTTTTGGATGCGCATGCGGGGCGTTAGGGGAGCAGGCGCCGCCCCTCAAAAACGGTCAGAGTCGTGATTTGATTTCGCCCATTGCTGGGCTGCGCCGGGGTTGTCTTTACTGATAAGGTCATCGATACGAGTCATGTCGCGCTGCGCGCGTTTTGACCAAGAGATCGGAGGCCTGCCGTCGCTTGTTGAACGATTGCTCACTCGCCATTAGGCTGTCGTAGGCGCTTGGCGACATCAACACGCCTGCGGCTTTTCCGTTTTGGGTGATGACCAGAGGCTGGTGTGTCAAGTTACCCATAATCTCACTGGCCCTGGGCTTGAAATCGCTAATGGAGAGCAAATTGTCGGTGATTCGGAGGGGTTTCATGCAGGCAGGGCACCAAAAGACCGAATTTAAGTCAAATTCAGCCTAAATAACAACCCGCTCCCTTCCGATTGCTCAAAGCCTTAGCCTTTATAACCCCGAGCCATTTCATCCAAAGGCACGACCTTAATCTTGCTGGCATGGCCGGCGGTATTAAAGGCCTCATAGCGCTTGATGCAAACTTCAGTCATTGCAGCCATCGCGGGGTTTAGGTAAGCGCGCGGATCAAATGCCGTCGGGTCGTTTTGGAACACCGTGCGAATCGCACCCGTAATGGCCATGCGGTTGTCGGTGTCGATATTTACCTTGCGCACACCATGTTGAATGCCCATAACAATCTCTTCAACAGGTACGCCATAAGTCTGCTTCATGTCGCCACCATGTGCATTGATGATGTCTTGCAAGTCTTGCGGAACGGAACTCGACCCGTGCATGACAAGGTGCGTATTGGGAATCGCAGCATGAATGTCTGCCAGGCGGTCCATCGCCAAAATATCACCGGTCGGCTTGCGCGTAAATTTGTACGCACCGTGGCTTGTGCCAATCGCAATCGCCAAAGCATCAACGCCTGTCTTCGCAACAAAATCGCGTGCTTGCTCAGGGTCAGTCAGCAACATTTCTTTATCAAGTTTGCCTTCGAAACCGTGGCCGTCTTCTTTGTCGCCCTCACCCGTTTCGAGTGAGCCGAGACAACCCAGCTCGCCCTCGACGGAAACACCGACGGCGTGAGCCGCATCAACCACAGCCTTGGTGATGTCAACGTTGTACTCGTAACTGGCCGGAGTCTTGCCATCTTCCATGAGCGAGCCGTCCATCATGACGGACGAAAACTCAGCAGCGATCGCAGACGAGCAGGTCTCAAGTGAGTTGCCGTGATCTTGGTGCATGCACACAGGAATCTCGGGGTACATTTCAACCGCCGCGCGAATCAAATGCGTGAGCACGATGTCGTTGGCGTATTTCCGCGCACCGCGGCTGGCCTGCATGATGACGGGCGCATCACAACGCTTGGCTGCTTCCATAATCGAAAGCATTTGTTCCATGTTGTTGATGTTGAACGCGGGCACGCCATAGCTGTTTTCAGCGGCGTGATCCAAAAGTTGACGGAGAGAGACGAGTGCCATGAAGGCATAGATTAACCCCGTTTTCACGGGGTTGTCACAGAAACTTCGTGAGGATCCGAGCGGCCTGCGCGGCAATCAGCCTTGGGCTAATTCGCGCAAACCAGCAATGCGCTTTGCCACATTGAGGCCTTGATATTTTTCAGCAAGCCTGTCGAGTTTTTTGATGTGCTTTTCATCCGCGCCATCGTCGAGGATCTTTGCCTCGATCTTAGAAAGGTCTTTGTCGGCCTTTAGCTCAAGCATCCAAGAATTTACTTTGAAGACATTCACATGCGCGGTCATCGTCTGCGCCAAATCGATAAAGTCATCGTAGAGCGTTTGAATATTAGCCGGCTTATCTTTGACCTTTCTCGGCGCGCCCTTGAATGCCTTTTCAAGTTGCTTGGCGAGCTCTAGCGCATGCATGGCATAACCATTTTCCATGCACCAATTCATTTGCTTGACCAGTTGGTCCCCAGCATTTTTCGCATTTGCGATAGCGGCCTCGGCAAGGGCCGCAGTGGTTAGCAGGTCTTTGCCTTTTGGATTTTCAATCGCCTGAATGCTTTCAAGCATGGCCGCCCCCAAATTGCCCTTTGCCAGAGTTTTGTTAATCGACGCAATTTGCTTAGGTGTACCCTTTGGCGATTTGCCCTTTAACTTGAGCATTTCCTCGATGGATTTTTCAATTTTTTGATGATCGCGATTGGAGTAACCCTTTGAGACAACGATGCCATTTGCGTCTAGCAAAACATAATTAGGGATGCCGTTCATGCCGGTGCTCGTCACGCGTTCGGTCGTCCAAATGACATCATTGTTGAGCCAGCCATGCTTCAGCGCAAAGGCTTTCATCTTTTTGTCGGAGGCGCCCTGAACCTCAACAAGGATGACCTGGACATCGCTTCCGTATTCGTTCTGCATTTTGATGGCCGTCGGCACGGACGACCCGATGCAGGAAGGTCAGCGTGTGCCCCAAAACTCGATGAACACTGGTTTGCCGCGTAGGCTTTCGATTGAATTTGCGCCCATCGCATGAAACGGTGCAGAGCGGAAGGTGTAGTTGAGCGTGTCGCCCGGCTCGATGGCTTGGGCGGTGAGGCTGGTCGCCAGCAGGCCTGTGGCCAGTGCTGCGGTGAGTGAAAGGCGGCTGTTCATGATGCCTAAGATACGCGCGATTCCAGTAAAGCGCGGCAGATTTCTCCGGGGTCGCTCGCGGCACAGATTGCCGAGGAAAGGGCCATTCCGGCTTGTTTGGCAATCATCCAGGCGTTTTCAGGTGAAATGCCGCCGATGGCTATCGCAGGAATGCGAGCGATGGCAAGTGCCGCGGCAAGATACTCGGGGCCGAGCCCTTGGTCGTAGCCTTTTGTGGGTGTGGCAAAAACCGGGCCGAAGCCAGCGTAGTCGACGCCGAATTCTGCGGCTTCGTCAATTTGTTCTAGGTCGTGGGTTGACAGCCCAATCACGAAATCGTCTCGGCCTGCGGCAAGTGCCACGCGGCGTACATCTTCAGGGTGTAAATCATCTTGCCCGACATGCATGCCGTTTGCGCCCAACGCAAGTGCGCAATCGAGATCATCATTTACGATGAGTGCGGCGCCCGCGTTTTGACAAACAGGCATGAGTTCGCGACCCCAAGCCAACCGCTCGGCGGTAGACATCTCTTTTTCGCGCAACTGAATCGCGTCCGCGCCGCCGGCGATAGCTTGTTGGGCGGTTTCGATGGGGTCGAGCACGCAAAGCTCGCGGGTCAAAATGACCATGAGTCGGTAGAGGGGCGGCTTCATGCGCCCAGAATAACGCATGAAAAAAGCCCTGCCGAATGACAGGGCTGAAACGCAAATGGAGGGGAGCGTTTGCGAGGGGTGGTGAGCCGCGTTGCGTTAAGAGACGTTTTTGCGACCCGTTTGGCCACGCGCATCTTCGCGGTCTTTCTTGACGGCGCGGAGGAAGGCCTTTTTGTCATCGCTGCTGAACAGCCGCACTTTGCTCCCGCAGTCAACACAGTAGCTATCACTTAAGCTTTGGAGGAAGCAAACATACTCCGCACAGTGCGGGCAGTATTTTTTTTCGTTTTGGAAGTCGTGCAACATGGAGAGGAGATGGGGAAAGGAAAGTCAGGGGGAACAATTGAAGAATAGCGACTTCCTAGGGTTGACCGCTGATAAATATCGAACTTCTCAATGTTTTTCAGGGCTTTTTTCAAAGTTGCAAAATGGCGAAAATTAACATAAGCCTATGGTTCTGCAAGACTTCCGGCCTAATGCGACTCGGTCACATTTGCCGTCAGAGCCCACAGCGCGTGCTCTTGAATCATCGTTTTCGGATGATGTTCGGCCGCATTTTTCAGGACTTGCCGCTCGTCCGCCTGCAAATCACCGGCGCGATTTTTGTTGCCAAGCGCGATGCAGGCGTTTCGCAATAAGCCTTCAAGCCCAGGTCGGCGAAGGGGGCTGCCTAAGAAAGCGGTGCGGAATTTGTCTTCGGTGAGAGAAAAAAGCTCAGCGAGCGAAAACTGCTCAAGCGCGCCGTGCGTGCCCCAAGTCTCGGAGTGGTCGTCCTCTTTCATTCCGAAGGGGCAAACCTCAAGGCAAATCTCACATCCGAAGACATGCTCGCCCATTTTCGCGCGCAAGTTTTCAGGGACGCCACTTTTTTGCTCGATGGTTAGATACGAAATGCATTTGCGCGGGTCGAGCGAATACGGCGCGTCAAAAGCATCGGTGGGGCAGGCATCAAGGCAGGCGGTGCAAGTGCCGCAACTCGTCGCGAGTGGCTTGCCGGCATTGCTTTTTGTTGCGGCCCATTCTGTCCATTCAGAGTCGAGTAGTAATTCGCCAAGCAAAATCCACGGCCCGTGTTTGGGGTCGATTACTAAAGTGTTCTTTCCACGGAAGCCAAGTTGCCCGCGGATGGCCCACTCGCGCTCAAGCAAAGGAGCGGCATCGGTCGCCGCGCGGAATTGCTCAACTAGGCCTGCGGCTCGCAACCGTTTCCCAAGCCGCTCAAGTTTTTTTCCAAAGAGATTGTGGTAGTCCCGACCCAAAGCGTAACGCGCCACCGTGCCGCCATTCCTGAAGCCCGCGCGCGGCCGGTAATAAGGTAGGGAAAAAAGAGCGATAGTTTTGACCCAAGGTTTCCACTCACGGATGTCGTCCATGACCGCTTGGCCTTTTTCGAGATAGGTCATTTCGCCGGCTTTGCCCTGGAGCAGCCATTGATCAAGTCGCTGTTGTGTCTCAAGGTCAGTTTGGACGGCCGACAAGAGCCCACGCAACTCAAGCCCAACTTCTTGGGCGAGTTCTGAAATTAGTTCGTGGTCGGGACGAGGCAAGGCTTGGGTTGTTGTTTCGAAGTTGGAATGTCAATTCCGAAGAAACTGAAATTTATTGTACGAGTTGCAGTCTTAACGAAGGAGAGAACTTCCCCCATGAAAAAGTTAACCTCTTTTATTCCTACAAAAGCCGAGCGCCGCCATCAGCGACTTATTGACGAATGGGCTGAAACGCGCAATACCTATCGCTCTTGGCGCAATGCTATTCCGGCTCAGCGCGTAAAACGACTTGGCCGCGTTTTTGAAGCGATTGAGCCCTGGTTGGCTCGTGGGATTCGTACAACCATGTTGCGGCATTTTTTGGTTTTGCCGCACGAAATGTTGATTGCGCGTTTGTTCGCCAAGGCCGTGCGCCGCGAGCGGATTTCCCCGTCGCACACAGCTTTTTTAATGTGGGTCGAATCGTATATTTTAGAAGGCTTGGCTGACCCGACTGATGCGCTGGGTGTAAGTGTGAGTGCGGCAAACGAGCCACACCCTGAGTTGCAGTTTCACTTTAATGCATTGCCGCCTGTGGATCGTGGGTTGTTGTATTTGTATATGATTGAGCGATATTCGCTTCCCGAAGTTGCGCGTTATGTCGGCGCACCAACCGAAGAGATTGGCAATTGCATTCTTGATTTGTGGTCCAAGCTTGAAAAAAAAGTTTCTCATGTGCCGATGCCGCGTGACTGGCGCCTACCAGACACGAGTGATCCACATTTGAATATGCCAGCGAATCACGCGCATGTTGCCCAAAGTGAGTTGCATAAATGAGCGTTGATATTCTGATTCGCCCCGATCCGCGCCCGCCATTATCGCGGCTTGTTGGCGGCTGTTATGTGCAAGAGATTGCGCATGACCTGGGTTTTCTGTTGTTGCAGTCTTCGGTTTTGAGTGGGCTTGAGCGGGAGGATAGTTTTCATTATGTTCCCGATGAATCACTCATTCCTGTAGATGCAGAGTTGCACACTGAAAAGTTAGTTGACGTCCTTGGCGAGTCTCGCGAATTAGTGCGCCTGGCTGTTCATACAGCGAGCTCGCGTCTTGAGTCTGTCGTCATCGAAGACCCTGAGCGCCTGATTGAGATGCCGGCCATTTCACTTGCGCGTTTAGCGCAATCCTTTCGGCCAACTTGTTTACAGACGGCTTTTACCGTCGCCGCAAATGAAATTCGTGCGGGTCATTATCGATTGGCTGAAACAACACTTCTGCGAGCAAGCGAGTTTTTGGTCACGCCTTCCGACAAGTCTCGCTGGTACCGCAATCGAGCGGCCGGCCAACATCGTGTTGGCAATCTTGTTGGTGCGGTTCAATTTGCAAAATCAGCCGTTCACGCAAACCCATCTGACATCGTAGCTCGACAGGATTATCGAGATTACTTGGCAGATTACTCCAGCCATAACGGAGTCTGTAACTAATGAAAAAAATCACCTTTTTTATCGTCGCGATACTTGTTTTTGCGGCTTTTGATATTCCTGCGCAGGCTGCTTCACAGCCAACAGCAAGGGAAGAGACCCGCGGTGGCGAAGACCCAAAAATTGGGTCAATCGGCATCTACCGACAGTTTGAATTATTTAAGAGCCTCCGGCGGGCCAGGCCATAGTGTTTGCTCATAAAGGATGGGCCGTGGCATTGATTGCCACGGTGTTATTGGTCGCTGCCTTGATCGTTATTTCGACGCAGGAAAGCGAGACGATTGTTTTTCCGGCATCAGAAAACCAGGTGTTCGAGCAAGTCCAAGAAGATCTCGCCGAAACTCCGGTTAACACCGCAGCGCAATCAACGGCAAGCGCTGCGGCCCCAGCAGAAGTCGTAGACGATGCGTTAGGCGAGTATGCCCGAACAGAAAAAAGTTCAGGCGAGAACAGGCCAACTCTCTTTTTCGTTGACGAGAGCGGTGCGGCCGTCTTGACGCGCATTGCCCTTTTTGAGGTTTCTCAACCCTTGCAAGAGTTCTTCCGCAACAACGAAAATGACATTTATGTAGAGGAAGCTTTTGAGAATGCTCAGGTGCTTGATGAAAATGATTTGACGGAAGTCGATCTGAGTGAATTCCCCTACGGTGAATATTTCATCACAGCATCTGCCCCAGGTTTTAGCCCAATCGGTGAGTATGTCACGCTGCCCTTTGACAATGGCTCCTCAAAGAGGATGGTTTTTGAGCCTGGAACCAGGTTTGAAGTGCGAGCACAGGATTTATCGGGCCAACCCGTTTCTGGTGTAAAGATCTTCATCACAAACTATGCTGTCTCAGGGAAGTTTCTCGACATGGGTTGGCGTGACAGGCTTGCTGAGAGTTGGTTTAGCGAATACATTGAGACCAATGAGTCAGGTGTTGCGTTTTCTTCTTCCACCCCCGAGGGCCTCTTTCGCGTCAAGACGGCCGATGGCCAAAAAGGCTTTGCGCCGGTTTCCTTTGCGCCTGTAGCGGTAAAAGAAAGCCCCATCCTTTTTACGATAATGCCAGGTTTGACAATTGAGGGTGAAGTCGTTGTGCAGGGGGCAAGTGATTACGATTATGCCTCCGCAGAAATTGGGTTAATGAGGGTCGAACAAGGCTCTGTCACTGAGATACTTCGGCAAGATGTAAACGCCGACGGGACATACCGCATCGTTGCTGGCGTCGATGGCGGTTCCGTGGCCTTGATTGCCCTGGGTGCTGGCGCGACAACTCAAGTTAAGAGGCTAGAAGACATTGATGTTTCGCGTACCTATAACATTAACTTTGAAGTATTCGAAGCAACAAAGTTTGATGTGCAATTGATAACATCAAAAGGCGAACCGATTGAAGGAATCGTGTGTCAATTCTTACAAAATGAGAGGGATTGGATCCCTTATTCTTATGAGCCTGACGCTGGCGGTCGCTTTCAAACGCAAAAGATGTTTAAGGCCGAAACAGATTATGTTCTCGCGCCCATGTCCAATTACCTTCCCTTAGGGGGATTTGCTGTACGGACACCGCATGAATCGAGCGAAGAATGGGTGATTGAAATTCCCGACATCTGTCGCCCAACAAAGGTGTCCGTTCAATTTGAAGGAGTCCCAGAGGAAATGGTATTCTTCGGTTTTCAGCCCGATTTTTACGAGAGCGGTTTTATGTACCAATGGGGCGGAAGTGAAGCGGCTCCTTGGCTTCCAGCTCAACCAGGCTTGTTATTGTTTCAAACAAAAGATGGCCGCATGTTTGAGCAACCATTTAACCCCAGTGTTCATCACGGGCAAGAAGCCGTTGTAAACCTTGATGTGGGCCAGCTTTCTTTCTTGTTGCCAGACCCGCCTGGCGGCGAAGACTGGGCTTTAAGCTTGCTAACCCGTGCGGGTTATCCAGCTGCAGAGCCGCGGGCACTGGGGGCCGGAAGACATGATTTAAAATTGCCGCTCGGCACTTACAACTTGATGTTGACTGGTGCGAAAGAAGCCGAGCTCTTCTACGGCCCATTCGTCCTAACTGAAGCTGGGCTAAACATTGGCACATTAGAGCCATGCGATTGGCATAGTCTCGCCGGTCAAGTCGTCGATGCAAACGGCGCCCCTGTTGCCAATGTCTCTTTGCACGCTTTGCGCAGCGACGGCATTGCTGAGCGCAATGCGCTTACTGACGAAAAGGGTCAGTTTGTAATCGAAACGATGGCTGCGGGCGTCTATCGCCTCGACATCCTCCCCGCAAAAAACCGCGCCTCTGACTCGCCAAACATGTCGGCTGAGTTTCGCATCCCGCGGCTCAATAATGAGCCCCTGTTGTTTCGTTTGCCAAGCAGAGAGCAGGCGCTTTCGGTTGAATTAACTCCACCGCCATCGGCCTTGACGAAAGTGCATGTGTTGGCCGGGGCCGCTCACACTTTAATGCGCATCAATACCAGTGGGATCGGCGAGTTACATTCCAGCGGTGCCGCGGGCGATGTGCTTTCGCTTGAGTCGAATACTCAGGGCGTTCAAGTTCGATATGCGCCTTTATCCAAAGGCCAGCAAAAAGTAGATTTAACGCTCGATGGTTTGCTGACGCGCAATCTTGTTTTGAGTGGAAAGGACGAACTGCGTGATGTCGATTTCTTCTTTAACAATCAACACATCGGCACCGCTTATCCGCAAGCCGATTTGACCAAGTGGGCGCTGCAAGCTCCTGATCTTGCGGCTCTAGAAATCGCTTTGACCTTCAACGGTGGCAAAACCATCCGCATGCCGTTTCGTGATTTACCGACGGCTGGGCCATTGCAGGCGCCGGCCGCTTGGGGCAATGCCATTCGCGTGCAATCACTATCCGGCCGAGCACTTTCTAATGCACTCGTTTGTTCGGAAGACGGCTCGTATCGCTTGTGTTGCAACGCCGAGGGCGAAGCCGACGGCACGAGTATTCAGCTCAATCAACAGTTGATGGTTACCGCACCTGGATACTGGGGCCGCCTTGCCATGCCAGCGTCTACGATTCAACTACATCGTGACGCAAAGGGCGCTGACATTCGCATCGCTGGTGGCATGGGCGCAACTGATTTGGCTGTGCAGCCCGAGATGGATTTCGGCTACGGCTGGCAGCCGTCCCTCGACAAAATCGAGGATGAAAATATCTGGCAACTACGCGACTGCCCTGAAGGAAAATACACCCTCTACGCACTCGATGCAGATGGTGCGCTCATTGCTGAAAAAGCAATTGAACTGACTTCGGCTGAGTTGGTCGAAATCCGCGTGCCGTAATTGCATAAAAAAGCGGAGATTAGTTTCCGCAGCGACCTCGACGAGGCTCTTTGGTAGTGAAGGCAAGGCCCTTCTTCCTAAGAACCTCATCATGAAAGCACCTTTTTCTTTATTTTTCACCGCCTGCATTACAGCAGCACTCGTTTCTAGCGCATCCGCCCAACTCGCCTCGGTCTATGGCGAAACAGATTGGGATGGTTTCGGCACAAATGTTTTAATGCTCGACGACCTCAATGGCGACGGCACTCGCGAAGTCGCTGTTACAGGGTTTTGCACTGATTATGTGGCCTCTAATTCTGGGTCGATTTACATTTACGATGGCGCCACGCGCGCACTCCTTCGTCGTCATGACGGCGGTTGTTTTGGTTGCCGGCTGGGTGAATTCGCCCTGTCTCTCGCGGATCTAGACGGCGACGGCGTTTCGGAATATGCCGTGAGTGCGCCATATGCTTCACCCGTTGTTTCGGCGAGCGGTCTTGTCTTGGTTTATTCGGGTCAAACAGGAGATGTCCTCTATTACGTGGCCGGCCCATATGCGCACAGCCAATTTGGGGCGTCTTTCGACATGATTGATGATGTGGATGGAGACGCCATCCCCGACCTCGTCGTTGGCGCGCCAGCTGAGGATTCTGCAAGGGGTGCCGTTTACACCTATTCGGGTGCTTCGGGCGCACTCCTCGCTGTTACGCGCGGTGCCATCCCTGGCTCATATTACGGTCAATCTGTGATTGCTCTGCGTGATGTGAATGAAGACGGTTCACAAGATGTTGCTGTCGGCATGCCTGGGTATCACTTTCAACAAGGGATTGTGGTCGTCCAAGAAGTACTTAGCGGTGACATCATTCGCGAGATTGAAAATAATACTCCAAAGGGTTTTTTTGGAGCGATGATGAAGGTCGTTGGCGACACAAATACCGATGGAATCAAGGATGTCCTTGTCGGTGCTCCGGGTGTGGATAAGGTTTTTCTTTACGACCTCAGGGGTAATGTGTTGCGCACACACCAAGCGCAATTTGCCTCAGGTAATTCTGGTTTTGGGCTGGTCTTTGCATCAGCGGGCGATCTCAACAGTGACGGCAATGCCGACTACGCAATCGGCCAACCTGGTTTGCGAAATACACCGACAACAGTGACGAATTCTGGTTCCGTTCTTGTATACAGTGGTCATAGTGGGCTGGTTCTTCGTGAATTCCAGCCCCAGGGTGATAACGAGGGCTTCGGATGCTCGGTTGCTATCGGGCGTTTGCGTAATGGCGGCCCCGTTGTCGCATGGATTGGCGCATCGGCTGCTTTGGCCCCAGGAGTTTCGGGCCGCCCAGGGCGAGCCACTGCATATCTCTATTAAGAAGTCGCGCGAGGAACCGCTTTGGTTATTTCAACAGCGAGTCAATCCAAAATGCCAACGGCAGGAGCAACAGCAAAATCGTTTCTTTTCGCCCCACGGCCTTTGCTTGTTGCGGTCGCCAATTCGGCGCCAACGGTTCAGCCAAACCTAGCGCAACGGCTACAGCAACCGGTAGCGAAATGCCGTCGGTTGCGACCATGGCGAGCAAGATGCCGCCGCCAACGATGGCGAGCCACTGAGCATTGGCCCGTGTTTTTGGCACGAGATGAGCGTGCGTGCGTAGAGTGGCATGACCCGCATGTAGAGCAAACACAATCGCCACTGCGAAAAACGGCCATGCGATGGGGCAGTCGGATGCGATGGATGCCGCAGGCAAAGCCAGGCTAAGCGCGATCATTCCAAGCAATTGAAACACGCGTTGTTTGCGGTGCAGCTTCCATTGCGCAAATGCAAAAAGCAGTGCCATCGGCAGCAGCCAAGCGAGTCGAGAAAAACCGACTTCGGTAATTGTCCAGATTCCGGTGGCGAGCGCTAGCCCGAGGAAAATGCTGCCGCGCACGATTGCGGCACGATGCGTATGTGCGTGGCGCAGCCCAAACAGCAGTCGGTTCATGCCTGCGAAGCTGAAGACCGCCGAAAGTGTCAGTGCAAGTGTGCCTTTGCCGGGGTTGCCGCCGAGCATCGCGCCGAGCAAAACGGCGGTGCCGAGTACAAGCCATGCGCCGTGCGCAGTGGGTGGTGAGGAGGTGTTGGTGGTGGCCACGGTCATATTTAACCTCCTCTGCAACTTCGATTGCAAGTTGTGACAGACTTGTGACAGTCGCGGCTTCATAATGCGGCGATGAAAGTGGGCTTAGATGTCACGCAGGCGGCGAAAACGCGAGGTCGTGGGATTTCGCGGTATATCCGCTGTTTGCTGCCCGAGCTCGACCGTGTGGGGATGACCAACCACGGTGTGCCCGCTGATCCTCTTGAGCCCACGCTCTATTTTCGTGGGATGCGATGGCTCAATCGCCGCATGGTGGACGGCTTGATGCCCACGGCTCCGCGTCGAGCCATTTGGCGACAGCCTTGCCGCAAATTGGATTTGTTTCATAGCTTGGGCAATCATTTGCCGAGCTGCTCACGCGTGCCTCTAAGTTTTACGGTGATGGATTTCCGCCTAGCGGATATGACGGAGGGCTACGACCTGCTCGGTTCACGCTTGGGGCGCAATATCGCGCGTGCGGATGGCTTGATTTGCATTAGTGAATACACCGCTGAGCGTTTGCGGCATTATTTCCCGGAATTTCCAAGTGAACGGATTGCCGTGACCCCTCTGGGCGTGGATCACCAGCGTTTCTGCTCTCAAGATGCGGCTCGCGTAAAGGAAGTGACGAATAAGCATAGGTTGGGCGAGTACCCTTATGCCATCCAGGTGGGTAGTTGGTTCCCGCACAAGAACTTAGAGCTCAGTATTCGCGCCTTTGCATCAAGCCGCGCACAAAAAGAGGGTTGCGAGCTCGTATTTGTCGGCGGGGGAGCGAAGCCAAATTTCTTGACTTCGCTAAAGGAGTTAGCCGAATCGCTCGGCGCTGGCAAGATCCACTGGCTTGGGCATATCCCCGATGCAGAGCTCGCGCCCATCATCGCTGGGGCTCGTGTTTTCTTGCACCCCTCGCGTTATGAGGGATTCGGTCTGCCCATTCTTGAAAGCATGGCCATCGGTACGCCTGGTGTAATCTCAAACAGCACTTGCCTGCCCGAAGTCGCCGGCGATATTTGGAAATCAACAGATGTTGATGACTTTGAGGGCTTCGCGGCTGCCCTAGATGACCTCTTTTTTGACGATACCAGTCATCAATTGGCCTCGGCTGCGGGCCTCGCACACGCAAGTCACTACACATGGGCTCAAACAGCTGCCTTAACCGAAAAGTTTTTTAGACTTTTTTCGCAAAGTTAGGCAAGTGGGCTGGCTCCGAAACGGGGCATTACAAACCCATCTACTTGTGAAAAATCGACTTCGGACGCACCACAAGATATAGGGGCTGTCTCAATAATTCGCCACTAAATATTGTGAAAAAAAGAGTGTTGAAGCCCAGCGCTTGGCTATGTATTTTTTCTCTTGCGTCGCGGTTTTGGCGAAAGCCCTTGCCGCATTTCCTAACAATTTCACACCATTAAGCCCCCCCCAGCGCCGTCCGTGTCTAGTAAGCAAACGAAAACCCCCAATAAAAGCGTGAAGAAGTCCGCCGAAGTTGCTCCAAAAACTGCCCTCCGCAATAAGCCAGCAGATTTGCCCCAGCCAACCCTGAGCGAAAACGCCATTACCGTCCTTGGCAACCGCTATTTAAAGAAAGACCGCGTCACCGGCGAGGTCGTTGAAAACCCACAAGACCTTTTTTGGCGCGTGGCCAGCTCGGTAGCCGCTCCTGATTACGATGTCGCCGAAGACGTTGGCCAAAAGTGGGCGACTCGTTACTACAACTTGATGGCCCAGGGGTTGTTTATGCCCAACTCGCCGACCCTGATGAATGCCGGTCGCTCCATGGGTATGTTGAGCGCTTGCTTCGTTTTGCCCGTCGAGGATTCCATCGAGGAAATTTTCACCACCTTAAAGAATGTCGCGCTCATTCAAAAGGCGGGCGGTGGCACTGGGTTCTCCTTCTCGCGGTTGCGCCCAGATGGTGACATTGTGGCGTCTTCTGGTGGCAAGACCACCGGCCCGATGAGTTTCATCGATACATTCTCCGCCGGCACAGAGGCTATCCAACAGGGTGCCTTCCGCCGCGGCGCCAACATGGGCGTTTTGCGTTGCGATCACCCCGATGTGCTTGAGTTCATCACGGCAAAAGACGACCTCACTCGCTGGACGAATTACAACGTGTCCATCGCCGTGACCAACGAATGGATGCAAAAGGTCGCCGACAAGCCGGATGACCGTCTTGTTGTGACTAACCCTAAGAGTGGTCGCCACGCCTGGATGGCTAAAGGGTCGGGCCGTCGTATTTCCGAAGCGGATTACGAAGCTTTCGATGCCGGCGAGCCAGCCGATGGCGCTGATTACTGGACATACGGCGAGATGATGAGTTCCATCGTCAACTTTGCGCACAAAAACGGCGAGCCTGGTTTGCTGTTTATCGACCGCGCCGAAGAAGACAACCAAGTGCCGCACCTCGGCAAATACGAGGCGACGAACCCATGTGGCGAGCAGTGGCTTCTGCCTTACGGCTCATGCAATCTCGGCTCGATTAACCTCGGTCGTTTCTTCAAAGAAGACGCGCCTGAATCAGCTGTTTGGGAAGATCGCGTCGATTGGGATACATTTGATAGCACCGTCGCCGACACCACGCGACTGCTTGACAATGTCATCACTATCAACAAATACCCAATCCCTGAGATTCGCGACCGCGCCAATGAGACGCGCCGCATCGGTTTGGGCGTGATGGGTTTTGCTGACTTGCTCTTCAAGCTCAATGTCCGCTATGGCTCAGAGCAAAGTTTTGAAGTTGCGCGCACTTTGAGTAAGCGCTTGCAAGACAAGTCGACTGAGGCTTCTGAAAACCTCGTCTCGGTTGATGGCCGCGAGCCATTCACCGCTTGGGAAGGCTCCAAGCCGCAAGTCGAGGGCATGGCTCCTCGTCGCAACTCTCACCTAACTACGGTCGCGCCAACCGGCACGATTTCAATTGTCGCCGGCTGCTCTGGCGGCATTGAGCCACTCTTCTCGCTGGCCTTCCAACGCCAAGTGATGAAAAACGAAGATGGCGTCCCTGTGGTGATGCGCGAAATTAATGATGAATTCCAGGCTGCGCTTGAGTCGGCCGGTTATTCCAAAACAGAGATCGATAGTGTGATTGATATCGCACTTTCTGACGGTACGGTCGCGCACAGTGATTTGCCCGAGGGGATGAAAGATGTATTTGTGACCGCGCACGATGTTGTGCCGAGTGAGCACATTAAGATGCAGGCCGCGTGGCAATCGAGCATTGATAATGCCGTATCCAAGACGATTAATTTGCCGCACGAGTCGAGCAAAGATGATGTCCAGACTGCTTACATCATGGCCTGGCAAGAGGGTTGCAAAGGTGTGACGGTTTACCGCGATGGTTGCCGTGATATGCAGCCGATGGCGCTCAAGAAAGATGAGCCGACTGCATCGGTCGCGCAAGCCGCTGAGCCGAAAGAATTCAAGCCCGTGCGTTTACCTGAGATTATGCCGAGCGTGCGCATTCGCCAGATGACTCCGTTTGGCAACATGCATGTCAAAATTTCAGTTGACCCCGCGAAGGATCGTGAGATGGAGGTCTTCGCGCAGCTCGGTAAGGGCGGCGATGTGGCCAACTCTGACCTTGAGGCGATTTGTCGCATGATTTCGCTCTTCTTGCGTTGCGGGGGCGAGATGCGTTTGGCGCTCAAGCAGTTGGCGGGCATCGGTTCGTCGCTGACTGTGCCAAGTAAAGATGGCCGCATCATGTCGCTCGCCGATGGCTTGGCCAAGGCGCTGCAAAATTACATGAATGTCAAAGCACAGTTTGGTCTACGCGCGATTTTGCTTGGTGAGATTGCCCCAGAAGATCTGACTTCGGCGGGTCACAAGGCACAGGGCGGCGCACCGTCCTCACCGGCAGGCTTGTCTAGCAAAAATGGTCGCACCGGCTCAGGCACGGGCGGCGCATACAAGGTCACTTGCCCCTCCTGTGAGTCAGGCACCTTGACCTTCGAAGAGGGTTGTTGCAAGTGCCACGGCTGTGGTTACTCGCAATGCTAATTCGATAAACATCTGCCCCTCAGATGGAAGGCTCTCGCTCTCGGGCGGGAGCCTTTTTATTTGCAGGCGGCTAATGCATCGGCCACGCGCTGCAAGTCATCCTCGCTTTCCGTGCCGTCAAGGGAAAAGCGCAACACGCAATTTTGTAATTCATCTGGCACTCCCATCGCCGACAAAACAGGCGAGGACGAGTGCCCCTTGCTCGAGCAGGCTGACCCCGAGCCGCAAAGGATTCCATGTGTTTCAAGCTGATGCAAAAGCGTTTCGGCAATGGCGCCGGGTAATGCAACGCTGAGAATGGAGCCCTGGATTTGGCTTGGATTTGTTGGCCCGAGAATTTTCGTATCGGGCCAAGATGCGGTGATTGCGTGAGCCAGGAATTCGCGGCGGGTGGTGTAGAGATTGCTGTCGATGGCTAAACGCTCGCGCCGAATCCGCGCAGCGGTGGCAAAGGCAATCGCCCCCGCAACATTTTCAGTGCCGGCACGCAGACCGTTTTCATGCCCGCCGCCGGCGAAGAACGGCGTGGGTTGATGCGCGATATCTTGATGCAAAAACAAAGCCGCGCAACCGCGGACACCGCCGATTTTGTGTGCCGCGGTGGAAATTGCATCCGCGCCGAGTTGATCAAACCACTCCACTCGTTTGCCAGCTGCTTGAACCGCGTCGGTGTGAAAAATCGCTTGCGGGGCGTGTTGTCGAACGGTGCGGACCAATTCTGCGATGGGGTTAAGCCCGCCGATTTCATTGTTCGCCCATTGAATGGTGACGAGTGCGACATTTTCGTCGAGCATCGGCACGAGCGTTTCGGGTGAAACTCGGCCGTGTGAGTCAACAGGAATGCATTCGACTTCAAAACCAAATTCCCGCATCAAGCATGCCGCTTCCCGCGCTGCCGGGTGTTCGGCCGCACCATAAAGAATGCGATTGCATTTGCCCGCTCGCGCAAAACCCTGAATACCCAAAAAATTGGCCTCCGTGCCTGTGCCGACGAAAACCACACGATAACGCTCGGCGCCCATGGCTTTGAGCAACATCGAACGCGATTGCTCGAGTAAACGCGCGGCATCCGCACCTGCTTGGTGCAGAGAACCGGGGTTTGCGAAATGCTCGCGCGCAGCTGCTTCGAAGGCCGAAAGCGCTTCGGGGAAAACGGGTGCCGTCGCGGCATGGTCGAGGTAGAGGGTGTTCATTCGTTGTTGCAAGCAGCCGAGGCTGGGCAGTCGGCGCAATATACGCCGACCCTATTTTGCCGCATCGCGCCGCATTCGCCTAGAATTGCGTCATGCAGAAACTAGCGATGGCGTGCACGGGCATTTTGGCAATTACTTTGTTGTCGAGCGATTTGTCCGCGGCTCAACAAAACCCCGAAGACGGTCGTGGTCAAGGTTTGTTCACTCAAGAGTGGCACGCTGGTCGCCGCGCCGCCTTGCGCGAGCACTTCATGAAGTATGCGCGTGATAAAGATGGCATCATCGTTTTGCGCGGGGCGGGCAAGCCCGATGACTACAAAGAGTTCCGGCAGAACAACAATTTTTGGTATTTCACCGGCCTTGAGACGCCCAATGCGGTTTACATCACCGTCCCTAAAACAGGCGAAGAGTGGTTGCTTGTCCCGCCGAGTAATCCGGCGAGTGAGATTTGGGTGGGGGATTTAAAAGACCCCGCCGAGGCGCAGATGATTACGGGCATCGAAAATTGCCTGCCGCTTGGGTCGGAATCGCGCTGGGGGTCAACCGATTGGTCAGGCCTTGAAGATTTGCTCGCGCAGTTGGCCAAAGGTCACAAGACTTTTTACACCCAAGGTCAGCCCGCCGAAAACTGGATGATGTCGCGTGATAACCTGCAGAGTGCGCAGCGCGAAATCGACGGCGACCCCTATGACGGGCGCGTTTCTCGCGAGTCGCAATTCATGGCCAAGGTCGCGGAAAAGCACGGTGTCGAAGTCAAAGACTTCACGGTCGCCATGGACGCACTGCGTGTCACGAAAACCGAGCCTGAAATTCAGGCGATGCGTCGCGCGTGTGAAATCGCCTCAGCCGCTCACGCGGAAGTCATGCGCACAGCTCGCCCAGGTGAATATGAGTGGCAGCAAGCTGCGCGCATGCTGGGTCGTTTTCGCATGGAAGGTGCGATGGGCGCGGGCTACGAAGCGATTGTGGGCTCGGGGCCAAACGCCATCATCTTGCACTACAACTTGAACAACCGTCAACTGCAAGACGATGAGGTCGTCATGATCGATTATGGGCCTGAGTTTCGCTACACGGTGGCTGACATTTCCCGCTCGTGGCCGACCACAGCAAAATTCACGCCGCGTCAACGCGAGGTTTACGAAGCGGTTTACGCCGCGCAAGAAGCCGCCTTCGCCGAGTGTCGTCCGGGCTCAAATCTGAGCAAGGTGCATCAAGCAGCGGTTGGCGAATTGGCGCGCCGCGGGTTTCGCGGCAAATGCAATCACGGCGTTTCGCATTGGCTCGGCATGGCGACGCATGATGTGGGCCGCGGCATGGCAAAATTCAAACCGGGCATGATGTTTACCGTTGAGCCTGGGGTTTACTTGCCCGAGGAAGGCATCGGCGTGCGTATTGAAGATATTGTGGTCATCACCGAGACGGGCTTCGAGTTGGTTTCGATTTCCGTCCCTCGCGGAATCGATGAGATTGAAGCCCTGCGCGCCGAGGCCTTTGCGGAGTAATTTTCCTTCTTTTCCCGCGGCCTCCGTCATGGGAGAATGACTCTAATGATGACAGAAGCTGCCTGTATTACGGGAGTCGGTGCGGTAACTCCGCTCGGGCCCGACCTTGAGTCTTCTTGGCGCGCCTTGCTGGCGGGCGAGATGGCCCTGCGCTCGGGCGTTGCTGATGTCGCCGAGGCTTTGATGGGATACCCCGTCGGCCTTGCTCAACTTGCTGCGGCCACCGAGCGCGAGGGTTTCTTAAAGCCTGAGTTGCGCCGACTTGATCCTGTCTCGGTGCAGGCTTTGTGCGCAGCTGCCGAAGCGATTCGCGATGCGGGCCTTGAGACGCCACTTGACGATGCCCGCACGGCTGTGATTTTGGGCGTTGGCTATGGTGCGACCACCACGCACATGACCACGGTTCGCCAGATTGATGCCGGTCGCGCCACCCGCTTGTCGCCTTTTACGATTCCGGCGTCAATGCCCAATGCCGCTGCCTGCAATGTTTCCCTCAAATTCGGCGCGCGAGGGCCATCGTGGACAAGCTCTACGGCTTGTGCGTCGGGGTTAGACGCGATGGGGATGGGGCTCTGGCTTCTTCAATCCGGTCAAGCTGAGCGTGTATTGGTCGGTGGCTCAGAGGCGATTGCAGACTCCATGGGCATCGGCGGGATGGCCGCAGCTCGCGCACTTAAGCCTGTGGATGAATCGGGCGGCCCTGTGCTCAAACCTTTTGATAAAACCCGTGCCGCAACTGCAGTGGGCGAAGGTGCCGCCGTTTTTGTGCTCGAAACTCCTGAGCTCGCAGCCAAGCGCGGTGCAACAACTTTAGGCAAGCTGGCAGGTTATGGCTGTGGTGCCGATGCGCACCACATCACCGCGCCTCGGCCTGACGGTGCCGGCGCCGAGGAAGTCATGCGTTTGGCCTTAACGCAAGCCAATCTAACCCCGGCCGACGCTGATGCTGTTTTCGCGCATGGAACAGGCACTCAACTCAATGACGCGATGGAAGGCCAAGCCATCGCTCGTATTTTTTCCAAAGACGATGGCACGCAAGGCGTGCATGTCGTTTCAACAAAAGGCCAATATGGTCATGCGATGGGTGCGAGCGGTCCGCTCAACGCGGCCTTTGCTTTGCGTGCGCTCCAGGAAAATGTAGTCCCGGCTAATATGCCCTGCGCCGAGCCTGACCCGGAATGCGGCATCACACCGGTTTTGGGCCAACCCCTTTTGGCCCCACTGCGTGCCGTCCTTGTAAATGCTTTTGGCTTTGGTGGCCACAACGCGAGCATCGTCCTTACCCAACCATAAAACCGTGTCTCGATATTTCGCTACTTTGACCGGCGCTTTGTTCGCCGCCGTTTTCGTTTTGCTTCTCGACATTGCATGGGCGTTGCCTATCGAGATGTTTCGCGAGCGTGCTTTTGCCTTATCGCTTAGCGCAATACCAGCAGGTTGGCTTGCCGGTTTTTTCGCATCACGGCTCAAAATGCCAGGAGCTTCATCTTGGCTGTTGGGCTTTGGCGTGTGCATCTTGCCGTCCTCCTGGTTGGCCGCCACGGTTGCTATTGCAGCGAGCTTTTTATTGCGATGGCGCACGCCCAAAAGCATGAGGGGCGTGAGCATGCCGTGCAAAGTTATAGGCCCGGCAGTGCACCTCGGTCCAGTTTTAGTTTACGCATTACTACCCTATTCTTTCGAGCCCACGCCACGAAAGCCAGAGCCGGAATTGCCTTTGGCGTCGACCGATCAAGCCATAGGCTCTGGGCCGGATGTCGTCCTAGTTGTAATCGATACGCTTCGGGCTGATGTGATGTTTGAGGAGTCGGTGCCAACCCCCAATTTAGATGCATTGCGCGCGCGCGGGGTTTGGGCTGATTACGCTTTGGCGCCTGCAAATCAAACTTTGCCGAGTCATTTGTCGTTGCTTTGCGGTTTAGATATTGAAAAGGTCGGTATGCGTGGCAATCCTTCGCCGTGGCCGACAAGCGTGCAGTTGCGTGAAGCGTGGTCGATGCAAACATTGGCCGAGCGTTTTTACGAGGACGGTTGGCGCACGGCAGCCGTTGCGTCGAATACCCTTTTAAGTCGCGTTGATGAATCAAAAGGTTATCAAGGGTATCGCGACGGTTTTGAACTCTGGAATGGCATGGAGCGCGACAACCCATGGCCTGATTACATGCAATGGGTGTTTGGCAACACTTGGGTTGGTTGGCTTATGCCAAAGGCTGTTGGCTTGCACAAACACTTGGCATACATTTTGTCGCGATTGGGCGATAACAAGGGGGTGCAGGGCCTGCGTTTTCATAAAGACGAGGGCATTGTCACTACCGATGCGTGCGTTCGCTATGTTGAGCAATTGACCCAGGGCGACCGCCCTTACTTTTTCTTAGCTCAATATTTGGATCCGCACACACCTTATATGCCCGCCGATTCCGTGCGTGGAACATTGAGTAAGGAACATTTGCGCCCAGCGGGTTTTGGAAAAGGTGAGTCTTCTGAGTTGAAAATACGGATGGCATTCCGAGAGGGTTTGCACGACATGGTTGATTCGGGCGAAAGCGCGATGTCGGGCTCTACTTTGCAAATGGCGACATGGTTGCAGCACTTATACCGTGAAGAAATCATGGCTTTAGATACTCAGTTGGGGCGTCTCTTCGCCGCAATTGAGCAAGGCGGAAGGCCAACGGTTGTCCTGTTTACATCGGACCATGGTGAGGCTTTTGGTGAGCACGGCAATATTAATCATGGCTCAACTCTCTTTGGGGAAGAGGTAAATGTCCCCTTTGTCCTCGCAGGCGCGGGTGTGCCTTCGACGGGTCGCTTGCCACATCGAGTTGAGGTCGTGGATAGTGGCCGCACGCTTCTGGAGTTGGCCGGCATTTCTTCACAAGGAGTTGATGGGCAAAATGTATTGCGCGATTACAAAGTGCGACCAGCCTTGGCCACGATGGTAAAAAAAGTAACCATTGAAGACGCAGGCTGGAAATTAATCGCGAGCTTGGATTATGGCAAACAGCCTGAGCCAGGAAATTATGAATTAATTGCGAGCCAATTGTTTCATCTTTCTAGTGACCCGCTTGAAAAAAATAATGTTCTAGCGACCGAAGCTAACCAGGCTGAGATTCTGCGCAATCAGTTGGTTGATCGCTTAAAGAAAGATATGCGACCCTTCATTGAAGACCGAGTTCTTTCGCGGGTTGAAGAGCAACAACTAGCAGCATTGGGATATGCTTCAGGCGATGATGAGCACTAAAGATTGGGGTTGGGCGGCATTACTTTTTGTGATCGTAATGGCCGCGTATTCGGGCGTGATTTCAAGCGCTGGATGGATTTGGGATGACCCCGAATACGTCACTCAAAACGCAACTTTGCGTGAGCCGGGCGGCTTGGCCGATATTTGGTTAGATCCCACTGCAACGCCTCAGTATTACCCGATTGTTCACACTACCTTTTGGTTGGAGGCGCGCCTCTACGGCATGACCCCACAAACGCCGCCATCGCAAATTCCGACGGCTGGCTTTCATTTTGTGAATGTGCTTGCACACTTTCTTGCAGCCCTTTTGTTTTGGCGTTTCTTGGTGCGACTGGGTGTTTCAGGCGCTTGGTTTGCCGCGGCACTTTTTGCACTGCATCCGGTTAGTGTTGAATCCGTAGCTTGGGTGACAGAGCGAAAAAATGTTTTATCCATTTTGTTTGCTTTGGCAACCGCACATATGTGGTGGAGCTGGGCGCTAGACCGTGTCCGTTGGGGCAAATTTGCTTGGTGTGTTTTCTTTTTTGTACTTGGCTTGTTGTCAAAATCCGTTATCGCATCACTGCCCGCAGTCTTGTTTTTGATTTTGCTCTGGGCACGCCCCAAAGATTGGAAGGCTCATTTGCTTCCACTTGGCGCATTGTTGGTTTTGGGCGCTTTCGCAGGTTGGCGTACGGCAATGATGGAGGTTACGCAAGTGGGTGCTGCCGGCGCAGACTGGGACTGGACGCTTGGCCAACGCTTTCTACTAGCCGGAAAGGTGGTTTGGATGTACTTGTCGAAACTGCTGTGGCCATTTGATTTAATGTTTTTCTACCCACAGTGGGAGATCGACACGAGCGTTGCGCTTGCTTGGCTTTGGCCGCTGACGGCTTTTGGTCTGCCAGTGCTGTTGTTTGCAAAGCGCAAGCAATGGGGTTCTGGAGTCTTAATAGCATTCTTGATTTACGGTGGCGTGCTCTTTCCGGTGCTTGGTTTCTTGAATGTCTACCCAATGAAATTCAGTTTTATTGCAGACCACTTTCAGTATCACGCAAGCCTGGCAATGTTTGCACTTTTTGGCGCGGCGCTGTCGCGGTGGGTTGCTCCACGAATTGACTCTGCCGTGCCACAGGTTTCCTTCGGGGTGTCGCGCATATTGGGCGCAGGCGTTTTGGTTGGATTAAGTTTGCTCACAATGGGGCAGGGCCACATGTACGCCAACCAAAAGACTCTTTGGAAAACAACCATTGCTCAAAACGAGCATTGTTGGGTTGCGCATCACAACCTTGCAGGAATATACATCGCCGAGGGAGATCAACAAGCCGCCTTGGTTGAATATGAATTGGCGCTGCGTGACCGCCGTGACCCTAAAGTTTTGCGTGCCCGCGCAGTTCTTTCTTTACTTGATTCCGACAAAGTGGGTGGTGACATTGTTAAGTTGCGTTCGGCTGAGTCAGATTTGCTTGAGTCTATTGCAGGGTGGCAAGAATATTCGTTAGCTCACATTACTCTTGCTGAGGTATACATCCGTACAGGGATACGAGATTTGAATAAGGCAACAAATCACTTTAACGAGGCTAAGCGCCTCATTCTTGATGGTGGTTTGAGAGAGTTAGAAAAGAAAAATCTCAACAAGACATCCTTGTCGCCCATGCGCGCAAACCTTGCGCGCGCTTATCACCAAGAGGGGCGTGTGTTGGCCGAAAGCGGGCGCACGGAAGAAGCCGTGCTTGCACTCAAGGGCGCGATGCAAATCCGCGCTGACTATTGGCCCGCCGAAGTCGATCGTCTTTGGCTGCGCATGAGTCACTTAAAGGAAAGTGCGCGTCGACCGGGTGCTCCGGCAGCGGCACAGCAGTTAATCCCGAGCGTCATTCGTGGCACGGGCGGCAAGCCTTTGCCTGAATTGCTTGACTTGGGCGCCCAGGCTTTCGCGGTCCAGGGTGATTTTGAGCAAGCAGTCGCTGCAGCGAAGGAAGCCTTGAATCTGGCAAAAGAGGCCGGCCAGAGCGATTTGGAACAAACCATTCGCAGACACTTGGCTGAGTATCAGGCTAGGCGCCCATTCCGCAGTATTACAGGCTTGCCGTAGCGAGCCGTTGCTGCAACTGCCCGTGGCGTAGGTTTTCGGTTGCGTTTGTCACGGCTTGTCGCAAGGCTTGGCGGTTTGCCACAATGACGACCAAGTCCTTCCCGCGCGTGACGGCGGTATAAAGTAAATTCCGTCGCAGCATCATGTAGTGACTGCTGCCCAAGACCACAACAACGGCGCGCGCTTCCGAACCCTGCGAGCGATGGACGGTCACGCAATATGAGCGAATGAAATCATGAATTTCGTTTGCGCTGTACTCCAAAATATAGCCATTGACTTCGAGGCTCACATCATTTTTGCCGATGGATAAAACCATGCCCGTGTCGCCGTTAAAAACTTCGCGCTCGTAATCGTTACGCACAATCATAATGCGATCACCGACACGCAAACCCTTTGTCCACTCTGGACCAGGGTCTCCGTCAGGATTCAGTGCCGCCGCGAGTCGATCGTTGAGCGCATCGACGCCCAATGCACCGCGATACATCGGCGCGAGCACCAGCACATCTTGCATGGGATTGATGTCGTACTTGTCGGGCATGCGTTCGCAAACAATTTTTTCCACCATCGCGGCGGCTTGTTCGGCGTCATCTTGAATGCTCAAAAAGAAATCACCGCTTCCACCGGATGTAGCCGTCTCTGGAATACTGCCTTCCAAGATGGCATGGGCGGCCTCGATAATTCCAGAGCCTTGGTCTTGGCGGTGGATACGCGACAACCGAGTCGTCGAAATTTCTGCGGATGCCACCAAGTCGCGCAAAACGGAACCTGGCCCAACCGAAGGTAGTTGATCTGCGTCGCCCACAAACAAAACGCGGCAGTCGTCGCTTGTCGCGCGAAGCAGCGCATGTGCGAGCGGTAAATCAAGCATCGACACTTCATCGATAACGAGCACTTTTGCCTCAAGCGGGTCGTCTTCGTTGTGCCGAAAACCATTCTCCATCGGGTCGAAGCCCAGCAAGCGGTGAATGGTGGAGGCCTTCCGCCCCGTGGCTTCTTGCAAGCGCTTCGCCGCTCGACCTGTGGGGGAGGCCAGCTCAACCGGCCCAAATCCGGCGGCATCATATATTTCCAGAAGCAAACGCAGCGTTGTTGTTTTACCCGTGCCAGGCCCGCCCGTCATGACTGCAAAAGAGGACTCAAGCGCCATCTCAACTGCGCGGCGTTGACTTTCATCAGGCGTATATTCCGCGCGACGGACCGCGGCCTCGATTTGAGTCGGCGTTGCGGGGCATTCTGCTTTTTCTTTGAGCAGTCGGTTGATGTTGTCGGCCACACCGATTTCTGCATTCCACATTTCAGGAAGGTAGTGCATCCGCGGCTCACCGCTCATGCGTAACCGATCGTTTTCAGCCAAAGCTTTGACAGCCTCGACGATAATGTCGAGTTCCATGCCGACTTCTTGCATTTGTCGGAACAAATCATCTTCGGGTAAGCAGGCATGACCCTGTTGCATACCCTCCCGCAGAAGATGCTGCAGCACCCCGCGCGCGCGAACGGTCGAGTTGCGCTCGATACCGACCTGCTCGGCGATGCGTTCAGCCGTGCGAAAACCAAAACCGCGCAACATGTCGCAAAGCGCATAAGGGTCATCGCGCACGCGGTCAATGGCGCCGGCTTGCCATTTTTCATAAAGCGAGTTGCTCTGCATGGCGTTGAGGCCAAGCCCGCGCAGCTCAGAAAAAACGCGGTGTCGGTCGCGCCCGTCGGAGAAGCCCTCCATCAGTGTTTGCGCGCGCTTGGGACCGATACCCTCGACCTCGCGCAATTTTGTTTTGCCCTCATCGAGTGCGTCAAGCGTGTCGATGCCAAAATGGTCCACGAGCTTGTTGGCAAGATCAGGGCCAATTCCGGGGAATACGCCCGAGCCAAGATATTTTTTCATCCCAGCGAGCGTGGTGGGTGTCGCGACTTCGGCCCAATCGGCTTGAAATTGCTTTCCAAACTTCGCATGTTCGATCCAATGCCCGTGCAGACGAAGATTTTCGCCGCCTTCAAGTGGCCCAATCGGCCCCGCGATGGTGGTCAAGCCCTCGTCCGTTTCGAATCGGGCGACGAGGAAGTCGGAGTCTTCTGAGGCAAAGACGACGTAACCTATTGTGCCTTCAATGGTTTCGTGCGCATCGCTTTCATCACCTTCGCCAAAATGGCGAGTATTCGAGTCGAAGGCATGGGGGCGAGGCATGATGCAGAAGAATATAGACGAATTGGGGCGGTGCGAGTAGACTACTCGGCCCGTTTGGCGCTGTCGCCCTGCGGAAAATAGCAATAAACCATGATTAAGGTTCAAGTCCGTCCTAACGAGTCTCTCGAGGCTGCCCTCCGTCGCTTTAAGCGCAACTGCAACCGTTCTGGTCTCTTTGCAGAGATGAAAGATCGCAGTTTCTTCACCAAGCCGACCACTGTGCGTCGCCTTGCTGGCATCGAGCGCTATCGTCTCGTGCGTCGCTCCGAGCGGATGCGTCGTAACGCCCGCTTCTAAAGCGGTCCAATTCTCAAAGCCTCGGTGCGTTTTGCGCGCCGGGGTTTTTGCATGCCCAAATAAGCCCTTTCATTCCTGTTCATGTCAAATCATAAACGACCTCGCAAGCGCCGCCGCGGGCAGCGCGACATGAGCATTCCAGTTCATGAAGTTGAATTTGAGGTGGGCGAGACGATTTCAGGTCGGCGCATTGATTCATTTCTGTCGAGTCAAATGTCGTGGTATTCACGCGCACGGGTGCAAAAACTAATCACCGAAGGCCGCGTGCGTGTCGAGACACATAAAGACCGCACGAATGCCACCATCGGTGCCATGAAGGTCGGTCTGAAATTATTGCGTGGTCAAAAAATCATTGTGACTCTCGAAAACCCTCAGCCCGCGCCCGATCAAATAGGCGATGACCCAGGCGAGCTGCAAGTGGTTTTCGAAGACGAATATCTCATCGCGGTCAACAAACCTGCGGGCATTAATGTGCACCCAAGTCACGGGCATTTAACCGGGTCGATGATTCATTTAGTGCACGAGCGCCATCGCGAAATGTATGGCACAACGCAAGACATGCCGACGCTGTGCCATCGCCTCGATCGCGAAACGAGTGGTTTGGTTTTATGCGCCAAAGATCAGTTGTCGCGCTCTCGCATCGGTCAGCAATTTGAATCGCGCACGGTGAAAAAGGCGTATCAAGCACTTGTCGTCGGCGAAATTCCAGAAGACGGTGGCTTGATTGATTTGCCCATCGGCAAAGACCTAGAAAGCGAGGTGCGCCTGCGCATGTGCATCCGCATGGATGAAGATGGCCTTCCCTCGCAAACCGAATGGAAAGTCGCGCGCCGTGAGCATGGCTTTAGCTTGGTTGAGCTCTATCCAAAAACGGGGCGCACGCATCAACTACGCGTGCACTTGGCGCACCTTGGTTACCCGATTGTCGGCGACAAGCTGTACATGGGGGGCAATGATGTGTTTTTGCGCAATATCCATGATGAGCTGACAGATGCCGATCGCGAAATACTCATTTTGAGCCGCCAAGCTCTGCATTCATGGAAACTCACAATCGAGCATCCCATGACGGGCCGCGAGATAGAGTTGGTCGCACCACTTTGGCCAGACATGGCCGAGTTTTAAAAACGATTGCAGACTCGTCAATCGGCCTCGACATAAAGTAGTTGCGTTGAAATCGCATCGGCAGGCAGCCCTGTCATCATCATGATTGCCTTGCGGTAAGCCTCGAGTTGAGGCTCATATCTCTCGTCAGCTCGCAGGCCAGTCTTCCAGTCTTGGATGACCACGCGCTCGATGTCGCCATTGTCTTTGAAGAAAAGCACAGCTCGGTCAATCGTGCCACGCAGAATAGTTTTCTTTCCGTCCTCATCTAGAACGGGCAGTGAGAATTTTTTCTCAGCCCACACTTCTGTTTCTTGCGCGGGCCGCGTGAGAGCTTCATGAATTTCAGCGCGCGCCAAGCCACCATGGAAGACGGCCAGCGCTTCGGATGCCTCGCTTTTGTTTGGCGTAAAATCACAGAGCTTTGGCAATTTGGCAACCAGCTCAGCATCACTCGGCACGCCATCTTCGAGCCACTCAATCTGCTCAAACAAAGCATGCACCAATGTGCCCCTTTGCTTGGCCTGCCGACCGTTTTCAGCCAAAAGGAATCCAAGCTCAACTTGGCCACCACCTTCGGCGGAAGACGGGCTCCAAGTGCGCAATGACCGTGGTTGGGCGACTTCGGCAAACAAAGGTCGCGCGAGGTCGGGTGCTTGGGGCGCAACAACCACTTTTTCTTCTGCAGGCTTTGCCTCGAAAGTCGTCTGTGAATCTGGATGAGCCCACAACAACTCAAAATCATAATTGGCCTCTATGCCTGCAATCTCTTTTGGCGCGATGGCGAAAGCGGGTTTCTTTTTTTGGTCGTGGATTAACGCGCCACGCAGCATACTTGCATAGGTGTCTTTGCCTCGCTTTTTCGGCGGCGGGGGCAGAAGCATCTCGACCCAATGCACCGCACGCGTCATCGCTACATAAAGTAAAGAGAGCGAGTCGCGCACCGCGTGCGTATCAACGGTCAAAGCCATTTCGCTCAATTCAGGCAATAACACGACCTGCGCACCACTCGGGCGCCACGAAACTTTGTCGTAGGGCGAATACGGATTGGGCCGCACGCCCATCAGGCTGTTGCTGCCCGACTTGAGCAACGACTCTTTGAGTTGGGGCAGAATCACTACATCGTATTCAAGGCCTTTGGATGCGTGGACGGTTAAGACTTCAACCGACGCGGCTTCAGGGTCAGACAAGCGTTTGCTTTCTACAAAATCAGCAAAGGCACTGACCGAATCGGGCGGCATGGCGTCCCAGCGGAAAGCTAGGTCGATGAGTTGCCGGAAGCGACGCCGCTCGTGATGAGAGTGCCATTTGTCATGCGTCGCGTCAGCAAAACGATTAAGGAACGGCCCCATGCCCTCAGCAAGAATCGTCTCGCGCATATAAGCCAGATGGGTGCGCAGTTTTGAGTCATGGATGCCGCTGCTCACTTCGAGCGCCTCGGCCAACGGCGAACTCTGCACCGCAAAAGCAGCCAGCGAATTCCCTTTGTGATCCAGCCAACGGCAGAGTGACAAAAAGATCCGCACCACAGTCGAGTCAGTCAGCAAACTACCGCCAACGCCTGAAGAAGCAATCCCGTGTTTACTCAAGCGGTCTTGCAATATCGGGATGGGCTTATTTGTGCGGCAAAGAATCGCAATCGAAGCATGAGGGTTGTCGTCAAGGATGGCCGCCGCACGATCCGCCGCCGCAATCAGGACGGCATCTTTTTCTTTTAACTCATTGGTGTCGTGACTTTCGACCACAGCCAAAACGGCAGCGCCTTGCAACTTGTCGTGATGTGCCTTGTGCTTTTCGTAGCCACTCATCCAGCTTTGGAGCGCGGTGCGCTCGGCAGGGCCAGCTAGGCAAGCCTCAGATGCATCGTTGCTTTCGTTTGTGTCTTTCTCGACCCCTTGAAAAACTTGATCAACCGTGGACAAAATGATTTGCGCAGAACGGTAGTTCGTGTTTTTGGGCGTTGTGATGACATCTTTTTTGGCGGTGGTCTTTGCCCAACCGGGCAAGCCAGAAAGCAATTTAGATTCGCCTGACCGCCAACCATAAATGGCTTGTTTGACATCGCCGACGCAAAACAACTTGCCACCTTGCTGAAGCACATCATTTAACAACGGCTCAAGGACGCGCCACTGCGGCACCGCCGTATCTTGAAACTCGTCGAGCAGTAAGTGCTTTGGAGGAGCAATTGAAATCGCGCCCGATGCAACCGCTCGACCTAAGAGTGCCGAAATATCTTGGAAACTGTAAAGCCCCGATTGCGCACGCGCTTCCAGCAATGCTTGGTCGTAATCGCGCAGTAGCTGAAAGGACTCACTGTTTTTCGTCGCAACCGATTTGGAAACCACGCCTTGTAGATAACTCACTAAGTGTCCAAGCTCGGAAGCCCAGATTTCAAGGGAGTGTGAGTAGTATTTTTCGCTCACGCCAAAGCTTGCAAATTTGCTGACCACAGAATGTTCCGCCAGCGCAAAAGCCTCACTCGTAGAGCCACTCAAAGCATCGACAAAAAGGGCCTTGAGTTTGGCCCACCTGGAATCATCGCCACCACTTTTCTTTTGGGGGAGATCAGCCTGTTGGAATAATTCAAGGCAAGTCTCTTGCGATGGCCCATCAACAGTGCGAATGTAATGCCAAGCCTCGGCGGGCGCGTCTTGAAAAATTTCGAGCCCATGACCCACAAGCTCTTGCAACTTTTCGAGTGGTTGTCGAAGCGCTTTTTCGCCATGCAATCCATGCACAACATCGATCATTTTGTCGAGGCCGCGGTCATCGCAAGTTTGTGCCAAAACATTTGCGCACAACTCTTTGTTCTGATGTTCTTCGGCGATGCCCCATTTGGTGGGCAAGCCCAAATCTAAACCATTTGCTTTTACGGCTTGATGAAAAAACGAATCCAAAGTGCGCACTTGCAGGAAATTGACTTGCTGGCCCAAACGCAACGCCAACTCGCGCGCGTCGCCGGACGACCAACCCGCAGGCGCAAAGTTGTGCTCAATTAACTCGGCCAACTTGCTTTGATGAAGGCTCGCCTCAACCAATCGCTCAAGGATGCGTTGCAAAATCTCGCCAGCGGCGGCACGGGTAAAAGTCGTCGCCAGAATTTCTTTCAGCTCATCGGGTGCGGCAATTGCAAGAGCCAGGTAGCGACCCGACAGGTCAAAAGTTTTACCCGTGCCGGCGGATGCAAGAGCGACTTCGTGGATGGCTTGGCTCATTTCAATAACCCCCGACCCGTGAGGGTGTCCATGGTGAGTGAATCCCATTGGCCACCGCCGATTTCATCGCGCCAGTTGGAGTCTTTCATTTTTTGAATCAGCTCAGCGGCGTAATGATTTGCTGCCTCGAGCTCATCATCGGACCACTCGTGTTTTGAGCCGGTCATCGGCGCGCGTAAATCGGCGACGGAAAAAGTGTCTTTGGTTGGCGTTTCTGACAAGTTGATGTATCCAGCCACCCCGACAGCGCCCTGCTTGAAAAGAGATTCTTCGGCGAGTTTGACATAGAGCGGGAGTTGTAGATCAAACCACTCTGCCTCATCTGTGCCACGCTTTTTGTAGAACACTTTCTTAACGGTATTGGGCTTGTTTCCGGTCTTGTAATCGAACACGGCGTATTTGCCCAGTTTGTCGTGATAATCAATGCGATCAATTTTGCCAACCAACTCAATGCCCTCGAAGTCGAGAATGATTTTTTCCTCAACCCGGTCAATGCACCAACCATCGGCGCGCCAGGCGGCTTGCGCCTCAGCAAAAGCACGCAATCGTTTCTGGATTAATTCCGTTTGCAATTTAACGGCGAAACTCATTTCTTTACCAAAAAACTCATCCTCACTTTGATTCGCCATCTTGCAAAGAGCTGCAAAAATTTCATCTACATCTTGACTATCTTTGGCAGCACATTTGCCGAAACGCTCGACAATGTCGTGAACATAATTGCCATAGAGCATGGGGCCCATCTCGATGTCGACGCGCTCACTTTCGCCCAGCTTTAAAAGGCGACTGACATAAAAATGATAGGGCGAATCGAGGAAGGCCTTAAAGGAAGTGACCGAAACTCGGTCTAACTTTGGCGGCTCTGGGGTGAGCGGTGGCACAAAAACATCAACCGCACTCGTTTGAGCCAGCTCTGGTTTAGGCGATTCGGCTACATATTGCTGCATGTGGCTCAATGAGCGCGCGGCGTCGTCAAAAAACAACAAACGGCTTGGCCGCAGTGGGTCGCCATCGTTGGTCGTGCGCCCACCAACCAAAACCAAGTCGCCTTTGCCTGGGCGCGTGGCCTGTAGCACAGCCAAAACCCACGCATCACGCGCCAACCGCTCAGCATCACTCGGCAAACCAATGCCTTCGGCCAATTCTTGTGGCAAAAACGGGTGGCCCTTGGGCGATGAAGTGACACGCTCTTCATTAAAACCAAGCACGATGGCGCTAGCCGCGGGGTCGAGAGGCAACTCAAGCCAACCCAAACTTTCGATAGCGCCCAATTTGTAAGGGTCGGGCAAATCGCGGCTCTGCGCGTATTGTTGGACGAGGCGCAGAAAATCAGCCGGCTGCATTTGCTTGTGCAATGCACTTTGCGCCACAGCATCAGCAGGCACATTTTCAAGAGACTCAAGAATTGAGACAAGCTTATGCAAGGCTCCTGCTTTGCGGTGATTCCGAAGTGTTGCGTCTGGGGAAATCGTTTCACCCCCGTAAATGGCAACCATCAATGCCCGTAGCCGACCCGCCAAAACAGGCATGGCCGCCGCATCCTCTGTAAATGCGCCCAAGCAATTTTGAGCCGCGTCACTCACCTCGCGCAAGAGCGGCGGCGCCCAACTGTTGTGCTTTAAATCAAGCCAAGAATGAGGACGCTGCGCAGGCAAGTGAGCCGCGTGATAGCAATCAAAAGCCTCACTCAATTGGGCCTTGGATAAACCAAGTTCAGCTCGCTGCACGAGCCAGTTTTCAAAATGGGGGTGTGTGAGCAGGTCGGCCCAATGCGAAAAACTTGGGCTGCTCAGCCATTTGAGCAGGTCACTTAAAAAAGTAAAGGGCAGTGTTTGTGTCAATTTAACGCCCGCTGGTCGGTGCAAGCCTTGCCCTGCCGCCGCTAATTCTTGCTCTAAGAAGGGGCCGCATTCGGGCTCAAGAAGCCCAAAGGAAACCTGCTCGGGTGGCAACGGCTCGTCGCGCTCACGCAATGCGTGCAGGCCAAGCTCAACCATTTCGCGCGGGTTTTCGCCAAAACGGCATGTCGCCTGGGGCAGAAACAACCCCGTCGAGTGGGGGATGACCGCAGGGCACACGCAGCCCCAAGCGTCAAAGGCCTCGGCCATTTCCGTGGGTTTTGCTTGCACAAGCGTAATTTGCTCAGCCAACTTGGCGAACAAGCACTTTTGAATCAGCGGCAATTCGGGCACGCAAAGCAAGACCGCGCGCTTACTCCAAGCGGGCAATATAAAATCATCAGCCGCCGCCTCAAGTCGGGCCAAATGAATATCAGAGTGACCCAACCCATCTAATGATTTGCGGTAATGGGCTTGAATCTCGGCCAGAGTTTTCCAACGCTCCGTCTTGGAGTGATCGAACGCGTCGTGTGCCAAGACATCAGCAAACAGAAAGCCTTGAGCAGCCAAATCGCGGTGTAGGTTTTGCACGAGCTCCGCCAAATCAGCCAGGCCAGCAAAATCGCCCAACTTAGGTGGATGGCTCATCAAGGTCGCCAAGCCCTTAGAGCCAACGGATTGCAGCGCGTCTTTCCAGAGCAAATCGCGCAACGCCGCCGTGGCGGCCACACCAGGAGCCAAGTCGAGAACGCGATTGGCCAACTCAGCCGCCGTGCAGAATTCAGGAGCTTGAAATGACTCAAGCAGGCCATCTGCCTCAGCGCGCAGCGCCAACCGCTCTTCTAGGAAACGCCCCGCCCGGCTGCCGGTGCTTGCAATCACATAACTCGAAAAATCACCCTTGCCCTGCTCGGCAAACAGCCAATCACAAGCCTCGTCGAGCAAAGGCTTTTGCATCGGCAAATCATGCCGCAAAAAAGTGGGGGATATAGGTAGGGAAATCATTGGGCTACCCAGACAGGATAATCGGCACTTTGTCAGATTCTGTCACGGAGCACAAAAAATCACAAAATCACAAAATCACAAAAAGCCAGCGCCTGCGAGTCACGATGAGTGCCGGCAATCCAAAATCAGTGCGCCAACAACCGCAAAGTGCTCGCCGCAATCAACACACCATGGTGTCGCCCCCCAATGGGGGCGTGGAGCAAGCCGTCGTGGGTGCCGGCGAGCAGAGCGGCCTCGTCGAAATCGAGATAATTCGTAACAACCCAGCCGGCCATCTCGGCGGCATATAAAAATACCAACTGCCAGGCGTCTTCGTTGCTCGAAATGCTGCCGTCGCTTTCGAAAACAAAGGCCGTCTCCGCGCGAAAACCAGCCTTTTCGAGCTCGTGTAGAGCCGCGCGCGTCACGGTGTTGGCCGGCCGACAACGCACGACGATATCGCGCACATCAAAATCTATTGCGGCGTCGCCAAAACTATGGCGCGCTTCAAAACCGTGCGGCGAAATCGCGCCGGCGAGCGAAGAGCCCGCAACCGTGCGCAGCAGCCCGTGAAAAGCAGGCTCGCTCAGAGGGATGTCGGTCACGAGGGTGGCAATGGTGCGCATGGTTGGTCAAAATTAGCCCACATGGTTCGCGACCTCAACACCTCTCCGCCACAAATCGTGCAAATCCCTGGCCCGACCGGGGTGCTCGTCGGTACTTTCGAGATACCCGATGTGTCCATTTTGCCCAACGAGCAACCGCACGGGGTGATGTTGCTGTTGCACCCTCATCCGCAGCACAGTGGCACGCGCAAAAATAATGTGGTGCGGCATGCAGCACTGGGCGCGCTTGAGGCAGGCTGGGCCGCGCTCCGAATTGATTTTCGCGGAGCCGGAGATAGCGAGGGGATTTACGACGAAGGCGAGGGCGAGATGGATGACGCCGCCGCCGCGATGGACTGGCTGAAATCTAAATGGCCTGAGTTGCCTAGCGCGATATGCGGCTACTCATTTGGCTGCCGCGTCGGGTTGAGGTATCTCATGCGCAATCCATCCGCCGCCGACCGGCTTCTTGGTATCGCTTACCCCACCCATTTCTACGACTGGCCCAAAGATACGGACGGCATTTGGCCCGTGGAAGCCTCATTCCTGATTGGCGAAAAAGATGAGCTTGCAGATGTGCGTGCAATGGATGTACCAAAAAACCACGGTGCGGATGTCACCTTGCTTCCCACCGCCAATCACTTCTTTTTGAATGAGTTGGCGGATGTGCGTCAGTGGGTAAAAACTCAAACGCAATAAAAAAGAATCAACACAGCAACGGTCCCCCTAATGAATCATCGCTGTGTTGATGTCCCCCTCCGTGGGCGGACGCTGGATAAATACAAAAACTGTGCCAACTTCAGGCCGCGGGGCTGAGTGCGAATTCGCACAAATCGCGTCGACCCGAGAAATCGCTGCGGGCATCGGGCATAATGAACTCATGACACCTGGAAAAGCCTGTGAACTTGCTCTGCGTACGATTCTTCTGCCCCGTGACACAAATTCGGCGGGATCGATTTTTGGCGGAATTATTTTGAGCCATATCGACATGGCGGGTGTCGTCCCTGCGCGAAAGTTGGCGCCGAAGAAGCAATTTGTGACGGTGGCGATGGACAAGGTCGTCTTCCATGAGCCCGTGTTTGTGGGGGACTTGGTTTCGCTTTACACCACTGTGCTTGAGGTCGGGCGTTCATCGATCAAAATCCAGGTCGATGTCACGGCTATCCGCGGTGGCGATATGTCGACCGGCGAATTGCAGGTTACCGAGGCGGTTGTGACTTATGTTGCAGTCGATTCTGACCGCAAGGCGACGCCAATTATGGACTAATCAGGCAAGGTGTGCGGCCCGTGAAATAAGGCAACTTCACGCTCGCCGACCGCGCAGTGCGTGGAGGGTCGGTTGGTTATTCACTTGAGTATCCTTTTGTTGGACTTCTCTTACAAAGAGCCCAGATACTCAACCTCCGGAAGAAACTTGTAAACTCTTATCGGCCGAAAACTTCGACTTTCAAACCCAACGCGCGGGCTTGATCGGCGATCCATTCCAGTCGCTCGCGGGGGACGGCCGTCGCTTGTGCGTCATCGGCTGGCGGACGGTCGAGGCTATAAATCTCGATATGCCGAATCTGACTTTTAAAAGCCCGCAACACTTCGACCCAACTCGCGACTTCCTTGTCTGTCGAATTGTCGCCTAATGGCGAGCTCATGAACAGCGCTTGCACAACAAAGGAATCAATCTGTTGCAAGCCCGCGATGACTTTTTCAAAACCTTTTGGGCTGACCTGATTCATCGCGGCAAAGCACGAAGCGTTTCCCCACTCCAACTTCATCGCCGGCTCATCGTAAATTTCATTGAGCGCGGCCAAAACACCAGGCCGGTCGAGATGCATGCCGTTGCACAAAATGCCGAGCTGCGCATCGGGGAAATGGCGGTCGCGCGCCTCGGCCAAACTTGCGCTAAAAGCTTCAAAGTCAGGGTGCAAGGTGGGCTCGCCATTGCCTGCAACCGTGATGCGATCGGGCGGGTCGTTTGCAGCAACCAACGCAGCGAATTTCGTCTCAACCGCGTCCGCCAAATCACTCGCCGATGGCACCTCTGCGCGCCCCGCCACTTGCTGCGCTTTGGTAAACCCATATTGGCAATACAAACAATCCAGCGAGCAGAGCTTGCGATCAACCGGCAAAGGGTTGATGCCAAGTGACCGCCCGTAGCGACGCGAATCGACGGGCCCGTAGAGCCAACCTTCTTGGAGTGGGATGGGTGCCATGTGCGTATTAGTTTAGGGCTTTGCGTGAATGGAAGCGTTCCTACCCTAAGATATAGGGTATGACACGCCGCGAAACTCGTTCGGTTCAGGTGGGCAATCTTGAGATTGGCTCCGCGCACCCGATTTGGGTGCAGTCGATGACTTCGACTGACACCGAGGATGTCGCGGGCACGCTGGATCAAATCAACCGCCTCGTCACCGCGGGGTGTGAGATTATCCGCGTGACCGTCAACAACGATGCTGCCGCAGATGCATTGCCGGCAATCCGCGCGGCTTGCTCCGTGCCGCTGGTGGCGGATATTCACTTTACGCATCGTCTTGCATTGCGCTCTATCGAGGCAGGCGTTGACAAGGTGCGGCTCAATCCGGGCAACATCGGTTCGCTTGAGCGCGTGCGCGAGGTCGTCGCTGCCGCGGCGGATGCCAATGTCGCTCTGCGCATCGGCGTGAACTCAGGCTCCGTCGAGGCTGATTTGCTCGACAAGTACGGCTACCCATGCCCTGAGGCGTTGGTCGCTTCGGCCATGCGCCATTGCAATACCGTCGAAGACATGGGCTTCTCGAATTTTGTTGTCTCGTTGAAATCAACGGATACGAAAACAGTCTTGCGCGCCAACCGTTTGTTTGCCGAGCAGACCGATATCCCTTTGCATCTTGGCGTGACCGAAGCGGGGCGGCCTGGTTACGGTTCTTTGAAGTCGGCGGTTGGCCTTGGTTCACTTTTGCTCGAAGGCATCGGTGACACGATTCGCGTTTCGCTCACGGGCGACCCCGTGTCGGAAATCCCGGTTGCTTTTGACATTCTGAAAGCAGCGGGCGCGCGCGTGACGAGCCCTGAGTTGATTTCTTGCCCAACTTGCGGGCGCATCGAAATTGACCTTGATGAGTTAATGGACAAACTCGAAGAGCGGCTCGGTGGTGAGACCTGCCCTGTAAAAATTGCCGTGTTGGGTTGTGTGGTCAATGGCCCTGGCGAAGCGCGCGAAGCCGACATTGGCATTGCCGGCGGTGGCGGTAAGGGCATCTTGTACCGCAACGGCGAACAAGTGCGGGTCGTCCCTGAGAGTGAAATGGTCGACGCGCTCTACGAAGAGATCCAAGCCTGGAAGGCCGAGCGCGGGCTTTAATGGGCGGATTAGGCGCGATGCCCGCTATTGGAATAGGTGCGGCACACGCTCACGAACCTCTGCGGGTACATTTTTCAGCACAACATCAGGCGTGGACTTGAGGGAGAAAACCGTTCCCGTTTGCGACTTCCACTCATAGTAGATAAGGTCTTTGTCGCCATCGTAAATCCAATAGTGGTCGATGTCGCTTACATACGCAAACCAAGCCGCGTCTAGCGCAATCATTGCCTCAGATGGCCCGACGGATGAGCCACCTCTTTTGATCCGAAAATTCAGCTTGTCGCCGTCACGGTAAACATCAACCGAGGCGTATTCGACTTGGATTACCGTGATGCCCGTTTCCTCGATGAAGCCGGTGCGTACACTTTTGGTAAATGAATCTGAGCAAGCTGCGGCGCTGGACAGCAAAAGCAGAATAAGTATGAATCGGTGTGAGCGCATACTCTTCAGTATACGCCGCTCTTGTTAAGCCAAGGCATCATCCGCCACATGATAGTGCGGGTCTTCAATCACATTGACTTCCACCAAGTTGCCCGCTTTATCTAGCAACTGTTGGCAATCCGCGCTGAGGTGCCGCAGGTGTAGCGTTTTGCCTAAACGCAAATAACGCTCGGCCAAATTATCAATGGCTTCAATCGCCGAGTGGTCGGCCACCCGCGCGTGTTGGAACTCTAGGACGACATCGTCGGGGTCGTTTTTCGGGTCAAACAATTCGAGGAAATTTTTGGTCGATCCGAAAAAGAGGGGGCCGTTAATCGTGTAGGTTTTTGTGCCAGTCGCATCGCGCTCTGCCGACACATGAATGATTTTTGCATGCTTCCAGGCAAAATCTAGAGCGGAAACAATGACGCCCACCAAAACGGCGACAGCCAAATCCGTAAAAACGGTAACTGCGGAAACCAACACGATGACAAATGCATCGGAGAGCGGCACTTTGCGCATGACGCGGAAACTCGACCACTCAAAAGTGCCGAGCACGACCATGAACATCACGCCCAC
>CAZPAY010000018.1:0-2952 GCA_964584805.1 uncultured Planctomycetales bacterium | reverse complement strand
CACGCCCACCTGAGTTGATATTGATCATGCTTTGACCAATCATTGCGCAGCCACCCATCCCGCCGAAGAAGCCGCAAGTCACATTGGCGAGCCCTTGCGCGACACATTCTTTATTGCCACAATCGCTGCCAATGAAGACGGGATGGCCTTGGTTAATATTGGCAAGAAATGGATAATTGCCATGGTCGCGGCCACCAAACCAAGCATGGTGTAGAGCTGGTTGCCTTGCATCCATTGGAGATTGCCGGCGGCGTCGGTTGTCTTGAATTGCCCCAATTGCGCTATGAAAATGACAATAGCGAGGCCGTTGACGAAGCCGAGCATCACAGGGTGCGGCACCATCCGAATAAATTTACCGAGCCGCAAAACGCCAGCGCTGATTTGAATCACTCCCATGAGCGCGACGGCGGCAAACATGTATTCAATGCCGTGTTCGGCGACCAGGGCCACCAAAACGACCGCCAGCGCACCCGTAGCTCCCGAAATCATCCCGGGGCGACCGCCGAGCAGGGCGGTGATGATGCCCACCATAAAGGCGGCGTGCAGGCCCACAAGCGGGTCAACACCGGCCACAAAGGCAAACGCCACCGCCTCAGGGACGAGCGCGAGGGCAACGGTGACGCCAGAGAGCAAATCAGCCCGAAGGTTGAAATGCGGATTACTTTTGAGCTTGAACATTATGCTGGGTGGCCCAAGCGAATATTTGGGCGAGGTAAGATAGCCGTTTTGGCTATTTAGTCCAGCAAAGAGTGTTTGGCTCTACATTTTTTCTTCGACCGAGCGCACCTTATCCGCCATCGTTTGCTCGCGATCCGTGCGTGTGCCGACGCGCACCGTGGTCGAAACGCGAGGCGCACCCATTTCGTGCACGCGCTCGTGGCACTTTTGCAGTGCTTCGAAAACCGCACTCCATTCGCCTTCGACATTGGTGCCGTAAGCGTGCAATTGCGGGTTGAGCCCGGCATCGGCCAAAATGCGCTCGCATTCGGCGACAAAGGGGGAAACACTCAGGCCCGCACCCAGCGGGATAACGCAAAAATCGGCGATGACATTCATGGTTGTGGTTGGGGCGCACGCCCTCATGGCGTTACGATAAACCCTCATGCTGAAAACAGGACGCATTCTTCTTCTTCTCTCAAGCACCGTGCTGGTGGCTGTGGCATTTACCGCTTGCTCGGATGAGCCCGCCGTTGAGACCACACCCGGCGATGCGGCAACCTCCGCTGTGGAAACGCCACCCAATGTCGTCGTCATTATGATTGATACGCTGCGCCCTGACGCGCTTGGGTTTAAGGGTTACGAAAACGCGCACACGCCATTTCTCGACAGCATCGCCGGCGATTTTGCCGTGATGGATTTTGCCTACAGCACAAGCTCCTGGACGGCGCCTGCGTGTGCTTCACTTTTTACAGGTCACTACCCACCCGCACACGGAGTTACCGAGGGCTTTTTTGCCTATCAGCGGCGTGTTGAAAAGGCGGATAATCAGGGTCGCGTATTGACCATCGAAGAGAAGAAGCGGCGTGAGGGGAAAATCACACTCAATCGTTTTGCCGATGATATGAAGCTCATGCCAGAGTATTTCAAAGAGGCCGGCTATCGAACTTTCGGCATCGCCACAAACCTGAATATTGGACCTGAAATTGGTTTTGATCGCGGTTTTGACAAGTTCACCTGCATCGACGACGGCACGGCTCCGGTCGTTGCTGAGACGCTGGCAGAGTGGGCGCCGGCCATCCGTCAGAGCAACGATGGCAAGCCGTATTTCCTTTACTTGCACTACATGGATGTGCACAAGCCGTATCACGAGCGCGCACCTTGGTATGAAAAGTCAGAGGATGAAATGCAAGATATTCGTAATCGTTACGACAGTGAATTGGCCTACCTGGATGGCCATCTAAAAACGCTCTTTGAAGAGTGGGGTTGGGGGGATGAAACGCTGATGGTGCTTGCTTCCGATCATGGCGAAGAGTTTGGCGAGCATGGGCAGCAGGGGCATCGCTATGGGCCGATTTATCGCGAGACGAATCAGATTTTGACGATGTTTCGCGGGCCGGGCATTGTGCCGCAAAAGGCGACAGAGGTTGTTGCGATTCACGATATTTTGCCCACCCTGATGGACGCCGCGCATATCGGCGCACCCGATGAAGGTAGCGGCTTATCGCTGATGCCACTATTGGGCGATGCCGCGCCGTCTAAGGATAAATTTTGGAAAGAGCGTGCGGTTTTTGCACACCGCAGCCGATCGCGACCCACACTTGCTCATGTTTGGGCTTCGAATTACAAGAACTTTCGCTTCATGCAGGAAGCTGGCGTGACATGGTTTTTTGATGTCGTCTTGGACCCACTTGAGTTGAATAACATCCAGAGTAAAAAGCCGCGCACTTCGCAAACAGTGCGCCAATTGCTCAAAGAACATCGAGCCTTGGGTTTTGGAAACCGGGCCCAGCCGGTTGAGGTGGAGATTGACGAACATGCCGCTGCGATCTTGGGGCAACTCGGATATAGCGACCAGGCGTCATCCGACGAGTAAATGCAAAAAGAGCCCCCCAAGGGAGACTCTTTAAGATGCGATGAGGGAGGAGGTCGCAGTTAGCGCGTGAGGAAAAACTCGCGCTCGTTGACGTCTAGGTTGCTGCGGTCAAGAATCGTCTGTGGCGCTACATCGGGGTCAGCGGGCGCAAAGGCCGCACGGCCAGCAGCATCGAATGCGCGTACAACAATGACTGCGGCGCCACCGCCTTCCCAGTCAATTTCAACGCTCATGGTCTGGCTACTTGTGCCCATGACCGTGGCAATCGGTGAATCCCAGTTAATTTCATTTGAGCTAGCGCCAATAAACACTTTGTAAGTCAATTGATTAGCAGCATAATTCTCTTGGCAACCATAAGGAAGGCTTTCGAGGTCTTCAGCCTGGAACCACTCGACCAAAATCGTGTTGTAGTCAACCCA
>CAZPAY010000017.1:0-55473 GCA_964584805.1 uncultured Planctomycetales bacterium | reverse complement strand
CACTAGCTAGTTTGACTTTTGTGCCACCCTTGCGGAAGTCCGGAATGATTCCCCATTGAGGGAGTCCGGTTACAGATTCCAGTTGAGCGGCGGATAAAATAGTTTTTTGGGAAGCATCGCGCCACAGGGCGAGCGCGGCGCCTAAAAACGCTCCCAACAGCAATGCTGCTGAAACATTCAGTGTGATGTTGGGGGAAGAGCGTGATGTTGCGGGTATCGCTCGATCTACAATGGAAACAGATGCAACGGCTTGGTTTTCAGCCGCAAGGCGAGCCTTGTGTTGCTCAGCGAGCAGGTAAGTGTAAATCTGCTCAAGAGATTCGGCTTTACGCACGAACTTTGCAAGTTCTTGCTCATCAGCGGGGAGTCGATCAAGACGACTCGTCCAGCTTGTGATGGCTTTCCCTAAAGTTATAGACTGTCTATTGAGGGCGGCAGCTTGTGCGCGCACACCTTTTGATATTTGCCCCCGGAGAGCGACGAGTTGCGCACGAATTTGGATCAAGGGCGGCCAGTTCTCCGTGTGGTCTTCAGCTAAAAGGGCGGCTTGAAGATTGAGAGATGACAACTCTGAAAGGCTTTCCACCATTTGGGGGCTTAATTCAGTACTGGTTGCTATATTTTCAATGAGTTCACCGTTGTCAAGCCCGCGGACCAGAAAAGCCTGATTTTCAATTACAAATGAAAGCTGCGCGCGCGCCAACTCGAGCTCGCTAATGCGCCCAACGATGGCTCGAGCTGTTTCCGTCAACATAGGAAGATCGGACCGCTCTCTGCACTGAACAAGCTGTTCTTCAGCTTCTTCAAGCTCGAGCTCCATCTTTTCTGTCTCTGTAGCGAGGTACTCAGCGGCTTTTTTCGCACGTTTTGCAAGTCGTTGGCTCTTGCTTTCGAGATATGCTTGAACAATTCCATTCACGACGGCTGCCGCGCGATTGGGGTCACTATCTTCGTAGGCGATGCGGAGCACACCCGAGCCACGAGCTGTTTCTGAGACGGAAAGATTCTTGAGAAGTTGCTCAGCCGCCGCGCGCTTGCTTGAAAACTGGAGGAGGAATTCTCGATTTGTTAAATCGCCATCTGGAACTAAAAGAAAGGAGTGGGCGCCATAAGTGACAGCCAAGCCTTCTTGAAGTTTGAATTGTTGTGCATTATCGCGAAAGAAGTTGTCGGCGGAAATTTCAACGAGATCGTTTGACAAAAAGCGCACAAGATAGGTGCCGCCAGCCAAGGCCGCCTGCCCGGCGGATAATTCAGCATGCAGGGCGCCACTGCTTGCCCTATTGCCCCCAAAGTGGCTTAAAAAGAGAGGGAGGGTGCCATGGCGACCTAGGTCACTCACCTGAAGGGTTAGTCCAAGTCCCATCGTGTCTTGGCTCGCTTGGGCTACTAGGCGATTGGCAAGCTCGCGGGATTGGATTACTTCGAGCTCGGCAGCTGCTGGTGGAGCACCAGAGAGCATGGATAGTTCGCCTAAAATACCGCCAGAAGGCGATGCTTCTTCGAGCAGGATGCGGGCCTCCGCTTCGTAAGTTGGGGCTTGCGAAAGGGTGAATGCAAGGGCTGCTAGCGTAACGAAGAGAGTCGTAACAACAATGGTGATTCGCTTCCGCCAGAGGGATTGAAAAATCTCTTGTAACGACAGGCCTTCTTCGGGAACACCCATACCGGGGTATGAACCCATGCCAGGGTAAGTGCCCATGCCTGGGTATTCGCGGTTGGGCTGCGCTGAAGGGTCTTGTGGGGAATTGGCCATATTAACGATTGCGAATGTCTTCGAAAAGAGCGATGTCGCGAGCTGTGCCGACTGGAACGGAAATCAACTGCAGAATAGGAATGAGGTCGCGAGCAACGGCGCCAACGCCAGCCCATTTGTGTCGACTAATGAAAAGCATATCTCCAGAATGAAGTACAAAGTCGCCACCATCGTTGAGGTGCTCGGCATCAAAAAGAACGATGTTGTCAGGCGTTATGTCGCCACGAATCAAGGCGACCTGCTCGCGATTGGCGTCGTCTGTAAAACCGCCGGTGAGTGAAAGGACCTGCATCGCGGTTAGCGGGCGGTCAAGAACGAACGAGCCCGGTAGGCGCACTTCGCCCATGACATAAATGCGATGAGAATTAAAATTCAAAACATCCACTTCAACAGATGGTCGCTTCAAATATTTCAACAACGACTTTTCCAGCAAAAGCTTGATTTCAAAAACATCTTTGCCGGCGACATGAAGCGAGCCAACGTAAGGTAATTGAATATTCCCGCGGCCGTCAACTGGAGAGCCGGGGGCATTGGTTTCGTAAATAGCGGAAGATAGCTCCGGATGTCCAGAGACATTAATGCGCAGAATGTCGCCTGGGCCAACTAGATAAGCAAAGGTGGTGGCAACAGGGGCGGGGAGGTCTGCGGGCGTTGTGGTGCTCTGAATTGCAGAGCTGGAGCACGCGGCAATGAAAGCGAGCAAGACCAAAAGGGAAGCGTGTCGGGCAAAAATCATGAGGGATTGGGAATTCCGTGAACAGACATCATATAGGAGACGCTATCTTCTTCCTATGTCTACTTGGGTTGTCGGAGATATTCACGGTTGCGCAGAAGAGTTAGCGGAGTTGCTCGTAAAGATGCAGTTTGGCTCCAATGATTATCTCATCTGTGTTGGGGATTTGTACCACAGGGGTCCCGACCCGCTTGGTGTTGCTCGGGTTCTTGCGAGCGTTGGCAACCTTGAGGTAGTTCTCGGCAACCATGAGCGCGTTTTGCTTGAGAGAGCCGCCCAAGCTATAGAGCTTGGTCGCGCCCTCACTCAAGCCGACCTTGCCGGCGACGGCGGCACTCCGATGGCGCCTGTGTCGCCAGATGAGGCCAAAGAAATAATGGCCGTGATTCAAAATCGACCCTATTTTGCACGAGGCATGCATGCAGGTCAGCCTTGGGTCGTGGTCCATGCGGGCATCATCCCGGGCGCGCATCTTGAGCAAACAGATCCATATCATTTGACGCGGCTGAGGCGTATTCAGGAAATGCCCGGTCAACCCTACTGGTACGAGTTTTGGCAAGGCCCTGAGCTTGTATTGTTTGGCCACACGCCAGGAAAGCTGCCCCGCACGCGATTTGCCGGCGGTCGCCTCGTCGCACTCGGATTAGATACCGGTTGTGTCTATGGCGGCTCTCTCACGGCCTATTGCATTGAAGACGGTGAGATGGAAGTTGTGCAAGCAAAACAGAAATATGTGTAGGCCGCTTTTAATTGCGATAAACTAGTTGTGCGGCTTCCGCGCAACAATTGGGAACTTGTTTTCATTTTTCCCGTCCTACCTCCATGCTCATCCCTCTGCTGATAGCCGCCCTCCAGGTCGGCACCGTTGCTGATTCCACGGAATCAGGCATTTTCCCCGTTTATACGGGCAATTCCGTTGAAACTTTTTGGGTGGCCACGCCCCTTGGCAGTTCAAGTTCTGCCGAACGGCAAAATGAAGATCGAGCCGATGATTTTGGCATCATCCCTGTTCCAACCCAAGGCTTTACGCTTACGGATGGTGTGATTGTTGAAGCTGAGAGCTCAGATTTACTCCGCGCGCTCGTTCAGGATTTCGGCGGCGGTACGATTCAGCCATCGTCGGTGGGCAATTTTTGGCTGGTTTCTACAGGGTCAGTCGCGTCTGCTATCACCCTGGTCGATGCTCTTCGGCCCCTCTATCCCGAGGGTGCGGTTTACCTAGACATTCAGCGCCCACTTCTCTTGAAGGCATTGCCCAACGATCCGTATTTTCCAGACCAGTGGCATTTGCGCAACACATCAAACACGATGGCCGACGCCAATGTTGAGCCAGCTTGGAACAACGGCTACACCGGCACCGGCGTTGTCGTCGGCGTCATCGATGGCGGCTCTCAAAGTAATCACCCCGATTTGTCTGGCAATTACAACTCGACGGCAAGTTCTACGAGTTCGTCAAGTAGTCACGGCACGAGTGTCGCGGGCGTGATTGCGGCCGTCGCAAATAATAACCGTGGCGTTGTAGGCGCAGCCTACGATGCCGAATGGAGCCGCCACACCTACGGTTCAAGTTCAAATACGGCAAATGCTTTTAAGCATCGTAATGACATTAATGACATTAAGAATAATTCATGGGGCCCTTACGATGACGGCACCATTACTTACCTGTCTTCCGTAGAGTTAAGTGCACTTGAAGAAAGTGTCACAACTGGTCGCGGTGGGTTGGGTGAAGTGTTTACTTGGGCTGCCGGAAATGGCGGCACGGCTGACCGCTCTGATTACGACCCTTATGCGTCAAGTCGTTACACCGTTGCGGTGGGTGCAATTGGCGACAACGACACACGCGCGTATTACAACGAAAAGGGCTCGTCGATGATGGTCGTGGCTCATTCAAGTGGAAATAGTCGTGGCATTACAACCACCGATTCTAATAGCCGCTACACCAGTAGTTTTGGCGGAACCTCTTCGGCCGCACCTCTTGGTGCCGGTGTAATCGCGCTAGTCCTCGACGCAAACCCCGGTTTGACCTGGCGTGATGTTCAGCATGTCATCATCAAGAGCGCGCGAAAATGCGCGCCAAGTAACAGCGACTGGAAAACCAACGGGGCTGGCCTCAACATCAACTACAATTATGGCTTTGGCGCCATGGACGCTGAGGCCGCTTGCAATCTCGCCGCAACTTGGTCGAATGTTAGCTCAGAAATTGAGTTGCGCACGGGCAGTGTAGGTGTCAGCCAGACGATTCCTGACAACAATGATGCTGGCATCGATCAAATCGTTTCCGTACCCACCGACATCTCGGTAGAAAATGTTGAGCTACGATTGAAAACAACACATAATTCCATCGGACACTTAAGGGTGGAATTGATTTCACCTTCTGGCACAAAATCCGTCTTGGCGGCAACGCGAAACGACAGCCAGAATAATTACAATAATTATGTGTTCACAACCGTTCGCCATTGGGACGAGCGCTCTGCCGGCGACTGGACCGTGCATGTTTCTGACCGCACCAGCGGAACAACCGGCACGTGGAATAATTTTGAGCTGCGCATCTACGGCCACGATGGTCAAGGTGGCGGCGGGGGGATGGCCCTCAGCGCGAGCGCGCTCATCCCGGGCGTCACGGCTTTCGTGAACCTTGAGAGTGCTACTCCATCAGCTCCAGCTTGGCTTGCCTACAGTTTGGCTGGCCTCGGCAGTACGCCGATTGGCTCTTTGGGTGTAACGCTTGATTTGGCTGCGCCCGCACAGGCGGGCACCGTTCTTACAGCCGACGCCAACGGTGACGTTCGGTGGTCGCTGCCCATCCCTGGGGGCACTTCTGGCGTTAGTGTTTGGTTCCAGGCTCTGCAGATGGGCGAAACCAGCAACGTTGTGGATACGAGAATCCTGTAACAAGCCCAACGGCTTGTTACCGTTTTGCCTTTCCTTAGGATAGGCTTTGATTCCCATAATAAAGTGGAACCGCCTCTGCTTTACCCCCGTCCTAATTGCGAATCCTAGTGCCAGACTCCGAAAAAGAACTCGTCGTTGCTTGCCAGCAAGCCTCCGGCGAAGATTTTGAGGAAGCTTACTCCAAGATTTACGCTCTTTTCAAAGATCGGGTTTACACAATCTGTTTGCGCGTCACGACCAACCGTGACGATGCGCTTGACGCAGCTCAAGAGACGATGGTCACGCTGGCCCGCCGCATTGGCGACTTTGCTTGGCGCTCTCGTTTTTCTTCCTGGGTTTATCGCATTGCCGTTAACTCCGCCATTGATGTGCGGCGTCGGCGCCTCGACAGCGTCCGCGCGGGGGTCAAAACTTCCGTCGGCGGCGTCGAAACAGAGAAGATGCAAGAGGCAACGCCAGCCGGCGAGTCGACAGATCCTGTGCGGAATGCCGCACGCAGTGAGTCGCAGCAGGCCGTCCGTGATGCTCTTGAGCACATCAACCCCAAGTTTTCTTCCCTGCTCGTTTTGCGCTACACGCAGAATCTTAGCTATGAAGAAATCGCCGAGACGCTTGATTGCGAGCTTGGCACTGTGAAATCCCGCCTTAACCGGGCCCATGGCGCACTTCGCGACTATTTGGCCCAACGAGGAGGCAGCACGCTGCACCTCAACTAGAACTTCCCCTCTAACCATGAATCACGACAACGAAAACCTCGAACTACCCCAAGAGCTGCAGGACGCGCTCCGCGGGTTGGGCGATGTGGCGGCTCCAAGCGAGCTAGACCACAGGGTGGCGATGTCGCTCATGGGCCAGGAGAAAGCCCCTGATGAGCTTTGGTCTCGCGTCCAGCCACAGCTTTGCGAAATTGCTAAGACTTCCTTTGGTTCGTCCGCCGCAACTCCATCCCCAATGCACGGGGGCCGACTCCTTTCTTTTCCTGCTTGGCTCGTTTCAGGCAAACCTGCTCGCTTGGCCGTTGCTGCGGCAGTTCTTCTTTTCATGGGCGTTGGCTTTTTTGCCATGCGCCCTGGCATCGCTCCGCTTGAGTCTTCTCAAGATTTGGTCGCTCGCGCGACCGCGATTCGCGCCGAGCAAGCTGTACTCCGCGACCTTTATCGTTCACGCGTTTTTGCGCAGAAAGTCTCACCTTCTGCAATGTCGCCAACCGCCCGCGGCTTGGCCGGGTCCTTGGGCGCGATCGTTGAGCCAACCCCCGGGCAAGCACTGTAATGTTGCGCTTCACCTATCACTTTTCTGCTTTAGCGCTTATTGCTTCGGCAACTTTGGTGTCTTGTTTGCCCATCGAGCAGGCCGATTCGCTTGAGTCGAAATCCTTGGCCCAATCTAGTCAGGGCGGCCTCGGCGTTGATCAATCTCTGTCGGCAAGTGAGTGGTCTTTGCCAGAGGTGGTTTATCCCGAGCAAGAAAATGTGCGCATCGAGCGCCATGTGGGAATTTTGAACACCACGGGCCGCATGGTTTGGCAACAAGAAGACTTCCGCTCTGATGGTCAGGGCGAGTTCCGAGTCGATTTGACAGGCGTTGCTGTTGACTATCCAGTCGATTTTGCAACGGCTACAGACATTCAAATCGGTGTTTTTGACCGCCGCCAACGCTATCTAGTGCGTTTTCGTGACTTACACTTTGGCGATGCTTTGCGCGTGCGTCAAAACTATACCTGGCGAGAAGAGCTTGGCGTAGTCACGGTTGCTGGCACTCTTTGCGACCGCTATTACGCAACAAGTCGTTTTGAGTTTGGTTCCGTTGAATACCTCATCGCGAGCGATAGCCGTTTGCTCATGGGTTGGACGCTTCGCGACAAGGAAGGCTTGGTCACGATGACAAGCAAGACCATCAGTGTCGAGTGGTCGCCCGACCATTCCAATATCGTTTGGTCCATCCCGGCCTCACCGACCCAGTCATACACGGGCTCCGCTTCCGACATTGCGATTCTTGGCTTTGAGCCAACGGCCGCGCGCTATGTTCCCGCTGGTTTTTCCACGGCCGACGAGCAAATCGTTTTGATCGAGACTGTCTTCCCCGACATCCCGAACCTGCACCTTGATGTACTTAACGACGGTCTACGCACGTTGTTTTTTGCTCAGCAGCGCAATGTTACGCGCGGTGGCGGCCCGGGTCAGAGCGGTGGCACGACAGGGCAATTGTCTGGCGCGCTTTATTCTGAATTGGGTGGCATCCGAGCGCTCGAAGGGCTTTTTGAAGGTCGCGAGATTTATATCGTGGCTCCCCTTCCAACAGACGAGCTTATGACAATGCTTGGCTCGCTTTTCGACTAAGTTGGTCTCTTGTAGTTGTCGCGGATAGGGTGTAAAGCAACACATGATGTTGCTCGCCTTTCTTCCGTTGCTTCTTCCCGTTGTTCAAGAAACGCCCCTCGTTCAGGGCGCTTACCGTGGCCCATATGACCAAGTCTTGATTGAATTGGCCCACGAAGCCGAGCGCCAAACAGCGGCCGCAGCCCAAAGACTCTCTGGCGGTTTAAATGCGGAAGAGTCCGCCGCGCAGATTGTTGACGCTTATGAGCGCTGGGAATTTTGGTTTGAGCACGAACGCCTGCTCCTTTTTCGCGGCCCAGGCGAGCCTCTGCCAGCGGTTTTGGGGGAAGACATGCGCTATGGTCATGGCGAGGGGTCTTTTTCGCGGGAAGAATTTCAGAAAGCAGCTTTCCCTGTTTTGGTCGATGCGTTGCAATCTGGGCACCCTCAATTACGCGAAGCGGCGGCGATTGCATTAGGCCGCACTGGGGCCGTTGAGGTGCGCGATTTGTTGATTGAGTCTCTTGAAGACCGAGCGCCTCAAGTCCGTCAGGCCGCAATATTGGGCTTGGGGCTGATGCATGACTCGCGTAATGTCGGCCAATTGGCAGAGATTTTTGTGGATGGCGACAAGGATTTTGGCGAGAGGCAATTTGCCGCCTTGGCTTTGGGTTTGTCTGGAAGAAATGAAGCCATTACTTTTTTGCATCAATATTTAAAAGACAACCTGACGACAGCCCGGGTCTTGATGGGGGAACAAGAACTGTTGATTGCTGCCGTTTGGGCGGCCGGCCTTTATTCGGACAGCAATCTGATAACACTATTCATAAGTGCGTGCGAAAATTTGGGAAGCACAGCTGCGCGAGACTCACAGCGACTTCGTCTCTTTTTAATCCATGCACTCGGCAACATGGGAGATCAGATATGTGCCCCTTTTTTGATTGGGCAATTAAACTCACGCGATGTTGAGATGCAGCGAGCGGCAGCTCAAGCATTGGGCCGCATTCGATCCCCCAAGGGCGCTATTGCGGCTTTGCTCACTGCGGCTGTCGATTTAACAGACATTGAAGCTCGTTTGTTTTCGATTCTGGCAATTGGCCGTCTTGGCGGCGATGAGGCGGTCGCTGCCTTGAAAAAGTTGCTCCCAGTTGTTCGTCGGCAAAGGCAGTTGCATGCCGCTTGGGGTTTGGCAGTAGGTTTTGCTCAATCAGACGAGCTGCATTCGTTGTTGGCCTCTGAACTTGTCAGTCGCCAAACGCTCGAAGACCCGCAAAAAATGGAAGGCAGTATTCGGCGCGATGAGGAAAGATTGAGAGGAGCCTTCGCCCTTGGGCTTGGTTTTTTTGGCGAAGATGAAGATGAGAAGTTGATCTTGAAAACGATCCAACAAAAAGGGCTTTCCCCTGAATTTGTTGGATATTTGGCAAACGCCCTCGGCTTGCTCGATGGCGAAGTTGGCGCAAAGTATTTGTTTGAAATGGCCCAGCAAGAGCGGCCAGCCGTCGAAGCATCAAGGGGTGTTGCGTGGGGTATTGGTTTTTCCACCCACTCTCGTGCTAGCGAGCAACTTGTTGGCTTGTTGTCGCGATCGAAGCACGCAGAGGTTCGCTGGGCCGCGGCTCAGGCCATGTCAGAGTTGCGCACTAAGGCGGCTCTTAATGCATTAGTCGCCTTGCTCGAAAAAGTAGGCGATCAAGATGTCGATCCAGGGTATTTCGCCCACTATGTGATGGCTCTCGGAAACCTAGGTGACGCTCGAAATGGCGACGGCTTGGGCTCACTGCTTGCTGGCCTAAATTATCGAATTGAATTCCCGCTTTTACGAGCGTTGAGAGGTTTTTAGGGGTACTCTTCGTTAACCCTTTCCCCCTCATGTTCGAGAAAATACCCCCCTCATCTAATCGACTGCTTGACTGCCCCGTCAAGCGTCGTGAATTACTCGTAAAAGTGGAATCCTTAATTGCGGTATTAGAGATATCGCGAAACAAGCTCGAGCGTCGTCTTGCTCGGCTTTCGCCCTTAGAGGCAGAGGACTTGTACGCAAAGCGCAGGCGATTAACGAATACACTTGATGTCTGTCGCCATGCGCAATCTGCCTTGCGAGAGCATGACCCGATCACGCCCGAAGAGCTTGCCGCGACAGATTTTGACGCACTTGCTGAAGCGTTGTCTGCCGGTTAGGTTGCCACTCACGGTGTAAGTGGCTCGCAATCAAGTGCCCCAGTCGCGGGCGTAGCGGAAGTCTAAATTAACCGTACGGTTGGCGACCTTTGCGATTAACGGCGGACGCCGCTTGTATTGATTGATGCGAATCCTTCGACGGACGCCGTCGATGAAGTCGGCATCAAATCCAGCATCGATTAATTGTTCGCGTGACCAAAGTTCATCAACGAGCCGAACCAAAAGCGCGTCAACGGCGTCGTAGGTGAACCCGAGTTCTTCCTCATCGGTTTGGCCGTCCCATAGGTCAGCGCTAGGCGGGCGATCAATGATGCCGGTTGGTACGCCTAAGTGTCGAGAAAGCGCAACGATTTGAGATTTATATAAATCTCCAACAGGGTTTAGCGCGGACGCCATATCGCCATGAATCGTGCCATAGCCGAGCAGCAATTCTGTTTTATTACTTGTGCCCAAAACCAAGGCATTGTCTCGCGCGGATCGATCATAAAGGGTAATCATGCGAGCGCGCGCCATGATGTTGCCTCGCCGCAGTGCATCCGTTTCGCCGGCCTGGTCGATACACGCATCAGACATGGCGGAAATATCGACGACCTCAAATTGCACACCTGCGTGAGCGGCGGATTCTTTTGCGAGCTCAAGGCTGAGAGGGTTGCTGGTGCGATATGGCATCGCGATGGCGACGACATTTTCGGGGCCAAGCGCGCGTGCAGCAAGTTCAACAACAAGCGCGGAGTCAATGCCGCCAGACAAGCCTAAAACTGCTTTTTTGAAGCCAGCGCGATGGCTTTCTTCACGCAGAAATCCGCATAAAACTCGCGTGGCCAATTCAGTGTGGCACTTTGGTGGGTCTGGTAGCTTTGTCATGGTCGCAATGCGTCGCGATCGTCGAGAATGCGCGCGAGTTGTCGGCGAACAAGCCCCGGTTTTGCGTCACGCAAGAGAGGCGCAAAATCACGCGCTCTTCGTGTTGCGGCGGGGTCGACATCGACGATCAAAAGCTCTTCTTCTTCACTAGCGGCCTCAAGCACAGTTTGCCCGGTCGGGTCGGCAGCGATGGACCCACCCCAAAAAAGCGCGCCATCTTCGAAGCCAACGCGATTGCACTGCAGCACCCAACTTTGAAAGAAGAGGGATTGTGCCGAGACCAAGGTGCGCCACGCCCTCTGAGAGGTTAGTTCTGCAGAATCGGTTTCGATGCCACGCGCGGGGGATGCGAATGGAATTAATAAGGCATCCGCGCCTTGCAGGTAGTGCAGCCAAGCTGGAATTAAGTGCCAGGCGTCTTCACAAATCATCATGCCGAAGTTGCCGTGTTTTGAGCGAATTAAATCAAAAGATTCACCGGCGGCAAAATAACGCCCCTCTTCAAAGATGCCGTAGTCGGGCAAGTGCACTTTGCGGTGAACGCCGAGTATCTCACCATCTTCGGCGAAAAGGGCACTGTTGTAGGTGCGATGGTCTTGCGCGCGCTCGACAAAGCCAACTACTAAACTCGGTCCGCCATCGGCAGTGCGCGCGACGAGTGCTTTTAGGCGTGGGTCACTGAGCTCCATTGCAATCTCTTGCGTAAGGTCGCGCAAGAAGTAACCGGTAAGCGAAAGTTCTGGGAATAGAACAAGGTCGGCGCCTGCTTTCGTTGCGCGATCCAACCAATCGTGGTGCGCATTAAAGTTGGCGTCGAGGTCGCCCAAGGTTGGGCGTAATTGGCAGAGTGCGGCTTTCATGGCTCGAGCAGAAAGGATACTCGTGCGGGGGATTCTCCGCGTAAAGTAGTGCATGCTCTCAGCGAGTTCCCTTCGCGTCATCGCGCACCGCGGCGTATCCGCAGAATGCCCAGAAAACTCCATGGCGGCGTTTTCAAGAGCGATTGAGATTGGGTGTGCAGCCATTGAGCTTGATGTGCGTCTTTCAGCAGACGGCGTTCCGATGGTCATTCATGATGCCGCTTTGTCGCGCAGCCACGGCCGTCCTGAACTTGTATCTGATCATTCATCTCTTGATTTAAGCCGATGGGGCGTACCCACTCTTGAAGCAGTAATTGACTTGTGTAAGGGTCGACTTGAGCTTTGTATCGAGCTAAAGGGTGAGGATTTATGCCTGCCACACGCAGTTTTGCCGTTGTGTCAGCGCTTGGCCGACTGGCGTATTTTGTCTTTTTCCGCAAAGATGCTCGAAGTGGTTGCCGCCGCGGGCTTTCGCGACCGTTGCGTACTGAACATGCTTCAACCGCAACAGGCAGACTGGCCCATTTTGTCTTGCTCCATTGAGGCGATTGATGCCGCGTTTGTCAAAGAAGCGCACTTGCACCATCGCGAGGCTTGGGCGTTCACTTGCAACTCGGATGAGGAGTTTCGATACGCATCCGACCTTGGCCTTGATGCCGTGTTTAGCGATTATGGGCAGTTGCCGCCAAGGGAGAATATGCAATGCTCTGAAGGCATGGAACGAGATTTTTCGACCCTTCATTCAGGCACATTTGATTTGCTCATTGTTGGTGGCGGCATTTACGGTGCTTGGGCGGCATACGACGCTGCGTTGCGTGGTTTGAGAGTGGCCATTATCGACCAAGGCGATTGGGGTTGTGGCACTTCGCAGTCGTCTTCTAAATTGGTGCATGGCGGTTTGCGTTATTTAGAGCACTTTAATTTTGGCCTCGTTCGCAAGGCCATTGATGAGCGTCGCCGTTTGTCACGCTTGGGGCCGCATCGTGTACGCCCTCTTCGATTTATTATTCCAAATTACAAAGGCGATCGAGTTTCGCCGGTTAAGTTTCGCCTCGGCCTGATGATTTACGATTGGTTTGCCGGGCGCGGTCAGCCTGGTGCGCGGCATCGCCAGATATCTAACCGTGAGAGCGCCAAGCGCTGGCCATTTTTGAAACAAGACAAGTTGCGCGCCTCTTTTAGTTATGGGGATTGCGAAACGGACGACGCGCGGCTCGTGCTTGAGTTGATTTCTGGTGCGATTTCTGCAGGTGCGGTTGCTGTGAATTACGCGCGCGCTAAAGAGCTAATCCGAGAAGGAGAAAAGGATGAGTCGCGTGTTGTCGGAGCAACGGTTTGCGACACATACGGCGATTCTCTCCCGTTGAATATTCGCGCAAAAGTTGTTTTTGCGCCGGTCGGTCCTTGGGTTGATTCGATTCATTCCCCGCCAAGCGAGATGGATCGCGTTCGGCTAATTCAGGGCGTTCACTTAGTTATGCCATCCTTGGGGTGCGAGCAGGCCTTTTTGCTGACGGCAGACGACGGCCGTATCTTTTTTCTTATACCTTGGTATGGTCGCACTCTACTCGGGACGACCGAGTTGGACCACAGCGGGCGTCCGGAAGAAGTTGAAGTTACTCAAGCTGAAATTGAATATTTACTTCGAAACGCAAACGCTACTTTCGATAACTTGGGGTGGGAGGAAAGTGACATTTATTCATCATTTGTCGGCCTGCGCACTTTGCCGAATGAAAAGGGATCCGCAAGTGCAGTAAGCCGAGAGTGGGAGTTGACGCAACCGGAGCGAGGCCTATTGCTACCAATCGGGGGTAAGTTGACATCAGCTCGCGCCGATGCTGCTGAAGTCATCGACAAGGTGTTTCAAATGATTGGCCTCAAGCCGGTCGAGTGCCAAACGAGCTCACGGCCATTTCCGTGGCGCCCCCAAGGTGATTGGCCCACTTTCGTGCGGCAGTGTTTTGCTAGTGCTGAAGAGCTCGGCCTCGATGAGGAGTGCACTGCAAATGCAGCGTGCCGCTACGGTTCAAACTTTGCTTTACTAAAAAACATCATCCAACAACAACCTCAACTGGCTGAGCGAATTCACCCGGAACTGCCCTTTTGTAAAGCAGAGGTCGTCCTTGCGAAAAAGTGTGAAATGGCCTGCACCGACGAGGACATTTTTCGCCGCCGCGTGCCGATTTGGTTATTGAACGGAGCGAAGCCGATTACGGAATCGTGACTTGGAGCGTATTGCTTAACAATTGTTTGTTTAAGTCAAGCGCTTGCAAGAAGATAGTTTTGCCACTCCAACCAGGGTGAACGCGAAACCAGAGCACAGCCCGACCATTTTGGTTTGCATGAATGATGCCAAGAACTTCAGCATCTTCTCCGAGGCCAATCTCGCCACATTTTGTCATTTTATTTCCTGTGGTTGTTGCCCACGCAAACTGCACAGCAGCCGAATCGTCTGCGTGATCAAGCCAAATCGCGCTACGGCTGCCAGGGGTTAACTCGCCGGCAGAGAGCGTTGGCCCATTTCGGAAATCATCATCGCCGCCAATCATAATTTCGACCGTTGCGATATTACTACGATTGCCATGAACATCCGTCATGGAATAAGTGAAGGTGTCTGTTGTTTCGCTCGCCGTGTCGCCTGCGGTATAGCTAACCCAACCGTTATCCATGCGAGTTGCGTGGCCTTTTCCTCCTTGGCTCTCAATTACAACCGAGGCAAGGTCAAGTGCGTCGCCGTCGGGGTCGAAATCATTGGCTAAAACATTTATCTCAACGGTGTCCGCATCGTCACCAACGATGCCAAAATCATTACGCGCTGTCGGAATATTGTTGGATCCGCTGTCAAAGCTAATATTCACATTTGCGTTGTTTGACCAAGCGCCCACCGTGTCGGCCACTTGATAAGTAAATGTGTCGTTTTGAACATTGCTGTTGGTCGGCGTGTAACTCACGCGGCCATCGCCAAGGTTGATGACAAAGCCATGGCTTGGTTGCTGCCCAATCGTAACCGTGGTTGGGTCTAGGTTTCCTTCGGCGTCCGTATCGTTGTCGACGACCGAAACAATGACCGGAGTGTCAATCCAAGTCTCTGCGGTGTCGGTGATCGCGGCGGGAGCATGGTTCTCGCTGATTGTCACAGAGACTGTGGCTGAGGCAGAGGCTCCACTCGGGTCTTCAATGGTGTACTGAAAGGAGTCGAACCCTTCAAAATTATTGTCGGGTTGATAAGTCACCCACTCACCGTTTGTAGAGAGCGTCCCGTGATTGGCGCCAGAGACATGAGCAATAAAAAGAAAGTCGCCGTCAGGGTCCGAATCGTTTTCCAGAACATCAAAGTCGGCTACATGCCCGCGCTGCCCCCAGAGGTCGTCATCATTTGCGACGGGGGGATGGTTTGATGATGCGGGTGTTTCAAACATGGCGATAGCATGCCAAGAGCCAGCCGCCAGTTTTGTGTAACTCTCGCCAACCGGGCTTTGTGTTTGGCCAAAATTAGAATTGCCCCAACTTACAATCGTGCCGTCTGGTTTGAGCGCATGGTGGGCCTGGTTGCCGCCGGCAATGTCAACAAAGCCTTGCTTGCTTGGGGCATCAGAGACTTGGCCGTATTCATCCCACCCCCAAGCATGGATGGCGCCGTTGGCATCAAGCGCGATACCGCCATAGGGGGTGGCGACGGCCTTGAGGAACCCGACACCAATGGGTGTATTAGAGACTTGTCCATCAAAATCGGAGCCCCAAGAGTAAATTTGGCCAGAGGGATCGAGGCCAACGCCATGGTACATCCCGAGTGTCGCGCTCTGAAAAATTCGACCGGTGGGCGCATTGTCAACGACGGCCCACCCCGCTTGGCCCCATAATGTGAAAGTGCCGTCAATTCTGTGTGCCAGCGCTGCCCCTAAAGAGCCGGAAATGGCTGAAAAGTGAGAGCCAGGAGGTGCGTGCGAAACGAGGTAGTTATTGGAATTGCCCCATGTGACCAAGGTGCCATCGTTTTTAAGGGCAAGCCCGTCATCAAACATGGTGCAGGCAGCCGAAAAGTCATTGCCGTCTGGTGTGCTGGTATTCGTCCGTGATGGCGAATCGACTCCCCAGGAGATTAGTGAGCCGTCGGTTTTCAGGCCAACGGACCAAAGTCGCCCGCAGGAAACTGCGGCGAAATCCGTATCTGGCGGAGTATGGGACGTACTTCCTGCGTAATCCAAGCCCCAGGGAGAAAGGGAGTGGTCTTGAGCGAGAAGTGGGCTTGCTGTTGTTAAAAGCCCAATGAAGAGAAGTGGGAGGGCGCGTCGCATTAATGGGGGGGGTATCTTTACCCTAATCGAAATACTCGAAAAACGCTATACCAAAAAACGGCACGGTAACCGATATTTTGATAAATATTCTTATTGCAAGTTCCTTAAAAAGTCATGGAACTAAGGCCCTCGCGGTCTAGTCAAAGAGGCGATGCAAGACACCATACCCGTAACCGTGAAGGAGGCCTACGCTCAGTACCAACACCTGTTCCGAGAGGAAGATCTGGCCGGCCTAGATGCCTTTATGTCGAGTTTGCCTGAAGATATTCGCAGCGCCGTCGAGCGTACTGCTCGCAGTTATCGCTGGCTGCGTGAGCATTTAGTGGCGCGGTTGGCCAGGAAGGCCGCCTAACGAATCGGGCAAGCCTCTAGCGAGGCAGCCACAATTTCCTCGGCCTGCGTGGCCAATGCGCGCGCTTCAAAGCGCATGAGGAGGCGATGGCGCAGGCACGGCTGCAAGGCGTCGATTAAATCATTGGGTGAGACATGGTCTCGGCCGCGTAGCAATGCGAGGCCTTGGGCCAAAGCCAATGTAGATTGCCCAGCGCGAGGGCTAGCTCCGATGCGAACGGATTCGCGAATTAGACTTGGAGCATTTACATCATCTGGATGAGTCGACCGAATGAGGGTGGCTAATTGCAGATAGAGGTCGTCAGCAATGACAACTTGGTTTGCATTAGCTTGTAACTGTTGCAGGCTTACATCGCCCAAAACAGAAGCGCTTGGTGCCGAGCTGTCGTTTAGTCGCAATATCTTTGCAAGCGTTTCGGTGTCAGGTTGCTTGAGGTCAAGCTTTACGGCAAAGCGATCGAGTTGGGCCTCGGGCAGTGGGTATGTGCCTTCAAGCTCGATTGGGTTTTGGGTTGCTACGACTAAGAAAGGCGAGGGCAGTTTGTGTGTGACTGCGCCAGATGTAATCTGACGCTCTTGCATGGCCTCCAGCAAGGCAGATTGAGTGCGCGGTGTCGCCCGGTTAATTTCGTCCGCCAAAAGAATTTGGCAAAAAACAGGGCCCTTGGAAAAATGAAAAGAGCGCTTGCCGCTGTCGTCGACATCCAGAATCTCGCCACCGGTGATGTCGCCAGGCATTAAATCTGGAGTGCATTGGATGCGCCCAAAATCGAGCCCAAGCAAGCTAGCGACGGCTCGGACGAGGTGTGTTTTGCCTAATCCTGGCGCACCTTCAAGCAGGATGTGCCCTTTACTGAGCACGGCGGCGAGCAAAAGATCAATTAATTCTGAGTCGCCAAGATGCCATTTTTCAAGCTCTGCGCGCAATTGCGTCGTCAAGGCGAGTGCCTCATTTGTTGCGATTGGCGAGGGAGAGTTAGGCATGGTTTTCGGCGATTGGTCTAGTAAGGCCAAGTGCTGCATGCAAAGAAGATGCAACGGGGATGGTCTCGCGGGTGAATTGATGCTGGCTTGCGCGGTCAAGTAAAACGGCGCGCATACCAGCGTTGAGTGCGCCACGCACATCGCGGTCAATGTGATCGCCGATATGTACTACGCGGTCGGCCGTTGCGCCTGCTCGAAAAAGGGCGCGCTCAAAAATAGCACGGGATGGCTTTTCCGCCCGCAGCTCAGCACTTGTCACCGTGAAGCCAACAAGTCCTTTCAGGCCTAGGCCTTCAATGAGTCGAGGAAGTCGCTCGGACCAATTAGAGATAACGCACACCGGAATGCTTTGGTTCGCTAATTCTGTCAGGAAAGGGACGACTTCCCTGTAGAGGTGATAAGTCGCTGGGTTTTCAAAAAGCGCAACCAGTGCATCGTGCGCTTCGTCAACTCGGTTTTCTGCGAGGCCAGCTTGGGGTAATACTTGCTGGTGGAAGTGCCGGAACCAGCCAAGGCTGAATCGGTAGTGCCCCCCGATTAGCGACGGGAGGCTCTGATAGGCGGCGCTCATAAACTCGCGCATGGCCGCTGCATCATTTCGCCCACCCATTTGCCCAACGAGTGCAGCATAAGACTCATGCCGAGGCCGGTGCTCAGTGAAGAGCGTATTGCCAGCGTCAAGGAAGACGGCTTGGTGGGGGATGGGGGTCAAGGAATTCTCGGGGGGAAAGGTGGATTGTAGCCGTAGAATAGGGGCAAATGAAAGCAAGCTGGTCACGACTTCGGTTGCGCGAGCCCCTTTGGGGCTTGTTGCTCCTCGTATTAAGCGGCTCGTTGATTGCAGGGTGCCAGCTCGCAGACATTACTTTTGGTCAACGCGAGTCTTATGTCAGCCCAGTGACTTTGTCTGAAACACAGGGTCCTGAAATGAGTTTCATTCCCGTTGCTCTTCAGCCCCCCCTTCGGGATTTCGCGCGGATGCACGGCTTGGCGGATGTCATTGGTTTGATTCGAGCGGGAGATTTGTCTGCTGCGGCGGTGCAATTGACATCCGAAAAGGCGAGATTTCGCACTAGTGCCTACATTGAGTCTCTTCATGCATGGGTTTTGCTTCAACAGGGTGAGGCAGGCATTGCGCGCAAAATGGCGCAAAATGTTGTGGATCATCATGAGCCGAAAACGCCTGCGGCCTACGCACTGGCGGTGCTCCACCGCGAGCTAGGCGCTTTCCGTGAGGCGATGCCGTGGTACCAACTTACGCTGGAGCAGCACTCCAATAACCCGGCACTGCTAAGAGAGGTCGCTCTTTGTGCCTATTCGGCTGGTCAAGAGGCCGAGGCCCTTTCTCTTTTGGACCGTTTGGCGGCGTTTGATGCTCTGACCTCAGATGACTTAATCCTTCGAGCCAGGTTGCTCGTTGTGTTGCGTCGCTACGAGGCTGCATTGCTCGTTTTCGAACGACTTCGGCATGGTGCAGCATCAGACGCAGGCATCTTGCTGGAGGCGGGCCAATGCGCTTACACGGGCGGACAGTTTGGCAAGGCTATAACCTTGTGCCGCGAAGCCGTCCAGTTAGATCCTCAGAATGCAGTAGGGCATTTCTCTCTTGGCCAGGCATCAGCCGCGTTTTTAGACCCATTAGGCGCAGAGGCGGCCTTTTCGAGAGCGCTTGAGTTAAAGCCAGATTATCTTGAGGCGGGCTACGCTCTCGCCGTGTTGTTGAGCAATCAAAGCCTCCTAGAAGAGGCTTATCACATCCTCAATCAGTTGTCGCGCCAACCCTTATCCTCCTTGGATTTGGAGAAAGTACAGAATTGGATTAACGAGATCGAGGGCTAAATAAGTCCGCTTAGAAGTCATTTTAGTGATAATCTAGGTTGATGCTTTTTCGCAGGTTCCTCCCATTCCTTGCTGCAGTTGGCTTTGTTAGCTTGTTGCTCGTGCAGGTAGGTTGTGTAAATGACGCCACGTACTCACCTGGCGAACCGGGCTCAGCGAGTAGCGGTTCGACGGGTAACGACGGCGACGAAGATCCGCCAGGCACTGACCTAAACCCGCCGGTTGATGATTTTGCGGAAGCAGAAGGCGGAGGCTATGTCGATATCAAAGTGCTCAACAATGATTTTGGCTTTGAAAACGGCAACCTTCAGCTTTCAACGGTTTTGCGACCGCCCAATGGCACGATTTCCTGGAATCCAAATGATTCCACGGAACCCATTCGCTACTGGCCCGATCGCGGCTTTGTTGGCGTTGACACTTTTCGTTACGCCATCTTTTTAGAGGACGGCACCCAATCGCCGTACGCAACCGTTTATGTCACGGTTACTCCGCTAAAGTTCTCCTACCTTGACCTTGACGCGCTTTGGATTGCTGAACCTGGCACTCTGCCAATGGGCGGCATTACTGATTTCGTCCTAGACTTTGGGCCAAACCCTGATGGCGCTGGTTTTGGCGTCTTAGGTGCACGGTTTGACGAAGGGCCCGAACCCCCTGCTCCTTGGTGGCAGTCTTGGGCCTTTGACGCAAACGGAGAGTTGACCCTTGACTTGGGTTGGGTTTATGAAGGTGGTGCTGAAACCAAATTGAAGCTAACGGGCCAAATGAGCGAGGACAAGGATTACTTGTACTGCGATTACACCATCATGTTTCTCGGCGGCCCGATGCCTGGCGGTGAATCTGGCACGGTAACCCTGAAGCGTTTTGACTTTCCTGACACGGTTCTGGCCGGAGTTTGGGCTGGGCGTATGTGGAATGATTCCTCGTCCAGCTGGACAAATCTCTTGCTTGATTTTTCCGAGTTTCAAGAAGAGGTCGTTTTGAATGAATACATTTTTAGTGGTATTCGGTACAACTCAACATCGGGGTTGGATTTTTCTTGGGAGATTGATGAGGAAGGTTTGGTCGAATTTACGATGGCCAGTCAAGACCCCAATCAAATGGTTTCCAACACGACGACTTTCTTCATGCAGCTAGATGCATCCCTGAGTCGCATGGAGGGTTATTACGAGCGCAGTATTGTTTATACCGATGGCGCGGGAGTTGTTTGGTTTGAAGACAACACTTCGGGGTCTGTCATCTTCGAGGGCGGCGTTGGGCACTATGACATGAATTTTCTCGGCGAGTGGGAGGGCAGCGTCGCGACCAATTCAGGCACGGTCCCTGTTTTGATGAAGTTTGAAAAGTGGTTTGGCCACGAGAATTCGGAATTACTTCATTTTTCTTACGGCAATGTGTATTGGGACGGATGGGACGAGCCTTTTGAGAGCATGGTGAATTTCCACCAAGCCTTTGATTTAGGCGCGAAAGGCGATGCCGGTCTAGTTTTAGGCACAATGGAGATGAAGCATTCATCCAATGTTTTCTTTACGGGCTTAATGAATAACGGCAACGACACAATTTCGGCAAGTGTTTACTCTCTCGACGGCAGCGTTTCGGGCTTGATGCATCTTTCCAAGACTTGGTCACCTGAGTAATCGGCGGGTTTAAACTCGCGGTATGCGACGCATACTGATTCCCCTTTTCACGCCCGTTTTCCTTCTTGCGTCTTGCTGCAGCGAGGCGACAGTTCATTCGGATTGGCAAGAAGATTTCGTTTGGGATTATCCTGCCACGGCGACTTCAGCCCAGTTTGACACGTATTTTGGCCAAGATGTGGCCGACCCTTACCGCTGGCTTGAAGATGACCTGTCTGATGAAACCGCTGCATGGGTCACAGCACAAAACGAGTTGACTTTTGGTTATTTGCGCGCCCTTCCCGCGCGTGAAGCTCTAATGAAGCGGCTGACAAAGTTGTGGAATTTTGAAAAAATCGGTGTCCCGAGCCGCCATGGCGATGCTTGGGTTTGGTCGAAAAATGATGGCCTGCAAAATCAATCCGTTTTATATGTCGGTAACAAGCCTCACGCCGCCGATGCCAGGGTGTTGCTCGACCCCAATAGTTTGAGTGCAGACGGCACGAGGGCTTTGTCGGCGGTGAGCTTTAGTGGCGATGGGAAATACATGGCTTATGCCATTGCCGATGCTGGCTCGGATTGGCAGACATGGTATGTGCGCGATGTCGAAAGCGGTGTAGATCGCAGTGATGTTTTAGAGTGGCTGAAAAATTCGGATGTCTCGTGGATGAAAGACGGGAGTGGCTTTTTCTACTCACGGTTCCCAGAGCCAGAGGGCAGTGAGTTGTCGGCCGTTAACCGTGATAACAAAATGTATTTTCACAAGCTCGGCACAAATCAAGAAAGCGACAAATTGATTCATGAACGCCCCGACCAACCTGACTGGGGTTTTGACCCGACCGTTACCGATGACGGCCGCTGGCTGGTTTTGTTTGGCTATGAAGGTACGGCTCGAAAAAATCGCATGTGGTTTATGGATTTGCAGGCAGATGATGCGGCCGTCATGCCTTTGTTTACTGATTTTGATGCGGCCTATCACTACCTCGGCAACGATGGCGAAACTTGGTTTATTCAAACAACAAAAGATGCACCGCGAGGCCGGGTGTTGGCTGTAGACATCCACAACCCATCCCCAGAAAATTGGCGCGAGGTCATCCCGCAAAATGAAGATGTGATTGAAGGCGTCGACTTCCTTGATGGGAAATTAGTTGTCTCGTATCTGCATAACGCTCACAGTTTGGTCAAGGCCTTTGCGACGACTGGCGAGCACGCTTGGGACTTGCAGTTGCCAATGCTCGGCTCCACAGGCGGTTTCTCTGGCAGGCACGATGATGATGAGGCTTATTTTTCATTTACATCTTTTACTTATCCATCAAGTGCCTTTCATTTAGATGTAAAAACAGGTCAGTCAACTCTGTTTCGCTCGCCCGAGGTCGACTTTGACCCAGCGGGTTTTGTCGCTGACCAGGTCTGGTATGCCTCCAAAGACGGCACAAAGGTGCCCATGTTTTTGGTGCGCAAGAAAGGCGTTGAGCCAAATGGCGAGTTGCCCGTGTTGCTCTACGGCTATGGTGGATTCAACATTCCCTTGACCCCATATTTCTCAATCGCAAACACGGTCTGGATGGAAATGGGCGGCGTTTATGCCATGGCCAATATCCGGGGAGGTGGCGAATTCGGGCAAGAATGGCACCAAGGGGGCACAGTCTTAAACAAGCAAAATGTTTTCGATGACTTCATCGCCGCTGGCGAATGGCTGATTGACAATGGTTGGACAAAGCCATCAAGGCTTGCCATCCGTGGTGGCTCAAATGGTGGGTTGCTTGTGGGCGCTTGCATGACGCAGCGGCCTGAGCTCTTCGGCGCTTGCTTACCGGCCGTGGGCGTGCTCGACATGATGCGCTATCACAAGTTCACGATTGGCTGGGCTTGGGCAAGTGATTACGGCACGAGCGATGACGAGGCGCAGTTCAATTATCTTATTAAGTATTCGCCTGTTCATAATGTGCAGGAGGGTGTGGAGTACCCACCTACCCTTATCACTACAGGCGACCACGACGATCGTGTTGTCCCCGCCCACTCATTTAAGTTTGCAGCTGCATTGCAGGCCGCTCAGGCGGGCGATAATCCTGTAATGATTCGCATCGAAGTGCGCGCCGGCCACGGTGCAGGCAAGCCAACAACTAAGCGCATTGAAGAATACGCCGACACCTGGGCTTTTCTGGTAGAGTCGCTCGGGATGGAGACCCCACAGTTTTAATCATCATGGAAAAAGCACTTTTTGGGATTAAAGAAATATGGGCAACCTACCCTTGGCTAGGTAGTGTCGCCATCCTCTTTGGTGCCGTAATTGGCGGCGCGATTGCTGATCGCATTTTGACGCGGGCATTTCGCAAATGGGCGGAAAAAACAAAAAGCGATTTAGACGACATGGTTTTGGAAAACATCCACGGGCCTGTTGTTAAAACAGTTGTCTTGTGGGGGATGATGCTCGCGCTTGTACGACTCGATGTAACTGAAGAAACGGCTTCCTTTGCAAACCGCATTTTCTGGACGGCAATCGTGTGGGTTTGGATGCGTTTTGCTCTCACGACAATCAGCCTCTTCGTGAAGACAGCTTCAAGGCACCCTAATCGGTTTCATGCCATTGAGCCGCGCACTTTTCCTTTGTTTGACAACTTGGCTAAGTTGCTTGTCGTTTCCGGAACGATTTATGCGTTTATTTCAGTTTGGGATTTTGACGCCACGGGCTGGCTGGCCTCGGCCGGCATTGCGGGCATTGCAATTGGTTTTGCCGCACAAGACACGCTGGCCAATTTGTTTTCGGGTGTCTTTATTATTGCTGACGCTCCGTATCGAATGGGCGATTTTATTGTCCTCGATAGTGGTGAGCGAGGAGAGGTCGTGCATATTGGCTTGCGTTCCACACGCTTGTTAACTCGTGATGATTTAATCATCGTTTTGCCAAACGCAGTAATCGGCAAAGCAAAGGTTGTCAACGAATCAGCTGGCGATTCCACGCGCCGCCGTGTGCGAGTAAAAGTTGGCGTTGCGTACGGTTCCGATTTGGACCAAGTTCGTGAGACATTGATGGCTGTTGCGGCAGCGGAAGAATTGGTTTGCGCCGACCCACCTCCTCGCGTCCGATTCCGATTGTTTGGCGATTCTAGCCTTGATCACGAATTGCTCTGTTGGGTGAATGAGCCCGTTTTGCGCGGTCGCGCATTAGATTCACTGAATCGCGGGGTCTACAACGCGTTTGCTGAAAAAGGGATTGAAATTCCTTTCCCACAGCGCGATGTGCATATGCACAACAGTTAGTCCGATGAAGGAGAGTCGCGTGCTTTATTCCGCACCGCAATGTACGCAATGGGGCAATCGGCTGTGCCGGCGCCCCTCACATTTTTCGCAAGCATGGAAGAGTGAAGTGCCGCAAGAGGGGCAATTGTAATTTTTGTCGACACTCATCCCGTCTTCCCCGCCGAAATTGGTTTTCACCTTTCCAATACCCTTGCCCGCAAATGGGTGGGCGCACTCAGCGCAAAGCCCACGCTGATAAGCGTCACTGTATCGCTTGAGCTTGGCGCTTGTATCAGGCTTCGCAGAAGATTTGAGCAGGAAGACTAAAAAAGCAAAGACAATAATAATTGCCGCGGCAATTGCAATGTATTTGAAAAACTCCGAAGGAAAATGCTCATGCATCACTACGCCGACTTTCCAAAAACTTGCAAACAAGAAGGCAAATAAGATGCTCTTCCAGAGACTCTTGCGGTGTTTGCGATAGAAGAAAGCACTTAGCAAAAGAACGGGCACGATAAACGCTAGTTTGAATGCGCCGATTTTGCGCCGATGCGCTTGCCACAAGTCATTGAATTCTTTAGCTGTCGCTTTTCGTTGACCAGCAAGCCCATGTTGCACGGTTTCCAGAGCTACGCGCACCGTGTGGCGATCCGCCTCTAAAACACCGATCGTTGTGTTTGCCGCCTGGAAGGAATCTTGCGCATCCATAAAACGAGTTTGCGCCCGGCTTAAGGTTTTTTCTTCGGCAAGAGTGGGCTTGTCTCCTTTTTCAATACGGAAGCGGTGAAACTCGGTCATTTGTTTTAAGGTCTCGCCGGCATTCGCCATGCTTTCTTCTAGTCGCGATTGAATTTCAGTTTGGCGTTTAATCGCGCCATCATGTTCGGCGATTTGCGCGAGCATTTCTTTTTCGGACTGAAGCATTTCCTGATCAAGCAGCAGCGCTTCTATGGAGTGCCGCTGCGGACCCTCAATGTCATCGATGTCGGCCAATAAAAAGCTAAAGAGCCAAATGAGCAAGACAGAAAACAAAGCGGATAGGAGCCGGATGCTCCACAACAACATGCGAGGTGTGGCTTGAGTCATGCTAAAAGCGTAGCATGGACGACATGAAATCACTCGCATCCATTCTTGCCCTCATCCTTGCAACGACATTCCTTGGCAGTTGCGCTGGCGTCCAAGTCTCTGGTGACACCTACTCTGCTCATGCCGAAGCGCTTGTCGTCTTTGGTTACGAAATTCCAGGCGACGAGCTGGCCGCAGCCGAGGCGCTTGTACCCGAGGGTGCGACCATCGAAACGGTTTACTCATCCCCTGACGATTGGACCTCTCTCTGGGGTGTCATGAACAACATTCTTGGCGTCCACTACACCATCATTGGTGGCACAGTACGCTAGGCTAGCCCCCCTAGCTTGCGTTTTTTGTTGTATTATTGAAGGATGCAGGCTCCTTGGGCACTAGACCGCACACTGCGATCTCGACATGAGTGTAAATACTTACTCAGCGAGTCGTTAGCACAAGAGGTTCGTCGATATGCAAAGAGTTTTGTGAAGCCTGACTTTTTTGCTGCTCGCGCAGAGGCCAACACTTACCCGGTATACAGCCTTTATTTAGACAATCGAAACCTCGACCTCTATCGCACCACGATTGAGGGGCACAAAAATCGTTTCAAGCTGCGTATTCGAGGTTACGACGGCAACCCGAGTTCTCCCGTCTTTCTTGAGGTGAAAGAGCGCTCCAACACCATCATTCGCAAAAAGCGATGTCTTGTTTCTCGCGGTGTTGCTTCGGCTCTGTTGAGTGGGTCAACCCTGCCCCAAGATTCAAGCGACACTCAATCTACGGATTTCGCACATTTCCGGACTTTGATGCTCCGCCTTGGCGCGAGCGCTTCGGTTTATGTTCATTATGAGCGAGAGGCCTACGAGGTCGATGGGCCAGAGCCCGCCCGTGTTACTTTTGACCGCAAGTTACAATTCGCTCATTCTGGTGCTCAGGATTTATTCGGCTATCCCACGCAGTCCTGGAAGCCGGTACACTGCCCCCAAGTTGTGCTTGAGCTTAAGTACACAGACGCTTGCCCTCAATGGGTGGGTCGCCTTGTTGAGCAATTCCAACTCAGTCGCGTTTCTGTGGCAAAATATGTCATGTCGGTAGAGGCCTCTCGTGACCTAGGCCACCACGGCTTCCCCATGCCGCGCATTTCTTTTCATGGATAACACTCAAGATTTTCTTCGCATGCTGGCCGAAGAGGGCAGTTGGGCGCCAGCTTACACGCCAGCGGCCATGGCACTGTCATTACTGCTCGCATTTGTAATGGGGCAGTTTTTGGGTTGGGTTTATGTCCACACTCACAGCGGGCTTTCATATTCGCGCACATTCACGCAAAGTTTGGTGCTTATGAATATGGTGGTTGCCCTTGTGATGTTTGTCATCGGCAATTCCATCGTGACCGCTTTCGGGCTCATTGGCGCTTTGGCCATCATTCGTTTTCGCAATGTTTTAAAAGACACGCGCGACACGGTTTTCGTTTTCTTCACTCTCGTCCTCGGGATGGCCGCTGGCTCGCAAAGATATCTTGCCGCCATTTTGGGCACGGCGTTTTTATCAGCGGCTGTGATCTATCTGCATTACACAAAGTTCGGCTCACTTTCGCCGTACGACGGCCATCTCAATTGTCGCCTCGGTCGCGAAGACCGCAAGCAGGCCGATCTTGATTTGGTTTCCGTGTTGAAGACGCACTGCCAGCGCTCGCGCCGCGTATCTGTCCGTGAAGCCGCTGATGGGTCAGAATATGTTTTCCAAGTTCGCCTTCGTGACCCATCACGCAGCAGTGAATTCCTTGATGAGCTCTACCAACTTGCTGGCGTCGGCGAGGTTGGCTTAATTCTGCGAGATGAGCACTCTGAGATTTAATCATGGCACAACGCATCTCTATACCTTGGCCGCGCCGACTCGATGATTTTCGAGTGCGCTGGGCTCCAGTCTTGGTTTGGCTGTTAGCCGTTTCTGCCGTGGTGAGCCTTTACGAATTGCGCAATGTTGGGCAATCCTGGGTAGGCATGGCCCAAAACCACGAATGGACGGTTACGGCTCCTTCCGCTGGACGAATTGATTCTGTCGAGGCCGAGCTATTTGACTACCTCCAGCCCGGCGATGTCGTGGTGCGATTTGATCCATCCTTTGTCGAGGCCGCTTTAATGACAGCGCAAGCCGAGAGTAATCGTTTGTCTCTCGATGTGTTTGCTCTGGAGGAAGAGTTTCTTGTCGCCGCGGCAGCTGATCTTCGCGAGCACGAAACAGATTTGCGTCGCGCCCAGCGAGATCGGATGAATTTGCAAATGGATGTTTCCAAACTTCAGATGGAAATGTTGCGCCGTCGAATTATTCTCGAGTCAGACCGCCTAGAAATCGTGCGCCTTGATGCAAAACTTGCTCGGGCCAGCGCCTTGGTGGAAGCAGAGGTCCTTTCTGAGGCGCAAGCAGAAGATTTTCAATTGCGGCGCGATGTTTTGTCGGCCGCTGTCGCTGCGCGCGAGGAGTTTTTGGCGGGCTTGTCGCTCGAACAATTGTCAGCCCAACAGAGGCTTGACGCATTGCCACAACTCGCGGATTTTGAAAGCACGGAGTTTTCGCAAAGGCTGCAGGCGCAGGCTGCCCGCGTGAATGTGCAAGAGTTTCGGCTGGCCGAGTTGGCCATTCAGCGCGATGCACTCGTGGTCGTTGCCTCACAAGGGGGGCGCATCACCCGCATTCCTGTGACGCTAGGCCAGACGGTGTCCATGGGTGATTTGATTTGCGAGTACACGACATCTGATGGCAATACGGTCGTGGCTTATCTTCAAGAGCCATCGATGCAGTCCCTTCACTTGGGCGACAAGGTGCGAGTGCGGCGAATAACCGAACTGTCTTCTCAAGAAGAATCTATTCGCGACACACTTGTCGCGAAATTAGCACCGCACCTTGATGTCCTTCCGAAGCACTTGTGGCGAGACCCGACGATACCGGAGTATGGCCGCGAGGTGGTGCTAGCGCCTATTCCGAGTTTTGGCCTTGTTCTTGGTGAGCAAGTTCAAGTTTCGCGACTGCAGTGAGCCAGCGCGTGCCCGCGCGACTAGAATCTTCCGCGGTGGGCCGATAGCTCAATCGGTTAGAGCAACGCACTCATAATGCGTTTGTTCCAGGTTCAAGTCCTGGTCGGCCTACCATTTTCTCTTTTTGAGTGCTACTTATGGTTTATGTTGGGGCATGCACATCACCATTGCCTACTGCGTGGAATGAAACTTCCTCCCTTTCGCGACCGGTCTGGCCGCGACACTGAAAGAGACTTTTGACATTGAGCCCGAATTGATTGCGGGCGGCGGCGGCATTCTTGATGTTTGCGTCGATGGCCTGCTCGTTTGGAGCAAGTTCGACAAGGGTGAGTTCCCTGTCGATGGTGAGGTCGAAGAAGCTATTCGCTCTCGTTAGCGCTCACAAGTCGCTTTTCTTTCCAAACACCACTCCGCCAGCGGCGGTGGAAAATCCATGCGCCGATATAAATTTCACCGGTGAAGGCAAGCCAAGCGTGGAACACATCGCCGTTGAGCCAAAAAACGACGCCGGCGATAATGGGTACATTCAGAATCCAACTCACCAAAATGCCGCACCACATGACCCATTTGTGATCCCCAGTTGCGCGTAAGCAGAATCGATAAGTCACTTGGAAGGCGTCGCCGAATTGCCAAATCGCGACGGCAATCGCAACAGAGCCGCCCATGGCTAAGGCCTTTGCCTGCTCAACAAGGTCACCATCTTTGAGGAATAGACCCATGAGGTATTCACCCCAAACCACGAATATTACGCCCATCAAGCACATAAAGGGCAAAACAAGTTCGAGGACGCTGCGTACGGTTTTGCGGACTTCGTCCCAGCGAAGCTCGCCAACGTATTTCCCAATTAATACCGACCCGCCATCTGCAATGGCTACGGCCGGCAGAATGGACATATGCACCAACTGGATTGCGGCTTGGTGAATCGCGAGAGAGGCCGTCCCGAGAAAGCTGACGAAATAGGTGATGAGCGCAAAGGAGCCGCCTTCGAGGGTGAATTGAAAGCCACCCGTCCAGCCTGTTTCGAAGACCCGCTTCATGCGAGCCCAGCGAAAGCGCAGAGGGTGTTCGCCCGAGATTTCCGCCCACTGACCGCGCTTGGGGCGTGCCAGCCAAAACATAACGAGCATGGCGCAAAGGTCGGCGAGGCCTGTGCCAATCGCTGCACCGCGCACGCCCATGGCCGGTGCTCCAAATTTGCCGAAGATGAGCACGTAGTTAAAGGCCACATTGAGCGGATGCGCGAGGAGGTCGGCGGCCATTGGAATACGAGGTCGCTCGGTGGAGCGCAGATACTCGGCTACGGCCATGGCGAGCAGCATGGGCGCGGACCAGAGCATGCGCAGCATGAGATACTCGCCTGCCATGATGGCTGAATCTAAGCTGATATTGCTACTTTCGCCAAGGCGCCGAGCCAAATCACCGAGTTGCCCTGCAAACATGAAAAAGAAAGCAGATGCGCCTAGGGCAAAATAAAAGGCGTGGATGCCAAAGGAAAGTGCCGCTGCGCGATCGCCCGCGCCTAAATATTGACTCACCAAGGGGCGTTGCCCCCGCAAGGCCCCCCACGGGAAGGCGGTCAAATTCCAGGCTAAAATCCCCGCAAGTCCAACGCCAGCAAGAGCTTCCATGCCAAGGTGGCCCACCATTAGCATGTCGACAAAACCTTTGAGTGTATAGGACACCATCGAGACCCCAATGGGCCAAGCAACGCGAAGGACGGCGGTTTTTGACCCGTCAATGGGGGATTGGGCGGACATAGTCGTTCTTACCTTAGGCTGTTACGCAAAGATTTCGTCCGAAATAAAGGGGAATTGGACTTTATCGGATAGGCTTTTCCCTTTCTTTACCACATACTTAAGAAAATCGGTAAAATTCAGTTACCAAGGCCAATAACCGAACTTAGCATAGATAGAACCCTCATTACATGGCATTCGCGCAACTCCGCTCCGAAAATTTGCCGGCTTTTGCCGAGCGACTGGGAGCTTTTGCGCAGGAATTGACCGCTGATGGGGTCTCGGGTTATGAGCAATTGTCTGACGCGGCAGAAGCCCTCCAAGAGGCCTCTGCAAAAGATCGCGATCAATTGTCTACTTGGCTGATGGCCGCCTATCGCGATACCGCGAGTAACGAGGCCTTCTCTCTCTTGTACGAGCTCAACCATGAGGCAATTACTCGCCTTATATATCACCACCTGCGCCGCTCGTTTTATGCTCATGCGGTTGATGTTGGCGATGTGCTGCAAGAGGTTTTCTTCAATATATATCGCTACCCTTTTAAATTTAAGCCTGAGCGCGCCGCTGCATTCCGTAACTGGACACACTCCATCGTGCGCAACACGGTCCTCAAGCACAGCCGCCGCACACATCGCGATCGCGTCATGCCACTGGCTACAGCCGGTTTCGAAGAAGAAGATCATCCCGTCCTTGAGCCAGCCGACGCAAACGGCCGCACACCTTTAGAAGAGACCGCTGGGCGCGAAGCCGCCACAGATTTGGCCGCTGCATGGCAGTTGTATCTGCATTTTTACTTGCACGCCTATAAGTGCTTAACACCTCGCGAAAAGCGCGCACTCTTTTTGGTAGAGGTCGAGGCCAAGCCCTACCGAGATGCGTCCGAGGCGCTGGGTATTCGTGTCGAAAATCTCAAAATGTTGATTTTCCGCGCTCGGCGCAAGATCTTCACCATCATGAAGCGCAAGTTTTCAGCAGGCCAATCGCATGTTGACCGCGCTTCGCTCACCGGGGGCAAGGTCTGATGTATAGCCGTTCCGGTTTCGTTGACGCCATGCGTAATGTGCAGTCCACACCCCGCATTTTGTGCCAAGCTTTCCAGCGCGATTTGTCCGCGTTGTTTGATGGCGAGCTTCCTGAAGAATCAGCTCGTCGCACCTTGGTTCATATCGAATCTTGTACCGACTGCGCCGAGTTTTTTGAGGCCATCCGCCTGCAGGCTTTAGCACACCGTGATGCAGCAATCCCCGGCTCGCTTTCGACTCGGTTGCGTCGTATGCGTGGCCAAGACCTGTTCGATGGCCTGGCCGATGCCGAGATTTTGCGTCGCCTCGCTCAAGCCCTTTATGAATTGGGCAAAGCTTACGCCTTGGTTGCAACAGACGGTGACTACCTCCTGCAAGTAGCCCAAGAGCCCGTTGTTATTGATGAATTCACTCAAGGTGAGGCTGCTGATGCGGCTCATGCTGCGGAAGAAAGTGGTGCAGCTCGTTTGTCCGCCGAGACTTTGCGCCAGGGTGCAGACGACCAGCTCCTCAAGAGTCATCAGTTGCTGAGCGAAGCCCTGCGCCTTAAGCCAAAGTTTGCCGAAGCTCGCATTTACATGGGTTATGTACTGCAATCCCAAGGCAATGACTGTGAAGCAATCGATGCGTATCGTGAAGTTTTTCTGCGCACGGACCGCTTAGTGAATCGTGGCCACGCTGCTGTTCAGCTTGGCTTGGTTTACGACCGGCTTGGGGAAAGCCAGCGCGCTTTGCGTATTTATCGCTGGGTTGTTGCGAGTGGGCTCGTGGCACGCAAGCCTGAGTTTGCTTTTGTACTTCACAATATTGTTGTTGAGCACCTAGCCTTAGGCGATGCGGCTTCTGCAAGTGAAATGCTGCAGCATATCCGCCAGAATCACCCCTCTTTATGGGGCCAAACCATTGAATGGTTGCGCACAGCCCCAGAACTTCTTGCAACCCTGGGCGCCGACACAACTATTAGTGCTTGGATTCGCCAAGAAGAGCCCTCACTTTTTGCCGCATAGACCGATGAAAAAACTGCAATCAAAACAAAAACTTCGACTTGGATTGGCGTTCAGCCTCTCCCTCTCGTTGATGCTGTTTGCTGCGTTGCCTGTGTTTGATCTGGCGGCAGCAGTTCATGGCGAGGTCGCCCCTAACCGCGGCGACAACCCCGTTGTTGGCAGTTTGCCGTGCTACGAAGATGACTCTCTTGACCTTATGTTCTGGCGCGCTCTTGGGCATTCGGAGCCCAATGTGCAGGTTTTCGCTCATCGTCCGACGCTGGGCTTCGTGGGCAGCTACGACCTCGGCTCTCGCGTAGTCGCTGCTGACGGCACTCCATTTGGCATTGTGAATCGGAATTTCGGTTTTGATGTTTTTGCCGTTGAGCGCCAAGCCGTCGCTGAATTCTGGCTCTCCGATGTCGCTAGTGGTGAAATTTCTATGTGGCAGTGGTTGCCGCGTGAATATTTTGGCGCAAAACTCATGATTGAGGGCCCAAACTTTCAATACGAGGGCGCGATTACAGCTCCTTCAACAAAGCTCCCAATCCAAGAGCTCTTGGCCGCCGTCCCGAACATGGCGCGCACTCGGGTGTTGATCGTTCCAAATGCGATGAACGCTGGCGCCCGCCCAATCGAGATGTATATTTCGAACGTTGGCGAGTTGGTCTTCGTAGACTACCGTTTCTGAGCCACGCCTTGCCCCGTGTCGCCGTCCCGCAGGGGGACGCCGGTGGAATCGGCCCTGAACTTACCCTGCGCGTTTTTTCTCGTCCGCTATTGCGCGAGAGATGCCGCCCTCTGCTGTTTGGCCATGTAGATGCCTTGCGATGTTTGGCGTCGTCTTGCGCCGAAGCAGGTGTTTTAGTGGCTGACTCGCTCAATCTCATTTCTGTAGCATCTGCCGAAGAGGGTTTTGCAATACCGCCCGATGGGCCATTGCCGGTGATTGAACTGGAGGCCCCATTGACCGCAGACCTTGTTGGCGCACCGAGCGCCGCTTTTGGCTTAGCCTCAACCGAGGCAAATTTGCGCGCGGGTCAATTGTGTCTGTCGGGTGACGCCGACTTGGTGGTGACACCACCCATTCATAAAGAGAGCATGCATTTGGCTGGCTACCCATATGAGGGGCAAACCCAACTCTTTGGTGAGCTTTCTGGGAGCAAGCGTTACGGCATGATGGCTTGCTCGGGTGATTTACGGGTTCTGATTGCTACGCGCCACATGGCTTTGCGCGAGGCACTCGATCGGCTTGAAATCGGTCTCGTCCAGAAACAAATTCGCATTGCTCATGAGGCCGCGCGTGAGACTTTAGGCCTGGAAGACCCGCGCATTGTTTTGGCAGGCCTTAACCCACATGCAGGCGAAGGCGGTGCTTTTGGCAAGGAAGAAAAAAAGGTCTTAATGCCAGCGATTGAGCGCGCCAGCCAAGAGTGGGGCTTTGAGACGGCAGGCCCGGCCGTCCCTGATATCGTGTTTGGCGAAGGTCGTGACGGCCAGTGGGATGTTGTTGTCGCGCTTTATCATGACCAAGCTTTTATCCCTTTGCGCCTACTTGGCCGAGAGCGCGCCTGGACATTGCTCGTTGGCGCAAAAGGTTTGCTGCGTGTGAGCCCGATGCATGGCGCAGCATACGATTTGGCGGCAAAAGGCCCCGGGTCTGCTGACCCAGAGCCTTTTGCGTTTGCGCTTGAGCGCGGTTTGGAATTGGCGACAACGAGTCGCCGCCAATAGCGTCACCTACATCGATGTGAGGTAGCGATCCAGCTCCCAGGGGTGAACCATGGCGATGTATTCATGCCACTCAGCCTTTTTGGCCGTTATGAATTGCTGTGATGCGTGGGCGCCAATAGCGTCTTTAAGCACAGAGCTTTTCTCGAAAGCAATTAGGGCCTCGTCGAGGTTGCCCGGCAAGCTTTTAATCTTGTTACGGCTACGCTCACGCTCACTCATGCGGTAAACATTGCCCGTGACAGGCTTTGGTGGTTCAATTTCATTGCGCACGCCATCAAGGCCAGCAGCCAGCATTGCGGCAAACGCGAGGTATGGATTGCAAGATGGGTCAGGCATACGCAGCTCGCAGCGAGTGCCAATACCACGGCGGTCGGGGACGCGAATCAGCGGGGAGCGGTTGCGCATCGACCAAGCGAGGTGCGTCGGTGCTTCATAGCCAGGGACCAAGCGCTTGTATGAGTTGACCGTTGGGTTGGTGATGGCAACGAGTCCGCGAGCATGCTTGAGCAAGCCACCAACATAGTGACGCATTTTGTCGGAGATGCCGCCATCTGGGGCGCCGTCCTCGAAGAAAATGTTTTCGCCGTTTTCAAAAAGCGACATGTGGACATGCATGCCTGAGCCGTTTTGGCCAAAAATTGGCTTTGGCATGAAGGTCGCGTGCAGGCCCATATCGCGCGCTACACGGCGGACGACAAAGCGGAAAGTTGACAAGCGGTCGGCAGTCTCAAGGGCGCCACCGTATTTGAAGTCAATTTCGTGTTGACCGGGTGCAACCTCGTGGTGGGCGGCTTCGATTTCAAAACCTTGCTTCTCGAGAGCAATCACAATCTCACGACGGCACTCTTCACCGAGGTCGAGAGGGGCGAGGTCAAAGTAACCCGCGGAGTCGTGGGTCTCGGTGGTTGCGCCACCATCTTCGTCGCGCATGAAGAGGAAAAACTCAGCCTCAGGGCCGGCCATCATTTCATAGCCCATTTCGGCGGCCTCAGCGATGACCTTGCGTAGGATGCCGCGCGGGCAACCCTCGAATGGCTTTTCGTCGGTGCCGTAAACATCGCAAATGATGGAGGCCACCTGACCGTGATTCGCCTCATGGATGCCGTAGCTGTCCCAAGGGTCAATGCGGTATGTGCCGAGGTCTGGCTTGAGCAGCATGTCAGACTCTTCGATGCGCGTGAAGCCTTCGATTGACGAGCCGTCAAACATGACCTCGCCGTTGAGCGCTTTTTCAAACTGACTGTGCGGCACCTCAATATTTTTGTTGATGCCTGTGATGTCCATAAATTGCAGGCGCAAAAAGCGGACATCATGCTCTTTCATGTGAGCCAGGATTTCTTCGCGAGTCATCTTGGCGTGGGTGGAGAAACGTTTTGACGCAGTGTTCATGGTTTTGGTTTCGCAAAGGGGGATGGAACCCTTGCTTGGGAGAAAGATAACCCCTCCCGCCAAGATTGACTTGCGAAAAGCACAAAAACTGCAAAAAAATTACTCAAATCTGTTAAAAACGGCAAAAAACTGCGCTTTTGCGCGAATTAGCACGTCAATTTTGCGAAAACCACGGCACGGCGCCAGGGGCAAATTCTGGCATTGCGCCTTCATCGGGCGCGACATCGCCGGCATATCCAAGCTCTTCCATAGAGGCGCTCATTGCATTGTTGAGCATTGTGTGTGCACTCGGTGCCTGAGGCTTGTCGACCAACCAATTGGAAGCCTCAAGAGCCTGAGCGAGTGATAGCAACTGTGGCCCGTAAGTTTGTTGCCCCGCCAAATTCCGTGTTTCATTGGAATCTTTTTCTAAATCAAAAAGCCAAATTCGGTTTGCTGACTTTGAGTAGCGGTCGCTCTCGATGTATTTCCAACCCCCTTCACGCCAAGAGCGAAGCGGGCCGGCTGGCCCAGAAAGTGGGCTACCCGGGTGATCTGTCTCCGAAAAGGCGGGGCGGTCTTTGGCAGGCTCTCCGCGCAAAAAGGGTAAGAGGCTTTCGCCATCCATGGTGGGGGCTGCCTCAGGCCACTCGAGGCCCGTCATTTCGAGCAGGGTCGGCATGACATCCATGATGCGCACTTGCTCTGGATGCGCGCCGCACTTTAGCCCAAGTCGCTTGCCAACAGCGGGGCTCCATGAAAACTGAAGAGGCACCAAAATGAGCTCGTCATAAAGCGAGTGCCCGTGGCCAAGGTCGCCGTGCTCAAGAAATTCTTCTCCGTGGTCAGCGCAAATGACGACAATGAGGTTGTCATTTTCCGCGAGCAAGTCTTCTACAAAGCTACCCACCTGGTCATCGAGGAAACGGACTTGTTCGTAAAACTTTAGCTTTAAAATTTCGACATCTTCGGCGGTGTATTCCAGGTCGCCTAAACGAAAAGCGCTTTCGGTTCGGCCATCCAATTGCGCATCGCGCTCTGACTTATGAAACATGCCTTTGTAGGGCGGCTGAGGGCGATACGGGTAATGCGCGTCATTAAAGTGCAAGTACATAAAGAAAGGGCGCTCGTCATTTTGTTGCCCCTGTAGCCACTCATTTCCAGCCTTTAGGATGTCGCCAGCAAGCCATGAAAAGTTTTCATAGAATTGAAAGAAGCCTTGCGCAAAGCCATAGGCCGAAGCGATATTTGGGTTGGAAGAAACCGCGCATGTGGAATAACCATTGCTCGCAAATGCTTCGGCGAGCACACGCTGATTGTTTTCAAGGTTTGGAAAAAAATTAACAGCGGGGCGACCAACAGCCAAGTGATGGCTTGGGGTGCGACCGGTGAGCAGGGTGGCAACAGATGGCTTTGTCCAGCCACTTTGCGCAACAGCTTGAGAAAACCCGGCACCTTGTTTTGCAAGGGCGTCAAGTCTTGGCGAAGTGTCGTATTCACAACCTCCTCGTGAAAAGGCGTCCGCGCGCACCGTGTCGAGAAGGATGACCACCACATCGGGCTGACCTTGGGTGTCAGGCTGAATGAGGATGGAAACCCCAGCAGGTAAAAGTGCAAGAAAGAGAATGCCTGCAGAAACGAAAGGTTTAGAAAACCCTAGAATCAGTCGATGAAACCAGCGAAAAGGAGGAAACTGTTGGTTGCGCTGAAAAGCATAATCAAGCACGAGCACTCCTAGAGCAAGTAAGGCCGCCATCCAGAGTCGGTCAAAGCCCAAATTTTCACTCCAAGTGAACCAAAACAGTAAACCATCGCCGAACTCAGACCAAAGCCCTGAGGAAAATGCAGACCACGCACGCCAAGCGCCAACAAGCGCCGAGGCAAGTGCAGTGGAAGAGACAACAAAGAGGAAGGGGCCCATTGATTTAGAGGAGTATATCCCCGATATAAAGTGGCCGTCAGCCCTGAAAGGGATGCGTTTTGAGCGGATGACTCGCGAACACGCTGCAGCCGCCAATGCTTTGACCAATTTGGTGTTTGGCATTGACCGCTCACTTGAGCACTTTATGTGGAAATTCTGGGAAAACCCGGCTGGCGACCCCGTGGCTTGGGTTGGCGTCGACGACGCGACAGGCGAAATTCACTCAGAGAATTTAGGCTTAGCGAAAAAAGTCCGAATTAATGGAGAAGATGCCCGGTGCATCATGGTGTGCGAGAGCGCCACATCGCCCAAAGCCCGTGGCGGCGGTCGGCTTTATAAAGGCGCGACTTCTTGCACTGGCCTGGACGCTGGCGCCCAAGGCTGTGTTTTTGCTTACGGCGGGCAATCGACTGACGAGGCAATCAAAATTGGTCGCCGCTGGTTTGGCTATCGAGTTGCATTCGTCCTTCAAGTTTGGGAAAAACGGCTTTCCTACAGAGCAGCGCTTTCTCACCGTTTGGGGGCGCTCGGCCGCTTGATTTCGCCGCTCGCCGATTTGTTTTTGTCTTTGAAAGAACCAGGCATTGCGAGTTTTCAGTTTGAAGAAATTCATGAATTTGGCGAGGAGTTTAACGAACTTTGGTTCCGCTACCGTGATAACTACCGTTTGTGTTTTTCGCGCTCCGCGGATGCATTGAATTGGCGATATGCCAAGTGCCCGGTGGGGCCGACTCGCACAGTGCTAGCGCGTCGAAATGGCACGGCAATGGGCTATATCGTGTGGCGAGAGCGCACGATTGATGGCGTCCATGTGGCGACAGTCTTGGATTTATGGCATGGCAATGAGCCCGGTGTCGCTCAGGCACTTTTGGCGCACACTGCGAAAGTCACGCGCGCGGCTGGCTTGGTCTATTTGCGCTTTGCGGTGCGTGAGGATGGAGCTGAGCATAAAGCGATGGCGTCCTTAAAAAACACGCGAAAATCGCCTTTCGAAAAGGAAGATCGGGTGATCGTGACGCCACTGCCCATGCCAATTGAGGAGGCCACTCCAGTGCATTACGACATGATGCGCACGGCGATTGATGGGAGCAATTGGTTTTACACTCAGGGTGACTGTGATTTCTTGGATTAGTTGATTCAAGTTTTTTGGGTTTGTTGTCGAAGAAAGTGTGCCCCTGTCTGAGGGCACCTTCACCATGCAACAGCACCACTTTGCCCACATTCCCGCTAACGGGATAAACCTACATTCTCCACGCCGAGAGGCGTTCTACATGCGCGCGCCAATTGCCGACGGCACTGCGGCGCGGATTTTGGCAGAGGAGGCGACTCTTCCCGTGATTCCAGAAATACCTGAGGGCCTAACGCTTTTTGCTCTGGATGATATGCATGCTGGGAAAATCAATTGGTTATTCAACCAAGTGCGTGAGGAAAAGGGTTTGCCCGCACGCGATTTCTCAGAGTACTTGTGGGCTTTTTGGAAGAGCCCTGCCGGAGTCCCCGTCGGCTCCGTCATTCTCAACGAAGAGGGCGATGCCGTAGCCTCTTTTGCTTTGCTGCCTCGACAGGTTTGGGTGGCAGGGTCAATGCAGTTGATTTATGAAGCGGGTGAAAATGTAGTTCATAAGGACTACCGAGGTGGTTCCTTGACTCGCGCAGTTGGTGCGCATTGTTTGCAACAGCTCTCAAACCGCGGGGGTGTAATGGCTTTTGGTCAATGCAAACATTCGCGCGTTTGTGCTGCTGGCCGGCGTTGGTTTGGTTACCAAGAACTGTTCCAGATGGTTGCTCGCGAAAAGCAACTCAATCTATTGCCTAGTGATGATGTGGCCGCAGGCAATTTGACCATTTCGGAAGAGAAGACATACGGAAAAGTGTTTAATCAAATCTGGCATCATGTTCGCGATCAATATTCTGTTTTAATGGCGCGTACGGCTCGGCAATTAGATTGGCGATACGGTAAATCTTCCCCGGGGCAACACACGGCTTATGTTGCGCGTGATGCCGACAAAGCTGTTGGCTATGTCATTGTCAAGTATAGAAAAGACGACGGCAACTCAATTGCGACGATTGTCGACTTGATGTGTGGTAAAGACGAAAAAGTAGCGGCGTCCTTGCTGCAACATGCAGAGCAGCAAGCTGCAATCAAGGGTTATGCGAAGATCCGTTTTTCTCCAACGACAAACACCCTTGCCGCAAAGGTGATGAAAGGCTATTCGCCAACAACACTCGGTGCATCCAAGCCAATGATTGCCGTCCCTTTATGGAGTCGCATGGCCGATGCTTCGTCAAAATCTGTTCAAACAGATTTACTTGACGCAAGCAAGTGGCATTTTGCCGCGGGCGATTTCGTGCTCGAAAATTAAAAGTCTCGCCGCGAGAAACTGCGCCAAGCAAAGAGATAGAAAGCCAAAGAGGCTGCAATGAGAGTTGCGGTCTCTTTCCATGGATAGAGGCCTCTGTCAGCAAGGGGGAGAAGCACATCGAGGTCAATGATGTTAAACAGGGAGTAATTCCAAATATGTTTGACAAGATAAATTGCCAAGTTCAGCATAAGGATGCCCAGGACGATAATCGCAGCCCTTAACTGTTGTGTGCTGTGCGACGACAGCCAAATGGTCGCATTGAAAACAGCGATGATGAAAAGTGCAACGTGTGCGGTAGATGCAAGGAGCCGACTTAAGTCAAGAGACTCATCGATTTGCGGCGAAAGTGCCCAGCAGAAAATAACACTTGAGAAAAATGGAATGAGCGTCATGCCACATCCAGCAAGCCACCGTTGGAAGAGAATGTGCCCTCGAGAGAGGGGTCGCGAAAGAAGGAATTCTGCCGTGTTGCGATCGGCCTCGCGAGCAATGAGGCTAGAGCCAATGAGCCCGGCAACGGCCGTTGCCACCATTCCGCCACCTTTGAATAAAATCTGGGCATCAAAGTAAGCCCAATAGCCCTGGTCTTGAAAGGCCTCAGCAAAACGGCGCACGCCATCGAGTGGAATCAACTGAACGATGAGGTCAATTTGATCACGCAATTCGGGCCAATAAAAAACGGCAAGCCCGCCGGCGATATGCAAGAGCATGAAGTAGCCAATGGTGAGGAATCGGTTTTCACGAATGAAATGAGAGGCAATCATGCTGGCGCCTCACTGCGGTAGAGGGCCTCAAAGACATCTTCAAGCCCGGCAGAAGAATCACGCAGACTTGCAATGGGCAGATGGGATATTTGGGCAAGCGCTTTTTCGGCTGGACCGTTAAATGTGAGGACCCACCGTGTGTCTCCCCCCACCCATCGCATTCCATTTTCTTGAGGAAGGCGGTCGATGGTGAGAGCTTCGCGAAAAGTGAGTTGGATGTGCCGCGATGCGCGCTCAAGAATTTCACTCAAAGGTGCTTGCTCAAGCAAAAGGCCCTCGCGTAAAAAAGCGACTGCATGACAAACTCGCTCAACGGAGGCGAGGTCGTGCGAGGAAAATAAAATGCACTTCCCATTTTGTGCGGCAGTTGTGAGCATGGCTTCGACCAGCCGTCGCGCTTCGGGGTCGAGGCCCTCCATGGGCTCATCGAGTATGAGATTGGGCGCATTGCTGGCGAGTGCGCAAGTGAGCAACAACTTGCGTTTCATGCCATGACTGAATTCGCCGACGGGCTGTTGTGTGGGTAGTTGAAAAGTGTCGAACAACCCAAGGCCCATTTGTAACTGCGCGTTCGGATAACCCGCAAGCGCAAATCGAAGCGTCTCGGACGCGTTGAGGCGGTCATAAAGAGAAACATCGCTCGGCGCATAGCCCACGGTTTTTCGAACGGAAACCGATTGGCTTCGAGTGCAAAACGAGTCAATTGTGGCGTGCCCCGAATCGGCAAACGCGACACCAAGCAGGCACTTTAAGAAAGTCGTCTTTCCCGCCCCGTTTGGGCCAACCAAGCCAAGTATTTCGCCACCTTGAATATCAAGGGACACGTCGTGTAACACAGGCGTGCCGCCATATGCTTTCGAGATGCCTTGCGCGCGAATCATGGATTCAGTGTAAACACGCTATGCTTTCAGCATGGACGCCTTCCTTGAATTCCTGCTCGTTGGCTCTGGCATCGTCGTTGCATTGCTCGGCTTGATTTTGATTCCACTTGGCTTGCCCGGCAATTGGCTTATCGCTTTGGCCGGGCTCATTTCTCCGCTCTGGCTAGGGGGCGGATGGCTTCCCTTCAGCGTATTGTTTGGCGCTGCGCTGTTGGTCGAAATTGCTGATACTGTTATGGCCGCAAAGTTTGCAAAGGCGGGCGGAGCCGGCAGGTCGGGCATGTTTGGCGCATTCGTCGGAGGCTTCGTCGGCGCACTTAGCTTAACTTTTTTGATTCCTATTCCCGTGGTTGGCACACTCTTTGGCGCTGCGGCAGGGGCCTTCTTGGGTGCCGTCGCCTTTGAAATGATCTTTGCGGGTCGTAGCTGGAATGAGCTCATGGGCGCAGGTTGGGGCGCATTTTTTGGTTCACTTGCGGGCAAGGGGCTGAAATTGGCAGTCGGCATTTTTCAAGTAGTTTGGCTGTCGATGACCTTTTGGCCGTAAAGCGCTAACGCAGAATCAGGGCACCCGTAATTGGGGCACGGCCTTAGAATGAGGCTTCGGCATACGCCACACTAACGATGAAAATACTCACCACCCTTTTTGCAGGTCTAGCCCTGCTCTCACCCCTCGCTGCTCAAGACGCTGACTGCTGCAAGGCAAAAGTTTCCCTGGGCGAGCCCGCGTGTTGCGCAGTAGAGGCCGTTTCAGACCCCGCGGCTGAAATCCAAGCAGGCCTCGTGGCACTTCTGAAAAAGTCATGGGAATCTGACTTTGTTGTCGCTGGGTCTCAAGATAGCCCGATGGCTGATGGCGGAAAAGCAACATTCGATGTTAAGGGTCATGTCACCTATCAAGACTTGCTTCACCTCCGCCTGAATGTTGAGTTCAACATGAGCGACCCTATGCAAGGCGAGATGAGTGGCTCTGCGGTAATCGTTTTAAATGGTGGTATTTTTCATGCTGAGTTGAATTTACCACCTGAAATGAAAGCGGGCCTGCCTTTTGAGATTGTCAAAATTGATTTGAGCGTTTTACCTGATTTTGAAGAACTCTCCAGCCCCGATGCCATTATGGCCATGCTGGAGGAAACAGGTGCTCTCGCGTTTTCGGCAGAAGATGCGCCAAAAGAAATTGAAGGCAAAGAAGGCACGCGCACTTTCTCTATGGGCGATGAAAATGATGGCGCTACGGCAGTTTTCTCCGCTAAAACTTGGTTCCCCATCTCATTCACGGCAGCGGCAAAAGAAGAGAGCCAAACCCTTAAACTTACGGTGTCTAACTCCAAAATGGTCGAGGCGTTCGACAAAGGTACTTTTGATTACACCCCACCTGAAGGCAAGATGGTGCAAGACATGACCGCCATGATTCAAATGGCCGCTATGCAGCAAGGCCCCGACATGGGTGAAGAAGAGCTTGACTTTTAATCTTTAATGCAGGGGTTGCCGAGCCAGCATTAAAGGCAAGCTTCAATACCCAACCACGCTTTTTGCGCGCTTTTTCTCCATGAGAAGCGCGCAATTTGCTTTGTGCCTTTTTCGCGTAATTCTTCGCGCAAGCCTGGCTCGTCAACGAGTCGCTTAATTTGCGCGGCCAAACTCGAGGTATCAGCTGGGTCGCAATAAAGCACCGCGTCGCCGCAAACTTCGGGCAGAGACGATGTGTCGCTCGAAACAACCGGGCAGCCCAATTGCATGGCTTCCCCTGGAGGAAGGCCCCACCCTTCGTAAAAACTGGGGTAAACAAAACCGAGTGCATTTTCATATAGCGCGCGCAATTCACCATCCGTGACGCGGCCGACATGAAGAATCTCCTCAGGCAATTGATCAATACCGTGACCGGCAAAGACCTTGGGGTTTGTTCCGCCAGCAATCACAAAAGGAATGTGGATATCAGCCAACTTCATGGCTTGCAGGATGGCAAGGAAGTTTTTGTTTGGGTTGAGCGAGCTTACGGCGAGAAGGTATCCACCATTCTGCAAATCATGTTGCGCGAGAATGGAGTTGTTGCTCGGAGTACGCAAAACATGTTCGTGGCCCTCTTGAGTGACGATTGTTTTCTCAAAGGGGTGCTTGAAATACTTCAGCATTTCTTTTGCTGTCGATTCGCTCGGGCAAAGTACTGCTTTTGCGTTGCGCACAGCGAGAGGCACGACAAAGTTATATAGTGCATTGAAGCCACGCGAATGTGTAGAGGGGCGGGCCCAGACCTGTAGGTCATGCAACAACAAGGCTTGCTGTGTTTTGAATGCAGGCGCAGTATTAGCAAGGTTGATTAAAAAACCATCACGCGCCAAGAGAGGCAAACTGAATTGCTCCCAAAAGTGCGAGCGCAGGGCTCCGGCAACTTTCAGGCGCATATGCTTGAGCTCGGGCATATCGTTCGGCTTTTCCGGTGTCAGCAAAACGAATTCATAAAGGGAGCTGTCGATTGTGCCGTCTTCGAGCATGTCGTCCCAGGCGCGTAAAAACTCTCGACCGAATCGCTGCATCCCAGTCAATGGCGCGGTTAAAAAACGCGCATTGACATAGATGTTTTTCCGAGTGGGCATGTCGCTAGTTTGAGAGAAAAGTGGGGGCGATTAAGCCTCGTCGGGCGGCGCGGCAGACAAGATGCGGTCTTGCATTTCACGCACGGCTTGATCGAGACCGATGTAAATCGAGCGCGCAATGATTGCGTAGCCAATGTTGAGTTCTTCGATATGCGGAAGCTGTGCGATGGGCATGACATTTTCATAATCAAGGCCATGGCCCGCGTTGATGCGCAAGCCGAGCTCGTGCGCGTAATGCGCCGCGGTTTCGAGTCGCTTTAATTCGTTTTCGCGATGATGACCTTTGGCGTTTGCGTATGCACCCGTATGCAATTCAACATAATCCGCACCCGCTTTGGCGGCGGCCTCAATCGCGTTGGGTTCGGGGTCAACAAACACGCTGACCTCGATGCCCGCTGTTTTGAGTTGGGCCGTTGCGTCGGTGAGCCGGTCGAGGCAACCATCGGCATCTAACCCGCCTTCGGTGGTGAGCTCTTCGCGGCTTTCCGGTACCACGCAGACTTGGTCGGGTTTGATTTGGACGGCGTGTGCGATCATTTCGTCCGTCAGGGCCATCTCGAGATTCAAGAGCGTTTTGACCGTTTCGCGCAAAATGCGCACATCGCGGTCTTGAATGTGCCGGCGATCTTCGCGCAAATGCACAGTAATACCGTTGGCGCCTGCAAGCTCAGCAATGCCGGCGGCGAGCACAGGGTCAGGTTGGGCGTCACGACGCGCTTGGCGCACAGTCGCAACATGGTCGATGTTCACGTGGAGACGAGGCATGTCGCGTGTATTCTACGCTCTATGCTTCGCATTACCGCCGGAGAACATCGCGGGCGCAAATTAAAAGTGCCCAAAGTTACCGCCACTCGCCCCCTGGTCGAGCGCGCGCGGGAAGGCGTTTTTAATCACATCGGCGGCCTGATACACGATGCGCTCTTTTGGGATGTTTACGCTGGCTCAGGCATCTTGAGCCTCGAGGCTCTTTCACGAGGTGCGCGCCAGGCGGTGGCGATTGAACTCAATGCAAAAGCGGTGCGTCAGATTCGCGAGAATGCTGAGTTGATTCGTGTCGCCGACCGCCTGCAAATCCATCAGGCTGATGCCCATACTTTGCCAGGTAACCTAGAACCGCCCGATGTCGTTTTCTTTGACCCACCTTATGACGACTTCCGCAAGGGCGGCACGGCCAGAATCAAGGCTTGGGCGTTGTTTTGCGGCCTGTGCGCGGGTTTGCGGCCAGGCGGTTGTGCAATTGCGCACACACCAAAAGGCATGCTAACTGACGATGAGTTGGCCGAGTTGCCCGGCATCGAGCGTCGCGATTATGGCTCGGCGTCCTTGTATTGGTGGCACAAAGATAGCGAGCCATCCGAGGTGGTGTCATGACCCAAGCCAAATTTTTTCGTCAGTGGCGCTTGTTGCGGGTTTTCGCCCAGCGTAAGGGTAATGGCTACACCTTGGCCGAGATGCTTCACGAGCTTGCCCCGGATGAGCCGAGTGGCCGCACTTTGCGTCGCGACCTCGATGACCTTGCATCGGTTGGCTTTCCTGTGCGAGACCGCAATCGCCCCGATGGCGAGACGGAGTGGTTTTTTGATGATCAGCAGTGGTTTGGCGACAACTTGCAAGAGGCGGGCATTCAATTGCCTCCCGAAACGGCCGTCGCGCTCTCACTTGCTCGCGATTTCCTTGAGCCGCTTTTGGCGACTCCATTGGGTGCAGGCTTGGGTGTGTTGTATCGCGAGCTTGAACAATCGCCCGCCATGGAACACTTCCGCGAGCTTGGGCCTATTTTTGTCCAAGAAGGCGCAGGCGGAAAAAGTTACGAAGGCCGAGCTGCAAAATTGCGCACGATTCAAGAGGCCATCGAAAACCATCGGCGCGTGAAATTGAATTACCGCAAGCCGAGCTCCGAAGAATCGCAATGGGCCATTTACGAGCCGTTGGCGGTTTATGTGCGGCATCAATCGACTTACATCGTGGTGCGTGCTGGCGGCGATGGGCCGACGATTTTCTTGAAGCTCGACCGCATTTATGGCGCCCGCCGCACGGAAGAGCGTTTCTCTCCTCAAGCTTTTGATGTGCGCGAGCACCTCTCTGATTGCATCGGGATTTTTCACGCGAGTGAAGTCCATACCGCCAAGATACGGCTCTCGCATTTGGCTGGTTTGGTGGCGGAAGAAGAGCCGCTTCAAGAGGGGCAGGTGGTTTCGTGGAGTGGTGACCAAGCTATTTTAGAGGTGCAATATCGTGGCGATATTGAGCTGGTGCGCTGGATTTTGGGTTGGGGCGGACAGGTGGAAGTCCTTGCTCCCGAAAAACTTAGGTCGCGCGTTGCGGAAGAATTAAAAAAAGCGGCAAAAAAATATGATGTGTGACAACGGCTGACAATCTGCTGGCGAAACTACTTGCTGGAGATTGACTCATGCAAGTACCACTCATTCAATACCTCACCGCTGCCCGTCGTCGTTTCGTGCGCCGCCCCGCAGCTTCCATCGCCCGCCCTAAGCCACAGCCACGCTTGGTTGAGCGTTTACCGCTTGGGCTTCCGGATTCATTACCTGAGCCTCCTGCTGTGCCGGCGCAGGTTCAAGAGCTGCTTGACTTTTTCCAAGGCGAGCTGGAAGAGGTGACATCATGTTGAGTCAGACTGATGCAATATTGACCCTTCTGTTTTTAGGTGGTTGGTTTGTTGCCATATGTTTGTACGAGCGCATCACAGAAAAGCGCAGTTAGGCTTATGGCGTGCCGTCCACCCCTCTTGAATCTGAGCGACCCGCCATTGCGCGGCTGTTGTCGGTTTGGCCACCTGCAGCGATTGACGCGTTGATTGCCGAGGCTTGTGCACTCTGGGGTGTTTCTGAGTTTGCCGGCACTGTGAATTGGCGCTGGAACAGTCGTTTGCGCACTACTTTAGGGCGAGCTTGTTTGACCGATCAGGTACTTGAGTTCAACCCCATTTTGCTGGCTCGGCATCCCGATGAGATGCGGCCCTTGTTGTTGCACGAGTTGGCCCACTTGGTGGCCTATGCCGACGCAAAAGCACGGCGCGTGAAAATCGCACCGCATGGCGCAGAATGGAAGGCCCTCATGCGAGCCGTCGGGTGCTCTACTCGCGCGACGCACCAGCTCAATGTTGACGGCTTGCGCGTCAAGAAAACCCGCCGCCGCCGCCGCCGTAGGCGAATTTGGTTTGGCTGATATGATGAGGGGGCACGCCATGTCAGAACCCCCCTTAGTAGAGCCGTTGTTTTTCCACCGCCTTTTGCAAGAAAAGGTGTGGGGCGGTTTTGCATTGGCCGAGCGGTTAGGCCTCGACTTGCCCTTTGACGGCCCTCTTGGCGAGACCTGGGAGTTGTCGGATTACCCAGAATTTGAGACGGTTGTTGACGGAGGCTCATTCGATGGCATTTCGCTTCGTGAGCTCATGGAAACACGAGCAAGCGAGTTGCTCGGCGAGTCGAGCCCAACCCACGATGGCCGTTTTCCGTTATTGGTTAAATTTATTGATGCGGCTGACGACTTATCGGTGCAAGTGCATCCGCCAGATGGGTCGCTGTCGCCGACGGGTGTTGGTAAAACCGAGGCTTGGTATGTCTTGGGTGATGGCGGCTCTGTGATATGTGGCCTTGAGGCTGGTACTTGCGCGAAAGACTTTTCTAGTCAAGCGCACACTGCCGAGGTCGAGAGCCACCTGCATGAGGTTGCCGTCCGCCATGCCGACAGCATTTTTGTGCCGGCGGGGCAAACGCACGCCATTCGTAGGGGCACGATGTTGTGTGAAATCCAGCAGACGAGTGATGTGACTTATCGACTTTACGATTGGGGCCGTGACGGCCTAGGCGGCGAGCCGCGCGAGACTCATGTCACAGATGCTTTGCGCGTTGTGAATTATTCGTTCCCGCCCGGTGCTGCGGTGCGTGGCGAGCGTCCTCAAAACTTGTTGGCCGTTTGCGATTATTTTCGCATGCGTTCGTTTCATTTGGCGGCTGGCGAGATCTTGGGCATTGAGTCGCATTCGCATGCCCGCGTGATGGTCGTGGTGGGTGGGTCGGGCCAGTTGGCAGGCCGTAAATTGAAGTTTGGCGACACCTTCTTGTTGCCAGCGTCGCTTGAAATGGCCTCCATTCAAGCCGCAGACGAAGGCCTTGAATTGGTCGAAGGCGAGGCTCTGTAATGGCTAAGCAACGAAAGAAGAAGCATGTAACGGGCCACCAAGGCCGCGGCAAGCCCAAGACATCCCGTAAAGGCAAGCGGCTGGCTTATGGCTTCGTTGCGCAGCACGACACTCCGAGTGAGTCGGTTGTGCCCCAGGCGGCTGGTGCGGATGAAAATGGCACTCGTTTAAACAAGTGGTTGGCTGAGGCGGGTATCGCTTCCCGCCGCAAGTGCGATGCAATGGTCCTCGAGGGCGTCGTGGATGTCAATGGCGAGATTGTCCTTGAGCCAGGGCGCCGTATTTTCGACGGCGATGAAGTAAGGGTCGAGGGTCGAGTGGTGAAAGAGGTGCGCCGTCTTTATTACCTTTTCTATAAGCCCAAAGGGGTACTCTGTACCAACGACCCGCGCGAGACGCGGTTGCGCGTTTGTGATTTGGTTGACCCCGTAATGCCATCTCGGGTGTTTACCGTTGGCCGACTTGATGAGGCATCCGAGGGCCTGCTTTTATTAACCAACGACGGTGAGTTCTCGCAGTTGATGACACATCCGAGTTTCGGTGTGCGCAAGACTTATGCCGTGCGTGTTGACGGCTTGGTTGATTTTGATTCGGTTGAAAAATTGCGGAAGGGCGCTTTCATTGATGGCGCAAAAGTGGTGCCTCTTTCGGTGCGCGTTGGCCGACGCACTAAGGCATTCTCGACGGTCGAAATTACAATTCGCGAAGGCCGTAATCGCGAGGTGCGTCGTTTGTTGGCGCGCTCTGGTTTGAAGGTGCGGCAGTTAAAGCGCGTCCGAATCGGCTCACTTGGCGTCAAAGGCGTCAAGCGCGGTGGATATCGCCCCTTGTCTCGTCAAGAGGTTGAGGAATTGGTGTCTTGCGCGCGCGAAGGAGACGAGTGATGCTGAATTACGATTACATTATTCGCGACCCCGTCCATGGCGACATTGCTTTGACCTCCGAGGAAATGGGAGTCCTTGATACGATTGAGATGCAGCGCTTGCGTGATGTGCGGCAACTGGGCGCTGCGCATTTGGTTTACCCAGGCGCGCAGCATTCGCGTTTTGAGCATTCCATTGGCACGGCGCATTTGGCGACCAAGATGGTCAATGAAATCAATATCGTGCGCGACCGCGATTCAAGCGCAGAATATGGCGGCTACGACCCGCATGAGTTGCGCATTGTGCGCTTGGCAGCTTTGGTGCACGATTCTACGCATTTGCCTTTTGGCCACAACATCGAAGATCAAACCGGTTTGATTGCTCGCCACGATACTGCCGAGCGGTTTCAGTCGATGTTTTCAGACGAGACCGAGCTTGGTCGCGCGCTTGGCCAAACGGGTGTGCGAGAAGATGTTTTGGCCGTGCTCGCGCCTGATGCCGTCCCTGCGAATCGCCAAGCTCCACCACACTGGAAGGGCTTGGTGTCAGGCACGATTGACGCCGACATGCTTGATTATTTGTCGCGTGATGCATTGTTTACCGGGCTTAAGCTGCAATATGACGAGCGCATCATGGGCGTGTTTCGAGTGGATCGCCGCACGCAGAATCTTTATGTCGATTTGGGGCGGTCGGGTTATTTGAAAGAGGCCGTGTTGAGCGAGGTGATTCGTTGCCTCGAAGCGCGGTTCTATTTCAGCGAGCGCGTTTATTACCATCACGCGAAAATTGCGGTGGGGGCGTTGATTGCCAAGGCGGTGGAAATTGCACTTTTGGAAGGTGTGCTGACACTGAAGGAATTGCAGCCAGCGACCGATGCGGGTTTGCTTGAGTTACTTAAGGCGGTCAAGTTGGCTGATCCCGTGCGCCAAGAGCAACTTGATGTTTATTTGTCGGCGATTTTGCGTCGCCGAATTCCAAAGCGTGCGGCGGTTTACCCGGTTTACGCTAATGGCGATATTCAGCAAGAGTTGATTGACCGCTTCTTTGGTGCTGGCACAGCTGAGCACCGACGCGAGGTTGAGCAACGCCTTACTTTTGAGCTCGAAACGCGCACCGGACAGAAAATCCCAGTCCTGCTTTATTGCCCCGCAGGCCATATGCAGCTAAAACAGGCCAAGATGCTTGTGCGTTGGCCCGGTTATGATGAGCTAGCGCCTTTAAGTCATTTTAAAGAATATGCCCCTCGATTGGGCGACCTGGAAAATTCATACCAGCGCATGTGGAAATTTTACGTTCTTGCTTTGACAAACGACGCAAATGCACTAGCGCAATTAGGTGAAATCTGTCAAAATGAGTTCCCTGGGGCAACAAATGTTCTCCGTAATCGAGTTTCTGCGCCAAATAACCTGAAACGGGTTTAACTTAACTTACTAGTAAAGGTTCCCCCCAGTCGCGATTGATCATGCTTCTAGCAACCTTAGCCCTCGTTTTGTCCTTTGTGCCGCACACGATTAGTGTGCAGGCGAATTTCGCGCTCACTTCATTGGCTGAGCGGCAAACGATGGCACTTGATGCTTCCGAATCGCTCGTCTTCCTGGGTATTGACGGTGACTTTGCAAATGATGGTGATGTGGCTATGTCGCAGCGCCTTGAAAATGATTACAAGCTTCAGGTTATTGGTCGACCAGTTCGCGCAACAGTTGCGCGTGACCACTATGTTTTTGCGGTTCAGGCTGATGATGCGACAAAGTTAGCCCGCAAAATGAAGCGTGGCTTGAAAAAAGACGGCTACAAAGTCACTCCACTGTCCTTAACGGTTGTGGTGGGTGTTGGCGAAGTCAAATCTCGTGATTTACGCCGCGCGGCTCAGATGGTCGAGGAAAGCGACAAAAGCGTTTTTGCTTCATTTGTCTCAAAAAGAGAAGGTCTTGTTTGGGTGTTCCACGAGAGCAAACTCAAATCTAAAAAGGTTTTGGCTCTTTTCGACGAGAGCAAACTCATTTTTGATTTTTACCACCAAGATGTCGAGCTTTCCCCAGATAAAGAGGGCAACATTGCTGACTTAGCGACTTTGTCTGCCACGGCGAGCGAAAAACTTGATTTAGCGCGGGCCTCTCAGGCGGAAGGCTATTTGACGCTCGACATTTACTTGCGCGATCTCGATTCGATGATTTTGATGCAGCGTGGTCGCCACACTTTCGCGTGCCTTGATGTCTACAAACCGTTCATTAAGCCACTCAAGAGTGAAACCAAATGGGTCGTGACTTTTGACAATAGCGGTTACCCATTTGTAGATTAAGTTTTCGATAATCGCGCATCGCGCCGCCACGCGCACATGACTGGCTGAGTTCCATAAAACTCAGTCAGTCTTTTTTTTATTTTATATAAAAGGATAGATAACTGTGGTGCTCAAGTCATCTAACTACGGATGCCCCCTGGCCTCTCATCCACCGAAGGCCAACATGAAATCAAATACTCAAACCGCTTGCACAGGCACGGAAAGCCCCGCGCCGCAACAGTCGTGGCCGCATTTGTATTCATCGCCGCAGGAAGAATCGGCGCAAGCAGGGCAGTTGCCATCCCTCGTCTTTGGGAGGCAGGCTTTTTTGTTTGGCGCGGCCCTGAAACCAGGCTTTATTCTTGGCGGTTTTCAGCTTGTTGCCGAGATGCAGCGAACAGCAAGTGCAGTACTCTGGGAGGCTCGTCAGGTTAATCTCAAGCGTCGTGTTGCATTAAGGATTATGCGTCGAGATTCTGCGCAGCAAAGCGGTGGCTTTGAGGCATTCAAAAAAGTAGCGCGCGCAACAGCGCAGCTGGAGCACCCGAATATTGCACAGGTCTTCGCAGTCGGCCGCCAAGGCCGTGCGGCATTCTTAGCGAGGGAATGGGTGCGCGGCCTGCGTTTGGATCATTTGCTGGACAAGTTGGCGCTTTCCGGCGAACGCCCTCTCCCCATATCTTTGCCTTTCTTTGATTCTGACAGTAGTTGGTCTGAGGGCATTGCTCGCCTTGTCGTTCCGCTGGCTGATGCATTGTGCCTCGCGCATGATGCTGGAATCGTCCACGGCGCAATATGGCCGGGCAATCTTGTTGTGACTCCCGAAGGTGGCGCAAAGTGGATTGATCTTGCGAATGGCTCTCCACTCGTCGTCGCCGCTAAGAAGAAGATGCGCCCTTGGCTTAGCCCAGCACGGATGGGTTCAAAAAGGGCAACCCCCGCTGACGATGTTTACGGGCTAGGTGCCTTGCTCTATCAAAGCTTGGTTCTTGAAAAGCCGCCGCAAAAAGAAAATCGGATGAGCTTGCGCCGCAAGACGGCCATTCGCATGCGTAGTAGCAAGAGCGAGATCCCCATCGAGTTGCGACGCATTGTGCTACGGGCTCTTGAGGAAGACCCGGCCGTCCGCTACCCAACCATGCATGAGTTCAAAAGCGACTTGCAGACTTTCTTGTGCACAAGGGCCGGCCGCCGCAATCAGTGCTGTGCCTGGATTCGCACGCTCTGGAAACGCATGGTGCTGCGCTTCCAACGACGCATTGCTCGTGGGGCACAGGCTCAGATGTATGTGCGCTAAAAGGTGTGCGTGTTTGTCGCGGTTAGTTGTCGCGGATGGCCTGCAAGCGAGCGCCCAGTTTTGCCATTGCCTTTTCAATGACATCTTCGGCGGCTGCAAATGAAATGCGGAATGAATTCGGCGCGCCAAAGGCAGAGCCACCGATGAACGCAACATGGTCTGCCTCGATGAGCACTTCAACAAGATCATCGCCGCAAGTAATCGTCTTGCCAGTCGCGGGGTCGGTTTTGCCGAGAATGCTATCCGCCAATTTCGGGAAAGCGTAAAACGCACCTTCCGGCACGGGGCAAATCAAATCAGGCATGGTGCCGAGTGCTTGTACCACTTTTTTGCAGCGTCCTTCAAAGGCGCGTCGCATGCTCTCAACATCAAGAGCGCCTTCCCGAAGAGCGGCAAGCGTAGCGAGCTGACTAATTGCACTTGGTGAACCGGCGAGCTGACTTTGCAAACTCGCGATCGCTTTTGCAACTGGAGCGGGTGCGGCGAGGAAACCCATCCGCCAACCGGTCATGGCGTAGGCCTTGCTCATGCCGCCAATCCAGACAGCTTTTTCGCGCAGCTCGGGCACAACCCAAATGGGCGAATGATGCTCGGCGATTTCATAAACCAGCGCACCGTAAATCTCATCTGAGATGACCCAAATATCATGCTCAAGAGCCCACTTGCCAATCGCGCTTAATATCTCAACGGGGTAAACTGCGCCCGTTGGGTTGCAGGGTGTATTGAGCAAAATTGCGCGCGTGTTCGGTCGGCGCGCGGCTTCGAGGTCGGCGATGCTCGGCAGGTGGTTTTCGCCACAAGGCACCATCTCGGGCTCAGCCTCAGCAAGCCGCACCATTTCGGGGTAAGACGTCCAGCAAGGGGACGGCATCAGTACGTGATCTCCTTTTTGCACCAGGGCCATGAGGGCTTGGGCAATGCCAATTTTTGCTCCGGATGTCACAACAACTTCGGTCGGCTCGTAGCTCAAGCCATAAGTTTCGCGGATGTGCTTGGCCGCCTCAACGCGCAACTCCATCAAGCCGGCGGCCGGGGTGTAGCGGCCCTTGCCTTGCTCAATTGAATCGATGCCGGCCTTTTCGGCGCAATTCGGCGGAGTGAAATCTGGCTCACCAGCGGTTAAATCAAGCATCTCAATGCCATCGGCCTGCATCTGCTTAACCCGCGCAATCATGGCAAGTGTGGCAGACGGCTGAAGGGAGGCCACGCGGTCAGCGAAGCGGATGTCAGTTTGAGTCGAGGTATCGGTCATGTTTATGATTTTTTTGGGCTGTGCGGTAAGATTCGAGATTCTTGGACGAGATTTTAACCCTTGCTCGTCTGAATCAAACCCCCGATGAAAGACATTACCTTCGCCGAGCGCTTGCGGGACCTTCTCGCTAGCCGCAGACTCCACTGGACACTCATGATTTTTGCAAGTGTCTTGGTGGTAATTTATTTCCTTTTCGTCACTTTTTTCTTCGATCCGTTTGAGAAAAAGCTCAATGACATGGCCGCAATCGTGCCACGAGAGGCAGAATATTTTTTCCGCTGGAAGGGCGCGGGCGCGAGTTTTGACGAGTTCCCTGTGCCGACGCTTTGGGCTGATTTTGAAACGAGTGAGATACACGAGCGCATGAGCAGCGCGGGGGTGCTTGACGAGTGGGGGCGCGAAATGGGGGTCGTAAAGCTCATCGATGATTTGAGAAAGGTGTCTGGAAATCTCCCCGTTGGCCTAAGTTTCGAGGATGATATTTTGCGCGAAGTGGCCTTGTCGGGTCGTGGCTTACCGAGCTTGAATGCAAAATTCGATGGCATGGTGATGCTGCGCGTTTCATTCAAGGTAAAGGCGGGCGTCGCGATGCTCGATCTTGATACGGTGCGCGAGAAGCTGCCCCAATCGTTACAGATTCAGCCGCTTGATAATGATGTCTATCGCTTGCCACAGTTTTCGGCATTTGGTTATCAAGACGCGTATTTGAAGCGCATCCAAGATGTGCTCGTTTTAGCGAGCCGTCCCGAGTGGCTTGAGACGGCGCATAGTTTGCAGTTGCAGTCGGGGCAAGACTCACTTGCTGAAGCATCGATTTTTCGGGATCAAGTTGAGGCGTATTTGGCACCAGGGGATCAGCCGATCGAGGTTTTTCTGCGCTGGGAAAAATTGCGCGATGGCTTGGGGAGGTGGCCTGCGCCTAGTGGTACTGGCCTGATTAATCGCGTTGGGCGCTCGATGTTTGATACTGACTTGCTGCGCTATGCGGCTGGGTATTTACATGGCGGCGATCCGTTTGAGTTACGCCTTGGCGGTGCGACAGATTTGAGTACAGCTACGCCCTCACAGAGGTCGTTTTTGCAGAGCCCGCCCATGTCCTCGACTCGCATTAATAAATATGCGGGCATGATGCCGGCTGACAGTTTCTTGTTCGCGGGCTTGGGCGGTGACCCAGGCAAAACGATTCTTGAGGCAAGCAGTGTGCTGGATGCGGATTTCCGCTCTTTGCTTGACGACACCATTCGTGGCACTGGGCAGTATCAAGGATTAATGCATCTCCTTGAAGATATCGGCCGAGCGGCAGCGCCCGGCATGGCAATTGGCCTGCACGCTGACAATTACCCATCCGACGCGTTGCGAGATGTTGAGCACGACAATTCCCCCGTGCCGCTCTTCGCAGTTTTTGCAAAAGTCAAAGACCGAGGCGCTTTTGACCGAGTGATGACCTTTTTTCAAGATCATTGGAAGCGGTTCACGGGCGGGGATGGCCAGGATCGATTGACGGCTGTTGATCTTCACGGCGGCACGCGAGCACTCTCATTTGCGTCACCACTCATTCCCGGCACGGGCGAGGTCTTAGTTGTGGAGATTAAAGCGCTCGACACAATTGTGATTTGCAACTCGTTTAAATACGCACACCGCATTGTTGAGTCGGCGTTTGTTGAGGCTCGTGAGCGCGATGCGCAAAAGAAAAAATTATCGCTAAACGATTCTTTTACTGCAGCGATGGCACCGCATAAAAACGGCTCCAGTGTGTTCTTCTGGTTTGATCCACAGAATGCTGAGCCTTGGTTTCAGGAATCGGCAAAGGGAGTCGCTCAAGAGGACTTCCGTCGTGAGATGAATAAGGTGTACTCGCGTGATCGACCGGCTGAGACTAAGCGCCAGCGTAGTAAGTTGTTCGGAAATCGTGAGCGGTTGTCATCCTCGGAAGAGTCGGCTTTGGTTCAGGCCGTCGATGATGCGCTTGCGGAAAAATACAGAATGGAAGAGAGCCAGCGTATCCCTGTCCTGCTCGATAAAGCAATGGCAGATTTCTTGCCGATTCAAGCGCTCGATTGGATTTCGTTGGGTTTTCGCCCACACCGCCGCGAGGTTTCGATTGTGGTCAACGGCGAATTGGCGTTTTAGGTTTGCCATTGACGGTGGGCGGGGCTCGGCTAGAATATTCGCCCCTAACCCAGCCGGGATGGCGGAATTGGCAGACGCGCATGGTTGAGGGCCATGTTGGGATAA
>CAZPAY010000016.1:0-55675 GCA_964584805.1 uncultured Planctomycetales bacterium | reverse complement strand
TTCTTGGCTACCTTTTTCTTGGCAACTTTCTTTTTCGCAACTTTCTTCTTTACTGCCTTTTTAGGAGCAGCCTTTTTCGTGGTCTTCTTTTTAGCGACCTTCTTTTTAGCTTTCTTTTTTGGAGCCATGATTATTCCCAGTGGGATTTAGAGAAACGGGTTTAGTAGTGCACCACTAAACGCCGAAGGGGGTAAGTGGATGCGACATCCTTATCAGGGTTGACAGGACGGCGCTTTTGTCTGCCATCGGCTGTTGTACAAAAAAATTCACCCGGAAACTGAAAAAATCCAGTATCCGGGCGGTTTTTTTGGGGTTTTTACCCGTTTTTTGGCTTTTTTCGACCCAAATCGGGTCAAAACCCAAAAATCAGCGTCTTACTCGGCGCCTTGATTGACAAAAGCGCGATTGCGACCACGCAATGCTTTTACCAAGGGGAAGGTCTGTTCGCGACCCTCTAAATGCATGGTGATCAAACCGCGCTTGATGACCGAAGTCGCCAATTTCATGCGGGTGACTGTGCCATTGGGAAGCAAGACGCGCACCTTTTGGATGTTTGACTTGAACTTACGCTTGGTATGACCGGTGGTTTTGAGACCAATGCCACCTTTTTTCTTAGGCAGACCGCGACGGGCAATTGTTTTGCCAGCTGTGGTGCCTTTCCCAGTTACTTCGCATCGACGTGCCATGATGTTTATACCTCTGTGTGTCAGAAGGGCCGAAAAGTTTACGGCCCCCAACAACTTGCGTCAAGAAGAATCAATTACCTTGACGCTGAAGCCCAAAAAAGCGAAAATACCTCCCAATCGGCCGACGGATGCAGGAGAGACTCATGTTAAGCATGGGCACCGAAGGGGCAAGTGGATTCGCCACGAAACTCTCAGGTACAAAGGACTGCATCCCGACGAGCCCTGAACTGGTCACTGACCGCGACAGGGGCGCTCAATATGCGCCCCTGTCTTTTTTCGTAATGCATCAAACAGAAACCATGCTCCAGACACCACTTACGACTGCTCACAAGGCGCTCGGCGCTAAGCTCGTGCCCTTTGCAGGCTGGGAAATGCCCCTGGATTATGGCTCCATCCTCGGCGAATCCCGCGCTACGCGGCAAACAGCGGGCGTGTTTGATGTGGGCCACATGGCTCGCATTTGGTTCCGCGGCCCACAAGTGGCCGACGAGCTCGACCACGCTTTAGGCGGCCGCATCACCGACCAACCCATCGGTCAGGCTCGCTACACCATGATTTTGGCCGAAGACGGTGGCATCCTCGATGACCTCATCACCTATCGCACGGGGCAAGATGAGTTTTTCATGGTGGTCAATGCGGCAAATCGTCACCGCGACCTCGATATCTTGCGAGAGCGAGTGATTGAATCGACCATCGACGATATCACCGAAGACGGTGGTTGCATTCTCGCCCTTCAAGGCCCTGAGTCTCAACGCATCCTGCAAGAGTTATGCGGCGATAACGCCTTGGCGCCTGGCTTCCTTGAGTTGGCTTGGCCCGACAGCCCATTCGGCAAACTTTTTGTTGCCCGCACCGGCTACACGGGCGAGCATGGTTTTGAGATTTTCACAACCGCCGAACAGTCTGAGCCCGTTTGGCAACGCATCCTTGAATTAGGTGCCTCCCCCGTTGGCCTTGGCGCACGCGATGTCTTGCGTCTCGAGGCAGCCATGCCACTCTACGGTCACGAGATTCACGAAAAAATCACGCCCTTTGATGCAGGCCTTCGATTTGCCGTCCGTGGCTGGAAAACGCGTGAGTTCGTCGGCAGTGAGGCGCTACAAGCCGCCGCGCCGTCCGCCAAAAAGTTGATTGGCTTCACCACAGAAAAGCGCGTCCCTCGTGACGGTTATCCTGTGCTCGCAAATGGCGTGGAAGTCGGGCAAATTTGCTCGGGTGCTTTCTCGGCGACTTTGCAAAAGCCCATCGCGACGGCCTATGTGCCCATTGATTGCGATGGCCCCTTTACGGTCAGTTTCCGCGGGAAAGAAATGCCTGTTGAGATTGCCGAGCTCCCTTTCGTCCCCCATCGCTCGCGCGATTAACCTGCCCTAAGCCTCCCCTCCTCGCAACTGCGACTTGAAATCATGCGTCCTACCGACCGTTCTTACCTTGACTCCCACGAGTGGGCCAAAATTGATGGCGATGTCGTCACTCTTGGCATTACCGATTTTGCGCTCGAGCAACTTGGCGAGCTTGTTTTCCTTGACTTGCCTGACACAGGCGATGAGGTCGAACAGGGAATTGGCTTTGGCGAGGTTGAATCCGTCAAAGCGGTTTCTGACCTGAATTCGCCCGTTGATGGCGAGATTATTGAGGTGAACGAGACTTTGGCTGATGACCTTGAGACTTTGCAGAGTGATCCTTTCGAGGGTGGCTGGCTCATCAAAGTGCGCGTGTCGGGCGACGATGCGATTGCACACATGAAAGATGCCGAGGCCTACGAGCAAGTCGTCGCAGCAGCGAGCTAGAGATGCCTTACATCCAAAATTCAGATGCAGATCGCGAGGCGATGCTGCAAGAGGTCGGCGTTGATTCGATTGACGCTTTGTTTGAGGCCATCCCTGCGGATTTGAAAGTCACGGGCGATTTGGGCATCGGCGAGGGTTTGACCGAAACCGAATTGCGAGCGCACATGAGCGAGTTGAGTTCATGGAATCGCCCCGCCAGTGAGCGGCCGTGTTTTTTAGGTGGGGGTACATACAACCACGATTGGCCGGCGCTCGTCGACAGTCTTTCAGGGCGCAGTGAATTCATGACGGCTTATACGCCTTATCAGCCGGAGTGTTCGCAAGGCACGCTGCAATGGATTTACGAGTTTCAAAGCATGATCGCCGAAGTATGCGGCTGTGAGGTTGCCAACGCATCCATGTATGACGGCGCGACCGCTGCAGCTGAGGCAGCATTGATGGCCATGGGGGTCACACGGAAAAAGCGCGTGGTCGTTTCGGCTGGCCTGCACCCCCACACACGCGAGACGATGGTGACTTATCTGCGCCACCTAGATACAGAGGTGATTGAAGCTCCACTCGTTGATGGCGTAACGGACTGGGGTGATTCCGTCACCGATGACACCGCTGCGGTTTTCGTGCAGCAGCCTAACTTTTTAGGTGTGGTCGAAGATTTAGATGCGCTCACCGCGCAAACAGAGGGTCGTAAGACCATGAGCGTTTGCTCCCTTTACCCTGTTGCAACCGGCTTGCTGCGCTCACCAGGTGCTGCGGGCGTCGACATTGTGGTTGGCGATGGCCAATCCTTTGGCGTGCCGATGAGTTTCGGTGGGCCGCACTACGGTTTCTTTGCCACAAGCCAGAAGCAAGTGCGCAAACTACCGGGCCGTTTGGTGGGCATCAGCAAAGACGGGCAAGACCGTCGCGCCTATACGCTGACTTTCCAAACGCGTGAGCAGCACATCCGCCGCGAAAAGGCGACTTCGAATATCTGCACGAATAATGCATTGATTGCACTGCGTGGCTGCATGCACATGGCTGCTCTTGGGCCAAAGGGGCTCGAAGAGGTGGCTTGCTTGTCGCGCCAACGCGCGGTTGAAATGGCTGAGGCGCTGGTTACCGCGACTGACTCCATCTCGCTTGCTTTCCCGAATGCGCCTTTCTTTTCCGAGGTCGCCTTCCGGGTAATCGGCGGTGATGAGGCTGTGATGCGATTCCGTTCGATGCTCGCGGCCGAAGGCATTGCGGGGGTTTTGCCCATGAGCGAATGGTATGACGATTTAGAGGGTGTTTTCACTCTGGCGTGTACCGAAAAAACCACGGCGGACGACATCCGTCGCCTTGCGTCTGTTGCCGGTCGCACTTTCCAAAAGGAGATGGCGCTATGAACTTAAACGAAGTCCCTCTTTTGTTTGAATCTAGCCGACCAGGTCGGCGATGCGTGCGCCACAACGGTGCCGATCGAACCATAGCGACGGCGGGCGGCTTGGGCACTGATGCCAAGGCGAGCGTCGCACCTTTACCCACGCGCGAATTGCGTGATGCCCCACCTGCTTTGCCCGAAATGGGCGAGCTGGATTTGGTGCGGCACTTCACGCAGTTGAGCCAGAAAAACTATGCGATTACCACGCAGTTTTATCCGCTTGGCTCGTGCACCATGAAATACAACCCACTGGTTAACGATGCCATCGCAAGCAACGCAGCCTGGGCGGGCTTGCACCCTCTCCAAGACGAGGGCGAGGTCCAAGGTGCGCTGAGTTTGATGCATCGCTTGCAAACCGATTTAGCTACGGCCACAGGGTTGCCGGGCGTGACGCTGCACCCTGCGGCAGGCGCTCACGGCGAATTGACCGCACTTATGGTGTTGCGTGCTTGGCTTGACGAGCGTGGCGAAAACGACCGGCGCACGATTTTGATTCCAGATAGTGCCCATGGCACCAATCCTGCGAGCTGCACCTTGGCTGGGTTCAAAGTCAAAACCGTAAAGAGTGGTGAGGATGGCCTGACGGATGTTGACGACCTTATTGCACACCTTGGCCCCGACACGGCAGGCTTTATGGTGACCAACCCCAGCACTTTAGGGCTGTTTGAGACACGCATTTCTGAGATTTGCGACCTCGTCCACAAGGCGGGCGGGAAAGTCTATATGGATGGGGCGAATTTTAATGCCATCATGGGTGTGGCGCGACCCGGCGACTTCGGCATCGACATGATGCACCTGAATTTGCATAAGTCGTTTTCGACTCCGCACGGCGGCGGCGGCCCTGGCTCCGGCCCGATTTGCGTGACTGAAGAGTTAAGCAAGTATCTGCCTAACCCGATGGTCGTTTCTGACGACGAGGGTTATCACTTTGCCGATTTGCCCCAATCAATCGGGCGCGTGCGCGGTTTCCATGCGCACTTTATGGTTTTGGTGCGAGCCTATGCCTACATCAAGGCTTTAGGTGATGCGGGCATCCGCCGCGTGGCTGAAAATTCTGTGCTCAACGCCAACTACCTTCGGGTGAAATGCAATCAAGATTGGCGCGTGCCTTACGATCGCATTTGCATGCACGAGTTTGTGGCGCGGCCGACGAAAGAAATGCGCGATGCAGGCGTCCATACGATTGATGTCGCGAAGCGGCTTATTGATTTGGGCTATCACCCTCCAACGGTTTACTTCCCGCTGGTGGTTAATGAGGCCATCATGATTGAGCCGACTGAAACCGAATCGCGCGAGACGCTTGATGCTTTTGCCGCGACGATGGCGCAGATTGCCGCTGAGGCGCGTGCGGGTGATGAGCGATTGCACGCCGCGCCGACCGAGATGCCCGTTTCGAGGGTGGATGAAGCACGAGCCGTGAAAGATCCGCAGCTTTGCTTCCGGTGCAGTTAGACAAAGCCGCCAATGAGTTGCCGGGTCGTTTCTTCGACGACCCGCCGCTACCCGCAGCCGAAAACATGGCGCGAGACGAGGCGCTGCTCGAGTGCCGTGTTGGGCCGACTTTGCGTTTTTACAGTTGGGCGAAACCGACCCTATCTTTAGGGTATTTCCAAAAGGCCGCTGATTTGCCGCTTGATGCGGTCATTGCCCGCGGTGGCGAGGTCGTGAGGCGGATGACAGGCGGCAAGGCGATTTTGCATGAGCATGAGTTGACCTACTCCTTGTGTATGCCAGAAACGGGAGCTTTGGCTGGCGGTCCAGCGGCGGCGATGGAAGTGATTCATGAGGCGATGGCTGAGGTTTTGAGCGAAGTGGCTGAAACGCCCGTGACTTTGCGGCGAGATGCCCCTTTGGCGAGTGATCGGCCAGGTTCAGCTTGGTGCTTTGAAGACTCTTCACCTCTTGACCTGACCCTTCATTCGGGCAAGGTGTTGGGCAGTGCTGCACGGCGCCGCGATGGCTGGGTGCTCTTCCACGGCAGTTTGGTTTTGCAAGTCTCTAAAGAGACCCCTGACATTGGGGAATTAGGGCGACATCCAGACAAGGGGATGCTGAAAAAGGCCTTTTCTAAAGCCCTAGGCGTTGTTTTTGAGCCATCCGTGTGGAAATCGGCTGAATTAGATGTAGCAGATGAGTTTCGTCGAAATCGCTACGAATGCGCGGAATACCTACATTTGAGGTAGCTCAAAGTGCACTATTTTGCCCTTTTCGGGGGTAGATAGGGAAATATATAGAAAAAGACTCTACACCTCATTCCCTCAAGGGTTAAATCTGCCGAAACCCGGTGAGCGTAACCGCCCATCGGCCCCCCATAACTAAAACCAAAAAGGTTCGTCATGACTGCGAAACTCATCGCTCTTAGTGCAATTACTGCACTTCTTCTCATTCCAGCACCTGTGCAAGCACAGGATGGCGCGGTTCTTACCGCCCCTGGTGTCCAAAAACTGACCATCGGTGGTGAAATGCGTTGGCGCGCAGAAAGCCGCGATGGCAACACATTCACTGCTAAGAAGGACGGAACAGTGACTGCTGTTGACTATACTGCCAACACAGCCCGTTTCCGCCTTTTCATGGACGCTCAGGTCAACGATCGCGTCAACGCATTTATTGAGCTGCAAAAGCTTAAGTCATCACGTGACCTTGGTGATTCTTTCGAAGGAAACACTGTCTATCAAGCCTACGGCAAAGTAGCCGATGTGTTCGATTTGGCTGATGTTAAGTTTGGCCGCTTCAAGATGAAGTACGGCAATGGCCGCATGATTGGCGACAACTGGTGGGCTCCTACAGCTCGTAGTTTTGAAGGATTGCACGCATCCGTCAAGCAAGAGGGTCACAAGTTTGACCTATTCTCGGTCCGCCCTGCTGCTGGCTTCCACCCAAGCTACAAAGATGGTACTGAAGAGCACACTCTTTCAGGTCTCTACTTCGAGAACTCTGCAGAGATGTTCAACTACGACGCCTACATCCTCAAAATGGACTTCGATGACGCTAAGCAAGATTTCATGACTTACGGCGTCTTGCTTGACGGCAACAACATGGGCCTATCATGGAACCTCGAATACGCCCTTCAAAACGGGACTGGTATTGGCGAAGATGAATGGGATGGCGACATGCTTGTTCTCGATGCAACCAAAGACATGGGCGATGGCCTCAAGCTTGGCTTCGGTTACGAAGTCTACGCTCCAGATTTCCAACGCGTCCACCCTTTGGGCCACTGCTACAGTGGTTGGCAAGACATCGTTCGTTGGACTAACTACAACGATTTCATCCTTAAAGCTTCCATGCCCGTCATGGACGGCTGGAAAGGTTTCGCCGAGATTCACAACTTCACAGAAGAAAGCATCTCAGCGACTGCCGGGTACCCTGGCGCCAGCATCAATGGTTTCGACCAAGATTCTGATGACATTGGCACCGAAATCGACCTTTACTTCAAAGGCAAACTCGGTAAGCGCACGGGCCTCTTCGTTGGTGTCTCTCAGTTCAACCCAGGCGATGCGACGCTCAACCAAGACAAGCAGACTTGGATGTTCGCTCAAATCAACATGAAGTTCTAACCGAGCAGGTTCGGCCCCCCCGCCGAAAGGGGTCGGGCCTACGAACCTAAATCCTCGGTAAGCGGCCGTCAGGTTTTCCTGGCGGCCGTCTTACTTTTGTATCGGAGGTTGGCTTTGGTGCGGTTTTAGCAACTCCAAGGCTTTAAGATAAAGCCGAACCACAACCCCTCATGCGCCCCTACCTCGACCTCATCCGCCAAGTCCTCTCTGAGGGCGAAATCCGCGCCGACCGTACTGGCACCGGCACGCGTTCCATTTTTGGCACGCAAACCCGTTATGACCTGCGCGAGGGCTTCCCTTTGCTGACAACCAAAAAGGTGTTGTTTAAAGCTGTTGTGCATGAGTTGCTTTGGTTTTTGCGTGGCTCAACCAACATCAACGACGGCCTGACTCAAAACACCCCCATCTGGGATGCCTGGGCCGACGAAAAAGGTGAGCTTGGCCCGATTTATGGCCATCAGTGGCGCAACTGGGGCGGCCAGGGCATTGATCAAATCAAAGGGGCGATTGACTTACTCAAAAACGACCCGACCTCGCGCCGCAATATCGTGAGCGCATGGAATGTCGGTGATCTACCTGACATGAAATTGCCACCCTGCCATGCGTTTTTTCAGTTTTACGCAACCAACGATGGCGAGCTTGATTTGCAACTTTACCAGCGATCCGCCGATTTGGCTTTGGGCGTGCCATTCAATATTGCCTCTTACGCACTGCTCAACGCAATGGTCGCCCAAGAGGTCGGCATGACCCCGCGTTACTTCGTGCACACCATCGGCGATGCCCACATCTACAGCAACCATGTCGAGGGCCTGCAAGCGCAACTCAAGCGCGAGCCGAAAAAATTGCCTCGCCTTGAAATTGCCGACAAACCGCTCGACGAAATGACCTTTGAAGACATCGTCTTGCATGATTACCAGCACGACCCCTTCATTCGTTTTGAGGTTGCGGTGTGAGTGACGGGTTTTCCATCATCCTCGCTTGCGATGAGACCGGCGGCATTGGTCTCAACGGTGACCTGCCATGGCGGCTTTCGGCTGACCTTGCGTATTTCAAAAAAATCACCACTGGCGCTGGCAACAATGCGGTCATCATGGGTCGCAAAACTTGGTTCTCCATCCCTGAAAAATTCCGCCCACTACCTGGGCGCAAAAACATCGTCTTGAGCTCGAAGAAAACCATGCACTACCCCGAGGGGGTCACACGCGTGGGCTCATTCGATGAGGCCTTGGCAACTTGCCAAGCCGAAACCATCGACGACATTTTCGTCATCGGCGGCGGTCAAGTTTACGCGGAGGCTTTAAAGCATGGTGGATGCACCAACATCCATCTGACCGCCGTCCGTGGTTCTTTTGCTTGCGACACTTTCTTCCAAACGGAAGAAAACAAATGGCAGTTGGCGTCTGAATCAGAGATGCAACACGAAAACAGCATTCCATTCACATTCTGCCACTACACCCGCAAATGAAATCAACGACCCTCCTCGCCTTAGGGCTTACGATACTTGCCGCTTCTTGCGTTGCGCCCGTTTCTCAAACTCATGACGAAGCACAAGCCAACGAGCCGCAATCAGCCGCTACTACAAAACCGGCTTTGCCCGAAGTGCACATCTGGGGCAGCCTCCCGGGCATGCACAAACGCGGTGAGGTTGATGCGCTTGTGACTTTGGCTGAGCTCATGCCATCCGAAGACTTGATTGCTCTTGGCGCCGCCGCCGACCTAGATGGGGAAATCACCATTCACCGCGGCATGGCACACATCACTCGGCCGCGTAATGGCGAGGCAAAAGAAATCCGCACGCAACTTGCCAACGATGCCGGGGCTTGCATGATGGTTGCTGCCCATGTTCCCGAGTGGTCGACCATTCAGATTATGCAAGACATCCCAATGAGTGAGTTTGACGCTTGGATGACCGCGCATCTCGACACGACGGGGCCGATTCCATTTACGATTTACGGGCGTTTCAGCCAACTTGATTGGCACATCGTTGACGGGAGCAAAGCGACAAGCGGCGATTCTTCTTGTGCCTCACACAGTGCTCAAGGGATTCAATTTCAACTTGCTCCTGAAGAAATACATGTCACCTTAGTGGGGTTTTGGTCCAAGCATCACAAAGCCGTGTTTTCGCGGCACGATTCCGAAAATCACACTCATGTCATCGCGCATGGCCAATCCGGGCATGTTGATGACGCTGTGATCCCAGCGGGTGCTACGCTTTCGATTCCAGCGGGCGTTACATTTCGATAGTCAGGGCAACGCTCGCGAAACTCAAATTTGAGTGCGAGCCGTCCGTAAAAAAAGACCGCCTGCTAGAAAGCAGACGGTCTTCTTATGTTGGCTACCCGACCAGGACTTGAACCTGGAATGAGTGGACCAAAACCACTTGTGTTGCCGATTACACCATCGGGTAATGGCCGAGTATTCTAGGGACGCTCTATAGCGGCGGCAAGCCCAAAAGTGCGCGTCTTAAAGAATCGAGTGCATCGCGCACCGTTTGAGTCTGGATGCCATGACGGCCCGCACGCGTCCAGAGCTTGCGGCGAGCGACATGAGCGTAGCCGTCTGGCCCCGCAACGCCGATATAGACCAAGCCTACGGGTTTTTCCTCTGTGCCACCGCCAGGGCCTGCGATGCCGGTAACAGAAATAGCCCAATCCGATTGAGCTTGTTCCAGGGCACCTAAAGCCATGGATTGCGCAACCTCAGACGAAACCGCCCCGTGCGCCTCTAAAAGCTCAGGAGACACCCCCAGCACGCTCTCCTTAGCCTCATTGGCATAAGTCACAAAACCATACCCAAGCACAGCAGATGCACCAGGAACGGCCGTCATTGCCGCTGAAATACGCCCACCTGTGCAGGATTCGGCAAAGCTAACCGTTTGGTTACGCTCGGAGAGCAACCGCACCGCCAAACTGGCGAGCGTCTCGTCATCGCGGCCCCACAGGACATCCCCAAGGCGTTTTTTCAACTTATCGCCGATGAGGTCTAACTGCTTTTGCCCGCAACTTGTTAAAACGGAAACCGTAACTTTTTCGGCGCTTGCGACGATGCCCATGCGCGGGTCATCATGGCTCTGCATCAAGTCATGAATTTGCGACTCGACCCAAGACTCAGGTTTGCCAACCGTATGGAAAAGCTCAAGACGCATTGGGGTGGAGCTAACGAGCTCACTCAAGGCACTCGCCCCGCCGCCGCCAGCCCAGACGGCTTTGCATTCGTGAGGAGGCCCTGGAAGGCACCAGAAGCGCAAACCGTTAGGCAATTGCCCCGAAAAGCCCCAAGCGGTTCCTTTGGGATTGCTCATAGCCTGACAACCCTTTGGAATATGGCCTTGAGCCAAAAATTCAGGGGGTGCCACGCCTTGGTGATGGCGCCCCCACAACTTTTGGAGGGCTTCCGCCGCGTCAAGATTCGCCGGCTCAAGCGACACCCCAAGTGCACGCGCAAAATCAGCACGCACTCGGTCATCTGCAGTAGGCCCAAGACCGCCTGTTGTAATCAACACGCTAGCCTTACGATCATCGAGTCTCAGCAACTCGGCGGCCAACTCACCCGGCGCATCGCCAATCGTATGCATGGCTTCCACTTGGATGCCCGCCTGCAGCATTTCTTGGGCAAAAAAAGCCGCGTTCGTGTCAAGGATACGACCGTCAAGCAGCTCTTCCCCGATGCTCAAAAGCACCGCGCGCGCCATTTGGGTCACTTACTAGACCTCATGCCGCGAATGGCCACAAGCAAGATGCCAACTTCGTAAAGCACAATCGTTGGGGTCGCCATCATGGCTTGGCTCATTGGATCGGGCGGGGTCAACATGGCGCCGATAACGAATGCACCCAAAATAAAATGTCGACGGTATTTGCGCAATTTGGGCGCATCAACAATACCGGCCGCGCCGAGGCCCATTAGCAGCAATGGCAACTGAAAAACCAGAGCCAGCGCAAAAGTAAACATCAAGAAAATCGAAAAGTAATCCGTCAAGCGATAAGCCGGCTCTAGCAACTCGGTGTTAACCATCGAGTACAAAAACTCAAGCACCTTAGGGATCATGATGCTGTAACCGAAACCAATACCCGTAAGCCCTGCTAGAACGGAAAAGGGCAAATACCCCAAAACGACCTTGCGCTCTTTGGGGAATAGGCCTGCCGCGATAAATGCCCAAATCTGCCAAAGTAAATAAGGAAAGCCAAACAACATCGCCGCCATGAACGCAACTTTCAAATCAAAAAAAACATGCTCGACCGGGCCAAGCACCTGTAGCTTTAAATCAATCGCTACCGGCGGGTCGTAATGCGAAAGCGCCTCGGCAGCACGCCGGTGCGGCAGCATGAATAGTGCCTCAAGTTGGCGCACAAAACCGCCCCATGCCACAAGAAACAAGACTCCCAGTACCAGAACGCCGCGCACGACGCGTTTGCGCAACTCATCTAAATGTCCACCAAAGGACATCCGCGCGCTTTCGCCAGATTCATGAGAGGAATCTTTAGATGAATCGACCGGTTGACTCGGCTGCTCTGCGTTTGGCTCGATGGACATGGGCGGTTAAGGCAAAAAATAAGGCCGCTGGATTTTACCCCAGCGGCCTTGAAGTGCTCGAAAGGGACTACTGGCCGAGCCAGATCATCCAATCGCGCGCGCCAACCACTTTCACGGAAAGTGCCTGAGCCGCCTTGTATGAATCGTTCGCTTCCCACTTAAGCATGTCACCAGTATCTTCGTCAAAGAAGGGAGTACCAAGAAGCATGTAATCGGCCTCGACGCTGAGCTCTTCGCGCACCTCGATGCCAATTTCACCGAGCAGGGCTGTCAAATCGCCTTTGGAATAACGGCCAAAGCCATCACCCAACAACACAGCAATCGGGCGCCGTGAAGCATCGTAGATAGGATTGAAAATCACATCATTACTGCGGATGGGATCATACTTGTCAGCATTGGACAAAATCGTGACTTCCGAGCGACGCTCTTCCACGGTAAGGACGCGAACGCGACCTTTAACCGCACCGGACAGTGGGTTACGCACCTCAAACTCAAGCCCCGGACGGACGCGAGCCATGCGGCCTTTATCAATCCAAGCTTTCTTGAGAGAAGCTTCGGCAACAAGAATGCTGCCGTCAGCAACATCTTGGCGACCGACCAGTTGATTGAGGCGCTCGTTGACGATGTCGTTGCGCTGCTTCATGACAGCGAATTCGCGGTCTTTTACAACAATACTGTCGGCATGAGTCGAGCGTTCATTAGCTGCAGCACGATCCAGATCTTGGTACTGCTCACGGAGACCGTCGCGCTCGCGCTCAAGGTTGAGCAGCTGGTTGTTGAGAGAGGCCAAGTTGTCTTCGCCCTCGCGGCGTGCGTCACGCAGTTGACTATCTTTATCTGAGAGAGCGGTCTGGAAAGAACTCGAACGAGCATCCAAATCATTACGCAATTGTGCGACATCTGATTTAAAAGCATCACGCTCGCGAACAACTGCGTTGTACTTGGCAATGGCACCAGGGACAGCAGCGGCTAAATCGCGAATATCGCCCTCAAGAGCGAAAACAGCCTGAAGTTCGGTTTTTGCACTATTGACCGCTTCAACGGAAGTCATCGAGCCATCAGTACCCTGATAACCAACTGACTTGGAAATATTGAGGCCTTTATCGGACTCAACCTCAAAGAGGGCTTTGGCTTCGGCAGTTTCTGCGCGAAGTGCGTCATTAACAGCTTGAACATCAACCAGCTTTTGCTGGCTCATGAAAGCGAAGAGAAAGGCGACAAGTGAGATCACTGCAAGAGCGATAACCCACATGAGGCTGACCTGAGCGGCGCCACGATTTGAACGAGACATGATGATTCCTAGGGAAGTCGAGGGAAAACCGGCAACGGTGGCCGGGACGCATGAATGCGAGCACTAGATTAATAGCGCGGAGCCCATCTGGAACGCTTTTTTTACTGCACTCTTGCCCCAGCGCATCGGCAGCCACAAGATATCGGCATGAGCATTCAAGAAGCGCCTCCTGGGTTCCGCGTCATTGGCGTGATGGGAGGTATTGGCTCTGGGAAGACGACAGCCGGAAAGTTGCTCGCCGAGGTTCTTGATTGCCCCCACCTTGACGCGGACGCCGCCGTTTCAGAGCTCTTCCAACGCACGGAAACCCTTTCTGCACTTGAGTTTGCGCTCAATGACAGCCTTCGCGATGAAAACGGGGCGCTTGACCGCGCCAAGCTTTCTGCACGCATTTTCGGTGACTCAAATGCGCGCCGCGATGTGGAAGCCATTCTCCATCCAGGGGTTCGACGGCACTTGCATCATGGGTTACGACAAGCTGAGCAGCCCTCGCTCGATGTTGAATCTCCAGTGGCTGCTTGGGCCGTATTAGATGTTCCTCTTCTTTTGGAAGGCGGGCTAGACGCCGTTTGTGATTACTTGGTTTTCATTTCTGCGCCTGACGACATCCGCCGCGACCGAGCTTGCCAGCGCCACAGCTGGACGGAGGCCGAATGGAAAACCCGCGAAGCCGCGCAATTCCCAGTTTCTGAGAAAGAAACGCGCGCGGATGTTATCCTGCACAACGTTGGCACGCTTGATTCCCTCCGTGAACAGGCCGCTGCCCTTTTCCCTCTACTTTGTGACCTGCCGCCCCGCCCTCTGAGCGAGCGCTGGCCCCTACCAGACGAAGCTCCGGTAAATCGCAAGGTCTGACTCTGCGGCTATCTCCGCAGAAAACCTTACAAAAGAAAATGTCTGCGGAATACAAAAAACGTCGTCGCCGTCGTCGGCGCCCAAACAAAAGTGGCGGTAATTACCGTGGTGGTGGCCAGCGCACGCGCGGCATGATCAACCAAAAAGGTACTGAGCACTTTAAACCGTCCAACATCCCGGCCTTCCCTGAGGCTGAGTGGGATCAAAAGTCCGTTAAGACTTTTGCGACGAAAAAGAAAAAGGCTGACCTGCAGTTCAATACCTACCTCAATCAGAGTTTGCCTGACTTACAAGACTTGGGTGAAAAGATTGGGATTGAAGACGCTCTAGGTTTGTCGCGTGCTGTTTTGATGCGCCGCATTGTGCGCACGGCCATGGAAGACGCGGGCGTTTTCTTTGTACGCGGCACACTTGATGTGACGGAATTCGGCTTCGGCTTTTTGCGCCACAAATGCAACGACTTCACCGAGTCGAGCGATGTCGATGTGCTGGTGCATAAAGAGCTGATCGAAAAGCATCACCTGCAGCCTGGGCAGGTCATCCGCGGCGTGCTGCTCGCGCCGGCTGATGATGAGGTTTTGTTCATCATGCACGAGGTGCTTGAAGTCTTTGGTGACGACCCCGAAAAGCAATGGTCGCTTGAGCCGTTTCATGATTTGACTCCTCTTTACCCCGAAGAGCGACTCGGCCTTGAAACTGAGTCTGATTTGATTGAAACGCGGATTATCGACCTGATTAGCCCGATTGGCAAAGGTCAGCGCGGTTTGATTGTTGCGCCACCCCGAGCGGGTAAGACCGTGTTGCTGCAGATGATTGCCAATGCGATTACCAAGCTGCACAGTGATTCCAAGCTCATTATTTTGCTTGTTGACGAGCGCCCTGAAGAGGTGACTGATTTTGAGCGTACCGTTCAAGGCGAAAACCGCGAGATTGTGGCGAGCACTTTTGACGAGCCGCCATCGCGTCACGTGAAAGTGGCCGAGATGGTGACTGAGCGTGCCAAGCGCATGGTCGAACAGGGTGATGATGTCATCATTCTTCTCGATTCGATTACGCGTCTTGCGCGTGCCTACAACAATGTCGCGCCAGGCAATTCAAAAATCATGTCGGGTGGTTTGGTGGCGGATGCGCTGCTCAAGCCCAAGCGCTTCTTCGGTGCGGCACGCAACATGGAAGACGGTGGTTCACTGACGATTTTGGCGACGGCCTTGGTCGATACAAATTCGAAAATGGATGAAGTCATTTTCGAAGAGTTCAAGGGCACCGGCAACATGGAATTAGTGCTTGACCGCCAATTGGCTGAGCGCCGCATTTGGCCAGCGATTGATATCAACCGCTCCGGCACGCGTAAAGAAGATTTGTTGTTCACGAAAGAAGAGCTGTCGCGTGTTTGGTTGATGCGCAAAGTACTTAACGAAATGAACCCCATCGAGGCGATGGAGTTGTTGGTCAAGCGCATGGATCAGAGCGCGCATAACGCTGAGTTCTTGATGAATCTGTCCGTCGCACAGAAAAAATAATGGCCTTGACGCATCGCTTACTCATTTTGCTGCCCTGCGCGGCAAATGCTGCGCGGGGAAATGTCACATCCGCAGAACGATTGGCAAAGGGGCTCAAGCGTCATAACTTCGAGACTGTAATTGCTGAAGCGGCTGCATTAGGTGCAGCTGAAATTGCCACGGAAGCGCTACCTGACGGCTTTTCTCCCGATGTCATCCTGGCCATCCATGCTGAAAATTCGGGGCCTCACGCCCAAGCTTTGGCGAAAACATTAGAGGTGCCTTACTTGGTCATGTTTAGCGGTACTGATTTGGGTGGAAAGCCCCGAAAAGAGGGTTTAGTTGCCGTCCAAGGGTCTGCGGCTTGCGTAGCACTGGGGCAATCGTCTGCCGACCGCGCAGCGGAATATTACCCTTCAAGCATCGAAAAGTTGTTTGTGATTGCGCAGAGCGCAGTGATGTCGAGTGGCCGCCCTGTGATTCCTGAAAACCTTCCCGAATTGCCCGACGACCCTGCCATGATTTTGGTGCCAGCCGGCATCCGAAAAGTAAAAGCGCAATTGCGGATTTTGAAAGCCATGCAATCGCTCGCCGAGGCTTACCCCGAGTTGCGCGTATGGTTCGCTGGCCCAATTCTGGAACAGGGCTACGGCGATGAATTCCAGGCTAAGGTCACACAAACGCCTTGGGCAGAATGGCTCGGTGAAGTCCCGCATGAACAGATGCCTTATCTCTATCGCAAGGCGCGCGTCGTGCTCAGCGCCAGTCGCGCGGAGGGTGGGGCACCCAATGCATTGCTAGAGGCGGCGATATACAGCGCACCCGTGGCGGCAAGCAACATCCCTGCTCACAAAGAGCTGAAAAATGGCGCGCATCGGTTCGGCGATGACGCTTCCATGCGCCGCACGGTCGGCAAATGGGTGCGCGAGCCTCAGCGCGCCGCACGCGATGGCCGCGATATGCGCGAATGGGTGCGCACGGCCTTCCCCCACGCGGACGAATTCCGCAAGTGGGCGCAACTGATGCAGCGATTGCTGGGTTAGGTCAGGCTAATCCGGGCAAGCAGACAGATTAAGCGAGGCCTTCCGCCTCAAGCCAACGCTGTGCATCAAGCGCAGCGGAGCAACCCATCCCGGCAGCGGTAATGGCTTGACGATACTCGTCATCGGCGACATCGCCAGCACCAAAAACACCCTCTACGGATGTGCGTGTGCCTTGAGTAAGTTGCAAATAACCGATCTCGTCTTTTTCAAACTCGTCGCCAAGAAATTCTGTATTGGGCGAGTGACCAATGGCAATGAACACCCCCTCGCACGGGAACTCTTCGGTTGAGCCGTCACGCGGGTCTTCAAGGATGACGGCTCTAATTTTCTTGTCGTCACCACGGACGAAATCTTTGACCGTACGGAACAACTTCCATTCAATCTTGTCATTGGCCTCGGCACGCTCTTTCATGACGGGGCTTGAGCGGAAGACATCGCGACGGTGCACGACGGTGACTTTGCTGCCAAAACGCGTGAGGTAAATGGCCTCTTCCATGGCGGTATCGCCTGCACCCACGACAACAATTTCTTTGTCTTTGAAAAACGCGCCATCGCAAGTTGCGCAAGCCGAGAGGCCGTAACCAATCAAACCTTGCTCTTCGGGGTGGCCGAGCATTTTGGCGCGCGCGCCTGTTGCAATAATGACCGCGTGTGCTTCGGTTTCGCCGCCCATCTCGTCGTGAATCACAAAGGGCCGCTTGCTGGTGTCAATATTTTTGACATTGCGGAACTCAATAAAATCGGTGCCGAAACGCGCGGCTTGCGCTTTCATTTCCAGCATCAACTTTGGCCCTTCGACGCCCTCAGGGAACCCAGGGAAGTTTTCGACCTCGGTCGTGATGGTCAACTGACCGCCTGGCTGCATGCCTTCAAACATGATGGGGTTGAGGCCGGCGCGAGAAAGATAAATGGCAGCCGTGTAGCCGGCGGGCCCTGAACCAATGATGGCAACATTCCTTGTCATGATGGCGGTTATTCTAGGGCAATGCCTCCCCGTTTCACGACCGATCGAGAAACTCTTGAAAAAGAGGTGCGTGTCACCTTTTTTCGCGCCAGTGGGCCGGGTGGGCAACATCGCAATAAAACCGAATCGGCGGTGCGCATTTTTCATATCCCGAGTGGCATCACGGTGATCGCGACCGAGCGGCGCAGCCAGCACCAAAATCGCGAGTTAGCCTATGAGCGACTCATCGAGCGGCTCAAAGCTAAAAACTATCGCCCGAAAAAGCGAAAAGCTACGAAACCGACCCGCGCTTCCAAGGAACGGCGACTCAAATCTAAAAAGCAACACAGCGATCGCAAAAAGAATCGCCGCAAACCCAACAATGACTGAATCCTCCCCGCACAAGTCGCCTCAATCTGACGCGCCTGCCGTCCTTGTTACCGGTGCTGCAAAAGGCATTGGCTACGCCACCTGTCTTGCGATGGCCGAAGCTGGATGGCGTGTATTTGCTGGTGTGCGCAAAGACAGCGATGTCGTCGCAGGCTGCGAAACCGTTTTGCTGGATGTCACTTCCGATGTGTACGTGGCCGACGCGGCGAGGCTGCTCGAATCGCAACTGCCGCATGGTTTGTCTGGATTGGTCAATAACGCTGGTTTTGTACAACCTGGGCCGCTCGAGTGCATTTCGCCGGATGCTTTTTCGGATTTGATGGCGGTGAATGTCGAGGGTGTGCACCGCGTGACGGCTGCCATGCTGCCGCTCCTGCGCAAAGGCGACGGTGTGAAGCCAGGGCGCGTGGTCAACATTTCATCCATGAGTGGCAAAGTAGCCTTGCCGGTTTTGGGCGCGTATAACGCTTCTAAATTTGCGCTCGAAGGCATGACCGACGCGTGGCGACGCGAGTTGCGACCGCAGGGTGTGGGCGTTTTTCTGATTCAACCTGGGCCCATCAAAACCCCTATTTGGCGGCGCGCGGACGCATTATCGATGCATGTGCATGAGCGGATGACTGACGAGCAAGTCCGGCTTTACACCCGCACGCTGACCGCCATTAAAACTCGCTCTGATGATGCGGAAAAAACGGCGCTTCCTCCAAAAGCGGTCGTCCGCAAAATCAAAAAAGCACTTTGCGCACGCCGTCCGCCCGTGCGACAAGTTGTGGGCTGGCGCACCTGGGCAGTCATGCAGGTCGGCCATTGGCTACCCGACAAGTGGGTCGATGGGTTGATTATGGGCCGACTTTGAATTTGTGGAAAAGTAATTCTGGATTTCCTTGCGCAATTGGTTTTGATAGGTAGAGTGAATTTTCACTTCCATTCTTTCTTTTCCTCTTGCTTCCTCCAGAACCCGCATGAGCACAATCCATCGTTGCACACCCGAAGAGCTCGCTTCTCTTGAGCGTATCATTCCACCCAATCGTTTTTATACGGGTTCTGGTTTTCGACCCAACAAAAAGAAAGTTATCATCGTCAGCAAATGCCCTGTCCTCGAGGCGAAAGTTGCTGACACCCTTTCCAAGTTGGGCTTCCTTTGCCCAAGTTTTCCTGATTTCGACCATGGTTCCATCCTGAGGCAAGATTTGCTTGCTGTCGTGTTCATTCAAAAAGGTGCGCTAAGGCCAGACGGGCAATTCCTCTTTTATTACCGTAAATACAAAGCCGAACTTACCGAGGCAGGTTCATCACTGCGACTTGTTCATCTCCAAATTCCGACTGAATCTGTCGCTGGCAGCGCCGCCGACGATGACCGCATGCGCTACACCATTGAAAAGGAAAATGATCTCTGCCAGCAATTGGGCATGCCTCTCTTAGGAAGTGCTTCAAGTTTTTCGCTCTGCGCTCGCCCTGCCTCAACAAAGCACACGATTTCATTGAAGCGCGCTTTATGGTTCGCAATGGGGCCGTCGAATTGCTCTTCTAGCCGCACCGCAGCCAAGAGAGCTCGTCTTGAGGCAAAAGCAGAAGAGCTCCTAAAGCAGATGAGCCAAGTCCAAAGTGATTCCGCCTCAAGCTCGCCACCAATAGTAGCCCATTTTCACTCTTGGTCATGGGCCGGTTTCCGGGCAGACAAAACAGACATTTTGCTTCTATGTATTCTCGCACTCATCCTCACGAGGCTCTTTCTTTTCCCCTCGTTATCAAGTTAGCGCGACACTATCCTTTTTCCGTCCATGGCAAAAAAAAGCAACCGCACGGCGAAGACTTCCAATCGCTACGAGCTATATGAAGCATCGGTTTATGACCCGGATGCTGATTTGGATTTTTTGCTGCGTGAGTTCGAGGCGCGTCATGGACGCATGCCGACGCGACTGCGCGAAGACTTTGCAGGCACTTCAAAGTTGTCCGCGATTTGGGTCAAGTCAAGCGAAGAGATGCACGCTTGGGCGGTTGACCGTGATCCTGAGCCATTGCATTGGGGCGGCAAGCGGCACATCAATCGTTTAAGCGATGAGCAGCAAAATCGCATCGAGCAAATTGAAGCCAATGTGCTTGATGTCGAAACACCCGCGGTCGATGTGCTCACGGCCTTTAATTTTTCATATTGGGTATTCAAAGAGCGCGAAACCCTGCTGAGTTACTTCCGCATAGCTTTCGACGCGCTCGCCACTGACGGCATGTTTTGTCTCGACATCATGGGCGGCCCCGAAGCACAACAAGAGGTCGAAGAGCCACGCGAGATGGACGGCTTCGACTACATCTGGGAGCAAGAAGGCATGTGCCCCATCACGCACCATGCCATTTGCCACATCAGTTTTGATTTCCCCGATGGTTCAAAAATGAAGCGTGCCTTCACTTACGATTGGCGACTTTGGTCACTCGCTGAAATCCGTGACATTGCGATTGAGGCCGGCTTTGCCGAATTTGAAGTCTTCTGGGAAGGCGCCACCGACGAGGGCGAGGGCGACGGCAATTTCACTTCGATGCAAAATGCCGAAGTCGAGGAAGCCTGGATTGCTTACCTCTGCTGCTGGAAATAAAACGCAAATCGGCGTTTACTTTTTTTCCGGCAGCTGAAAACGCGCGAGATAAATTTTCGTTTTATCTTCATGCGACGAGTAATAACTCACCAAAAGTTCACTCCCGCGCACGACAACCCCCGGATAGGCCGAATCGCCACTTGACGGCAGGCGCAAAGCCTCGGTGAGGATGCCCGTTTCTAAATCCACCCAACAAAAAGAACACCGCTCAGGATTTCGCAAACGCCCGACCGCCCAAATGCGGCCGTCACGAGTTTCGCCCAACACAGGGCTGTCAAAACGCAGATTAGCCGTCTGCCAACTCCAACCGCCCGCAGGTGAATCAGCCACCCCCACTTGCGCGAGAGGGTCGTCGCCATCGCGCCGCACCACCGCAGCGACGGTGCCATCATGCCGCCAAAGTAGGCCACCCTCCGAGGGCCGATTCTTCATCAACAATGGGTCAACAACAGGCTGGAAATCGAGACTCGTGCCGTCTGTGGCAAGCAATGCGACACGCCCCAAACCATAAGACAGACTCCAAAGACGGCCGCCGTTTTCCTGCACGCGCCAGAGCCATTCGCCCTCTTGACCGATACGGACGGCATCCGAAAAATGCGTGCCATCGGCTGTGAGCCAAGCCAAAGTTTCAATGCCCCAGCCCTCGCCTTTCGGGATGGCACGCCCCGACGACATCAGCAAACGGCCATCCGGCATCATCGTCAAACTTGCATCACGCAAATCGTGGCCTTGAGTCGAAAAAGAAAAAACACTGCGCCAAGTTTCGCCGTCATCGCGACTTTCGATGAGTCGCAAAACACCATCACGGCTCATGTGCGTCGAGGCCTCGCGGAAAGCGCAATAGAGTCGGCCGCGCCATTCGATTAAATCGGTGAAGGCATTGTGCGGCGCAGCTTCCCAAATTGCGTGAGACTCCATCGAAGCGGTGCTGCGCATCGGCGAGACGCAAGAAGCGCAGAGTGCGCTAACGAAAAGTGCGATGAGCGCAAAACGATTCAGGCCTCTCATCATAGCTAACGGTTTCAGGCGACCTTGCGCCATTTACGCATCATGCGCGGCCCCAACTCGGCCACGATGTTGCCCGCAAAAACACTCGAGCCACCGACGACAAGCCAGAATGTCAAACTCTCGGCACCGAGCGCGAGCGCGATGATGGCTGTAAAAACGGGCTCAAGTCCATAAAGCACGGCCGCACGCACAGGGTCAAGCACGCGCTGAAATTGATTCATCAGCGATAAGGCGACGACTGTGCCTAAAACGGCGCAAAGCAAAAGCGACCAAATGTAGGCGGGTGAGAGCAGCAACTCTCGCAAGGTCGCCATCGAGACGGCGCTATCGCCGGCCATCCCCCAGGCGAAAATGAGCAGGCTGAATAGCGTGACCCACACAAAAGAAGTTGTAGTCAGCGCGAGTGGGCTGAGCTTTTGCGTGTAGTGATCGGTCGCGAGGATGTTGCAGGCGAACATCACCGCGCAGCCGACCGAGAGCCACTCGGGCAAATCAAAATGCAGTTGAGGTGGGCCGCTGATGAATCCCCCACCCAGTGTTGCGAGCACAACGCCGATGCCGAGCGCGAGTCGAATTTTTTGATGGCGAAAAAGGCGGCCAAACAATGCAGTGAAGGCGACATAAAGGCTCGTTAAAAATGCTGAAACCGCAGGTGACAAATCGACCAGCGCAAAGGTTTGCAAAAAGAAACCTCCGCCCATGAATGCCGCCAAAACGAATGACCCGCGCCAAAGGGCCGTGCCGCGAATGTGACGCGCGGCGGGCAAAATTAGCGGTAGCAAAATTGCCGCTATTCCAAACCGCAGCCCCACAAAAAGCCCAACCGAGACCGCATCATGCCCAGGGCCGAGAATGCTCTCAGCTGCATCGAGAGCGTCTTTAATCCAAACAAAAGACCATCCCCAAATGACGACGACCAGCAACAATGCGCCAAGTGCGCGGGAGCGTTGCGGGTCGTTCATGGTGGCGGAATGAATCTAGCGAGCGGATACCGCTGCGATTACTGACCCGCTTGCTGACGAGCTTTCAGAGTCACCCAAAGGATGACCTCTTTCCCATCACGAATCAAAGTGACTTGCACTTTTTGGCCGGGCTCGCAATCCATCAACATGGTCATCCAGGATTGAATATCAGGGATGTCTTTCCCCGACCACTTCACCAAGCGATCGCCAGCCAAAATGCCGGCGTCAGATGCGGATGTATCGGCCATGACTTCACCGACCGCGACACCTGGCGCGCCATCATCGGAATAAGTGCCAGGCGCGATGCCGAAACGCACTTTCATGCTCGACATGCGGCCACCGGAGCGCGGCTTATCGGATGCTTCGGTTTCGGCCTCTGCTGCAGCCTTGTTCAGTTTGGCTATCGCCGAATCGGCTGGAGCTGATTTCTTTTTCTTTTTGCCCTGAATTTTTTGATACTCAAACAACTCGGAACGAACCGTCGCGCCTTTGAGAATGTTTTCAAAAAGGTAAATCGTTTCGACCGCATCGTGGCGATTAATCTTCCAGGATAAGTCATCAGGCGTGTGATAGTCGCCGTGAAAATCGGCAATGATGCCAAACAAAACCGGCACACCCTTGCGATAAAACGCCGTGTGGTCACTCGCGCCGCTCATGTTGGCCGGCTTGACGATATCTAGAGAGGATGCCTCGTAAAACGGGTCGAGCCAATCTTCCATGCCCACACCCGATGTCGAGCCCGAAACCGACAGGCGCTTGTTTTTCACGCGACCAATCATGTCAAAGTTAATCATCAACTTGTGGTCAGCCATCGGCACGATTGGGTTTTTTGCGTAATGGAAAGAGCCGTTTAGACCCGATTCTTCGGCACTAAAGCCCATAAAGAGAATCGAGCGTGCTGGTGTGCCTTCGGGCAACTCAGCGTAATATTGAGCCAACTTATCGGCCAACATCAAAACGGCGGCAGAGCCAGAAGCGTTGTCGTCAGCGCCAGGGTGCAACTCGCCAGGGCCACGGCGCGAGCCGAAATAACCCATACCGAGGTGATCGAGGTGAGCGCCCAAAACCACCCACTCATCGGCCAAATCGCCTTTGCCGCGCAGGATGCCACCCACATTGTTAGCGATCAAGGCCTTGTTCTCAAACCTGCAGGAAGCCTCGACAGGGTTCGCAAAAGAGAAGGAGCCCAGGCCCGCATCGGCGTGATTGCGCAAGTCGCGCAACGAGCCATCCCAACCCAAACTCTTGACCATGGCTTCACCCGCTTCGGCGGAAACCATCATGACCGGGACATTGGCGCGACGACGGCCCCCTTTGCCTGCGGCGGTCAATTCATTGGCCCGCGGATCGGCGCAGTCGGGTGGGTTGATGATGATGACGGCCGCGGCGTTGCGCTTGCTGACGGCGCGCACTTTTGCCGCAAAACCCGCCGCGCGCGTCCAGGCACCGCCCTTGGCCCAGTTGCTGCTGCCGTCGTCGCCCATGGGCTCAAAACGAAACATCACAACGGCTTTGCCTTCGACATCGAGGCCTTCGGGGAAACTCGTGTAATCGTCTTGCCCCTTTTCAATCGAGTAGCCCACAAAAACGGCCTCGCCCGTGTATTCGCCGGTAGTGCCGAGGCTCAGTGCATTGAATTGCTCGCCACTCAGAATTGAGTCGCCCCCGCAAGCCAAAGATTGCTCGACCAATTCAAGTTCGCCGCCCAACTCAAAAGGCTGTTGCCAGGAGCCATCAAAACCAGGTTCAAGACCGGCGGCTTTGAAGTAAAACTCCATGTACTCGGTCGCGATTTCCATGCCGCGTGAACCCGGGACGCGGCCCTCCATGAAAGGGCTCGCCAATGTGACGATGTGGTCGTTGTAGACGCGCTCGTCTTCTGACATGGTCGAGAGTGCAATCGCAACCGGGCCCTCAAATTGCAAATCATCAGCCTCTTGGGCAGGTGCGGGTTGAGGCGTGAAAGCGACAGCCGGCACAGCAGTAAAGGCAAAAACAAGAGCGCAACCAGCGGCGACGGCCGCCCAACGAGCGAGAGTGGATTTTTTCATGGGTCAGGGAGTTGGGGTACCCGTTAACGGCTGGCAACAGGTGCCGAGCGGGAGCCGAATGGGCAGGAATAGAGCAGTATACTTCGACTTCGGGATTGCCCCGCGCCGCCTACTCGCATGCTTTTACGCGCACTCTTCGCCCTTGTTTGCACCTTATTTGTCCATCCCCAAGATGGGCCAGATGCGAGCTTGCTCTTGCTTATTGAAGACGAGCGCGTGGTCGTGGAAGTCACTTGCAACCTTGCCTTTGTCGATGAAGTTGTCGACATTGCGCGTGAAGACGACGAATTAGTCGATCCGGTCGAAATGCCCGGCTTGCGGGCGGCTCTGATCGAGCATTTCGCCGACACTTGTCGTATCAAAATAGACGGTGTTGCCGTGGTCGGGCAGCCTGGGGAGATACACCTCACGCTTCCGAAGGAAGACTTACTGCCACTCTTCCCCGCGTTTGGCGCACGCGCCCTGACGCAGTTGACTCTGCAATTTGAGTATTCCGCAAAATCGCCCGCACAGCGGGTGGAAATCCGCTGGACATCCTTCCCTCCTGACCGCATCCAAGACGAGGGCCGCGGCGACAACCCGATTAATGTTGCGGGTTTGTTGATTGCTTATGGCCAAGACACCAATCTTGAGTTCACGACCACCGAGCCTGAGTTTGTTTGGGTGCGCCCTCGCGATGGGGTTGGGCCTCGATTTGAGACGGTGCCGGTTTTTCTGGCCTCAGAAAACGCTGAATTCGAGGGCTTGGATTTTCGCATTAACCTCCTCGCCATTGCTTTGATTGCATTGGGTATCGGGTTTGAAATCCGCCGGCGTGCGGCAAAAGAAAGGGGCACGATTTTGGCACCCGCTTTGGTTTTGATTGGCCTGGCTTCCTGGAATTCCGATTTCGGGTGCTCTTTTTCGGCAGCAAACGGCACGACAACCGAGACGACACTTCCTGCTTTGCTCACGCATGAGCGCGCACTCGACATTTTCCGACCGCTTCACGCTAATATTTATCGCGCATTTGATTACACCGATGAAAGCGAAATTTACGACGCACTTGCTCAATCGGTTGAAGGCGATTTACTCGATGAGATTTACAGTCAGGTTTACGAAGGCCTCGTCATGCGCGAAGAAGGCGGTGCGGTGAGTCGCGTGCAGGCGGTCACTCCGATTGATTTCAAGATTGCGGGCATTTCACTCGCCGATGACAAACACCTGCAATTCCAAGTCGATGCGCGATGGCAAGTTGAGGGGGCCGTCCACCATTGGGGTCACGCGCACACACGGCTCAATGAATATCGCGCCGAATACACCGTGGTCGGGCGAATCAGCGATGACGGCCGCAAAGTTGAGCCATGGCGCATCCGCAAATCGCGTACCCTAGAGCAGTTCCGTGTGGCTTCCGAGCCCATCCCTGAAACGCTTTGACGATGTCGAATTTAGTGCGCGCGACCGGTTTGCGATTCGCTTATGGCGAAAGTGAATTTGCGTTGAGCATTGACGCGCTTTCGATTGATTCCGGCCAACACACCGTAGTGATTGGGCCGAGCGGTTGCGGCAAGACAACTTTGGCGCATTTGCTCGCCGGGATTTTGTCGCCTGATGCGGGCGAGATTGAAGTCGCCGGCGCACCTATCCAATCACTCGCGGACGGCACGCGGCGAGCGTTTCGACTTGAGCAAATCGGTATGGTGTTTCAGCAGTTTGAATTGTTGGACTACTTGACTGCGCTTGAAAACATCTTGCTTCCTTTTCATTTGGCTGAGCGCGCCCCCACCGCGACCGACAACGTGCGGGCTTTGATGTTGGCTGAGCGCATGGGTGTGGCGCATACGCTTTCGCGGCGTCCTGAATTCTTGTCTCAAGGCGAGCGCCAGCGTGTGGCGATTTGCCGGGCGCTTGTGGTGAAACCGCAGTTGGTCATTTGCGATGAGCCCACCGGCAACCTCGACCCCGCTTCAAAAACGGCGGCGATGGATTTGTTGTTTGAGCAGGTAGCGGCCGACGGCGCGACTTTGATGATGGTCACGCACGATCACGATTTACTTTCGCGTTTTGCACAGGTGATTGATTTGGGGGCCGCACGATGAAGGGCCTGCGTTTACTGGCTTGGCGGCATTTGACTTATCACAAAGCCCGCACCGCTTTGTTGATTGGGTGTTTGGCACTTGCTGGTTTTTTGCCGAGTGCGACGACCGCACTTACAGACGCCTATCAAGTCAACTTGGCCGCGCGTGGAGAAAGCACTCCGTTTTTGGTCGGTGCGCGTGGGTCGCGTTTTGACTTAACGCTTAACGCGCTTTACTTTCGCCGTGCTGAGTTAGATGTGTTTCATTGGGGTGAGCTTGAAGGTTTGCGTGATGACAAAAACTTCTCGGTGATTCCACTGCACTTGCAGCATACGGCGCGCGACTACCCGATTTGCGGCACGACCGTTGAGTATTTTGAGTTGCACCATTTGCAAGCGACCTCCGGCACGGCGCCTTTGCTTCTGGGCGATGTAATGTTGGGTGCTTCCGTTGCCCGTGCGCTTAATTTGAGTGTGGGCGATGCTTTGTTCAGCGACCCAAAAGAGCTTTATGACATCGCGAAACCGCCCGCTTTAAAAATGCATGTCTGCGGCGTATTGGCAGAAACAGGCGGTCCAGATGACGATGCGGTTTTTGTAGATATTCAAACCGCCTGGATTCTTGATGGCCTTGCCCATGGTCATGATGCAGCTGAATCGATTGATTCAAAACTCGTGCTTGGCGAGACCGCTGAGCAAGTGGTCGTGAGCCAAGCGGTGATGGAATACCGTGAAGTCACGGCCGACAATTTGGATTCATTCCACAGCCACCTCGACCCCAACGCGCGCCCATTGCAAGGTGCGATTGTGATGCCCGCACGCGGCATAAGCGAGGCCGATTGGGTCAAAGCCAGCACCATGGCAAAAGCGCGCTTTCATCAATCGAGAGTTTTGCAGTTTGTTTCCCCGCGTGTCGTTTTGAGCGACTTGATGAGTTTCGTGTTCCGCTTAAAAACCTTCTTTGACGCCTTTTCCGGGGTGTTGCTTGTCGTGACCGGTTTGTTGACGGCATTGGTTTTGGTTTTGAGCGCCAAACTCCGCGCTCGCGAAATGGCGACCCTGCATCGCATTGGTTGCAGCAAAGGCGCGACTCTCAAACTACATTTGTATGAGCTCGTCTTTGTCGTTTCGATTGCCGCGGCGTTTGCTCTTGTCGGTGTGCAAATCGCGCTAAAACTTCTACCCAACTTTGTGCAAGCATTATGAAATTATCCGCCCTCCGCTCCCTCTCTACGCTCGCCACCTTTTCTGCAATCCTGCTCGGCCTCACGCTAAGTGCCTGCGGCAAGCCGGATGCCAGCAACCAAGCCAGCGCGCCCCACCTGACTTCCAAAACGGTCTACACCACTTTTTACCCCACGACTTTTTGGGCGCAACAAATTGCAGGAGATTTGCTCGAAGTCGTCTGCCCCCTGCCCGGTGACGCTGACCCTATATTTTGGAAGCCCTCAGCCGATGATATTTTGGCTTATCAAAAGGCAGCACTCATTATCTCCAACGGTGCAGGCTTCGAGCGATGGATGACGACCACAAGTTTGCCACTCAGCCGAGTCGTCGACACGGCCGCGGGCTTTGAAAATGCGTTTTTACACATTGAGGGTTTACGCAATCACAGCCACGGTGGGCAAGGCGAGCATTCGCATGAGGGTTTAGACGGCCACACTTGGCTTGACCCCGTTTTAGCGGGTGTGCAAGCCCGCGCAATTTTAGAAGCGTTTTGCCAGCGCTGGCCTGAGCACGCAGATGCCTTCCGCGCGAATCACAAACGGCTTGCGGCACAATTTGAAGAGCTTGATGCCGCATTTGCCAAACTCGCGCCAAAGTTAAAAGGCGTTAAGGTTTTATGCTCCCACCCGGCGTATCAATATCTCGCCAAGCGTTATGGCTGGAGTATCGTAAATTTCGACCTCGACCCAGGGGCTGAATTGACGGGTGCCGACCTTGCCTTGATCAAAGAAGCCGCCGCTTCTACGCCGGATAATGCAATGCGCACCATGCTTTTATGGGAGAGTGAGCCGCTGCCTGCGACCGTCCAAAGGCTAGCCAAAGTCGGCGTCGAAAGTTTGTTGCTGTCTCCATGCGAAATGCCCGACCCCGAATCAGGCGATTACTTCCAACGCATGCAAGCCAATATCGATCGGCTTCCGTAAGGCTACATCGCCTCGTCAAATTCCTTTCGGTAGCGCGCGACGGCGCCGTTTTCAGGCAATGCGCCTGAGTCGAAAACCGCAATCATAAAAGCCTCCTACCGTACCAAAAGCCAAAACGCAGAAAAAATCAACCCAACTCAGCCGCATGCCGAATCAAGCCACCCAAATGCCCGGTCCAGGCACTGACCGCAAGCATCGCCACTAAAGCGACCAACACCGCAATTTTCAACACCCCCGAAGGCGTCAAACCTTGCGCCGCTTGCAACCAAGTCTGCACACCCAACAGCGCCGCCAAGATCAAACCTACAAAGGCACCTCGCCCCCACACTGCATGCAATTCGATCATGTCTTGCATCGCATCGGCTTGATCGCCAATCGCGCCACGCAAGGCATCGACCGCAATCGGCCCCGTGAAATACGCGGCAACCGAGCCCAACATGCACAACAACAAAAAGAAGATGCCTAAATTCCAGGCGCCCGTATCTTTCCGCCATTGCGCGTACAACAAAGTCATCAGCGCAAAGAAGCTGCCGACGACCGGCAGGTGCACCACCAACAAATGCGCCTGGGCTGTATCCATTAGTCGCCCGTGCCGATGGCTTTAACGGCCTCTTCGGCGGTCATGCCTTCTTCGATTTTGCTGTAATCGAGCTCGGAGCCACTCAAGGAGTGCGGAATGAGATAAACCGCAGTCATGGCCAAAGCGGCGAGCACAACGACCCCGCGGCCGACACCCTCTTTCGGGCGTGGCTTCAGGCCGATGGTGGAAATCGCGACAATCCAAGACACCCACATAATCAGCATCTTGTTATCGGTCAGGTCATAGCCATTGGGCCAACCCGTCCAGAACTCGCCGAAGGCGTATTTTTGCACAATCGGGCCGAGCACCATGCCGCCCAAAGTCATGCCAGTAAAAGTAATCCAGGCGTAGCGACGGAAATTGTAGTGCCCCGCAAGTGCGGCCAGGGCGGTGCGCATGCCCCAAAGCACCGAGAAAAACATTAGGATGATGTGCGGCCACAAGATGTAGCCCGGCACCCAATCTTTGAAACGAATCACCACATTTTCGACGGGCGGCCCATCGGCTGCGACCTCAGCGGTGGCATCGACTTCAGGGACGCGAAGCATGCCTTCGGGCGTTTGGAGCTCGATGTAATACTCATACTTGGCGGCTGCAAAAGTTTGCTTTGGCAAATCGGCCGCAAGCACATTGCTTTCACCGCCTTGCTCGAGCCGCACCTCCATGGGCAAGCTCGAAAAATCGTCGCCGGCCTTGTAGCGGCGCCAGAACAAAGTGCCGCTCACGCCTTCGACAGCCGGCAAAGCGACCTCAGCATTTTGCGGAAAATCTTTTGAGTTCGTCCATTGCGAGCGGATGAGGCGATATTTGTGAACCTCGCCAGCGAATTCAAATGAGCCCTTGCGCGGGTAAGTCGGCCCCGTTGTCTTTTGGTAAATCACCGCTGAAATCATAATGATGACGGCGAGAACCCAAAGTAAGCTTCGTATGCCCAAACGGCCCGTGGGCAAAAATTCAGGAGTTGCGGCGGTGGAGTCGGTAGGTGACGTTGCGTCCATGCGCCAAGTTTAGCGAAGTGCGTTATCCGAGCGAAAAGGCGCCTTAGGGCCATTTATCGTGGTTGCGTGCCTGACCCCAACACCCCCACCCCTTCCGCGCGCACCAAGCCCATCGCGCGCACTCTTTGTGCAGACATCCTCCCCCTGCGTTTATGGGATTGGGGCTCGACAATGGCCGATGCGCCACCCGTTTTGTTTGTACACGGTTTTCTCGACACGGGGCGCAGTTGGGCAGGCGTGGCAAACGGCGTGCGCGATTTCTGCCGACCGCTTGCGCTCGATTGGCGCGGGCATGGCGAGAGTGGCCGCGCAACCGCGGGCGCGAGTTACCATCAACATGATCATCTCAAAGATTTAACGCGCCTGATGGACGAGCTCACGAATCAAGCCGCGGCTGACGGCACGCCACCGCCGCGCACATTAGTCGCGCATTCCATGGGAGCGAGCATTGCTTTACTTTATGCGGGTTTGGTGCCCGACATGCTCGACCACCTCATCATCCTCGACAACCTAGGTGGTTTCGCCAAAGACGCCGTCGACAACATCGACCGCTGGACTGAGGTTTTAGATGCCGTCCGAAAGCCGAAGAAGGCGTTTCGTGTTTACGCGACTCGCGAAGAGGCCGCCACGCATGTTCGGCAAAATAATTCGAAAATAACCGTGGCGGGCATCAACCGTTTCTTGGACGGCGCGCTTGCACCTGCAGAAAATGGCGATGGATTTGAATTCCAGTTTGACCGCGAACTACGCGGCCCCAACCCGCTGAGTTTTCCGGAATCGCACTGGCTGGAATTGTGCAAACGGGTCACTGCCAATGTGCATGTGCTGATTCCAGAATTTGGTTTCTACCCCAAGTATGAACCGCACATGGCCAATCGTCTCGCCACTTTGGCCCACGGTGAGAGCACCTATCTAAAAGAGACGAGCCACCACATCCATGTCGATCGACCGGATGCAGTGGCCCGAGTTTTGCGTCAGTTTTTAGACTAACTTAAAGCGCAGCAGCCACAGCCTCACCCATTTGGGTGGTGCTGGCGTCGCCGCCCATGTCGTAGGTGCGCGTCTCACCGTCGGCAATTACCTTAGAAATTGCTGCGTAGAGACGCTCGCTCATTTCTTTTTCGCCGATGAAGTCGAGCATCATCTTGGCGGACAACATGCAAGCCAGTGGATTGACCTTGTCTTGACCAAAATACTTAGGTGCAGAACCATGAGTCGGCTCAAACACGGCAACGCCTTCGCCGATGGAACCTGCAGATGCAAAACCAAGACCGCCCACCAACTGCGCGCAGAGGTCAGAAATGACATCGCCAAACAAGTTGGAAGTCACGATCACGCCGTAGTTTTGCGGGTTTTTCACGAGCCACATCACCATGGCGTCGATGTTGGTATCCCAGAGCTCGATATCAGGATAATCTTTGGCCACGTGAGCGGCGGCGTCCATCATCATGCCGGAAGTTTCGCGCAAGACATTTGGTTTTTCGACAACCGTGACGGTTGGGTAGTTATGCTTTTTGGCATACTCAAAAGCCGCACGGATGATGCGAGTTGCGCCATTCCAGGTAATGATGCGACTTGAAATCGCCATCTCTTCTGGAGGCACACTCTTAAAGCGCTCAAAGTTAGGGTGCGACTCAAGAGCCTGACGAATCAAACCGTCAGCGGGGCACCACTCGACGCCACCGTACATGCCCTCTGTGTTTTCACGGAAAACAACCAAATCAATATCGTCGCGATAGTTGAGCGGGTTGCCGGCAAACGCCTTACAAGGGCGGCAGTTTTGGTACTGATCAAACAACTGGCGCATGCGCACAATTGGTGAGCGGTAAACCATGCCCTTGCCTTGCATCTCAGGCGCCAACTCAGCCTCGGCCTCGGCCTTTGGCTTAGAAGTGATGGCGCCGAACAAAGCGGCATCGCAGGCCTTCAAGCCATCAACCGTGCGCTCGGGCAATGCATCACCCTCGGAGCACCAAAAATCCCAACCGATGTCGAGGTGACGATACTCAGCATCAAGGCCAAGTTTGTCGAGGACGACGCGGGTTGCAGACATGACTTCTTGACCGACTCCGTCGCCGGGCATCCAACCAATTGTGTGTTTGGCCATTTGTTTTGTTTTTTTCGTTGGCGCCGAAGCGCGAGTTGCCCAAGGAGGGGCGGGATGAAGGAAGTGAGAACTCTACCGAGGCGGACTATAGCCCGTAAACCTCTGAGGTCACAGAAGTGATGTAATTCACAAAAGGCTCGGCCGAAAGGGGTTTGCCAGTAGCCCGCTCGACCAGCTCATCGCCGGAATACATCCGCCCATTTGCGTGGATTTTTTTGCCCAACCAATTGCGTATGGGGGCCAAATCACCCGTGCGCATCAGTGCATCGAGATCCCCCAAATCGTCGCCCATCGCGAGCCAAAGTTGAGAATTGATGAGATTACCAAGCGTGTAAGTCGGGAAATAGCCGAACGCGCCCATCGCCCAGTGGATGTCTTGCAAAACCCCGTCTGAAACATTGCCTGCACGGACGCCAAGCAACGACTCATAGGTGTCGTCCCAAACAGCGGGCAAGTCCCCCACCTCAATTTCACCCGCAAAAAGGCGGCGCTCAATGTCGAAACGCGCGGCCACATGCAAGTTGTAAGTTGCCTCGTCTGCCTCAACGCGAATCAAACTGGGCTTGGCGGTATGCAGGGTCGGGTAAAGCTCGTCGAGCGTGACATGAGCCTTGTCAGGGAAATGCTTATGAAAGACCGGCAAGCACCACTCCCAAAAAGCGCGACTGCGGCCGACCAAGTTTTCCCAGAGGCGCGATTGCGACTCGTGCATACCCAAGCCAACCGCCTCGCCTAGCGGCGTGCGCTCAAATTGTTTCGGCAAACCCTGCTCATACAAACCGTGGCCGGCTTCGTGCATGATTCCGTAAAGCGCCGAGCGGAAGTCGTCTTGCATATACCGCCAAGTGATGCGGACATCGCGGTGATTGAAACTTGTGCAAAAAGGGTGCGTCGTCAAATCAAGCCGTCCCGCTTCAAAATCAAAGCCCATCTTTTCGGCAATCTCACGGCCAAATGCACGCTGCGCGGCTTCGGGGAAATCGCCAAGTGCTGGAGCCTCGTTGACCGGCCGACCCGATTCTTGAACCGCCTGAATCATGGGCGCGAGTACCCCACGCAAGTCATCAAATAGCGGCAGCAAGGCGGCCTCGGTCGAGCCCGCTTCGTACAAATCGAGCAATGCGTCATACGGACGGCCACCAGGGTTGAGAGCCGCAGCTTTTTCGCGATTCAAGCGAATCAACTCAGCCAACTCAACTTCAAACAACGAAAAGTCAGACTCAGCCCGCGCCTTTTGCCAAGCCGCCAAACCGCGGCTCTGCGCCTCGGCTAGTGCAATCGTCAAATCTTTAGGTACTTTGACCGCGCGATCAAACTCTTTGCGTGCTTCGCGAACTTGAGCAAGCAGCACATCCGCTTCGAAACCGCCGACAGTGTCTCCGGCGGCTGCGGCCGCCTCGACCGCTTCGAGCGATTCGCGCATTTCAGCGCTCGACAATTTGCTGTGCTGCAAACCCGCAAGCGTTGCCAACACTTTTGCGCGCCCCTCATGGCCGCCAGAAGGCATGTAAGTTTCTTGATCCCACTCAAGCAGAGCGGATGCGGCACCGAGGTCTTTCACCTCGGCCCAGAGAGCAAAGAATGGATTTACTGTCATCAGGCCGAAAGTGTAAAGCCGCCTCAGGCGACAGCCCAGCTCGGCCTTTACTCCGCAGGCGTGGTCTGCAAACAATCCAGCCCAATCACCGCACCTGTCTCAGGAGCATCAGAAACGATGCGCAAGGTCAGGCGGTGTTCGCGGGCTGCCAGCTCGCGCTCGCCGAATGATATCTTTTTCAGGCCAGCCTCATCTTGGCGTAAATCAACGGCTTTGCCTAAACGGCGGCCATCAAGATAAACCTGAACAACCGCGGCTTCGGGGCCTGCAATCAACTGTAAATCAAGGTTGTAAAAGCCATCGGCCATGGTGCGGAAAGACCAAATGGCTTGATGCGCCTCGCGACCGCCCGACCAACGGATGGCTTCCCCCCGGCTGACTTCTTGGAAGGCATCGCCCGACATGGTCATGATGCTGGTCGTGCCGCCGGACGCCTGCATTAACTGCATTTGTTCGCCCTCATGAGCATGTGCTAATACGACAAAGTCGCCTGTATTTTCAAATGCGCGAAAGCGCCGATCCGCCACTGGAACGGTCACACTTTCATAAGGAAAACGCGATGGCGCATACCAAAAAACCGTCGCGCCCAAATCAACCGAAGGCGCATCTTTCGGTGCAAGCGCACTCACAGTCAAGCCGTTGAAGAAAGGTATTGCAGCATCCCACAAGGGCCTTGAATAAGAGGAGTAACCGTAGTCGCCCGGCCCATCAAGGCGTGTGCGCGCAGAAAACGGCGACTGATACCGACTCAAGCCACCACGCCCCCACCATGCGCCTGGGTGCAAAACAGATCCCCCAGCCGTGACGACGGGCATCAAGCCATGAGCCTCACGGCTCTCGTTGCGGACACTAAGGGTCGTGCCAGCCAAAATGCCGTCACCCTTTATATCTATCATTTCAAAAGGCTCACCTGGTGTCGTTTGACCTTGGACATACTGGGCATGCAACAACATATCTGGGCAACCCGGCTCAACGGCCGCGCGCATCTTGAATCGCACAGTACCTTTAATATCGGACTCGTTGTAAATGTAAATTCGAGTTCGGTTTGGCATGGGCAACGGGTAGCGCAGCCAAAAAACATTGCCGCCATCACTTGCCTGAGCGCGTGTGCCCCCTTTTGAAAACTCGCCCGGAAAACCGACCATGTCGCCAAGAGGCACATCAAGAGTTGCGGGCAATGGAGGCGCCTTGGGATCATCCGGATTCATTTCGGCCAAGCTGAAACGGAAACTGCGAAGCATCTCTTCGCGTGTCATGCCATCGGGCTCAGCAATAATCGTGAACTCCATCCAACGCACAAGACCATCGGCCTTGAGTTGATACTTAAAAGGAACCTTCTGGGAAGCGAGACCGACATAAAGGCCCATGCGTGTCCAGTCAGGGACGACATCCATTGCGAGTGAAGCTGCCGTCTCGCCAACGGCATTCGATGCGTCAGCCAAACCATTCGGAGTGACCGTGCCAGATGGGAATGCCAGAGATTGAATGCTCGCTTCTGCCCCGCCCGATACGGTAATCGTCAAGGCTTCGGAATAGGGCATGGGCAGCGAGCAAGTCACCCAGCCGTCTTCTAGGGAAACAAAGGGCTGAGGAAAGCCATCCTGCTTGCCCGCGGCGAGTGTGGCCAAATCGAGCTCAATCACATCAAGACCCGCGAACTGAAGCTGCAACTTGCCATGAGCCTTTGCTTCAAAACGCTGGAGCAGACCAGGGCCCTGCAAAGTCAAAGTCGAATGATCTGCAGAGAGAGTCTCGGTAGAAACAGCGCCCGAAGGTGCAGCGAGCAGATGTTCAGGGTATTCCAGATTCGAGAGCAACGAATCAGATGTCACGCTTTGCTGAACTGGGAAAAGCGCAAGAAGGAGGAGGAGGGCGGCAGACATGAATGGCAAGTTTACCCCTATAAATAGCGAAAGACCCGAGAGAATCGGCGTAAACCAAATTCTCTCGGGCCTTTATTGGAGGGGATTACTTCGCGCGCTTGGTGTACTTGCGCTTCTTTTTTGTCGCCTTTTTGGCGGTTGCCTTTTTAGCGGCTTTCTTAGCGACCTTTTTGGTGGCTTTCTTAGCTGCTTTTTTAGCTACAGGCTTTTTAGCCATCTTGCTGCCTGGCTTACGACCTGGCTTTTTACGGGCACCATCGAGACCGGCAGCAGCAAGTGCAGCTTTCATCTCAGGGCCTGTCAAAGTGGAAAGAGCGCTGAGCTTTGCTTGCTGAGCGGCTTGAGGTGTAGTGCCTTTCTTTTCCCAGAGCCAAACAGTGTTGGTGCCCACGCCGACAAGTTTGCCAAGAGTGGCCTGAGCCAAGTTATGCTTTTTACGAAGAGCGGCAACACGGCGACCTGCAAATTTGCGACCGGCCTTAACTGGCGCAGCGGATGGTGCCGCGGCAGCAGGAGCGGAAGAGCCATCGGCCATTGCGCCACGAAGTGCAGCGATTTCTTTTTCCATAGATGCCACGCGTGTGCGCTCAGTCTTGAGAGCCGCTGACAATTCTTTGGTAGCCGCCTTTGCCTCTTTACGAGCAAGGCGAATAATTTCATTCTTTAGGACATTAGCAAGTGAAGCCATGATGATTTTTGTTAATTAAGTTTCCTGGAGGAGGTATGCGACTCATTTCGCGGAAACAAGTATATGTATTTGTATCTTTTTAGTCGAATTGATTACTCCGTTTTTTCATAATCTGTTACCTCCAAACACAAGACCATGTCACAAAACACCATCGAAAAAATTGTTCAGTCTTTTGCTCAAAACCTAGAAAGTGGGCAAAGAGTGGCTTCAGGCGACTTTGTTACTGTTTCTCCGCGTCATGTCATGACTCATGACAACACGGCTGCAGTCATGAATAAGTTTAATGGGTTGGGCGCCACAGCAATGGCTAACCCGAAACAACCTGTTTTTACTTTAGACCACAATGTGCAAGATAAGTCTGAGAAAAACCTAACAAAATACTCATCTATTGAAAAATTCGGAAATAAGATGAATGTTGATTTTCACCCCGCTGGGCGCGGAATTGGTCATCAAATCATGATCGAAGAAGGCTACGCTTGGCCAGGCACTTTGTGTGTTGCAAGCGACAGCCACTCCAATGTCTACGGTGGCATTGGCGCATTAGGCACACCCGTTGTGCGCACCGACGCGGCTGCACTCTGGGCGACGGGCCAAACATGGTGGCAAATCCCAGCCGTTGCAAAAGTTGTACTTACGGGCGAGTTAGCCAACGGTGCAAGCGGTAAAGATGTCATCGTGACCCTTTGCGGTCTTTACAACAATGATGAGGTGCTTAATCATGCGATTGAGTTTGCAGGCGATGGGCTCGCGAGCTTAAATGTCGAAGACCGACTCAGCATCGCCAACATGACGACTGAGTGGGGTGCGCTTTCTGGCGTCTTCCCGGCCGATGCTGTCACACTCGCTTGGTATCGCGACCGCGTAGGTTTGCACCCGCAACTCACCCCAGGAGCTATCGACGCACTCGAAAGCGAAATTCAAGCGGGCGAGCACCAGGCTGATTCCGACGCCGCTTACGCCAAAGTCATCGAGCTCGACCTTGCGACGGTCGTCCCCCATGTTTGTGGGCCGCACACGGTCAAAATCATGGAATCAGTGCGCGACATGAGCGCGCGCAAGCTGCAGATTCATAAGGCTTATGTTTTGTCATGCGTCAATGGTCGCGTGCAAGATTTGGCTGACGCTGCTGCAGTGCTCAAGGGCAACAAAGTAGCCGACGGCGTCGAGCTTTACATTGCTCCGGCTTCCGATGCCATTCAACGCGACAGCGAAGCGCGTGGTGATTGGCAGGCCCTGATTGAGGCCGGTGCGATTGCTCTACCCCCAGGTTGCGGCCCTTGCATCGGCATGGGTGCGGGTTTGCTGGAAGACGGCGAAGTTGGTATTTCGGCCACCAACCGTAACTTTAAGGGTCGTATGGGTTCACCCAATGCCGAGGCTTACTTGGCGTCACCAGCCGTAGTCGCAGCTTCAGCCATGGCCGGTTTCATCTGTGCGCCGGATGAGTCGCCAGCAATGGAGCAGATTCAACGCCTGAGCATTCCTGAGCAGACCGCGCGTGATTCAAAAGAGACGCCCATCCTTGATGGTTTCCCAGAAAAGATTTCTGGTGATTTGCTGTTCTGCAATACCGACAATCTCAACACCGACGGCATCTATCCAGGCAAATACACTTACGACGAGAGTATGACTCCTGAGCAAATGGCCGCCGTGGCCATGGAGAATTACGACACTGATTTCCAAGCCATAGCCAATGAGGGCGACATCATCTTGTCGGGTAATAATTTCGGCACGGGCTCCAGCCGCGAGCAGGCTGCCACGGCTTTGCAATTCCGCGGCATTCAGTTGGTGGTCGCAGGTTCGTTTTCAGCGACCTACAAACGCAATGCGTTTAACAACGGCTACTTGCTCGTGGATTGCCCCGAGCTACTCAACTGGATGCGCGAGCAAGGCTGTGACGATGCGCTAACCGCCCGTACAGGCCACAAAGCGGAATTTGATTTCCGCCGTGGCGAGGTTGCCGTTGGCGGGCTGGTCTTTCCATTTGCCCCTCTCGGCCCAACGGCTCAAGAGTTGGTCATTGCGGGTGGCTTAGAAAACATGGTGCGCACGAAGTTGGGCTAGCCCCCCCATGAAGCGGGCGGTGCACGCCATCCGCCAGAAAAACAACACATGAGGCCGCTGGCGAATTCAATCGCCAGCGGCCTCAATTTATTACGCGATGACTCGCTTATTTTCCCGATGCTTACTCGCCAGCAGGCTTGGTTTCGCCGGCAGGAGTTACGGAAAGAACGGAAGCGTTATCGCGCTTGAGGTATTTCTTAGCCATAGCAGACAAATCCTTAACGGAAAGGTTTGAGAAGAAATCCTCGACCGTGAGGTAATCCTCAAGACCCGCGGCATCCGATTGAGCTTCACCACAAACGCCCAGCCAATAGCCATTCTTGCGCTTACTGTCACGGATGCCTTTCAGAATCGGCTCGGCCATGCGCTTGGCTTCTTCTTCGGTCACGCCACCAGCAGCCAAATCAGCGGCGACTTTTAGACAGGCCTCACGCAACTCTGGCACATTTTCAGGTTGAGCCATCGAGTAGATCTGCAGCATACCCATGTTGTGGAAGACTCGGTCGGCCTGGGCGCCAGCCATTGGTGAGTAGGCCGCACCCAATTCTTCACGCACGATGAGGCGAATCCGATCGCCAAGGATTTCACCCAACATGCTTAAGTTGCGGCGTTGCGCGGCTTCGATGCCGTCGCAGGCCGGGTAAGCGATAAAGACCAAGGCCTGTGGGACTTGAGTCTCGATGGTTGATTCCATATCTAGGCCTGCAACCATGCCAGCAAACTGACGACGCTCGCTGTAATCCAAACGCGCGCGACGCGGTGACATGGTGCCGAATGTTTGCGCAACAGCCGCAAGCGTGGCATCAACATCAAAGTCACCCACAATCGACAACTCAACCGGTGCACCCTCAAGGGCAGGTTTGAGCCAAGCGTGGATACCCGCCATATCGACCGCAAGGATGTCTGCCTCTGCCGGCATCGGAAGATGACGCGGGTCACCGCCCATCAAAACAGGCAAGAAATCCAAGACAAGTGGACCTTGCGACATGTGCTTCATTTGCTCAAGTTGAATGGGCAATTGCTTGGCGAGCAAGCGCAGGCCGTCATCGCGCGAGCCCGGGTCGGTCACCGTGGCCACCATCAACTCAAGTTGCAGAAGCAAATCTTCTTGAGTCGTAGAGCCGCCAAGCTCAAAGGCATCAGGGCCAACACTCAGAGAAGTACCCACCGTTTTGCCGGCCGTCATGCGGCGCAACTCATCAGAGGTGTGCTTGCCGAGGCCTGCGGGGTCGAGCACTTGCCCGGCGACATAAGCGAGGACGGCATCTTCAGAAGCCAAACTCAGCGAACCTTCGCCCACACGAGCACTCAACAAAATCTGGCGCTCTTTGAAGTCGGTCTTTTTCAAGTTAAGCAAGACACCGTTTTCAAACTGATAAGTCTGAATATCCATCTCAGCGATTTCGCCTTGTGCCACGACTGCGCCCTTAACTGCTGGGTCGCTAGCGTATGCAAAGTCCTCTACGCTGATGGATGCGCCTGCTTCGATTTTCATCTTTTTGACGGACTCATGCACGCGCTTGAGCTCTGCGACGGCGGTCTCACCCAAGTCGAGGTTGCCTGTCGTGGACAGCAACAAAGTGCCACCCTTCCATTTGCCGCGCATGGCATCAAGACAATCCTGAACTGTCATGGCTTCAAGAATTGCACCTACGACCTCGAGGTCGGTTGCGGGGCTGCTCGGAACGATGCGTTTTTCGCAAGCTTGAACAATATCTCCCAGTAATGACTTCGAGTGGCGTGTCGCTGCACGCCCTGCCGCCTCTTCCAAACCGCGCATCATGCCGGCGCGAACTTCATCGAGCTCAGCCTCTTGGAAGCCAAACTTAAGCGCACGGCGCAGCTCAACCTCGGCCTGAATAAGCGCCTCTTCCCAGTTTTCTGGCTCAGCGTTGACATCAATCGAAGCGCCATCAAAAACGCCAAGACCCTGTGAGGATGACCCTGCCGAAGCGCCTAAAAATTTGCACTCTTCCTTTTTAACAAACTCAGCAAAGCGCAAATTCAACATTGCGTTGGCCATGCTAAACGGGATATCCCGCGTCAAAGTCTCAATGGTTTGCGGCTCATCAATAAACTGCTTGAGCTTACCCATGCTAATGGACACCGAAGGAATCTCTGACTCATAGATGGAAAAGACCGCTTCTTCCCCGTCGAGGATGTCCGCGCGGCCGATCTCTGGCTCAGTTGCCAATGGTGTCGACGGCACAGGTACATGGCCAAAAAATTCAGCGAAAAGGGCCTCAGGGTTTAAGCCCTGCAAATCACCCACCAAAACAAGCGTCATGTTTTCAGGACGATACCACTTGGTGTAAAAATCACGAATCGTCTGACCCGTAAAAGCGGCGCGGATGTCTTCCGTACCGATGGGCAGGTGAGTCGGCAGAAGTGTGCCGCCAAAAATCTTGTCGAGCAACTGAAGCAAGACACGCCAAGACGCAGAATCGCGCTCGCGCTGCTCACCATCAATCACACCCTTTTCAGCTTGAACCTCAACATCAGTCAGGTCGAGCAAAAACGCAAAATCTTGCAACACCTGCAAGCCCTCGCGGAGGTCGCCTTCAGTATTATTCGGTAGGTCTAACTTATAGACAGTTTCAGAAAAAGCCGTGTGCGCATTCAAGTCAGCCCCAAACGACATGCCGCGCTCTTGAAACCACTCAACCAGAGTGCCTGCCTCAAAATGCTCGGAGCCATTAAAGGCCATGTGCTCAAGATAGTGAGCCATGCCGGCTTCACTTGGCTCTTCGGCGAAAGAGCCGGCATCAACATGCAAACGCAAATAAAGCCGATCTTTCGGCTCAGCATTATCAACCCAAGCAAATCGCACCCCATTGGCAAAATGGCCAAAGTGGATGCGCTCGTTTGGCGCAATGTCGGAGGTTTCATGCTCCCAGGCGCGAGGCTGAACCTCTTGCGCTGTTGCGGGAGTCGTGAACTGGAGGGCGGCGCAACAAATTGCACCAAATGTAAGGAGGGTAAGGAGGACGCGTTTCATGACGCGACATTTTACGCGCCTTTCGCACCCCCGTTAGCGAGTGATTCTCTAAACCTTCAAACCCTTCACAAAGGGCTCGTAAGTCATGAAATCAATGTGATGCACGATGAATGCCTCTGTCGTGCGTTTCACCAGATTACCCTCACCTGCGTGAGTGGCAATGATGTGGCAAACCGCATCAGGTACGCCGCATTCCATGGCCAGGCCAACGCCCGTAAAGGGGTGGCGCAGATACTTCCCGCGCGCACTCTGGACGGTCTTGCCGTCGACACTTTCGTATTCGAGCAACTTACCGACATCGGCCAAAATCGCGCCCGCAAGCAGCGTATCTTCGTCGACGGGCAAGTCAGCACCTAGAAATTCAGCCATGCTCTTTGCGGAAGTCTTGCAAATATGCACGACCAGCCGCTTATGATCCATGAAACTGACTTTCAGATTCTCGACATGCAGGGTGAAGGGGATTTCCTCGAGATCTTTCGGGGTCAGCGGGCTATTTTCAAAAGCCAGCATCCAAGTAGCCAAGGTTTGCTCGCGCAATTCCTTGTTTTGGATCCATTCGAGCTCGGGCCAGATTTGTTGTACTTCTTCGCGTGTTGCCATGATGTATGGGGGGTTAGGACCTAGGGATGTTATCTTGGCGCAGCATGGCACCCAAACTCCCCGCCTATTTCTTGCTCGCCACCCTTGTCTTTGGGCTTGGCGCCTGCGCGACCCCACTCGATTTTCCGGCCAAATTGGCAAATGTCGATCACCATCTTTTTGCGCTTTACCAAAATTCAGCCGTAACCGTTCCTTGGGTAGACCGTGTGGGTGCGTCCTACATTGATGGCGACATTGACGCCAAGCGTTTCCCCCGCCTGGCGAATGCTTGGGAATCTGGTCATGCACCTACCTATGGGTTGCTTGGGCAACAACACACGCAAAGTGTCCGCGAAGTCGGCTATCGTTTTGAGCTAAATCGTTACCAAGCCTACGCGAAAGTCCTGAGCCCCCACCCAAGTCGCGTCTGGCTCATCAGCGGCGAAGGTGAAGACGCAACGCTACTCGCTCGCGGCGAAACGCGCGCTTGGGGGGAACACGCGCATTACATCGAGCTTTCTCTGCCCTATTCCGTGGTCGCTGGCGATTTGCTTAGAGTACATGTGACCGACTTGCATGGTCGCCATGCGATCGAGACGGCGATTCAATTCGAATTTTAAACGACGAAAAGCGGCTCGTTTATCGCAAACGCGCCTTTACCCAAAGTAGTTGGCCATGCGGGTCAATAACTGGCGTGCGATAGCCCTTAGGCAATTCAAAGGCAGCCTCATCTGCGGTCATTTCAAAGACCTGCTCAGACGCAGTGCCGTCGGGCATGGTCCATGAAATGCAAAGCGGAAAACGAAAGGCGTCTTCTGTTTGGGCTTGCGACACCTTCACGCCATTCTCCGACCAATCAAAATACAGTTCAGGGCATCCAGGTCGATTGAGCCATTGATCGAAAAACCACTCTAAGTCTTGCCCCAACGCTTCCTCACAAGCTTGAAGCAAGTCGAGCGTCTTGGCGGGTGCGCCCTTTTTCTTCTCTACATAGATGCGTAAACCGTCGAAGAATGCCTCATCGCCCATTTGGCCGCGAAGCATATGCAAGACCCATGCACCCTTCTTATAAGTATTCGGGGCACTCGACCCAAAAAGTTCATCTGGATTTTCAAAACCAGCCCAGCGGATTGGCCGAGACCGCGCAAGCTGGGCACGAAGCCATGATTTTTTTGCCGTACGCATAGCTGTAGCCAAGCTTGGGCCGCCGGCCAACTCATGCAGCCACGGCCCGAAATAAGTCGCAAAACCTTCGCTCAGCCAAGCATCTTGCCAAGAGCCATAACCGACTGCATCACCAAACCACTGGTGCACAAATTCATGCGCCAAAGTGCCTACGCCATGGTCAGGCCCGTCAAACAAACGCTCCATGACCCAAGTGTTGCCTGGGTTTTCCATTCCACCCCATAAAGTGGGCACCTGTACCACACAGTATTTCGCCCAAACATATTTACCGAATCGAGATTCCATCCAGGACATCCATTCAGCGTGATGTTTCAGGCCACGCCTCGCCTTGGGTTTGTCCGCTCGGAAAATATAATGAGGTATCAAACGCTCATCACCTTTTTCTTCGAGTCGATCGTAAGGCCCCACAGCAAAGGAAAACAAGTAGGTCGTGATGTCAGCCTGAGTCGTGCCCTCCCAGCGTTGAGCACCCTTGGCCGCATCCGCCGTCTGCATCGGGACGGCACGCCAATCGCCAGTGCCAATTGCATCGAGCGCTTTGCTTGTCTTACCCAGCACGGTCAGCTGCATGGCGAACTCAGCCCGGTCTTCGGGCGCATCTTCGCAAGGAAGCCACCCACGAGCGCGTGATGAGAAATGATCGGTGAACATCACCATCTTGCCCTGACGGTTTTCTCGAAAATAAAGACCATCAGGAGGGGTGCCTGCCAAAGAAGCGGAAAAGCGAAACTCCTGCCCTGCCGCAATGGGTTCTGGAAGTTGAATCGCGATGACATCTTCACCTAAACGCTCAAACCCAAGAATAGACGATTGTTCATCGAAAAAAGACATTGCCCAGGCATCTCCTGCCTTAGCGTGCAAGCGCACTTGCGACAAATCTTGCTCCGCGCGGAAGAGGTAATTCACTTTGACCTGCACCTCTTTTGTGGCCAGTTTCGCGGACAACTCAATTTCATAGCGCAAAGCATCGGCTTCGGGAAAGCCCGCCCACTGAGAGAATAAGAATGATGTGTAGAGCAGGAAAAACGACATCACTGCACGCCCTCCTCGCTTTGGTCATCACCAGCATAGCCCAAACTATCCATTGCAGAGGCATCACGCTCGGACACTTCAACGCCCGTGTCCACAGCTTTTGGCAAGGCCAAGAGAAAGGCATCTAGTTCTCTCTCCATCCTTTGCGCGCAAAGGGTCTCTTGGTGCAACAAGTTCTCCCCCTCAGCTAGGGTTGCGTAATTCCACAAAAGGCGCTCTCCTCTCAGATCACGCAAAAACTTCCAAGAGTCAAATCTCCACCCTATCTTCCTGCCTTCACGCATTTTCTTTTGCCACGCTTCAAGATAGACGGGGCGATTCACCAAAGTGCGGGCTCCGGACAAAGCAAGTTGTAGCGGTGCTTCAGTCATACTCTCAGGGATATCAATCCCAGCAGCGGCCAACAAAGTCGGGGCAATGTCAAGATGCGTGACCGTTGGCGAGAATCGTGTGCCGCGGTAGGTTTCGCCAGGCAAACGCAACACCATCGGCACGCTTTGCGTCGCCTCATACAAACTTTCGACATGATTGTTCACGACGCCGCCCTCTCCAAAACACTCCCCGTGGTCGGATGTGAGCAAAATCACCGTGTTTTGCAAGCCAGGGTCGAGCTCATTTAACTTGTGCAGCATATCCCCAAAATCATGATCTAATTGCGCGATTTCCGCACGATAAAGCGTCATGCTCTCTTGCCCTTTTTCCAATACCGCTCTCGGCATAGCAGTCGCTTCTGCATCAATCGCTTGCTGCCGCCAGGGCTCACTGGGCTCATAGGGCCCATGCGCATCGTAGTAATGTAGAAAAAGGAAAAAGGGCTTTTCACGGACGGAATCAAGCCATGCAAACGCCCGCTCATTCACATGCAACGCGAAGACTGAAGATTCTGCGCCATGGGGAATCACGAGGCCCAGCAACATCGACCAAAGATATTTTTTCCGCACGATGGTCGTAGCCCAAGGTACAGGTAGGCGATCATCGTAATGATGAAACCCCTTCGAAAACCCATATTTACCTAGCACGGGATAGGCTGAGACAAATCCACCCGTTGCCCAACCAGCCTGCGCAAATGCTTGGGCCAATAGGGGTGTGCCGGGGGCAATAGTCGTATCAATATTAGACCTCAAGCCATGAGAAGGTGCATACATACCTGTCATCATTGTGGCGTGAGAAGGCCCTGTAATTGGGGTCGAAGCCACCGCATTTTCAAAGAGAACGCCCTCTTCTGCGAGGCGCGCCAAGTTGGGGGTTTTCAGGCCTACGCCCCCCCAGCCCTCTAAGACATCAGCGCGAATCGTGTCAAAGGAAACCAAAACGACATTGGGACCTTGAGCGGTCACAGTAGAAGCTGGCTCTTGCTGGACAATGCCGTCTTCTGCGAACCAAATGGGGAAAAGTACGGCTGTCGTACAAAATGCACCCAAAACAAATGTATTCGCCCACAATAATTGGAATGGAACTTTGAAAAAAATCCAAAAGGCCAAAAGAACGCCTATACCCCATGACAAGAAAAAGAAAGTGGCGCTATCACTCGCCACAATTAAGTGGAGCGAAATATATGCTACGAAGTAACTCGCCAACAATAGCAAAGAAGCAAATCGTGCCATTCGATATTGAAAAACGAAATGAAAAGCACGAAACAAACCGCAGTAAATGCCAAATGGTGCGATGAATGCCAATGAGACACCAAGCCCATTAAGTCTGGCAAAGCCATCGAGAAATATTGAAAGCACCAACTCAAAAACAGCGAGGCTAAGCCCCAAACGAAAAGCAAACCGAACACTATGCTTCATATTCATTAATCCTACTCGCGCGTGGCTAAGTCCATCACTTGGGTAACCAAAGCTTCAATGCCATCGGCGACCTCAGAGATGTCGGTTGCGAGCATATAAGCAGGCGTGCTCACTATGCGAAGCGCTTCGTCTACCAGCACGCCCGCGACCTCGCTCTCTTCATGATGCGCACCCATTGCGGTCAAAGCTTCAGCCGTACCCTTATCAGTACCGATAGTCAGATTGGGCTCAAGCTTAGAATCGCGGAACACCGAGGCACATAAGGCAGGCGAGATACAAATCACGCCCAACGGCTTCTTTGCCGCGACAGTCTCTTGCAACAAGCGTGAGATTTCGGGGTGAGCTGTGGCGTTTGGCCCAGCTACCGCAAAATCACATAGGTTTTTTGCTGCGCCAAAGCCGCCAGGCACAATGAGGGCGTCCCATTCAGTTGCTGAGCAATCGGCGGCATTGCGAATCTCCCCCCGCGCGATACGGGCCGATTCAACGAGCACATTGCGCGACTCGCCTTCGCTGACTTCACCAGTCAAATGATTGACGACATGCATCTGATTCATGTCGGGTGCAAAACAAACTACATCAGCTCCTGCTCGCGACAAAGCCAGCAAAGTGATTACTGCTTCATGGATTTCAGAGCCATCGTAGACCCCAGAACCAGCCAAGCATACGCCAACAACAACCATGATTATTCTCCGGAAGCTAGGCTACGAGGGCGGCCTAAACAACTTCAGCACTTAAGGGTACGCACAACGACATCACCTTCCAAGCGAGCAAGGCAGGCAAGACGCACATCTTCTTCAGCGTCAATACCCCGCAGTGCCAACTTTTCGTTTTCACTTAGAGGGGCTAGGTCGCCACGAACCACCTCAACACGGCAAGCGCCACAATGCCCATGCAGACAACCGAGAGGCACTTTGAGATTGCCGTCTTCGATTGCTTGAATCATGTTTGTACCGTCTTCGCAAGAAAAAACGGTATCGTCACCTTCAATTTGTACTTTTGCCATGAATCAAACTTTCGGCCAACTTTGAGGCATGTTCCAGTCCAAATTGTGAAAAACGCTCACCAGAAGGGTGTGCAATGGCATGAGGGCCGTTTACGCAAAGTCCCAAACAACCCGAACTGGTCGCACGGACTTTCGCTTTTTGGCCTCGCGCTTTGAGTTCATCACGGATGGCCTTAACGATTGCAGCCGACGCATGGTCGCCACCGCATGACTCCCGAGTGCCGGCCTTACGCTCGCGTGTGCAAACGAAAAGATATTGGCTTGGAGTTTTCATGGGTATAGAAATGGCCCTTTACTCAGGCAAAGCCTTCCATTGCTCAGAAAAAATCATCTGCAAACGAGTGACTTGGTCTACATAGCCCCAAACAGATTGCTTGTCTGCCTGAAGGCCGCTCAACCACTCTCCAGGGCCTCCAGCGGTGTCGATTTGACGGGAAGCAGCACCGGGGCCAATTCGGTAACACAGCAAACCAAGAGAGGTCGCTTGGGGAGAATCACGATAGGGACGAGTAACATGAGCTAAATAATTTGCACCCATTTGAATATTCTCGGACGGCGACCATGGCGCCTTACCTAGCCCTATCCGTTGGGCAACCTCATCGGCTGTTGAAGGCAACAGCTGGCAAAGTCCAAGAGCGCCCGCGGAAGAAATGGCATCGACATGGCCTCGCGATTCAGTGAATATGAGCCCCGCCAGTAGTGCGGGGTCAAGCCCAGCCTCGGAAGCCGCGTTTTCAATCTCAAAGCGAAACTGATTCACGCGATTGATGTCCGAATTCCAGCGAGTTGCTGGCACGACCATCACCACAATGACAAGTGCGAACAAGAGCAAAGCAAAAAGAAAGGCGCGTCTTTTCATCTTAAAGCTCGGGTTGCTCATCAATCCAAGCCTGCCAAGCTTGAGTGCGCTGAACGACCAAAGCACTCGGCATCAAAGGCAAAACAACGGGCCCGCCGATTCCGGTCAAACGATGCAATTGGTAGCTGGCTGCCCCCCGCAAATGTGCGGGGCCCTTTTGCAAAACGGCCAACAAATCACGGGCGGCTTCCTTGATCGGAACGACTGATGCATTGAGCATATCTTCCTGCAAAACAAAACCTGCGTCGCCCGCTCCGCGCACCAACCAAGCTGACGAGTCGAGCAAGAAATTATCAGGCCACCATGCCTGGTAAACACCGGCGGGGTCTGGGAAACTGCGGAAATCGACACAAAGTGTTGCGGCAAGGGCATCGAGGGTCGCTTGGTCATTCGGTTCTTTGGCCAAACGATCCATTAACAAAGAAGCGGCGGCAGGATCGCCCAAAGGTGCCAACGAGAACAATGCACGATGGACAACCTGCGCATCATCGTCACCTAAGTAGTCTCGCAAGACCTTGCGCGTATGCTCAGCCCCAGTTTGATACAGCGACTGCAAATACAAACTCTCTAATGATGTGCCCTGATAGCGGGTAAAGAGCGCCGCAAAAGTAGCTTTTGCCTCAGAGGATGACATCGCCCCAATGGCAGCCATTGCAGCTGCACGCACAGATGGAGATGAAGCGCCAAGGCCTTCGGTCAAGGTGGTTGGAACCGTTGGTAAATCTAATTCTCCGAGCGCCCAAAGTGCTTCACAGCGAGTGGCGTCTGGCATTTCAGGTGCTGCAAGTATAGAAAAAGAATCTGCATGTGCTGGGTTTTGCATTGCACCAAGAGAACGCAAGGCAACCTGCACAACCGTTTGACTCTCATCATTCAGGGCGAGCAAAAGCGCGGGTTGGGCTTTGACTCCTTTCGTGGCAAGCGCCTGAGCAGCCAGAACGCGAACATAAGTCTCGCCTGAAACCAACGATGCTGTGACAACGGAAACATCCGTTTGCTGCATCGCCTCGAACACCAACTTTGAACGCAATGGCTCATCAAACTGAGCAAGACGCTCAAGCAACATGTCAGTGTGACTCTCAGGGGTCGAAAGGTAAAAGCGCAAGATATCAAAGGCTAACTCAGGATACTCTGCATGAGAATCAAGTGCGTCTAGCCATTCGACCTGATGCTCGTCGGTGAAAGCCACGAGCGGGCTCTTGGATTGATTCAAAAAGCCTATCCACGACCGAAGTTCTTCGGCAGACAATTTCGCCAGGCGGCCTTGGCTCATTGAATTCGCCCACTGATCACGAGATTCCATCTCGCTTGGCAATTCTGACAAATGCTCTTTGACAAAATCAAAGCCATCTGTGCCCGCGAGTATCTGCCACTCTTGCTGAGCATAAAGCGATCTCAAATCCGCCAACATGGTTTGTAAATAATCTGGATAAGCCCCTCGATATTTGATGCATTTACGACGCACTCCAAGCTCTAACTCAAACTCCAGTGAAATCGCGCTGGTGGCAGAGCCATAAGTGCCTGAGCGAATGTCTTCTGATAAAAACCCAGAATCGTGCAAAAGAGTCTGCACGCCTAACAAGCTAGTAGGCGGCAGCCAGCGCCCGGATTCGCCCTCTCGCAATTGAGCTTGTTGACCGAAGAGGGCGTAAGACTGGCCTTCTTGGGACCAACGCAGCGCCATCTTCGGAAGGCTGGCCTCTTCGAGGATCAAACGACCACGCACCATACGAAAGTTGTCACCATGCTCTAGCCACCAGGAAAGCCAAGCTGACTTTGCCTGCTTAGGAAAATCTTCACCTGTCACTCTGCGGAGAGAGGCCTCAGCAAAAGCGGAAAAACGGGAGTACTGCGGGTAAAACTCATCGCCATCTACGGCTCTCACGAGACGGTGCACAATGGTTGAATCGAGACTCGTATCAGGGGTGGTCGTGGAGGAGCGGTACGCCCACTCTGCGAGGGCCACGGCGGAAGAGCCGGACAAAAAGATGTCTCCGTGGTCTAAGCCTGGACGAACATGCTCAATCAACTCAGGCGTCATTAGATTTTTATTCAGATAACTCTGCTGTTTCAAGAGACCGAAAAGGAGGTAAGACATTTCAGTCGACGGCTCAACAGATTGCACATCGGCAAGCAAAGCGTCGACTTCTTTTGGTAATGCAGTGCCGGTCAGGGCATCCACCACAGCAAAAGCCAATGCAGGTTTCGCCGACTCAAGAACTTGGCGCAACGCTTCGCGAATGCCGTCTTGCTCAAGCGAGAAAGCGAGCAAACGCACCGCACGCAAACGCACATCTTGATCACGCCCAAACCGCAAATGCTTCATGAGCACATTAGTGTGCGACTCGTGGGGATTGCGTTTTACCCGTGATTCGATCGCGGCACGGACGGGCTTGCGCGGATGCTCGAGCAAATTAATCGCCAACTTGGGCAAGTAACCGCCTTGAAGGCGTATGGACGAATCCAAGCAAGAAGTCACGGTCTCAATCTGAGGCAAACGCGAAGCAGCTTCTATCAAGGCATTTGCGTCTTCATCAATGCCAACCGACATTAACAACTCAGCACCCAACAACACGGTAGGCATCCAATTGGAGTGAAGGGCGGTCAAGGCGGTAGAGCGCGTACCTAGACCGAGCAAAAGCAGCTCATCTAACGCCTTACCACGCAGGTGCTCCGAGATATCTCGGCTCAACTCGAAGTTCAAAAAGACTAATTCGGCTGGCTTGCTTGCATCGGCCCAAAGAGCGGGACGCTCAACCTCAGTTGCAGCTTGGGCGTTTTGCTCGCCGTCTTGCGTTGAGGGAAAGTCGTTTTGCGGCAGCTCTAACCCCCCCCCACGGCGTTGGCCATTACGGCGCGGCAAATCGGGAGCATCCTGAGCAGGAAGTACTGCAAGCAACAATGCGGCAGCGAGGAAAAGTCGGAAGAAGAAAATCACCAGAGAATGGGGTCGGGATGGCGGCAGGCTATCCTGCCACTCGGCCATTAGTTTAGTGGTTTTTCGCCGAGCGTAACGCGATTGTCACGCAGCAAAGCCACCAAATCAGCGTCTTTGAGAGGCTGAAATACTTGAAAATCCGTACGCCCACTCTGCCGGAACCCTCGCAACGCACCTGCACCTCGCATTCGGAGGTCAAGCTCAGCGACTTGGAAGCCGTCCGTGTGTGTCTCAAGGAGCTTCAAACGCTCTATAGATTCAGGAGCACCGAAGACCCAACATGTACCCGCTGGAGCACCCACTCCGCGTGAAAGTCGCCCCCTCAGTTGATGAAGGCTGGCAAGCCCTAATCGCTCTGCACTCAGAATAATCATGAGCGGTACACCTGGGACATCAAGGCCAACTTCGACAATTGTCGTGCCAAGTAAAACCTGCGCCCGGCCTTCGCGGAATTGCCTGACGCGAGCCTCAACCTGCTCACTCGGAAGCCGCCCGTTCACGACGGCAACGGATATCCCCGCCCAGGGGCCACCAGGTTGAGTCAATTCTTGGGCGACTGCAGTGAGGCCGTCGTCGCCATCGATACGGGGGACGACCACGAAGGCTTGCTCACCGTTGTCGAGGCGTGTGCGGACTTCTTGCGAAAGTGCGGGCCAATGTTCAGTCGCCTCAACATGAGTTGTGATGGTTGCACTTGTGCCTGCACGCTGGCGCAAAACACAGGGCTCAAGCGCACCGTGATGAGCCCACGCCAAGGTGCGCGGAATGGGCGTGGCTGTCATGGTTAACACATGAGGTGATTCACCCTTGGCCACAAGCGCGGCTTTTTGTTTGACACCAAAACGGTGCTGCTCGTCGAACAAAACGAGCTGAAGTTTCTGAAACGAAATATCCTTTGAAAAAAGGGCGTGCGTGCCGATGGCGATTTGAGCTCGGCCATGGATGAGCTCGGCCTTGGCCGCAAGTCGCTGGGGCGCTTTATCATCCCCGAAGAGGCCGACAATTTTTAGTCGCGACCCCTTGAGCCAGGCGCGGAATGTCGCAAGATGTTGCCTGGCAAGTATTTCCGTCGGAGCCAACAAAGCGACCTGTCCCCCCTCAGCGGCCACGGCTAATGCAATCGAAAAGGCAACGGCTGTCTTACCCGAGCCAACTTCACCGTGCAGAAGGCGGCGCATTGGCGTGTTGCCCGCCAAATCACTTCGCAATAATTCAAGCACATCGTTCTGCTCATCGGTCAGCTCAAATGGGAGGCGCGCATAAATGCGTTGCCATACTTTCTCGGAACAACGGATCGGCGTGGGTCGCTCTTGCCGTGCCATTTCAGCGATGCGACGGCGACATTCCAGGCGAATGATTTCAGCTAAAGCTAGGCGGCGACGGGCGGGCTCAAGTTGCTCAAGCGACTCAGGAGAATGCATAATCGCCCAGGCCCTCGGCAATGCAGGCACGGCGATTTCAGAAAGCAAATCCTCTGGCAAATGCTCAAGTGGGAATTCCAATTGCTCAATCGCGGCAGCAACGGCCTTGGCTACTATTTTTGCTGGAAGGCCATCCGCCGATGGATATTCAGGAATCGGTCGACCATCTCTGGGCTCATCCTTGTGAACCACTCGTGGCGAAAGCAATTGCCAGCCATTGTGATGCCCGACCTTCCCTTCAAGCTCAACTTCCTTATCGACCTCGAAATGCGTGCGTAAAAAAGGCTGTTGAAACCAAACAGCTGTGATCGTCCCCGTGTCATCTGCCAGCTGCACATACAAATTGCGACGGCGACTGCGCCCCCAGAGCCACACCTTTTTAACCGTTGCTCGGATACGGACCTGCGCGCCTTCCTCCAAATCGCCGAGGCCACAATCTGGGGCAGGTACTTGGTACCGGTTGGGAGTGAGCGTAAGCAAATGAGACATTTGCGTCACGCCCAATTCTCGTGCAAAAACATCACTTCGTTTCGGCCCTACGCCAGGCAGCGTCGTCAAAGGCGAAGATGCCTGATTGTCGGAGGTGCTCGAAGAAGCCATTTGCCAACTTTACGACTTGGCGGCAGGAAAAGAAAACTGCAAAAAAAAACGGGAATTTAGGCTAACCAGTAGGAACTTGGTGAGTAAATATCCTTGTGCTGCTCGTCCGGGGGGACGACTTCACACTTTATCCCTCTTATGAGGTGAGGCGTCGCAGACCGGGGGTCAGCGACGCTTCGTTTTTTTGCAGAAAGAGCCCTAGGCTGCAACATTTCAGCTATCCTTTGATTATGAGTTTTCGCGACACCTATGGGCCTTGGGCTCTCGTCACCGGTGCATCTGCTGGGCTGGGTGTCTGCTTCGCGCGTGAATTGGCTCGCCGACGCGTTGATTTAATTTTGACCGCCCGCCGGGGCGAACGACTTGAAGAGCTCGCTGAAGAATTACGCGAAAAGGAAAGAGCTAGAGTTGTGGTTGTGGCTGCTGACTTGGCTACGGATTCTGGTTTTGCCAAAGTCTTGGGCGCCGTCAAAGATTTGGAAGTCGGGCTGTTGGTTAACAATGCTGGCTTCGGCAAAACGGGGCCGCTTATCGGCATGGAAGACAGGCAATTGTCTGAAATGGTGCGTCTTAATTGCGAAATGCCTGTGCGTTTGGCACGAGCGCTCTTACCTCCCATGATGCGTCGCCGAAAAGGGGGCATGGTTGTGGTTGCGAGTGCTGCGGCATATCAACCCACACCCTGGATGAATGTTTACGGTGCGACGAAAGTTTTTGACCTGCATTTTGGCGAGGCCGCTGGAGTTGAATTAGAAGACCACAATGTTGATGTGATTACGGTTTCACCGGGCCACACGGAGACAGAATTTCATACTCGTGCTGGCGTAAGTGGCTCGGTTACGGGCAAGTCGGCAACGCCAGAAGATGTTGTCGCGCAAACTCTGCAAAGACTTGGGCACAAGCGCAGTTTCGTTCACGGATGGCTCAACAAAGCGATGACCTTTAGCGCTCGCATTTTCCCTCGTCGTTGGGTCGCGGCAATCGCAGGCGAGATGCTCGGCTCTCGCATGGCGCGAAAAAATTAAGCCCTATTTCTTGATGCGTTTATCTGCCCATTCAAGGGCATCGGCTTCTGTTTTTAAATCGCCATCTAACTGCATCTCATAGGCTTGCTCTAAAATGCGGCCGAGCCTCCTGCCAGGTTTAACGCCCCGTTCGATTAAGTGTCGCCCCATCAAAAAGGGCCTCGGTTCGCCGTCTTTTACCCCGATAGCCTCGGCTCGAGCCAAAAGCCAATCGCCCGCAGGCCAATCCTGCCATGCCAAATCACCGCCTCGGCCAGCGGCATCAGCCCACGAGACTCGACAAAGCGCTGGGATGGAAACTTTCCGAGAAAGGCGCCGAATCGCAGCATCAGTTAATTGATCCCCCATTTCATGGAACTGAAAAGGCATGAGGTGGCATTTAACTAATGGCACAACCAACCCCGCCAAATCAGCCCGACGACTCAAGCGGGCGAGCAGTGATTTCGTTGGCGCAACACCTTCAATATCATGCCGATGACTGATGACATGCCCATCGACAAATTCCGTGGTCGTTGCCTTGCCTAAATCATGACACAAAACGCCCAACATTTCAGCGAAGACATCATCCATCTCATTGCGCTTTGCGACGGCAGCATCGAGGCAGAGTGCGGTGTGAATCAAGACATCACCTTCTGGATGCCACTCAGGGTCTTGCGGTGTGTCGCGTAAAATTTTGAGCTCAGGGAAATATTCAAGTGCGCCGCATTCTTCGAGTGCGAGTAAACCTTTGCCTGGGAATTGCCCTTTTTCCAGAATGTTTTTCCACTCGCCCTCCATGCGCTCGACGGGTAACTCGCTTAAATTAATACCGCGACAAAACGCTGCCGTCTCAGGGTGGACGGACCAGCCAAAACGCGCAGCGAATCGACCGGCGCGCATCACGCGAAGTGGGTCTTCGGCAAATGCAGGTGAGACATGACGCAAAACACCCGCTTGGATATCAGCACGCCCGCCATGTGGGTCGATGACCTCGCCTGTGAATGGGTCTTCCATCATGGCGTTGACGGTGAAGTCGCGGCGCAAGGAGGCCTCTTCAAGGCTCATATGTGGGTCGGCAGATACTTCAAAGCCCTTATGCCCTGGACCCGTTTTTGATTCTCGACGAGGAAGGCTAACCTCAATCGCCCCATCGGGCGTCGTCAAGAGTAAAACCGCAAACTGCGCGCCAACAAGATGGACGGCACCGTGTCTCTTAACGATTTGCTGCAAGTCGTCCGCCTCGAGCCCGTAAACCTCGATATCGAAATCTTGGGGCTCAAAGTCTGCCGCGCCCTGAGATTCAGCCCAAAGCTTGTCACGAACGCAGCCGCCCACAAAATATGCGCGACCCCCAGCATCCCGCACATCAGCGGCAAACTCAACGGCACGGGTGCGCAGTGCGGAAGACATACTCCCATCCTATCTCTCTCGGCGGTATGCTGATTTCATGCAAATTCGCCCGACTTCCTTTTTCTTACTCGCCGCCACGGCGATTCTTGCACCATCGTGTGCCATTCCAGGCGATGCCGCTTGGAGTGATCTTCACGC
>CAZPAY010000015.1:338-56066 GCA_964584805.1 uncultured Planctomycetales bacterium | reverse complement strand
CCGATGTCACGGATGAGAACATGCATGCCAAGACTTTTCACTTCCCGCTTATCGAAGCTCCGAACCCTGAGCATGTTTTCGCGAGTCTCGCCGTGTTCAATGGCGGCCGCTGGATTGGCCTCGCGGTGGGGCGTGTCAACCACGATGCCATGACGGCAAACTTCGAGCGCATTGGCGCCAAGGTTTGCTACCTACCGGCCTATGTGCGCGATGGCGATCTCGTCCCTGCGAATGCTCCGTTTTTGTTGCGCGAAGACGGCACGCGTCAAATCCTAAATGGCGGCGAGGGCACTTGCGCTGTGGCGATGACGACTCTGCGCCCTGAGCACGGTGATGCGGATACACAATCCAACTACCCTGAGTTGACCGTCAAATCAGGCAAGACTTACGAATTGTTTTATTGGAGCGGCGAGTGGAAGTCCCACGGGCGCAAAGAGTCAGGCGATGACCCCGTCGTCTTTGAAGACTTGCCTGTGAATCGCCTCTACTGGCTCGTTGAAGACGGCTCGCGCAAACTTGAGCGCATCTTCACCGTTGAAAACGGCAAGCCGCGTTACTGGTAAAACTTACTCCGCCGCCGCAAGCTCAAAATCTGCGGGCAAAGTATCCAAGAGATTCAGCACATCCTGTTGAGTAAAGGCGCCTTGAACGGCAGCGATGGTCAGGATGGCATGGCTGTCTCGAAGTGCAATAGGAATGTAAAAACTATCCATGTTGATCTCGCGTCGGCTCTCAAGCGTGACTCGAGCATCAATCTCCTGCCCGCGGAAAACAAAAGGCCAGTCACGCTTTTCTAGGACCTCAACTTCGTTGTCGCCAGTTGGGTTTGGTGATGAGCCGCCACCGGCCATGGAGGCATCTTGCGTGATTTTTAAGTGGGCATCGTCGGAGGGGGCGTCACCCATGCCCGTGATGCTGATGACGAGTTGATCTTCTTCCTCGGAGAAGAAAACGGTCGTCGTAAACTCACCATCGGGTGCAAAACTGATTTTTGGTTTGCAGTGGTCTGGGATCGCAATGGGCAAAATCGCATGCGCGCGAGCTTGGATTTCGACGGCATCAAAAGACGCGTTTGCCTTGTTGAAAACGTACCAAGTGCCTCCACCTAGGGCGAGTGCCACCAACAAGAGAGTGACACCGCACCCCACAGCAATTTTTTTTCCAGCAGTCATGCGAGAAGTATAGGGAATCGGCGCATCGTGGCTTATAGTGAGGGTTCCACTGGGGGTGGCGCTGACGGGTGCCTGAGAATAAACCCCTCGAACCTGACCCGGGTCGTACCGGCGTAGGAAAGTGAAATGACTGAAACTACATTAACCACAAATCGTGAGGAGAGCGGTGAGCTCACTCCTCGTTCCATTCCGACTTTCGAAGAATGCTGGCCCGGCTCGACCAAAGAGTGCCTTGAGCTTGAGCACAACGGCCACGCGCTAAAAGTCCCATTCCGGCGGGTGCATCTGTCCACCGAGGGGCATTTTGACCTCTACGACACCACGGGGCCACAGGGCTTTGACCCGCGCGAAGGCATCCCGAAACTGCGCGAGGCTTGGGTAAAAGGTCGCGACGACGAAAGCCGCGGCTGGACGCAAATGCGTTGGGCGCGAGCAGGGGTGATTACAGAAGAGATGGCATTTGTCGCTGCGCGTGAGGGTGTCGAGCCTGAATTCGTGCGTGTCGAGATTGCAGAAGGTCGCGCGGTGATTCCGGCAAATCGCTGCCACACCGAACTTGAGCCCGTCATTATTGGGCGGAAGTTCCGCACTAAAATCAATTCCAATATTGGCAACTCCGCCACACATTCTTCCATTGCTGAAGAGGTCGAGAAATTGCAATGGTCGACAATGTGGGGCGCTGACACCGTGATGGATTTGTCCACGGGTGAAAATATTCACCAAACGCGTGAGTGGATCATGCGCAATTCCAGCGTGCCGATAGGCACGGTGCCGATTTACCAAGCACTCGAAAAGGTCAATGGCGACCCCGAAAAGTTGACCCTTGATTTGTACATCGAAACACTCGTTGAGCAGGCTGAACAAGGTGTCGATTACTTCACGATTCACGCGGGCGTTTTGCTGCGTTTCGTGCCGCTCACGGCTGAGCGCGTGACCGGGCTTGTTTCACGCGGTGGCAGCATCATGGCAAAATGGTGTTTGGCCTATCACGAGGAAAATTTCCTCTACACCGGATTCGAAAAAATCTGCAAGGTGATGAAAGATTACGACATCACCTTCAGTCTTGGTGATGGCCTGCGGCCTGGCTCACTTGCCGACGCCAACGACGAAGCGCAATTTGGCGAATTGCGTGCGCTGGGCGAGTTAACCAAAATCGCCTGGAAGCATGATGTCCAAGTCATGATTGAAGGCCCCGGCCATGTGCCGATGCACCTCATCCAAGAAAATATGGATGAGCAGCTTAAGCATTGCTTTGAGGCTCCTTTCTACACATTAGGGCCGCTCGTGACCGATGTAGCACCTGGCTATGACCACATTACATCGGCCATTGGCGCCGCCAATATCGGCTCAATGGGTTGCGCGATGCTTTGCTATGTCACGCCCAAAGAGCACTTGGGCTTGCCCGATCGTGATGATGTCAAAACGGGCGTAGTGACCTACCGCATTGCTGCTCATGCAGCCGATGTCGCCAAAGGTCTGCCTAATGCTCGCGATTGGGACGACGCCCTTTCCCTCGCACGATTCGAATTCCGCTGGCACGACCAATTCCGTTTGTCGATGGACCCGGTCACGGCTTACGATTTTCACGACCAAACTTTGCCGGCTGAAAATGCCAAGGTCGCGCACTTTTGCTCCATGTGCGGCCCTAAGTTTTGCGCGATGAAAATCACCGAAGAAGTCCGCGAGGCGATGGGGGACAAATCGAGTGAGTTTGCCCAACTCGGTGGTGAGGTTTACATCCCGGAAGAGGCGACCGAGGTTTAAGGCGATTGCTTTTTGAAACGCTTTATCCGCTCACCCATGTCTGGGTGGGTGGATAAAAACCCCTTCCATTCTTTTTGGAAAACCGATTGCGTGGTGACGAGGTTTTCAAAAAGTTCAAGCGCACCTTCGGTTGTGCCGTAAGTGCGTTGGATCAATTCCATAGCAAAGTCGTCGGCTTCGATTTCTTGACTGCGCGAGAATTTTAACCCAAGCAAACTCGAGGCCAATTTAAGGTTGGCTCCGCTATTTATCCCAAGGATGCGTAGTACTGATTTGGAAAGCAAAGCCCAGCTCAAACCTTTGAGCGTGTGGCGATGGCGTTGATGGCCCAGTTCATGAGCCAGCACAAAAGCGAGGCCGATGTTGCTTTCGCATTCTTCAAAGAGCTCATCCGTGACAAAAATGCGGCCACCTGGAACGGTGAATGCATTGGGCGTAGCCATGTCAACCACGCTTAGCCGGAAAGGCAAGTCGCGCAAATTCGCCTGTGCCACCAACTCGCCAAAAATGCGCTGCGCACGCTCATGCTCGGGATGGTCTGGCAATTCGTCGCCAAAGATGTCGCCCCATTGAAACACTTGCGCTTCAAAAGACGGCGGCACAAAGGAGGCGAGCGCATAAGAAAAACCCCAAGTCGCAATGCCAAGAATAGCAAGCGTCACTACGGCTGAAATCCAACCAGAAAAACGCTCTCGCCAACTTTCCGGCCCACCGCGACTTGCGTCTGCCGATTGGTTGAGTGGCTTTTCCTTAAACTTCATATCGAATGGCCGTAACATGCGCAATCGCTTCGACCGCACCCATCTTTTGCGCACTACCGGAAATTTTGGAAGTGTCGACCCGCAGATTCAAAAACAAATCGGCATCGGGTGTCGACTCCATGGCGCGCAAAACTGCCTCACGGCGTGCGCGGTCAAGAAGTGGCGCGTAAGCGCGCATCTCGCCGCCCACGAGTTTGCGGAAACCCGAAGTAAACACCTTGAAATAATCCACCGCAATCACAACCGACCCATAAACCAATTTGGCCTCTTTGATGGGGCGGTCATCAGGCAAGGTCTTGGTCGAGGTCACCGGAATTGACCGGAAGGCGACCTCGCGTGCGTTAATGTCGCGGTAATGCCGAGCTTCGCGTTTGCGACCGACAATCCAGCCCAAAAAGAGCAAAACAATCGGCAGGGCAACCTGAAAGCCCAATTCATAAAAGTCTTCCAAGGCTCTACTCCACGAATACAGCAGTGCCGTAAACCATCATTTCTGATGCACCGGCCGAGACCGACGAGGTCGCAAAACGCACATTCACGATGCCATTTGCACCCAACTCACGCGCCTGCTCTAGCATCCGCTGCAGCGCCTGATTACGCGACTCTTGCAGCAACTCGGTGTAACCCTTGAGCTCGCCACCAACCAGGTTTTTTAGCCCAGCCGCAAAATCGCGACCGACATGTTTTGCACGGATGCTCGAGCCTTGCACCAAGCCGTAATGCTCGACAATGGTTTTGCCCGGAATGGTCTCAATGTTAGTTAATTGCATGGGCGCATCATACCTCTTGAGAAGTCTCGATTACCCCAATAAATGCCTAAAGAGTAGGGGGCATTCATCCGATAGAGGTCGGTGACCTACCCCTCCGTAGCTGAGTTTGAGAGTCGATTGCAGGCCCACCCGGCTTGCAATCACTCCATTTGGTCGCTGATTCACGCCAGCGGCAGTCGCTCGACGACCCTGCGCGCTTTTGCCATGGAGTATGGCATCCTGCGCAAAGCCGTCCGCCCACTCGATGCCGGTTGCCCCGACAGCGAGCGTCTCTTCGGAGACTTTCTTTCTTCCTGTGGCGAGCATGACCGTATTGAGGGATTCGGTCACGCTCTCCCTGGAACTCGCCTTGCCGCCGAAGGCCTGCTTGAACTACTCGCCGATAGCAAGACGCGCTTCGGAGCCATTTGGGCCATCGAAGGGGTCGCCCGCTATTGGGCTGAGAATTGGTGCGCTTCTCGTCAAGCCGACGAGACCGTTTGGGACGGCTACTTTCATGCTCTAGCCCAAGCCGACACCCTTGCGCCCGCGCCCAACACCGGCGCCAATCAAGAGTCCTGGCAAAACGGCTTTCAAGCTACTCTCGACCGACTCGCCCTCTTTTTGGACGGCCTGCAGGTCGCATTTGATCTCAATATTTCTCATGCGGTGTGATGTGCGCTTTGTTCTCCGGGGCATCACCCTCTTGCTTTTGACGGGATTATTTTCCTGCCAAACAAATATGGGGCAAGTCGATGGCGCGGCCATCCTTTCAACCCCATTGTCTGAGTCCGTGACTGTCGAGTACGGAGTTGATTTCGGAACTTGGGCAGGAGAAGAAATGAGTGAGGGCCGTTTGAATATGAACTTGATGTTGGGTCTGGCTGTCCATTTTTAGGCCTATCAAGAAGGTCGATTTTTCTAGTTGAGAATTGAAGGCGTGCTTATTATGATGTGTCTTGAGTAAAGATATTGCTCCATCTTTTCATGAAATACAAAAACACACTTCTTTTTTCTTTGGCCATTGCATTCCTGACTTCTTGCCAATCCTCATCGAGCTCAGGCGAACTTGACCTCGAGTCTCTTCTACGAGTTGAAAAGGAAGGCGGCATTCGTTCAGGAATGAATCGACTTGGTCTTAGTTTCGATTTGTCGGAGTTAGAGGGAAGTACATCGGATACAGAAGATCCTGTTGGAGAGTACGGCACAGAAGAAATCTCCTCTGTGTCTTTTGATCTTTCATATGGGTTCTTGCTGACCGACCATGTTGAGCTGGGAGTAAGCTATCAGCATGGTAGCGCAACAATAGATAATATTGGATTTGACGGATTGATTGATGACTCTGGCGACGTTTCCAATAATCTGTTGGGCCTGTATTCACGCTATTACTTCCTTACAGAAGGTGCGCTCATTCCTTGGTTGCAGGGGTCATATGACTTCTATGGAAGCAACGAATCAGTTAATCGTGAATATGATTCCCGAGGCAACCAGGACGGTCTAGAGACGGGTAAGGAAAATGATTTGTCTGGCTATTCTCTATCGGCCGGGCTCTCTCAGTTTTTGACTAAATCCGTTATGCTCGAGTATTCATTTAATTATGAATCTCGAACTAGCGATGATTTTATAGATACCTTTGACGGTAAACCTGTTCCTCAAGATCCTCCTTCGTATCCTGAGGGTTATGAGAAACAGACTTCGGGCTGGAGTTTCCTCATAGGCCTTTCTGTGATCTTTTAAGACGCTTAACCTTATCCCCACCCCAAGCCACCGAGCGCGAGCTCGGTGGCTTTCTTCATTCCGCATCGCTTGAGTTTATTCCGACCCCCGCGCAAAGTTAGAATGCCCGTATGACCACCATCCTCAGCGGGATTCAGCCGAGCGGCACTTTGCACCTCGGTAATTACTTTGGTGCCATCCAGCAGCACATTGCGCTTCAAGAGCGTGATGCAAATTTGTTTTACTTCATTGCGGATTACCACGCGCTGACGACTCTTCGCGATGCTCAAGCCATGCGCGACAATGTTTTTGATGTCGCGGTTTCGTATTTGGCGCTCGGCCTTGACCCCGAAAAGGTGGCGCTCTTTCGCCAGTCTGATGTGCCAGAGGTCACGGAAATTGCCTGGCTACTCGCTACGGTAACTGGCATGGGCCTTCTTGAGCGCGCCCACAGTTACAAAGATAAAATCGCCCAAGGTATTAAGCCTAATGTCGGTTTGTTCTCTTACCCGATTTTGATGGCCGCTGACATCCTTGCCTACGATTCGGATCTCGTCCCTGTCGGGAAAGACCAGGTGCAGCATGTTGAAATGACGCAAGATATGGCGACGCATTTCAATACATCTTTTGATTCAGAAGTTTTTCGCCGCCCTGAGTGGGAAATGGCGGCGACCACAGCGGCGCAAAAAGTACCGGGGCTTGATGGGCAAAAGATGTCTAAGTCTTACGGTAATACCATCCCGATTTTTCTTGAGGGTAAGCCTCTGAAAAAGTTGGTGAATCGCATCGTTACAGATTCTCGTCCACCCGAAGAGGCGAAAAACCCAGACGAGCTTTTCTTGTTTGATTTGATGGCGCTCTTTTTAGAGGCTGACGAATTGGCCGACTGGAAGGCGAAAGTGCAAGCGGGTGGCGAGAGCGCTCCGGGTTACGGTCATCTCAAAGCACGCGTGCGTGAGGGCATCGAAGAGCATTTTGCTTCGGCTCGTTTGCGGCGTGCTGAGTTAATCGCTAACCCCGGTTATGTGGAAAGCGTTTTGAAAGCGGGTGCCGATAAAGCACGCGTGCGCGCTCAATCGGTGCGTGGCCGCGCGCTTAAGGCGTGTGGCCTTCGCTAGGTTTCTCGACTGAGCTTTCTGTCTCGCACGAGCAATCGCAACCTCTCGACTTACCTAGAGGAACCGGGTCGTAACCACCTTTGCAAAAAGGCTGGCAGCGCAACACGCGCCAAAGGCCTAGCCAGAAGCCAACCCACGCACCACGGGTCTTTAAGGCTTCCAGTGCGTAATCTGAGCAGGTTGGGTGAAAGCGACATTTACTTCCGCCGAGCATCGGGCTGATGAACTTGCGATAAAAGCGCACCGGCAGGGCAAGTAAAGAGGCAATCATCAGTCTGATTGTTGTTCCAGCTTGCGAGCCCACTTTCGCTCAATTTTTGGCAGCAACTTTTTCAACTCAGTACGCACCTCGGGCATCGAATAGGCATAGCGAGGCGCGGCCACCGGAATCAAAATGAAATCCATGGCAGGCATTCGAGGGCGAAGCAGACGAAACGATTCGCGAAAGCAGCGGCGCGCCCGATTTCGCACGACAGCCGACTTGGCGTATTTTTTACTAACCGACAAACCCACGCGCGCAAAACCTGGCGCTCGGTCGTTATCTGCCGGCCGTTCAGCCGCAACGACTAAAATAAGCTGCCCCCGAGCCCTCACGCCATGGCGGTACACCCACGCAAAATCTTTCTGACTTTGCATGCGCGCTTGCGGCGGAAGACGGAGGTTCTGACTCATGAATTGCACACAGCATAATCAGCCCACCCAAGATGCGGAAACGCGTGCCGTTTGGTATGTGGCTGCTACCGATGCGCAGGCCATGGTCGCCAAGGCGATTTTGACCGAATGCACCGATTTCTGGGGCACAACAGCCGCCCCAATCATCCTCGTGGAAGAAACCGCTCATACTCGGCTGATTCGCAGGCTACGCGAGCGGATGGCATCCTTAAATCCAGTCTCTGGCGCGGTTTTTTCGCATTCTTGGCTTGATGGGGGTGCTACTTTGATTCAAGGTGGTTTAGAGAGTGGCGAAGGCGTCACTCCGGCGCTTTTTGTCAATCCAATAGCCGATTCTCTGTGGTTGCGCGCTGGCGCACCGCGGGCAGCGGCTTTACTCGTTCTGCGTGTTTCCGACCGGTTTCATGCGGAATCCCTCCTTTCCTCTCTCGGGGCGTTGATTTTCCAAACGCCGCGATGGGGGTAGAATGACCCCGTGAACATGACTCTTAGCCCTAACGCTCCCATCGCCGCCAACGACGTACATGAATCCCTTGGTAAGTGGATTCTTGTCGATGGCTACCCTTTCGTCCTTGACCTCGAAAATTCCAAAGGCGCCAAGCTCGTCGATGCCCGCACGGGCCGCGAGTATCTTGATTTCTTTGGCTGCTTCGGCTCGACCCCAATTGGCTGGAATCACCCAGCCCTTTGTGATCAAGAGTGGCTCAATAAAGTCGCTACTGCGGTGATCAATAAGCCTGCTAACTCTGACCTCTACACTTGGCAGATGGCCGAGTATGTTGACGCAATGGGCAAGGCCGCGATGCCCGATGGTTTCAAGTACATGTTCTTCGTTGACGGCGGCGCACTTGCCGTTGAAAATGCACTGAAAGTGGCCTTCGACTGGAAGGTCCGCCGCAACCGCTCTAAGGGCGTTGATTCTGATGTTGGCCAGCTTGTTATCCACTTCAAAAAGGCTTTCCACGGTCGTTCGGGCTACACACTCAGCGTAACCAACACTTTGGTCGATAAGGTTGCTTACTTCCCTAAGTTTGACACTTGGCCGCGCGTTGATGCACCTGCGATTGATTTTGACAACCCAGATGCGGTTCTTGAATCCGAAAAAGATTCCTTGGCTCAAATCGACGCCGCTTTTGATCAGCATGGTGACGATATCGCGTGCATCTTGATTGAGCCTCTGCAGTGCGAAGGTGGCGACCGTCACTTCCGCCCTGAGTATTTGGCCGCACTTAAGTCTCGTTGCGAAAAGCACGATTGCTTGCTGATTTTCGATGAAGTTCAAACCGGCTTCTTCGGCTCAGGTAAGACTTGGGCTTGGGAGCACTACGGTGTCGAGCCTGACATCTTCAGCTTTGGTAAAAAATCGCAGCAGTGCGGCATCATGGCCGGCTCGCGCATCGACGATGTGCCTGACAACTGCTTTAAGACATCCAGTCGAATCAATTCGACTTGGGGTGGCAACCTCGTCGACATGATGCGTGCTACTAAAGTGCTTGAAGTCATCGAGAGCGACAACCTCATGGCCAATGCCGCCCGTCAAGGTGAGCGCTGGATTGAAGGCATGAAGGCAATCGCAGCCGATTTCAGCAATGTCACCAATGTGCGTGGCCTCGGTCTCATCATGGCGTTTGATATGCCAGATGGCGATAGCCGCAACGCACTGCTCGGTGCCATGATGGACGCCGGCATGATTGGTCTGAGCTCAGGCGAGCGCACAGTGCGTTTCCGCCCACACTTGGCCATTACTGATGCTGACACAGATCTATGCCTCGAGTTGACTCGTAAGGCATTGAGCGCGCTTTAATTCACTTTTGGTTGTAGCGCTTCCCAGGCCTCGGGCAATTGCTCGGGGCCTGTTTCTTTTAGCACTTGTTCCAGGGTTTGAATTGCCGATTCAACTTCGGCGCAGGGCTTTGCCGTGCGGAGGAGCGCGAACTCACTTCGGATGGTCGCCTGCTCAATTTTTCCTCGACTCGCATCGCGCACGATTTTCTTGAGCTTAGCCCACTCGCGGTTGGCTTGGCGATAGTCGGCTCGTCGCTCGAGTTTCTTGAGCCGCACTTCAGCTAAATCGGAGAGGCTCGTTTCTGGGAATTCCACGATGGCGTGTTTGAGAAGGGCAGCGCTTTTTAGCGGCCAACCACGGTCACGCGCCGACATGGCCTCTTGAGGTAAGTTTTCGCCCTTTGCCAGGATTTCATAGCGTATTTCGCGCACACGGGTGACATCCGCGTCAAAATCTGCGTCGAGGTCTGCAAGTGGTGCCGCCAAGGTCAGGGCGAGACGCAAATCGCCAGCCGCTTGTGCCTCTTCGACTTTGGCAAGAGTGCCTTGTAGCTCGAAGAGTTCTTCGAGGTGGTACTTTGATGAGAGCGTCTCGAGTGGTCGGTCAACTGGGGTTGCTGTACCGGGAATCCAACCAACTCCTGAGGATAGGTTTGGGTCGCCCTCCCAGGTGACTTTGCCGTGGACATCAAGCACTAAGACATGGGGTAAATTCCATCCGTTGGAACCACCCAGGACATTGAAATCATTGTGGGTCGTCAATTCCATATCGTCAATCGCAATTGCCACGCCTGGCATGGGGTGCTTTTGCAAAGCATGGCGCACCTGAAGCGGGTCATGCGAGTTGTCCATGATGGCTAAGAATTCAAAGCCTTGCGGACCCCAGCGCTTGGCGAGTTCTGCGTAATAAGCCGCCGTTGGGATGACCTTTTCTTGTGCAAGTGACCAAAACATCAACACCACGGGACGACCGATTTTGTCTTTGAGGCGGAAGGACTTGCCCTGAACAAAGGGCGTGTCGACAGTAGGTTCTGGTGGGCTGAAACCGGAAAACACACCGGGTGCGCGTAGGCTTGCGTCCTTTTCTAGAGCTTGGCGCGCCATATCTCTTTCCATGCGTGCAGCGGGGTCATGGGGGTCGCGCGCCAAAAGTCGGATACCACGGTATTCAGCATTTCCGGTACCCGTAATGAGGCCGAAACCACCCCGTAACGCGTCGCGCGAACTCATTTCAAGGTGCGATAAGTATTTCCCATTTAGGTAAACATCTAAATCTTTGTCGACGACATCAATGCGAAGTTTTTGCCACCCCTTGGGGAATTGGACTTGGCGGTGCTGCAAGATGTCCCACATTTCGCCGTGCTTGCTTACAACTTGGAGGAAGCCTTTTGGCAACAGCATGACCGCGTGCGTGTTGTTCGGGTCTTTGTAGCCGAAACACAGACCCATGAGGTTGGCGTCATCGCCAAAGCGCATTTCACACTCAAGTGAGAAGTCAGCTTGGATCGTCGTTTCGCAAGTGAGCTCTCGAGTGAGGAAATCGCCGGCCACTTTTGAAATCTCTTCATCGAGCTCGATGCGCGCTTTGATTTTTCCGCCGTAAGCCGAGTAGCCGTTTGTTGTGGACCAACCGCTCATGTCGAATTCATTAAAGGCGACTTTCCATGCGGCGAGGCTGACTCCCGTCTCGCGGGTGATTTTTGCGTAGAGTTCTAAAGCTTTCTTTGAGGCAAAGCCTGCGCTCACTTGGCGAGTGGTTTCAAGTGCCATGAGTGGCAACCCGCGATCGAGATAATCTTGCGCGAGTGCAACGCCCGTCTCGGATGTGTCATTTCTAATTCTTGCGTGCTTACGGGCGGCTGGGTCTAATTTTTTGACCCACTCCACGGCTTTTTTATAACGCTCATCAGCATCGGCTTCACCTCGCAACTCGAGTTCATTGGCGAATGAGCGGTAAAGCGCACCTGCGCGGTCGAGGTTTTTCATGGCATGGACGCATTGAGCACTAGCCCACAATACATTGGGGTCATCGGCTGCGTGGAGAAGCGCCTCTTCAAACAGCTCCATGGCAAGGTCGTAGTCTTCGCGCGTAAACGCCTTTATCCCAAACGCTAGCGCGGAAGTTGTCGCGTCAGCCTTGCCGAGTTGGATGTCTCGCAACTGCAGAATCCATTCACCCCAAATATCATTGAGTGCATCGATATCTTGGACGGGCGAGAGCTCGTTTCCCCTAAGGACTAGGTCTTCAAAATGCTCGACGCGCTGCTCGACTCCGCGGCTCGCGGCACCCGAAAGGTAATAATTATGTAGGGCCTCACGATAAACCGGTCTGCCTGTTTCGGAGTCGCGATAGTTATAAAGAAAATAAACCACGCCCCAAGTTGGTGCATACCAGGGGGGGCCCCAACCGTATTGATTCTCAACCAAAACACGCAGGCTCGGTGCACGCTCAGGGCTTGCCCACTCGCCGTCGCGGTCACGGACGCCATCCTTGTAGTCGCTCATCCAGCCCTTTTCAATGCGATCCGCGAGGGGGAAGAGTCGATGGCTCGCGACTTCGTTCCAGCGGACTTTTCCATTGGACAAAATCGTTGTGCCTTCGAAAAAACTTGCGTATGCCTCGTTAAGCCAACCAGGCACGCCACCCTTGCCGGTTAAGCCGACAAACTGGTGCGCGGCTTCATGGAAAAGCGTGCTGTACATCGACAGGATGTTTTCTTTTCCGGATGTGCCGCCAACATAAGTTTCAACATGAGATCCGGTAAAGTGACCGCCTGACCACTCAATAGGGGGGCCGATGCCCTGTTTGAGATACTCATCGCGATTCTTGAATACATGGACAGTCACGCGTGGGGTTTGGCCACCGTCAACTTTGTAGTGGAAAAAATGGCGATAGGCTTGATTCATTTGCTCCATCGCAATACTGGAAGTCTTTAAAACCAAATACCCAGCGTTTGTTTTGTAGGTGTAGTTTTCACCTTGTTCTTCCCAGGCATGCTTCCAGTCTTCATGCTTAGGGTTTTCTTCCGCCAACCATTCGGGATCTACGCCTTCAAGTGGGTCAGAGCCAGCGTAAGCGTCGGCAACGGCCACATCATTTGAGCCATTTTGAATAATAGTCTTTTTGAGCTTTTTGCCCGAACTGTGCTTGGGCTCAATGCGTAACAACTCGTCTAAGACATTAAGCGCAGCGTGCATGCGCTCTTTTTTGAAATGCTCCTTGGCCAGCTTGAAAAGCGCTTTGAGGTGTTTTTCGCGCATTTTCGTGAGCTCATCCGCTTTGGGGTCGAACTCAAGCAGAGTCTCGTGCATGGCTTTGATTTCCTTACGGCTCACGGGTGGTTTGTAAAAAGAATCAACCGCACGCATCCATGCATGCATCGCGTAAACGGCTTCGTCTTGATTACCGATTTCTAGAGACCATTCCGCCCAGAGCCCAAGCGCTTCCAGATGTTGGTCATGCAACTCAAGCACGCGGCGCACGGAAGCGATAGCGAGAGCCGTGTTGCCCGCCTCATAATGACGATTGGCCGTGGCTAAGTGCTTTTGGGTATAGGGGTCGCCTTCACCACCGATGGGTGAAATAAGCAAAAAAGCGGGAAGAAGTATGGTGAGCAAGAAACCCATCATGGAATCTTAGCCGCGCTGATGCCTTCGCTAGCCCAACTTTGCTTTTCGGCGCCGCAATTGCCCACAGGCTGCATCTGCGGATCGGCCCAGACTCAGGCGCAGTTTCACGGGCAAGCCTGACTTCTCAAGTAAATCGGCAAAGGCTTGGCAATGTGAACCATCGGGTCGACGGAATCCGAGGCCAGACACTGGGTTGTAGGGAATCAGATTCACAAAACAACGGCGGCCGTGGAGTAAGCGTCGGAGCTCATCCGCCTGGGAAAGGGAGTCATTGACACCGGCCAAAAGAACATACTCGACCGTGTATTCGCGGCCTGTTGCTCGAAAGACAGCATCGGCCTCTTTGAGGGTCTCTTCAATGGAGCGCTTGGCAAGAGCTGGAATCAACTCGTGGCGCAATGCATCGGTAGTCGCATGCAGAGACAGCGCCAACTTGACCTGGCGACCCCACTTTGCGAATTTCGGCAAACAGCCTGCTGGAGCGACTGTGGAGAGTGTGAGGCGACGGGCGGCCATCCTCATGCCTTCGGGAGCCATGAGCGTGTCAAGAGCCTGTAGCGTTGGCTCAAGGTTAAAGCCGGCGTCACCCATGCCCATGATGACCACGCGGTCAAAAGAGCCGTAGCGGTGTCGCAGCCACAGGGCTTGCTCAAGGATTTCGCCTGCAGTTAAGTTGCGCTCAAGGCCATCAAGGCCGCTTGCACAAAACTGGCATTTCACGGGGCAACCCACTTGAGTCGAGAGGCAAATCGTATGGCCCGCTGTGCCCGGCATATGGACGGCCTCAACAGAAGCACCATCTTGATAGCGGATGAGCGTTTTCACCGCGCCATCTTTTGCACCACTTTCCGTTTCAGCCGTAGACGACAGCAAGGGTGCATCAAGCGCCAAGTCGTCACGCAAACCCGCCGGCAAATCGGTCATGTCTTGCCAATCGGTAGCGCCGCGCTGAAAAACCCAACGAGCCGCATTGCGGCCTTGAAATGCGGGGACACCGCGCTCTTTGAACCAAGCGGGCCACTCGGTCGGGGGTAGATTAAGGAGTTGCGACAAGTTCGTATAAATTCTTGGCCCAGGCCATTGCGGTTTCTTCGTCAGGAGGGTTGCAGCCCCCGACACCAAGATGCCCGCCGCCGCCGTATTTTTTCATCAACTCGCCCAAGTGGGGCCCACCCGTGGGGCGATTCCAGGGGTTGGACGCAATCGTGATATGGACACCCGCCCGCGTGGGTAAAACCGTGATGCTGTATTGGATATCAGGATACAAATAAAAGGGTGCGAACCGATCGCGACGAATCTTTTTGGAGCGCAAATCGGCCATCAACGCCCGCTCGTTTTGTCTGCGAATATTAGGTGTAAAATTTTCAAGAGCGTTGTCGCGATTACTGCAAGAGCGCGAAAAGCATTTGTCGACTTGAGGGTTGTCGGCAATTTTTTCGAGACTGAGGTTGCGCATCCAACCGACCATGCGGTCATGGAAAGAATAATCCGGTGAACAAGTTAAGGCGCGGCTAATACGAATCGCAGGCTCAAAGCCGAATAGCGCTTGCTCGGCTGACTCAAAACCAGCCGAATCGATGATGTTAGACCAATGAATCAAATCAGCAAATCGCTCGGGCATTTCCCAGCCCCAATGGTCAGCGGAATGAGCCGCAATAATCGGCGGGCAGGATGGCGACTCTGGGTCAAAGCGCATGGTCTCTGAATCGGCATAAGCCTCTTGATGATTCTCATCTAAAAAAGTCGTTGGGTGATGATCAAACCAATACGACGCGCGCGGGTGATAATGAAAGTCCACCACGGCGAATCGCATATTGAGCGAGAAATCTTCCCAGTCAAGGGTCTTGTCGAAATTCAAACCAAGCCAATCAATCTCGGTTTCTCGACCCGTGTCGATTAAGGCCTCCGCCAGCATCGCAGCCGATGCCATCCCGTCGAAGTCTCGGTGGTAGTGAATGCGAAGGGTCATGACTTGGGGTAAGGCGGTGGGGTTATTCCGTAGATATGTGCCTCAAAGAAGGGCATCCAGCTGCGCCCCGTGGCTTGTTCGAGGGCGGAGCGGAGCTTTTCCGTTGTGAAAGTCCCGCCTTCGCTGAGGTAGGCTGCCAAAATGCCATCAAGAGTGGTGCGACCGGCAGCCTGCTCGATTGCTAGCCAGACAAGTGCGCCACGGTTGAGGACGCGTTGCGGGCCAGTTAAATCTTCTTGTGGTGTCATGGATAGAGGGAGCGGTAATTTGCCAGCAGACAAATCGTGTTTGGTCCAACTTTGAGTGAGCGCCTTTGCATCTTCGTTTGCTTGCGTAGCGAGTAATAGGCGAAAGGTCGCAAATTCAGCAAGCGCGGCGTTGAGGAAAGGTGCGGCGGAGCCCAAACCTTTCAAGCGAGTGCCGAAGACTTGTGCGGCAGCTAGGCGTGCAATGCCCGTGCGGCGCGACAGCCCCTGCCACTGCGCATCGAGCGGATTGGTGAGCCAATCTTCGTTTTCGTCGAGAAGCAACAAGCCTGGGAAGGAATGCGTCCCTGAACCAGCGAAAGTAGTCGTGTTCCACCTGGCCGTCGAGCGGGGCAGCCAAAGCTCAGTGGCCTCCGCAAATCCATTCAAAGCTTCTAAGAAGGGTTTGTAACTCTTGCTGCGACTCCCTTTTCTGAGGTAGATGGGCAAGCCACCGATATCCTCTTTAAAGAATGGCCCGGAAACGAAGACAGGCCAAGAATGCCCAATGGCAGGGGATTCAAAATGAAACAGGAAGGAGCCATCATTTACATCCTGTTCGATAGCGGTGGGGGCCGCGACGCTAATGACCCCAAGATGTGCGGCAACTTGAATATTCAGCGACCATTTGGGGGGGAGCAGAGGGCCGCCGGACAAATCAAGTTCAGGGAGAGCAAGCCAATCGGGGTTGATGGCGGCGATGGCAAAGCCGAGGCGCATCATCCCGGTGTCGAGAAGGCTGTCTTCCGTCAAGACATATCGAATGTGGCGAGGCCCTTTCGTAATCAATTTCGACCGCAAAGGGAGTTGCCAATGAAAAGGAGGCAAAGCTTCAGGCGCATCTTGGATTTGAATTTCACAAAGGAATTCACCCTGTTTATTGCCGAGGAGATTGAGGTTTACTTCGAGTCTGCCAGGAAACGGCGTCATCGTCGCCATCGGCCCAAGCCCTCTGTTCTCATCCTTAGTGGTGAGTGAGTAAGGCAGCCAATCCAATGGGGCTTGGAATGAGTCAAGGGCAGTTGCAGCCTCTGATTCGTCTACAGCGGGGCCTTCCCAGATTGCGAGAGTGAGGCGATCACCTTTCGAGAGGACGCGCTGCAAAATGGTCGACTGGCGCCCTTCGCTCATCATGTGGATGATGCTGCCTGCACTGGTTTCACCCGACCATTCTCCTTGCCAAGCAGCGAGCCCTTCTTCTTGCTTCATTTGTTGGAGATAAGGAAGCCATTGTCTCTGGCGGAAATCATTTGCGATGCCTTCTGAGCTTGCTCCGGCGACAGCAACTTGATAATGGCGAAGTTCAAAACGAGCCTTGCCGTCTGCCCGGGAGGATACCCAAACGCTTTGTTGGCCTTGAGGGACTGAAAACGCCAGATAATCAGCAGGCAAGTCCATTGAAAATGGAAGTTCGGCAGCTTGCGGAAGTGCCGCAAGGAGGAGAGTGGAAAACCACAGCATGCGAGAGTTTACTAGGCTGTCTCGCGGTGTTCGCCCACGGATTCGAGCAAGACATTGACATTGCCGTTGCGAATCATCTCACCTGTAATCACAAAGCGGTGGGCGTCGCCCTCAAAATCGGGCAAACGGAACATCAAATCATGAAGCGTGTCTTCCAGAATCGATCGCAGCGCGCGCACGCCCGTATCTCGGGCGCATGCTAAAGAGGCAATCTCTTTGAGAGCCTCGTCGGTGAAAGCCAGCTCGTGGCCTTCCATACCAAAGTAGGCTCCGTATTGCTTGGTGAGCGCATTTTTGGGTTCGGTCAAGATATGGACGAGATCTTCCGCGCCAAGGCCGTGTAGGTGTACATGCACCGCAAGTCGACCGACGAACTCTGGAATCAAGCCAAACTCAATCAAATCTTTGGTGTCAAGATGGGGGATTAATCGCTCACGGTCAGTGAGGTCTGCGACATCTTCGCCCTCGACTGCGCCGTGGTCAAAACCAATGGAACCCTCGCCGATACGGTGGCCGATGATGTCTTCAATGCCCGAGAATGTACCGCCCACCAAAAACAAAATGCCAGAAGTGTCGACTTGGAGCAATTGCTGCTCAGGATGCTTCCGACCACCTTGGGGTGGGACACTCGCTGTCGTGCCCTCGAGTATTTTGAGCAGTGCTTGCTGCACACCCTCACCTGAGACATCACGGCTGATGGAAACATTTTGAGTCGTGCGAGAAATCTTGTCGATCTCGTCGATGTAGATGATGCCGCGCTGTGCTTTGTCGATGTCGTAATCGCAGGCCTGCAGCAATTTTAGAATGATGTTTTCGACATCTTCACCAACATAGCCCGCCTCGGTTAGCGTTGTGGCATCGGCGATTGCAAAGGGCACATCGAGTACTCGCGCCAAAGTGCGCGCAAGCAGAGTCTTGCCTGAACCGGTCGGGCCAATCATCAAGACATTGGATTTTTCTAGCTCAACATCTGCCCAGTCGGGGCGCTCGGCACCTTCTTTTTCAGAGGCGACGGCAGCCTGTAAACGCTTGTAATGATTGTGCACGGCTACGGCCAAGACGCGCTTTGCGTCAGACTGCCCGTAAACATAATCATCAAGTTTTTCGACGACCTCGCGTGGGGTCATGACCTTGCCATCAAGGAGTGCGTTTTCGACAGCGGCGGTCGTTTCGACGCGTCGATGCTCTTCGTGCAAGATAGAGTTGCAAATTTCAACACACTCATTGCAGATATAAATCCCCGGAGGGCCTGCGATGAGTTGCTCAACTTGCGCGCGCACCTTTTCGCAAAAGGTGCAGCGTTCGGTTCCAGGGCGTTCGTTACGAGTCATGAGGGCTAGACATAAGGATACCCCACAAATGGCATTTTGTGGGGTATCGCGGGGAAGGACTTTTTACTCGACGCCGCCGATGACCTGGTCAACTAAGCCAAAGTCAACCGCCTCTTGGGCCGAGAGGAAGTTGTCGCGATCGGTGGCCTTTTCAATCTCTTTGACCGACTTGTCGCAGTGGTGCGCCAAAATGCCATTGAGGCTCTTTTTGAGCTTGAGAATTTCTTTGACTTGGATTTCCATGTCAGAGGCTGTGCCCTGTGTACCACCCCAAGGTTGGTGAATCATCACGCGCGAATTTGGCAGGATGAAGCGCTTGCCCTTCGTGCCACCGGCGAGCAAGACAGCGCCCATGGATGCGCACTGGCCAATGCAGTAGGTGGCGACATCGCAATCGATGTATTGCATGGTGTCATACATCGCCAAGCCAGCGGTCACGGAACCACCGGGGCTGTTGATGTAAACCTGCACATCTTGGTTTTTGTTTTGCTTATGCAAGAACAAAAGCTGCGCGACCACAACATTGGCAACCATGTCATTGACCTCGGTGCCGATAAAGATAATCCGGTCTTCCATGAGACGCGAATAGAGGTCGTAAGTGCGCTCACCACGCCCTGTCTTTTCAATGACATAGGGGATGGAGAAGCCTTGGGTGTCGGGGGCGAGTTCGCTCATGAATGAAAGCCTATTCTGCGGAAGCGCTCGCTACAACTTTTGTGTGCTTGTCCATAAGGGCAAGGAGGTGGCCGCGCGTCTTAGCCTCAAGGATTTCAGACTGCATGCCCTCGGTCATATTCTGCTCTTTGTAGAAATTCTTGAGCATTTTGACCTCAACTCCGTGCTGGGAAGCGAGTGCCTGGAACTGCTGATTCATGTCTTTGGACGACACCCGAATCTTTTCCGCCCGCGCAATTTCGCGCAGAATGAAGAAGTGCCGCAATTTGCGCTCGGCAGAATCGGCATCGGCGGATGAGTCAGATTGAGCCTCGACTTGTTTCTCAGCCTCTTCTTCCGGCATGCCCTGTTGCACCATCTGCTTTTTCGCATTTTCCTTGGTGCCGGCAACTTCTTCCTCAATCATCGATTCGGGCATGCTGAATGGGTTGAGCTCATGGACTTTCTCAAGTGCATCAAACAGGCGACGGTCTTGGTCGCGTTGAAAATTCTCGCGCTCAATGCTTTCGGTAATGCGCGACTCAAGCTCTTCGACATCTTTCATGGCGAATTGCTCGACCAACTCATCCATTGTGGCGGGGCGGCTTTTCACGATTTTGAGGATCTCGACTTGGGCGTTGCCTTCTTTGCCAACCCAGTCTTCTTTTTGGAAGCCTTCGTTGAAAGTTACAGGGACCTCAATCTTGTCGCCAGCTTTCGCGCCGGCCATAGCTTTGTCGTAAACCGCATCTTCGGAACCGTAGAGGGCTTGGCCAATCGACAACTTGACACCTTCTGTCGTCTCGGTGGCATCATCTTCGTAGTGGTAGGTGAGGTTGCACTCGGCGGAAAGTTCGCCCTCGAGGCCGCCCTCGTGCTCATCGAACTGAACATTGCCTTCCGTGACTTGCTTGACTGCATCAGCGCGCTGCTCGTCGCTAGGCGTGGTTTCGCCAGCTTCAATCGCAATCTCAGACCATTCAGGCAGTGTAACGGTTGGAAAAGACTCAACCACAACTTCAAAAGAAAGCTCGGTGTCGAAAGCGACTTCAATGTCGTCGCCTTCAAAATCTTTCAGGCGCATGGGCACGATTTTGTTTTCGCGCAGACCTTCATTAATCACGCTTTGGAACAAGTCGCCTTTGACTTCTTCCACCAGGCCGTCGCCAAACTGCTGACGCAAAACATTGGCCGGAATATGACCTGGGCGGAATCCAGGCATTTTCATGCCTTTGGAGTAAGCCTTGTAGCCTTTGTCAAGTTCAGCCGAAACACGCTCGGCAGGGACGGTGAAGGCAAGTTTGTGCAGGCAGGCACCGAGTGCGGTAGCCTCAATCGTAATGGGGGTCTTAATGGACACTGTTCAAGTAGGGTTTCGGTTGAATCGAGCCGCTTATTCTAGCGTACGGTGAGCAAACCACCAATGGCACCTTTGCCAAGATACCGCTCGAATTCAGGCAACTTGCGAGCTACTTTTATCTGCTCAGGCGTAAGCTTGGCATTTAGGAGCCATACTTCTAATTGCTTAGCCTTATGAGCGCCTGCGGCGGCGCGCGCTGCATAGAACCAGTCTTGTTGAGTCACTCGGCGCATATCCCGAGTGCCGTCGAGCTTGTCAATGCTGCGGAGAGCATTTTTGTAGGCATCTTTGAAAACACCTAACTGGACTTCGATACGCATCAGCGCCAGCCGCGCGCGCCAATCTTCTGGGTTAAGCTTGACGCGCTCTTTGGGGCCGCTGAGCAAGAATTTGTCACCGTTTTTTTCGCCAAGACGGTGAAGGGCCCAAGCTAATTCGTCGGCAATCGGTCCTGGTTTTTTTTCTCGCAAGAGGGGCGAAAGCTTTCGAGTCGTCTTCTTCCAGCGGAAGGCCGCACAATTGGCTTCGATCGCTTTGAGGAAAGTCAATTGTGTAGCGAAGGATTGATTCGGATTGAAAAACCAATTAAGGAGTAAATCCTCGGAACGGCTGTCGGGATGAACTTCCCAAAACTGGGCTAGCTTGATGGGCGTGCAAAAACCATCTTCAAGCCAGGGTTCAGGGAGAAATGATTGAAAATCAGAGGGCCGATTCGTGAGTCGCTCCAGGGTCGCGTCAGCAGTGGCCAAATTCACGGCGGCTGCTGGGATGTCAGCAAGGCTAGAAACTGCCGTGCTCAAATCAGCATTTTTCACAATGGAAAGTAGCGCCGCACGAGCCAAAACCACATCATCGCCAGCCAGGAAGCGGCCTGCTCGTTTGTGCAGGAATTTTGTGCCGTTTTGGATGCAGATTTGCAAGGCAAGGGGTGCGTCTTCAGAAGAAAGAAGCGGAAGCAATTCAAATAGAGCTTCTGCCCCGGCGGAGTCGATTACCCTCTCAAGGAGAGTGAGTGCGCTGCGGACTGGTGGTGGTGTACTTCTGTCGCTGGCCAGCTGTTCACGAATCCATTGCAGGGCAGGGATTTGAATCTCAGGAGCAGTCAAAAGAAGCCGCTGTAGACTTTTGTCGCGGTCGCCTTTGTGAAAGCTAGGGAAATACACCTTCCAGGCCTCTTCCGCCGCGGCGCGTCGAGCAGCCGTGCGGTGGGTAAGCTCAGCCGCTAGCCGATGCAGTCCATTCGCCGGTGTCGGCTCTTGAAGCGGTAAGGGCGAGAAAGCGCAAGCCCATGTAAGGAGGGAGCAAAGAAGCACGGCGTTTAGAATAACGGCTCGGGGATGGCGCGACCGCCCCGCATTTTTCATGAAATCGCCTGATTACCAAGTTCTCGTTGTTGGTGGTGGCCATGCCGGTGTTGAAGCCGCTGCGGCTGCCGCTCGCTTGGGGCAGCGGGTGGCTTTGCTGACACAAGATGCTCAAGCTCTAGGGCGGATGAGTTGCAACCCCGCCATCGGCGGAATAGGGAAAGGGCAGCTGGCCCGTGAAGTCGATGCTCTGGGAGGGTTGATGGGGCAGGCAACGGATCAAGCAGGGATTCAATTCCGCCTTCTTAATACGAGCAAAGGGCGTGCCGTCCAGTCACCTAGAGCTCAATGCGACCGCGATCTATATGAAAAATCCATTGTAGGTCTAATTGCTCAGCAAGATGGGATCGAAGTCGTAGAGGCCGAGGTTGTCGGTTTGCTCATTCGCGAAAAAGAGGTTTTCGGCGTGCGGCTAGCTGGTGACAAGAGCTTGACCGCCTCGGAAGTCATCCTAACGACAGGCACTTTTCTGGACGGCGTCCTTCATCGGGGCCTCGAGCAGATACAAGGTGGGCGTATGGGCGAACCACCCGCTCAACGGCTTGGTGAAAGCTTGCGTGAGTTGGGGCTACCGTTGGGTCGTCTTAAAACAGGCACCCCTCCTAGAATTGCTCGTGATAGTGTGGATTTTGGAAAAATGGAAAAGCAGTTGGGTGATGCAGAGCCAGTCGCATTTTCTTTTTTAACGGAAGAATTGTCTCAAAGGCAGTTGGCCTGTTGGCTGACGCGGACCAATGAGTCGACCCATCAAGTCGTACGCGATAATTTGTCGCATGCACCGATGTATTCTGGGCGCATTGAAGGGAAGGGCCCTCGCTATTGCCCGTCGTTGGAAGACAAGGTCGTCCGCTTTGCTGATCGAGAGGGCCATACGGTGTTTCTGGAGCCGGAAGGCTTTCAAAGCCCCTTGCTTTACGCCAACGGTATTTCGACCTCTTTACCTGTAGAAATTCAGGAGCAATTCGTGCGAACTTGCGTGGGGATGGAAGAGGCGGTTTTGGTGCAGCCAGGCTATGCCGTCGAATACACTTTTGTCGCGCCTCGCTCCTTGCGGCGTAGTTTGGCGGTGCGTGATGTCAGCGGGCTTTGGCTTGCAGGCCAAATATGCGGCACATCCGGCTATGAAGAAGCCGCCGCCCAAGGATTACTCGCAGGGGTCAATGCCGCCCGCCGCGTACTTGGGCTTGATGCTTGGGTGCCTGCGCGCCACGAGGCTTATTTGGGCGTGCTGGTAGACGACTTGGTCGTGAGTGATCCGAATGAGCCTTACCGCATGTTTACTTCACGCGCGGAGCATCGCCTTCTTTTGCGGCATGACAACGCTGACTTGAGGTTGACGCCACATGCAATGGACCTCGGATTGTGTTGCGCAAACCGCAAAAGTGTCTTTGAAGCTCGTTGTGAGCGTTTAACGCGTGCGCGCCAATTTCTTTCCCAAACGGAAGCGTGCGGTGAGCCACGCAAGGAAGGACGAAAAGTAATGTTGCTTGACTTGCTCCGCCGTCCGAATGCCTGTTTCTCGCAGCTCTATGAAAATGCGCCGGCCTTGCGTGACCTTGAATTGACTCGTGCAGATGAGGTCACTCTAGAAGCGGACATCCTTTACGAGGGCTATGCAAAGCGTCAGCAAAATTGGGTCGACCGTGGGCATGAGCGTGAGGCGATGAAACTGCCTCAAGGGTTTGATTTTGAGGCCGTCAGTGGTTTACGCGCCGAGGCCACCCTTGTTTTGAATGAGGCGCGCCCCGAAACCCTAGGGGCTGCGGGGCGCTTGGCTGGAGTAACGCCAGCTGATTTGGCACTGCTTGAGATTGCTTTGGCGCGCTAGAGGCCTTCTGGCACAGTGCCGCAAAGGATGCGACAAATCTCAAGGTAACGGTCGCGCGTTTGGGCAATCACATCAGCAGGAATGGTGGGAGGTGGAGCTTTGAAATCCCAGCCATCTACGCTACGAAGGAATTGCCGCACAATCTCTTTGTCGTAACTAGGAGGCTCTTGGCCAGGTACGACTTGATCGGCGGGCCAATAGCGTGAGCTGTCAGGAGTTAATACCTCATCAATAATGACGAGCTCACCGTTCAGTCGCCCAAACTCAAACTTCGTGTCGGCGAGAAGCACTCCGCGCGAATCAGCGCGAGTAGCGGCTTCTTGAAACATCCGAAAAGAAAGCTCGCGGATGCGGTCAGCTTGTGCCGAATCGCCAATCAACTCAACGGCTTGAACCCAAGTGATCGGTTCATCCTTTTCAGCTTTAGTGGTAGGCGTAAGGACGACTTCCGGAAGCTTGGAAGAGTTGTCAAGCCCTTCGGGAACGGTGATGTCCCAGAGACGGCCTGTATCCCGGTATTCACGGAAACCAGAGCCGGCCAGGTGGGCGCGCAAAACAATCTCTACATTCACGCGGTCAGCCTCGTGAGTCCAGGTCATGCGGCCGCGCAGTACATCATGAACTTCGGCAGGCAAGTCAGGCACCTCACTCGGCTCGCATGTGATGCGGGCGGCGGGCATCCAGTCGCTGACTTCTCTGAGCCAATGCTCGGTAATAAAAGTGAGAATCCTCCCGCGGTCTGGGATGGTCTCATTCATGACCACATCAAATGCAGAAAGCCGATCGGTGGCAATCATCAATAGGCGACCAGGGTGGTTGGCGTGACGATACAGGTCACGCACCTTGCCCTTGTAGAAGAGGTCCCAACCTGGGATTTCGAGGCCGCCGACGTAACCGCCGGTGGAATCAAGTGCGAGTGTAGCAGACATACCCAGATTCTAATCAAAGCGGCGTTAGAATTCTTCTGTGTCAATGCAGAATCCGCAGGAAGTTTTCGCTTTGCAGCTTCCCGGCTGCAAATCGACTTCCCAGCGTTTGCTTATGCTTGCCGCGACTCGCCCCGACAAGACCAAAACTCAAATCTGTGGACTCGGCGATGGCGATGACACGCGTGGCTTGATGGCCGCTTTAGAGGGGTTGGGCGCTCGTTTTCGTGCTCTCGATTCGCAAAACTCCAGTGGGGGGCTGGCCGAGCCAACGGGCTTTGCCACATCAGTTGAGGTCACGCCCATCCCTCGCCCTTTCCGCTTTTACGGCATGGAACTTAATGCAGGGCCTGCAGGGTCCACCTTTCGTTTTCTTTTGCCGTTCCTCGCTACCGGTGATACAGATGTCCTTGTGCGGGCCACACCTCGCTTACTGGAGCGTCCTCAAAACGAGTTGTATCAGTGGTTAAGAGAGCGCGGCTGCCAGATTGATTTGCTTCCCACTGGCGATGGTTTGCGGATTCGCGCACAAGGATTGCCAGCGGGCAAATGGGTGGCCCCAACAACCGTTACGAGTCAGTTTTTGAGTGGCTTGGCTCTTGCTTCGGCTTGGCGCACGGATGTTTTTGTGACCCCCTTATCGCTTGCGGGGGTGGAAGCAGCTCCAGGAGTTGGCTATTGGGCGTTGACGCGAAGTTGTATTGAACTGGCGCTTTCAGAGACTCAAGAATGGCGCGTGCCTTCTGACCCCAGCGCGGCGACATTTTTCTTAGTAGCCCTGATTGTGATGGGCGGCCGTTGTCGTGCACCTCATTTGTATCCCGCACATCCAGAAACTTCCTTGCATGAGCAATTGTTTGCAGCAGGTTTGTTGCGCCGCGAGCGTACTGATGGCGAAGACTGGATTCTTGCTTCTGGCCGTTCTCCATTGCAGGCATTGCGCATTCATCTTGACGCCGCCCCGGATGCTGGCCCAGCACTGGCCGTCCTAGGGATGCATCTGCCTGCTGGTTTGCGGCTTGACGGTGTTGAGCGCCTGCGGCACAAAGAGTCGGATCGACTTGAAGGCAGCCTACGCTTAGCGCGGCATCTGGGTCAGGAAGCCTCGCATGACGCTGCTTCAGATTCTCTCCACTTTCCAGGTGGCGGAATCCCGACAATGACTCCCCCCGAACCTTATGATGTTGCAGATGACCACCGCCTTGCAATGGCTGCTGGTGTGGCGTCTTTGGTCGCCTCGTCTTTGCGTGTCAATGATTCGGCTTGTGTTACGAAATCCTTCCCCGATTTTTGGCATCAACTCTCACTCTGGAAAGATGAATAGTTCTCGATTTTCGATGCTCGCCGTATTGCTGGCTATTGTGCTCCCGTCATGCGCGAGCGGGCCAGAGTCGATTGATTTGAGTGATCCACTTGACGCCCTGTTTCTCACGGAGGCAGGTGATTGGTTGGCCTTGGCTGATGATGCTGAGTCGCGGCTTGCTTGGCAAGAAGCCGCATATTGCCTTGACCGATGGGCAATGGACAACGATCACGACGAAGCCTGGATGTATCGGCGGGTGGATGCCGCTGTGCAAATGGAAGATGTCGACACGAGCGCACGATATCGCGAGCTATTGCTGGCGGTGCACCCCGATGACTTGTTGTTGCGTGTGAACCTTGCGCAAGATTTGCAGCGACTTAACCGCGGGCTTGAGGGCTCGATGCTTCTCGAAGCGGTTCTTGGTGGTGGTGCGCCACCCGCGGATGTCCTGCTGGCTTTGGCCGACTTGCACCGAAATGATAAGCGCTGGATTGAAGCCGCAGAGGCATATGAGCGCCTTGCTCAATCCAACCCTCCAGAAGGTGCGCGTTGGTGGCAAGCTGCTTCCCAAATGCGTGAACGAGGAGGTGATTTGCTTGGAGCAACGGCCGCCTTGGAACAGGCGCTCGCTCAATCTGATTTAGGGGAAGGCGAGCGTCGCTCCCTAGAGCGCTTGAAAGCTTTCCAAATGGGTGAGCCACAGAACGAAGGCGATGCCAAGGATCTCTTGCTGAACCACCCCGAAGCCAGTTTTCGTCTACGGGGTGCAGAGTTTTTGTCGCGGATTGACTTTGAACAAGAGGTTGCTGTTTTTAGCGAGGCCTTGAGCGATACCGATATGCGCGTGGTCCAAGTTGCTCTGATGGAATTGGGCTCACGCCTGCAACCGGGGCAGGGCGCGGTTCTTTATGGGTTGTTGAATCATTCAGACCCTGCTGTGGCCGTTGATGCTTTGCAGGCCTTGGCGCGTGTTGCGGTACGGGCTGATGTGGAGGCTCTCCTCGTGCAACTTGTTGCAGCAGACCGGAGTCGATTCCGAATGGCTCGAAAGGGCCTTGAGGCTGCCACAGGACACATCATCGGTAATGATTTAGATCCCAACGAAGAGCGTCGGCAAGTTTTGAGGCAGTTGTGGTTGAATTGGTGGTCTGAAACGGGCAAGCACCTAGAGTGATGCTGTTTCGTTGCGCGTGTGTCTTGCTTCTCGCTTCCAGCGGCGTGTCGCAAGAATCCATCGTCCGGCCGATTCATGCCGAGCGGGACATTGATGTTTCCGTTCGCATCGAAACGCTGGCAGGTGATCTCGTTTACGACCACTTTGGCGAAGTGCAGCGTGTGTTGGCATCCAACAATAAATTGCTAACGCTTTCCGCAGTATTGCTCGGCTTGCCTTCGGATTATCGCTGGGAAACTTGCGCTCGCGTTGAGGGTGCTGAGTTGCGCGTTTACGGGAATGGCGACCCTTCGATGAGGCGTTTGGTGAGTCGCGACCCACCTGAAGAATTTGCCTCTGCTTTAGCCGAGACCTTGCTCGCGGCATCTCATCGCAAATTTGAGACCTTAGTCATCGATGCCCGCGCATTTCAATCGGGCCGACCTTCATTGTGGCCGACGAACCAGAAATACCGTGAATATTGCGCACCTCCAGGCGCATTAATGCTGGAAGGCTCATGCCTTCAAATCGAGTGCGTTTCTGACCGTTTGAGTGTCTATCCCGATGCGGGCGTGCGCATCAAGCGGAAAAACAAAAAAGGGCTTTCGGCTTGGTGGACTTCTCCCGACCACGAGTTGCTTGTTCAGTGGGACAACAAATCCAAAGGCGCGGTGCGGGTTGCTGTCGAAGACCCGAGCCGCATTTACGGCGAATGGTTGTTGCGTTCTTTGCGGCGGCGTGGAGTGGCGATTGCTAAGTTGCGGTTTGCGAATTCCCAAGAGCCTGACCCTTGGGGGGCTGCGGCAAAGCCCCTTTTTCGTTTCCAAAGTGTTTGGAATTTGGCCGAGGCGGTGAAAGTGGCCAATCGTGACAGTGACAACACGCTGACGGAGGTTCTGCTCATGACCCTCGGTCGGGAAAAAGCTGGCGTTGGATCTCTTGAGGCAGGCTTGGCCGAAGTGAAGCGACAGCTCTCTCTCGTGGGCATCGAGCCCGATTCGTTTTCGCAGGTAGACGGTTCTGGCATGGCCCGCTCTTCGACTCACAGGGTGAATTTGTGCGCGCCTGCAACTTTGGTGCAGCTCTTACGCGAGATGGGCGAGCAAAGCGAAGCCGCTTTGTTGTTTGACTCTTTGCCCATAGCTGGCCAGCCAGGCCATTTAAGTAAGTTATGCCGAGATAAAATCTTTCAGCCCAATCGCGTACGAGCCAAGACTGGTTGGATTACGGGAGCCAGCTCTTTGACGGGGTATATGCTCGCACCAGACGATGAAACCGTCCTTCTTTTTTCGATTGTCGTTAATTACGAAAAAGACAATACGGCGCGCACGAACAACCGCCGTTTTCGCAAAATGCAAGAAGACATCTTAAAAGAGGTATTAAGCAAATGGACGACCCCTTAGATTTGACCCTCTCCGTAGCGGTGCGTCTTGCAGAGGCAGCGGGTGCTTTGCTGCTTGAGCAATTCGGCCATTTGTCCGCTGGGGATGTCTCGCACAAATCAGCTCGCCGTGACTTGGTTACGGCTGCTGATTTGGCAAGCGAAGACTTAATCTTGAGGGGATTACGCAAGGCCTTTCCCGGTGATTCTGTTTTGGCGGAAGAGGACGCAAAAGGCGTTTTTGAGAGAGATGCAACCGAAATGGGGGCATCCTGGATTGTCGACCCTCTTGACGGCACAGTTAATTTTGTCCACGGGCTGCCGATGTGGTGCGTATCAATCGCGCGCATCACTTCAGGTGAACCGGATGTTGCCGTTGTTCATCTGCCTTTGCTCAATGAAACTTTTACAGCCGTTCAGGGCGGGGGCGCGTTTTTGAACGGCCGTGCGATTTGTGTTTCCGACGCAGAGCTGTTGGGCGATGCTGTGTTGGCCACCGGATTCCCTTACCGCCGGCATACCTTGATGGATAATAATTTGGAAAATTTCCAAAGACTATTCCTGCATCAAAGGGGCGTGCGCCGCATGGGAGCGGCTGCTGTTGATTTGGCCTATGTCGCGGCGGGCCGCCTCGGCGCTTTCTGGGAATTGCACCTTGCGCCATGGGATGTCGCCGCAGGTGCATTGCTTGTCAGAGAGGCGGGAGGTTTCGTTGACACCATTCAGCCGGGTGGCGATTGGTTGTTTGGCCGCAATCTTCTGGCTGGCCCCGCCGCTTTGATGTCCGAAATGCGTGAGCTGCTCCTCGCTGGCCGCGATGGCGATTATCCTCCTCTCGGAGAGCACGCTCCATGAGGGACTTGCGCTTGCGTGGCCTGCGCGCGGGTAACTTGCAAAAACTCGACCTGGATTTGCCGCTTGGTCGCTGGACAGCAATCCACGGGCCGAGCGGTGCTGGAAAAAGTGCGCTCCTGTTTGGCACATTAGAGCCAGTTGCGAGTCGGCGATTCGCGCTTTTGTCTCATCCGGATTCTCTTCCCGGCGGTGCGGAAGATTGGCTAGAGCCCATCGCAGACAACATCCAGGGGCTGCCACCAACTTTAGCCTCAGCGGGCGAAATCCCGCGTAAGCGGCGGCACATTGAAGTGGGGGTCGTGTTAGATCTCTGGCCTTTCCTGGCTAAGGCGTGGGCGCATTGTTCCGAGCGTTGTTGTCCACATTGTCAGCATCAATGGCAGCAACCTCAACTGGAGGCATTGCTCAATGCATCTATAGAATGGCCGCTAAACGAGCGTGTGCACTTTTTTTCTGATGCTTCTACTGCCTCTACAGAATCCTTGCTTCTCTCTGGCTGGACGCGTGCTCGCCTAGGTGACAACCTTGTGCGCCTAGAGGAGGCCCCGGCCATTCTTCCTCAAGGCACTCAGTTATTGCTGGATCGGTTTAAGTGGAAGGGTGACTCATCCTTAGCGCGTTTGCGTGAAACCCTCTCTGAAGCTCTCCGTCGTGGTGCGCCTTTTTCCATTGAGGTGAGTTCGTTTCAGCCGGTTTTGATTCCTGGGTCTGCGGCTTGCCCCCAATGTGAAGGCGAAGTCCCAAGGCGTGATTCTGCAGGTTTGGTTTTGCTCTCCCTAGACGATGCGGCCGCTTGCAGGGATGTCTTAATTGAGGGTCGCGCTTGGGCCGATTGGTGCAAAGCTCCGCTTTCTGATTGGCACGATTCGCTTTCGAATTCCACGCCGTCCACGGCGAGTCGGCGCTTAAACTTTTTGGTGCGCACGGGTTTGGGACATTTGTCTCCGAATCGAACTTTAGGCACGCTTTCCCTGGGGGAAGGCCGCCGTCTTGAATTGGTGAGTTGGTTGGCTCAAGCTCGCACGGGGCAGTTGCTCCTCTTTGATGAACCAGGCATGGGTTTACATGGTTCAGAACGACGCGATTTGGCAGAGTTGCTTCAAGAATTGACGCGTCAAGGCAATACTGTCTTGACCGCAGATCCAGCCAGAGAATTTTTAGAAGCCGCTGATGAATGGCTTCACCTGGGGCCTGGGGGTGGCCCAGAGGGCGGGAGAATTGTGGCTCAGGGAATTCGCCGCGATTTGCCCAAAGCCGAACTGGCCGTGCCTTTTCTCGAAACGAAGCTCTTCGATCTCGGGACGATTGATTTTGTCGATTTGGTGCAGCGCCACCTCTCCGTTCCAGCACTAAATGTGCCAATGGGCAGCCTCGTGGCGTTTTGCGGGGTGAGCGGTAGCGGAAAGACGACGCTGCTTGAACATGAGATTTTGCCGCGATTGCGTTCAGGCGAAGGTTTTGAGGGCAAGTTGCCCATGGGTGGCGTCCGTGTTTTACTTGAGCGGGCGTTAGGTCATTCACCATGGTCTACGGTGGCCACCCTTTCCGGCGCTTGGTCTGAAATTCGTGAACAATTCGCCCAAGGGGAAGAGGGGCGCATCCGCGGCTTGGCGGCCTCCGATTTTGTCGCACGACCCAACCAAGGCGCTTGCCAGACTTGCGCGGGGCATGGCGCCGCAAGCGACGGTGTCCCCTGTGGTCATTGTTCTGGGTTGGGTCTGCGCCAAGATTTGCTCGACTTGCGTTTGCGCTCGCGTTCGTTGCGCCAGTGGTTAACCACCCCGCTTAGTGGCCTTGAAAAACGCTTACCCCAAAATGGTCGCTTGCGCACTTTGGTGAAGCATCTTTGCGAGCTTGGCCTAGGGTCACGCACTTTTGGTGAGCGCGGCCGCCATCTATCCCTAGGTGAGCGTGGGCGATTGGCCTTGGCGCGTGCTTTGGCGAGCGCGCGATTAGGGCGACCGCAATTGTTTCTCCTTGATGAGCCTTGTCTTGGCTTGCCTATTCCTGATGCCATGCGAGTCGTTAAGTTGCTGCGCTCTCTTTGTAGGGAAGGTCATTCTTTTTGGGTCGTCGAACACCATGAGGTCTTGCTCCGAAGTGCGGATTGGCTGATTGAACTTGGACCAGGCGCTGGCCCAGCGGGCGGTCAATTGCTTTTTGAAGGTGCGCCTTCGGGGCTTGAAAACGCAAGCACGCCAACGGCTGAATGGTTGCGCCTCAGCCGTCAGGAAGTTCTTCAGCCCCCAGAAATATCTTCCCTATCCGAGCCCGTTTCGGAGTGCATCGCCGAGAATCTTGCCCTGCCAGCCCGTGCTCGCCTTGAGGAAGACCTTTTGCGCGAGATGGCAACACGCTCACCCTTGCTTGTGGATGCCTTGCCTGCTCAGGTGGCGAGCACAACTTTGCTACCACCCGTGGCATGGCCTGTTGTCCCAACGGCTCGCACTCCTTTGATTTCTGTATTAGGGCTGGATGCTCCTTTAAAGGCTGCCATGCGCCAACATGGGCGAGCCACTTGCCCCGCATGTCAAGGCGAAGGCCCATGGCCTGACTTTTTGACTGCGGTTCAAGCCATGTCGAGTGCTCATGCTCTGGAGCGCGCTACCGCAGGAGACCGCTCAGAATTTATTTACGCGACGCCTCTTGAGAGTTCCATCGCTTCGGGCGACGCAGTAGGTTTGCTTCATGCGGCAGGTTTTCGTCGTTTCTTGCGTGGTGGGCAACGCGTGAAAATATCCAATAAGGTGCCCGTCATGTCGGGTGATCCTATTTGGCTCGATCGCATCGACTTGCACCTTGATGTTGACGCTCCAGGCCGTTTGCGCGATTTAGAACATCACGCTGAACTGCTTGGGCAGGGTGATCTTTGGATTTATGCCCCAGGGCAGCTTGATAAACCAATCTGGAAATTCCACGCAGATGCATGCCGTGATTGTGAGATACGGAGTCGCGGTGTTGTCGCACAAATCGGTGGCCTCACCCAAGAGGGGTTGCTTGCACTTCCACTCCAAGAAAGTCTCACGCATCTACAAAAATTTTCTGATTCATTTCAGGCAAGCCTTGATTTGCTTTCGGCGACGGGTGTTCTTCGCGCTACTGCAGTCACAACCATCGGGCAGTTAACCGAACTTGCAGCGCGATGTGCGCATCTTGTTGGATGGCTCCTTTCTCCTCTTGATGGCGTCGTCATGCTCGCTGCTCAGCCGCTCGCCGGCTTGCCAAGTAAGGTGTCTCAGCGTTTTGCAGATGCTTTCGAAGATGGGCGGCATGGCGTTTGGCGCTGGAGCGATGCCGAGGGCTTGGATAAGCACTCTGCTCAAACCCCATTGGCTTTCGAATTAACCGATTGGTCTTATCCGACTCGCGTCTCCGATAAGGGAACCCTGCGCGATGCGCTTTGCCTGAATGATGCGCTCATACAGCATTTTCTCCGGACGGAAGATGCGCGCGTTCAAGGTTTGAGTCGCACAGATCTTCAGGCTAAGGGCCGACTCGCCTGCTCACAATGTAAGGGGCGTGCTACTTTTTCTCCGCACCCAGAGTTGATGTTGCCTTGCGCCCGTTGCTCTGGGTTGGGTTGGCGTCGCGCGGCAATGCCCCTGGAAGACCGAGGGCTCGCTTGGCCCTATTTGGGGCAAATGAAGATCAGCCATTTGGCCCAACATTTTGAAGCAACGCCTGCATTGGGCCAGGTTTTTGAAACGGCTCTTGCCCTAGGCATGGGGGGGCTACGGCTCGATGAGGTCATGCGCCGGCTTCCTGCTGCCATTCGACAGTGGAGCCCACTTTGCGGCTTGGTCGCCCGAGGTGGCTCTTGGCGGATTTCAGGCCCATTTACTGGTTTGACCCCCTTGGAGGCTGAGCGAATTGCGTCTACAATGGACGGTTTCTCCCATAGCGGAAATGACTTTGAGCAACAAGGTCATCCCGCACTGGGCGAGCCGTCTCATGATTGACTCCGACAAACCACTCATTCTCCAAGGCGATATGACAATCGTCATGGAGACGACGCACCCTCGATTCGAGGAGATGCGTGATGGATTGTTGCCATTTACGGAGTTGGTGAAATCACCTGAGTATTTACATACTTATCGGGTCACGCCAATTTCGATTTGGAATGCTTCGGCCACAGGGCTTGAAGCCGACGAGGTCATGGCTTTTTTGGAAAAAGAAAGTCGTTATGGAGTGCCGAGTAATTTTTCGGTTGAAATCGAAGGTTGGTTTAATCGTTGTGGAGTGTTTGCTTTGTTTAGCGACGAAGGCACGGGTGAATTGCGTCTTGAGGCGACCGACCCAGATATTTTTGGCCAGCTGCTTCATGACCCCGAATTGGCTTCTCAGTTTACGGCTGTCGACCAGAAAATGGGGCGAGGCCAACTCACGCGCGGTCGCCGAGGTTTAGTAAAAGAGCACCTCATCAAGCTTGGATACCCTGTTGATGATCGCGCAGGCTATGTTGACGGAAGCCCTCTCGAAATTTGCTTGCGGAATGAAAAAGAGGGCGGGTTTTCGCTGCGAGAGTACCAGTCGCGTGCCGTAGAATCCTTTCATCGAGGTGGCTCAGCATTAGGCGGCTCAGGCGTTATCGTCCTGCCCTGTGGTGCGGGTAAAACGGTTGTTGGACTTGCCGCAATGGCCGAAGTGGGTACTCATACCTTGGTTTTAACGCCAAACACGGTCGCCTTGCGTCAATGGAAGCGCGAGTTAATCGCAAAGACACACCTTACTGAAGACGACATCGGCGAATACAGTGGTGACTCAAAAGAGATCCGTCCCGTCACCTTGACGACCTATCAGATTCTTACTTATCGTAAGAAGAAGGGCGAAGAATTTTTGCACTTTAATCTGTTTGCGGCAGGCGACTGGGGCTTGATTATTTACGACGAGGTCCATTTGCTGCCAGCGCCTGTTTTTCGCGCCACCGCTGAAATTCAAGCTCGCCGCCGTTTGGGGCTTACCGCGACCTTGGTTCGCGAAGATGGTAAAGAAGATGAGGTGTTTTGTTTGATTGGGCCAAAGCGCTACGACGCACCGTGGAAAGACCTTGAGCGCCGCGGCTTCATTGCTTCGGTTTACTGTGCTGAAATTCGAGTTTCGATGAGCGAGGATTTGCGTATTGAATATCTTGCTTCTGGCAAGCGCGCACGATTCCGTATTGCATCTGAAAATCCCGCAAAGACCGATGTCATTTACACACTGCTTGAGCGACATCAAGGCGAAAGGATTTTAATTATTGGCCAATACTTGGATCAATTGCGTGACTTGCAAAAAGAATTGGGCTGCCCAATGATTACAGGCAAAATGCCTAATCCGGAGCGAGAAGAGTGGTACACCGCGTTTCGAGAGGGGCGTGAAAAAGTTTTGCTCGTGAGTAAGGTGGGTAATTTTGCAATTGATTTGCCTGATGCTTCTGTGGCGATTCAAATTTCAGGAGCCTATGGGTCTCGACAAGAAGAAGCGCAGCGCATGGGCCGTATTTTGCGTCCTAAGTCCGATGGGCGAAGTGCCTATTTTTATGCCGTTGTGAGCGAGGCAAGCGTAGATCAAGAGTTTGCTGAAAACCGCCAACGATTCCTTACCGAGCAAGGCTACGCCTATGCAATTCTTTCTGGCGACGCTCTCATCGCCCAACTCGATCAAGCATTCGCGAATTCTTGCATAAAGTAATGGCACATCTCTCTCTTGCGCGCACTTTGGCAAAACGCTCCACGACCGAGTTGGCTGAGTTGTATGCCTTATGGCATGCCGACTCAACTCCTCCAGTGGCTCGTGCAGAGTTGCTCGCTGCACTTATTGAGCGCATGAGCACGCCGATGGCCGCTTCAGCGCAAAGGGCGCAACTCGATGAAACGCTCGACCCTGTATTCCGGGCGATATGTGAGTACCCCGGCGAGGGCATTTTGTTTGGCCGCGTCAAGCATGACCCCAATTGCAATGGTGTCGAAAACCGACTGATTCGCTCGGCGCTCACAGAGTTAGTGCATAGAGGTTTGGTGGCCGTCACCCAAGGAGTACGCTCAGGGCAAGAGCGCAAGTTGTGGGGTATTCCGATTGAAATCCATGATGCCCTTGACCTGTCGTCAAAGGTTAATGGTGAACCGGGTGGCTTGTTGACCTTGCGTGGCTGGCTTGAGCGTGCCTTCCGTCGCCAGGGTCAAGATGAGCCAGCTGAGCAAGCGCGTCGGATGTATCGCTTTTTGGCTGACGATAATGCAATGCTGGCTCGCATCGATGCCCTCAGCCCTGAGCTGAAAGAGGCGTATCACCTGATTGCAAGCGAATGGGGCGGCATAGTCTCCATTCACGATTACCACCAAAAAGGCTTGTCGTTGTCATTTCAAAACTTGCTTGAGGGGCTTGAAAGCGCGACGCTCGGTACAGTGGGTGAGCTTGACCTTGAAAGTTTTGGACTGCGCCAACGCGGGCAAGTCATTGCCCTCTTTGACGAGGGCGTGCTCTCTTATTTGCGCCGTGAGGGGGTCGTGACTTCAATCTCACAAGATGCAATGGCGAGCATTGGTGTTGATTTCGTGTCAAATTTCGGAAGATTTGCCTCCTTTGTTGAGGGGGAAAGCGTGCGCTTCACCGTAAGTGGCACCATTTTTAAGAGTACGGGCAAACGCATCGCCGAGCGTTTGATTCCTAATCCGGGTCGTGAGTTTCGTCGCTTTGAAATTCTTGAGCTCGAATATAAATTCGCGTTGGCTCATGGCTTCATTGACCGCACGGGGAAGCGCACTTTCTCGGTCACGCCAGCGGGTTTTGATTTCCTCAATCAAGCCCTTAAATTCAAACAGCGCGTCATGCTCGACTGGCTTGTAGAAGATCGCGATTTGCCTGGAGATTTGGCGCATCAAGTCCCGATGCGTCGCACGGCACTGCGTTACCTCAAACGCCTTGAGCCGAATGTCTGGTACGACGCCATGTTCTTGCCTTTTGTCGTGCGCAATCACTACTTGGGTGGCCTCAGCATGCAAGCCCGCCGCAACGGTGAATCGCGCTCCTTCCCTGTGCGCTCGTCTGGTGATTTGCGTTCGCTCCCCTGGAATTTATTTACTTGGGTTCGTAAGTACCTTTACTTGCTCGGCATCATTGATATGGCTTATGACGAGTCGGGCCGTGCGCTGGCCATTCGCCTCTCGACGATGGGCGCTGAACTTCTGGAGATGATTCCTGGCCGTGAGCTAGAAGCCGCTGGCCGCATCGTCGTGAACCCTGATTTTGAAGTCGTGCTTTTTCCAGACACTCGCTCGCATGGTTTAGTCTATGAGTTAGATCGCTTTTGCGACCGCGAAAAAACGGACAGCCTCTATCACTACCGCATTACTCCGGGCAGTTTGCAGCGAGCACTCGCTGAGGGCGAAACTTTGGATGTGATTCAGAAATTACTTAAAGAGTGCAGCCGCACGCCAGTGCCGCAAAATGTCCTCTACTCGCTTGAGTCCTGGGCGCGGCAAGATGGCCTCGTTCGTTGGGATGGCGCCGCATCATTGCGTAGCGAGCATGCCGATGTTCTCGACCGAATTGGTTTCCACCCTCAATTGCAAAGTATTGGTCTGAACAGGGTCGACCCCAACGAAATCCATCTAAGCGGGAAAGTGGTCCGCGATGATTTGGCGGTCTGGCTTCGCGATTATGGCGTGGCTTTGCATGTGGATGCCTGATTCAATCTGCCATGTCTGCTGCTCGACACCCTCTCGTTGAAATACCGCGTGGTGTCTGGGCCATTGCATCTGGATTGAGTTCTGTTGATGAAACTCTTTTGTGGGCGGATCGTGCTCATACCGCTCAGGCCTTTTCCTTTCGAGTGCCACAAGTCATTTCACCGCGGATTTCCCTTTCATGCCTTCATGCTCTGCGAGAGCGCGCACCATGGTTGGCGGTGCACGCGCATTTTTCTTGGGCCGCGCTTGTCGATGCAGACGCACTCATTTCAAACTCGAGAGGTTTGCCTGTGCCAGAAGTGAAGACTCTCTGGAATGGCCAGTTGGGTGTCAGCGCTCATTCTCTCAGAGAAGCTCAAGGGGCTTGCACGGCTGGTGCGACATTTTCCTTTGCAAGCCCCATCTGGCAAACGCCTTCAAAGGTGGGCATTCTCGCACCGGTAGGCCTTGATGGCCTGCGCAAAAGAATCGAGCAGGTCGCAATGCCGGCTGTTGCCCTTGGGGGTATCACCACCCCTGAGCAGGTGGCGCAATGTGCTGAAACAGGTGCACACGCAGTGGCTGTCTTACGCGCCGCTCGCGAGCCGAAATTGTTAGGCGAGATGGCGCAAGCTTGGCGAGAAGCAACCTCGAGTTAGCCCAAGAAGCGACTTCAGGTTCAATCTATGGCCGGGGCCAAAGGATTTGCAAAATGTCTTTGGAGTTTGCCGACCATGACTCTGGAAGTATTCCATCGGGACCACCTGTGGCGATGGTGAGGATTTGGCGGTCATGATGGGGAAGCGAGCGCAAAACATAAGCGTGACCCCAGGGATCTGTTGGTAGGAATGTTGCGGGATGAACTAGATTTTCAATATGTAGTGATTCGCGATTAGATATATCAATGCCTTTAGGAGGGGCTCCTGGGCCAAGCCAAATTCCTTCGGCAATCATGTCAGGGGCGAATTTACCCGCGAGAGTTGCGTCTTCTAGTGCGAGGTGAATGTGCCCGCGTAAATATTCCAGGCTACTCGCAGCATGGGAAATACGCGCGCGCTCTCGCTCGGGGGTAAGCGTCTTTACAATCAGTGCACCAACTAAAGCCAAGAGAGTCACAGCCCAAAGCAATTCCGCTACGCTGAGACCATTTTTGTGGCGGCAGTTTGCTTGTTGACGAGACGATGGGGCAGGGCGAAGAAGCATTGCATGACATCTTCCGGAATTCTTTCCGCGGAGGGAAGGGTCTTTCTGGCCCAGGTTCAGATTGCGCGCGCATGCGCCCACCTTCTGGAGCTGCGACATTGCAAACTGTCGATCAAGTAATTGAGGGCGTGCACGCAGAATTAGGTACTCCCTGGACGGTTCTTGCCCGCAAGTTGCTGCGCCGTACTTTGAGTGACTTGGCCGCAGTGGGCGCGCGCCCTTGGGCGGTCAGCTGGACAATTGCTGCCCCAGCGGAGGCCAGCCGCTCCCGCCTCAAGCGAATGTCTCTTGCCTTTATTGAAGAGGCTAATTCGTTCGGATGCGCCGTGGTGGGGGGGGATTTGTCGCAATGTCCTCATTTGGTTTTGACTTGCACCGCTACTGGGCTCGAAGGTCGAAGGCGCGCACCTGGGCGCTCCGCTGCACGACCCGGCGACTGGTTGTTGGTGACGGGCAAGCTCGGTGGTGCCGTTCAGTCAGGTCGTCATCTCCATCCTGAGCCTCGCCTCACGGAAGGCACTCGACTGAATCATATTTATCGCCCGCGGGCCATGATGGACTTGTCCGACGGCTTAGCAACAGATTTGCCCCGCTTATTGCGTGCATCGGGCGTGGGAGCTGAGGTGCAGCTTGACCTACTTCCGCTCCATCATGAAGCCAAGCGACTTGATGGGATGTCTCGTTGGAAGTGTGCGACTGCTGAAGGCGAAGACTATGAATTGCTCCTCGCCTTGCCACCTCGGCGCGCTCAGATGGCGCTTAATGACCCAGTGCTCAAGCGCACAGGTTTGACTCATATAGGGCATATCACGGATTCAGATGCGTTACTTTGGTTTGAGGAACAGAAGCGTATCAAAGCAAAATTCGAAGGGTGGGCTTATTCTTGGAAAGCATGAAATTCACGGTCTACAGTTCGTCGCCTGAGCAGACGCGTCGCTTGGGCGAGCTCTTAGGGCAGCTTCTGCAAGGTGGCGATTGTATTTTGCTTGATGGTGAGTTGGGCGCGGGTAAAACCACTTTTGGCGGTGGAGTAGGCCTTGGCCTTGAAATTGAAGCGCCACTGACTTCACCCACCTACCTTTTGTGTTGCGAATACATCGGCCGCACAAGGTTGTTGCATCTCGACGCTTATTTTGAGGAGCGCATGGATGGCTTGTTGTGCGAGGGTTTGGTCGAGCGATTCGATTCTGAGACAGTCCTTTTGGTTGAGTGGGCCGTCAAAATGGAAGAATGGCTCCCTGTAGATAGGTTGCAAATTCAATTCGAAGGCAGCGGTGATAACCGTGAAATCGCATTCTTTGCGGTGGGCAAACGAAGTATTGCTTTGTTAAATGAGTTTTCCGTGAACCAATCTGGCCTTAGTCCGTTTTCTCTGTAGGCGCATGGTCGATTACCCTTCTGACTTGTTGGGTCGCTTCCGGTCTGGTGATCGAGAAGCTTTCCAACAACTCGTCCGCGAAATGGGCCCTAGGCTAAAGGGCTTTTTTCTGCGACAGGGTGCTCAGCCAGCCACCGCCGAAGATCTCACTCAAGATGTTTTTCTCCGCATCTACAACAGCACAACAAGCTACCAGGCCACTGGTCGGCTTGAGGCCTATTTTTTTCGGATTGCGCGCAACATTTGGATTGATTCGCGGCGAAAAAAAAAGCCTGTGTCTCTTGGCGATGGTCAACCTGATTCCGTTGACGAGGCGCTCAGCCCTGTGGATCAAGTCGATATTGCAGATCGCGCCGCGCGCTTGCGCCAATGGGTGCATGAGCTTGAGCCTGAATCGCGCGAACTCATTGAGCTGGCCGTCTTACAACAACTTCCTTACAAAGAGGTTAGCGATATTCTTGAGATCCCTGTCGGAACAGTCAAGAGTCGCGTTTTTTACACCTTGCGTCGTTTGCGTGAGCAAGCGAGTTCCATCGATCCAAAGCACGACTATTGTGGGGATGAGCAATGACTGATTTCCTTGATTTTGAAGAAGAGCTTCGCAGCGCGCATGCCGAGCCTAAGTTGAGCCCTTCCTTTGCTGACGATTTGGCCGAGGGGCTGCAGACTCGCTGGTCTTGGCAACGCTCGATGCGCCAAAACCCTTTGATGCGTGTTGCAGCCAGCTTGCTTTTGCTGGCCGCGACGGCAGTGCCGGTGGCAGCCATTGTGGCCTTGATGCAAACGCCTGAGCTTGATTTGCCTGAAATTGGCTTTCATGTGCCAGCTGATGTAACCGTAGACCGTCAGTTGCCCACGCAGCCTGATGTCGTTCTGCCCAATGAGCCTATGGGCGACGATCTTGTCTTTGATGAGGCATGGGCTGAGGCAGTAGCCCAGCAAAACCGTTTCGCGCAAGCGGCTCGATCATGGCACGCACGCTTTGTTGATTCTGCCGATGGTGCTGAGGCTCTAGTGCAAAGGCAGTGGGCCCTTGAGCAATTGGCGCGCCGTGAAAACAACCCGCATGCTTTAGAGCTATTTCAAACTTTTGAGCACGCACTCGATTCAGGCGATTTCCCTCTTAGTCTGCCACATACGAAGCAAGAGTTAATCGATATGCTTGCCTTGGCCCCTGATTTGGGCCCGTTTTTGGCGGGTTGGTTGTGGGTTGTTGCTGCTCAAACACCTCCTTCCGGGATTGATGTCGACCTAAATTGGCCGACTGCTCCCTGGCTGGCAGAATTGCAATAGAGCGGAATTGATTCCTTCGGGGTTACGCCAAACGCTTGACAGGCATGAGCGTAAACTATGCAGTCATGATTCTCGCCCTCAGCCTATTTGTTGCACTCGCGCAAGATGCCCCGAGCGTCGCGCTTGCCTCTACGGAAACTTTGCCATTGACTCTCTCAGATGTCGTGGCGCTAGCATCTGATAATGCTCCAGCATGGCGGCAGGCCAAGTTGCAGTTCCTCGCAGCAGATGGTGGAGTTTTAGAGGCCCAGGGTGCATTTGACCCGGTGCTTTTCGCCGACGCCACCTATTCCTATACCGAACAACCAACAAGTGGTTTCTTCAGCCAGCTTGGGTACGAAGAAACGACGACAAAGTCGTTTATCATGAATCAAGGAGTCCGGCAGTTGCTGTCTTCTGGTGGTAACTATTCCCTTTCATTGCGCGAAGGTCAATCCGATTACGACTACCTCACCGTAAGCCAGGCGGATGTCTCTTTGAATTTTAATTTCACTCAGCCTCTACTCAAAGGCGCGGGTTCTTTGCATGCTACATACTCATTGGAATCGGCTCGTATTGCCGAGCAGCAGGCCAATGCCGGCATGCGCTCGGCACAAATCGATGTCGTGCAGGCGGCGGTCGATGCCTATTGGAACTTGGCCTTCGCAATGGCTGATGTCGAAGTAAAAGAAAAATCCCTCGCTCTGGCAGAGCGCTTGAGGGAAGTCACGGATGCGAAGTTCCGCGTCGGTTCTGTTGCCCAAGTTGAGGTCGTTCAAACCGAGGCTGATATCGCGACGCGCCAAGACGCTCTATTGACCGCTCGTAACCAAGTGAAGCAGGCTCAGGATTCCTTGCGCTTGGTGCTGTTTGGCCTGGGCGATTTGCAGGATTGGAATGCACAGATCGTTCCTATTGACGCGCCGTCTACCCCGAAGGTGCAGCACTTCTCTTGGCAGGCTGTGTGGTCTGTAGCGAAAAAGACTCGTGCTGATTTGGAGCAGTTGCGCCTGGCAACCGAGCAGTCTGATTTGGACCACCGCATAGCGAAAGATAATCTGCGGCCCAAGCTTGACTTGGTGATGTCGGGGAATGCATTCGACCAGCAGCCTGTGATTGGGCGAGCATTGAGCGATTTGTCGGCTTTTGATTATCCTGGATATTCGGTGGGTTTCGTCTTCGAATTGCCCATAGGGAATCAGCAATACAAAGGCGCTGAGCGCCGCGCTCGTTATCAAAATGCTCTCGCGATGCGCCAGTGGCAAGATCGCGAGCGAGAGGTCATTCAGGAGGTGCGTGATGCCGTCCGCAATATGACATACCTGAGTGACCGAATTCGCGTGACTGAGATGGCGCGACTGGTTGCTGAACGCCAACTTGAGGCAGAGCAGCGCAGGCTTGAGGGAGGCGCTTCGACAAACTTCCAGGTGTTGCAATTTCAAACTGATTTGGCCGTGGCCGAAAGTTCTGAAATTCAGGCGCGCATGGAATATGCCAAAGCAACTGTTAAGCTGCACACGGTGCAAGGTTTAGATTGGCAAGGCCGAAAGCCTGCGGCCGAATAGAGTCACTTTTTAACCGCTTAGGCGAGTGGCCAGCTCTTGTAGCCCTGCAAGGGTTTCGAGCCGAGTGCACGCGGCCCGAGCTTTCGCTGAACCAGGCAGGCCTTTGAAAAAATCCGAGGCGAGGCGGCGCATGACAAGCATGCCGCGTTTCTCACCATAAAGCTCCGCGATGCCATGCCCAAGCTCAAGTAGGGCCTCGGCTCTTTCGGCAGCCTCTGGCGCCTGAGGGATTGCCTCGCCGCATAATGCGGCTTGAATTTGCTGGAACACCCATGGTTGCCCAAGAGCCCCGCGTCCAATTGCGATTCCATTGACCCCAGTGGCGTACATCTTTAGCGCCGATTCCGCATCAGTCACATCGCCGTTGCCGATGATTGGTATCGTGCATCGCGCGGCAACATCAGCGATGATGTCAAGGTCGGCATGCCCCATATATTTCTGTGCTCGAGTGCGACCATGAACCGTAATCAAGCTTGCGCCAGCCTCTTGCAGGCGGTGAGCAAACTCAGGTGCATTCTTTGTGTCCGTATCCCAACCGGCTCTGATTTTTGCAGTCACGGGCAAATTTGTGCTTGCGGTCATGGCTTCCACGCAGCGAGCGGCGCAATCTGGGTCGCGCAAGAGAGAGCTTCCACCGCCGCTGCCCGTGATTTTAGGGACGGGGCATCCCATGTTGAGGTCAACTGCGTGAAAGCCGCGTTTCTCAACCTCCTGAACTGCGATTGCGAGAGTTTCAGGAGAGGAGCCAAAGATCTGCGCCACTACAGGTTCTTCCTCAATGCCGCGCTGGAGGTAACTTAGACTTTTCTCGTCGCCAAACTCGAGTGCACGCGACGAAACCATTTCCGTGCAAGTTAACTCAGCGCCAAACTTCTTGCAGAGGCGCCGATACGCTAAGTTGGTGTTACCGGCCATGGGCGCAAGCACTAAACCATGAACGACCCGAAATGGGCCGAGTTGAAATCCGATGTTACTTAAGTCTGTTGTGGCTGTCACGAAACGGCAATTTTACTCCATGCAGGGCGCCGCGCTGCTTTGCCTTTTGCTTTTCTCTTTTTGCGTGTCATGCTCCGAAAGTAGCCCTTCTGGTGGCGAGTCTTCCGCTTTTGTTGAGCGCCAAGACGTCTGGCAAGTCCCTTTGCTGTTGCCACGCTGGGAATTCCCTACGGCTGAAGAACAGCTGCAGAGAGAACTCGCCAATCTGCGCTCTGCAACGAAGCAAGCGCTTCGATTGTCCACAGAGCGGCTCGTCGCGAGAGGGCCAAGTGTGGTTCCCATTCTTGAGCAAGAGATTGCGCTCAACGCCGTCGATCCAAGCGCTATGGCGTATCTGATTAATCTTGCCGACACTCTCGCTCGTGTCGGGGGAAGTTCCGACGGCAATTCTTTGGTTCGCGTTCTTGAGCATTCACCTGTAGCCGTTGCACGCACTGCCGCTCTTGATGCGATTTTGGTTTTAAACAATCGTGCTCTTCTTCCAGCGTTATTTAGGCATGCATCCCGAGAGACGGAGGAGGCGCCACGGAAGGTACTGTTTACGATTCTTGGTAAGTGGGGGGCTGAAGCCGAAGCAAGATTCCTCATCCCCTTGGCTGACTCTTGGCTCAATGGCGGCGACCAAGCTGAAGCCGGTCAAGTGGCTTGGGCAAGTTTGCTGGCCTTAGAGCATCCATTAATCCGAGATTGGTTGCTACAGCAACTTGATTCGCTGGCTCCGTCTTTGCGCGTGCAAGCCTTAACAACTCTAGTTGATCAAGGCGCTCCCGATTTGCGCAACCAAATTCGAGCCATGCTTGATTCAAGCCTATACCCTTCGGGGCAGTTGAGAGCGCTTGCGATTACTTTGCTAGCAAGCATTCAAGACTGGGAAGGCATTCTGGCCGCATCAAATGATATCGACCCTTCTGTCGTGATGGCGATAGCCCATGCTCTACTTTCGCCCGAAGCCGTTGCAGGCGATGTAGGGTTAGATTTTCTTGATAACTTGTCGAGAGCCAACTCTCCCGAATTGCAAGCAATGGCTTTGAAAGCATTGTTGGCGCGCAACCATACCGAATACCTTGACCCGTGGATTAATCGCCTGAGGAAGTACCCCAGCGGCGAAGGCTCGGTTTCTGCCCTTCTCTTGCTCAAAGAAGACGGTATTTCCGATGATCGTTTCGCACCACTTCTGATTAGCCGTTGGCCTTATTGCGACATGAGCTTTCGGGTCGACTTGATTCGGGCCTTGGTCTTTACGCAGAGCGCAGAAGCTAGAGAATGGGCTGCTACGGTTGCTGCCAATCCAGACGAAGTCTCAGTCGTGCGCCAAGCGGCCATCATGAGCCTTGGCAGTTATGACCCACCTTGCATTTCAGCAATGCTTGACCTTTGGTCTTATGATTTGCGGCTTAGCATGCAAGTGACCGTAGTGAATTCCTTGCTCCACGGTTTTGAGCAAGAAAAGGTGCAGGCCTTATTGAAAAAGATTGCCAGTGACCCAATGACGCACGCAGTTATCCGTGCTCAGCTGTATCGAGATTTCGTTAGGCTCATGGGTGTAGAGGCGCAAGATTATCTGTATTCTGAAATGCAGAATAATCCATCGACAGTAGTTCGTAATTGGCTCAATGCATTGCTGCATGAGCATTTTTGATTGAATGCGGCCATCATTCTGCCGTGGTCAGTTTTGCTAACTGCGAAACGGCAAGGCTGACGATTGGGCCAAGGCAGGCCCAAAGATGTTCACCCTGAGATAAGAGCATGACGCTTAGCAGTAGGGGCGCCGCTCCAAGTAATCGCCTGACTTGCTTTTGGACAAGCATGGGGGGCCAAAAAGAGTGGCGCGTAGACCAAGCGGGGCGGAGAATGAAAAACGCGAATGCCAGCCAGGCGGGCCAAAAGGGAAGGCTTAGGGTATCGGCTTGAGTGAGTGCTAGCGGGGTCAGCGCGCAAGCAACGCAAAAGCCTAATCCTCGTGAACCAGGCAAGCCATTTTCTTCGCTTTGTGCAAGCCGAGAAAGGAAAAGGAAGTAGAGCGCATAAGTGGCTGCCGGGAAGAGAGTGACCAACGCAATGAAGGCCGATGGCTCAAACCAAAACAATGGGCCAAAACTAATGGCAAGTGCACGAGCGACGGCCAGCAGGACGGGCCCCAACCAATGCCGTAAGTACCGACTGCCGAGGTTGTAGAGGACGATAATGCCCAGCAAAAGTTGAACATGTGATTGCTGGTGGCCTGCTGTGAATAGGCCAATAGCAAGCAAAGCAAGGGCTAGGGTGAAGGCAGTCAGAGGGCTCACGGCACCGCGCGGCAACGGCCTTGTTGCTCGATATCTCGAATCTATCTTGCGGTCTGCCCAGTCATTGAGGGCCATCCCACCATGGTAGAGAGCAAGCAAACCTAAGAGAGGGGGGAAGATGCGCTCGGTGACAAGAAGCTGTGAAGCCAATCCTGCGAGAACCATGCCAGCAAGAAAATCCCACAGGATGCTCGGAAGTAGAGCGAGGCGGAGCAAATGAAGCCATGCCATCTTTAGGAGAAGAAGCGTTGGATGTCGAGAGAAGTGACGAAAACTACCATGCTAATGACGAGCAAGAATCCGGCGAGATTGATGATGCCTTGCGCTTCAGCACTGAGTGGCTTTCCGCGCAGCTTTTCATAAAGGAGGAACATCAAATGGCCGCCGTCTAAACCCGGAATGGGTAGCAGATTCAAAACGCCAAGGTGGATGGAAATCATGCATAGGAAGAACAAAAGTGGAATCCATCCTTGCTCTGCGAAGGAATGTGTGATGACGCCAATGGTCATGATGCCGCCTAAATTACGCGAATCAATCCCGCCACCAAGGACTTGCGACAAGGTGCGAACAACTTCCGTGCCCATGCGATTGGCCTCTCCTAGACCGAGCGTTAAGGCTTGGACCGGTCCGTTTGCGCGAACGGTCTCTTCTAGAACTTCACGGGCAATGCCATAGTGGATGGCTTGCGCGGGCTTGGGAGTGAGGCTTACTGTGAATGTTTTCTCGTCGCGTCGGACAGAGAACAAAAGCGATGTGTCAGGCTCTTGAGCTTCAATAATGTTCCGCAAATCTCCCAGTGAATAAACGGGGTGGTCATTCGCCCGCAAGATTGTGTCACCGTCTCTAAGGCCGGCTTCAAAAGCGGGGCTGCCGAGGCGGACGCTAATTGATAAGCCCGGCGAGTGCGTCAACGCAAGCTCGGCAAACAGGGATTCGGGCGTATAACTTTTGGGGAAAACAAAATCCTTAGCCGGATTTCCGTAGCGCAGCACGGTGTCATTTTCAGAAAGCAGTGCCTCAGCAATGTCATCAAGGGTGCCGACAGGTGAGCCATTTACTAGGTGGAGTTGGTCGCCAACATCAAAGGGGAGAATCGTGGGCGACAGGTTTGCGTGGACTACATTGGCTTGTGCAAAGACGCCAATTTGAAGTGGGGGTGTCTCAGAGAAAACGACAGGCGTAGGCTCAACGGCAAGGGATTGTGCCACAGAGTTTGCAGGTTGAAGCGTGAGTTGGATGGCTCGCTGGGCGCGCGTGGCTTGACTCAAGAGCAGGCGGGAAATTGCCGGTCGCCCAACAACTGAAATGCCATCAATCGCGGTGATCTTGTCTTCTGTTGCGAAGCCAGCAACTACTGGTGACCCTGCTGGGTGCAGAACAAGTTTTTCAGGGAGGCCAATGCCGACGCGCGCAAAACCAGCTTCTTCATCGTATAGGGGAAGGATGCTAACCGAACGGCGATTACCCTCGACACTTTCGAGCTCAAGGAGAAGGGGCGTGCCCTTTTCGTTTAATGCGACAGCTGCCGTGAAGTGGCGGAAGGCAAATAGTTTGTCGCCATTCGCCGCAAGGACGCGGTCGCCTTCGTGGATACCAGCCTCCCAGGCGGCAGAACCGGGCTCAACGGGGCCTACAAGGGGTGCTTCTAAGGGGACGCCAACCGCGAATAGAATAGGTATGACAAGAAAGGCAATGAGGAAGTTCGCCATGATGCCACCAGCGAAAATCAAAAACCGCCAACCGACGCTTTTTGAAAGCAAGCCTTCGGGAGCGTCGCTTGCCTCTTCGCCAGCCATCCGTACATAGCCACCAAGGGGGATAAGCGAAATGCGGTAATCGGTGGCCCCTTTCTTGAAGCCAAGAAGGCGTGGCCCAAAGCCAAGAGAGAAGACATCGACGCGTACCCCAGCAGCGCGTGCGGCTAAATAATGGCCGCCTTCGTGGAGAAAAAGAAGTAGGCCAATGCCTAGGACAGTCAATAAGGTGGCGAGCATCAGGAAGCGCGAGTGCAGAGCGATTGGACATGTTCGCGCGCCCAAGAATCGGCGGCGAGTGCATCTTGAATCGTAGTGGCGGTGAAGCCAGGGTTCGCTTGGAGGGTTTGGGTAAGTAGAGGCACGATGTCGACGAATCGAATCTCACCCTTGAGGAATGCGTCGATAAGAACTTCGTCGGCAGCATTCAGGATGGCACCCGAAGCACCCCCGAGTCGGACCACTTCGAAAGCTAGCGCAAGGGCCGGGAATCGTGCAGAATCAGGCGTTTCAAGCGTGAGCTTTGAGAACAGGGACGGGTCGAACCCTTGAAGCGCGTCGTCACGAACTCGCTCGGGCCAATGCAAGGCGTAATGGACTGGAAATGCCATGTCGGGTTTTCCCATCTGCGCGAGCATGGAGCCGTCTTGGAATTCAACCATCGAATGGATGACGGACTGGCGATGAATCAGCACTTCGATTTGAGAAGCGTCAGCTGAGAAAAGATGAGCCGCTTCAATGATTTCAAACGCTTTGTTGACCATCGTCGCTGAATCGATTGTGATGCGAGGCCCCATGCTCCAATTTGGGTGGGCTAGCGCTTGCTGAGGAGTCACGCTTTGGAACTGGTCGAGAGGCGTGTCGCGCAGGGCGCCTCCGGATGCCGTGAGGTATAGCTTGCGAAACTCAGCCTCAGGGGAGGCAGAAAGGCACTGATGGATTGCTGAGTGCTCTGAATCTACGGGGATGATTTGCCCACCCGTCTCGCGAGCTAACTCCATGAGTGAGCGGCCTGCCATTACGAGTGATTCCTTATTGGCCAAAGCGAGTCGTCGCCCCCTTTTTAGGGTGGCTTCTGAAAATGGAAGGCCAGCCGCGCCGACAATGGCATTAAGGCAGATGTCGTATTCGCCGTTTTCTAGCAGGTCAAGCAGTGCAGCATGTTGGGCTTGGTCTTCCGTGAGGAAAGTATGGCATTCTGGCAACGGCTGCGCCGCGGCATGAAGCGCTGCGGCTTGAGAATGTGCGGATAGAGCAACCACGGTGAGCGTAGAGCCATCACGCGACGCAATATCGCAGGCTTTTTGACCCACGGTACCAGTCGCTCCGAGGATGATGACGCGCTTTTGTGCTCTCATATATGCCCATCATAGGGCGGCTTGAAGCGGGTTTCTCAGGTATAGTAAGGACAGAGTTTTCACTAGTAAGCTCTTACTCCTCCTACCCTCACATGCCCATGCGCACATTCCTTGCCCTCTTGGCCGCACTCGCACTTTCGGCGGCTATCTCACAAAACGCTCCAACCATCCATTCTTCGCCTAGCGGCGAGCCGACTCGCCTCTTACTGAAGAATCTTGATTGGGATACGACTCAGTCTTTGCCGCCCTTGCCTAAACGAGGCGCTTTGTCCTCTCAAGAATCTGCTGATGCAGGCTATTGGATTGTTCAGGCCACCGCAGGAAGCCGCGACCATCTCGAAGATTGGGTTTCTTCACATGGTGGCCATGTCTTTGATTATGTGCCGCACCATGCTTTTGAGGCGCGGATTCCTTCTTCCGCGTTGGCAGCTTTGCGTGCGCAATCTGAGTGCCAAGAGTTGTTAGCTGTGCATCCTTTCTTAAAGGTCTCCCCGGATACGGGTCATTTCGGCACTGTTCTTGAACAGCTCGATGGCTCGATGGCCGTTTCCATCGAATTGTGGCCTGATGCAGATCTTGCCACCGTTTATGAAAAAGTTACCGAGTGGGGGGCTGTCGTTCTCGAAGAAGCTGTGACGGAGCGCTATACCCGGTTAGAGATTCGTGTTGCTCCCGAGCAGGTCATCCTTCTTGCTCGTATTCCTGAAATTCGCTGGCTGGAAGAGTCGGTTCAACCTGTTTTGCGTAATGACAAAACGGTTTGGGTCGTTCAGACCAATCGTTATAACGACATGAAGATTTGGCAAAAGGGTTTGTCGGGCGAAGGCGTGATTGTCGGCCACATCGATGGCCGGATTCAAAAAGGCTCTTGTTTCTTTGAAGACCCAACGGGTGCGCCAGTAGGTAATACTCACCGCAAATTGGTGTACATGAGTACGAGTGGCAGTGGCGATAGTCATGGTACTCACACGGCCGGGTCTGTTGCCGGCAACCGCACCCCTGTTGATGGCCAGTGGAAATACAACGGCGTGGCGTTTGGAGCACGCATCGCGCATTTGCGGAGCAACGAAGTGAATAGCTCGAATTTCCTTTCAAAATTGACGGTACTTGCTGGAAAAGGAGCGACTGTATTTACCAATTCATGGGGCAACGATGGCACGACGCAATACAACAACTGGTGTCGCGACATTGATGCGATGAGCCATGATCACGAACCCTCTGTGATTTGTTTTGCCGAGACGAATGGCAGTCGGTTGAAAAACCCTGAGAACGCAAAGAGTTGCGTTGCCGTGGCAGCGGCAGACCGCAATGACCCGGATAAGAAAGGTTCAGGTGGGCGAGGGCCAACGAGTGATGGCCGTGCCAAGCCTGAAGTGATGGCACCTGGTTGTAGCTTGAATTCGGCAAAGAACCACGATGCTTGTGGTACAAAATCTATGTGCGGTACCTCCATGGCTTGCCCCATTGTTGCGGGTGCAGCCTGCCTTGAAAAAGAGTACTTCGAAAAGGGCTACTACCCGTCAGGTGTGGCAAATTCGGCAGATGCGTTCACGCCTTCCGGTTCTCTTTTACGAGCCATGCTCGCGAATAGTACGACAGACATGCTCGGCATGAGCGGGTGGCCATCCTATAGCGAAGGCTGGGGTCGCATTTTGCTTGAGAACTCTATGAGTTTTGCTGGTGATGCCGGTGGTCTCTGGGTGATGGACCAATGGCATCTCAACGGCCTCCAAACGGGCCAAACGCAATCTTGGCAGTTCGATGTCCCTGCAAATATGCAGCGCCTTTCCGTGACCATGGCTTTTGCGGATGAGCCCGCAAGTGCTTTTGCAAGTTACGCACCTGTTAACGACCTCAATCTAGTCCTGGTCGCTCCTAATGGCGACGAGTACCACGGCAATTTGCTCCGCTTAAATACGGGGGAATGGATTGTGAATACTCCAAAACACGACCCCAAAAACAGCATGGAGCATGTGCGGCTTACGCAGCCAGCCGCAGGTACTTGGGCCATTTCGGTTATAGGCAAGGATGTCCCACGCGGGCCACAGGGTTTCGCTTTAATCGCTTCTTGGCGTGATTAGATACTGGCTGGGGGCGCGCGTAGAATTCCTCTTATGAGCGATGTGCCCGCCCCCGATTCTCTAACCTACCGCGATGCGGGGGTCAATATTGATGCTGCTGAGTCTGCATTAGATAAAGCTAAGACTGCCATCCGGTCGACCTTCGGGCCGCGAGTCCTTGCGGATGTGGGTGCCTTCGGGGGGCTCTATCGTGCAGATGGGCTAGGGGATAAGCCCGTACTCGTCGCCACGGCTGACGGCGTCGGCACTAAAGTGCGGATTGCCTCTGCCATTGGCCGCTACGACTCGGTTGGTCGGGATTTGGTTCAGCACTGCATTAATGATGCCCTTGTTCAAGGCGCAGAGCCTCTCTTCTTTCTCGATTACATCGGGGTGGGCAAGCTAGACGATGACATGGTTTCCAGTGCCGTGATTGGCCTTGCCAATGCCTGCGCCGATCACGGCCTCACTTTAATTGGCGGGGAAACTGCTGAGATGCCTGGCGTTTATCCTGAGGGCGAATTTGATCTTGTTGGCACACTCATTGGCGTGGTCGAGCGAGAGCATATTCTTGATGGCTCCCGTTGCAAGCCAGGTGATGTTCTAATTGGCTTAGCCTCCAACGGCTTGCACACAAATGGCTACTCTTTGGCCCGTCGTATTGTTGAAGAACGAGTCGGCGCAGGCTGGAATGACCCCTTCCCTTCGGATGATTCCGAAACTTGGGCCGATGTCCTGCTTCGTCCACACCGTTGCTATCTTGAGTGCATGCGACCTTTATTGAAAGAGGCCGGGCTGCACGCAATGGCGCATATCACAGGCGGGGGTGTTGTGGGTAATTTGCCTCGAGTTCTCTCTGGGCTTGGTGCCAAAGTTTCGAGGAAGGCTGTGCCTTCACTTCCTGTTTTCGATGTGCTCGTGGAAGCAGGCAATGTACCTAGGGATGAAGCATGGCGTGCATTCAACATGGGGGTCGGACTCATTGTTGCCGTTGACTCCGCTTTTGCAGATGATGCGATTCGTGTCCTTCGTGAGAGCGGCGAACAGCCATTCCTCATGGGTGAACTTTCAGAAGGCGTTGATGGGGTCGAATGGCTCGATTAACTCAGATTTTTTGTCTGCTCGTTTTTGGGTTAGGGGTCCAGCACCTGACTGCCTTTCAATCAGGTGGAGACTCCCTTGCCCAGTTGGAATCTCGCCTTGCTGTATATATGCAACACCCCGCGCCTGAATCACCGATTTGGCGAAGGAAAATTGCGGCGATTCTGCCCAGATTGGAGCATTCCACTTCCCGTTTGGTCTACGACGCTTGGCGCGTGTTGGCTGATTCTGCAGTTGATTCGGACATCTCAAATTTGCTCCTTTACTCGCGGCGGCATGATTGCGCTATGCCCAAGCTAGACACGGACTCTTTGAGAGGCCCAGAGGTTACTTTGGAGCGCGCTCTCGCTAGTTGGGGCAGTGGCGACCAGGCTGCGACCTCCGCAATACTTTTGCACGGCTTGACTCAGTTTCCTGACGATGACCGTTTCTTGCAAAACCTAAACTGGCTAGAACTTAGTCGCTGCACTCGGTACTCGGTGCGAGGCGATTCTCGATTGTCTGCACTTTCCGTTCTCGCCGCTCGGCGTGCATTTCGTTAACCTTAATGACCATGAAAGCCCTCCTTACTTCATTCCTCGTTCTTCTCGTTTGTACAACTTCACTCGTTGCGCAGGCGGAGCCTCAATTGAAAAAAGGTGATATTAAGAAGCTAGGCAAACCCTTCGCTTCTTGGTTCGATGGCAAACTGCTCGGCGACAAGGGTTTCGAGCAGTCAAATAAAGCATTTGAAGATCTTTCCAAGATAGTTGTCGATTTAGAGAAAAAGTTAAAGGGCGTTCCCGTTCTTTCATTGGTTTCCGATTGGGAAACAGTTTTAGATTCTTATCGCGGATTTCCAACAAAGGGCCTTAAGAAAGGCAAGACCGTACTCGATGAGATTCCAGGTGGCCGAGGTGCATTCGCAAAGGCCATTCCAAAAAAATATAAAGGCAAAAAATCTTGGCCATTGCTTTTGCTTTTGCCCGGCGACGCTGTGGGTCCTGAAGCCGCCGTGCAGAGCTTGCCGCCAGCCATCCTTGAGCAGTGCATCGTGATTGCTCCTGACATGAGAGATTTACCTCCAGGCGCTGCGCTTTCTGAAACGAAAGGTCGGCTGCGTTTGCTTTTGCCTCTCTCCATGGCTTCGCAGTCTTTGATGGTGGATCGCTCGCGTGTCTTTCTTCTCGGCCTCGGCTCAGCCGCTTCTGATGCATCCGTTCTCGCAGCAGCTCAGCCGGGCACATTTGCCGGCTATGCTTGGTCCGGGGGGTCTCCCGCTGCTGACTTGCCAGAGGGTAATTTGGCATTAATCACCGGGAAAGAGCATGCCGACATCGCCGCTGCATCAGCCTGGCTCTTTGATCTGCCACGCCGAAACGCCTACCCAACAGAATTGGATATTCTCTATACGAATGATTGGAGTAAGCGTTTTTATTGGCTCTGGGCAAATCCCGACACAGGGGTTGAGGGCAAAACACCTCGCATCAAGGTGACGGTTGACCGCAAAACAAACACCATCGTGATTGATGCCGAAGATGTTGAGAATGTTGATATTTTCCTAAACGACATCCTTCTCGATCTCGATCAAGAAATCACAATCATTCGTAACGGTGAGCCGGTTAAGTTTCGCGCTTACCGATCACTGGGCACTCTCTTAGATAAGTATTTTCTGAAGACGCTTGACTCCAGTTCAATCTACACGGCTTTAATTCGAAAGGTTAGCATCCCCGTCGCAAAAGAATGATTCTTCTCGCCGCCTTCCTGGCGGGATTCGCCGTCCTTGCCATTGAGATTGTTGGAGTCCACTGGATGGCTCCATGGTTTGGGGCTTCAGCGCTTATTTGGAGCAACCAGATTGGTGTCATTCTCTTCGCAATGGCCCTCGGTGGATGGCTAGGCGGCCGAATTGCTCGTCGCGGGCTCTCCTTGCCTCTCCGTGCCGGCTTGGCCTTGTTGGCGGCCGCTTTGTACCTAAAATTAGGTGAATGGCTACTGCCATATTTTGCTATGGCTTTCCAGGAGGAGGGTATGTTGCTGGAAGAGGCCGCTGGAATTTTCTTCTCTGGCTCCCTCGCTGCTTCTCTTTTCTTCTTTGCCGCACCAGTTCTAGCGGCTTCGATAGCGACCCCCATTCTCATCCAGGTGCGCTCTACTCAAACTGGAAATGCTGGGCAAGCTGCAGGCGAGGTCGCAGCGGTTGGAACTTTGGGCTCCTTGACAGGCGTTTTTGCGGCAACATTTTTTTTGGTTCCTCTCGGAGTGTCCGACACTCTTCTCGCTGTTTCTTTAGCTTTGGCATTGGCGGCACTTTGCCTCAGCCGGCAAAAGCTCGTTCTTGCGTTAGTCGCTCTTTTGGGCTTTATGAGTATCTTGTTTTCACTCATTCTGCCCGTTCATGGCGCAGCTTTGCCCGCAGATGCCAAACTGCTTGAGAGCCGTACTAGTTCTTACCAGGCATCGAGAGTGATTGAATTTCCTGATGCCACTCGCTGGCTTCAGGTCAATGAGGGCCTAGATTCCTTTCAGTCCGTTTGGAAAGAGGGCGAGGTGTTTCTTGGTGGCTACTATGATTTGTTTGCTTTAGCGCCTATTTATGCGGGGCAAAGCAACGCAGAACCCTTCCGTTGCTGGTTGCTTGGGGCAGGCACGGGCACAGCGGTTCTACCTCTATCGTATGTTCTTCGCCCTGATTCGGACTGGTCGGTAGTAGGTGTTGAAATTGATTCGGCCGTTGCTGAGCTCGGTGAGAAATGGATGCCTCTTCCGCAAGAGGCGCGTTCACATTATGAGAGTTTGGTGGGTATCGATGCCCGGGCCGCTTTGAGGTTGGTCGAGGCGAATTCACTTGATTGCGTGCTCTTGGACGCCTATGCCAATCAGTTTGAGATTCCTACTCACCTGGCTTCGATTGAATTTTTTCGAGAGGTTGCTTCGCGTTTGCGCGTTGGTGGTGTTTTTGCCATGAATGTTGGAGCCCCTGGCACGGGGGAGACGACACATTTTTTGCTAGATGCTTTGCGAGGTTCGCTTGGTGTCGCATTCGACGGAAATGTTCGGGTTCAGCGCGTCCCTTGGAGTCGTAATTGGGTCCTTTTTGCCCGGCGCAATCAGCCATTACCAAGCCTCCCCGAGTTGGCTCAGTTGCTGCCTTCCGGGTTGCCCGCATCTCTCGGCGCGGCCTGTTTGCCCGGGCAAGTCAAGGATGGCGCACCACGGACTTTCCATTTTTTATTCGACCACAGCAATCCACTTATTTCGATTCAGCTGAAAGCCTGGTGGGAGGCCGTTTCCTAGTTGATTGGTGTCCTCTTTTTGATTCTCATTGCTGTTCCGCAAAGCCCAAGCCTCGACGCTTCTTCGCTAATCACTTGGAATGCAACACAGCGTTCCTCTGATGCATTGCCTTGGCAGGCCTATACGCTGTTGTCGGTTGGCGCCGAGGCGGAAGCGCGTGGCGTTATCCGTGAGTTGTTGAAAGCAGATTCAGCTGATCCGGACGCCCTGCGCTTTCAGTTAGAGCTTGATGCTCCTTACCCGCATAAACAAGAGCTCGTATTGCGCGATGCTGAATCCTGGTTGTCGCGCTTTCAGGCAAGTGAGCCTGTCGCCTCTGTCGAGTCCGTTTCCAAACTGATTTCATTTTTAAGGCAAGAGGTCGCGCGTCGCGATTCAATAGCTGATAAGAGTGCTCTACTGTGGCAAGGCCCTCTGGCAGGCTTTTTTTTCCTGCTTGCATTATTCATGTCGGCTCGAAGGTTTCTCACTTGATTCTCTTTCGTAAGAAAAAATCTGCGCAACCCTCGCGTTTGGTTATTTATGGACCAGACGGGCATGCTTTAACGCGTGAGATATCGCCTGGTTTGCTCGATTCATTTGTCGAGGATGTTTTGGAGCGGGGGGGGGATGCAGCCCGTTTGTGGTGGGGGAAAGC
>CAZPAY010000015.1:0-328 GCA_964584805.1 uncultured Planctomycetales bacterium | reverse complement strand
CCCCCCCCCCCCCCCCCGCCGCCGCCCCCCCCGCCCCCCCCCCCCCCCCCCCCCCCCCCCCCAAAACAGGCGTGTTAAGTTCGGCCTATGTCTTGGCTTGCTGGGGTTCTGGATTGGTATCCCCTGAGAAGGCCGTTTTGAGGTCTGGTGCTGCGCTGAAGACAGGGCTTGCCTTGCAGGTTGATTTGCTCGATGTTTCCGATGTTAAAGATTTTGCTTCCGATTTAATACGCGCATTGGCTGGCAAAAGCCCGCTTTTGGATTATGCCGAACCAAAGCCCGAGCCAAAACCCGAGCCAAAGCCCGAGCCAAAACCCGAGCCAAAACC
>CAZPAY010000014.1:0-60021 GCA_964584805.1 uncultured Planctomycetales bacterium | reverse complement strand
GCTTTGATTTGCGCTAAGGCTCGTCACGGCACTTGGGCTCGTCGTATCAATCCAGTAATTCCCAAGTGGGCCCGTCAAAGCGCTGCGGTTGCCAGCGTGGTCAAAAGCGAAGAGGCCGAATTGATGGCTCGTGCCTTCGGCAAAAGTTCTAACGGCTGAGGTTAGCGCGCCATCCATGTCGACTGCGCCGTCGCCAGTTGTGTCGTATCCGTTTAGACCAGAAAGTGCATCGGTCGCGGCATCCCAAGTGAAAGTGATATTCGGGTTGTTGCTCCATGTTTCAACGGCCCTGTCGGCGGCAAGATTGCTCGCGGCGGACGGTTTGGTTTGGTCGACGAGGTAAGGCCCGAAAGTTTGGCCCGGCTCAATGTTGGTCGCGTAGTCAATCGCGGCAATCGAGAATGTGTTGGCCTCACCTTCTGGGAATTGCATGGCGCGGGTCGTTGCACCTGGATTCATGTCGGCAATGCCATCGTTGTCGGTGTCGTAACCGCCAATCCCTGAGCGGTCATCCGTGGCGGGCGCCCAGCTAAAGTTGAATGAAGAGTTCTTTGTCCATTCATTCGCGTTTTGATCCGATGCGAAATTCGTAACACCACCTGGCGCAACGGTGTCGATCATGAACGGCCCCACAGATTCGGCAGCGCCGGCATTTCCAGCAAGATCGATTGCGTAAATGCTGAAAGTTGCCGCGTTGGAATCGGGCAGAGTCTTGGCCGTCGTTATGGCGCCGCTGTCGAGGTCGGCCACTCCATCACCCGTCGAGTCATAACCAATAAGTCCAGATGTGGCGTCGCTGGCTGAAACCCATTCGAAAGTGAAGAGCGGATTGTTCGTCCAAACATCGGCTGGTTGATTCGAAGTCAAACTGCTTACCGAGGTCGGCGCAGTCGTATCAACCCAGTAGGGGCCAGATGCGACAGCATTGCCCGAGTTGCTCGCGCGGTCAAATGCCGTTAACTCAAAATACTGTGCATTGCCGTCGGAAAGGTCGAAAGTTGTACTTGTTGCATCAGCGGCTAAGTCTCCATTGCTGCTTTCGTAATGAGAAATGCCAGAAAGTAAATCGAGTGCTGAATTCCACTGAAACTGAATCGTGGGTTGATTGGTCCAGGTTTCGGTTGGCTGGTTTCCACTCAAATTTGTGGCGTCGATTGGATCCGTGATGTCTACCCAATAGTTACCAATCGTTGCGACATTGCCGATGTTGCCCGCATTGTCGATGGTTTGAATGGAGAAATTATTGCTCGTACCTTCAGGGAAATTTCGCGTGAAATTGCCGTCGATTAGGCCGTCAGCATTGGTGTCGTAGCCGGCCACACCTGAAAGCGCGTCGGTCGCATCGTCGAACGAAAACTGGAAGAAATCATTATTCGTCCATGTGAATGCGGTTTGATCCGAAGTGAGATTCGCGACAACTGTTGGAGCGGTGAGGTCAATCCAGAAATTCCCAAGTGGGCCCGTCAAAGCGCTGCGATTGCCAGCGTTGTCGTAGGCGTAAAGGCTGAACTGATTGCTCACGCCCTCGGCGAAAGTTTTCAATACAGAAGTCGTTGATCCGTCGGTGTCCACCGAGCCATCGCCGGTCGTGTCGTAACCGTTGAGGCCGGAAAGCGCATCCGTCGCGGCACTCCATGAAAAAGTGACCTCGGGGTTGTTGCTCCATGTTTCAACGGCCATGTCGGCGGCAAGATTGCTCGCGGCGGACGGGGGGGTTAGGTCGACTTGATAGGGTCCGAAGCTTTGGCCCGCTTCCATGTTTGTTGCGTTATCAACCGCGGCAATCGTGAAATGGTGCTCGCCGCCTTCCGAGAAGGAGAGGGTGTGACCCGTGACGCTGGAGTCTAAATCAAGAATGCCATCGCTATTCAAGTCATAGCCGGCAAGACCCGATCGGTCATCGGTTGCACTTGTCCAAGTGAAAACGAAATTCGAATCATTTGTCCACTCACTTGCGTTTTGATTGGATGCGAAATGAGTAACACCATTTGGCGCAACCGTGTCAATCATGAACAAACCCAAAGATATCGGTGAACCCATATTGCCGGCATGGTCAAAAGGGCTGATGGAAAAAGTCTCGCCATTGCTGTCGGCGTAAGTGCGCGATGTCGCGCTTACGGCGCCCAAGTCCATCACGCCATCACCCGTCGAGTCGTAACCGGCAACGCCTGACATGGCGTCGGTTGCTTCTGTCCAAGTGAAATTGAAGTCTGGGTTGTTCGTCCATGCGTTCACGGATTGGTCAGATGCCAGGCCGCTCGCCGCTTGAGGTGGAGTCGCATCTACCCAGTAGGGGCCAATACTCTGCGTGGCGCTTCGGTTTCCGGCTGTGTCGTATGCCGTTAACTCAAACTTATGGTTAATGCCGTCTGCAAAGGTAAGCGATGAATCCAAAGTGGCAGCGTCAAGAATGCCCGCACTGCTTTCGTAACCGCCGAGACCAGAAAGGATGTCCGTGGCAGAGCCCCAGCTGAATGAAATCGTGGCATCGTTCGTCCAAGTTTCCAAGTCGCGATCGCCAGTAAGAGCCGTAGGAGTTGTGGGTGCAGTGACATCAACCCAGAAAGCGCCAATCGTTGCGATGTCGCCAATGTTGCCCGCGTTATCAATCGCTTGAATGGAGAAGTCGTTGCCCGTGCCTTCGGGGAAAATGCGGCTAAAGTCATTGTCAATGATGCCGTCGGCGTTCGTGTCGTAACCGGCTACGCCAGAAGTTGAATCTGTGGCGGCATTGAATGTAAACGCAAAAGAATCGTCATTGGTCCAAGTGTGGGTGCTTTGATTTGCGCTAAGGCTCGTCACGGCACTTGGGCTCGTCGTATCAATCCAGAAATTCCCAAGTGGGCCCGTCAAAGCGCTGCGGTTGCCGACTAAATCATAAGCGTACAAACCAAACTGATTGGCCAGGCCGTCTGCGAAAGTTACGGTAGTCGAAGTCGCGCCGCTGTCAAGATTTAGCAAACCGTCACCTGTCGTGTCATAGCCGTCAATGCCCGAAAGAGCATCGCTTGCAGGCGACCAGTGGAAAGTAACTTCGGGGTTGTTCGACCATGTGGTCGTCGGTGAATCAGCCGTAAGGTTGGTTGCTGGATTTGGGTCTGAGAGGTCGACACGGAAAGGCCCAGCAGTCACACCACCCTCGATATTGCCCGCGTGGTCGAGAGCGGAAATCGTAAACATGTTGTATGCACCTTCGGGGAAGTCGATGCTCTTGCTGGTTTCCCAACCCGACACATCGCTTGAGCCGTCTGCGTTTGTATCGTAGCCGGCAACACCAGAGCGGTCATCGCTCGCGGGAATCCATCCAAAGGTGAAAGTCGAATCGCTTGTCCAAACATTGGGTTCTTGACTCGAAGTTAAATCCGCCACACTGCCTGGGACGACCGTATCAACCATGAAAGGGCCAATCGTTGCTGGTGAGCCAATGTTGCCCGCAATATCAAATGGAGTGATTGAAAAATGGGCGCCGTCCGTGTCGGGATAGGTGCGGGAAGTCGTTGTGACATCGCCAATGTCCATTCCGCCGTCGCCGGTCGAATCATAGCCTGCAATGCCTGAGGTGGCATCGTTTGCGGACGACCAGTTGAACAGGAAATTGGGATTGTTTGTCCACTCATTGGCGTTTTGGTCGGAGCTTAGATTCGTGGCTGCATCTGGCGCAGCCGTGTCAATCCAAAATGGGCCGACCGGTGGAGTGGCAGCGCCGAGGTTGCCGGCGACATCGACCGCAGCAACTGAAAATTCTAAATTGTCGCCGTCTGGGAAGGAATGCTCGTGACTTGTTACGGAACCAGGAATGTCAAGTACGCCGTCACCATCGACATCGTAACCACCAATTCCTGAGAGTGCGTCGTTGGCGCCCGACCAAGTGAAAGTTACTAATGGATTGTTTGTCCATGTGCTCGTGGGGCGGTCGCCCGATAGGTTTGCCGCCGAGCTCGGGGCTGTCGTATCCACCCAATAGGGCCCGAATGTGGCATTTGGCCCGACATTCGTCGCGTGGTCAATCGCCTTGATGGTGAAGTAGTGATTCGAACCTTCTGAGAAACTGCGACTGAAATTATTGTCGATCACATCATCATCGTCCGTGTCATAGCCGGCAACACCGGATGTCTCATCAATGGCTGGTTCAGAGGCGGAAAAAGTAAACTCAGTTTGATTGGTCCATTGCTCTATTTCAGCTTGTGGAGCACTCACGCCGACCACCGCGGTAGGAGCGACGGTATCAATCCAAAACGGCCCCAGCGGGCCAGCGATGTCGCCAGCGTTCCCTAAGTTGTCGACTGGAATCAGTCCGAAAAAGATATCTCCGCCATCGGCAAAATATTCCGTATGGAAGGTCGCACCAGCTCCAAGTTCAATCGTGCTGGTGTCGGCATCCTTGGAATAGCCCCACAGGCCAGAAGTCGTGTCAGTTGCGGGTGACCAATAGAAATCGATCGCATTGCTGGTGTACCAAGTGCGTATCGTTTGCCCACTTGCCACGCCAAGGTTCATCCCAGATGAATCCGGGCCAGTCGCATCGATCTTGATGGGGCCGTATTGCGCAGAGAAAGGTGCGGATGACCAGTTTTCCGAGCGGTCCATTGTCGCGATGCTGAAAAAATGTATGCCGTCGCTAAGAACGGTGAACGATTCAGATGTGGCTGTGCCATCGAGATTGGAACTCTGGTCTGGGTCACCCGGTGAGCCCGAGCGAATAGCCGTTGAGTAGCCGCCAATCCCTGATCCGTTGTCGCCATTTGGGGCGAGGTTGTCGATTGCCGTATCCCAAGTCATCTCAACAAGGGGTGAGGTCACCCATACATCTACGGGGTGCGTGGGGGACGACAGGTTTGTAACCAAATTGGGCGGTGTGCTATCAACCCAAACGGTATAGGTCTCCGTGACGCTCCCTCCGTTGTCGCTGTTCACTTTCATGTTGACTGTGAATTCGCCTTCTTCGGCTGCACTGAAGGCCCACTGCACGCTGCGTGGTTGGGCCTCAATCAACGAGCCAAGAATCAAACTTGAATTCGCATCGGGCAAAGGCACATAACGGCTGCTGCCGTCTTGCAAGGTGTACTGCACCGATTGAATCGGCAGGGAATCGCTCCAGTCCAGTAAGTTAGCAATCGTCAGGGAGGCCAGGCCCTGATCCGTTGAAACTACGGTCGTGATGTTCGCCCACTCGTATTTTTTCAGGACATCATCGCTCAATGAAGTCTCGGTCGAAATCGTGGGGTTCAAACTGCTCTCAAAGAGATAAGCCGCGCCAGCAAGGAGGTCAGTCGGCGTGCCGTCGTCGTTTAAATCTGTGTCGCGTGGGTAAAAAGTTAAGCGCGCGGGGCCAGGAGTGGGGTTGTCTAAAACAAGGTATTGATAGTTGGCATTTCCGGTAGCCGAGGCGTCCATCCAACCCGTGATGCCATAGTCGACGCCCAAGTCGATGTGGCCCGTGACGGGTGTAGCGCCGCCAGTTGTCGAGAGCGCGGGCTCCATCCAAGAGAGGGCGATGGTCAAACGCTCCGTGCCCACAGGGATGTCAATGTCGGCTGTTGCCAAGTTGCCGCCTGGGCCTTGCTTCACTGAAATATAGGGGATATGCCCACCTGTCCAAGCAAGGGAATCATGATGCGCGCGATAGGCATCAATCATGCCAAAGCCATAATCATCATTTTGTGGGCCTGCGCCGGGGTGCATGGCCATGGCCATTAAGGCCGCGCGCAATGCAGGAGGGTTAAATGAAAAGTCGGGGTAACGGTCAATCAAAGACGCTGCCAGAGCCGTGACTTGAGGGGTGGCCATGGATGTGCCGCCTGGTGCAGTTTCATGAGCGGCGGGGCCACTTGCCGATGTCGTCCAAGAACCCGAACCGGCATCACCTGGGTCGCCGCCACCTGGGGCAGTGAGTTCCGGCTTGAGACGCCCGTCGCCCGTAGGCCCCTGTGAGGAAGTCAAAGCAATCTCGCCGAGCGTGTTGTCGCCTTGCACCATTTCGTAAGGCTTGATGTTGCCAACGGTCAAGACATTGGCAGCCGCGCCAGGGATGCCAACCGTGCTTGCTCCGTTTAGCCCGTCGTTGCCTGCTGCAAAAACATAGAGTTGCTTTGTGTTGAATGCGACATGATCAATGTCGAGACACTCTTGCTCGGTGCCGGTATAGGCTGTGCCGCCGATGGGGGGTGTGCCCCAAGAACAGTTGATGACTTTTGGGATTTCCGAGCCAGCCTGTGCCGTGGCTAGTGCCGCGTAGAGGTCGTTAATGTCGCCGACGGGGTTGCCAGCATCATCAAAATATCGAGCGAGCCAAACACGGCCGGTGATTAAACCCCCAAGGAAGGGGTTCCCGCCGCGAGCGTCGTAGTTGTCTGGGTAAGAACCGCGCCCAAGCAATGCACCCAAAACTTGTGTACCGTGACCAAATGGGTCAAGAGTGGCATCGAGAGTGCCATTGGCGAAATCAATCCGATTCACAGCCAAGTCAGTGTGCAGAGTAAAGCCGGAGTCAATGACTCCAGTGGGCGTTTGGTTTATCAGCCGACCCATTTGGTAATCTGCCCAAATGTTGGCATTGCCGGTCATCGCTGCGCTTTTGCCATTATGAGGTTCAAATGCTGCACGGGTGCTCAGGAAGTGCACCTCGTTGAGTGCACTTAAGGCCATGATTTCTTTGGCGCTTGCATCGACTGCGAAAGTGCGGGTGCGCTTGCGGTATTCAAGCACCTTGAGGCCGGCGCGATTGAATCGTTGCGCCATTGCACTTTGGACGCCATTTTTGCCACTGTTGCCCATTAAGCTCACCCAAATTGGCAAGCGCTCATGGTTTTCGTCCGCGGCAATTTGTGCGGCAAGGGCGGGGTGCAGTTTTGCGCGTGGGGGAGTCGTCCCCACCCAGCGAATGTCCTGTCGCGTGGCCAAATTTTGCAAGGCGGCGGCTGGAACTTTTGCCTGAACTGCCCCAGAGAGGCTCGCGTAAGTTTCAATGCCGAGTGCGTGAAGAGAATCGAGGAAGCCGCTTTGAATTCCATCAACGGGTTGGATCCAGGCGAAGGCATAGCCCTGGCGCTGAGCCAAAATATGAATCTGCTGTTCAACACCCGGGCGTGGGCGGAAAGTACCGCTTGCAAGTGCGAGACTGTGGCTCGGTGTGAATAGACCGTGGCCACTGGAGGTCTGAAAGCCATAAGCCGGTGTGACCGCATTCCGCAGTTTTTCCGCGCGCGCCTCAGCGGCGGGTGTGATGGGGCGATGGACCGCTTCAAGCTGTGGGTAACTGTTGTCCGCGGAATTTGGGGAAGCCTGAATGGCAATATCTTGCGCCGCGCTTAATGAAGCGCAGAGCACAAGAGCCATAGATATGTTCTTGGCGAGGGAAGGCATGAGGGAGTGGGGAAAGAAGCAACGCTTCCATAAGGAAAACGCTCTAGTGTCAGTATGACACATAAAAGCGATTTTGTACCGTTCTTTTGCCCAGATTACGACTTTTTAAGTCGCTGCCCGCTGTGGGCTTTCGCCGCTTTTCTACTTCCCAAGCAAGAAATGGCAGATATCGCCATCTTGCAGGATGTATTCCTTACCTTCGGTGCGCAGTTTGCCGGCTGATTTAACGGCGGCTTCACTCTCGTGTGCAACGAGATCATCGACCGAGTACACCTCTGCACGGATGAAGTTTTTCTCGAAATCGGTGTGGATGACGCCTGCGCCGATGGGGGCGGTGTCGCCTTTATGCACCGTCCAGGCGCGGATTTCGATTTCACCCGCGGTAAAGTATGTCTGCAAACCCAGTAAGTCAAAGGCTTTATGGATGAGACGCCCCAAGCCAAGCTCGGTTACGCCGAGATCTTCCATGAACATATCACGGTCTTCCTCGCTCATATTGCGCAGCTCAAGCTCAAGGTCAGAGCAAATGGCCAACCATTCAGAGCCATTGGCGTCGGCAATGGCGCCGACTTGCTGGGCGTATTCGCTCGCACCGTCTTGGTCGCCATCGGCCACATTGGCGATGTAGAGCACAGGCTTAATCGTCATCAGGCAAAGCGGCTTGAGCGCTTGCATCTCGCGCGCGGTCCACTCGACCGAACGCGCTTGGCGGTTGTCTTCGAGGACGGCCACGACTTTTTTGAGGATCTCAAGGTCAAGAAGCACCTCTTTGTCGCTATGCCGCGCCTTTTTCGCTGTGCGCTCGACGGCGCGCTGGGCCGTGGCTAAATCGGCCAGGGCCAATTCAAGCTCAATGATCTCAATATCGCCTTTGGGGTCGACGGGCTCTTCGCGCAGTACCTTGTCACCACCAAAACAGCGGACGACATGCAAAATCGCATCGCACTCCATGATGTTGCCGAGGAACTGGTTGCCCATGCCCTCGCCCTCACTGGCGCCGGCGACGAGACCAGCAATGTCGACCATTTGCACGACTGCAGGCATCAAGCGGCCTGCAGGCACATATTTTTCGATGAGCTTTAGCCGCGGGTCAGGCACCTCGACGATGGCCGTATTAGGCTCGATGGTGCAAAAGGGGTAGTTCCCGACTTCAGCCGTTGCCGAGCTGAGTGCCGAGAAGAGGGTGGATTTTCCTACATTAGGAAGACCAACAATGCCGCAGGAGAGTCCCATTTAAGCCGGTTATTTTACGGTCTTTGTTGGGTTGTTTGTGGGTGTATTTGTGGCGGGTCGCTGCGCCTGTCGTCGCAACAACGACCGCTGCCCTGACCCCGTTCGGGGGCATTCAAGGCTATTTCTATGAAAATGTGCTAGCGGAATGCGCAAATAGGCTGTATGCTTCCCGTACGGGGTCAAAAACATGGATTTTGGTGAAAAACTTGCTGGTTTAGTGCGCATGGGGCGCAAGAAGCATCGTATCTCTCAAGCGCAACTTGCCGCACTTGCTGATGTGGGGCGGCGTTTCGTGTCTGAACTTGAGCGGGGCAAGGTGACTTTACAGTTGGATAAGGTCATCGCTGTGCTGGATGTGTTTGGTCTGAGTTTGACTTGCGTAGATGCTCGTGAGGTGGCTGGCGATGAATGAGCGGCCCGCATTTCGCCAGGTATCCGTTTTCTTTGATCGGGAGTTGGCTGGTTTCTTGTCGGAAACAGCCGCGGGCTTTGAGTTTGTTTATGAGCGGTCGTGGTTAGCCAGATCCAATGCGCAGCCAATTTCTTTAACCATGCCTTTGCGAAAAGAGCCCTTTGAGGCCAAAGTCCTGTTCCCATTTTTTCTCGGTTTACTCCCGGAAGGCTGGTTGCTTGATGTTTCCTTGGCCAAATTGAAGTTGTCAGCGGATGATACTTTTGGAGTACTGGCGGCATTATGCCGAGATTGCGTGGGTGCCGTGAGTTTGGGCGAGGTCTCGCAATGACGGCCTGCCGCGGGTGCTTGTTGCCTTTACAGGGTGAGAGAGAGGGCGAGTGGCACGCGGCTTGCTTGCGTTCCTTGTTCGGCGCTTCAGTGAATCAGGTGCCTGAGATTTTTGTTGAGCCAGATGAGTTACATCGCCTCGGCCAAGAAATGACGGGGCGCACCACCATTTCGGGTGTGCAAAAAAAGTTGTCTCTGGGTTGGAATCAACGCAGCTTGAAGGTGGTGGCTTCGCGCTCGAGTTTTATTTTGAAACCGCAGGTCGAGACTTGGCCGCAGCTTCCTGAAAACGAACACCTCACGATGTGCTTGGCTAAGGCGTTTGGCTTGCATATGCCCGCATTTGGGCTTGTGCCGTTGTCAAAGGATTCCCAGGCTTTCCTCATCCGGCGCTTTGATCGCATCGGTCACGGGCGACAACTCGCCTGCGAAGACTTTTGCCAGTTGTCCGAGTTCAGGCCTGCCGACAAGTACCAGGGCTCAGCCGAGCATTGTGCAAAAATCATTAATCGTTATTGCATATCCCCAAAGGTGCAGCGATTTGACCTCTATCGCCGACTTCTATTTTCATGGTGGGTGGGTAATGGAGATTTACATCTGAAAAATTTGTCGCTGCTCACCTTTGAATTGGGCGAAAACAATCTGTCTCCTAATTACGACCTGGTGAATACGCAAATCTATTTGCCTCATGACGAGTTGGCTTTACCCGTCTGCGGTAAACGATCTAACCTCAAGCGATCGACTTGGGTCGAGTTCGCTGAATATTGCAAACTGCCCACAAAGTTGGCGAGTAGTGAGTTGGATAATCTATTGCTCTTTGAAAGTGAGGCGCAAGAAATCATTCATCATTCTTTTTTACCAGACGCCGCCAAGTCGGCCTATTTGAATGTGCTCAAGGCAAAGCGTCATTGGCTGAATCAGTTTTAGGGGAGTTTGCGAGCGAAGCGAGAAAACTTCCCGTGATTTGCTAGCGGGCTCCGATCAGTTACATTCCATCCGTCGCAACATCCTGTAAATAAGGGTATTGCGACGGATTGGCTCTCCTAAAACAGCCCCAGTTGTTCAGGCATAACCTCCAAATCCGAGACTTCTCCACTGCGAAAACAGTGCATGCGCTCGAATTGTTTGTCGGTAATTTTGAAGATTCTGACATGGCCTTCTGGAGGAAGAGCTCTTTTGATGCGGTCGAAATGCACATCCGTATTCTCTTCACTGGGGCAGGGACGAAGATACACGGAGTATTGCATCATGTCGAATCCATCTTCGAGAAGAATTTTTCTAAATTGAGTGGCGCGCTTGCGTTGCTTCTTATTGCGCGTCGGCAGGTCGAAAAGTACGAGAATCCACATTGCTTTGTATCCGGAGAGAACCACAATCAGGCCGCCTGGGGGAAGCCTTGAGGAAGAATGAGGGATTTCGCGATTTCAATGACCGTTTGCTCATTGTCATCCTGTGCGTAAGTTACATACGCTTTGGAAAGGGAAGCCGCAGAGCGTTCAATGGCTGCAAAAAGAGGCCCTTCTTCACCATTGAGTACAATCCGGTCCGTTAAGACCTGTAACAAATGCTGCTTGCTCTCTTTTGTTATTTCGTATTCACCTTCGTTGTGCAGTTCAAGTACGCGAGCGTCCACCCAGGGGCGAAAGGGCTCCATTAAGTCATCGGCCAAACAGAAAGGGTTGTATTGGCTGATGTGGTGAACACCAAGCGCAGGTGCTAATCCGGTCGCTGTGATCGCCCGTGCTGTCGCGGCCCTTAAAACAATGTAACCATAATTAAGGAGAGAGTTGGCTCGATCACCGTAGCGGTCGCGCCGAAAACTCGAACCGAACAAGGCGGGCCAATAGGTTCGAGCTGCTTGAGCCTCCGAGTTTTTGGGATCACCCGAGCCAACGGATTCTTGAAGCACCTTTAGCCGAGTCTTCTCTGGGCCATCTGGAAGCAGCGCGCCTTGGCATCGCACTTTTGACTGAACGATAGCCTTCCAGATGTTTTTCTTAAGCGGGCGAGAGGCTTTGATTTGAGCCTGAAACCGTTTTTGGTGAACGGTGTTGCTGGAGAGAGGCAGGAGCATGCCTTCTGGGTGGTGGTTTTTCCCACAAAAGACTATGGCTACACCGCGTTCAAGTGCTGATGTGATTGCATGGGTCGTAACACTTAACTCTGTTGAATCCAGAATGAGGACACCGATGTCTTCAAAGGGTACTTTTCCTAAGAGGCTTTCGCCTTCTGAGATGCGGAGTTGTTTTTGTTTTCCTGAGAGGTGCAGGCCTCGTGTGGAAATTTCGATTGTTCTTTTCATGGGGGGCCTCCGAGTTTGGGGTGTATCCCGTTATTCGGAGGCCTTGGTGGAAAACTTTAATTAATCGTTGCTTGGTCGCAGACGGCCTAAGGCATCTAGTTGAAGTTTCGTGATTGAGTATTTAGCAAGAGCAGTAGAGGATCTAATGCGTGCAAAAGGTGTTTTGTTACCTTCGGAAGCAGGCCTCGAATCTTTTAAGTCGCGTAAATACATATCAAAACTGGTGCACAAATTAGAGCCCCCAGATATATTCTGAAGAAGGCACATGGCTTGTGTTTTAGATTCTGTATTCGTTACAAGAACGGCCTCTTTCCTTGAGAGCGAGAAGCAGAACTCGCCTAAGTCCTTCCAGTCTCTATTGACTGCAGGCTTGGTTTCTCTGCGTACATTGTTTGCGCATTCCACCTTAGGCATAACAGCGGCTCGCATCTCTTTGCCCTTCGCGCCTTCAACCTCTACAAAGGCAACATGATGATTATTGCCCTTAACCGCATGGCGATGTTGCTTGTCACCCAGCACAAGCATTTTGTCGACATCCTTTTGCAACTCAACACGCGCTTTGCGTACGGGCTTGCCATTGGGCAAGTAAACTTCATCGCGCCACCAATCTTTAGGCAGAGCGGTTGATTCGCAATCCCACCCAAGAGTGACGAGGCGATCAAACAATGCTTTGCGAACAACGGGGTCGCGCACGGCTTTGACATCTTTGCCAGACATGGCCTCTAGTGTTTTGCGGGTTACATATTTCCCTGGCTTGACCAAGCCTCTTAGATTGCGCGCCTGGCCGTAGAAAGTCTCTTGATGAAAAGCACCGCGCACCTTGCGTTGAACCCGGTGGCTGACATTGACGGCCATCAAATGCTCAACCGTTTGGGTGCGGAAACTCTGCCACGGAAAAGGAAAGGTGCCCATTTCCATTTCTCGACGCTCTTCGCATGCAGGGTCGAGCCCTGCCATGCTTTTGAAATGATCCTGGTATTTTTTCAAGATACCCCGCGAGGAAAGAGCCACGACCAATGCGTCAACGGCGTGGTGCCGATGGTCGATTCGCTGCTTTCGACCCGATTTATCTAAATTAGAGATTGGCTCACCCTTGGCATTACGAATGGGGTCGTCTCGCAGGACAGTGTTGAGGCCCCAATGCCGGCGCAATTCAGCGGTTAGCCCACCTCTCGTAGAGCGTACGGCTTTTTCGCCAACTCGTAGAGCGGGTGGGTAAAGTAACTCAAGGAAACGCACAACGGATACTGAAAGGTGGCGTGTGTCATTTAATTGCCGAGAAGAAAACTGATTTGTGTCAATCTCTTCTTGCATGATGCGCTTGAGCCTTTGAGGCCACGCGCCATTGACCCGAGAATACATCACGGCGCGCTCGCGCACGGAAAGACCCAACTTCTTAATACCTTCAAAACGGTTTTGCTGCCGCTCTTGGTCATTGGATTCAATAAAGCCCATCGTGCGGTCAAGAAGCTCTTCGTATCTCTGGCTATTTTCACCCAGCCATTTCAGAGGCAAGCGCTGGCCTTTCGACGCGTTTTCGTTGCGGAAGCAGAGTACTTTGTTTAGCTGCGAGTCATCGAGGCTCTGCCAATGAGGGAGAATGTGGTCGATGTCTAAGTCTGAAGTAAAGAGCTGCGTTTGTGAAATCGCTTGCCCAGAGTAGGCACACATACGGCTTTGCTCAACCCAGAGCAGGTAGCGCAAGATGTCACCGCCTGATTTTGGATTGCCGCCCAAACCCTCAACTTCGGTAGCGGCTGTTTCTCTGGTCAGCGCACGCTTGCGATTGCGCATTGAAACTTCTTTGCGCTCTTTTTGCCCCATCTTCATGTCACGAGCCAACTCGACAACAATTTGATCAGGAAGACCATGCTCGCGCACAATGGCATTGACGACTTTTCGAACTTCCGTTAAGCCGCGGCGCACGATTGGATTGGTAATGTCGCGCAAGTTATGCGGCAAGTCGGGATGCTGCAGGTAAGGTAGCGCAGGGATTGCTGTAACACCCTCTTCAAAACCAGGGAAGGTCGTGCCTTTTTTATATTGGCGCGTAAAGGCATTTGCCTCAGGGCGGTTGGGGTAGCACTGCATGAGTGCGTCGTATTCATTCAAGCCATCTTCAAGCAATGGCACCACTTTTAACAAAGCCATTTCGGAATAGCCGATATAGCCTGACCCAGCATCTGGGTCAAAGGCGAGCAATTGCTTTCGTTTGCTCTCGTCTAGTTTGTACTCACCATAGGCCTCAAGCAATTTGGCGGCATCTTCTTCGTGTAGAAGTGCGTCACGAAGGCGGTGCTTCTCGTCATCATCACATTTTGCCCAGACGGGCTTGCCAATGAGCACGGCAATTTTGGCGTCGATGGCATTGCCCTGCAGATCCTCGCGACCACCTTTTTCTAGGTTGAAGTAGGCTTGGGCGTCCGTGTTAAATTGCTTTGCAAGCGCTTTTTTCATGGCAGCAAACGAAACCTTTTGCTGCTGAGAAAGGAGTTCGATAATGCAGGCTCGCTCATCTTGAGTTAGGAAACGCGCAGCTTTCCAATCCCAGTTTTGGATGATTTTTAAATTATTGACTTCTTTTAATATGCGGAATCGTTGAGCAATCCAAGCATTTTTTGAACAACAGGTTTGCCCAACTTCCAGCGCACAAGGCTTTACCTGTGGCGCGCGATGCAAGTTGGCGCGCGACGGAGCCTTTGCTCGACGCTCTGGGGTTAATTCGAATGGGTGCTGAAAAAGGACTGCGTGCTCGATGGAGCCAGGGCGCTCTTCATTGCCGCGCAACGAGGCAAGAGCTGGATGAAATTCTTCTTGGGTGTCGAGCAAGAGCCTTAGCTCGTCTTCGTACATATTGCGACGAGTGTGGCGGCCTCGGATGCGTAATTCGCCTTTTTGGAGTTTGTCGCTTGAGCCGTCATCACCCCAGCCAAGTTTGAATAAATACTCGCCGAGTGTACGGCACCCGTTTTCTTGAATAGCCTCTCCTAGGCCTTTGATCTCAGCTAGCATCCCTTTGTCATCTTGTTCTTTTCCACTTTTGCGATTTGACTTAAAGCCGCGCCGTTGAGCAAAATGGTAAATGGCTCGACCAAGTTCATGGGGCGTGAGAGCTTCATCAAGACCTTTCGTGCGAAGCCAGTAAGGGTTGTTGAGTGCAACTCCGTTTTCGCCTGTGGCGTTGTAAAAGGCTTCACGCTCTTCTTCTGTCTTTGGTAGAAAGCCGGCCTTGATAAGAAGATTGCGAAGTGCTTTTCTGCGAGCATTTCGCCGAGCATGGACACGGCGCGCTGAGCGTGCATCTCTGCGGCTTTGGTTAAGAGCTTTCTCCTTTGCTGAATTGAAATTGTCGAGCCCCGCTTCAAAAATGCGCACGCCAAGTGGGGGGTGCCCCGCATCTTTGGTTGCCAAGAAACCTGGATAGGCCACTGCTTGCAAATGGAGTCGCTCATCGCCGTCTTCTTTCAATTCGGTCCACTTTTCAAACTCAGTCTCAACAAGAGCCCAACCAATAGAATTAGGTCCAAGGTCAAGGCCAAGCGTATAGCCAGAAAAGGAAGTTATGTCGTTTTGTGTCATAAAGGAGCCTCGGAAATCGGGGGGCAATATTGCCGCAAGCATTCTACTTGACACGAATCAAAGTTAACCCCATAATCGTCACCAATGTAACTGATCGGGGTTCGCGGCATTTCATACCAAGAACTTTGATTCGCAGGCAATGCGGCCCATCACTTCGGTGAATGGGCCGTAACCGTTTTATGGCCCCAGGGAGCCGATTCGCGGTGCTCGGTGCTCAGACTAGGGCGTAACCAGAGTCACGACATTCGAATCTTGAGCGCCCATTGCGTTGATGGCTAAAGCCTCAAGGTAAAGCGTGCGCCCCGCGGCCTTCCCAGGAATCAAAACACTGAGTGACCCGTTGCCCGAGGCATCAGCAAGACCCGACCCGGCGGTGTAAAGCACACCACTCAAATCCATGCGCGCGCCGGAGTGATAGGACCCCGCAGCCGACAAAGAGGCATACAACGACCAAGGCACATTGGGGGACATGCCGCTGAGTTGGTAATTTGCCATGGCGCCAACTTGGCCGGTGGTCGTGCCTGAGAGCTGGACAACATCGATGGGCGCGCCAAAGTTCAGGGCTGCCAAGACGGCTTGCTCGGCGTTGACGCGGCCTTGGCCGTACCAATCGCTATGGCCGGTGGCGTCGTAGTTGCCATTGCGCTCATCAATCTTTTCACAGGAGCCGAGGTAGCATTCAAGCACTTGAGAGCGAGTGAGCGTCGGGTTGGCCGACATGGTCAACAACATCACGCCTGCCGCGAGTGGCGAGGCGGAGGATGTACCACCAAACTCGTCGGTGTAGTTGCCGTTGTCGTAGCCTTTGCTTCCGTGGCGGTCGGTCGTCGTGATGCCATTGTGGGCGTTGCCGTTGTCATTGGATGGCGCGGCGCAATCGACCGTTGGGCCGAAGCACGAGTAGCCACTTAAGACGCCAAAATCGTTGCAGGCTGAGACGCCGACAATGCCCTGATAGGCGGCATAACCATTATTAGAGTTATTGTTGCCCGAGTTGCCCGCAGCGAAAAAGATGACCATGCCTAGGCCACCGCGCCCGTTGGCATTGCAATCATCGACGGCGGCCTTGGTGCTTGCGGCTAGGTTTGCACCGAAAAGCGGGCCCCAAGAATTGTTGATGACCCATGCGCCGTTGGCTCGCGCGAAGTTGAAGGCGTCGGCCTCGTCTTGCGTACTTGGGGATGGGCCAAATAGACCACCCGACAAAAAGCGAATGGGCATGATTTTTGACCGCGGCGAAACGCCCGTGACGCCTTCGTTGTTGTCACCAATCGCCGCACTTACACCTGCAACACTCGTCGCGTGATCTTCAGGGCCGAGGCCGAGCCAGCCATTTTCGGCTTTGGGGTCGTTGTCGTTGCTCAAAACATCAATGCCCTGAACGAGGTCGGCCTCAAGGTCGGGGTGGTAAAGCTCCATACCGGTGTCGACGACAGCGACGATGCTGTTGGGATCGCCGAGGGTGTAATCCCAGGCGCCTTCCGCGTCGACATCGGCATCGACCTTTGCGCCCAGTTGACCGGTCGACTCAAGGTGCCATTGGTCGCCATAAATCGGGTCATTCGGCGTGTGCATGGTCACACGAGTCAACGAAAAATTAGGGTGACAAAACTCAACGGCACCCGAAAGTGCAATCTCATTGGCAACGGCCAGCGAATCAAGTGCGGACGGCACGCGGAAGCACTCGCCCGGGTTGATGGAGTAATCCAGAGTGCCTGTTTGCGTCAGGCCGGCGGTCAGCGATTCGCGTCGCGCGATGGGGGTCGTGTCATTCCAACGCAATAAAATTTCACCGGTCAAATAAACCGGGTCACGGCGGTCGTCTTGGAATAACGGACTCGCAGCAAGCACCATCGCGTCTTGCGCCATCGCGTAAGTCAGTTGTGCCGCAGCCTTGGGGGCAAGTGGCGGAACCATCTCAAAGCGCATCATGTGCTGGGCCAAAAACGGCCGCTGCGTAAAGTCAACTTCAAGACCCGCTTGAGCCATTAAGAAAGCTGCCGCGTCTGCAGCCGCAACGCCCTCTTGAAAACGCACGCCAATGGAGGAGCCATCGATTTCAAGTGAGACGAAATCCTCGGCGTTCCACCAACCTGAATCGGTTGGGCTGGTTTGCGCGAGGGACTGAGGGAAGAGGAGGGGAAGGAGTGCGAGGGAGAGCATCATGTTGAAGGGGAATGGGTGTGAAACCCAATCTACCACCGTGCGCCCTCGATAGGGGCTGGATTAACCCAAAAGTGCGTCGAGCTCGCCCTTTTGCTCAAGCGCGGCGAGGTCGTCGTAGCCACCAATCAGCTTGTCATCGATGAAAATCTCAGGCACGGTCATGCGGCCATCGGCCCGTTTGATCATCTCGTCGGCCTTGGCTGGGTCGCTGTCGATGTTGTGTTCAACCCACTTTTGACCTTTGGATTGAAGCAGACCTTTTGCCATGTTGCAGTAAGGGCAAACAGAGCGTGTGTAAATTTCGATTTTAGCCATGATGAGAAGAAGGGTGAATCCCTTGCAAGTGTGTCTCATAGGTTACAGCAGATGGCATTACCACCCGAAGAAGTTGAACGGATTGTCGAAGACGCGCTTGACGGCGCAGGGCTAAACTAATCCGCCATGAACGACATTAACTCCCTTGTTCCTGAACGGATTCATTACTGCGAATGCTGGGCGCGCGATGGCCTGCAGAGCATTCAGACTCAGGTACCTACCGAGCAAAAGCTTGAAATGATTCACGGCATGATGGATGCCGGCGTCAAAGAGATGGAAGTCACTTCCTTTTCGCACCCTAAGTTTTTGCCTCAGTTCAAAGATGCGGTCGACATACTGAAAAAGGTGCGTCGCCCTGACGATGTGAAGTTGCGCGTTTTAATGCCCAACATCAAAGGCTGGGAACGTTTCGAAGAGTGCGTCAAAGAGGGTTACGGAGCAGACAAAATCATCTTGATGATTAGCTCAAGTGAGTCGCACAATGTGGGCAACTTCCAGCAAACGCACCAAGTGGCCATGGCCGAGCACGCTGAAATCATGAAGCGCGCGTTGGCGTTGGGCGTTGAGGTTGTCGGTTGCGTAGGCACCGTATTTGGTTGCGCCATTGAAGGCGATGTATCGATGAAGCCTATCGATATGTTGGTGGATTTTTACCATGACAACGGCGCGTCCCTCATGATGATGGGCGATACCACGGGGCAAGCAAACCCCGCGCAGACCACGCGTGTTTATCACCATTTGTTGGGCACGCACCCCGATGTTGAGTTCTTGGCTCACTTCCACGACACGCGCGGCACGGGGCTTTCCAATACTTGGGCTGCAATGCAGGCCGGTATCAAATGGGTCGATGGCTCCATGGGCGCGATTGGCGGCCAGCCCGCAACGACTAACGCGCTTTATCACCTCGGCTACAAGGGCAACATCTGCTCCGAAGATTTCTTGTCGATGGCTGATGAGTGTGGCGTAGAAACGGGCATTGACTTAGACAAGTTATTCGCACTTGGCCAGCGCGCAGAAGAAGTCGTTGGCTTCCCGATGCGCTCCAATGTGATTCACGCAGGCCGGGTGGATCACAACCCATCTAGCATGAATAAAGGTACTCTGGAAGCCGGCGGCAAAGGCACCTCGGCAACGACGGCTTAATCGAGATTACTGCACGCTTAGCGTCAACAAGTTGGAGTCAAGGATGGCTCCATTTGGCTCTTTAGCAGCCACTTCAAGGTAAACGGTTAAGCCGGCTGCCGCACCAGGCAGCATGCTTTGCAATGCGCCTGCACCTTGGCCATTCGCGGTTCCTTGACCTGCGATTTGCCAGTTTGCACCGAGGTCAAAATCGTGGCCGGCGATTTGCGTCCCGGTGTTGCTCAAACTCCAGAGTAACCACCAATCGGCGTTGGGGCTCATGCCCGTAAAATTGTAACTGACGCTAGAACCAGCCGCCGCCTGAGTGGGGCCACTGAGTGCAATCGCGTCGCCCGAGCCAACAGGCTTGAGCGTGTAGAGCTCGACATCGTCGACATTCCATCCGCCGAATTCGAGACCACCGTCTGACTTGAGTTGGAAACGCAACTTGACGGCTGGGTTGCCATCGGCGAGAGCGGAGATGTCGACATCGTGCATGAACCATGCCGTGTCAATCGTGTGTCCGCTACTTGGGTTTTCCCAAACGACTTGGCCATTGACGCGAATCTGCGCTTGGTCGTATGCACCCTCTTCCACGGTCAGCCAGCGCGCAAATCGCAAATGAGTGCCTGTGCCGGCACTACAGTCGATGTCGGGTGAAGCAAGGTAGTTGTTGACATCTGATTTGTACTCGCCATTCCATCCAGAAGGCCCGAGGTCATTACCCCAGCAGTTTTGCCCCGAAAACGCACCCGATGGGTCGCCCGCTTGGCCGGTAGGCGTGCCACGCTGCCAATCATCTTGAGTTGCGTTTTGCGCGTGCGTCCAGCCTTCGTCGTTGCCCGCTTCAAAGTCAAAAAAGGCCAGTTGCTGATAGACACCCACAGCAAAACCGTAAGTCATATCCCCAGCCTCAAAGCCGTTGGGCAGCCAATTTTCGCGGCTATTCGAATCGGTCGCCGTGATGTAGTAGCGCACACGAGCTGGAGAGATTTGCCCAGGGATGGCACCCGACCACTCGTCCACACCTGATGTCGGAACCATGGCGGATGTATTCCAGTTGCCGCCTTCGAGTTGCCAATGGAGCTCAGCCGCTGCAACGCCAATGCCTGCCGTCTGCCCCGCAATCGTCGCGATAACCGGGTAAGGGCCAGTCTCGTTTTGCGTATCGGTGAGCGGCACATGCGCCATCGTTAAAGATGGGGGTGCGGCCAATTCAGCAATCGTGGCCAGCGCGCCTTTGGTGATGAGCTCGGCCAGTACAAAGTCATTGGCTGAAGTGCCAATCGTGTCGTTTGCACCGTGGATATAAGGGCTGTACTGGTCGATATCCTCAAAAGGGAAAATCGCAGGGTAGCCATGTTGGAAGAACGAGCGGTGATCGCTCGTGCCACCCGACATCGGCCCGGATTTCACCGGAAGTGATGGCACATAGGCCTCAAAGCATGACATCGAAAATGCGTTGAGCGATGCACTCGTATCGTTAGTGATGAAGTCAACTGAGCGTGTGTCGCCGTTGGCGCGATAAGCGGTCATGTCGAGTTGCACCATGCCGATGACATCAATGTTGTTGTTGTCAAGATAAGAAGCGTAAGCCTCAGAGCCGAGCAAGCCAGACTCTTCACCAGAGAAAGCGCAAAACTGAATGGTGTTTTGAAAATCACTGCCCGCCAAGATGCGCGCAACCTCAAGGATGCCCGCGGTGCCCGAGCCGTCATCATCGGCACCTGGAGCGGGGGCGGTACTGCCCGCATAATTAATCGAATCGTAATGAGCGCCCAGAATGACTAATTTTTCAGGGTTTACACTACCGCGCATTTCCGCGACAACAACATCTGCACCGAAGTCGTAGTCGAACAACGATACGGAATAGCCCATGTTTTCAAATTGAGTCTTGAGCCAGTTTTGAGCGTTGACTTCGCCTTGTTGCCCGTGGCGGCGCGTGCCGAAATTCACAAGCGTGACGACATCGGCCTCGATGCGCGTGGCAGAAACTTGATTGACCGCGGCTGCGATGTTGGGGTCAACCGTGAGCGCGTTTGTGCTGAATTGAGTGCGCCGCTGTGCGGTAATCGCCGTTTTGGTGTTGAGGTCGGCATAAGCGCCGTGGCAGGCAAAACCAGCGGATGCCGCCTCGCCTTTTTCAGCCGCGCTCAAAATGCGCAACATGGTTTGACCATTGGGGGAAGTCCAGATGGCTTCTCCGGCATCGCGTGCGGGGTTGTCGACACCGTGATGATGGTGGGCGACGACCGCCAAAGTGAAACCCTCGGGGACTTCAGGCAAAACCGTTGCCGAGAGGTCAAAAAACTCTACAAGATTCGCATCGTAGTGGCCCACAATTTGGCCGCCAAGGTCTTCGAACATTTCACCGCGACGGATGAGTGCATCACGCACATCGAGTTGCTCGCCGTAGGAGTAAACGGCGAGAGCATTCGTGTCGACGGCCGTGGATTGCGGAAGAGCCGCAAAGAGAAGGGGGAGGAGGAGGGAGAGCATGTTGCAGGATGAGAGAGGGCTTTGAGGAATACGCGAAAGGGGTAAAAGAAAAGGGGCGGCTCGAAAGCCGCCCCTTTACAAAACGATTACTGAATCGTCAGCGTCAGCATGTTGGAGTCAAAGACCCCGCCAGAGCTCGCCGCTGCTTCGAGGTAAATCGTCAAACCGGCCGTATTGCCAGGCAGGGTCGTATTGACCGTAGCCGAGCCAGCTGCGTTGGTTGTGCCGTTTGCTCCAATGAACCAAGGGGAACCGATATCAAACTGGTGACCAGAAATTACCGAGCCGCCGGTCTTCATCGAGTAAAGCAACCAGTAAGGCGCATTGCCTGGTGCTGCATTGAGTGTCCAAGATGCACCTGAGCCGGCCGTACCGTTGGTGGTACCGGAAAGCTGAATGCTGTTTTGGTTGCCCGGCACAGGCTCAAGCGTGTAGAGCATGAAGTCATCAATGTTCCATCCGCCAAGCTCTAGGCCGCCGTCACTCAGCAACTTAAAGCGCACGACAACATCATTGTTGTTATCAGCGTACTGCGAAATGTCGTATTCGACGGTTGTCCAGGATTGATCGGAGTGGTTGCCCGAATAGGCGTTTTCCCAAATCTTGGTGCCTTCGACACGGATATGAGCCGAATCGTATTGGCTTTCCTCAACATTTAGCCAACGCTTGAAGCCCATGCGGACATTCGTGTAGCCCGAGCAATCAAAAGATGGGGAGTCGAGGTAGTTGTTGACATTGGGTTGGTAGAGGCCGTTCCAGCCAGAAGGGCCGAGGTCGTTACCCCAGCAGTTATTGCCAGAGTATGCAGAGCCTGGGTCGCCGCCCTGACCTTGCGGTGCGCCACGCTGCCAGTCATCTTGCGTCGCGATTTGAGCGTGCGCCCAGCCTTCGTCGGTTGCGCCTTCAAAATCATTGAAGTAGATGATGTTGCGTACACCGACGATGAATTCGTGCTCGCCCTTGTCGGGGTGGCGCTCGTCATTGCCAAGCGCATCAAACATCTCGATGTGGTAAGCGACGCTAGCAGGAGAAACTTGCCCAGGGATGCCAGCAGCCCAGGTGTCTCCGCCTTGGAAAGTGAGCATCTCGGTCATTTCAGCACCACCGTCGACCGTGTAGCGGACGATACCGTTTGTGACGGTTGAGCCGATCAGGCTTTGCGCGTCAACGCTTACGACATAGGGGCCAACCTCGCTGAGTTGATCTCCGACGGGAGTGTGATCAAGTTGAATCAAGTCAAGGTCAACACCTGGGAAGCCTTGCTCGCGGAAACCCGCGTCAATATCGCTGTAGTCAGGTGTGCCGTCGCCGACATTGCCGTTGTCATCGTTGATGATGAGCCAGTGATCTTCGATGGCCGTCGTAATCGTGCCGTCGTTGTATAGATTCATCCAAGCCAAGCAAATCGTGTCGGCAATCAAATCACCGGCAGCGTTGCCATTGGTAGTATTGAGGTTGCGACGCACTTTCCAGAGCGCACCCATCAAAACCTCGCCATCTGCATGCACTTGGCCATAGCAGCCGCCGTTGCCGTCACCGCAGAACTGGCGCGTGTTGGTGCCCGTGCGGATATTGCCCCAAGTGGAAAAACCTTCGCCGACGATGGGGGTGTCGTAGATGTACATCGACCAGACATCGGCCATGCCTTCGCCAAAACCATCTGAACCGTTGCCTGAGCTGTACTTGTCGTTAGCCCAGTGGCCTTGCTCGTGAGCGACTACTGTGCTGAAAGCGGTATTCGCGCAGCCGCCACCCGACATGTAGTAGTTGGTGGAGTTGCCGTTGTAATAGGCATTGCAAGTCGAGTTGAGGTTGACATTCGCGCGGGCGCGGAAATCCATATGGTTGTCATTCGCATCGGTGGCCTTGACCCAATTGTGGAAGTCATTGATGGAATCGTAGGCGTCCGCTTGTGAAGTGATGAGCTCGGTTGGGGAAGGGTTCAGCACAAACTGCATGGGCGTGTTCACAGTGACGGCCTGCGTGAGGGTGTGCTCGCTGCCGTTGTCATTCATGACATAGCACCAGTCACCGTAAAACTCAGTCTTAACATTTACAGATGAGCTGCCTGAGTAGTTGATCGAAAAATTACCTGCGGCATCGGTAGTCGTATTACCCGCCGAGCTTGTCACGCGCGCATATTGCACGGGGTGTTGCGTGGCTGTGTTGCCTGCCTTGGTGCCAGGTGTGGCGTAGGCCTGCACATTGCCCCGCAAGCTTTGATGGTGGATGAGCTCGTCGACGGAAACAATGTCGGCCGAGCCGTCTGCGGCAACATAGTAGTTACGGCCACTCGGGACGCCATCCGTCACAGGAGTGCGCAGCTCAATCGACCAAGCCAAACGAGGCGTGGTGACTTTGCCAGAGGTGTCGGCAAGGATGACCAACTTAGGAGCGCCAAATTGCGTGGCGTCGCGGCCTTCATGCTCGCGATAATCATGTGTCGCGATGCTGACGGCGGAAAAACGGTCGCGTGTGGCAGTCGTGGAAAAACCATCAAGGTGAGGAAGTGCTGTGCTGTCGAGAGCAAGCAAATCACCCGCTGGCGTGAAGATCGCGGTGGCCCAAGAGCGCACAACAGGCACGCCGTTGACCGACTGCCCGAAAATCACACTCATTTTGTTTTCTTGCCCAATCGACTCGAGGTAGCCGAGATTGACGGAATCATGAGTCAGGAATTCGTCTTCGAGGCCAAACATCTCGAAAGACTGGTCAAAGGCTATGCGGCCGAGCTCAAACCAATCAGCCTCAGTTTCAGGAGCAAAGGGTGCGTCGACACGATTGCCGAACAGACCACTGGCTGCGCCACGGGCCTCATCGGTGCGGAGAATCCAATCGCCGGAATGGTCAGATTGCCATTGCTCAAAGCCGGCATGGATAGCGTCTTGCGGAGATGGGGCTTCTTGTGCGGCCAGGGCGGGCGCAAAAAGCGAGAGCAAACAAAGGGAAAAGGGGATTGGACTCATGATGGAGGAAGAGAAGTAGGGATTGGCGGAAGGGATTCCGAGCCTGTATGAAGCCGCGAAACACGCTTTGGTTCCGCACTTATTCTAATAATATAGGGAAGTTTTAAGCTTTATGTAAAAAATTGCATTTTCTTTCGCACAAATAGTGATTTCGTATACAATAGGCGCACCACTTCACACATCCGCCACCCTTTGAGTGCATTACTCAATCTGACGAATACTGTGAATAACCTCATCAACAGCGGCCATTTATGCCGCATCAGTGCCTTGTTTATTATGGCTCTGGCTCCCTCATGTCTTGACGGGGGTGACCTCGTCGGAGCCGCCACAGGAAATGTGGGCGCAGGCGGGTCAACGACCCCTTTTTCGTCTACCGATTTAGATGGCTCATGGGTGGGTGTCCTGACGCCTAGTGACTCTCTGCAACCCTCGCGTGGTGGTTATTTAAAGTTCAACCCGCTTGGGCAACTGACTGAATGCGCCGACACCGATGCATTTGAGTGGTACCAAGCTACGGCCAATCTTTCGGCGACTCTAGCTGAAAACGGGGTATTCTCATGTTCCATGATGGCAAGTTATGGCGAGCAGTTCGCCCAAATCTTTACAGGCACTATGGATGCTTCTCGTAATGTTCTGGAGGGTTACTACGAGCTCTCCAAGGACGGCGTGCGTATCCAAGACGGCACTTTTTCAATGACGCGCTCCAGCCCAGGCTTCTTCACTCCTTCTGCATACCTCAGTGGCTCTTGGGTTGGGCCAGCTTTCAATGATTCAAGAAAGGGTGTCACGATTTCGTTTGAGTTAGATGCCGCTGGTGAGCTCCTTTCAGGCGAAATCACAGAAGGGCCTCAATTGAATTGGGAGTCGATTCACTCATTCTCATTAGATGGCTCAAATACGAGCGCTTTCACTTTTACTGACGATGCTGTGGGTCGCATGGATAATGTGACTCTCCATTCCGAAGATGGCGCTGTTACCACCTTTCGCTTCTTAATCGTGTCTGCCGATGGAATGATAATTGGCGGAGTAGGCGAAGATACGGAACTGGGGGCGGGCGAAATGCGTGCCGTCCGTGTTTACTAAAAAAAACTGCCCCCACGCCGCGCCGTATGGTATTTTTGCATGAGGCATTCTCATGATCTCTCTACACCCTACATTCACGCGGAGTATTCTCCTTTCCTTTCTATTTCTTTCTTGCGGTGGCGAGGAGGTCGATGCTGATTCTACTGGCACCACTGGCTCAAACGCTGGTAACGCAAGTACGCCTTTGTCGATTACCGATTTGTCTGGGTCATGGGTCGGCACTTTTTCTCCGACTCTGCCCCCTTCTGCCGACCGGGTGGCCTATATGCGATTTGACGAATACGGCCAACTTTATGAGCTCGTTGATTCAGAATCAGTCGAATGGAGCGCAGGAAATTCTGAAATGGCTCAGCTGTTGTCCGCCGAGGGTGCCTTTTCGAGCACGATTGTTTCCAATGGTTACACCAAACTTTCTGCCCAAACTTTGACTGGCGCAATGGATGCCACGGGCCGTCACTTGGCTGGGGTTTACCAATCTCTCCATGACGACGGCAGCGCATCGTTAGGCACTTTCTCTTTTGTCCGTAGTTTTCCTGGCGCTTTTTCTTTAGAGAATCACATACAAGGCACTTGGTCTGGCCCAGCTTTTGACGAAACTCGAGGTGCCTTTTTGAGTGTCGAATTCGATGCTTTTGGCTCTGTCTTGGGTGGCGAAGTGCGCTACAACGAATTGCCTAGTTCGAGAGTGGTTCACAGTATTCTTGGCGATTTTACAAACCAAGACGCGATGTTGTTTACAAACGACGAGGTCGGGCGATTCGATAATGTCGTGTTGAATGGGTCAGATGGCACGCTAACGACCTTTCGGTATGTGCTCGTCTCTTTCGACGGAAAAATTCTCGCTGGTCCAGGCGAAGACAGTGTCCTCGGCCCCGGTCATGCTCGATTGAGCCGAGATCTCTAAGAGCATTTGCGGGCGCGTCTTTATGATGTTGCCCCTTGTCACGCTTCCATCTCATTTCAGATTTCGACGGCGTCTGGACGGAAACGTCCGCCGAATTGCGAGCCGTCCATGAGACGGTCATGGGGCGTTTGCAGGCATTTTCAGGTCGCACGCGTTCTGAGGTCGAGGAAGATTACGCGCGCTTTGTGCAAGATGTCCTGAATGAGCCACATTTGCATGGTTGGAAACTCGGCGGCCGATTGAGTTCCTTTGTTGACGAGGATGTTTTCGCCATGCCCACTTCGGTGGGGCAGTACATCGATGCCGGCGGTTGCGAGCGCACCCGTTTTTATCGTGGCCGCATTTTGCAGAAATTTGAAACCGTCCTGCTCTTTTTGGACGACTGCTACCACACAACTTGCGACGCTTTCCGCAGCAATGTCTCGCATGATTTGGTAGCCGGCAGCGAAGGCGTTCTCAATTGGCTGCTTGAGCACGATGTGGTCGTGACCTTTGTGACCAATGCGCCCGCTGGCAAAGTCGTGGATTGGTTTGCTCATCACGATTTTCGAGTAGTCGATGGGCGAGAAACGCCTCTTGGCGCGGCACCATTGCGCGTTTTTGGCCGTGCGGGCAAGCAGTTTCTAGGCAATTCTGGTCGCACACTTTCTTTTGGTGGGCGTGATGTCCATGTCGATCGCCCAGAATATCGAGCCATCCTTGAGCAAGAATCGCCAGATATGGTGATTGGCGATGTTCTCTCCTTGGACTTGGCAACCCCGGTTTCATTGCGCGTTGATGGCCACGCGTCGGCACCGAAAGAGGTGGGTGTCATGCATATGAGGCATACGCCTGACTGGGTGCTCGATTCAATCGGCACATCCCCGAGCAATGTCGACCACCTCATCCCTCATGTGACCTCACTGCCACGCCTCGTTTTGGCCTTGCAACATCGCATGAGCCGTCGCTGAGCCGCTATCATTCCAACATGGGAGAAGAAGCAGTCCTTACCTTTGAGCGCGTCTGGTTGCCTTACATTTACTTGTATGGAGTCGGTGGCCTCGCTTTGTTCGGTGGTTTGTTTATGGTCTTGCGTAGTGAGGGCTTTCGCTCTTCTGAGCCACGCCATCGCCGCTGGCTGAATGTGCTGATTTTTGGCTTTGTCTGGTACGCCGCTATCCACGGCATTAGCACGCTTGCTGCTCTTTACGCTTAACTCCTATTTGCCGTGTCATTTCTCTCTCTATTCTTGACCCCACTTCTTCAGCACAGCGCTGATCCCCAAACAGCTAAAGCCATGAGTGCGGCCGCCAAGGCCGGCGAGAGTTGGGTTTTCTGGGCCATCGTGATCGGCTATTTCATCGTCGTTTTGGGCTTTGGCTCTTGGTTTGCTCGATTCAATAAGTCAACGAGCGACTTCTTCTTTGGCGGCCGTCGTTTTTCATGGTGGCTCATTACGATGTCCATCGTTGCGACTGGGGTGGGGAGCCACAGCTTCTTGAAATATTCATCTAAGGCCTTTGAGCACGGCATCTCGGGCACGATGGCCTACCTGAATGATTGGTTTTTTATGCCACTCTTTATGTTCGGGTGGTTGCCGATTATTTATTACTTGCGCGTGCGCTCGATTCCTGAATATTTCGAGAGACGCTTTAACCGCACTGTGCGAGTGCTCGCCACAGTCGCTTTATTGCTGTTCATGCTGGGTTACATCGGCATTGGTTTTGTCACGATGGCAAAAACACTTCAGCCGATTTTGGCAGGTGTCCTGGGCTGGGATCTCATCACGATTATTTGGGTGGTCGCCGCTGTCGCGGGTGTCTACATCACTTTTGGTGGCCAAACGGCTGTGATTTTCACTGACCTCCTTCAGGGCTTCATCTTGCTGTTGGCCGGGATTGCTCTGTTCTTTCTTGGGCTTAATTGGTTCGGAGGTTTCGATGCTCTCTGGGAGATTCTCCCGCGAGAATTTAAATTGCCGCTGGCGCATTTTAATGACGACCCATCTTTCAACTTTGTAGGCATTTTCTGGCAAGACGCCATCGCGGGCAGTATTGGTTTCTTGTTTATGAATCAGGGCCTCATCATGCGCTTCATGGCTTGCAAGTCGGTCGATGATGGCCGAAAAGCTGCTGCCTTTAATGTGCTGTTCTTGCTGCCCATATCGGCGATTGCAGTGGCCTGTGCCGGTTGGATTGGCCGTGGCATGGTCATTCAGGGTGATTTGCCTGCCGATATTGCTGCCGACGACATTTTTGTGCGCGTGACCGCTCTCCTGACGACGCCCGCAGGTTTTGGCTTCTTCGTTGCCGCCGTAACTGCGGCTTTAATGAGCACGGTCGATACTTTGATTAACGCAGTCGCTGCTGTGGTGATTAATGATATTTATCGCCCGATTGTTGATTCTCGTAAAGAGGTGCGCACAGACGGCCATTACCTCAAAGTCGCGATGCTTGTGTCAGCCCTCGCTACTATTGTGGGTGTAGGTTCTGCTTGGGGTTTCAGTAAGTTCGATAGCCTCTATGAGGCGCACGGTTTCTTCCACGCCACTTTGACCCCGCCCTTAGTGACAGCAATTTTCCTTGGCATCTTCTGGCGTCGCTTTAATGCACGGGGTGCCGTTTCCGTCTTTGTCGCGGGCGCGGGTTTGATGGTTTTGGGGCGCTTCTTCCCAGGCACTTTGATCGCACCCTTCAGCCATGGCATCGATGCCGCCGGTGAAACGCCTTACAAATACATTGGCGCCCTTTACAACATTGTGGTTTGTTTCGGCGCTGGCGTTGTAGGCACACTTTGGCCTTATAGCAAACAAGTCGTTTCGAACGCTTTCGATGTCTCCGATTCAGACGAAAACCGTGGACTCACTCTCTGGACTCTTGGGACGGCGCGCCACGCTTTTAAAGGCGGTGTGCCCAATGATGCGCGGGGTGAGAAAGTCCTCGCCGCTTGGCAGATTGACGACAGCCTCGAGCCAGGGATGGTCCTTGTTGATGCGACAGCGCTGGGTCAAATGGCCGCCAACGCAGGCGATCTGGTTTATGTTTGCGACCAGCGATGGTGGCTCGGTGGTTTGCGCTCGGCTCACGCTCGATTTGAAGTTGCAGATGCTGGTGAGCCTGGTCTCATTCGCCTTGCACCCGATGTCGCCGAGGCCGCTCATTTCCAAGAGGGCCGCAAAGTGACAGTAGAAAAAGAGTTCTAATCTCTTTCGTCTTTTGTGGCTTTGGGTAGCACCAATAATCTGGGTTCGGTCATGGCCTCGATGGCATAGCTCAGGCCTTCGCGCCCTATGCCTGATTGCTTGACGCCGCCATAAGGCATTTCATCCACCCGAAAACTGGGTGAGTCACCGATGATGACTTGCCCCACTTCTAATGCGTGGAAGGCCTGCTCCATCCTGATGCGATTGTGGGTAAAAACCGCTGTTTGCAAGCCCCACGGAGAGTCATTTGCTGTCTGCAAAGCTTGTTCGAATTGGCTCCATGCCTCGATGCAAACCACGGGGCCAAAGGCCTCCTCTTTCCAAATGTCGCACGAGTGTGGGACATCCGCCAGGATAGTAGGCATATAAAAACTGCCACTGCGCTTGCCGCCGTAGATAAGTCGCGCCCCCGCTTGAATGGCGTGATTCACCCAAGTTTCGATACGCATGGCCGCGGCTTCGTTGATGAGAGGCCCAATTTCAGTGGCAGGGTCATTGAGCGGCCCGCGTTTCAGTTTTGCGGCCCGCTTCGCAAGCCCCGCAATGGCGCGTTCCATAGATGGCTCGGCCACTAAAAGGCGTTGCAGGCTGATGCAGACTTGCCCAGAAAAGGCAAATGCGCCCAGAGTGCAGGCATTTAGCGCGTCTTCAAGATCCCAATCCTCGCAAAGAATCGCCCCAGCATTGCCGCCAAGTTCAAGGGTGGTCGTGGCGTGCATGGCTTTGCTTTTAAGCGGCCACCCCACGGTGGCTGACCCTGTAAAGCTTAAATGTTTTACCCGTGGGTCAAGGGCAAGTGGTTCGCATTCTTCTGGTAGTGCAACACAGATGGAAAATGCTCCGTCGGGTAATGGAGGCTCGCATCGTTCCAGAATCTCGCCGAGAGCTAGAGCGGTCAACGGCGTTTTTTCGGCGGGCTTCAAAACAAAAGGGCATCCTGCCGCAAGCGCGGGGGCGACTTTGTGGGCCACAAGATTCAGAGGGAAATTGAAAGGAGTGATAAAAGCACAAACTCCTATTGGGAAACGCTCAAGTAAAGCTAGCCGCCCATCCAAGTCGAGCTCTTGATAAGTAGACTTTTCTGCTTCATCGGCCGCGAGAGAAAAGGTGCGAACGGCTCGTGCTACTTCTGCCGTGGCATAACGAATGGGTTTCCCTGATTCTTCGCAGATGAGTTCAGCAAAGTGCTTGCTTTCCTCTTGGATGGCATCCGCAATCCACCTCAGCCGGCTAGCACGCGTCACTTTCCCCTCAGCAGAAAAAGCCGGTCGAGCACAATCGGCCTCAAGTAAAGCGGCTGTGATGTCTTCTTGGCGCGCTAGGCTGACCTCCGCTAAAACTCGGCCATCTTCTGGTCCAATCACGGAAAGAGTCGATGCTGTTCGTGCCATAATCAAAGCATAATCATTCCGCCTCGTTTCCATCTACCAGACAGCATAAAAATAGGGTAAAGTTACCTATCTGCCTTATGGCAAACGACAAAGAGAAAGACCACCTCCGAAAGCTTTTCGAAGCCGTCGAGAAAGTGCGTGATACACCATCAGGCATTGATGGGGGAGATGGTGCTGACGAACAGCCCGTCGCGGGGGGGCAAGCCACACCTGAGCCATTAAGCGGCTCGGCGCTTTTCCGAGAGCCTGGCCCTGGCGATTGCATTGGCGATTTTCGGATAGTGCGCGAGCTGGGCCGCGGGGGCATGGGTGTCGTTTACAAGGCCGAGCAAATCAGCCTCTCTCGGCGCGTGGCTCTTAAAGTCTTGCACCCAGGCTTGACACGCTCTTCGCGAGCTCTTCATCGCTTCAAGCGCGAAGCAGAAGCCGTTGCTCGATTAAGCCACCCCAGCATCATCCCCATTTATGCGGTGGGTGAAGAGAATGGCCTTCATTTTTTCGCGATGCGTTTCCTGACAGGCCCGACTTTGGCTGATGTGATTGATGAACTGCGCCAGGCAAAACGCAGTCATAAACCTGTCGTTGTGGTTGATTTGTTTCAAACGGATGTTGCTCATACTGAGGGCGATCCTGCCGATACCGAGCCCTCGGTGATGCAATTTCGAGTTGGAAATTATGTGTATCAAGCCGTCGCGATGATGGCGGATATCGCAGATGCACTTGAGGTCGCACACCGTGCTGGTGTGATTCATCGCGACATAAAGCCAAGTAATTTAGTTTTCGATCGCACGGGGCGGTTGGTGTTGACTGATTTTGGAATTGCAAAAACCGATTCAGATGTCTCCATCACGCGCACCGGTGAATTTTTGGGTTCGCCCGGCTATATCAGCCCCGAGCAAGCGATGACCCGCCGCGTCGCAGTCGACCATCGCACCGATGTCTATTCTCTCGCAGTGACTTTTTATGAGTTGTTGACCTTGGTGCAACCTTTCCTCAAGGGCACCATGGAAGCGACTTTGCGAGCCATTTTGTACAAGCCCCCAGTTTCTCCACGCAAGCTCAATCCAAGGTTGCCTAAAGATGTGGAGATTATCGTCTTAAAGGCGATGGAGAAAGATCCGGATCAGCGATTCGTTTCATGTGGTGAATTTGCTTCCGAGATGCACCACATTTTAAATTTCGAAGCCATCGGCACAGCTCAAATCGGAGGAATCACCCGTTTGTGGCGCGTGGCTGAAAAAAACCGTGGTGCCGTTATTGCAGGTGTAGCTGTGTTTATTCTTGCTGGGCTTGCGGGCATTCTTCAGTATCAAAAAAGTCTTGATCAAGAAGAATTAGCCTCTCGCCTGAAGCGCGCTGAAAATTCTGGGACGGCCGCAGATCGTGAACTAGCCAATTTCGTGGCGGGTGCCGGTACCTTTGATATCGGAGCAGTGACTGATTTAATTCGCGATGCGTCTTCGCGATTGCAAGCGGGGCGCGTTGACCTCTGCTTCGACTTGCTCGAAGCGGCTGATATTCGATTCCGACTTGCCCTTGATGCCGGGCACGCGGGCGTTGGCAAGTTTTTGCCTGCGCTTTCTCGTGTAAAAATACAGACGATAGCTTTGCTTGAGGCATTGCCCGTTAAGCGTTCCCGTGGGCGCTTGGCCCCGAACCGCGTGGTCGGCATGCTGGCCCACTTCCTCGAAGATGTCGACCCTCTCGTTGTGAAAAATGCAGCGGTTGGCCTCGGTAGATTCAAACACCCACAATCGGTTTGGCCTTTGACACGCTTGCTCGATCAATGGACATCCTCCGAGGCGTTTGATGCCGAGGTCGACTTGCGCCCAGACCTTGCCGAAGCCCTCGGTGAATCCGGGTATCCTCATGCAGTAGAACCACTGATTGATACTTTTTCGGTGGGCGATGTGCAGTTGCGACTTGAAATTGTGCGCGCATTGAGTCGGTTGCCATTTGCGCAATCTGTTGATTTCCTCAAGGTCGTCCTAATAGATGAAACGGCTTTGATTGTGCGATCAGAAGCTGAAAGATCGCTTTTGATTTTGAAGAAACTAATGCAGAGGCCAGAGCAGTGAAGTTCATGATGAGATTACCGTTGCTCGCTCTTTTCGTGGGGCTGTGTCTTTCTTGTCAGAAAGAAACTGCCCGCCCTTTGATTGGCGTACTTTTGCCCGAATCTGGTGTTGCTGCTGATGATGGGAAGCTAGCGATTCAAGGCTATAACTTTTTTCTGAAAGAGCTTGGAGATCGCGCGCCGTGCGACTTTGCTTTGTTAGATAATGCGACGGATCGAGCCGTGAGCATTCAAAAGTTTAACGAGCTCGTAGCAATGGGGGCCAGCATCGTAGTGGGCCCTGCATACTCCGGCCCTTCTTTAGCGGCTGGCACTGCCGCCGCCGAGCAAAGAGTGCCCATGATTTCGCCTTGTGCCACTCACATGGAAGTGACTCGTGGCAATTCTTTTTCTTTTCGTGCTTGCTTCGTTAATGAAGACCAAGCAGAGTCTTTGGCCCGTTTTGGCATCGAAGAATTAGGTCGAAAGCGTGTGAGCATTTTGTGCGATTTGCTCGAGAGTTATTCTTTTGATTTGGCAGAAATTTTTGAGCGCGAGATTACCTCCAGAGGGGGTGAGTTGCTCGGTCGCCATTACTTCCGCAGTGGACAAACGGATTTCTCAGAAATAGTTGCTGCTATTACAAAGGAAGACCCAGAGTTGGTGTTTGTTCCGGCATATGCCTCGGAAGTCATCCCACTCCTGTCTGCTGCTTTCCCCGCTTGGGACGATGTCATCGTTCTGGGTACGGACGGTTGGGATACACCCTCGTTAACTGCGGCAACCAATATCGATTCGAGTTGCCGGGCTTATCTTTCGAATCACTTTGCCCTAGGCGAAGATCAACTCGTGAATGATTTCGTCAAACGCTTTTCCGAGGCCTACCCAGACCAAGAAGTGGGCCAGTTGACCGCACTGACTTACGACGCCATGCGTCTTGCGGTAGAAGCTTTACTTACTTCGGAAGATGCCAACAACGCCGTGTTGGTGCGGGATGCTCTGGCTAACCTGCGTGATGTACGCGGCGTAACGGGTGTCTTTGACATGAACGAGTCAGGAAATCCAGCAAAAAGTCTGGTCATTCAGCGACTGGATTGCTCTGGGGTAACGCCAAAATTGGTTTTTGAGCGCCGCGAATAACAAAGGGTGCCACGCGCCTTCAGCGCTCTATGCGTCCCAGTTTTCAGGAAGCTCTTCTTGAGTTTCGTATGTGTTTCCAGCGCTTGGGAAAGCGCCTGAACCCATGTCGTCTGCCAGTTGAGAGAGCGCATTTCTTGCCGTTTCAGCAAGATTGGCGTAACGCTTAACAAAGCGAGGCTCAGGTCCAAAAGAAAGGCCGAGCACATCATGGAAGACAAGAATCTGGCCATCGCAGCCCGCGCCCGCGCCAATTCCGATTGTGGGGATGTCGAGCCGCGCACTAATGCGACTTGCCACCTGGGCGGGTACACCTTCAAGGACGACGGCAAAAGCACCGGCCTCTTGAATGGCGATGGCATCGTCAAGTAATGCCCGCGCGCTCTCAACGGTGCGACCTGAGATGCGATATCCGCCGCGCGTGTTCGTGCTTTGCGGCAGAAGCCCGATATGCCCCAAAACAGGAATGTCGGCCTCAACCAGCGCTCGCACAGTTTTAGCGCGGGTAACGCCACCTTCAATTTTGACGGCTTGCGCTCCGCCTTCACGAATCAGGCGCAGGCCATTGCGGATGGTGTCTTCTGGCGAGACATGGTAAGTGCCATAAGGCATATCCGCCACAACAAGGGGGCGGTCAGCCGCGCGCTTCACGGCACGGGTGGCACTGATGATTTGCTCAATCGATATTTTTAGCGTTGATGCGTGGCCCAAGACCACATTGGCCATGGAGTCGCCAACCAAAATCAAATCAAAACCGGCCTCGTCAACCAAGCGTGCCGAGGGGTAGTCGTAGGCCGTCAAGCAAAGGACTTTTTTCTCAGTGCCCTTGCGATTGCGAATGCCCGGCACCGTCACTTTTGATGCGCGAGGCGACACTGGCGCAGTGCTGGAGCCGTAAATGGGTTTTTGGTCTGTGGAACTCACGGGAGTATTTTACCTATAAGCCCCAGTCTTGGCCGCATTTCATTTTGTCGACGGCCACACGGATGTCGTCCGTCCAAGCAATTTCTGTCGCTTGGAGCGCTTCATTCAGTTGCTCTGGCGTGCGTGCACCCACCAAGACCGTCGAGCCAGGCTGTTTGTCGAGACACCAAGAAAGTGCCAAAGATGCCGTCGGGTGGCCGATTTCTTGCGCGAGTTGATGGAATTGCGCTGCAAAATGCATGGCTTGCTTGTGTTGAAGCGCTTGATCCAGGAAATCGCCGATTCGCCCGGGGTCAGCCGCGCGCGATTCGCTGGGTGGCTTGCTTTGGAACTGATATTTCCCGCTTAAAATTCCCTGCGCAAGCGGCGACCACCATAAAAGGCCCATCCCAAGTTCGCGTGCAGCAGGGACGACTTCCTTTTCGACTTCCCTGCAAAGAAGGTTGTAGCGTGCTTGCTCGGTCGCTGGCGGTGAGACACCGAGTGCATGTGCCATGGCCACGCTGTCTCGTAATTGCGTCGATGACCAAGTGCTGGTACCCCAATGGCGAATTTTTCCTGCCTGAACGAGGTCGCCCATCGCTTGGACGGTCTCTTCGAGTGGAGTTCCGTCGTCATACCGATGGCATTGATACAGGTCGAGGTAATCGGTCTTCAGCCGCTTGAGGCTATTGTCAATGGAAGCAAAAATGTGCCGTCGAGATAATCCTGAGTCGAGCGGGTCATCGCTCATCGGGAAATACACTTTGCTGGCGAGCAAGATTTTTTGCCTTGTCGTCGATTCCAGAGCTTTTGCGAGTGCCATTTCAGCACCGCCATAATCATAAATATCAGCCGTATCGAAAAAAGTTATCCCGCCATCAAGTGCTGTGTGGATGAGTTGATTTGCAGTAGATGGGCCCATGCGCGCAAGAGTGAGCCAAGAGCCGAAGCCAAGGCTAGGTGGTTTTCCACGGCAGAGGTCAATTGCGTGCGAGTTCATGTTGCGTAGGGTAGCCCGCCGATGCGACAATTTGCGCATGGACTTTTCTCGCAACGCCACCATCGTTTTCTTGAGCCTGCTTGCGGCCACCGTTTCGGCCCAAGAAGATGTGGCTTCGGTCACTTCAACGCCTATCCCTTCCCTCTCGGACAGCTCGACAGATTTTGGCGTATCGGTTGATATCCTCGCGGCTAAAACATCCTCCGAACTTCGGCTCCCTGAACCTGATGCCGTCCGCGCCCGCAGCCTTCAGCTGCATTTTCTAAATGAGCGTGATTGGGGTGAATTCCGTGCAACCGCCGATATGAGTGATGGCAGTTATGGCGCAGAGTTTTCTTTGCGCGAGGCGAATGTTTGGCTGATGAACTTGCCGGGGCGCTCAGCTTTGCGAGTGGGGCGTTTTTTGCCGACTCTTGGCGCCTGGAATGACATCCTTCCGAGTGGGGCGCCTTGGCCCTCAAGCGATGGTGTGCGCCGTGCATATTGGGGCGGAAATTGGGTCGCAGATGGCTTCGAATGGCATCAATTACAAAAAACAGGGTCGGAGCGTTTGCATCTATCTGTTGGCATGGCCGCTCAAGGCCAGGGCCATGATGTGGACCTACCCGGTAATGGCTATCGATTAGGCCTGCCTGATTCAGAGGGCTTTCCTGCCGGAGAGCAAAAAGAAACTATCTTTGCCCATGTGGATTTGTTGTCGCCGAAATCACGGGGTACTTTGTCCCTTGGCCTAACGGGTATGTACTCACCTCGTGCGGCGGCGCGGTTGCAGCCTGAAACGGGTGCGCTCATCCAACGCGACTTGCCCCGTTTTTTAATTGGCTTTGATGCGACTTGGAATAACATCGATTCACATGGACTAGGGCATTTGCTGACTTTTGAGACTTGGCTCGATAAGCGAGAATTTCTGACTGAAGTCGTTACGGAAGGAGATATGAGTATCGGCGCCTGGGCTGCTTGGAATTGGCGTTTTGCGAGCCGGGCTTCCTTTGGTTTGATGGCATCGGCTTGGGAAATTCCAGATCAACTTGTCGTCTCAGCAGCGACTTATCACTCTTGTTGGGTGGGCGCTCACTTGACTCCACGCCAAGAATTACGGTTGTTTGTAGAATCACGCGATGCGGGCGGCGAAAGTGAGAGAGCCACATTTGTTGGCCTTCAGTGGACCTTTAGTCTTGGAAAACCACGGGCGGCGTCTGCATGGTTTTAAGTGCGTTATGGGCCCGCGCACTTGGCGCCGCTTTGATGCTGTGCATCGCGAGTTGCAGCCCAGCTCAGCCTGAGAGGCATCTGCGCATTGCAGCAGCGGCTTCGCTTGGTGATACCCTGCCTTCTTTGTTAGAGCAATGGAGCGAGCAAAACGGCGTGACTTTTGAAGTTACCTTTGCGGGCTCTGGAGAGTTAGCGACCCAAACTCGACATGGTGCGCCTTTCGATTTGGTGTTCCTGGCAAGTTGTCAGCCATTAATAGAGTTGCATGAATTGGGTCGTTTGCGGGGTGACATTATGCCCGGCCCGAAAAATAACTTGGTTTGGCTTGAGCATTCGGGTGAACCCCAATTGAAGCGCATTGCCCTAGGTGGCCCAGGTGTTCCCGCCGGAGATGCCGCTCGCGCCTGGTTGGCCAGCGAGAGCGATCGCTTTCCTGATTGGCAACTTATTGAATTCCCGCATGTGCGTTCTGTTTTGGCCGCTGTCGAATCGGGTGCCTGCTCGCATGGATTTGTTTATGCGACAGACGCTCGTGAAGCAGTAGACGCGAGCGTTTTGTTTTCTGACACTCGAGCCGCTGGGCGCGTAATCTATGGCATGGGCATTCCAAAGCAAGCGCAGCACGCGACCCTCGGCAAGGAACTTGCGGTGTGGCTTCAAGGGCAAAGCGAGCAATGGGCGCAGGCCGGGTTTTTAGATGAGTGAGTTCCTTCCACTTGTTGCCCGCACGCTTGGAATTGGCGCAGTTGCGGTATTGCTTGAGTTGCCCTTTGCGATATATTTTGGGCATTTGCTCGCCCGTCGCCATTTCCGTGGGCGGATTTTTCTTCAAACGATTCTGGTGTTGCCGATGTTTTTGCCACCAGTTGCCGTTGGCCTTCTCATGTTGCTGGCCTTAGGCCCACAAGGCCCCCTTGCGAGTGCAAATTGGCTGTTCACACCGTTTGCAGCGGTTTTAGCGGCTTCAGTCGTTTCCTTCCCCTTGTTGCTTCGACATGCTCAAGAGGCTTTTTCTTCTGTACCCCTTCGTTTGGTTCAAGTGTCGCGTTCCTTGGGCGTAAGTCGCTGGCAGACTTTTTTGCGAATTGAGCTGCCTTTGGCTCGACGAGGTTTGGCCGTTGGCCTGCTCTTGGCTTTTGCGCGTGGCATTTCCGAATATGGTGCCACATCGGTGATTGCAGGGGTGATGCCTGGGCGCACAGAAACATTAGCAACAGGCTTAATGCGTCGCCTTTCCATGGGTGATGATTCTGGCGCTATCACGCTCGCACTTGTTTCGATTGTGCTCGGCTTTGTTGCCGTACTCTTTTCAGAATTGCTCTTGCGCAAGACGGAGACGCGGCGATGAAGCAAGCTCACCCTGTTTGGGATTTTGATCTTCGCTTACAGGCTGGCGACTTTTCACTTCATGCAGCCTTTCAAGCCCAGGCGCGCGTGGTTGCACTCTTTGGGCCGAGTGGCTCTGGGAAAAGTACTCTGGTCGAGGCCCTCGCCAAAGTGCGACAAGCAACGGGTCGTGCCAAACTGAAAAATGATGCGTCGGCGCAGAAATTAGCGGCTCTAGATTCAATCTTGCATGATGACTTTCGCGTGGGATGGGTGCCGCAAGACGCGGCTCTGTTTCATCATCTCACCGTTCGCGAAAATATCGACTATGCGTGTAAGCGGCCATCTGTAGCCGCACGCGCAGTAGAAGTGCTTGGGCTTTCCAGTTTGCTCTCTCAAATGCCCGCCACTCTCTCAGGGGGCGAGCGTCAGCGTGTAGCACTTGCGCGTGCGTTGGCTAGCGAGCCTGATTTGTTGCTGTTAGATGAGCCATTGAGCGGCGTCGATTTGCCTCGCCGCGCCAGCGTTTTTCGTTTCTTGCTTGAAGCTCGCGACGCCTTTGAAACGCCAATGCTTTATGTAAGCCATGACCCAGCTGAAGTCTTGGCAATCGCGGATACAGTGGTTTTGCTGGATCAAGGAAAAGTGGTCGCAACAGGCGAGCCGAGCGTCTTGATGCAAAACGCGACATCCCTCCGTTTGCTCGACCGGCTTGGTTTTGAAAATGTATTCCGTGTTGATTTCCCCGCCGTTGAGCCTGGGCATGCAGCGGTCGTAACAACACCCGCAGCCGTTGAGTTGGTCGCGCCATCGCCGCCGCAAGCATCTGGAGGCGGAAGTGGCTGGTTGGCCGTTCGCGCGCAGGATGTCTTGCTTGCCCGCCAAGAGCCTCAGGGTTTATCCGCGCGAAATATTCTGCCCGGTATCGTCACGGCGACGGAAGAAACGGACAGTCATGTCCTCATTCGAATCAACGCGGGTGACGAATGGGTCGCAACTTTAACGAGGCGCGCGCTTGCTGAATTAGGCATTCAGCAAGGTGCTGAAGTCTGGGTGATTGCCAAAACGCATTCTTTACACTGGCTCGCAGAATAACCGTTTGGTGTTGCTAAAGCAGCCCCGCGAAAACATCTTGAGTGCGCAAGTCACCAGAACCCTTCGCCGCTAAATTTTTAGGCCCAATCCAGAGTGGGCCAACTTCTGGTGAGGATGGCACTCGCCCGTGGCTACCCTTGACGAGATTCGCATCCGTCGGGATGGGATTGAAAAGCGTGCGAAACCCCATTTTTTTCGCGAGTAATTTCAAAGCCAACCGCACTTTTAGCAGAGGCTTTTGTGGGTCAAGGAAAAGCTCACACGGGTCGTAACCGGGCTTTTTATGGATGTCGACCGTGCGCGCAAAATCTGGCTCGATGTCGTCGCCGACCCAATAGGGGTAAGCAAACCAAGCGCCAGGCTTGGCGACTGCAAATAATTCACCCGAACGGCCGTGCTGAAGGTTGAGTGTGCGCAATTCTTCTCGGCCGTAGATGCGCTCAACCCCAGGAAGCATTTCTAGGATTTCACGAACACGCGGAATGTCGCGGTCGTGTTGCACATAAACATGCGCGCATTGATGATCGCAAACCGCAAAGGCTCGTGAATTGCCGGGATCGAGTAGGGCACCGTTTTTGGCCGGGTGGGTTTCGAGCATTCCGGCTAGGCGTAAAGCGCGATTGAGGTAAACGGGCTCGTCGACGGGTTCGATTCCATATTCACTTAAAATAATTACGCGCACATCACTTGCTTCCGCTGCCGCGAGGAGTCGGCCTATTTCAGTGTCTAAATCTCTGGCGGCCTGGGTGGCTTCAGGCCCATCAGGGCCGAATCGCTGCAGGTCGTAATCGAGGTGTGGCAGGTAGGCGAGCGTAAGCCCCGGCTTTTCTTCAGCGAGAATGTCGAGCGTGGCATCGACAATCCAGCGTGTGCTCGCGATTCCTGCGCCTGGCCCCCAAAATGAAAACAAAGGGAAATCGCCAAGCCGTTGTTGGAGCCGTTGCCGCAATTCTGGCGGACTGCTGTGGATGTCGGCATCTTTTCGCCCGTCGGCCCAATAGGTCGGGCGCGGGGTCACCGAGTAAGTTGCCGTGCTGGGCAGGTTCCACCACCAGAATACCTGTACAGTCGTTGAACTTGGGTAGGCCTGCTTCCAGCGTTGCAAAATCGTGCGTCGCTGCAGCAAATGCGATGACTGCCGCCAAAGCCAAATTTCGCTCAATTCACGGAAATACCAGCCGTTGCCGACTGCACCATGCTCGTTGGGGGGGCAACCACAAAGCATAGAAGCTTGGGCCGTGCAGGTGACCGCGGGCAAGTCAGGCAGGATGTTGCGCGAGCCGCCGCAAGCCTCGGCATAGGCGGCCGCGTGAGGCATTGCTCCCGAGTGCAACAACTTCGGGGTTAAACCCACGGCATTAAGGACGAGGACGCGCTCCATTTTCGTCTAGACTACAGGCGCCCTGCTTTTGTGGTATCGGCGCTTTCTTTGCTCATGAAAAAAATCTTACTTCCGGTCCTTTTGGTTTCAGCCCCTTTCGCATTCTGGTTGAGCGCTAATTCACTGACGGCGGATGGCCCATCTAGCGGGTTAGCTGCGGCGCCAAGGGTTGAGGTCAACCTCGCCATGCGCGAGCCCGTGTCTGACAATGTGGTCGTCGACCATGATGAGCCACTGCAGTTGCTTCAGGTGCCGATGGGTCGCCGTTTTGTCCTCACCGATGTTTGGTGCCTCTCGCTTGAAGAGTACCCAACCGCATTTAAGCCCGCTGATCGCTTCTGGCTTTTGCAACGCTTCCCGCGCCACACTGACGAGTTGCTCAATGTCTTCCGCGGCGATGTGCTCGCTAAAGGGGAAAAGCTGATGAAACTTTCCTGGCAGACAGGCATGGTTATCAGTGAAGGCACATCACTTTGGGCGAGCTACCGTTTCGCCGATGATCCGGTTGATGCCGGCATGCGTGTGCATTACTCCGGCTACTTCGAAGACCTGCCCGTCAAAAAGTAACTTTAATCCGCAAAAGCGTCTTCGGGTGGCGCTGGTCGAGCAAAAAGGTAACCCTGGCCCATGCCGCAACCCATGGCTTGTAAAAGGCGGTGTTGTTCGTCGGTTTCAATTCCTTCGGCAATGACATCAAAGTTGAGGCCCTGAGCCAGCAACAAAATCGTACGGATGATTTCTCGACCGTGATTTGACTCGGTCATCGACGCGACAAAACTGCGATCGATCTTGATGGTGTTTACCGGGAATTCATGCAAGTAACTCAGTGAGCTGTAACCCGTGCCGAAATCGTCGAGACTGATGCGGAAACCAAGGTCGCGTAATTCTGTTAAGACTTGCGCGGCGTTGGCGGCTTGTTGAATGAAAGCGGTTTCGGTGACTTCGAGTTTGAGGTGCTTTGGCTCAAGGCCAGCTTCTGAAGCTATGTTGCTGATTTGAGCCACAATGTCAGGCTCTTCCAGCTGTCGAGCGGCGAGATTGACACTCATCCAAAGTTTGTCGTGGCCTTTTGGTGACTGATGGATGACGCGCAAGGCCGCACAGGCTTGTCGCAAAATCGATAGACCCAAAACCGTGATGAGGCCGCTATCTTCAGCGACCGGTATGAATTGCCCAGGAGAAATCCAGCCCTCTTCGGCGTGATTCCATCGAGCGAGTGCCTCAAAGCCTTGCGTCGTTTGCGTGTCTAAATCCACAATCGGCTGGAGCCAGGTTTTGATGTCGCCATTGTCGAGTGCGGTGCGCAATTCTTCCTCGAGTCGCCAAGCCGAGACGGCGCGTACTTGCATCGTGTTTGAGAAAAACTCTTGGCGCGCACCCCCCGCGTTTTGGGCGGACGACATCGCACTCTCGGCATCGCGCAACCACTCTTCGGGGTTGGTGTGGGCGGGTGACCAAGGAGCCATCCCGATGCTTGCGGTACAAGATGCTTGACGGCCGTCGATATCGAAACCCGCGTTTAATTTTTCCTGGAGCTCAAGGCAAAGTTTTGCGCCGTCGTCAAGGTCGCGTAAGTCGTCGATCAAGATGGAAAAATCATCCGCACCCATCCGTGCCACGGTGGCGGGTGTGGGGAATAATGATTCCATGCAAGAGGCGAGTGCGAGCAGGAATCGATCCCCTAGGGCAACGCCGAGCGAGTCATTGAGCACGCCAAATTTGTCGAGGTCAACGCGCACCAGCATGGCGAAGCGCGAAGAGCCGCCTTCGCGGCGCATGAGCGTTTGGCGCACGCGGTCAATGAGCAAACTGCGATTGGGGAGGCCCGTCAAACTGTCGTAGAGCTTTTCGATTTCGAGCTGCAACTCAGCGTGCCATTTTTCGGTAATTTCGTTGGCAACAATGACAACCTTTTCGACGGATGTTGAATCGTCAAAAACGGGTCGCATTTGCAAATCGAACACTTTTTCTTCCGCATGGAATTCAGTACGGAAGGCTTCCCCTGCGATTGCCCGCTCAAGCTCGCGCTGGAGGCGAGGCTGGTCGGCAAAGAATTCGAAGGCTGATTCACCAATCACCTTTTCGCTTAAACCTAAGCCTCGGGCGGATTTGCCCTCGACGAGCAAGAAATGACCTTTGGGGTCGAGTGCGAATAATGCAACCGGGGCGGATTGGACAACCGCATCAATTTTGTCTCGACTTTCCTCGATATGCTGACGATTTGCGCGATCTTCAAGTGACCGACCAAAAATTTCGCCTACTGTTTGTAGCAGTGGCAAAGTGTCTTCCGGCCAGACACGAACTTCGCGGACGGAATCAAAACCCAGAAAGCCAAGGCAACCTGAGCGCGCATTTAGGGGTACAACCAAGATGGACTGAATGCCTTGTTGCTCAAGTAAATCCTTTTCAGCGGAGGCTTCAGTTGGCAGATCTTGAATGTCGGGGAAGTGAATGACATCGCCAGCAAGGATTTTGGTCATCCACCAGGGGAATACCGATGCAGGTAATCCTTGTAGGTTTTCTTTTTCGGCAGTCGTGCCAGGAGCGACCCATTCGTGGGTGTTGGACAAAGTCTGGACTTTGTCGTCAAACAAGAAAACATAAGCGCGGTCGACTTCCGCAAACTCGCCCAATTCACCCAAGGCGACTTCAATACCCGTATCGAGGTCTTGTTCGAGCATTTGGATAAACCGCGAGCTCAGGCGGGTGATAATTTCTTGAATTTGTGAGCGGTAGCGCAAGCCCATAAGAGTTTGCTGGCCCACATCTAATTCGCTTTGCATTTCGCGCAAGCGTTGTGCAGCTTTGAAATCGAGCTTTTCTTGTCGGCGGCGACTAAAAACGACAATCAGTAATACGACAACAATTGCGCCGGCGGAGACAAAAAAGAAAAGTGGGTCCATAAATTATGATTCGAGAATCAAGAGAGGTTGAGCTTCTTCAACATCGCTCGCATCCTCAACTAGAAAACGCAAAACCTTTGCTGTGTCAGGCAGGCCATTGCCTGGTTGATACTTGACCGGGTTGAAGGTCTTCATGACTTCGAGCAAACCCAAAGTGCGACCTGCTTTGAGCTCATCACCATCGGTGGCGTAAAGAGGCGCATCTGGCTCAGGGCGGCGGTAAAAACGACCCGCTTGTGGTGAGCGCACAACCAAGCCCTCAGCGCTTTCGGCCGCAGAGTCGGTTGTTGGGGCCGTGAAGTCACCCTCACTGCCGGCTTTGAGTTGAAACAAAACATCGCCATAGCCAACAGGTTGTTGCGTCAGCGCGGGCGGTGTCGTGGCGACAAAACCACCGACACCTTCGGGCATGAGCAAAGAAACCGCTTGATCAAGAATCAAAATCGACCCAGCTTGCGCGCCCGCTTTGAGTGGGGTGCCTTCCGAAGGGGCGCTCGTATACAAACCGACCGCCGGGGCAAGGACGTCCCAGCCGTCGCCGTCGGCGCTGGGGCGAGTTTTCAAAAGGATGGCTTTCGTCGTCATCGTTAGCGCTCGGTCAAAATGTCTAGGTCGTGCAGCGACCAAATGCGTGGATTTTTCAAGCGGCGGTAGCCCTGCGCTTGATAGCTCGCCTCGATCAGGCACTCAAGATACGGGCGCATCTCGCTTGGCTGAATGATTTCATCGGTGTCGCGTTGACTCGCGGCCTTGTAGGGGCACATGTCACCTTCGATGCGCGCCTCGGTGGCGGCCATGCCCCTTTCGATGGCGGCACGCTCTTCGGGGTCGTCGGTGGCAATTTCGAAGTCATCATCGAGTTTGGTGTTAAACGCCGCAATCGAAAGCGTGCGGCCTTCCATGACGCTTTGGCGCGAAAGCGGAGTGGAGAGTTGCAGCACTGGCTCATAAGGAAGCCCGGCCATCGCGTAGTAACCCGCGCCGGATGCCTTCCGCATCAGAATCGTAAACATCGGCGTGGTGTTGGTGCTGTTGGTGTAAATCAAACTTGAGCCATAACCGAGCAGGCCATGCGCTTCGGCCTCAGTGCCGATGTCAAAGCCTGAAATGTCTTGCAGCCAAACAATCGGGATGCCGTCATCATTGCAAGCACGCGAAAACGCAGAAATCTTTGCGATGCCCTCCCGGTAAAGGATGCCACCGGGTTTGACTTTGCCCTTGTGCATCGGGTCGTCGACGGGGCCTTGCACATTGCCGATGAAACCCGTGTACAGGCCATTTACGCGGCCAATGCCCACGACCATTTCTTTCCCGCGATGGGGGAGGACTTCCCAGAATTGCGAGCGGTCAACAAGTCGAGCAATCACTTCGCGCACGTCATAAAAACGGCGGTGGTCAGCAGGGAAGAGCGTGTCTAATTCCGTAGCGTCGTAAGTGGGCTCAGCCGGTGTCACGCCACCGCGGCGAAAGTCAGCCCCGCAATCGGCGGTCGTCGCAACCTCGCGGCGCATGGCGGCAATGCAAGCGGTGTCATCAGGCACGCGCTCGTCGGCGCAAGCGGATTGATGCACATGCACCTCAGGGCCGCCGATGCCGAGAGAGGTCAACTTTTGTGATTTAGCACCCTTAATGAGCGCGGCGCCGGCAATCACCATGTAAGCCTGCTCGGTCATGTAAACGCGGTCACTGATGATGGGCATATATCCACCACCGGCAATGCAGTCGCCAAATACACCCGCAATTTGAGGGACGCCCGCCGCAGCGAGTTGCGAGTTTTTCTTAAAGATGTGCCCCGCGCCTGTGCGACCGGGGAAACTGCGTGATTGCTCTGGCAAGAACAAACCCGAACAGTCGACTAAGTAAACCACCGGGATGCGCAGGCTCAAGCCAATCTCTTGGGCGCGCTCAATTTTTTCCGAAGTCTGTGGCCACCAAGAACCCGAAGCCACCGTGTTGTCATTAGCAATGACGACAACCCAGCGGTTTTCGACTCGAGTCAAAACGGTAATCACACCCGCTCCAGGCGAGACCATCTTTTTACCGCCAGCGTCGAAATCAACACCCCAATTCACAAAAGTGCCCACGGGGTGGACGGGTGAGCCCTCGTCTTTGATCGCTTCGACTCGCTCCCAGGCGGTCATCTTGCCTTTTGCATGAGTACGATCGACGTATTTCTCGCCCCAGCCAGACTTTACGACGGCGCGACGCTCATTTAGCAAATCATTGTGCTCATTCAAGAAAGCACCATTTTTCGCAATTTCTTGCTCATCGAGAAACGAATCTCGTGCAGACCCAATGGGGGTGAGGGGGACAAATGCCATGGGTATAGGTTAGTTCCTTTTTGGGCGTTTGTCTCGGTGTCTTCTCTCAGCCTGCGCCTGGCTTGCCGCCCCCTAAAGAAGCTCGCATGGGGCGGCAACACAGATAGAAAACTAAAACTCCAACTCGTCAGACCCATCATCTTGGGCCATCATTGCTTGCTGCACCACCATCTGCAAAATAGGTGAGAGGTTTTGCACCAAAACACCTTTGCGCTGAAGGCTGAAGTGGTCGGCAGGGAATTCGGCTGGCTCAAAGGCGTCTACATTAAGATGGAAAGACGCATGCATGGGCAGATAGTGTTGAAAGGCTTTGTCGAGATCGACTTCTGGGATACTGCCCATGACCTCGCTCTCGAAATCTTCGAAGCTTGGGATGTCGACCGTTGGGTAGTTGGCGCCGAGTTCAAGGAGTCGCGGGTAAAAGGGGCGCATCGTTTCGACGAAAGTGGTCGCAACTGTTTCGGGAAAGGCGCCAACGACTCCGTAATCATTGACATGTAGAGACAGGTCGAAATAACGGAATTCACCTAGTTCTTGAGCGATGTTGACTTCGAGATCGAAGGTGTCCATTACGACGGCCATCAAGTTGTGCAGTGTGGTTGAGAATAGCTCGCGCGCAAAAGGCTCATCCGACACAAACATCGCCAAGGCATCGGGAACTTCTTCGCCCATCTGCTCAATGATGACGGGGAAATCAGCCAGTGGTGCCGTCGCAATCATGATTTCCCAGACGGCCGTAGAGGAAGCTAAAACACTAAAGGATGTCATGGTAAACGAGCCATCTTGCACTACGCTGGCGAGGTCGTCGCGTGCAATCACCTCAGCGTAAAGCCGATTGAAAAGGGTGTTGAGCTCACCTTGTTTCGCAATAGTGAGGTTGCCGTCGCTTGCGATGTTGGGGAATTCAGATAGCAACATGGCCCAAATCTCTTTTGCCGTTTCTGTGGGGGCGGCGTCTGCTTCAACTTGGACGCAAAAGCCAGAGCCCCAGGCGCCCGCAAAGTTGTCATCGAATAGGTCTCTAAGTACATCAGCGTCGACGCGGAAGGCCATGGCGGGCTTTTCGGGTGCGTAAAATTCGCCTAGGAAGCCTTCGTCAGTGTTCCAAGTGAGCTGGAGGGTGGGGTGCGATAAAGACCAATTGTCACCTAGGGTGTCTAAACGGAGAGGGATGTAAACCCCAGCAAAGCTCGTATCGATTCCAATTGTGCATTCGGCTGTTTGGCCTTGGGCGTGAATCGGAGAAAGGGCGCTTAACGTGAGAAGGCATGTGATTAGGGCACGTTTCATGGCTCTATCTTACGCGCATTTTGCCCTTTCGTTAGCCGTGATTAAGGCGAGGAAAGGAATCGGCGGCAATCGGCGAGCAACGATTCGAGCGTTTCACTTTCGCGTTGCATCATAGCACTCGCGTCGGGGAGGAGTTGCCAGTCGAGCCCACGAAACTCAACACCGGCACCGAAAGTTTCCATAGGCACAAGCATCAGGCCGTCGTCAAGACGCACGCAAAGTTGCCCCCAAGCCGCAGCCACGCGCTTGCGATTTTCTTGGGGGCTCAAGAGGTTGACACCGAGGTTGTAGCCGTGGGTTTGGTCACTTGGCACACCAAGTAATTCAAGCAAAGTGCGCGGCAAGTCGGTATGCGAAGTGGGGCGTGTTTCAACGCCAATCGGAAACCCAGGGCCCTTCACCAAAAAAGGCACACGCAATTGCGGGTCGAGAAAGTTGGAGTTGTGACCCCAAAACCCATGCTCAAACATTTCTTCGCCGTGGTCGCCGGTAATGACCACAATTGTATTTTCACTCAGCCCACGCGACTCAAGGGAAGCGAGCATCTGAGCAAGGACGCCGTCTGCGTAATCAACCGAATTACGGTAGCGATTGAAAAGTTGAGTGCGCGTGTCTTCGTCGCCTCCGTAACTGAGGCGATGAAAGTCAACCGTTTGGGTGTAAGGCTGCCAACGCGCTTGTTCTGGCGGGAAGGAATAGTTGAGGTGCGTAGAGTCAAGCAGAGTAAAACCGAAAAAGGGGCGCTCGGTGTCGCGTGCGTCGAGCCATGAATCAAATCGGTCTGCGCAAGCTTGGTCGCGGATGTATTTTTCACCGACAAAAGTGTCTTCGATTGTGTCGGTCATATTCGCCCAAATGGTTGAGCGGAACTCAGGATATTTCTGACTCGCCGAGGCCAAAATGAGCGTTTGATAATCAAGCTCTTGAAGGGTGTCGAGCAGGACGGGTGAGCGATGTGCGGCCAAGAAAGGCGCCCAATAAGAACCATGTAGGCCATAGAAAAGGCTGAATAGGCCCATCCGCGTGCCGTTGCCACCGGAAAGATGATTCGTGAAGTTGCGCGCTGTTTTTGACCACGCGTGAATCAATGGCATCGTTTCGGGTGCGAGCATGTCGGCTCGCAATGCATCACTGACCAACACGAGGATGTTGGGGCGCGGGCCGCCTTCGGGGATTTGGATTGTGTCTTTGGGATAATTCAGGCGATCTTCGCTTTCGATTAAATCCCAACTGGGCTCAAGAATCGTGAGCGACTCTTCCTCAAGGTGAAGGCGCAGAGGCAGGTAAGCCGGGACATAATGCGCAATCTCTGGAATCTGAGTTTGTTGCTGCGAGACGGCATACACATAAAGCCCCTTTTCAAGAATGAGCGCGGGCAATGCCAAAGCGAGCCACCACAGAGTGGGGCGCGCGAGCGGAGAAAAAGAAGCTGTTGTGCGAATAGGCTGCCGAGCAAAATGCTTCCAAAGTTTTGCAGAAAGAAACCAAACAAACAGGAATGCGATAGCGGGGACGAGAATGGATGTCGTCGCCGAAGCGTCAATCGAATCTCCTGCACCCGGTGTGGTGAGTGCGTTCCAGACATGCCCGTTAAAGTGAAAACGGAAGAGTGCAAAAATACGAGTGTCGGAATAGATGAGCAGATCGAAAAATGCGAAACAAAAAGCAACGGTAATGCCTGCTGATTTCCTTGGCATTAAACCTGCGGCGAGATGTGCAATTGCCGCGGGCGCCAAATTTAGAGCGAGAATAGATGCTAAAAGCGCGGCGACTAAAAATAGCCCCGCTTGGAAACCCATTTCGTTGGGTAGTAATTGGAAATAGCCCCACGCCGCCGCGATGGAAATGGGAAAGTTGCAGACACCCAATAAACGCACCGCGTGCAAGCGGGCGCGCCTCGACCACGCGGGTGCGACTACGACTTGAGGAGTTTCTCCAACCACAGCGTGTCGTAATTGCCTGCGGCGAAATCAGGCTCAGCCAAAATCCGTAAGTGCAACGGAGTCGTCGTCGGCACCCCCTCGACCACCATCTCATTTAAAGCCATGATTGTCGAAGCAATCGCCTCTTTGCGCGTGTCGCCGTGCACGATGACTTTTGCAATCAAGGAGTCATAGTGCGGAGGGATTTTTGCGCCCTCGATTAAATGCGTATCGGTACGCACTCGCTCGCCCGATGGGGGCGTAAATCGCTCAACCGTGCCTGGAGCGGGTCGGAAATCCGCATCAGGGTCTTCGGCGTTAATTCTCGCCTCAATCGCATGGCCCGTAAGCGTGACCTCATCTTGCGTGCATGGCAGGTCACCGCCGGCGGCAATACGAATTTGTGCTTGAGCCAAATCGACGCCACAAATCGCCTCGGTGACGGGGTGCTCGACTTGCAAGCGCGTGTTCATTTCAAGGAAGTAAAGCTTGCCGTCGTCGGCTAGCAAATATTCCATCGTGCCTGCACCGGCGTAATTCCAGAATGCAGTTGCCTGAGTGGACAGTTCGCCATAGTGGGCGCGTTGCTCATCGGTCAGTACCGAACTGGGTGCCTCTTCTAACAACTTTTGGTGACGCCGCTGCACGGAGCATTCGCGCTCACCAAAATGAATTGCGTTACCTCGGCCGTCGCCCAAAACTTGGAACTCAATGTGCCGGCCGCCGACCAAATATTTTTCAAGATACAACTCGGCGCAGCCAAAAGCTGTCTCGGCCTCGCGTGCGGCTTCGGCGAAAGCGGCATCGATCTCATCAGCCGAATCACAGCGGCGAATCCCGCGGCCGCCGCCACCGGCATCGGCCTTGAGTACCACGGGGTAACCGACTTCCTCGGCAACAACTTTGGCTGCCTCAGCGTTGGGCAGTAAGCCATTCGAGCCTGGCACTATTGGCAAACCCGCTTCAATTGCCGACTCGCGCGCCGAAACTTTACGCCCCATGCGATCCATCGCCTCAGGGGACGGCCCAATAAAACTCAAGCCATGTTGCTTGCACAAGGAGGCAAATTCAGCATTCTCAGCCAAGAAACCCCAGCCTGGGTGAATGGCCGAGCACTGCGTCTGTTTCGCCGCCTGAATCACCTCTTCGACTTTCAAATAAGACTGATTCGCTGAGCCAGGGCCTAAGCAAACCACCTCAGCCGCCTCATCCAAATAAGGATAGCCCGCAGCCAAGTCGGCCTCAGAAGCCGCGCAAACAGCCTCGATGCCCAAATCATTACAAGCGCGGACCATCCGGGCCGCGACTTCGCCTCTGTTTGCTATGAAAACTCTGTGAAACATGGTGAGTAATGTTAACTCCTGTGTGTTGCGTTGTGTTTTGATAATGTTGTTTTTGTTTGTTTCTATGCGCTGTTGGTCCAGTACGAGCTTCCTTTGGGACGGCAACAAGCCCCTGTCGAGCGAAGTTCGCCCAGACGGGCCACTCGGCGACCCCAAGCATTAAAAACAACAAAACAACAAAACACTAACTACCAACGGCCATCCCCATGACGGCGACGCCTGCAACGCAAATTCCAGCGCCAAGCCATCCGCGCAGACCGGGTTTTTCGTGAAGGAAGATCATCGCGAGAGGGATGGAAAACAAAACGGTCGATGAGGCCATCGCTGCGGCGACTCCTTGCTTGGCCCAAGCGAAACCGCCCATCATGAAGACCATGCCCGTCCAGGTGCCGACGGCGGATGGCACGAGGAAGACCTTCCAAGTCTGCTTTTGCCACGGTGCTTTGAGGCTGGGCCAGTCGCGTTTGAGTAAGGCCCAAACCAAAAGGCCAAGTGCCCCGCCGACGAGTCGCCAAGATGTGGCGGTGATAGGTCCGGTGCCAACGAGCCCATCGTGGGTGAAGGCGTTGCCGAGTGCAAAAGTGAGCACGCAAGCCAGCGCGGCCATGATGCCGATGCTGTCGGCTTTGGTGCGTTCGACGCGCCGACTTTCAGCGATGAGGCTGCCGCAAATGATGAGCGAGGCACCCGCCCATTGCATTGCGGATAAGGCCTCATCAAAGAGAAGCCATGCAAAGATTGCTGTCAAGAGGGGAGTAAGTTGCGTCAGGATGAGCGTGCGCCCGACGCCGATGTGAGCGAGCGCGATGAAGTAAAACAAATCGCCGAGGCTCAACCCTAAAAAACCGCTTAATAATAGCCACCCAACCGTGCCGTCTGCTGCTGCGCCGCCGCCGCGAGCAGGCCCAAGAAACCATGCCAAAACGGCCAATACGATTGCGCCGAACATGTTTTTGAACAAAACCGCATCGCGCGCGCGCGCACCTTTGTTCATGGCGATGGTGAACATGACCGTCGCGCTTGCCCAAACAACTGCACTCATCAACGCAGCCAATTCGCCTGCGCCGGCAAATGGCGCAAGGGAAACTTGGGGGAGGGCGGCAAACATTGCGCCGCAGTCTACGCTAATGCGTATAGGTCAACTCAACCGACATCTCGCCGCCGCCCTCTGGCACGGTGACCTGATGTGTTTCCGAAACCCCACCGGCGCGGCCCAAGACAATTTTGTAATCACCTGGCGCAAGTGGCCCAAGCGGTGTCGGCTTGGCTTGGCTGAGCCCAAGATTGAATTGTTGCGCCTCACTTAGACCAAACAGCATACTCACGGGTGAGCCGCGCTCATCAATCGCGACGGGGAAGACCCCAGCAATCGCTTCTCCGTCGGCGTTGATGGCTTGCACTTTCAGAATCGTGCCAGGCGTTAATCGAATCTCAGCCTTGGTGGATTCGCCACCGATGAGGCTGACTGGAATCTCGGCAATGCCAAACTGTGGGTGCCGCGCGTGAATAAAACCTTTGCCGGCGGGTAGCCCTTTGAGTTGAGCCACGCCTTTACTGTTGGTCGGCTTCATCGCGAGATTGCTTAGCGGTTGCCCACTTTCATCTAGATAGAAGAGCATCGCGCCGGGAAGGGCATTGCCGTCGGGATCAAGCACGCGCGCTTTAAAAGTCGCGGCTGCACTCAAACGCACTTCAAGGGGTTCGGGCGACCCGGTGTCAGACACGGCAAAGCGCACAACCGTCGAGCCATTGATGTCGTCTTCACCCAAAATGGGCATGCTCGCTTTTCCAACCGTGGCCACCCAGCGACCGGGGCGCACATAAAGGAAATGGGTCTTGCCCTCGACGTTGGTGATGCGCGTGCCTCCGCCTTTTGTGATGGGCTCGTCTTCGCCGCGTAGATTTACGGGGATACCCGCGAGAGGCTCGCCACTTTGGTTCATGACATGGATTTCAAAAGTCGCCTCGGGTAATTCGAAATCTTGTGTTTGCAAACCTGCGCCCACTTCAATAGTGACGGTATGGCCAGTCGAGCCTTGCGCGCCGCCGACTTCGCCAATCATCGTGAGGTAATGATCGGGCGTGATGTCTTCGATGCGGTAGCGGCCTGTGGCATCAGTAGTGCCCGTTTTCATGCCGCCGCCTCCGATGAGCAAAACGCTTTGATCCGGCACCGGCGCACCGGCTTGCGTCACCGTGCCTTCAAGGATGCCTGCTTCCCCACTCGAGCCAAGCTCGATTTCTTTCCAATCACCTTCGACCAGCGTGACCATTTCATAGAGCATTTTTAGGTCATCGAGACGATTGGCGCCCGCATCGATGTCTTCGATGAAAATGGCTCGCACTTGGTATTCGCCCGCGGGCAAATGCGAGAAACTCGCGCGGCCTTGCGCATCGAGAGTGTCGGATTTGCGCGTTTCGCCCTCAAGTCGTGTGACGGTGAGGCGCACCGTTGCAGGCGAGCCAACGGCCTCTGGGACGATAACGGTAAGTTCAGCGCCTTTGGTGAGCGTGCAGATTTCCTCGTGGCTCGGTCGGTCGCTGGACAATTCGAAAGCTTCGCCCAAGTACATCGCGTGGTCATCCGATTTGGCTACGATTTTCCATGTGCCTTGTGGAGTGTTGGCAATTTCCCATGCCCCGTTTTCGTCGACCTCGGCCGTCAATTTTGCGTGAGAGCCTTGCTCGCGGAAAACAGAAAAATCAACTTCATTGCCACCTGGGGTGAGGCGCACATCGGCCTCGGGTAAAGGTTGACCATCTGGGCCGACAACAGTGCCTGTGACGCGGAAGGGTTGCCCCATCTTTAACTCAATCCACTCGGGATCCACTTCGCCCGCGCGTTTGCCTTGAGGTGTCGGCTGAAAAGTATGCGTCGCGGAAACACGCGCAAACACATCGTGGCTGACCCGCATCGAGAGCTCGCCCGTTGGGGGAAGCCCCGTGAGGTGTAACTCACCTTTTTCATCGGTAAGCCCCGCGTCGCGCCAAGTGCCTTGAACAGTCGTGAGCGAGTCCAGTGCGCCAACAATCCATTCGAGGGCGGCATTGACTACAGTCGCGCCTTGAGGGTCAAGCACGCGGATGGAAAGTGCTCGGCCCGACTCCAAATGGATGTCGCCCAAATCAGCGGTTTGCCCCGGTGCGACCGTTGCGGCAGCAGAAAGTGCAGGAAGCATGCCGTCGGCGGCAATCGCTAAGCGCCAAGTGCCTTTGCCTTGAGGGCTGATGCGCAATAAGCCATCACTGTCGGCCGTGATTGCACGCTTTGGCTTTTTATTGGGAATGACATACCAAGCCAAGTCTGCATTGACGAGAGGGTCGTTGAATGTCGCCGCGTCACCAAAGGAAAAGCCCCAACTGCCCTCGATGGGCTGGCCGTCTTCGTCAAGAATGCGCGCCGTGAGCCATGATTGTTCTGACATTGAAATCGTGTGTTCCGCTTGCTCACCCGGTTGAAGCTCAAGGGTGAAGGAGGCATCGGTCATGCCCTCAGCACGGACGCCAAACGACCAATGCCCCGGTGGAATGTTGGCCAAAGTCAAAATGCCGTCGGCGTCAAGGCGGGGCTGCTCAGCCCAGTATTCGCGCCACATATCGATGGCCTGCTGTGTGTCTTTCTCCCAGTTGGCAGGGGAGAGCCACTTCAACTCAAGTGCGGGTGGCGAGTTGCCGGTGGCATTGTCGGCCAACACGCGGAGTTGAGCCGCTTGGTGTTTGGCGTCGAGTCGCAACCCATTGCCAGGCTCTTGCTCAGGGAGAATCTCAATGGGCTCGGCCCACGAGCCGTCGTGCAGGGCAGAAACCAAAAGCCATTGCCCCGAATCGAGTTGCAAAGTGCCATCAGGGCAATCTAGACCATGGAAGCCCTCTTTGGTTTTCCAAACAAGATGTGCATTTTGAGCGGGCTTGCCGTCGGTACCAAAAACACGGATGAAATGTTGTTCTGTGGCAGCTGTGCGACCGAGCTCATCTAGGCCTGCAATCTCTGGCGCAGTGGTGGGGGAATCCAACGCACTGGTTTCAGCCGTCGTGTCGGTGATCGCCTCAGAATTGGCCTCTTGCCCGTTACCGCTTCCTGCGGGGTCTTTGGAATCTGAAAGAAGAAGGATTGCCGCAGCAATCGAAACCAACACAAGAAGGATGGGAGTAAGTCGTTTCATGGCAACTTCCCCATGTTACGGAGATACCCCAACAGCGCAGGCCTTTATTTCAGTTTGCCTTTTAAATCTTTGGTCTTGCCTTTGCGTAAGACGGTCAATGTAATTGCGTCGCCTTTCATACCACCGGCCATTGCGCGGCGGAGGTCTGCGATACTATCGATTATGCGGTCATTCACGCTAACGAGGATGTCACCCTTTTTGACTCGAGCCGTTTTCGCCGCCGAAGTGACCTTGTTTACTGCAATACGGCCGTCTTCCATGACTTCAACGCCCATGCCAAATTTTCCACGGTTTTGGGATCGCTTTTGCACAAGCCGCATGTGATCCATGTTGCGTTGCCAAAAATCTTTTGGCATGCCCATGCCGGGTGCTTTCTTAAAAGACAACGCACCCTCGCCGTCGTTGAGCTCGACCGCAATATCTCGCACAAGGTTCAAAATACCGATTTCGGCCTCATATTCGATTTTGTCGGCATCATCAGTCGGCAAGTGATAATCATCATGCACATTGGTAAAGAAGAACAAGGATGGAATGCCCACTTCGTAAAAAGAAGTGTTGTCACTGGGTGCTTCGCCTTGGTCGCTAATCTCAATCTTAAAAGGGCTGTCTTCTAAAATCCCATCGAGTCGTTTGTGAAACTCGCGCGCCGTGCCCATGCCGCCAATGAAAAGGTACCGTTTAACCGAGCGCCCAATCATGTCGAGATTGAGCATGGCGCGGATGTTGGCAATCGGTAACTCGTCGCCTTTAGCTAAGGCTTTTGAACCAAGCAAGCCCGCCTCTTCTGCTGAAAAGGTCGCAAAAATAATCGGCCGCGTGGTCGGGTGGGCCACAAAATATTCAGCCAATTCCAAAACACCTGAAGCGCCCGAAGCATTGTCGTCGGCGCCATTATGAATCTCACCTGCGAAACCCATCGCGCCAACACCCTGGCCGCCCAGACCCGCGTGGTCGTGATGGCCACCAATCAATAAATACTCATCGGCCAGTTCAGGGTCCGTGCCCTCAAGGACGGCAACTACATTGTAGCAGGTCAAGTCACCCGCAGTAAACGGCAAGCGGTAAAGTCCATCATCGCCAATTGGCTTGAGCCCTAATTGTTTAAAGTGAGCCTCAACATACTGCCCGGCACGAATGGCTCCTTGGTGGCCACGCTCGCGGCCTTCTAGCTCTTCCGAGCAGAAGAATTCGATGTGAGCGCGTAAATCATCTACTCTTAACTCAGCCTGGTTCGGGTCAGTTGCGGGTTGAGCCGCCGTGCGCGGCGCAGCTTCTTGTAGGGCAAAGCTGGCGAGGAGAGTGAGTGTCGTGGCAGTAAGCATGAGCGACACAGGTTACGGCTATTCAGAACCCACGCGCAAGGAAACATTCGTCACGCTACCTTCGGTCAGATAAAGTCGTTTTCGGCTGCCGTCGGATTCATTCGGGAACATGAATGCGCCCGCCGTGTCAGCGGAAATCGCAACGATGTCATAGTCGCCTGTAGCTAAACCGGCGAAACGAAACTGGCCTCGTGCATTGACAGTGAGCTGCTCGTTAAAGAAACCCGCGGATGATTGTTTCGTGAGATAGACCGTGCATCCCGCGCCAGGTCTGCCCGTGGATGTCGTGACCATGCCCGTCAAAATGCCACCACGGCGCAATTTGACCGAACCCATATCTGAGCGAGCGCCAGGCTGGAGATTGATGTTGACATACTCTGCGATGTGCTCGGAAGTCTTGATCTGAATGACAATGTCGCCGGGGTAAACATTGCTGATATCAAAACTGCCATCGCGCCCCGTTTTGGTTTTAGTTTCGGGCACATTATTGGGGTCGCCTAGGCCGCCACCGAAAAGATTGTTGATAATGCTTTTCTGGAAGTCGACACCGTGAATGCTGATTTCAGCATTGGAGACGGGCTCGCCGCTGTTGCTGTCATAGACAAAGCCGAAAACTCTCGCGCCTTTGCGAACGGTGACATCAATGCCTTGAACGATGTCGCGGTCAACGCGGAATCCGGGAGAATACGATGGCGCAAAGTCGTCGCTTTCTGCCATCAAAACATAGGAGCCTGGATCGAGGTCAGCGATTTCGAAATTGCCGTTGTCATCGCGAAAACTATATCGTTTGCCAGTTACACCGTATTGCGGAGTGCCGCGATGTGTCGTGAGGATAGTCAGCGAGAACACTCTAAGCGGCGAGCCATTTTGTTGAACGACGCGCCCGCTAACCCCGCCGCGGATTTGCATCACAATTTCAACATCATCACTGCTTGCCTCAACATTCGGTCGCCGTGCGGAACTGAATCCGTCAGCTTCGACATAGATGCCAAACATGCCGTTGGGTAAGCCGCGCAAAGTGAACGCACCCTGCTCGTCAGTTACGGCCTCAAAACTCATCGGTGGTCGTGGGCGAGAGCGTGCGGTATTGACCTGAGCGTTTGCAACCGGTGCACCCTGCGCATCGACAACTCGACCGCTAATGATGTATTCGGGGCCGAGCTCAACATGCTGCTCATCTGGCACTTTGCCATTCATCATGACGAGTGGGTTGATTTCAGCACTGCCAAAACCTTCGTAAGAAGCCCGTAGTCGCCAGATGCCTTGCGCCACGCGCGGAATCTCGAATCGCCCATCTGAACCTGCAGTCACCACAAGCGTGCGGTCGAGCTCAAGATTTTTAGAAATATTTGAACCTGGCGACGAGAGCGATGCTTGCTGCATCGTTATTTGAACGGTGGCCTGCAGTGGGTTGCCGCCCGTGTCCGTCACGATGCCGCGCAAGACAAAGCCACTCTGCAGGACGACGGGAGGCAACTCTTGCTTTTGGTCTTTTTGCACAATGACCGTCGGCCCAGCAGTGGGGGCGAAATCATTGTGGCGCACCCACATCTCGAATGACTTGCCCGCGGGCATGCTGTGGAAACGGTAAAAACCATTTTCGTCTGTGCGCTTTTTCGCGCCCGGATGCGTTTCGTTTGAGTCGCTCGGTAGATTAGCCAAAAAGGAATGCCCCATGCCGTAACGCTCGCTCAAAACCACCAAAGCATTTTCGACGGGGTTGCCGATGTCGTCGACCACGCGGCCGATGATTAAACCGCCCGTGACTTGGCCGTTGTCTGTTGAAAGGACAATTTCGGTGCGCTCTTTAACAGGAACATCGCCGCCGTCAAATTCTGCCATCGTCGGCACGGGGCGCTCAGGGGCGGGCGCTTCGGTCGCTGAAACCGGAAATTGCGGGCGCGGGGCCGGCGATGAATCGCTCATCAGCAAGAAAAGGGCCGCACCGAGCAAGGCAAGCACAGCGACGAGCACCAAGAGAGAAGCTCCACCTCGTTGAGAGGGAGCGTTGCGAGAATCAGATTTTGAGCGGGGGGAAGGCATCGAATTTATGACGAATTTACCCGCGAAAAACATCCCTATATTATGGGAAGACTTTCGCGGATGGCTTGCGTTAGCATACCCCCTGAAAACATGGCACTTCACCTCGATTTAACTGGTTTTTTCGGCGACGGCTCTGACGGTCGCCTCACGCGTGCGGCTTTTGAGGCCGCGCTTCCTCGTGCGGCTGCGGCTCGTGAGGCTCATTTGGCCCATATGCCCAAGTGGCGCACGCTTCATGAGCGCGATGAGCTGTTTGCGGCCTGTCGCTCACGCGCGGCGACATTGCTTGAGCGAGGCGATATCGACGATTTCGTCGTATTAGGCATTGGCGGATCGGCGCTGGGCAATTCGGCGATGTTGGCGGCCTTGGCCCCCGTTTTTCAAGACACGGTGCCGCAAGCTGGCCACCCGCGTGTGCACATTCTCGACAATGTTGACCCCGACTGGTTTGCCGAGTTTTTCGAGAGCATCGACCCCGCACGCACGCATTTCAATGTCATCAGCAAGTCGGGCGGCACGATTGAGACTTCGTCCGCGTTTTTGGTCGCCTGGGACGCCGTCCGTAAAGGTGTGATGACCGATGCGGAAGCCGTCGAGCACTTTACGCTGACCACCGATCCTGAGACGGGGCATTTCCGCAAGTTGGCCGATGAGATGGGTTTTGCGACTTTGCCCGTGCCAGATGGTGTGGGTGGGCGTTTTTCGGTCTTGTCACCCGTGGGTTTGTTCATGAGCGAGATGGCCGGGCTGGATACGCAATCGATGCTTGAGGGCGCGGCGCGAGTGGATAAGAACCTGCGCGATGACTGCGCGATTGAGGCCGACCCCGCTGCGGCTTGGGCGCTGGCGCATGTGCTGTATATGGAGTCGGGCAAGCCGATTCATGTGCATTTCCCTTATGCACACCGCCTGCGGCTGATGGGCGATTGGTTCGCGCAGCTTTGGGCCGAGTCGCTGGGCAAAAAAGTCAATCTGGCCGGTGATGTCGTCCATGTTGGGCCGACTCCTGTCACCGCGGTGGGTGCGACCGATCAGCACAGTCAGGTGCAGTTGTTCACGCAAGGGCCTGATGACAAGGTTTATACGATGGTCAAGTTAGGCCGATTTGCAAAGACTACAGAAGTGCCCGAGCCATTTGCTGATTCTGAGGCTTTCCGTCATCTGCGTGCGCGGTCGTTTGCCGACATTCTTGAGGCCGAGCGTCAAGGCACCGAGGTGGCTTTGCTCGACGCGGGTCGCCCCGTTTGCGTGATGGAGTTGTGCAAACTCGACGCGTTTCATGTGGGGCAGTTCTTCGCTTTCTTTGAGGTCGCGACCGCAATCGCGGGCGGCATCATGCAGATCGACCCGTTTGACCAGCCCGGCGTGGAAGCCGGCAAAATCGCGGCCCTTTCATTGATGGGCGTTGCAGGCTTTGAAGACAATGCCGAGCGGATTCAGGCGATGCTTTCCGATCGGGATGTGTTCTCTCTTTCTTGCTAGTGGCGCGAGTGGGTGCCGTTAGGGCCGATTTGCTCTAGATTTCTCAAAAAAAGGATGTCGCATTTATCGATTTCCTGCTCTTATATAGGTATGCGTATTCCCCGTACCCCCCTGTTTCTTCTCGGCCTGCTTTTGGCGGCCCCGCTTTCATCCATAAACGCCCAGACGCTCTCGGTCGATAATTTGACCGAAGGCATGACTGCTACGATTGAGGTCAGTGGCTGTAACGCCGGCGATGCCGTGCAAGTGGCTTATTCACTGTCTGGCCCCGGGC
>CAZPAY010000013.1:0-62413 GCA_964584805.1 uncultured Planctomycetales bacterium | reverse complement strand
AGCTCCAGCCGCTTCTGCCACAGTTCGGCCATCCGCAACGGCAACCAAGCGCTCCGCTGGTCGTAGCCGTGTGGAAGAGGCTGAAGCCGCACCAGAATCCCCGGCCATGATTGGCGTCTCGATTCTTACGACTTTACTTTTGATCTTCCTTGGCATTCCCGCTGCGCTCGGCATGGCGGAATCACGCGCCAGTGGAATGATTCAAAGTATCGTTGATATGGTCTGGTCGGCCAATTAATAAAAGTGAAGCGCGCCTTCCTTTTGGTGTGCGTCGGGTTGGCTTCTTGCCAAGTCCCAACGCAGGCCCCTGATGATGTTTACATGGGGGCTTTAGATGATCTCAAGTTGTATCAAGCTGAGCTTGAAAGCGAAAACGGTCGTTTGCAGAGCCAGATCACGGCTTTGCAGGTTGACCTAGAGTTGGCTCGTGCCGATCAGTCCCGTGCGGCTACAGCTGATTTAGAGGCGGCTTTCCTCGATTTGCAAAACTCGGTGGCGGGCTTGGCTGGCGCCGGTAGTGTTGAGTTTGTGAATGGCCCAGATGGTCCACTTGTGCGCATTGGCGACCATGTGTTATTCGCGTCGGGGAGCATTTCGGTCTCCAAAGACGGGGCGGCCCTACTTAAATCTTTGGCCCCCGAGTTGTTGGCGCTAGGGGTACAGTTTCGAGTCGAGGGTCATACCGACAATGTCCCTGTAAAGGCTCGTGCCAAACAGTTTCCGCATGGCAACCTACAGTTGAGTGCGCGGCGAGCCGTCGAGGTTGCCGCAATCTTGCTTGAAGCAGGTCTTCCTGCAGATTCGGTTAGCGTGGTGGGCTTTGGCGAGCACCATCCTCTTGGGTCAAACGACACAAAAGAGAATCGCTCAGCGAATCGCCGTGTCGAAATCGCTGTGATTCATTCCGGCGGTGCCACTCAGTGAGTCTCCGCAGGGTTTCAGGCCTTTTTACGGCGACCGTCTTTGTGGCGGTCGCCGTCTGCAGTTGTGTGGGGGATGTCGGTAGCTTCGGTGAAGATCTTTCAGGTCGCGTTGACTTGAATGATTTTTTTCTTGCTCCACCTCTTCAGCCTGGAGGCCCACTGCTTTTGTGTCAGCGCTTTGAGGTCACGCGCCGTGAGTTCGCAGGGGACTCGTCGATGGATGCCGAATTGCCAATGACTCTTGTGTCCCGGCAAGAAGCTCAAAATTGGGCATTCGATCGTGGTTTGCGCCTCCCTTCCGCAGGCGAATGGCTTCATCTTTCTTCCGTCGGCGAGAGCGCTGTCGTATCTACCTCATCTCTGGCGCATGTCGGGTGGCAAAACACCCTTGAACTAGGCCTTGGCCGCGCTCTTCCCGTCGGCGTGTTTGAAAAGGGGCGTACCCCACTCGGGGGGTATGATTTTTTTGGCAATGTCTGGGAGTGGACGGAGAGCAAGGACAGTATTGGAGCCATTGCTTGCGGGGGCTCGTTCGCCTCTTGGTCCGTTGGGACGGATTTGTTCGAGCAGAGACGACTTGAACCCAAAGAGTCCGCATCGGACTTGGGCTTTCGTTGCGTCTCCGATGCGGCGCCTTTTCTTCGTGATTACTTTCGCCAACTAGGCCCCCTCACTGCCGCTTCTGAACGCACTTTTCGAGAGTATGTCCGCTCTTGGAAGCCGGCTCTCCGAGATCGTTTGGCCTTGGAGTTACTCTCCCTTGGCGTCGACAAGCAACGAGCCGCTCTGCTTTCGCCCAAGACAACTTCTTTAAAGGCCTCGCGATGAAAATCGGCGAGTTGAAAACCATGCTGCAATCGCGCGGCTTGGCGCCGAGCCATCGCTTGGGGCAGAATTTTTTAATCGACCGCGCTTTGCTTGAAGCGATTCCGCGAGATGCTGGCGTGCAGGCCGGTGAGCGTGTTCTGGAGGTTGGGCCCGGCGCGGGGGCTTTGACTGAGACTCTATTGGCCGCGGGTGCGCAGTTGTTGGCTGTTGAGCTGGATCATGGCTTGGCTGAGTTTTTGCGCGAACGCTTTCAAGAGCAAATCGAATCGGGGCAGTTCCGTTTGGTCGAAGGCGACGCTCTTGGGCCACATGAAACTTTTCATACCGAGCTTGAGTCTTGGTGGGGCGCTGGGCCACCCCCCCGTTTGGTGGCTAATTTGCCTTATGCCATTTCGGGGCCCTTCTTGGGGCGACTCGTCGGTCGCCCGCAGTTAGGTTCGACTTTGTTGTTACAGCGTGAGGTCGCGGAAAAGGCGGCTTTCCAAGGCGGCGCCAAAAATGCAGGCCCACTTTCCATGCGCTTAGGTTTGTTTTTTCATGTCCGAATGGGTCGTAGATTGCCCCCTGAAGTTTTTTGGCCTCGTCCGAAAATCAGCTCTGCTTTTTTGCATCTTGAGCCTCGCGAAGACGCGCCTGCTCCTGAAATTGACGAGAGCCTTAAGGCCATTTTGCAACTCGGTTTCGGCCAGCGCCGCAAAGCATTATTGTCGCGATTGGCAAAAGTCCATCCGTTGGCAGCTGATGCGTTGCGCGATGCCGGGGTCGAGGCCAACGCCCGGCCTGAGGTCGTCCCTGCTGAGCTTTGGCTCGAAGCGGCAAAAGCGGATAGCATGGGCAACCCCTCGTAACCTAGGCGCAACAAATGGCAGAGCTCGACACCTTTATTCAGCAACTCAAAGATCGATTGGCGATTGATGAGGTGGTGGGGCGTACGGTGGCTTTGACCCGTAAAGGCAACCGTTTGTGGGGGCTGTGCCCTTTTCATGCGGAAAAGACGCCTTCGTTTACGGTCAAACCTGATGACGGTTTTTTTAAGTGCTTTGGTTGCGGCAAGGGCGGTGACCACATTACTTTCGTGCGTGAAACCGAGGGCTTGAGTTTCCCCGAGACCTTGCGCCTGTTGGCTGATTTGTCAGGCATGGATTTGCCCGAGGGGTTGTTTAAGGGCGAGCGCACCGACCCCAATGTGCGCGAAATGGCGCGTGAGGCGTTAGCCGTTGCGAGGCGATCCTATGAGGAAGCCCTGCGCTCTCCAGAGGCTGAGGGCGCGCGTGAGTATTTAAAAGGTCGTGGAGTATCGGGTGAGATGGCCAAATGTTTTGGCCTCGGCTGGGCACCGCGTGAGCGGGGTTGGCTGAGTCGCATCTTGCAGCAAAAGAAAGTCACTCTTGAGGGAGCGATTGCCGCGGGCCTTATGTTTGAGCCTGATGGGGGTGGCGCGCCCAAAGATCGTTTCTGGGAGCGTTTGATGTTTCCTGTGCGTGATTCTGGAGGCCGCACTCTTGGTTTTAGCGCGCGCTATTTGCCGGGGTCATTTGCTCAAGAAAAAGGCATGGGGAAATATGTCAACTCGCCCGAGGGGCCTTTATTCCCGAAAAGGCGCGTGCTTTACGGCATTGACCTTTTGCCGCAGGGCTTGCGTGATCGACCCGATTTGCCCCTGATTTTGTGCGAAGGGCAGCTGGATGTCCTCTTGCTTCATCAAGCTGGCCTCGTGACAACCGTCGCCGCTCTTGGCACGGCATTTACCACGGACCACGCGCGTCGCGTGAAGCGTTTGCTCGATGGACGCACCGCTGAGGGTGTTCCAAAGCATATTGTGCTGCTGCTTGACTCGGATATCGCGGGGCGCAAGGCCGCCGCCGCTGCAGGTCGTATTTTGATTGCTGAGGGTGTCGATGTGCGGGTTTCTTTGCTTCCCGATGGTGCAGATCCCGCAGACATGATTACGAGCGGAGAAACCGAAGAACTTCTCCAACGTGTTACAGATTCAAGGGATATACTCGAATGGCGTCTGCAAGCTTGGGTTCAGAAAGGTGATTTCGGGATTCCAGCGGTCGTCAATCGAGCTGCGGAAGAGGCTGCCGAGTGGATATCAACCACTCTAAGTCCTGTTCTGGCAGAAGGTTGGCTCCGCATGGCATCTAATCAACTTGGTGTTTCCGAGCAGGCCCTCCGCCACATGATTCGTTCCGATTCGGGCTCTCACCCCGTCCCTCAGCAATCTCGTGGTGGGCATCCCTCATCTTCCCTCAACCCCTCTGCCGAGAATCTCGTCCAAAATGAGCGTGAAATAGTCGCTGCTCTGCTTTCCGATCCAAGCGCTTGGCCGCTTTACCGTGAAATCCTTGATTCGCTGGAATTTTCTGATTCCATAGCCCAAAAGGTGTTTCTCTGGTGCAAAGAATGCCGCCAAAGTGGTAAAATGTCAGGCTTGGAATTGGCAATGCTTGCCTTCTCAGACGATGGTGTCCTCGCCTGGCTTGATGAGATTAGGCTCTTGGTTTTTCCCGACCCCGCTCGGGCCCTTGAGCGTTCTCTCGCAGCCCTTCCCGCAAACCGGGAACGCGCCGTCAATGAGACTCGCACAACCAATACCGAGAGCATCACCGACGATGAGTTGCGCGCTTTGCAGCGCAAAATTACTTTTCACCCTGATGACGAGATCCTTTGATTTCCATTACGCATGTTCGACACAAAACTAGACAAAAAAACTGAAAAGGTACTCGACAAACTTGTCGAGACCGCAGTCGCTATGGGCGGCTTACCTTTTGCTGAGTTCCAAAAAGCTTTGCCCGATTCCACGGGTGATATTTTGGTCCTTTCCGTCCTTATGGATCGCCTCGACGAGGTAGGCGCTTCTCTGGATGGTTCATCCGGTGCCGCAGAAGAGGTCGAGGTGCTTGCCGCACCGGTGCCTGTTTCTGCAAAGCCTGTCGTGGCTCAATCCACTCGGGGTGGTGCGCGTGCTTCGCAACCACAGCTCGAAAAGATTGATGACCCCGTGCGTATGTATCTCACCCAGATGGGCGAGATTCCGCTTTTGACGCGCGAAGAAGAAATCAACTACGCTAAGAAGACGGAGGTCACGCGTAAGATTTTCCGTCGTCTCGCTCTTGAGTCAGGTCTTCTGCATGATGAGGTGCTGGAAAACCTGCGCCAAGTTCGTGACCAAGAAAAGCCCTTTGACCGCACACTAAAAGTTAACCCTAGTGCTCAGGCCAACTCGTCTCACGCGGTGATTCACCCGTCGACGCGTCGCTTGAAAAAGCAGGCCGCCGAAGAGGGCGCCGAAGAAGGCACATCCTCAAACATTGACGGTGGGGCTGGTTATGAGCTCACCAAGCAAGACCTTGAGCAGCGCTTGGGCTCGCATTATCTCGACATCCAAGAGTTGAGCAAAGTGTCCATGGTGGGGTATGAAATCTATCTCGATTCCAAGCTCACCAAAGAAGAAAAAATCGTCTTCCACCGCAATTTGCGCGCCCGCAAGCGCCGCATGGCCGTGCTTACGGAAGAGTTGCATTTCCAAGTCAATGTCGTGCAAGATCTCATTGAGATCCTCCTTGCGCGTCATCGCGACTGGGTTGTTTTGCGTGCAAAAATGGATGCATTCCCACCGCAGCGCAAACGCAGCAAAGCGGGCAAAGCAGAGTGGCAAGAGTTGCTCGCCGAAAACCGCCGCTGGGAAGTGAAAGCACTCGAGCCTTGGGAGTCTTTCACCCATCGCATGAAGCGTCTGCACGAGTCTCTTGATGCTTACGAAGAGGGTAAGAAAGCTCTCTCATCCGGTAACTTGCGCTTGGTGGTTTCGATTGCTAAGAAATACCGCAACCGGGGTCTATCCTTCCTTGACTTGATTCAAGAAGGCAACACCGGCTTGATGAAGGCCGTTGAAAAATACGAGTATCGCCGTGGTTATAAGTTCTCGACTTACGCCACTTGGTGGATTCGCCAGGCCATTACGCGCTCGATTGCTGACCAAGCACGCACGATTCGCGTCCCGGTTCACATGATTGAGACGATGTCAAAGTTGCGTGCCGTTCAGAAGCGTTTGCTACAGTCGATGGGGCGCGAGCCGAGCATCGATGAGATGGCGGAAGCTGCTGAGATTACATCCGAAGAGGCGCACCGCGTGATGAAGATTGCGCGTCATCCAATTTCGCTGGATCGCCCGATTGGCGATTCCGAGGATTCTTACTTTGGTGATTTCATCGAAGACGAGACTTCTGATAACCCCGTTGAGCGCGCTGGCCAAGAAATGCTCAAAGAGCGTATCGGCGAGGTGCTTGATTCACTCACATTCCGTGAGCGTGAAATCATCAAGTTGCGTTATGGCATCGGTGATGGCTTTACCTACACTCTTGAAGAAGTCGGGCGTATCTTCCGCGTGACGCGTGAGCGTGTGCGTCAGATTGAGGCAAAGGCCGTGCGTAAGTTGCAGCACCCGATTCGGGCGCGCAAGTTGGCGGGCTTCCTCGAAGGCGTTTCCTAGTTTTCGACTTTAGTTAAAGCAGTAAATCCGAGGCTCGCATGCGTGATACCTTAAAAACTCTCGTGCGGGCTCAATGGTGCCAGCGCCGCGTCAATGTGGTACAAAAGCGCGCCGACTCTTTGCCCACTGAGCTGCAAGAGCGGGTTGTCGCTGCGAAAACGCATCGTGATGGTGCTGAGCAAGTTGAGATTGAGCGTGATGATGCCGTCCGCGTAGTTGAGGGTTTGTTCGCAAATATTGCGTCAAAATCCGAAGAGCGTAAATTGCTCGAAGCCGAAGCCATGCAAACGAGCAATGCAACATCGCGGCAGATTTTGCAGCACAAAGCCCGTGAAATCGGCAATCAGCTCGCGCGCGATGAGAGTGATTTAAATCGGGCGAAAGACCGCGTGGTCGCCTGTGAAGAGACGCTTTATCAGCATCGCGGCGTTCTGGCTGATCTTGATAAAGATTTGGCTGAGTTCCGCTCAACGGCTGCCACCGACGAAGAAGATTTCGGTAAAGATTTAGTGCAATTGCAAATTGACCTAGCCGAGCAGGTGGCGCTTCTTTCCATCGAATTCCGTGCCGACTTTGAGCGGGCATCCGCGGCTCGTAATGGGCGGGGTGTGGTTGCACTCAACGGCAACGCTTGTGGGGGATGCGGCACCAATCTCAACCCCAACCAGGTCAATCAAACCCAGACGAATCAGTCTGTGGTGCGCTGCCCCTCTTGCGCGCGTTTTTTGGTGTCGCGAGACCTCTGGAATGAAGAAACCAAGTTCATGGAGCGCAGGTAAACTAGGCGCCACATGTTGGCACTCACTGCACTTCTTCTCACTCTTCCCCAACCCGCTCAAGAATCCCTGCAAGGGCAGCTGCCTAAGCAAGATTTAGGGGTCACGGCGTTTCTCGAAGCGCATCCCGATTGGGACGGCCGCGGCATTCGCGTTGCGGTGCTTGATACAGGCATTGATCCGGGTCACCCGTTTTTGCAAACCACACCTGATGGTCGGCGCAAAATCATTGACTGGTATGACGCAACCACCGATGGTCGCTTGGCCACACTGGCGACTGCTGAGGTCGATGGCGATGGTCGTTTGATGGGTTTGTCGGGTCGTTTGCTCGACCTGGGTGCTCATGCCGCTTCGGGCCGTGTTTATCATTTGGCGCGCATCGATTCAGCTTTTTTGCCCGGTGATTTGAGTCACCGCATTGAGGCCAATCGTCAAGAGGCTTGGGCGGAAGGCTCTCGTGATTACGATGAGGCTTTACAGCGCCTTGAGGCCAATGGCGGCGAGGTCGATGAAGATTCGCTTACCGAAACCGAGGCTCAGCGGCGTTGGGAATCATTCGATGATGCCGGCCCGGTTTACGACTTGTTGGCATGGAAAGATGGCGACAACTGGTTTGTTGCCGTCGATAACGACCAAGACGGCAACCTTGGCGAAGAGCCCGCTTTGGGCCAATACCGCGCCACAGGCGATTGGGCAACTTTGGGCGATGAGGCCTTGTTGAACTATTGCGTCTCCGTCGAAGACGACGGCGCGCGCGTGCAGTTTTTCTTTGACACGCATGGTCATGGCACACATGTCGCAGGCATCGTGGGTGCATACGAAGGCCCAGGCGGTCGCATGAATGGCATCGCGCCAGGCGTAGAGTTTGTTTCCATTAAGGTGGGTGACGGTAAATTCGGGGGCTCGACCTATGGCGCTTCAATTTCTAAGGCAATCGACTATGCCGTCGAAATGGGTTGCCAAGTGGCAAACATTTCCTTCGGTGGTCCAAGCTTTTACGCCGATGGCCTTGAGCCAGGCGGCTGGGTCATTGAAGAGGCCACGAAGCGAGGCTTGATGGTCGTCACTTCTGCCGGAAACGAAGGCCCTGCACTCAGCACGATTGGCGCTCCCGGCACAAACGAATGGGCGATTTCCGTTGCAGCAGCCGTTTGGCCGGACACCGCTAAGGTCAACTACTCCGCACTCAACCCTGCGGCACCTCTTCTCTTTGATTTTTCAAGTCGGGGGCCATTGCCTACGGGGTCGATTGGCGTCGACTTTGCGGCTCCGGGTGCTGCGTTGTCAGCTCTGCCCTCTTGGGGCCTCTCTAAAGGCGAAAACTGGAATGGCACTTCCATGGCCGCACCGCAACTTTCAGGCTTCCTCGCTTTGATGCGCTGTGCCGCGCGCGCAGAAGGCCTGAATGATTCGCCCGCTCGTATGGAGCGCGCCATGCGACTCGGATCAAGCGTATTCGCAGGTTCCACTTGGGTCGAGCACGGCCATGGCTTCCCCTTGGCCACCCCAACCCTTGAGGCGATGCGCACGCTCCATAAAGAGGGCGTGGATGACCGCCGTTTTCAGATTCAAACGCGCAACCCGTTTGGAATTGGTTCAGGGATTTATCATCGCGGTTTGGCTTCGTTGGCGCCCTTTGAGCAAGCACTCTTTGTTGAGCCACTTTTTGATAAAGACGCCAAAAACGCTGAGAAAGCTAACTTTCTGCGCAGTTTCCGTTTGGTCTCTGAGGCCGATTGGGTCGAAGTCCCAGATGCTTTCTACTGCGCCAGCGCAGGCAATCGCATTACTGCGCGCATCCATCCAGCCCAGCTGGGCCATGGTTTGCATGTGACGCGCATTTTGGCATTTGATGCCGATAAGCCTGAGTCCATTGGCCCTGATTTTATTATTCCCGTTTCGATTGTCGTGCCGATGGTTTCATTTCCTTCGACCGACCACATGACTGTCCGTCGTTTCGCGATGCAGCCTGGCCAAGTGGATCGCAGTTTTGCTTTCGTTCCGATGGGCGCAACACGCGTGGCGGTTACGACACGGCAGATGACTCCAGGTCGTAACGAATACCGCCCCGGTGCGGGCACCGTAAGTGGCTTCACTTATGCCGAAGACCGTCAAACGCGCGGCCGCTTCTTCCTCGATGCCGGCGAAGAAGACACGATGGTCGTCCCTTGCGAGCCAGGCACGGTTTTCGAATTTGCGCTCTCTTCCCGTTGGGCCACCAATAAGCCCGCAGATGTTGAGCTTGAGTTCCGTTTCTTGGGTGTTGAGCCAAGCGAGTCGGAAGTCGTTGTCCCAGCTGGGCAAGACCTCACCGCTTTGGGCGTGCGCGCGACTTTGCGTAAGACATCTATTTCGGCGGCGGCCTCCGTCGATGGTGTTGCAATCCCAGTGACCGCCGAAATGGAAATCGTCCCTGATCCGATTCGGGCAACTTTAATGGACGGCCGCGGTTTGTTCTTTGGTGTAGTCGAGTGGCCTGTCGAAATCCCTGAAGATGGCACGCGCGCGACGCTTTATATGCCGCAGAGCATTGAAAGCATTGAGTTGCGCGAGGATTTGGCACTTGAGGTGTTTGATGCCAATGGGCAAGTGATGAGCCGCGGCATCGTTTACGAGGTCGAGACTCCGATTGATTCTCTACCCGCGGGTGAATACACCTTCCGCCTGACCTACCCTTCTGAGGGCATGGATTCGCTTGAGATTCGTTATGCCGGCGCCGAGGTGCGTTTGCATACCGGCGGGGGGCGCATGAGCGTGAGCACCGACTGGGATGGCGCTCTTTCCGGCGGCGGTGGCTCGCGTGCGCGCATGTCGTTCTTGGGCGCTTCCACTTTCTTCTTCGAAGCACCTGAGTTAGATGCTCTGCCTGCGGGTCAGTATTACTTTGGCACCTGCACTCTTTCCGAAGATGGCGAGGATGTCCGCGTGATGCCTTTGCGTGTTGAGCGGCCAATGGTCGCCGCAGTTGAAGATGTCGAGGTTGATGATGCCACCGAAATCGTCGAGGCAAGTGCGCAAGACGAGGCCGCAGCGGAAGAGACCACCGACGCTATCGAGGAAATCGTCGAGGAAGAGGAGCCTGAGCCAACTCCGCAAGAAGCCTATGAGGCCGCCGTTGCCGACGCGGAAGGCACTGCTGTTGAGCGTGTCAAACTTGCACGCGAATGGGCTGATGCTGAGCCACTTTCTTTTGAGGCCGCACTTGCTGTCCCGCAGGCTCTTGTCGCGGGTGGGCTGAAAGCCGACGCGCAAGAGGCAGCGATGGCCTTTTTGAATCACTTCCCTGAGCGTGTAGAAGAATTCCTCACGGCCGCGGCCTCCTGGAATTAAGATCCCTTTTCGGTTCCTACTTCTTTGCGCCTCGCCCTATGCGGCAATGTCTTCCCCGCGGATTCCGCGGCGGAAGTCCTTGCACAGCTTGCAGGCCCCGTCACGGAATGGGCGGCGCGCCTGCGGGCCGAGGGCTATTCTCATAAACCTGGGTTCGGGCTTTATCTTTCTGCGCGAACCGCGTCTGCATTTGCAAATGATGCCGACTTGCAAGAGCAATTAGCCGCGGCTGTCGATGCGGCAGGCGTCGAAGTCTGGACGGCCAATGCCTTCCCGTATGGCGGTTTTCACGACACGCTCGTTAAGGAAAAGGCCTTCGCGCCAGATTGGCGAGAGCCTTCGCGTTTGCAGTTCACAAAAGATGTAGCCAGCGTTTTGGTTGAACTTATGCCGAGCGGAAGTGAGGGCTCGCTGTCTACTTGCCCATTGGGTTACGGCCGCACGGCGGATGCGGAGCAAAGCTGGCAACACCTCACCGAGGCGACTCATTTCCTCGCCAAGCTCCATCAACAAACCGGAGTCAAACTCACTCTTGCTATTGAGCCTGAGCCTGATGGCGCTTTTGAGCGAGTGGATACCCTCGCTGAGGCGATTCTGGCCCATTTTCAAGACAACAATCCCTACCTTGGCATTTGCTGGGATTTATGTCATTCCGCGGTGGTGGGGGAATCGGCATCCGAGGTGCTGGCCGCCATGCGTAAGACGGGCGTCCCGATTGGCAAGGTGCAAGTTTCTTCTGCCATGCGCCTCGACGGCCCTCTCTTGCCGCCCGCCCGCGCTGAGCTCGAAAGATATGCTGCCGACCCGTGGTTTCATCAAACGCGCGCACACGATGCTGCGAATGCATGCCCCATGGCTTGGCCTGACCTACCGCACGCTCTGAGCGATCCCAATGCCATCGACGCCATCGCGTGGCGCGTGCATTGCCATGTGCCTCTGCACCTTGACCAACTTTCCGGAGGCTGGCAGACCACAGCATGGAGGCCGTCCGTCAGAGAGGCTGTGGCCGCGGGTATCACCGATTTCGAGTGTGAAACTTACACTTTGCCCCATTTGCTCGACAAAATAGGCCCCCGTTCAACTTTGGTTGAAACCCTCGTCGAAGAAAGCCTCGCCTCCGCCCGAGTTTTAGGTATTTTTCCTGCCGGTGATTGACATCCGCCCGCGTCGACCGTATTCTTTTCGCCCTCATCAGCGGTTTCGCCGCTAGTGAGTCCTACGGCCCCGTCGTCTAGTCTGGCCTAGGACACCAGGTTTTCATCCTGGCAACAGGGGTTCAAATCCCCTCGGGGTCACCAACATTTACCCATCTGCTTTCGAGCGGGTGGGTTTTTTGTTTTTCGGCGGTGAGCCTCTGCATTGGCCCGTTAAGCCAAGGGGTGAGCCTGTTTGTACAGCTCGCGCAAACCTTCCAAAGAGACATGGGTGTAAATTTGCGTGCTGCCTAAACTGGCGTGGCCCAGCAGCTCTTGCACGGTGCGCAAATCGGCGCCGCGCCGCAATAGATGGGTCGCAAATGAATGCCTCAAAGTGTGTGGGGTGCAGGCCCGCGCAATTCCGGCGCGCAGCAAGCATTTGTCAATGACACGGCGCACCGAGCGGTCGCTCAATCGATTTCCGAAGCGATTCAAAAAGAGAGCCTCACGGTCAAGCTTACGGATGGCCTTAGATGACTGATAATCTTCCAATGCACGCAGAGCGGGTGAACCCAACATCCCGAGGCGTTCTTTACGCCCTTTGCCTTGTAGTCGTACCACACCTCGCCGCATATCGAGGTCGAATTCATTGATAGCGACTAACTCAGAGACGCGACAGCCCGAAGAGTAAAGCACTTCGAGGAGAGCGCGATCGCGTAGGCCTTCGGCATCTTCGGGTGCGGGTGCGGCTAAGAGTGCATCCACTTCATCTTCTTCTAGAAAGCGCGGCAACTTACGCTTTGGCCTTGGCCCACGCAGAGCCGTTGCCGGAGAACTTTCGATACGCCCACGGTCTTCCATCCAGCGGAAGAAACTGCGCAAAGAAGAAAGGTGGCGAGTGCGGGAGGGGGCGGCCATCCCTCGCTGTGCTAATTCACCTAAGAACAATCTCAAACGCGCCGGGCGAAGGGAGTCAGGCTCAGGAAGGGCGACTTCTTCGGAATCGCCGTTGCGTAAGAATTGAAAAAACCGCTCTAGGTCGCGTTCGTAGGCACGCAGCGTGTGCGGGCTCACCTGGCGCACTTCGCGCAGGTGTTTGAGCCAATCCATGCGCGCGGTTTCGAGCGTTTGAGCCATCGCTGTAGCATAATAGATGCCATGGTGCGGATGATAGTCCTTGCGGAAGTCGAGCAGGCCCTGCCACTGGCGGAGCTCTTGCCGCGGATTCCGTCGGCTCTCGCTCCCGTTTTGCTCGACAGTTCCGATGGCGCGGGCTGGTCCATGTTGGCGTGGTCGCCTGACCGCATCCTTACCGGGGCGGTCGAGCCGCAAAACGAGGGAGGCAAGCCAGCTGCAAACTCGGCGATGACTTCACCATGGCCACTCTCTTCCACGAACCCAGCGGCACTGTTGGATCATGCTTCTGCAGGCGAAAACTGGAGCTGCGAAATAAAATCGCCCCTGTTCGGCGGGTGGCTCGGATGGTTCGGTTTCGCCTGTGGACATGCTTTCGAATCTTTCCCTTGGGTTGAGTCAGAACCCCTCGGTTTTCCCGATTATCATTTTGGGCGCTACCGCCAATGCGTGGTGCAAAATCCGGCTGGTAAAATGTGGCTCCTGTGGGGGGCGTGTGAGGCCACGCAAGATGCGCAAGTCTGGTCGGATGAAAGGGCGCAAGTGCTCCAACAATTTTCTGATTGGCAATTTGGCCTGAAGGCCGAGCAAGAAGTACCGTGCCGGCCAAGCGTCTCGTCTCGCCTCGAGCCCGAAATTGCGCCACTTGCTTTCCAGCAAGGTGTAGCGCAGATACGCGATTGGATTGGTCGAGGAGAATTCTTCCAAGCCAACTACTCACACCATATGTCTGGCCCTGCGCCAGCAGACCCTCGTGCCTTTTACGGCCAATTGCGCGCTCAGCAACCCGTCGCTTTTTCCGCATACTGGGAAGACGGAGAAGGCCGCGCGCTCTTGTCTTGTTCGCCTGAATTGTTTCTTTCCATTCAAGGCAATCGTTTAGAAACACGACCCATCAAAGGAACCGCCGCCCGTGGCGATTCTCCTGAATCAGATTTGGCCGCGCGTGAATTTCTTGAGCAATCGGAAAAAGAAATCGCTGAACTCACCATGATTGTGGACATGGCCCGCCACGATCTCGGTCGAGTTGCTCTGCCCGGGAAAATCGAAGTGATCAGCGTTGGCGCGGTCGAGGCCTACTCGACCTTGTTTCACCGCACGGCTCGTATTCGAGCGATGTGGAATCCAAGCGATGGCCTCGCTTCTTTGATGCGCGCAACATTTCCGCCCGCTTCAGTTACAGGGGCTCCAAAGGTGCGTGCCTTGCAAGCAATCGCCGAACTAGAACAACAAAACCGTGGGCCGTACTGCGGCGCATTGGGTTATTGGCTGCCTGGGGACGAACCCAAAGGTGCTTTCTCAGTACTCATCCGCACTGCTTTGATTGCGAACAATCGGCTCGGGCTACGCGTGGGCGCCGGCATTGTCTGGGATTCGGACCCAATCGATGAATGGGAGGAAACGCTTTTAAAGGCGCGTTACCTTACAAAGCGATGAGCGCTTCATTACCCCGACCATTGTTCGTGCCGATTTGTGGGTTTGCTGCCGCCAGTTCGGATGCGCCCGCTTGCCTGCCGGCAACAATCCCAGGCGTCTTGCTTGGGGAAGGTGTCTTTGAGACTTTTCTCGTGCGCGATGGCGTCGCCCCATCTTATTTGAGGGCGCATGAAGAGCGATTGATTCATAGTGCGCATATCTGTGGCTTCCCTTCAGAGGCCATGCCCAGTCTGAGCGACAGTTTGCCCGCATTACTTAATGTGTTGCCAGCAGGCATTTGGCGTGTGCGATTTACGGTATTGCGCGGGCACCGTTCCGCTTTGCATTGCTTCTGGACGGCCACTGAAGCGGCGCATCCACCTGACGATGTCACGGTTCAGATTGCCGCTCATTGCCATGACCCAGCCGACCCAATGGCGTCCGCGAAAACGGTTTCAAGAATCGCATCGTCTGTGGCACGGGCTCAAGCGCAAAAGGTTGGTGCATTTGAGGCAATTGTGAAAACAACGGACGGTGATTTTGCGGAAGGAACGGCCTCAAATATTTTTGTGGTTTCCAATGGCGAGTTGGTAACTCCACCCTTGACGCGGGGCATTCTGGCCGGGACGACTCGCGAAGCCTTGCTACTCGGTTGCAGGCAGGCCGAAATACCCGTCTATGAACGCCCAGTCTTAGAGAGTGATTTGTTGAATGCGGATGAGTTGTGGCTCACGAATGCAATCATCGGTGTACTGCCCGTAACTCAGGTTCTGGGGCTTGATCGAGCTTTTCCAGGCAAAGAGGGGCAGATGCTGAGTGCCGTCCGTCAGGCTTATCAACGCTACCTCTCGTCTTTGTGCTAATCTAGACTAGAACCATGTTGTTGACCGCACTTTGCACCCTTCTTTTTCCCACTTTCATCGAGCGGATTGAGACCGCTGTGGTTTTGCCGCGGCCTCTTGTTCAAGAGGCCGATACTTTTGAAAGTGAGGCAGACGCTTATCGTGATTTGTTTCGTCACTCAAAGGGCGACGAAGACAAGATGATCGAGTCTATCGATAAGTTTTTACAACGCTACCTTGCCGATGGTGAACGACTGCGTGTAATCGCCGAGGAGTTAGAGTTGGGCGTTGAGCCTAAGGAAACTCGTGTTTTTAAAAAAGAAATCAAAGCACTCGATAAAGAGCGTGACGATTTGATTGATGAAGTCTGGTATTGCTTCAAGAAACGCACCGATGAGAAGCATGAGGCAAATCACCGTGTCTGGAAAGCCGCAGCCTATGCCTTCGCCCAAATGGGGTCGGAAGGGGCTGACTATTTGCTGAAAGCATTCGCAGACAAAAGGTTTTCGCGCTTGCCTGAGTTGCTGGGTTTGTTCATCGAGCAGGTCGGCTACACTCATGATTATTCTAAGACCGATGATTTGGTGGGCCTGCTTGACCATCATCAATACATCGTGATTGCCAAGTCAGCTTTTGCGCTGTCCCAATTTGGTGATGCGCCTGGAAAGTTGCGCAAGGAGGCCGTGGGTGTACTTGTGCGTACCCTTGAGTCATATCGAAACGCCGCTTCCGATAACCTTGAGACTGCTGAGGTCCGCCGTTATCGCCAAACGCGAGAACCCATGTTGAGGGCTTTAACCGCCTTGACTGGCGAGTCTTTTCGTGAATCATTGGCCTGGACGAATTGGTGGAATACCAATCGCAAAAAAGCAAAATACTGGAAAGACAAGGAATAATGCCAAGGCTAATTCGTCGAGCGGTTTTGGCCGCTTTTATCACCCCTGTTTTGGGGCTCTATTCGTGTAGCGAGCCAGCGCAACCTGCTCCTACATCGGCAAATCTGCTTATCGAGCGCTCGGCTTGGGTCGCTTCGATGGACGGGCTGACTCTCGTTGCCGAAACCGTTGCAGCACCTCCTCAAGGCGAGGCCGTTTTGACGGAGCACGAGGTTTTGCTTGAGCGCTTTCAATTACCCCCAACCAGTTCATTGATGCGCTTGCATCTTTTAAGTGATGACGGGCAACAAATGCTAGAGCCGGGCACCCTTGAGCTTCCTGATGGCACACGGTTTTCTCCGCTAGGGGTTGCCCCCGCCTCGCTTTCAAGGGCCAATCGATTGCTTTGGGAAACGCTCGCTCTTGGTGGCGCAGGCGTAGGGGATGAGACCGCAATACAATCCCATAGGCGAAGTTTTTTGTTGGTTTCGCCTGACTTTCAACGTCACAAACCAGAGAGCGTAAAGTGGAGCCGTTCCGATCTTTCGCTTACCCTGAAATACCGCACTTGGACTGACCGTCAGCGCCAGGTTTTTATTGAGGGCGCACTAGCTCAACAACATGACTGATTTGCCAATCGACCCATTTGATACGCAACCAAGCCCTGAGACGGGTCAAACGCTCCCCGTGGCCAGCCAGGCTGACTCAGGTGGTTCCATGCTGCGTTTGCGTGATGTTCAAGTTCTGAATCGCTCCTTTCGCCAATTGGCTGAGGTGCAAGAAGCGTTGCTGGATCGACTTGAAGAGCTTGAATCTGAGCGTACTTCGCCTCGTCGCTGGATGATGCCCGCCGTGGCGATTGCTTGCACGGTTTTGGGCGTGGGCGCTGCAGCCGTTGCCATGATTCAATATCAAAAAGCGCAGCCCGAAATTCAGGTCATGGCACAGGCACCTGAAATTGTGGTGCAACCCACTCCGGTCACGGTTGAGGTCCCGAATGACCCCGCTTTGCGTGAAGCTCTACAGGCATTCACGACTGAGGTGGCTGCCATTCGACAGGGGCAAGGCAATCTGCAAGAGCAGAATGCGGCTTTGGTAAACCAACTCTTGTCGACAGAGGAAGAAAAACTTGCTTTGTTAAATCGAGTCGCCGAGCTCGAAGAGGAAATGGCGAATCAAAAAAGCGCACCTCTTCCTTTTGCGCCTGCTCCGGGCGAAGGTGACGCGACCGGTGCTCCGCTGACGGCTGCAAGTGTTGCCGTAGCCTCTTCAGCCGATTCTAATGATAGCCCTTGGGTGGGCGTGACCAACGGGTTGTTCTCCTCTGACGGATATCATCGAGTCGCACTGCGCGAGGCCGTCCGCGTACCCGACATGCCTATTCTGAAAGATGCCGTTTGGCTTGAATGGAATACGGAGGGTGTACTCGATGGCGTCATCAGTGCCAAGCGAGTGGAGTTCGCTCTTCAGCAAATGACGCGAAATTTGGTGGTCACTTTTTTTGAAGGCACACGCACCCGGAATGGCGCGCGGATTGCTCTCCCCGAAAAAGGTTTGCGTCTTGATTTTGCCGATGTGAATCCAAGACCATGGCTGAGTCATTGGCCAGCATTGGCTGTTTCTAGCGCTGCAATCGATGGCGCGCGTGGCCCAGGAGTCACGGCCGCTTCCAGTGACCCCGAAACATTGCGGCGCGCTCTGAGTAGCTTAATGTCAATACGCCGCGCCTATGGTTATTACAGGCTCGACGCCCTTGGCTCTGTCGACGGCGATATATTGCGCATGGTCCAAATCAATTGGTTTGATGGCGCGAGTCGCCTGATTAAGACCATTGAGGCTGACTCAATGGAGATCCGCCTTCATGCGACGGGGTCAGTCGAGTTGCTGCTTCGAGGGGGAGCACTCATCGAGGGCGGCATGAAGCGTCCGTTTTACGAAGATCGCTTCCGCCTACACTTGCCACGGCAGGCGCTAGAGAAATGGCGCGCTACGGGCGTGCCGGTGACTGAGGTCGGTTGATGCCCGATTCCCCAGAGATGGATGTCTCCGAAGTCATCTCAGTCTCTGAGGCGATTGAACTCGCTCAAGATGCGCTTGCGCTCTCACCCGGTCGTTTTTGGCTCGAGGGCGAGGTGTTTGGTTACAAAGGCGCGCATCGATCGGGGCACTATTATTTCAGCATCAAAGATGGTTCGTCCAGTCTTGAAGTAAAGATGTGGCGTTCGGTCGCCACCAAAGGGATGCGATGCCCTATGGCAGAAGGCAAGCGAGTCAAGATCCGTGGATCGTTTGATATTTATGCCACACGCGGTAGTTTGTCCATGACCGCTGAAATCATCGAAGATGCAGGTGGCGAGGGCGAGCTTTACCGCCGCTATGTTGAGCTAGGTAAGCGCTTACGCGCGGAGGGCGCTTTCGATCGAGAGTTGCCTATTCCTGAGCATGCAAAAAAGGTCGTTGTGATTTGTGGCGCTGGTTCAGCAGCCGAGGCGGATATTTTCGAGTCCTTTCAAAGCCATGGTGTCCCGATGGAAATTTGGAAATTGCCTTGCTTGGTACAGGGCCCGGCAGCAGCACCAGCTTTGGTGCGTGCGATTCACGATGCGGCAAGTATCCGCCCAGATGTCGTTTTGCTCTCGCGAGGTGGGGGTTCCATGGAGGATTTATGGGCTTTTAATGAAGAGGAAGTCGTCCGTGCGATTTGTGAATGCCCTGTGCCGTTGCTTTGTGCAATTGGCCATGAAAATGACCATACGCTGGCAGAGTTGGCCGCAGACCGTCGAGCTAAAACACCTACCGCAGCGGCTGAGGTGTTGTGTGGAGGCTGGGCGCGCGTGCGAGATAATTGTGCAGATTGGGCGGGGCGTATGCAGCGTTCCGTGATGCAGCAATTTGAGCGCCAGCAACTGCAACTTGGGGCTTTGCGTTCGCACTTGTCAGCGCAAGCGCCTCATCGTCGCTTAGAGCGAGCTCGTTCGGCCATGAACTCCTGTGAGCTTCGTTTGGTGAATGCCATGCAAGAGCCCATCCAGAGTGGGCAACACCGATGTGCCTCTGTGGCAGCTCGGCTAAAAGCGGGCAGTCCATTGGGTTTGCTGAATCGGGGTTATGCTTTGGTCGAAAAGCCCGGCGGTGGCTTCGTGCGCGGCCCCTCAGAAGTGGCATCCGGCGATTCCTTGCGCGTGCATCTTTCTGAAGGTGAAATGCAGGTCACGGTAGAATGAAAGCCTCGATTGACCATGTCTGCTCCAGAAAAATCTGATTCTCCTTCCTTCGAAGATCGCCTTGCCAATCTCGAAGCCCTCGTCGACCAACTTGAGTCGGGTGAGCTGGGCCTTGAGCAAGGCGTAGACAAATATCGCCAAGGGGTAGAAGCGCTTGCAACTCTGCAGAAATCGTTGGCCTCTGCTGAACAAAAAGTGGCCGAGTTGACGGATGATTTGCGTCGTGAAATGGCCGAAGCAGAGAGTGGTGATGAAGCAGACGCAGACTGATTTTTCTTCGTGGTTGAGTGCGCAGCAAGCCCCCGTTGAGTTGGCTTTGCGTGAAGGCTTGGCGACGGCTTCCGTGAATGATGCACCTTCTGTCTTGCGAGAAGCAATGGAGTATTCCCTGCTTTCCGGCGGGAAGCGCGTGCGGCCGGCATTGTGCCAGTTATCGTTTCAGGCTGTTTCGCCTGCTGGCGCAAGCGTCAATGCGATTTTGCCAGCTGCGGTTGCTTGTGAAATGATTCACGCGTATTCGCTGATTCACGATGACCTGCCCTGCATGGACGATGACGCATTGCGTCGCGGTCAGCCTACCACCCATATTGCCTTTGGTGAGGCGATTGCCGTTTTGGCCGGCGATGCTTTGCAGACATCTGCATTTGAAATAATCGCATTGCAAGAAGATGCTGAGCAAGCGCGTGATCAAAGTTTCTTGCTCGCGCAAGCTTCGGGGGCGGTGGGTATGGTCGGGGGGCAGGTCCTCGACATGATTACATCAGGCGATGATTGCCATGCTGAACAGGTGGTTGCCATTCATCGCGCAAAAACGGGTGCTTTGCTGACAGCCGCGGTGCTGCTCGGCGTGCGTGCGGCATCGGGCGATGTGGATGGCTGGCGTGCCTACGCAGAGCCAATGGGCTTGCTGTTCCAAGCGACTGACGACCTGCTTGACTTGACTGCATCCACAGATGAATTGGGGAAAGTTGCGGGCAAAGACGCAGAAGCGCATAAGCCCACTTTGGTGGCCGCTATGGGGGAAGAGTCGGCCCGTGCGCGTGCACATGACTTGGCGGCGCAGATGGTGTCTGCCGTGGGCGCATTGGGCGTTGACGAGCATTCTGCATTTTTACTTTCCGACCTTTCGCGTTATCTTTTAGAGCGTAGCAAATGAAATCCCTCCGCCTCGCTCAGTTGACTTCTCCTGCAGACCTTCAAGGTCGTTCGGTTGAAGAACTTGAGGCCTTGTGTGCTGAGATGCGCACGGGGCTGGTGGATAAGGTTTTGGATTCGGGTGGGCATTTGGGTTCAAACCTTGGTGTTGTTGAGCTGATTGTTGCGATGCACAAGGTCTTTGACTTTCGCCGCGACCGTGTGGTTTTCGATGTAAGCCATCAGTGCTATCCGCATAAGATATTGACGGGGCGCTGGCCTCAGTTTGGCACCTTGCGCCAGACCGGCGGCTTGTCTGGCTTCTGCAGCCGTGAAGAATCGTCTTTCGACATGTTGACCGCAGGGCATGCGGGCACTTCGATTTCCTTTGGTCTTGGTTTGGCCGAGGGCCTGCGTGGCACAGCCACCGATGATTCCGGTGACCCTTGGGTGGTTTCTTTGATTGGAGACGCATCTTTTGGTGCGGGGGTTTCTTTCGAGGGCTTGAATCAAGCGGCAGACCGCAATGCGCGCATGATGATTGTCCTAAACGACAACGAATGGTCGATTGCGCGTTCGGTTGGCGCATTGGCGCGATATTTATCTCGCATTCGCCAATCAAAAACCTTCCACTCGCTGTTTGACCGCATGAGTGATATCGCACACCGCCTTCCTGGCATTGGCAGTCGCATTGATGAGATTGGGGAAGTCGTCCGCCATGCTTTAGTGCCGGGCCACATTTTCGAGGAGCTCGGTGTGAATTATGTCGGCCCGCTTGATGGGCACGATGTCAATGGCTGCATCGAGGCTTTTGAGCGCGCCAAGCGTTTTGACGGTCCCGTTTTGTTGCATTTCTTGACCGAAAAGGGCCGTGGGTATGATCCCGCTGTTGAACATTCTGAGCGCATGCACGGAGTTTCGCCCAGCCCGGCTGAATCCACGGAATCGTCAAGCGTGGCCAAGGTGCCTCGCCCACAGGTCGTGGCTGCGCCAGCCAGCATGAAGTCGTTTACGCAAGTTTTCGGCGAGGCGGTTGTTGAGCTTGCGGCAGATGACAGCCGGGTTCATGCAGTCACCGCGGCAATGGTCACTGGCACTGGCTTAAGTGACTTTGCCGAAAAGTTCCCCGAGCGTTTTCACGATACAGGAATTACTGAGCAGCATGCCGTCGCTTTGGCGGGTGGCATGGCCACCACTGGTTTACGCCCCGTGGTGGCAATTTATTCGACATTCTTGCAGCGTGGCTATGACCAAGTTTTCCAAGAGGTGGCTCTTCAAAAAGAAGATGTCGTCTTCGCGCTCGACCGCGGTGGCTTTGTGGGCCAAGATGGTGCAACGCATCAAGGGCTGTTTGACTTGGCATATCTGCGCACCTTCCCCAATATGATTCTCGCTTCACCGCGTGATGAACTTGATCTACATCGTATGTTGCGCGCCGGCGTGCTTCAGGGCGGTGCATGGGCCTTGCGTTGGCCTCGCGGTAAAGCGCAACCTTGCTTGGGCACACCCGAGGATCTTCGTCCTGAGATGAAGCCAGGAGTCGCCGAGCGTTTGCGTGATGGGAAAGATGGCGCCGTGATGGCTTATGGCGCGATGGTCGAAATCGCTCTCGAGGCGGCTGAAAGCCTCCAACGCAAGCATCAAATTTCGTTCGAAGTCTGGGATGCACGATTCTGCAAGCCACTTGATCTTGGTGTGATTGCGGCGATAGGGCGCCGGCATGATTTTTTGGCCACTGTCGAAGAGCATGCTCTGCCTGGTGGCTTCGGCTCAACGGTTGCTGAGGCTGTCGCTGACTTAGGGCTTTCCTGTCGCTTGTCTCGACACGGTGTGCCCGACCGTTTCATTGAGCACATGACAACCCGCGAAGAGCAACTCGCGCTGTGCCAACTGGATGCCAAATCTCTCGCAGACGCTTGGGCTTCGGCATTCATGAACCCATTGCCTCATGAACCTGCCGCAGCAGGTGAAGAGAAACACCTTTAGTTCAGCTCATGCGACAGCGCCTCGACAATATTAAATTGCCGCGCTCACGAAAGCCGCGAGTGCTCATCTTGGGTGACCATGCGAAACCTCGTGTGCCTGAATTGGCGGCAGAGTTGGCAGAGTATTTGTCCTCTAAGGCCAAGGTGCTTGGTGTCGACTTAGAGCGGCATTTTGCCCCGGTTGAAAGCAAGCCCGATTTGGTTTTGGTGCTCGGTGGGGATGGTGCAATCCTTGCTGCATCTGCTCGAATGGGTTCTCGACGAGCCCCAGTTATGGGCATTAACTTCGGCTCCGTAGGTTTTTTGGCCGGCATTGCACCTGAGCGAGCGATTGACATTCTTGATGATGTATTCGCTGGGCGGGGTCGCGTCGAAAATCGCGCTTTGATGAATGTACGCATTCGACGCGACGGCGAAGATTTGCTTGATACACATATCTTGAATGATGTCGTCGTCACTCGCGCCCCCGGGGCTTCCATGGTTGATGTTGGCCTTTGGGTCGACCGGCGCCCCGTTTGCAACTACCGCGGGGATGGCGTCATCGTTTCTACAGCAACGGGTTCAACGGCTTATGCTTTGAGCGCGGGCGGGCCAATTTTGTCGCCTCGCCTTGATGCTTGGTTGGTGACTCCGATTGCGCCTCATATGCTCGGCATGCGCCCGCTCGTTTTGCCTGGCCATCGGTCCGCGACCTTGCAGGTGAATCAATCTTCAGAATTTACTGCAGACGGCCACGAAGAATACCAACTTCGATCGGGTGACAAAATCCGCGTGGCTCCTTCACGCCGACGCTTGCCGCTCATCGTGGATCCCGAGCATCTTTTCTTTGCTCGTTTGCGTGGCAAGTTGCATTGGGGCGAAGCACCCGCGCCCTAAAGAAAGAGCCTCAGCTGTATTGACTGAGGCTCTTGTGTTTACTGGCAAGCTGTCGCCTAGAAGTCAAGCTCGTCTTTGCCCTCGTAATCATCGAGAGCATCTTGGAAGGCGGCTTTCATGTCATCCCCTTCTGCTAGTTTAAGAGCCAATTTGCCCCATTTGACCGCAGCTTCTTGGTCGCCATGAGCAAAGCAAGCGCGGGCGAGAGTGTCGAGGATGCCGGCGTTTTTCTCTTTGGTAAGCTCAACCGCACGAGCTGCCGCTTTGACGGCAAGCGCAGTATCGGTTGCTGGCGGTGGGCTATCTGGGTCAACGAGCGTCCAGGCAATGCCATTGAGTGCCTCGGCGTTATTCCAATTGTGCTTTACAAAAGCCGCTGCCTCGGTCAGTGCCTCTTGAGTCATGCCGAGCATCATTTGAATGCTTATCGCTTGCATATGCATCTGACCAAAATGGGCCGGGTCCAGTGCCACAATTTCCAAAAAGAGCGGGACCGCCTCTTTCAGAATTTCCATCGCCTCTTCTTCTGAACCTGCTGCACCGAGCTTGGCCCAAATGCCTTCGATTCTTGCCATGATGGGAGCGGCGGCTTCTTCGAGCTTTTGTACACGCGCGGCTTCTTTTTTCTTAGCCTCTAAGTCGTATTCGCCCGCAACAACTTCTGCGAGGACATCATCAATGGTCATGGGGTGACCGATCCAAACGACGATGCCGTCCTGCACTAAAAAAGCAACAGGGATGCCATCTTGCTTACCAGCTTCCATCCAGTCTTTTTGCATGGAGCCGTCGGTGTCAGTGCCAATCGTGTAGCCAATCTTTTCGCTCCAACCATTCTTGAGGAAAGTGTTGACGACTAAAAGCTTTTCATCCGACACGCCCATGAACTGTACGCGCCCTTTGTATTCTTTCGCCAACTTCGTCAAGTGGGGCATACTCGACTTGCAGGGGCCACACCATGTCGCCCAAAACTCAACGACAAAAATGCCTTTCTCTAGGTTTGCAGGCGCAGCATCACCCTGTATCCAATGCTCGACAGTTAGAGCGGGGGCGGGAGAACCCACCACGAGGTCTTGTGCGGAAAGAGCTGGCGCGCCAAGCGCAAGCATGAGAAGAAGAGTAGGGAGTGCCTTCATGAAGGGCGAATTCTATCGCACTTCATGAGAGAAACACCCCAATTGTGCTAGGCGTAAATCCCGCGTAGGCGGTCGAAGTAAGCCACACGCTCAACACCCAGCATGCAGGTCGCCAAGCGGAGCCCGACTTTGTGCGAACCTGCGACTTTACGCGCCTTGTGGTAGGCCTCAAGCACCATGCGATCGAGTCGCTCATGGATGACATCTTCGGTCCAAGCGAAACCCATGCGGTTTTGTACCCACTCAAAATAGGCAATCAAAATCGCGCCCGCATTGCCCAGAAGGTCAGGGACGACAGGGATGCCACGGTCATTTAGGATTTGATCGGCCATCCTTGTGGTTGGGCCGTTGGCCGCCTCAACAATCAACTTGGCGCGAATTTGGTCGGCGTTTTTGCCGGTAATCTGTCGCGCTGTTGCTGCAGGAATCAACACATCACAATCGAGAGAGAGTAGCTCTTCGTCGGTCATCGCTTCGCCTTCGGCATAGCCCGCAACACTGCCCGTGCGGCGCCGGTGACGAAGGAGGTCTTCCACATCAAAACCGTTGTCGTTGTAGATCCCACCCTTGACATCGCTGACTGCCACAATGAGATGCCCGTGTTCTTCGAGCTCGCGCATGACTTGTGAGCCCACAATGCCCGCACCCTGGACGGCGACTTTGGCCTTGCCGGGGAAATCCATCGCCTTGAGGCGAGTCTCCATCAAAACGCGTACGCATCGACCAATCGCCGTGCGCCGGCCAATCGTGCCGCCCAACCCCAGAGGCTTACCCACAACCACCGCATTTTCGGTGTGGCGTACATGCATGGAATAGGTGTCGAGCGCCCAAGCCATCACTTGCTCGGTCGCGTGTAAATCAGGAAACATGATGTCGCGCTCTGGCCCAATCAAATCGAGCAAGCCAGATGTGTAGCGACGCACGACGCGCTCAACGGTCTGCTCAGAATGGCCTTTAGGATCAAAATCAACCCCGCCCATGGAGCCGCCAAATGGCACATTGAGTGCCGCACATTTCCAGGTCGTCCAGCCGGCTAGGGCGCGCAACTCATCACGCCGCAAGTCGCCATCAAGTCGGAAACCGCCCAAGCAGGGGCCAAGAGATAAATTGTGACGGATGCGGTAGCCATGATGGACTTTTACGCTGCCGTCGTCGTATTCAACCGGAATTGAAAATTTAAACTCGCGGTCTGGCTGGCGCAGCACCATGTAGGCGTCGGGCGCCAAACCAAGCAGTGCCGCGGCTTCGTCGAATCGTTCCATCATGGATGAAAACGGGTCGTCGATTTCTAAAGAAGGCGTCGGGGCCTGATGGTCGCTGGGTAGGGGTTGATGAACCATAGCTTTAGGCGTACATCCCGCGCATGTTGAGGCAATAAGCCACGCGCTCGACGGCTACGCAATAGGCGCCGATTCGCAGGCTGGTGTTGTGTTTTTTTGCCGCCGTTTCCACATCGCGGAAGGCATCAACCATGATGCGCTCCATGCGGTCAAAGACATCCTGCTTTTCCCAGAAGTAGCCCATACGGTTTTGCACCCACTCGAAATAGGAAACCGTTACGCCGCCCGCATTGGCCAAAATATCTGGGGCGATGACCACACCCTTGGCTTCAAGGATGGCATCAGCCTCGGCAGAGGTCGGGCCATTTGCGCCTTCGACAATCACTTTGGCTTGGATGGCATCTGCATTGCCTGAGGTGATTTGATTTTCGGTCGCTGCAGGAATTAACACATCGCAATCCATGGTGAGCAATTCTTCGCCAAGCATGTCGGTTGAACCTGGGAAACCGGAAAGTTTGCTCGTCTCTTTGAGATGGTCAAGGACGGCGGGCATATCGAGCCCCTCATCGTTACGAATCGCGCCATACATATCAGAAATCGCCACAATTTTGTGGCCCATCTCGTGCATGAAGAGCGCGCCTAGCCCACCAACATTGCCCGAGCCCTGGACCGCGACACGGCAACCCGTCGCGGGAAGACCTGCAAATTTAAGAGCCTCGCGCGCGGTGAAGGCTACACCTAGACCTGTTGCTTCGCGACGGCCTTTTGAACCACCCAAGCCGATGGGCTTACCCGTCACAATTGCGGTTTGGGTCGCGCGTTCGTGCATCGAGTAAGTGTCCATGAACCATGCCATGACCTGCTCATTCGTATTCATGTCTGGCGCGGGTACATCGCGCTCAGGGCCGATGATGTCGAGCAGACCCGAGGCATAACGGCGTGTTAAACGCTCAAGCTCGCCTTGGCTCATGCGGCGAGTGTCGCAAATAATGCCGCCCTTGCCGCCACCAAATGGCACATTGACGACCGCACATTTCCAAGTCATCCAGGCGGCGAGTGCGCGCACTTCGTCTAAATGCACATCAGGCGCATAACGGATGCCACCTTTAGCCGGCCCACGCGCAATCGAATGCTGAACGCGGTACCCCGTGAACACACGCAAAGAGCCGTCATCCATGGTGACAGGGATGGCGATGCTGAGCTCTTGAAAAGGCTCAGACAGGATCTCGTAGTGACCGCGATCCAGGTTGACGAGTTCGGCGGCTTTGTCCAACCGCTTCCGCATTTGCAGATAGGGGTTGGATTCGTTGCCAGTGGTGGGGGGATTCATGGCGCTATGGGGTGGGGCAATGAAAAGATGCAGGAAAGGATACTTCCGAGTTTATGCAATTGTGGAAATTGTTTCCTCATATAGAGTGCTTGCCTTTCAGTCTAGATGCCGCCAGAATTGAGCTATGCCACCAACTGGGAATTCCCATCGTTATCGAGTGAAGTCTGTGCCGACCGTTGAGTTGGATTATGGCCGCATATTGGCCGCTGCATCAGCCGTTCCCGTCCTTCAGACCCTAGGCCTCGACACGATCGAAAATGCCAGAGTGACTTTACCCAAGGGCGAGGTCGTCCGCCAAGCGGGCTATCGCACGACTTACCGCGTTGAGTCAGATTTGGGCGTGCTCTATGTAAAAGTGCACCGCGGCGTTTCTTTATGGCAGCGACTTTGTCCATTTGGCAGTTGTGCCTCGGGTGCGCGCACCGAGTGGGATGCCATCGGCCGCCTACGCCGTTCCGGTTTTGATGTGCCGGAACCCATCGCGATGGGCGAGAGTTCCGTCTTGATGGGCACGCCGAGTTACTCCTTTTTGATTACGCGTGCGGTTGAGGGACCAACTCTTCTCGAGTTTTTATCGAATTCATGGCCCACGCAAGAGGGCGTTTCTCAGATTGAGATGCGGAACCGAGTTTTGCGCGATGTGTCAGGCATGATTCGTCGTTTTCATGCATCCGGCTTTTACCACAAAGATTTGTATTGCATGCACCTTATTGTGACCAAAGACGAGCGCTGGGGTCGCCCTTACATTATCGATTTGCAGCGCGTTGAACAAAGGCATCCGCCGCGTCGCCGATGGCTGGTCAAAGACATGGCCGCATTGTTGCACTCGATGCCGCCGACCATGACCAAGCAAGATCGTGTGCGTTTCTTACTGCGCTACTTGTGCAAGACAAAGGTTGATCCGGAAGTGCGCCAGTGGGCGAAAGAGATCGAAGCCAAGCGTGCGTCGATGGCGTCGCATGTGCCAAAGTTTCCGTGATGGATATCCGCATCCATGAAGTCGCCCCTCGGGACGGCCTGCAAAATGAGCCGGCGATTTTGTCACCTGCGGTGCGCGCTGAATTCGTGTCTCGGTTGGCGAGCGCGAAGCCGTCCAGCATTGAGGTGGCGGCGTTTGTCTCGGACAAACGCGTGCCTCAGATGGCTGGAGCGGCTGAATTGTCTTCAAACCTGAGCGAATCTTCTTGGCGGGGCGACACGCCCTTGTTTGCTTTAGTGCCGAATGAGCGTGGTTATGCGTCTTTTCGAGAGGCCGGCCTAGACGGTGTTACTTTGCTTGTTTCCGCAACTGAATCGCATAGTCAGGCTAATGTGGGCATGAGTGTCGAAGAATCTCAGGCGGCCAACTGCAGCTTGATTGATATGGCCAAAGCCGATGGCTTTGCTGTGCGTGCTTATGTTTCGATGGCTTTCGCTTGCCCCTTTGAGGGTGACACCGACACCGGTCGTGTGGGGGCCTTGCTTGACGCCTATCAGGGTCACGGCGCTGAGACTTTGGTGCTCGCCGATACGCTTGGGCTCGGCACGCCCGCGCGTGTTTTTGAGTTGGTCGGTCGCGCAATGCTTGCCGCGCCGCTTGAGCATTTGGCGTTGCACTTTCACGATACACATGGTCGTGCTGACGAAAATGTGCGCGCGGCTTTAGGTCTCGGTGTGCATCAATTTGACGCAGCAGCGGGTGGCACGGGCGGTTGTCCATTTGCTCCGGGTGCCGCGGGCAACTTTGACACGGTAGCCTTGCTTCGTTTGCTTAAGGAAGAGGGCTTTGCTCACGACATGCAAGCAGAGGCGCTCGATGGCGCGGTGGCTTGGTTGCGTGAGTTTTTGGTCTAGAGCCCTGCGCCAGTCAGTAGATAGGCCGCAAACGAGGCCAACCAGTGCTCGCCTTCATAGTGGCCGCTAAAAACATATGCGAGGCCCGCGTCGGTGTGGAGTTGAGCGGCATCCTCGCAAACGGCATGGCGCGGGTCATCTGGGTCGAGAGCAGAAGCGATTCCTCGCAAGCACCACGCGCGTGACAAATTGAGGCCGGCGAGGTGGACAATTTTCCCATCGGTTACATCGGGGACGACAACCGGTTGCAGCAACTGGGGTGTCGTCGCGGTGGCCAATCCAGGAAGGAATGTGGTCAACCAATCGGCATAATCATTCGGCGCAAGGACGCGCCGCATAAGATCGGCTTCGTTGAGGCCCGCTGAGAAAAAATCTTCACCGGATGGTTCATAGGCGGCAGGCCAGTTGATGTCGTCGCCATACCAATCTTGCGCACGAGTCAAAATGAGGGTTTCGATGTCATTTCGGTTACTTGCGCGGGCCCAGTCTAAAACCATTCCGAGGGCAAAAGCCGTGTCTTGATGGACACCTACTCGATTGGGCCAAGCCAAGCGGGGGAGGTAATCCAGAATGCGTTGAGCCAATAGGTTTTCTAATGGGGCAAGGTTTTTGGACCACTGGAGTGAAGTGGCGTCGTCGGTTGATGCGATTTCTCGGCAGAGGGTGAGGTACCAGGCCCAACCGTACATTCGCTCGAAAGAGCGATTGTGCTTTTGCTCAAAATAAGCCAACTCGGCTTGCATATTTTCGGCGGACAGGTGTGCACTCAAAACACCTTGGATTCGATCGCGTAGCTCTTGGGGTAAATCGGGGAATTGATGCAGGAGGCGAACCAACATCCAGTGGCTGTGCACTGCGCTGTGCCAATCGAAAGAGCCGAAGAAAGCCGGATGCATAGCACGGGGTGTCAAGGCGTCTGCAGCCGATGCTTGGACCTCGCAGGGCTTATTGGGGAATTCGCGCGTGATGCCATCCAGCGCGAGCTCGGCAAATTGCACGGCCGTAGCAGTTGGGATGGTGATTTCGGTGGATTGTTGAGGCATGGTTTGGCAAGCACCAGCGAGAAGTAGCAAGAGAGCACAGATGCGCATGGGCGCTAGCCTAGCGCATTCGTCTACAATTCCGGCATGATTGATTCTGCCCCTGTCTTAATCGAGCGCCGCGGTGCGGCTGCTTGGCTCACTTTGAATCGCCCTCAGGCCGCAAATTCGCTTTCCCGTGCTTTGGTTGCTGATTTGCGCGCTCACCTGGCTGAGCTATCAAAGGATGAAAAGATTTGGGTGGTTGTCATCGCAGGTGCGGGCGAGCGCGTTTTTTGCGCCGGCGCAGATTTGAAAGAGCGGCGCAAAATGTCGCAAGACGAGGTCGCTGCCACAGTCCAGAGCCTGCGTGATTTGATGGACGAAATCGCCGCAATGCCTCAGCCAGTCCTGGCCGCCATGAATGGCGGTGCATTCGGTGGGGGGCTTGAGTTGGCGCTTGCTTGCGATTTGCGCATTTTGAATGCTGCGTCCAGTATCGGTTTGACGGAAACCAGTTTGGCCATCATCCCGGGTGCGGGCGGGACCGTGCGCTTGCCGCGGTTGGTCGGCACAGCACGGGCGAAAGAGCTTATTTTGACGGCACGCCGTGTCGCGGCAGATGAGGCCTTGCAGATTGGCCTTGTCCACGAGACGGCACCTGCGGATGCCTTACTTGATGCCGCCGAGGCATTCACCTTGCGCTTGCTCGCCAATGGGCCCCTTGCTTTGCAAGCCGCTAAAGCAGCCATTGATGGTGGCATGGATTTACCTGTAGCCGAAGCACTCGTGCATGAAAAAGCTTGCCATGCACGCACCATCCCGACGAGCGACCGCATCGAAGCGCTCGCCGCATTTGCCGAAAAGCGCAAACCGTCGTTTCAGGGTCGCTAGGTTGGTTTGTCAGCGAAACGCACCGCCGCTCTAAAGCGACAACTTGCGATATTTCGCAGCCTTTGACTCTGGTCCTTTACCCGCGGCATCACGCCGCTCAGTGAGCCAGCCAATGTATTCGGAATAGTTTCCGAAGAAGAACTCAATGTCGCCGTCGCCTTCGAAGGCAAGGATGTGCGTACAAATCCGGTCAAGGAAATAGCGGTCGTGGCTGACGACAAACATGCAACCGGCGTAATGCTCGATGGCTTCTTCGAGTACTCGGGTCGTGGGTAAATCCAAATCGTTGGTGGGCTCATCAAGGATGATGAGGTTGCCTCCCACTCGAAGCATTTTGGCCAACTGAACACGGTTACGCTGCCCACCGGATAAGTTGCCGACAATTTTTTCCTGGTCAGAGCCGCGAAAATTGAATCGGCTGACATAAGCGCGAGATTGAATTTCACCCGCACCAAATGGCAAGAATTCAAGGCCACCGGATATTTCTTCGAAGACCGTTTTGTCTTCGCTCAACTCAGCACGCCGCTGGTCGACAAAACAAATATCAACAGTCGATCCAAGCTCAAAGGTGCCGCTGTCATGCGTTTCGAGACCCGCCACGATTTTCATTAAAGTCGTCTTCCCCGTACCGTTGGGTCCGATGATGCCCACAATCGCGCCTGGCAGCATTTCAAAGGATAAGTCTTTGATGAGCACTTGATCGCCATAGGCCTTGTTTAGCTTTTTGATGTTGAGCACTTTATTACCCAGCCGCTCAGCAATCGGAATCACCAAGTCAATGCGGTCAGGCCGCAGAGATTGCTGCTCATCAACCAACTGCTCATAGCGATTCATCCGCGCCTTGTTTTTCTTGCCGCGCGCACTTGCGTTTTGGCGCACCCATTCGAGCTCACTCTTGAGGCGCTTGCGACGCTTCTCTTGACCCTTTTCGCTCTTTTCGAGCTCTTTTTCTTTGATCTCAAGATAGTCGGAATAGTGGCCTTTGTAGGGCGTGCAAACACCGCGGTCGACCTCAAGCATCCAGTCGACTACATTGTCGAGGAAGTAGCGGTCGTGCGTAATCACAATCACCAGCCCGCCGTATTCAGCGAGGTGGTGCTCAAGCCAAGCTGTCGTGTTGGCATCGAGGTGGTTGGTCGGCTCGTCGAGCAACAAAATGTCAGGCTTTTCGATGAGCGTCTTGCACAAAGCAACACGACGCGCCTCACCACCTGACAAAACGCCACAGAGTCGATCCATGGGGGGCAGCTCAAGGGCGTCAGCAGCAATTTCAAGCAAGCGATCGACTTCCCACATATTGTGCATGTCGATTTCCATCTGCAAGTGCTCGAATTCCTCGGATAACTTTTCGAGTTTCGCGCCCTCAGCCTCGCCCATTAAACCGCAAATCTCGTTGTAGCGATCCAGTATTTTATGGACATGATCCACGGCCTCAGCGAGGCATTCTTTTACAGTCTGGTTAGGATTAAGAGTTGGCTCTTGAGGAACATAACCCAAAGTTGAATCTTTGAGCTGAATGCGCGTGCCTTCAAACTCAAGGTCGGCGCCGGCAAGAATGCGCAGCAATGTTGTCTTGCCCGAGCCGTTCGCCCCAATGACGCCAATCTTTGCCCCAGAAAAGAAGGAAAGCGTGACATTGCGGAGGATTTGCGTGCGGTCGTAGAACTTATCTACTCCAACCACTTGCAAGGCAAATTCATTTGTGTTTTCGGCCATGACAGCCGCAGATTCTACCACTCTGTCTCGCGGGGAGGTATCCTTAGTAAGGATGAAAAATGTCTTAGAAATTTTGGTCGAGCTTCCTTCAGGGAATCGGCTTATGAAATTTGATCAGGCTTCTGTTTTGGTGGGGCGTGGGCTTGAGTGTGATATCCATCTTGAAGACCCGTTAGCTTCTCGCGAGCATTGCAGAATCACGCTTGAATCCAACCAAGTTTGGGTGGAAGACCTCAACTCTGCCAACGGCACTTGGCTGCGCGGTGAGCTTATTCGCCGCGAAAAATTGGGGCCAGGCGATATGTTTTCGGTCGGCTCGTCCAAGATTGGTTTGATGACTCTTGGCGACAAACTAAGCGCTGCCGAGACAACCGCTCAAGCTGATTATGACCCTCAAGATGACAAGGTACGGCGTGTGGCGATTGCCGTGCAGGCCATGGAGGAATCGACACGCCTCGAAGAAATGGCGAATGTCGCTGCACGGGCAGCCGTCAAATTGGTGCAAGCTGAGCGCGGCTTTGTTTTTTTGCTAGAAGATGGTGAAATTTCTCATGCGGTGGGTTGCAATTTTGCCGATGAGCCGGTCGCCAGCCCTGACCGAAAAATATCTCAAACTCTTCTTGAGCGAGCTGTGGCTACGGGTAAGCCGATGTTGCTTGAAGACGCAAGCTCAGATGGTGAATTTGCTGGCTCCGCCAGTATCACGGACCTAGGTCTTCGGTCGGTTATTTTGCTCCCCCTTACTTTCGATGGGGAAGTGCTGGGCTTGCTCATGGTTGACCACCGCCTCGCACCGGCCGCATTTCACCAAACCGATGTTTCACTTTTACGCGCCCTGTCGGGCTTGGCCGCTGCCCATTTAGGTGCTGCCCGCGAACGGAAGCGATTGCGTTTAATGCGGCGTCGTTTGGCCACGGCGCAAAAAAGCCTTGGCCGGCGCGAGGAAAAGCCCGATGAAAATTCAGTTCTAGAGACCATCGCAGGGCAGGGTTTTTACGGACTCATTGGCACTTCGCAGGTGATGCAGGATTTGCACTCCTCCATGGAAAGAATGCTCGAGAGCTCCCTTCCCGTTTTAATCGAGGGTCGATCTGGTACGGGCAAAGAATTGGTGGCGAGAGCTTTACACACTCACGGGCCAAGGTCGGGGTCTCCATTCATTGTCGAAAATTGTGGCGCTCTCCCGGATACCCTTCTTGAGTCGGAGTTGTTCGGTCATGTAAAGGGTGCATTCACAGGAGCAACACGCAATCGAGCGGGCCGTTTTGAAGAGGCCTCGGGAGGCACACTTTTCTTAGATGAAGTGAGCGAGATGAGCGAGGCCATGCAATCTCGTTTGTTGCGTGTATTGCAAGAGGGCGAAATTCGTCGCGTGGGTGACGATGAAGTCCGCGAAGTTGATGTCCGGGTCGTTGCCGCCTGTAACATTGATTTGCGCCAACGCGTCAAAGATGGCCGCTTCCGAGAGGATTTGTTCTTTCGCTTGAATGTTTTGAATCTCGATTTACCTCCACTCCAGTCGCGCGAAGGAGATGTTCGTTTGCTTGCTGAGCACTTCCTCCTACAGGAAGCAGCTTCGCAAGGCCGAGGTCGCCGACATCTGCCCGAAGCGGTTTTGCACGCATTTGAAGCATATGCTTGGCCTGGAAATGTGAGAGAGTTACGCAATGAAATGCGCCGATTGACTTTGTTGGGAGAGGGCGAGGTGAGCCTTGCCGAGTTGTCTCCAGAAATCCAAGAAGAGCTTGAGACCCGTGTAGGCGGTTCAGGGGAGCCTGAAAAAAGTGACTCGCTTGGTGAGATAGCTCTGGCGGTTACTCTAGCTGATGGAAATCTTCCATATCTAGTTGAACAGCTGGAGCGTCGATTAATAATCGAAGCTCTCGAAGAGACCGGTGGCAACCGCGCTCAGGCCGGCAAGTGTCTTGGGATTACTCGCTTTGCTTTGTTGCGTAAACTGGAGAAATACGATTTAGATTTATAAACCAATGCCACCCTTTTCTTTTGATTCGATTGACCAAGAAAGTTTGCCCGAGGGGGTTCTCTTGGTTCGCACACTGGGACGGACGGCTTTTTCAGAGGTCTTGCTTGTAGAAAAAGATGGCGTCCCCTGTGCGTTGAAATTGTTGCATGGGGTGGCTGCGCATGACCCCCGCATCCTTGAGCGCTGGCATCGAGAAGCGAGACTGCTCAATACGATTGAGCATGACAATTTGGTCCGTTCATATGGCACTCTGGATGTCAATGGGCATCCGGCGTTGCTCCTGGAGTTCATTGACGGGCCTACATTGCGAGAGTTACTTACTGAATCACCATTGGGCTGGGAGCAGGCCGTTCGCTATGGAGTTCAGGTCGCTCGCGCCTTAGAACGCCTGCACCGAAATCAGGCGATTCATCGCGATGTGAAGCCTCATAATATTTTGATTCACCCTACTCGCGGGGCTGTTTTGGCGGACCTTGGTTTGGTGCGCATGGATGACGACGCCACCCTCACGCGCCAAGGCGTGGCGCTAGGCTCGCCGGCCTACATGAGCCCTGAACAGGCACGCGACCCGTCCGAAGTGGGGCCGGAGGCCGATGTCTATTCCCTCGCTGCAACGCTCTATCACGCCCTTTCGGGCCGCCCGCCGTTTTTAGGAAAGGGTGTCGGGGAAGTCATCCATCGCGTTTTGCATGAAGAGCCTCCGCCGTTGCCTGAGGAAGTGCCTTTGCCCATTCGCCAAGTCCTTGCATGTGCGCTTTCCAAAGATCCAGAGTCGCGCTACGCACGCGCGGGTGACTTTGCCCTCGACTTGGGGCGTGTGCTTCTTGGGGATAAGCCGCTCTTGTTGCATCGCCGCCGACGCCGTCGCCGTATGCGAATCTTTCTTGCTCTGAGCGGAGGAGTGGCTTTTGTTGGTGCCATTGGCTGGTGGGCAATCTTTCGTGGAAGTGCACTTGATGAACCGCCTGCGTTGGAAATGCCTGATGTCCCTGTGAGCTCGTCCGCTCCCATTGAAGAGCAATTTCTCGATTTAGATGCTGCTTCTGTTTTGGCAGACCGATTTCAGCAAGTCATGGTCAAGGACGATTTCGGAAAGGCCCGTTTGATTTTGCATGAAATGTCGAAGCTGGAAATCCTCACAGAAGAACTCGATTGGGTAGAGCAAAGAGACCAATGGGTTGCTGAAAACACGCTTATTCTTGATGCCGCACAGGCTCGCTGCTTTCAAGCGGCCATCCTTCAAATGAGTGAGAGCTTGAATGTGGCTCTGGCGAATTCGCCCTGTGCTCTTCCGGATGAATGGGAGGCCAGCGTTTTAGCCATGTGGAAAAAAGAAGGAATTCTGATCGGCGAGTGGGAAACGGTGAATGGTCGATATCCGTTGCAGGAAGCATTGTTAAAGAAAAAGAAATTGTTGCGAGAGCGCAAGCGCGCGGAAGAGCTTGCCGCCGCGCGCGCCGTTCCAGGCGGCCTTGCTCAGAACGAGTCGGCGGTGCTCGCGCCAGAGCCAACAGAGCTGCCTGTAGAGGACGAGCCTGAAATCGTTGGCACGGTCGAACCAAAGGTACCCGAAGGTGATGGCGAGAGAGAGACTGAGCCCGTATTTTCCCCCGAGGAGCAGGCTCAAATTCTTTTTGTGAATGGGCTTCGTGCAGAATTTCCTCGTGCTGAAGTCGAATGGGTGGAGAATTCCATCCAATTTGTTTTCAAAGGCTCAGCCATGAAAACGGATTGGGCCAAAGAGTGGCGCATGAAGGCTCCACCTGCTTTAAGTGATTGGCGTCTGTCTGGTTGGGCTTTCGAATGGAAGAACCCGCTAGGCTATTATTCTTTGCCTCGTGTCACTTGGCTTGATGATGTCTACATCTCCGGGACGACACAATTTTCTGGCGGGCTTGTTGAAGTGGGGCGATCAGGTAGCTACCGATTTACTCTGGTCGAAGGCGCGACTCACCGCTTGGAATGGAGTGGGGGTGAACTCAAGCTTGACGGTTTAGCTTTTGCTTCCTGGCACCCGAGTCGCCGTGTGTTGTCGGGGCGAATCAAGGGGAAAGCCGAAGATGGCTTTACCCCTTTACGCGTTGTCTTGAATTGGGCCAAAAAATAATAAGCTTGACGCCAAGCCTAGGCTCGCTGGAGCCGTTTGGGGAACCAAAGACCCGCGCCTAAAAACAGAAGGCCGATAAAAATAAAAACGGGGTAGGGCCCAGGAAGCAAGCTTTGTAGGAGTGGCCGCAACCCACTGGCTAGGCTGATTCCGAGGAAGTCGAGCATTTGACTCGTGCCCAGAGTCGCGCCACGCGATTTGACTGGAGCTAGGGCTTGAACCCGTGTGCGAAGCGGTACAAGATACATCCCGGAGAATAGGGATGCCATTGCCGCAGATACCCAGATGAGCCATGGAAGTGATGGAATAAAGGCAATCGCGCCGAAACCGACTGCCATCCCGAGAGCGCCAATTTGGACTTGTTTGGGTCGAATGCCTGTTTGAAGTTTACGCCCTGCTAAGATCGCGCCAGCGGCCAAGAAGATGGAAAGTGAGCCGAGTGCGGCCGACCAGTTCCCTTCGGAAATATCCAAAACTTTGGGAAGTTCATTCCAGGAGAGCAGGAGTAGGCTGCCGCCCAGCCAGTAAATGGAATGCGCCACCATGGCCGGGCGTAATCCTGGAGTTTCGCCAGCGCGTTTCATGCCTAGGTAGAAACGCCGGAGGGGGTCGAAGTGAAGCGCGCGTTGCGGCGTGGCGGCGGGAGTGGGGCCGATGCGCCGAGCAAAAAAAACACCAAGCAGAGCGATTGCCGCTAGGAGGAATCCGAGGAGGTAAAGCTCACTGGAAAGTCCGGTCTTGATGTAGCCGGCCGCGCCCGTGCCGAGCACGATACCTGCAACGACAGTGGCTTGCATCTTTGCGTTGGCACGGGCGAGTTCGGCTTCATTTACTAATTCGGGGAGTAGGCCGTATTTCGCTGGCCCTAAGAATGCCGATTGAGTTCCCATCGCAAAAAGAGTAAGCCCCAGCAAGAGGGGGTGGCCACTTGCGAGGGCTGCGGCAGCGCAAATCATGACGATGACTTCTGCCCATTTGGCGTAGAAGACCACGGTGGATTTTGGCCATCGATCTGCACAATCTCCCGCAAGCACGGCAAAGAGCAGGAAAGGAGCTGAAAACAAAAGTGCCGCCAGGGGCTGAAAATGAGTCGCAAGTGCGACGGCTAAGAGCAAGACGACTTGTTTAAAGATGTTGTCGTTAACAACCGTAAGGAATTGCGTGAGCAATAAGTTGTTGAATGGGCGTTGCGCTTTGGGCAAGTCGCTCATGAAAACAAGGACTCACGAACGCGGCAAGCTTTCTGGCACGGCACGAGTAATTTCTTGTCGCCGGAGAGGAAGAAAAGAATGGTGCTGCCAAACTCGAAACGACCCATTTCTTGGCCACGCTTCAGGACGGGCGGCGGGTCGTAGGCGCGCGTGGTCTTGACAGAAAAGTCACGCCCCAGTGTTTCGTCAAAGTTGAAAACCATTAAGCCGACATTGAGTGCGCCCACATAAAGCAGGGCAAAGGCCTCGCCGTCGAGTGTTTCGCAGTGCAGGAGAACGCGGCGGTTCGTCGCCATGATGCGATAAGAGCGTCGCATCAACTTCGGATCAACCGGCCGTAAATCACCTGGAAGTGCCGTCGCGGAAAGGACACGCATGTCGCAAGGGGCGTGATAGCGGTGGTAATCCCGCGGAGAAAGATAAATTTGGATGCCCTGCCAGTGGGTCGCTTCGCCAGCATTGGGAAGCAATTCCGCCGTGGAATAGGGCACGCCCTTAATGAGCCAACTGCCCTCAGGGCTAATTTTGGCATGCTCGACAATGAGGCCATCGCTGGGGGAGAGCCAGGTTTCGTCAGAAGGGATTTCGGGGCGGTAATCTGCCAGTGGCCGCGTAAAAAGGTCAAGGAAACTCGCGTAATCCCGCAAATCGCCAGGGATGTCTTTGGCCTCAATGCTCAGCCGCCGACCCAGCCAGGCCCAGAGCCGTCGCCGCAAAAAGCGAGGGATGCGTAGGCGGGCCACACGGCCTGCGAGTCGGGTCAATGCGATGCGGGGAAAACCCGGAAAAATGAGGAGGATGCGGGGGTCCATGAGTCTGCTGTCGTGCCGTTATACTTCTCGCCATACCCCCCAGTCATGAGCGCTTCCTCTTTGCACCTCCTCGTTTTGGCCGCTGGCAACTCTACGCGTCTGCGTACGGGCCACCCCAAGGCACTTTTGGATTTATGCGGTCGCCCGCTTTTGTCTTATATTTTGGATCATGCTGAGCCGCTTAAGGTGGCTTCCAAGACCCTAGTCTTGGGTGGTAACCATATCGGCGAGATCACGGATTGGCTTGAAGGCTCGGCTTATTCCGATTGGTCGATTGCGCTCCAAGAAAACCCACGCGGCACCGGTCATGCGGTGCAATGCGCGCTTGAGCAACTGCCCGATGAGGGGCGCGTCTTGATTTTGTGCGGCGACACCCCGTTGTTGCGTGCAGAAACGCTTCAAGAGTTGGTGAAGCACGGTGACGCTTTGATGACCGCACGCGTGCCCGACCCATCTGGATATGGTCGTATGGTGCGCGATACAGATGGCAATCTCACCGCCATTGTCGAAGATGCCGATACGGATGATGAAACGCAAGGGGTCGATGAGATTAATGCGGGCGTTTATGTCTTGGATTTGGGCGCCTTGCGCGAAGCCGTGGCTCAGTTGGATTCCAACAATGCCCAAGGCGAGTTGTATCTCACCGATGCCGCCCTTGATGTTTTGGGCGATCGAGGGGGCGCAACCCTCTGTCTCGAAGACGGCGCAGATGAAATTGCTGGCGTCAACACGCTTGTCGATTTTTCGGAAGTTGTGGCCGCGATGCGTTGGCAAATCATGGAGGCTCATTTGCTTTCTGGTGTCATCATTGATGACCCCTCGTCGACTTGGATTGAGCAAGATGTTGAAATTGGGCCAGGCACGCGCATTCGACCAGGTTCCGTTTTGCATTCAGGTGTGAAGGTCGGCTCTGATTGCGAATTGGGTCCTTATGTACGGCTTCGACCTGGGGCCGTCCTTGAAGATGGTGCCCTGGCCGGTAATTTCGTCGAGATGAAAAATTCAACACTTGGCAAAGGTGCAAAGGCAAAACATTTGACTTACTTAGGTAATGCAACGGTTGAAGAGTTTGCCAATGTCGGTTGCGGCACGATTACAGCGAATTACGACGGCAAGAAAAAACATCCCACCATCATCGGCTCGCGTGCTTCCATTGGCTCAGGCACCATTCTTGTTGCACCCGTCACGATTGGCGCGGGCGCCACCACTGCGGCTGGGGCCGTAGTTACTGCTGGGAAAGATGTCCCTGCCGGCGAGGTTGTCGCCGGCATCCCAGCGAAATCCTTTCCTCCAAAATCCTGACATGTCACACCGCGGTAGTCTCCGTTTGCTCTCGGGCTCAGCCCACCCTGATTTAGCCCATGAGGTCGCGTCTGCTCTAGGCGAACCCTTGGTTTCGGCTTTTATCGGTCGCTTCCCTGATGGCGAAATTGATATCAAGATTCACGAAGATATGCGCGGAAGCGATGTTTTTGTGATTCAACCGACCTGCCCGCCTGTGAATGAGAATGTGGTTGAGTTGGCTTTAATCGCCGATACGCTTCGGCGTGCGAGTGCTTCCCGGGTCACGGCGGTGATGCCCTATTTTGGTTATGCACGCAAAGACCGCAAAGATGAGGGTCGCGTGCCCATTTCGGCCAAGGCTGTGGCCAATATGTTGGTTGCGTGCGGCATCGACCGGGTTTTGACCGTTGATTTACACGCTCAACAAATTCAGGGTTTTTTCGATACACCCGTTGATCACCTTTATGCACGCACGGCGATTCAGGATATTGTCCGCAATGAAGGTTTTGAAAACTTGGTGGTTTGCTCACCCGATGTGGGTGGCGTAAAGATTGCCCGCGCATACGCAAAAGAGCTGGATGCGCCACTTGCGATTATTGACAAGCGTCGTATGAGTGGCGATACGGTGATTTCCGAAAATATCATCGGTGATGTCGATGGCGCTGACATTTTGCTGACCGACGACATGATCAGCACAGCCGGCACGATCGCTGAGGCCTGCCGAATTCTCAAGGAAAAGGGCGCCAGGCGGGTCTGCATTGCAGCAAGCCATGCCGTCCTTGCGGGTCCGGCCCGAGAAAGGCTTCAAAATTGTGGGGCTGACAAGGTGTGGATTTCTAATACAATACCCCTTCGCGGTGACCTACCCGACTGCCTTGAAGTGGTATCGGTGGCACCTCTTCTGGCCCGTGCGATTGCTCGGATTCACCGAGAAGAATCGGTCAGCGCTTTGTTCGAAGACGTCCAATAGGGGCGCAATTTAGATAAATCGATGTCATCCTCCGTACACTCACTCCCTGCCGAGCCACGCACTGGTTCCGGTACACGCGATTCCTACGCCCTGCGCCAAGCGGGTCGTTTACCCATTAATGTGGTCGGCCACGGGGAAGAGACAGCCTCTTTCCATGTTGACGATCATTCCTTTCAGGCCGCATTGCGCCACCACGAGCGTGTTTTCATGCTTGAGCATGGTGATAAGCGCGAGCAGGTGATGCTCCACGATGTCCACTGGGACAACATGGGCGACAAGATCTTGCACATTGAATTCATGCGCGTGCCAGTCGGCCAAAAGGTTGAGGTCCAAGTTGAGCTTGCATATCTCGGTCACCCTAAGGGTGCCGCTAAGGGTGAGTTCTTTAAGAATCTGCTCGATATCGCTGTCACTTGTGTCCCTCGTTCCATCCCTGAGAGCATTACGGTTGATGTGGCGGAACTTGATCTTGACGAGCAAATTCTCGCGGGCAGCATTCCTATGCCGGAAGATGTCGAGTTGCTTCAAGATGCTGAATACGTCGTTTGCGGCATCCGTCCTGCTCAAGAAGAAGTCGAGCCTGAAGAAGGCGCCGAAGGCGAAGACGGTGATTCCGCTGAGCCAGAGGTCATTGCTAAGGGCAAAGACGACGATTCCTCCGAAGAGGGCGAATAGTGTCTGATACTGAGTCCCGACTGATTGTCGGGCTCGGCAATCCTGGTGCGGAATACGACGGCACACGCCATAATGTCGGCTTCCAAACCCTTGATCTTTTCGCAAAACGTGCGGGTTTGACATCCACGGGCCTTCGGGCGGGTGGGCGCAAGCTCGGTGATTTGGCGCGGTCCATTGATGGCCGTTTCGCATTGCTTTGGCCGACTACTTATATGAACCTTTCGGGTTCAGCAGTGGCGGCGGCAGCGAGCCAACTTGATGTTTTGCCTGAATTCATTTTGGTCGTCACTGACGACTTCCACCTTGAGTTGGGTGGCTTGCGCGCGCGCGCGGCCGGCAGCCCAGGTGGGCATAACGGGCTCAAATCCATCGAGCAAGTTCTGCAGACTGATCTTTACCCACGATTACGCATCGGGGTGGGGCAGCCGAGGGCTTCTAGCGTGGATCATGTGCTCGATACCTTCCGCAAGGCTGAATTGCCGGTTATCGAGGAAACCCTCGAAACGGCATCTTGGGCTGTGGAAGACTGGGCTTTGGGTCAATCCATTGAGGATGTCCAAGCTCGTTACAACCGCCGCACGCCGCAGGCGGATTCTGAATAACCAGAAAAACCGATAGGATCGGAAAGGCACAAAATGACAAATACAAAACACACATACCAAGCGATGTTCCTCCTTGAAAACGGAGAAGTTCGCGAAAAAGGCTTCACTGCCGTGCGAGATTGGCTCAAGGGCGCTCTCGAAAAGCACAGCATTGATGTAAAAGTGCTCCGCCTCTACGGCGAGCGGAAATTGGCTTACCCCATCGGCGGCCGCGTGCGCGCGACTTACGTTTTGGGTTGGCTTGAGGCAGAAGGCGAGGCGGTTAACTCTGCTATGCGCGATATGTACCTCGTGGGCCCAGCCTTCCGCATGCGCTTCTTCCAAGAAGACGGCATCCCTGAGGCCGAGATGGCTTTCGGCATCGAAGAAGTCAATGACTCTGAGTTGGTCATCCCCGATGATCAGCCTGAAGAGGTGATTGAAGAAGAATACGTCGAGCCAGAAGAAGAAAAAGCCTCCTCTGATGATGACGGCGAGAAGTCTGACGACGATAAGGAAGAAAAAGGCAGAGGTGATGATGCCAAAGCCGAGACCACTGAAACCAAAGAAGAGCCTGCCAAAGCGGCAGCAACCGAGGAGGCCAAGTAATGGGCAAGAAGACACACAAAAAGTTTGACTTCAAAGACACCGAAGATCTTCTTCGCTACCTTTCTGGTCAAGGTCAAATCTCTAGCGCAAAGCGCACCGGCTTGAGTGCCCGTGAGCAGCGTTCTCTCAAGCGCGCTGTGAAAAATGCGCGTTTCCTCGGCCTTTTGCCATTCGTAGGTTAATCCGATGAAAGTAAAAGTAATTTTGAGCAAAGATGTCCCGACGCTTGGCGTTGTGGGTGAAATTGTTGAAGTACCCGCCGGTTACGCTCGTAACTTTTTGATGCCGAGCGGCATGGGCATGCCATGGTCGGAAGATGCCGTCCTTCGTATCGAAAAGGCCGCCAAAGAGGCTGAAGTCGAGCGCATGGAAATGGCAGCTCAATACGAGGCTCTTGCCGAGCGCGTTTCGAGTATTCAGCTGACCTTCGAAGAGAAAGTCAACGCTGAAGGTGCTCTCTATGGTGCTGTGAATGCCAAGCGCATTCATTCTGCACTTACAGAGCAGGGTATCGATTTGCCAGAAAGTCATGTTCGTCTTGCTGAGCCAATGCGCGCAGCGGGTGAGTATGAAGTGCCGATTCACATTCATGCCGAGCTCAACGCAAACATCGTGGTTTGGGTTGTTGCCCTTGAGCAAGAAGGTGAAGAGGTCGATATCGCCGCCATGGACGCCGCCGCTGCTGCCGCCGAAGAGGCTGCTGCCGCCGAAGCTGCTTTGGCTGCTGAAGAGGCTGCAAGCGAGTAATCGTCTCAGCGTTCTGAGGCGAGAGATCGCACAGCTTTTCTCGCCTCGGTATGCTGCTTTCTGATGACTTCTGAATCGGTCGCTCCAGGGCAAGTCCCTTTTGATTTGGATGCTGAACAAAGCGTCCTTGGGGCGGTATTGCGTGACCCACGCTGTATCACGGATGTAGCCGCGTTAGTGCGCACGGAAGACTTTTATTCCCCGCGCAATCGCGGTATTTTTGAAATGATGCTGCGGGTCGATGACCGCCAACCCGGCGGTTGCGACCCCGTCTCCATTGCTCAAGAGCAAGAGAGAGCGGGCAAGGCCGCCGATTTGGGTGGCAAGGCCTATCTCCTTGAGATGATGCACGCGCACCCGTCAGGCGCTTATCTGGAATACCATCTGACGATTTTGCGTGACTTGTCTCTCAAGAGGCAGTTGCTTGAAACATCTGATGAGATTCGTCGCCTTGTTCATTCCGGCGAGGCTGAGTCGGTTGAAGAATTAATCGAAAAGGCCGAAAATGATGTTTACCGCGTGGGGGATCGCCTCGTCGGTAAAGAGTTGGTTGAGATTCGACAGCTGATCGATGATCGGCTTGATGACATCTTAGATCCAGATGGTGCGCCAGGTGGTTTGAAAACAAACTACCTCGACCTAGATGAAAAGCACGGCTTCCGCCCGGGTGATTTGATTGTTTTGGCGGCTCGCCCTGGGATGGGCAAGACGGCTCTAGCTTTAAATATTCTTGAGCGCGTTGCGATTCAAGAGCAGAAAGCCGTATTGATGTTTTCGCTTGAAATGCCTGACTATCAGTTGCTGTTGCGGCTGTTGTCATGTCATGCAGGGATTCGCCACGATAATTTGCGGCGCGGCTTAAAGAGTTCGCATGACCGCGAGGCGTTGACGATGTCGGCGACGGCTTTCCAGAAATCTCGAATCTATATTGATGATTCCTCGCAGCCATCATTGGCGCAGATTCGTGCCAAGGCGCGGCGTTTAGCCCGTGACGGCGATCTTGATTTAATCGTTGTCGATTATTTGCAGTTGCTGTCCACAAAAGCCGAAAGTCGCCAGCAAGAGATTTCGATTATCTCCCGTACTTTTAAGAGTATTGCGCGAGATTTGAAAGTGCCTGTGCTCGCACTTTCTCAGCTTAACCGAGCCGCCGAAAAACGCGACCCGCCACGACCATTGCTCTCTGATTTGCGAGAATCAGGTGCGATTGAGCAAGATGCTGACATGGTGATGATGCTTTATCGCCCTGAGTACTATTCCGATGCCGAAGAAGACCGCGGCCTAGCCGAGGTCAGCATCGCCAAAAACCGCCATGGTTCCACAGGCAGATTTAATCTGCGTTGGGACGGTGACTTCATGCGGTTTGAAAATTACACATCCGCTGATGTCCTTGACCCGAATGTCGATTTCAGCGTTCCCTCCACCCCGGTCTTTGACGACTGATGCGTATGCTTTTGCCTCTTTTCGTTGCCGCTATTTCCCTTGTTGGGCCAGCGACTTCCTTTTCACCGACACCCCATCCTGACCAAGAGGCTGCTGAGCAGGTCGTGCGGATTGTTGATGTTGAAATCCAGGGTGCGGGCGAACGCTCCGCTGAGATTGCGAACCTTTTGGCCTTTAAGGTGGGGGATGAATTCCGGCAAGAGAGCATCAATGAAAGCATCTCTTGGCTGCTGAAATACAAATCCATTAAGGTCCCCAAGGTCTACTCGGAGATTGTTTCTGAATTTGAGCTTCGTGTTATTTTTGTCGTGGAATTGCCTGATGTCGCTTGGGGCCGCTTACTTTTTGAGGGCAATGAGCATTTTGAGCGACAAGAGTTACTCGACCATTCTGGATTACTTTTATCCCAGTCGATCGGTCAAGGCCGCCTGGAAAGTTTTATTCGTGAGTGGGAAGATTTTTATCGTCAAGAGGGTTTTGCCCATGTTTCGATTCAAACGGAAACAACGGAACAAGAAGGTGAAGTAAAGGTCCTCATCCACGAAGGCCCAGAAGTCTCTATTAGCCGCCTGAATTTTATTGGGAATACGCGTTTTGTTGGTAGCCAGTTAATCGGGCTAGACCTTGAGGGCGAGATGGAGTCGGGCACGGGATGGTTTTTCTGGTCGAGCTCAACTTATAATCCAGAGGCTATCCATGCAGATATCACGGCGTTGAAAAAGTTGTATCGAGAATACGGCTATTTTGATGTTTCAATCTCGGTTGATGAGCCGGTGTTTTATGACGAGGGTGAAAAAGTTGAGCTTACTTTCCGTATCCATGAGGGTGAGCCCTACATCGTAGATTCGATTATCTTTGAAGCAGTGGGCGGCTCCTCTCTTCAGGTGCCTGAAGAAGAATTGCAGGCGTTGATGCATCTCAAGCCCGGCATGGTCTATCAGCGTTCCCATCTTCTTGCTGATTTGGTGGCTTTGCGGGCATATTTCGGCGCCAAGGGCCATCCAGTCACTTTGGCTCAGAGTCAAATGGAAGATGGCTTCTTGATGATTAATCCTAGGCAGGCGGAGCAATTGCCCGAGCCTATCGTTGATAAAAAGGCTCATCGCACAAAACTTGTTTGGCGCATTGCCGAGGGAATTCCTAAGAAAATCCGAGATGTCAAAATCAGCGGCAATACGAACACGCGTGATGCTGTCATCCGCAGAGAGATTTTTCTTGAGCCGGGCGATCTTGCTCGCACCGATTTGGCTGACCGCTCTAAGCGCCGTTTAATGGGCCAGAATTATTATTTTGACGCTGAGACAGGTGCGCCATTTGTAGATTATCAGTTTATTCCCGTTGCCGGTCTGCCGGAATTGGTTGACTTACAATTCCAGGTGAAAGAAGGCTCTGGCACGGGTAATTTCCAATTTGGCGGTGGCCTCGGATCAATGGGCTCTATGTTGATGATTCAGTATAAGAAGTCCAATTTCGATATCACGCGGCCTCCTAGCTCTTGGGGGTCAGCGATTACAGAAATCCTTGACGGCCGCGCCTTCACTGGTGGGGGGCAACAATTTTCCCTCAACGCAATGCCAGGAACTGATTATTCGAGGTATTCAATGAATTTCTTTGAGCCGGATTTGTTTGGTGATCACCTCAATCGAATTGGTTTTGGGACGACCTTTAACCGGTCTAATTTACGCCTGCGCACTCACGACGAAAATCGCACCTCGGCCGCATTGAAATTTTCTCGCCATTTCAGTCGCGAATGGTCGCTTTGGGCCTCACCGGGTTATGAAATCGTTGGTATGTCTGACTTTAGTGACGGCGCGCCAGAGGTTATGCTGAACGATTTGGGCGATCACTACCTGCACCGCGTTTCTTTGGGCTCTAGTTACAACAGTGTTATTGACCCTTTCAATCCCAAAGATGGCATGCGTGGAGGATTCCATGTGACGCAAGGTGGTGGTGCTTTGGGTGGTGATTGGGATTATCTAAAGGCGCAGGCCAATTTTTCGAAGTTTTTCCCCCTCTGGAAAGACGGTCTAGGCCGTCCTTGGGTTTTCTCACTGGAGACAGCAGTTGGGCGTGCGTGGCCCCAAGGTGACACCGAGACGATTCCTTACACTCAGCGCTTTTTCCTTGGAGGGCAGAGTTCATTGCGCGGCTTCTACATTCGTCGTGCGGGTGATTCAGAGAATGACTACCCGCTCGGTGGAGAATCAATGTGGCGTTCCACAGTAGAATTCAGTTTGCCTATGGCCTCTAGCCTAAAACGAGGCGTTTCCGGCGAGTATGAATGGGCGCGGTTAGCGCTTTTCCTCGATGCCGGCCAGTTGGGCAACACCTTCTCTGATCTTGATCCCATGCGCGCCTCAGCGGGTGTGAGTTTCAGGATTCGGATTCCATTCATGCCACAAATGCCACTTCTGCTAGATTTTGGCGTACCCATTCTCCGCGAAGACGAAGACCGCGAACGGATCTTCACCTTCACTTTCGGCTCAATGTTCTAATTCACCATGAAACGCTTCTCCCTTCTTCTTCTACTGCTCGCAGTTTCTGCGGGTGCCTTAATTGCTGACCGTGCGGCCGCGCCTCCTTCCGAGAATCTGCGGTATCTTGATATGGATCGATGCCTTGCCCAGTATCGCGCTGGCGTCGCTGAAATGGATGCTTTTTCTGAGGTCGCCAAAGGCCGTGAGCAAGCACTTCTTGCTGAGCAAACAGGCCTAGAAAACCGCCAAGGCGAGTTGCAAATTCTCGACCCCGCATCGGAGCAATTCCGCCTAGCCAAGTCAAAATTTGATGATGATATCGCTCAATTTCAGCGCTCAGCTCAGCGATTCCAAGAGGAAACGCAGCAAGAATTGGTTCAAATCCGCAGCCGCGCTTTCCGTCAGATTTTTGAAGCAGCACGCATTGTTGGTGCCGAAGAAGGCTTTAGTGCCATTATCCGGTCACCGGGTCCGTTGCCAGCCGAAGGCGCTAATCCTCGGTCATTGATGGGTTATTATGATTCGACCGAAACTCTTTGGACAAACCCGAACTACGATGTCACGGATTTGATTCTTAAGGTCCTTAATGGGGAAGGCTAGACTTAGTTTTCCGTGGAACGCGCCGCACGCACCTTAAAGAAAAACGCTGAGTTTGAAGGGGTTGCCCTTCACTCTGGCGAGTCTGTGCAAGTGCGTCTTGAGCCGGCACCTGCAGGCACTGGCATTGTTTTCCGGCGTTCAGATTTGGTCGATACTCCCGATGTGCCCGCGCTACCGAGTGCGCTGGTTACATCCAATCGTCGCACCGTTTTACGAGAGGGCCCTGCCGAGATTGGTATGGTCGAACATTTGCTTTCTGCTTGCCACGGTATTGGTGTTGACAATCTCGTCGTCAATATCTCCGGAAGTGAGATGCCAGGCATGGATGGTTCGTCGATGCCCTATGTTGCAGCGATGCAAAAAGCAGGCTTGCTTGAGCAAAAAATCACACGCAAGGTTTTTCGAGTCGTCGAGCCAATTGTAGTTCGCGAAGATGAGGCAGAAATTCTGGTGCTTCCCCCTTCCGGCGATTCACTGCGTGTTCGTTATCTGCCAAGTTATCCCCTGGGTATTGACGCTTCGCCGATTGAGTTTTTTTTGACTCCCGGCGCTTATGAAAAAGAGATTGCCGAAGCGCGCACTTTTGTTGTTTCCGAAGAAATTGAAACTTTGCTCGCCGCGGGTTATGGCAAAGGGGCGACGGCTGAGAATACAGTTGTCTTGGGTGGTGATGATGCGGGGGAGATGCGTATGGATTGCGAACCTACCCGCCATAAGGTGCTAGACCTGCTCGGTGATTTTGCTTTGCTTGGCGTAAATCTTCACGCCGATATCGTGGCGACTCGTTCGGGCCATGCCTTGAATCAAGCCGCAGTCCGTCGATTGCGTGAGCAACTTGATGATGCAGAATTGGCGGGTGAAGCAATGACTCAAGATGGCTACGAGATTCGCGATGTGATGCGACTCTTGCCGCATCGCTACCCTTTTTTACTCGTGGATCGCGTGATAGAGGTTGAGGGTTTTCGCCGTGCGGTGGGGGTCAAAAATGTCACGATTAATGAGCCCTTTTTTGAGGGTCATTTCCCTGATCAACCCTTGATGCCTGGTGTCCTTCAACTTGAGGCCCTGGCCCAGTTGTCTGGCTTTTTGCTGCAACGCAAGCTTGAGCACACGGGTAAGACTGTTGTGCTTGCCGCCATTGACAAGGTCCGCTTCCGTGGTGGTGTGACACCCGGTGATCAACTCCGCCTCGAAGTCGAGACTTTGCGGATGTCCAGCAACCGCGGCACGGTTAAAGCGCAAGCGAAAGTGGGCCGTCGCGTGGTTTCCGAGGCCGTCCTTTCCTTTGCCATGATTGCTTCTTCATGACCAACATCCACCCAACTGCCGTAATCGCTGATGGCGCCCAATTGGCTGACGATGTCGTCGTCGGGCCGTTTTGCTATGTCGGCCCAAAAGTGCGCATTGGCGCAGGCACGACTTTGGGGCCCCATGTTACCGTGCAAGGCCGCACAAGCATTGGCGATCGAAATCACTTCGTCGCGCAATGCGCAATCGGTGGCAAGCCGCAAGACCTGAAATACGCGGGCGAAGAATCTGCTCTGGTGATTGGCGATGACAATACGGTGCGTGAATTCGTGACCATCAACATTGGCACCGCGGCCGGCTCTTGGGTCACAAGCATCGGCAATCGCAACCTCATCATGGCTTGCGCTCATGTTGCTCATGACTGCGTCATCGAAGACGAAATCGTGATTGGCAATAATGTCTTGCTCGCCGGTCATGTCCGCATCGAAAACCGTTGCATCATTTCCGGTGGGGCAGCCGTCAATCATTTCGTTACGGTTGGCACACTCGCCATGGTCGGCGGGATGGCCCGCGTCGTGAAAGATGTGCCGCCATTTATGGTGTTTGAAGGCACGAAAGTGCGCGGTGTCAATTTGGTCGGCTTGCGCCGTCGTGAGGTTGAGCCGAAAAGCATCAAGCAAATTCGCGATGCGTATCGCCGCCTATTTGCTGACGATACGCCAACTGTTTTGGCGATGCAAGAAATGGAAGCAGAGGGCGATTTGTCGCCCGAGACTTCACGACTCTTAGCGTTCTTGCGCGACATGGAGCGGGGCTTTCAAGGCCGTTACCGCGAGTCGCTGAGGCGTCCAAACGCTTCTTAACGAGAGGTAAACCCATGAATTTGCGTGCAGTTGTCTTTGGAGTAGGGCATCTCGGTCGCCATCATGCCCGCATTCTTGCTGAGCTTGATGGGGTTGATTTGGCGGCTATTATTGATCCCGATGAGGCTCGTGGGCGCGAGCATGCTGCAAAGCACTCTTGCGATTGGTTTGCCGACCTGGCCTCGTTTGAGGGGCAATCGAAGCTGTCGCTCGCTGATGCGATTGATTTTGCTGTCATCGCGACACCCACGACTTTGCACGAGGTCTGCGCAACTCCTCTTTTGAGAGCCGGCATTGCCTGTCTTGTCGAAAAGCCGATGGCGCCTGACCCTGAAACTTGCATGCGCTTGGTTGCTGAAGCACAAAAGTCGGGCGCAATTTTGGGCGTGGGTCATGTTGAGCGGTTTAACCCAGCCGTCCGTCGTGCGATGGATTTGGGGATTCGTCCACGCTTTATTGAGGCTCATCGCTTGGCGCCATATACTTTTCGCTCGACTGATGTGGGCGTAGTGCTTGACTTGATGATTCACGATATTGACCTCGCTCTGGCGTGGGTGGGCAGTGCCGTCACTGCAGTTGACGCAGTGGGTGGGGCAACTTTATCGCCCAGCGAAGACATTGCTTCCGTGCGTTTGCGCTTCGAAAACGGGGCCGTAGCTAATTTAACGGCCTCTCGATTGAGCCTCAAGCCCATGCGTCGCTTCCGTGTCTTTGGCCCGGATTGCTATGTCTCAGTAGATAGTCAAGACCGCTACGCTCTGCTCGTGCAAAAAGGCGATGAATTTGACGCGAAACTAGCTGCACAGTTGGCTAGCGAAGGCAACCCATCCGGTGCTTTTTCTGACATGCTGCATGTCGAAGAGCTGCAACTCGACGATGACGAGCCACTGCGCGCTGAGCTGATGACTTTTGCCGAGGCCGTTAAGGAAAACCGTCCTCACCTTGTTACAGGCGAAGACGGTATGCGGGCCGTTGAAACGGCTTTCCGGATTCAGGCCGCGTTGGCCGATTCCGATTGGCAAGCTTAACTCACTTTGGGCGAGTGTCGCTGCCGCACTGGCTTAGTGATTCGAGTGGTCGACTTTGCCGTGGCCCTCATGGGCTTTCTTGGCGTCAGTCTTAGGAGGCTCTAGGCCAAGGTATTTCCAAGGCTTGCGGACGAATTTTGACATCGCCTTTTCGCTCGAAAAGTGAAAGCGCTGTGAGCCAAGGGTGACCCAATAAACGGCTTTGCTTTTGGCTTTTCCGTCAACCATGCACTTGTCGCCAGCCGGCTGCAGCAGAATGTTGGCCGCGGCAAGCTTTGCGAAATACTTGTCGGGTGTTCTCCGCCATTTCTTTTCACAAGGGGGGCAGCATTGATCCACATGTGACCCACGCAACTCAAACGCATTTTTTGGAATGATATTCCCGCCCATCACGGCGCATTTTGTTTGCGCTTTACGACCCTGAAGGATGTCAAAGTACTTCGCAGGTGTTGCCTTGACGGCTTTCAGCGATTTCGCGTCGTTGACATAAATCCGCTTGTTAAAGAAATCCGCAAAGTGCTCGCGTGATTCCAGCGCATCGCCGGTGACCGGATCGATGCTCTGAATGTTTTCCAGTTGCTGGCCTTTTTTATGGAGCAAGTAAATGTACTTGTCAGGGAATGCCTTGAATTCCGGTACGCAGTCGGCGCAGTTGAGGTAAACGCGTTGGCCTTCGTAATCCACAAAAGTGTCCTGGTTGGCTAAGTCCTCGCCGGTGACCGGACAGGTCGTTTGCGCAACGAGGGTGAGAATGAGACTAAGGAGTAAGTTCATGATTGGTGGCGCACGCGGCGCTCTTCGATGGTGGAGTAAAGGACGGGAACCAAAAACATCGTCATGATGGCAATGGTCATACCGCCGAAGGAAGGAATTGCCATGGGAACCATGACATCGGCCCCGCGCCCTGTAGCTGTAAGCACAGGAAGCAAAGCAAGGAGTGTGGTAGCCGTCGTCATCAAACAAGGGCGCACCCGTCGTTTGCCAGCCGTGACAACCGCTTCGCGGACGGCTTGTTTGTTTGTCGGCTTGTCACGGTCGAATGTTTGGCGCAGGTAAGTCGCCATGACCACGCCGTCGTCGGTTGCAATGCCAAACAAGGCAAGGAAACCCACCCAAACCGCAATGCTGAGGTTGTAGGCGTGGACTTGGAAGACATCTCGCATACTTCGACCGAGTAAATGGAAGTCCAAGAACCAATCTTGACCCCAAAGCCAGAGCATCATGAAACCACCCGCCCAAGCTACAATGACACCCGAAAAGACGAGCAGTGTGGTTGAGAAGCGGCGGAACTGCAATTGCAGAATCACCATGATGAGCGCAAGAGCCAGCGGTAGCACCACCATGAGTGTGGCATTGGCACGCACTTGGTTTTCCCAAGATCCGGCAAAGCGGTAACTCACGCCGGCAGGCAAAACGAGCTCGCCCGCTTCAATTTGCTTTTGCAAATACTCCCGCGCCTTTTCCACGACCTCGACTTCCGCCCAGCCGGGGTGCTTGTCAAATACGACATAAGCCGTCAGGAAGGTGTCTTCCGTCTTAATCATTTGCGGGCCGCGAACATAAGAGATTTCGGCGACACTGCTCAGGGGGATTTGAGCGCCCTGTGGGGTGCGAAGGCGGACTTTCTCAAGTGCTTCAATGGAATCACGCGTTTCGCGGGCATAGCGCACCATGATGGGGTATCGCTCGCGCCCTTGGACGGTCGTGGACACTTGCTTGCCGCCGACAGCCGCTTGCAGCACACTTTGGACATCCGCCACATTCAGCCCATAACGACTTGCCGCTTCACGATTGACTTCAATCTCAAGATAAGGCTTCCCCACCACGCGGTCAGCTGCAACCGTCGGCGGATTGATGCCAGGTGAGGTGCGAAGCAGAGCCTCGAATTCGAGCGCGACCTTGCTAAGCGTCTCCAGATCAGGGCCTTGGACTTTCAAACCCATCGGCGCGCGCATGCCGGATTGCAGCATGACAATACGCGTGGAAATGGGCTGTAGTTTCGGTGCAGAGGTCGAGCCTGGCAATGCCGCAGCCTCAACAATCGCATCCCAGATGTCATCAGGCTTTTTGATGTGGTCGCGCCATTGGCGCACCCGGCTACCGTCGTCGAGGCGGATGTATTCGGGCTTGTAATGAATGACCGTTTCGACCATCGAAACCGGCGCGGGGTCGAGTGGAGATTCTACGCGCCCGATTTTGCCGACGACTTGCTCAACCTCAGGGATGGCTTCCATCGCGCGGTCCATGCGAGAAAGTGCGTCCATGGCTTCGCCGATGCTGGCGTGGGGCATGGTCGTGGGCATGTAAAGAAATGAACCCTCATCGAGCTGAGGCATGAACTCGCGGCCCATGCTATTCATGGAGTAGCCGCCAGCCACGAGCGTAAGCAAAGGCAAAGATAAGAAAGCCAACTTGTGCGCCAAGCACCATCGCAAAATCGATTCGTAGGCGCGATGGAAAAGCGAGAACAAACCCAGCAATCCAAACACCAAACTCAAAACGAAAACGAGGTTGAAAAACTCACCTGCATCAGGGCCGAGTGGTTCCCAGTGATTGGCAAGGAACCAGCCAACTAAAAACATTAGCATCCCGTTTGATCCCATCCGCACCCGTGCGCTATCGGCATGGAGGTGCTTGCGGAAAAATGCCGTGATGGAATTGTTGCGGCGGGGGAAGAGGATGAGAGCAAGGACTGGAATCAGAACCAGTGCCACTAAAACCGAACCCGTAAGTGCGAATGTTTTGGTAAACGCAAGCGGCTTAAACAATTTACCCTCAGCGCCTGTCATGGCAAACACAGGGAGAAAACCCACGACCGTTGTCGCCACAGCGGTCAAAATCGCACTTCCAACCTCGGTAGAGGCCTCTAATACAGATTTCTCAGGCGTTTCGCCATCGGGCGGATTCTCTAATCGCGTGAGTATGTTTTCACTCAACACAATGCCCATGTCGACCATCGTGCCAATCGCGATGGCGATGCCAGAAAGCGCAACTACGTTTGCGTCGACGCCGGCCAGCTTCATGGCGATGAAAGTAAACAGAACTGCGAGCGGCAAAAGTGAACTAATCAAAAGCGATGAACGCAAATGCATCACCATGAAAACCACAACCATAATGGTTACAAGGATTTCTTCGAGCAGGGCGCGATTCAAGGTGGCAAGTGTTTCGCCAATCAGGCCAGAGCGATCATAAAACGGAACAACCGTTACGGTCGACAATGTGCCGTCGTCTAATGTCTTTCGTGGCATGCCGGGTGCAATCTGCTCAATCTTTGCCTTGATGCCGTCAATCACGGCCATCGGGTTGTCGCCGTAACGCGCCACCACAACACCACCAACCGCTTCCGTGCCGCCTCGGTCAAGCGCGCCCCGACGGACAGCTGGCCCGAGTTGCACATGCGCAACATCCGCAATCGTCAGCGGGATGCCGTCTTCGGAAGCGCGAATGACCGCGCGCTCAAGGTCGGATTCATTTTCCACCCAACCGCGGCCGCGCACTACATATTCAACCGCGTTGATTTCCATGGTGCGTGCGCCAACCTCAAGGTTGGATTTTTGCACGGCCTTCATGACTTGATGCAAATGCACATTGTGTGCGCGCATTAAGTCGGGATCGACCTCAACTTGGAATTCGCGTTGAAATCCACCAACCGAGGCCACTTCGGCCACTCCCGCCACACTGCTCAGGGCATAGCGCAAATTGAAGTCTTGGATGGTACGGAGCTCATCGAGGTCCCATCCGCCCGTCGGATTGCCTTCAGCGTCGCGGCCTTCGAGGGTGTACCAGAAAACCTGGCCGAGGGCTGTTGCGTCGGGCCCCAGTGTGGGGGATGCGTCGCTCGGCATTAAACCTGCCGGCAGCGCATTTAGCTTTTCAAGGATGCGCGAGCGCGACCAGTAAAACTCGATATCTTCGTCAAAGATGACATAGACCGTCGAGAAACCCATCATGGAAAACGAGCGAATCGTTTTGACGCCAGGGATGCCGAGCAAACTCGTCGTGAGCGGGTAGGTGACTTGATCTTCGACATCTTGCGGCGAGCGGCCCATCCATCGCGTGAAAACGATTTGTTGGTTCTCGCCAATGTCAGGGATGGCATCGACCGCAATCGGGTCGCGCGGCATCCAGGAGGGGCCCATGTCAAACGGTGCGACACGGATGCCCCAACCGATGAGGAGCATGAAGCCCATAAATACAATGAGCTTCTGCGAAAGGCAGGCGCGGAGGAAGGAACGCAACATGATTTACTCCTGAGTCGCCTCGGTTGGGTTGATGGTGCGACGCTCTTCACCGCATCGAAGCATTGACGCGCCGAAATAGGGGTTGCTCAACAGATCATAATCTTGAATCCATTCCGCACCCGTGTCGTTGAATGCCATCGGGCAGAAGAACACGCGCAGCGTGTCACCGCTTTCGCGGGCGTATCCAAAGACCTCAATCGCGCGAATGTAGCCTTTGCTGAAACGGTCGAAACCGGTGCGTTGGACCTCGATGTCGCCGGTTTGACTCATTGCGTCGGCACCGTTTTGCATGCGTGCGAAAACGGGGCGCCATTCTTCTAGGCCAGCTTCTTCTAGGCCGTCGGTACTCATTTGATTGAGTAAGGCGGTCGCGGCTTGGCCGGCGCTTCGCGTGGCGGCGGCGTCGTCATCAGCAAGGGCAACTTGTGCTTGAAGGTAAGAGTCAGCCAGCGCGCCGAGTTGGCCAAGCAGAGCCTCGGGGACTTTGATCTCAACTTTTTTCTGCTTGCCCGCCATCGACATCATGCTTGGCTTAGCCAGGATTTGCAGAGCCGAGTCAACTTTGAATGCACCGCTTGTAACGATGTCATCGCCTTCATTCAGACCCTCTAAGACAACCCAAACATCTTGCGCCCGTGGGCCAAGTGTGATTTCACGACTCTCAAAAATGACATCTTCAGCGGAAGGGATGCGAATGAAAACCACCGCCCGCTCACCGGTGAGCAATGGGGAGGTGCGAGGAATGACGAGTGGCGCATCAAGTGCTGCATTTGCAGCACTCGCAACCAAACCATTCATATCCAGTGGTGCTTGAATGCGTGCGCGCACGAACATCCCTGGACGGAGTTTCCCTTCAGAATTGTCAGCCTCAAGGCGCACAGCGATTGTGCGGGTCTTTGGATTGACCACCGGGTCCATGAAAACGACATCGCCCATAAAGGAACGGCCAGGAAAGGCATCCACAGTGAAGGTCGCGCTCTGCCCCATTTGCAGCCAAGCTAAATCGGTCTCAAATGCTTCAAGCTCAACCCAAACACGGGTATCGTCGGCGATTCGGAATAACTCCGCGCCTTTTTTCACCCAACCGCCTTCGGTGGCTTTTTGCGTTAAAACAATGCCTGCGCTCGGCGCATGAAGGGTGATGAGCTCTTCCGCTTCTTCGAAATCTAGGAGCTCTTCGATTTGACTTTCCGTCATACCGAGTGCCAATAATTTCGTTCGACTCGCTTCGGCAAGCTTGCCGGTAGCCTGCAGTAATTCTTGTTGTGCCGTCACCAACTCCGGGCTCCAGATGTTGGCGAGTGCCTGACCCTCCGAGACAGCCGCGCCGATGAAATCGACATACAACTTGTCGAGGCGACCACCCGTCCAGGCCGTGAGGCTGGAGATGCGTGTCTCGTCCCAAGCGACCTTGCCTACCAGCTCAACCGCGCGCGCAACGGCTCGGCGCTCAACGGGGCTGGTTTGGATATCCGCCAGCGCCATCGCGGCCTCAGACATCGCGACTTGACGCTCACCGACTTGCGCGGCGTTGGGGTCAATCGGAATCAACTCCATCCCGCAAATGGGGCAAGGCACGGGGTCAGGGAATTGAAACTGCGGGTGCATCGAGCAGGTCCAGAGTATTTCCCCTTCGGCTTCGGCGTTTGCCTCATCACCGTGATCATGCCCATCACCGGCTGCGGGGCCGAGCGTGTGTCGCCCGAGGAAAATACCGATGGCGAGAGCAAGGAAAGTAAACAAGTAAGAGAATTTACGCATGACTAGTTAAGAAGCGAGAGGCCAGAGAGGTTTTCGAGTTGGGCGGCAGCGGCGAGTCGATCGGCGGCAGCGCGCGCGGAGGCGGTTTCGAAAGCCAAGAGTCGTTCTTGGCTCGCGGTCAAGTCGAGGAAAGATGCACCCGTTGTGCTGTAACTTGCCTCAAGAGTGGTGAGCACTTGGCGCTCGCGGGGGATGAGCTCATTTTGATGCAGCTCTAGACGGCGCGTGGCTTCATCCATCGCAAAAGTCGCTTGCGCCCATTGGCTTTCCAGCTCTTGGGCTTTGGCGATCCGCTTATGGCGTACAGCTGAAATCATCGCCTTAGCTTGATTTACTCGCGATTCATTTCGTCCGCCATCAAAAGGAAGGGTCATCCCGAAGACAATCGCTGTGGCGTCTTCCCCAGATGTTGCGCCGGCCATGGGCTCATCGCCAATGAAAGTATGCTCAGCACCCAAAGTGAATTTAGGTTTGTTTTTTAAATGCGCCAATTCAAGACCCGTGGCGCTCGCCTTTTGCAGAGATTCAAGCGCGAGTAAACTAGGGTGAGCCTCCCAGGAAGCACTCGCCAGCCGGTTCGTCACAGCAGGCAGCGGGTGTTCCCCAAGAGGCAGAGAAGCTCCGACTGCACGGTTAAGGCGCGATTGGAGCGGCTCCTTGAGAGCACGCAAAGTGGCGAGGCGCTCTTCAAGTAGTGCAATGCGAGACTGCAAACGCAAGACGTCGGCATAAGCCGCATTGCCGGTTGAGTAGCGCGCGGTTGCGACGGCTTCCCAGTTTTGCAACAGCTGGACATGCTCAGTCATCAAACGCTCCGCTTCCCTTTGCCAAGCTAGCTCAGCCCAAGTCTTGAGGACTTCGCTGCGCACTTTGCGCTGGGCTCCTTGGAGTTGCCAGCGTGCGGCCTCAGCTTTTAGCGCCGCAACTTTTCCTGCAGCATCAAGCGTCCCAAACCAAGGGAAGGACTGCCTCAACGCAATTTTGGCATCCAGCGGCCCGTTGCGTGTTTCGACGGGATTCACAAAACCACCAAGATTCAAAACGGGGTCAGGCAAAGCCATCGCCTGAGGGACGGCTTCCACTGCCGCGCGCCAAGAATAGAGCGCGTTTTGTAAATCAGGATGCTGCTTGGCGGCGTAGGCAAGCACGCCTGACAACTCCGTGAGGGCTTTGCTTGCTTCGGTGCCAAGCGTTGCAAGGTCGGGTGCTTCCAAATCGAAGGCCGTCGCATGCATGGCGTCGGCTTCGGCTTGCCAGTCAGCAAGACTTAAAGTGAAATCACGGGGTGCGCTATGACAGGCGCTGAGGAGCAGCAAGGATGCCGCAATGGGTTTTGAGGTAAACATTTTCGTTACAACTCTGCAGGAGTACCGGGAAAACCGGATGGGGGTGGCGGAACAGAATCAACGCGGGCATGACCAAAAGGTCAGACCGCGGAACCGCTAGCAGAGGAACGAGCAATGGAGAGCGTGCAATGCCCTTGGGGGGCCGCGCAGAGACACTTGGATGCGTGTCGCTACGGTTTGCCAATCAGCGCTCATCGGTGGCAGGGTGACTGCATTGGCGCTCATGACGGGCACGCTGACGCTCATCGAAACCGAATCGCGCTCAGGGGTCGGCGAGGAGGTCGGCGCACGGTCGGGAGCCTTGAAGTTGCAGCAGCAACCTTTGCGCATCAAGGGGGCGTCGCCAAGGTCGCCCGGCTCAAGTGGGGCGCAACAGCCGCAACCTTTTGAGGCACATGTCTCGGGCCCCTGCGCGCCAACCAAAGCGGTGGGCAGCAAGAGTAGGGCAATGAGCCCAAGGGCGGCGAGACGGCGCAGCATGATGAAAGCATAACACGGGGATATGGATGTGGTTCTTCTCTTTTTGATGGCTTATCCTCTAGGCATGACAGAAAGGACTGAAATGCCCGAATGTTGCGAAGGCGGACGCCTGCGTTATTTACCCATCCCTCTTTTCGGCTCGGTGATGGGGCTGGTGGGGCTCACCGTTGCTTGGGCTCGCTATGACGAGTTTCTTGGCGGATCCGCTGGTGTGAGTGGCCCCATGCTGTGGGCCGTGACGGGTTGGTTTGCTTTTTTGACTTTGGTGTACTCTGCAAAGGCTTTTCTGCATTTTGATTCTGTGGTCGAAGAATTTCGCCACCCTGTGCGCAGTAACTTTTTCCCCGCGTTTTCGATTTGCCTCTTATTGCTCTCGATTGCTTGGCTCAATACAGCTCCGGAAGCCGCCAAGATTTTGTGGTGGATCGGCACGCCGCTGCATTTGGTTTTTACTTTGATTGCTCTTTCGAATTGGCTGGATAATAAGGTCAAAATTCAAACGCTAAATCCGGCTTGGTTTATTCCAGTCGTGGGTAATATCTTGGTGCCGGTTGCCGGGGTGAAAATTGCAGACCCTGATGTCTCGTGGTTTTTCTTTTCGATTGGGCTGATTTATTGGGTCGCGCTATTCACGATCGTACTTTACCGTTTGATTTTCCATGACCCTCTGCCAGCCAAATTGAAGCCAACCTTGTTCATTCTGGTCGCACCTCCAGCTGTGGCCTTTATCGCTTGGGTGAAACTCACAGCCGCTGAAATGGGTCAGCCGACAATCGATAGCGTAGGGCGCATTTTGTACTTCTTCGGGATGTTCACCTTGCTGCTGCTGTTTTTCCGCATTCGGCCGCGCAAGTCGACCTTCTTCGTTTCGTGGTGGGCCTATACTTTCCCGATGGCAGCGGCGACGCTAGCGACGATTTTGATGGCACATGTTTCGAGCGTTGATTTTTATCACCATTTAGCGATTGGATTGCTTTACACGACGACCTTGGTCAATCTGATCGTTTTGATGGCCACGATTCGCTCGGCTGTTAAAGGCGAGGTTTGCGTCCCTGAATAGTTTGCGTGTCGATTCCTTTGCGTCTCGGTAGCAAGCCCCGATAATGCACGGTCATGAAGCCGCGCCCTGACCTTCTGCACCGCTATCTCCTGCAAGCTGCAGAGATGGAGCCATGCCCTCCTAACTGGGCTGAGGTATTCCAGCGAGAGGCGCCATTGGCTGTCGAAATTGGTTTTGGCGGGGGCGAATACATGGCTTGGCGCGCCGCGCAAAAACCGGAAACCAATTTCATTGGTATCGAATTGCCGCCCGATTGTATTACGCATTCCACCCCAAATTTTGCCGCGGGTGATTTGCAGAATGTGCGTGTTATCCAAGGTGATGCTCGTTATCTGTTGCGCGAGTTGTTTGCGCCGCAGTCGCTGAGTCATGTGCTCATGCAATTCCCTATGCCTTGGCCGAAAGAAAAGCATGCCAAGCATCGGGTTTATAGCCCGCATTTTGCGGCGACCTTGGCGGATGTCCTTGCGGCGGACGGTTATTTTGAATTGGTTACCGATCAAGATTGGTACGCCAACGAGACATCCGCCATTCTTGGTGCTGACGGCCGATTTGATACCAGCCCTGTTGAGATTAATCCCGAGCGCCCTTTCCGCACGCGCTACGAATCCAAGTGGCTCGAAGAGGGCCGCACCATTTACCGCGTTACGGCCAAGGTCGTCCGCTTTGAGCCTGCCCCTCGTCTTTTCGCCGACACACCCATGGATGTCTTCCGCCTCAATTCTGTGCCCGATTCTAAAACCGTTTCCGCTTTGGTGGGTCAGCGGCATCGCCATGATGATGCCGTCCTTGAAATCAAAGATGTTTACCAATCAGATGGCGGCTGGTTGATTGGCGTAGTCGTTTCCGACGATGCGTTTGCCCAACGCTTCCATCTTGAGGTCGTCCCGAAAAAAGATGGGCGCGTGTTGCTCAAGATTGCCCAAGTGCCGCGACCGTATTACACCAAGGGCGTGCGTGCCTCGATTGGCATGGTGGGGCGAATGTTGGCTGGCGAGCCGGTTTAAGGATTTTCGTGAATCGTTAAGACAATACTTTTGTTGGGCCAGGATATGGATCCAGGCACTCTTCCTTCAAAGCAGATGGGGACAATGTCGCGCACGCGTGACCCCGCAGAGTTGTGATCGGTTGCAAAAGTGGCAGAAGGGCGGAAACAATCTGAAACGCCAGGGTAAGCATTAAGAAAGGTGCGGCCTAGGAGAGGCAAGTAAGCGCGGACTTTCCAGAGCGGCTGCAACACACTCTTTGTTGAGGCAAGGCAAGCTCGAAAGTTTGAGCCATGAATCGGGACGGGCATGGCGTCTTCTCGCGCGGGAGCGTTGGCCCAGTTTAAGTCTGTGAGGCTGCTTGAGCCATTCTGTAGATACTCAATTTGCCAGTAACCCACGCCAGGCTCCATGAGTTGGTCGTTGAGTTGGTCGACCCAAGCCAATGAAACCGTATTGAATCGGTCGCTATGAGAGGTCGCGAGATTTGGGCGTCGCTGTGGAAAAGATGACCCGTCAGAGGGGCGTCGCACACCCTTAAAAGAGTCGTGATTCATTTCACTAAGCGGTGTGCTCGAAGCAAATCCTGTGAAGCGTTTCACATTGATGATGCCATTGAAGCTGATGCCGTTAATGACCGGGAACCCTGTTATTGGGTCTGGATGCCCATCGATACGGTACTCCTCATATGCAAGTACCAGATTATTCTCGTCATCTTCAACCAGGTCCGGCAAAATTTGACCGCCCATGTTGGGGTTGATTGTGTCATGCAAATCCCAGGGAATGTCGGCTACTAAAGTGGAGGGCCCTTGAACGGAAGGCGCTCCTGTTTGAGACCAATTAATCCGTGCTATATCTATATTGTAGTCTTGGAAAGTTTCTTGGCCGGTGATGACCGTGCGTTTGTGGTTGGCATAGGCAACTGCGCAGGCCGTTGGGTTTGCCGCGAGTGCAACGGTGTCGGGCATGACGCCCGCTTCACCTTTGTCGATGATGGGAAGGCCAATGGGGTAGCCCTCTCCAGGATTGAGCGTGTGCAATACAGGTGCGAATTGGCCTGATGTGTTTTTAATCAGATTGCCCGCTGAATCGCGGCAAACTACGCGCGCCGCCTCAAGGCGGGAGTCCGCTGCAGTGCTGTATCGATTGTGCCTTGGCCATACGATGACGAATGAGCCATCGCCTAATGCGCAAACATCGGGTTTGTTGCAAGTGTCGCGATTGCTCGGGTCGACGGCCGTGTAAACGCCAACACTTGGATCACCCAGGAGGAAATGAAAGTCGTTTTTATTGGTCTGCCATTCTTGGGGTTGCGTGCGCGCAATAAGTGATCCTTCAACATGCTTGAGCTCGCTGTCGACCGCGGAAGTGCCGTGCCATGCAACAAAAACATCGCCATACTGATTCACGGCGAGGGTCGCATGGTCTGCATCAGCCGCTGGGTTTTCAGCAGGCAGACGGAAGGTCATATCGAGGCCAACCGTTTGAGGTTGAGCCACCAAGGGGCTCAGGATAGCGCTAAATAGCGGCAGAAAAAGGAGAATGCGCATGAGTACTAGTTTACTCCGAAATGGAAGAAACCACAACCACGCTTATATCGGGGCGTTTTATAGTTAACTTTAGAACATTTCATTGAACAAAACCCAGTGTCGATTACTCAGCGTGCGGCATAATACCCAAACATGCCAGGCAAATTACGCCGTCGGCGGGCCTCTGGGGCC
>CAZPAY010000012.1:0-63771 GCA_964584805.1 uncultured Planctomycetales bacterium | reverse complement strand
AGAAGGTCCCAAGGGTTGGGCTGTTCGCCCATTAAAGTGGTACGTGAGCTGGGTTCAGACCGTCGTGAGACAGGTCGGTCCCTATCCGGTGTGATTGTAGGACGCTTGAGAAGGTCTTTTCCTAGTACGAGAGGATTGGAAAGGACGAAGCTCTGGTGCACCAGTTGTCTCGCTAGAGGCACAGCTGGGTAGCTAACTTCGGAAAGGATAACCGCTGAAAGCATCTAAGCGGGAAGCCCTCTTCAAGACTAGGCGTCCCCATTAGGGTCGTGGGAGACTACCACGTTGATAGGCAGTAGCTGTAAGCATGGCAACATGTTCAGGCGAGCTGTACTAATTCCCAATCGACTTAATTCCCCCTCTGCGATCCGCTCTAAGCGGGTCCCTGAGGGGATCTGCAAGATTCAAAATTACAAATGATTACGCTTCCTGTCACCATCCTCCCTGGTGCCCATAAAAACCTGGCCACACCCGATTCCATTCCGAACTCGGTCGTTAAGCAGGTTTTGCCGATGATAGTGGTTCGTCCGTGAAAGTAGGTTAGTGCCAGGGTTTCAATTAGCAGCCCGCGCAGTCTTTTGACTGCGCGGGCTGTTTTTTTTGCCCACAAGGGGCGTTTCGTGGCAAAGACAGTGCCTAGGAGTACTTGCGAATGACGCCTGTAACGACCCCGCGTATTTCCACTTCGGTGGTGCGAATAGGGGAGTAATCGTCGTTGGCTGGCAGCAAGATGATGCTGTTGTCAGGCTGCGGCTTGAAGTACTTCAATGTGGCCTGCTCATCCGGTAAAACGGCAACAACAATATCACCTGAGTGAGGGGATTTGTTTTTTTCAATGACGACCAAATCGCCAGATTGAATGTGCGCGTCAATCATTGAATCGCCACTTACCGTGAGTAAGTATGTCTCGCTAGTGGAGGGCACTAATTCCATTAAAGTCATGCGGTCTTGATGCTCTATTGCCTCAATTGGCCCACCTGCTGCAATACGACCTGCAATGGGCAAGCTTGATGTCTCTTGAGCGGTCAACTCGGAATAATGATCACTTTGCGCGAGCTGTAAGACTTCTCTTGCGGCCGCTGTAAAAACTAAACCACGGGATGCGCCCGGCTCAAGGTTTTCAAGGTAATGGTTTGCGATCAGGGCTTTCACATGCCCATGAATGGTCACGCGACTGACTCCCATGACCTCGCCGATTTCAGCAAGTGTGGGAGATAAGCTCGTCTCTAGCTGGTGATTGTGGATTGTTTCCAACACCTTGAGTTGTTTCGGGGTGAGTCCCATGCCTAAACCATAGCGAATCCGAGGAGCATGCCGGCTACGCAAAGGAACGCTTCTATCTCGTCTTTATGTGTTTGTGTGAAGAATTTTTTCATGAGGGTTGTGCCTAACAAAGGCCTAACTAGTTTACCCGCTAACAAAACCCTAACAAGGGTAATTCTTCAAATATTTTTCTACACTCTTCCATTCATCATATTCGTTAAAACCCATGTAAAATGGGCATTCCATGCCTCATGCACCTCATGATTCTGACTGGCGACCCGTTTCGCCATTGAAAAGGCTGCCGTTTAGTGCACGCTCCTTACCCGTATTTCGGGGGGATATTCTTATCGTTGGTGCTGGTTCTGCGGGGCTAAGCGCAGCCCTTTCTGCAGCGGAAGAAGGCGCACATGTCATGGTGCTTGCCAAAGGTGACGCTTCCATGGGCAACACCCGCTTTGCTCAAGGTGGCGTTGCAGCCGCCGTTGGCGATGACGACGACCCTCAAATCCATGCCGCCGACACCTTGCGGCTTGGCTACGGGCTGTCCGAGGCCGAAATTGTCCACCAACTAACGAATGCTGCGCCAGATACGATGGATTGGCTCTCCAGTCTCGGGATGGCTTTCGACCATACCCCTAATGGGCATCTTGAGTTAGGCCGCGAGGGGGGGCATCGTGTCGCAAGAATTCTCCATTCTGGTAGTACATCTACGGGGCGGGAATTGCAGCGAGTCTTACTCCTGCAAGCCAAGCAGCATCCGCGCATTGACCTTTTCACTCATGTTACTGCTGTCGATTTTGTTAAGGATAGTGAAGGCAAAGTTTCGGGTGCCGTTTGCATGCAGTCAAAGAGTGGCCAATCCGACTTTGAGACGGTCATTTTTGAAGCATCGCAAGTCTTGCTTGCAACGGGTGGCGGGGGCCAACTTTATCGAGAAACAACGAATCCCCAGCTCGCCACAGCAGATGGCTTAGCGATGGCACTTCGCGCAGGCGCAATCCTCCAGGATTTAGAGTTTGTTCAGTTTCATCCGACTATTCTTTATCTCGCTGGTGCCGCTCGCTTCCTCATTTCGGAAGTCGTCCGTGGCGAAGGAGCCATTTTGCGCAATCGGGCTGGCCACGCATTCATGCAGGATTACCACGAGGATTGCGAATTGGCACCCCGTGATGTCGTCAGTCGTGCGATTTACGATCAAATGTTTGATGCTGGCGATACCCATGTTCAACTCGATTTGTCCTTGGTTCCAAGAGCGGAAGAGCGTTTTCCTGGCTTAGCTCGTATTGCAGCCAAATTTGGCATATTCATCGGTTCTGACCCCGTGCCAGTTCGACCCGCGGTCCACTATTTCGTGGGTGGGGTTGCCGCTGATGGCAACGGGCAAACATCTTTGCCTGGGCTATGGGCAGTTGGGGAATGTGCCTCGACAGGGTTTCACGGGGCCAACCGCATGGGTTCAAACAGCTTGCTTGAAGCTCTAGCTCATGGCCGTATTGTCGGTCGGAAAATGAGTCAAGCCACTGGGGGCGGTGCCCGCAGATTCCTCCTCCCACCTGGCCAGGAGGCCGACCATTCAGATGGAATTGAGTTAAATCTCACGGATATCACATACTCCTTAAAATCGCTGATGTGGCGCCAAGTCGGCATCGTGCGTGATGCTGAAGGCCTTAAAGATGCTGTGGAAGACCTCCGCACTTGGTGTGGCTTTCTTTCTCATCTGGGGCCATTCACACCTGCTGGTGTTGAAACAGCCAATATGATTCAAGTCGGCATGGCGATTACGCGTTCTGCACTTTTTCGCGAAGAATCCCGTGGTGCGCATTATCGTTCTGACTTTCCGCAAACAGAGCCTGCTTGGCAGGTCCATTCCCGCATGGCATTCCAAGACAGCCATGTGAAGCTGTGTACATCCCGAGTGCGCACATCGTCCCAGCTTTCTGACTAATCGCTTGTCTCGACCTTCATCTCTTACTGATTCGGGGAAAGAACGCGCTTTTGTTGCGATTCTTGTCTTGCCGAATTCGGCCTCAGCTCGCTCGCAAGACCCCAGCGAGGAAATTTGTGGATTGGTAGAAGCAGCCGGTGCGCAAGTCGTTGGGCATTTATCCCAGTCTCGGGTGAACCCAAGCCCAGCATTTGCTTTCGGTAAGGGCAAAGTTGAGGAAATCGCTGCGGAAGCTAAAGAACTCGATGCGGACTTTGTTGCGGTTGATTGCGAACTGAGCCCATCTCAAATTCGCAACTTAGAAAAAGCTTTCGAGCGTCGAGTGGTGGATCGTACTGAGCTCATTCTCGATATTTTTTCCAGTCGCGCCCAAACTCGCCAAGCAAAACTTCAAGTTGAGCTCGCGCAGACAGAGTACTTGAAAACGAGGCTCGTCCGTATGTGGACGCACCTTGAGCGCACTGAAGGCGCGATTGGCACACGAGGCCCTGGCGAAACACAGCTCGAAACAGACCGACGCTTAATTGGAAAGAAAATTACGACATTAAAGCGCCGCCTTCGAGAGATTGAAGCTCGACGCAAACGCGAGGCTATTGCGCGAGACGACCCGCATACGGTTTCGCTTGTTGGCTACACTAATGCGGGCAAATCGTCTTTGCTGAGACGGCTCACCGGAAGTGAAGTTTATGTTGCAGATCAATTGTTTGCGACTCTCGATACCCGCGTCCGGCGATGGAAGTTGGCGGATGGCCGCGCCGTCATTCTGGCCGATACGGTTGGTTTCGTGCGTGATTTGCCGCATCACCTCGTGGCCTCTTTTCACGCTACTCTCGAAGAAACTCTCCAAGCAGATTTGCTGTTACATGTGTGCGACGCTTCCTCGCCTGACCTGGCGATACAACTCGAAGCGGTAGACGATGTTCTAGGCACTCTTGAAGTCGGGCATATCCCCTTGCTGCTTGTCCTGAACAAAGTGGATCAGCTCTCTGATGAAGAACAACTTGCTCTCGCGGCACAATTCCCTGAAGCTGTAATGGTCTCGGTCACGGAAGGGCTAGGACTGGCACGGCTAGAGCAAGTGATTGCCGACACTCTCGATGCATGGTCGCTCGACCTTGATGTCCGTGTACCCGCATCGGCGGGGCGAGTCTTGGCTGACATCCGGCGATTGGCTGCCATACGGCATGAAGAGTGGCGCGGTGAAACTTGGCACGCTCGCCTTACACTTGAGCCACGGCACTGGCAGGTTATTGAGCCATCACTCCTTGCTCAGGGTGGCGAAGGGCAGTCAGCGTAGAAGCCAACTGCTCCTTTCAGCGGAGGCTTGCGGGCGTTCTCGCCTAATTGCCGATTGGCGCGTTAGCACCCGGAATAACAGGCAGTAGCAATTTTTGCCCAAGGCGAATCGCACCAGGGTCATCAAGTTGATTTGCCTGAGCAATCGCTTCAATGACTTCAAGGCTGGCCTTGCCGTATGCCGACTTCGCTATTCGATAAAGCGTTTGTCCAGACTCTACCGACCAGTATTGAGCAATGGCTTTAGGGGCGGGCATGACAGCCGTGGCCGTGGGTGTTGTGCGATTTGAACCCGTGGAAAGCGCAATGCCTTCGGAGTCGGATGCGGACCATTCGGGGCTAGGCTTGCTCGTTTGAGTTTTGCTAGCATGAATCGGAATGCCTGCTGCCGTGCCCGAAGCAACTTGCACCTGAATTTCGTCTGCTGTAGCAGAATCAATTTTGCTTTTGTCAACCCCAAGCGTCACTAGGCCGAAATTAGGATTGCCCAATTCAGGTGCAGGAATGCTCTCGCCCTGCGCCGAGCCTGCGAATTGAGTTTTCCAGACAATACCACCCGCCAAAATGACGAGAAGCGCGATGAGGGGAAGGGCGGTCTTCATATCTCCAGAATAGCAAGAGCGGGCTGTTTTCGGAAACAGCCCGCTCTTGAGTTTTTACCACATTGCCGGCACGGTGCCTGTGGCAGAAAGGATTACGCTTCCTTTACATGGTGTTTGCGGCTCCAGCGATCGAAGAAAACCAGCAATGGGCTTGCAACAAACATCGAAGAGTAAGTACCCACAATCACACCAACCAACATCGCAAAACTGAAGCCTTCAAGCACATTGTGCATCGGACGGTTGGCGAAGAAAAGCACTCCAACCACAAAGAAAGTGGTCAACGATGTCAAAATCGTACGGCTCAGTGATTGGTTAATCGACTTGTCGATGATCTCATGATAGGAGCCCTTGCTGCGAGGCAAGTTTTCGCGGATGCGGTCAAACACAACAATCGTATCGTTAAGCGAGTAACCAATGATGGTGAGGAAGGCCGCAATAATCTCGAGGTTAATCTCAACGGTGACCCAGCCCATCTTGGAGAACAGCGCCAAAGCACCTAGCGTAAACAACACGTCATGGAACAGCGCGACCACAGCGGCAAAGCCATAGCGGTATTCCTTGAAGCGGAAGTTCATATAGATGATGATGGCAATCAGCGAGAGCAAAATCGCCTGGACGGCCTTGTTTTGAATCTCACCTGATACGCGAGCACCCACGGTGTTTTTCTCAGGGAAGGCGGCAGTCATATCGACCGAGCCATCAGCCTTGAGGGGTAAACGCCCTGTGAGTTTCGTTGACAACTCGTTAAGCATGTCAGCCGCCAAGTCACTGCCTGCTTTCATGTTTGTGCCCTCGGTAAGCGCCCGCTGCTCAGCGGTTAGCTTTTTCTTGACGAGGTAGGTCATGTTGACCTTGGTCTCATCGCTACCTTGCACGGAGGTTACGGAGTAACCTGGCAACATGGAGCGCATCGCGGTGATATCTGTTGACTGTGACAGCTCAACGCGAGCGGCAGAACCACCTGCGAAGTCAATACCGAGCATGCTAGAGGCTTCACCTGAAAAGAGGAAAAGGCCTCCCAAAATCAATACGGAGGAAAGGATGGCGGCAATCTTGCGCTTGGCTAGGAATGGAAAGTGTGCATCGCCCGCCAAGGCTTTTGCCATCTTTACTTCTTTGACAGATTTCTTGGTAAAGACCAAGTAGTGCATCACAACCTTGGAGAAAACCAAAGCGGAGAACATTGAAGTCAAAATACCCAAAGCCAGCATCGCTGCAAAGCCCTGAACGGGGCCAGTACCAACTTGATAGAGGACCAATGCCGTCAAAAGCGTGGTCAAGTTGGCGTCGACAATGGTTGTAAACGCGCGGTCGTAACCATTCTTGTAAGCCTGCGGGACTTCGCGGCCACGCTTGCGCTCTTCGCGGACACGCTCAAAAATCAGAATGTTGGCGTCAACGGCCATACCGATGGTCAAGACTAAGCCAGCCAAGCCAGGTAGGGTCAGCGTCGCTTGTGTGAAGAACAATGCGCCCAACAAGATGAAGCCATTGAAGCTCAGCGCGAGGAAGGCGACCATGCCATTCATCCAATAGTAGAAGAGCATGAATAATAACACGGCAATACCACCGGCCATGGCCGACCACACACCCGTGTTGATACTGTCTTCACCCAAGCTTGGGCCGACATAAGATTCGCTCTCAAGCTGTGGCTTAACCCGCAATGAGCCCGTGCGCAAAACGGTAATCAACTCGCGGACTTCTTCTTGCGAGAAGCCATTCATGCCACCTTGGATGATGCCGGCACCGGGAAGGCGTTGGTTGATATTGGGAGCGCTATCGACCTTGCCGTTAAGGACAATCGCCATGGCACGGCCTTTGTTTTCTTCGGTGAAATCAGCGAAGGCAGCCTTGCGGTGCTCTTTAAACTCAAACGCAACCGCACCAAAGCCTGATTGGTCCATTGTTGGACCGACATAGTTGAGGCCCGAGCCATAAAACTCCCAGGAATCGATACTGTCTTCCGTCGTTTCACGGATGACATTCTCTAAGCGCAATGGCACATACTGACCGGCAACCGAGCTGCCCAAGAGCTGGCCGTTTTCCGCAGCCGCTTTGGTGGTCAGGGCATACCAACGAATGGTGGGGCGTGAGCCACCGTCTTCGTAGGCCAAAGCGTTGTAAGCATTGATCGTGCCTTCCGTATTTTCGCCAAGCCATGTTTCAAGATTGTTGCGCTCTTGTGCAAGGTCAAGGTCGTCACCGTCTTCGGCGAGAACGCGAAATTCAAGCCGCCCTTGGTTGATAATCGTGCGTTTGACCGCCGCGACTTCTTCTTCCGACATGCCGGGCAACTCAATGACCAACTCAGATGAACCCTGTGGGTAAATCGGAATATCAGCCATGCCTGAGCCATCAAGACGCTTTTGGAAAATCGTTGCGGTTTGCTGAAGAACCTCAACCGAGTCGTAATTGGGTTGAAGTTGCCCGTCTGTAACCGCTTGATCGAAATCGAATCGGTAAACAATGCGGGAACCACCCTCAAGGTCGAGCCCTAAGTGGATATTCCAATTCCAGATGGAAAAGGCAGCGAGCGCCGAAATGAATACGATGCCCAGGAGCTTGCGAAACAGATTCTCGACCATGATGGCGATGTGGCGCGGGGCCTAGAGGGAAGCAGATTTGCCGACGCGATCGCGAAGGTAATAAAGGCGAGCGCGACGAGGCTTTTTGGTTGGGCCACGCTCAACACTCACATTTTTCACGCGAGGGCCGTGGAGTGGAAAAATACGCTCAACACCCTCACCTTGCACGATACGGCGCACGGTGAAAGTTTTGCGGATGCCAGAACCGCCAAAGCGGATGACTTGACCCACAAAAGGCTGGATACGCTCTTTGTCGCCCTCACGGATGAGGTATTCGACTTTGACAACGTCAGCAACGTTGAAAGAAGCAGTTTCTTCTTTCATGTAGAGCTTTTCGACTTCTTGGATGATGTCCATGATTTATGATTCGGATGACAGGTCTGGGCGCCGGGATTCGGTGCGTGCCTGTGCTTGTTTGTGTCGCCAGTCAGCAACCTTTTGGTGGTCGCCGCTCAGCAGCACGGGGGGGACGACCATGCCACGGAACTCAGGAGGTCGAGTGTAGTGGGGGTGGTCGAGGAGATTCGGGTCGGTGAATGATTCGGCTTGAGCGGATTCTTCGTGACCAAGCACCCCTGGAATGAGGCGCGCCGTCGCGTCGAGAACCGTTAAAGCAGCTAATTCACCGCCGGTGAGAACGAAATCGCCGATGGAAAATTCCTCAAAATTAAGCCCGAGTCGAATGCGCTCGTCGAAACCCTCATATCGCCCACAAAGGAGCAAAAGACGGGATTCATAAGCGAAATCAACAGCATGACGCTGCTGGAATGGAACGCCAGCAGGGGTCAGGAGGATTTTTCTGCACGGGCCGAAATCACTTTCGACTCGTTCAACAGCATTAAAGATCGGCTCGCATTTCAGCACCATGCCTGGCCCACCGCCGTAAGGGCGGTCATCTACGGTATTGTGCTTGTTATTGGCGAACTTGCGAAAGTCCAGTAAATGGACATCCAACAAGCCAGCTTTACGCGCACGACCGAGAATGGAGGCATCGAGGTAAGCCTCGAGGGCCTCAGGAAAGAGGGTTAGAAGATGAACTTCGAGCATCCGGGTTCTCCCCGGAAAACGGCCGCACAAGATACCCTATCCGCCCTGTCTCGGCAAGGTTTTCACGGGTAGACGCGACCCCGGTGAGAGCCTATCTTAGCGCATCATGTTTACAGGACTCGTCGAAGGAATGGCTACCGTAGTAACGTCGCGCGAAGAGCACGGCGGTCTACGCGTGGATTTGGATTTAGGCACGCTGGCCGAGGGGCTGAAACGGGGCGATTCAGTCTGTGTTTCGGGCGCTTGCTTGACTGTTGTTACCTTTGACGGCACGGTGTGCGGTTTTGACCTATCGTCGGAAACCCTTGACAAGACGTGCTTTAGCGCGGCCACGGTCGGCTCAAAATGGAACATCGAGCGTTCTTTGCGAGCCGATGCTCGGCTAGGTGGGCATTTCGTCACAGGCCATGTCGATGGCGTGGGTGAGGTGCTCGGCCTTGAAATGCAGGGTGAATATGCCGTCCACACCTTCCAAGCACCGCCTCACGTTGCCCCATTTTTGGTTTCAAAAGGCTCGGTAACCATCGATGGCGTGAGCCTTACGGTCGCCGAATTGCTCGAAGATGGCAAATTTACCGTCGCATTAATTCCAGAAACTTTGGAGGTCACGACTTTTGGCGGCCATGAAATCGGGCAAAAAGTTCATCTTGAGGGTGATTTGCTCGGGAAGTATGTGTTGCGTTACCTTGAACAAGCTCAGGTTAATCCAGAAGGGCTACGCTCTGCCTTGTCGCCACTAGTCGGGGAATGACACAATGGGGGTCGCCGGTAACCGGCCAACCCACAGGCTGAAAATGCCTGCACAACCTTATGTTGCGTTTTTCCTTACTCACACTCCTCCTGCTTGCACCCATCGCGAATCTCGCGGCGCAAGAAGTACCGACATCCCCGGTTTCCTCTGATGGCCTCAATCTGATGGTTGATGGGGCGATTCGTTTTCGAGGCATTCGCCGCTCTGGCGAGGCTCTCTTCGCCGGTGATGACACTCGCCAAGCAGATGTGCTGGCCAGCATTGGCATAGGTGCTACCTGGGATGCTTACCTCAAGGGCTATCTTGAATTTGATGCTCGTGCAGTAGATGCGGGAGAAGAGGCCGAGCTACATATGCAGCAAGGCTGGGTTGACTTCGAGAAACTTTGGTTTGACTCCAAGTTGCGCGTGGGCCGATTTGGAATAGCATTCGGTGATGAGCGCATCGCATCCGAAGCGATCTGGTGGTCGGCTAGGAATACTTTTGATGGGGTCCGCGTTGATGGCGGAATCCGCAATGTAAGTTGGTCTGCATGGGCCTCTGAAGCTCGCACCTCCGCCGCCGCTCTCGGCGATGAAGGCTTTCACGGTGCTTGGCTTAATTGGAAAATGGGCGAGCTCAGCATGGAGACTTATGTTGTGCAATTGCATAACCCCGCTCTGTTAACGAGTGAGTGGACTTACGGCATGCGCTGGTTTGGCGAAACTTACCCAGGTCTAGATTGGAATTTACATAGTGCGATTCAATTGGGGCATCGGGGCGAGACGAGAGTTTCTGCCAATGCATTTGCGCTTGATCTAGATTATGAGTTAGATGGTGGTCATCACATTGGTATGACATGGAGTCGTGCTTCGGGTAATGAAGATGACGGCGACACACGCAATGAAACTTTTCACGCCCCATTTGGAGATGACATGCGCTATTTCGGTCGCGCAACATTCGCCACCTGGTCTAACTTGTCCTCTCTCTCGATGCGTTATCGGCTAGATTGGAATCAGCGCTGGTCCATGCATACAGATCTGCACTCCTTTTCGCGCGAAGAGTCCCTTGACGCCTTTCGCCTTGGGCCTCAGGCACAAGCTCCCTTCGCATCAGATTTGGGTGGCTCAAAGTTGGCAAACGAACTCGACTTTTATCTCACGGGTAATTTGACTGAACGCCTCAATCTCGATTTTGGTGTGAGTGTCGTGCGCCCATCCGAAAGCATTTCTCCAGATTCAACACAATCTCTTGTTTGGCTCTTAACTAACCTTCAATTCTAGGCTTTAACCATGTTACGCATTCTGACTTTCCTACTTGTTTCTGCGAGCTTTTCTACACTTATTGCGCAAACTGGGCAGATTCAATCTGCCGCAGGTTTAGATGAGTTGCGCTTTGGCGCCGAGCTTCGATTTCGCTCTGAGATGTATAACCCCGTGTCGCCTCTAACCGATTTGGCTTCGGATACGGTTTCTGCCGGCCGCGCTCGTTTGTATCTCGCCGCAGATATCGAAGACCACCTCTCTGCTTTTATCGAATTTCAAGGCCAAGCTACGGGCTCTGGAAGTGAAAGTGAGTCCTCTTTGCATCAAGGTTGGGGGCGGCTCAATGATTTGGCCGGCAAGGGCAGTTTGCAGTTCGGTCGATTTGAAATGGATTACGGAAATGGCCGCATGGTCTCTTCTCTCGACTGGTCTAACACAGGTCGCGCCTGGGACGGCCTCCGCGTGCGCACCGAATTAGAGCGTTATGACTTTGATGCGTTCTGGACACGACCTGTCGCAGGGCAGGGCGCACCTTTAGATGGGAGGGACAGCTTTGGCGGCCTTTACATGACGATGAAAGAGTTGCCATTCGATATGGACTTATATGCCTTTTCTCGCAGTGAAGACCCCACGACGATTAATCGCGCAAGAGATTTTACTTATGGCGCACTTTTTGCTGGGGAATTGAATCCAACCATGACATGGAGCCTTGAGGCTGCCTACCAAACGGGCGAGCATGGCGCGGATGATGCTTCTGCCCACGCACTTGCATTTCGATTTGATGTCGCGACAGGGCCAGAAGTTAGTTTTGGCTTCGGTTATGAATTGGCATCTGGCGACAACAATTCACTTGATGAAAACGCCAAAGAATTCGTCCCGCTTTATGATTCCGGCGATGTCTGGCATGGGCCCATGGATTTGTTGGTCTGGACAAACCTCCAAGATTTTGTTTTGCGTTCGCGCGTAGGTCTCAATTCAGCTTGGGCCTTCCATGCTGAATTACACCAGTTCATCATGGCCGCTGACGGCACGGCCAACAGCCCTTTTCGCGACTCTGCAAATATCCCGTTAAATGGCGATGGTGACATCGGCAGCGAAATCGATTTGTATGTCATGGGTGCCCTGAGTGATTATGTTCACTTCCAAGCGGGTGTGTCTGAGTTCTTTGCGGGTGATGCCGTGGTCAAGGGCGACGATCAAATGTGGGCATACGCGCAATTGGTCTTGCGCTTTTAACTTGGGTTGCGAATCGATTCATGGCCGCACCTGTTTTTGTCGCAATTGACTGGAATGGCACCGTCGTGCCTTTCTTTGGAGAAGCCATGTACCGCGGTGCTTCAGAGGTGATTGACCAATGGCGATCGGCAGGCATTCTGGTTTTTATCGTGAGCCATGCTTCCCAAAAGCAGATTGCCGATGATGTCCAGCGCACGGGCCTTGATGTTGATGGAATTTTCGGTGTTGATGATAAGGCCCCTGCTTTTTCTAGCCTACGGGCCCAACACGGGATTGGAATAGCATTGGGGGATCACCCGGCAGATTTGCGCGCGGCGCAAGATGCAGGGTTGCCTCTGTTGCAGGCATGCCACGAGGGGCAAGCGCCTTTGCCCGGGGCTGAAGCACGCTTTACAGATTGGGCGGAAGCCGCTCTTCTGTTTCGTGCGTTAAGCGCTTAGAGTTAGCGGGGTGCTTGTGGTTCTAGCAAGTTGTCCAACTCGCCTAGCGCAAACAGCGGATTGCCTTGAGCTCGTTTAATGAGCTTTGGTTTAGCGTATTTCTCAAGCCCAGCTAGCGCCTTGATATCGACGCAAAGATTGGCGCCCACGCCGCAAGTTGAGCAAGAGCCCGTTTGACAATGGTCGGTTAACTCAGCATCGAGTGCGCGCTTCCACTCTTTTTCAAGGTACGCGCGGGTGACACCAAGGTCGAGATGATCCCATGGGAAAACTTCATCCATGGGGCGGTCGCGATAGCAAGTCTCTTCGGGGGTGTAGCCGTGTTCATCCCAAGCTTTTTGCCAGCATTCAAGGCGGAATTCACGAGACCATGCATCAAAGCGCGCGCCGGCTTTCCAAGCGCTCAGGATGACGGCACCCGCGCGACGGTCGGCTCTTGAGAGATAACCTTCAATTAACGATTCGCCGGATGTGTGGCATTGGATTTTTACCGCACGCAATTTCTGCCAATCCCATAATTGCTTTTGCGTATCTCGCACCCATTCAGGACGACGCTGAGCATGCCACTGGAAGGGGGTGAGTGCCTTAGGGATGAAAGTCGAAACCGCAGCTTTGACCTGGCCTGCGCCACCGCAACCGGCATTTTTGCGCTCGTAGGAAACGCGCTCGGCCATCTTGACGATGCCAAGTAAATCGTCGCTTGTTTCGCTCGGAATGCCCATCATGAAATAGAGTTTCATTTTGGTATACCCTAATTTCCAGGCCATATGGGCACCTTGAAATAAATCATCATCTTTAATTCCCTTGTTGATGATTTGTCGGAGTCGATCTGTTGCGACCTCGGGCGCTAAAGTGAGGCCATGTTTGCGCACGTCTGAGCTACGCGTGACCACGGCCTCAAGCTCGTCATTGACCCTTAAACTTGGCAATGCGATGCTCACTCGCTGTGATTGAAATTCACGATTGAGCACATCAATGATGCGTAGAATTTCAGGGTGGTCGCTCGATGAAAGTGAGGTTAGCCCAATTTCATTAAAGCCCGTGTTGCGATAGGACGCTCGCGCGATTTCAAGAATGCGCTCAGGTGAGCGAAATCGCTGAGGCCGTTTTTCCATGCCTGCCTGGCAGAAGCGACAACCTTCGACGCAACCACGCATAATCTCAATCGTAATGCGATCATGAATTGTGCGTACCGATGGTAAGACGGGTGTTGTCGGGTAAGGCGCATTTTCAAGGTCGTACACGATGGCTCGACGCGGTGTTTGCACGCCATCAAGTGGCGTCATGGATTCAAGTGCCGGCCCGCTGAAGGTCGGTTCCCAGAAACAAGGCGCGTACAAGAAAGGGCAGCGCTCCACTAGTGCGCGTAGTAAATCTCGCCGGGAGGCGCTGTCTGGAAAATCCGGCCGTAACTCAGCCAGCACGCGGCTGAATGCCACAACCGATTCTTCGCCATCACCCAGGAAAAAGAGGTCCACAAAATCCGCCAATGGCTCGGGATTTAAAACCCCGGCGCCACCTGCCACAACCAGCGGGTCATCCATTGTGCGCTCATTTGCCAACACAGGGATGCCACCCAAATCGAGCGTCGTGAGCAGATTGGTGTAATTCAGCTCGGTCTGCAGAGTGAATCCAATGACATCCAGTTCCCTGAGAGGAGTTTGTGACTCAAGAGTGCACAGAGGGATCTCGTTGTTTCGCAAAACGGCCTCCATGTCATGCCAAGGGGTGAAACAGCGCTCGGCCCAGATGCCCTTTTGATCATTGAGGCAGTGGTAAAGGATGCGCAGCCCTTGGTGCGGCATACCAATTTCGTAAACATCCGGGTAGATTAAGGCCCATCGCGTGTCGACATCGGTCGAGTCTTTCACGGTTTGATTGACTTCCCCGCCAATATAGCGACCAGGCATCTGCACACGGCGCAGCAAATTTCCCCAAGAAATGGGGTCGAGCGTGGGTGGGGTGGCATTCACAGGCGATTATCCTAAAAGCGTCAGCCCTTTCCCTTGACGGGATTTCGGTTGAAAAGGTAAACTGTGCGGCCCTTTTGCGCGTTCCCGCCGCTCAAGGTGACAGCAACATGGAACAATCCCTTCCCCAACGCCTTCAACTTTACGTCCAGGGCTCTTATGAGCGCACCGTGCTCATTCAAAAACGCATCCGCTCACTCGTGCGCGGCGATGCTCCACTTTTCGATGCCGAGCTAGAGGGCATCGATAACCCAATCGAGATTGCGCTAATCGAAATCAAGCGCGGTCTCCTCGATCTCAAAGACCCTGAGGTCGAAGAAAAGCCAACACTCTAGGTTGACTCTTTGGGCCCCCTGGCTCAGGTGCACCGCCGACTATTAAGTCGGCGGTGTTTCTTTTTGGACGAGCTGCTCAAGCAATTTCACCATTGTCTCGCGGAGATTGCTGAAGCCTTCATAGTGGCAAGTGAAATCAAGGCGATTTTCTTTGCTGCAAATTTCGCGGCACTTGCGTGTGAAGGTCGTGCGATTCCAGTGCAGGATGATGAGCCCGTCAAAATGGTTACGCATATCATCTTGCAGTTTTGACATCTCTTTATGCCAAGATTGATACTCGGCCATGCGCCACTCTGTTGAGATGCCTAACTCGTCGGCATATTCCATCAACTTGTCTTGGTGTCGATGTTGAGGTTCGCCGCCGCCTACCACCAAAATGCGCAATTGCTTGCCTCCAGAGCCCTTTCGCGCCGCAAGCGTTTCTTGGACGCGCTGTTCTTCGGCAAGCAACGGCCGACCTCGGAAAGTGGTGATGACTTCCTCAGGTAAATCCCGGAATTTGTCATAGTCTTCCAGAACACTACGGAGGTCGTCCCTCTCTTCGTGAGTGAGGTCGAATTTCTTCTGCAGGATGGCGACCCGGTGCTGCGCGGATTCAAGTGCTTCAGACAGATGGCTTTCGCGATCGCTGCTGGAATTAGCACGACTTATTTTTTTCTTCAGGGTGTTCGCCCGCGTGCGCTCGTCGTGTAGCTCGACTTGAAGTTGTGCGATTTCTTCACGCAACTCCGCGCGGCGTTTGTGCTCGCGGCCCAGTTGCTCAGCACTGTCAGCAATTTTCTTTTGCGCTTGAGTGAGGCGTTGCTCTAAATTGAGCTTTTCTTTCTCAAGTTTTTTGTTTTCTTTAGCGGCTACGGCCGATTTTTTTTCGGCGGCCGATTCACTTTTCCGTTGCGTTTCTTCCGTTGAGTCGGGTGCGGGTGGATAGGTGTTGCCACAATCAGCAATCCAATTGGCCGCAATTTTCCAGTCATCAAGTTCTTTGGAAATGAGTTTGGCGCGCAAGCCGCTGAAAAACGCATTTGGGTGAATCAACTCGATATTTTTCTTGGTGACCCATTTGTGAGGACAGGGCTTTTCTTCTGGCAATGAGTCAAGTAGTGATTTTACGGATTTCGTGCGTGAACCCGCCCGCGACCCCAATTGCTCAGCAAGAAAAAGAGCGGGGTTGGGGTGTCGCGGGGGCAGTTTGCGGCGACCCGCTTTTAGGCAGACCTTGATGACAGCAGGCGGTAGACACCAACCAAGCAAAAAGGCCAGCGTTTCCGGCTCATTGCTCAAATACAGGAGTGCAGAATCGAGGTGGTCTGCGTCTGCGTTTGAAGAGGGCTTCATGAAGGCTAGGGTAACATATAGCCCATGCGGATGGCCGGGTGCCGTCCGCCGAAATGTCATGGCATTCCAAGCAAAAACCATCATTGAGCCCTTCCGAGTTAAGGTCGTCGAACCTTTGCCGATTTTGACTCGCCAATCGCGGGCCGAGGCCCTGCGCAAGGCGAGTTTTAATCTTTTTTCCGTTCGTGCCGCCGATATCACGGTCGACTTGCTGACCGATTCTGGCACGGGTGCGATGAGCCAAGAGCAGTGGGCGGGTGTCATGCGGGGCGATGAGTCGTACGCTGGCTCGCGCTCATTTTTGCGCTTTGAAAAAGTGCTCAAGGATTTGACTGGGATGACCCACATCATTCCAACGCATCAAGGTCGTGCATCGGAAAAGATTTTGTTCACGGCGATTGGCGGGCCTGGCAAGGTGATTCCGAGCAATACTCACTTTGACACGACTCGTGCTAATGTTGAATTCACGGGTGCCGAGGCGCTTGATTTCGTGATTCCCGAGGGGCTTGACCCATCAAGCGAGCATCCGTTTAAGGGCAATGTCGACTTGGATAGGCTTGGCGCATGGCTCGAGAGCCATCATGAAAGCGTTCCGGTTTTTGTGCTGACGGTGACGAATAATTCAGGCGGTGGTCAGCCGGTATCATTGGAAAATATCCGTGGCTTGCGAGACCTGTTAAAGCAGTTTGACATCCCTCTCTTTTTAGACTGTGCGCGTTTTGCTGAAAATGCATGGTTCATCAAGATGCGCGAACCCGGTCAAAGTGACCGCACGCCGCGCGAAATTTCCGAAGAGATGTTCCGCCTTTGTGATGGGGCAATGATGTCGGCAAAGAAAGATGGCTTTGGCAACATTGGTGGTTTTCTTGCCATGAACAGCGAAGAGTGGCTCGGGGATTGCCGCAATATGCTGATTCTGACTGAGGGCTTCCCGACTTATGGTGGCTTGGCTGGGCGCGACCTTGAGGCCCTAGCGGTTGGCTTAGTTGAGATTCTTGATGAGCGTTACCTCGAATACCGCATCGCCAGCACCGAATACGTTTGGCGCGCGCTTGATGAGGCCGGTGTGCCGCTGCTGCGTCCTGCTGGTGGGCACGCGGTTTATCTCGATGGCCGAGCTTTTGCCGAACATTTAGACCCAGCTGAGTTACCGGGGCAATCAGTGAGCATCGCGCTCTTCCTTGAGGCAGGCGTTCGCGCGTGCGAAATTGGCACCGTCATGTTTGGCTCAACCCGCGCCGACGGTTTACAAAACCCAAGCCCCATGGATTTGGTGCGGATGGCCATCCCTCGCCGTGTTTACACGCAATCTCATATGGATTATGTGATTGAGGGTGTGCGCTATGTTTTTGAAAATCGTGAATCACTTATTGGCTATCGTATTTGCGACGAGCCGCCTGCGTTGCGGCACTTTACTTGCGGCTTTGAGCCGATTGGTCATGATCCACTGGCCTAAGATTCCAGCTATGGCGCGCAATTCTTCTTTCGTTTGCCTGCTAGTTCTGAGCTCATTCTCGGCAGTGGGGTGCGGGCGGGCTGAGCCGGAGGCCGTCCGTGTCGACCCACCTAAGCATGTCGTCTTTGTCGTGGTGGATACCTTGCGCAAAGATCATATGGGCGTTTACGGCTATGAGGCGCGGCCGACAACGCCTGTCCTGGATGCCATTGCCGCAGAGGGTGCTGCATGGCCGCAAATGGTTGGTGTTACTTCCTGGACGATGCCTAGCATGGCGACTTTGTTTACCGGTTTGGCGCCGCGCGAGCACGATGTGATGCGATTGACGGGTTTGTATTCGCGATTGACGCAGCGACGCACTCTCGGCACGGTTTATCAAGATGCCGGTTATTCCACGGCATGTGTGATGAGTAATTTTTTGCTCATCAAAATGAGGCGCAATGGTTTTTATCGAGGGTTTGATGTTTATGACGATTCACCGGTTGAGATGAAGCACCCACATGAGGGCTCTTCGGCGGCTTCGGTGACGCAAGGCGGGATGGATTGGGTAAAGAGTTTGCCCGCGGATGAGCCGTGGCTGCTGGTCTTGCATTATTTTGACCCACACACTGCGTATGTCGATCATGAAAAATATGATTGGCAAAATGATGATTATCAAGGTTGGGTGAAATCGGAGTTGCCCGTTGAAGTGTTGCGTGAGCATGCTGAAACGGCCACGGCGGCTGACCGTGCGCAAATGAGCGCTTTCTACGACGAAGAAATTCGCGTCGTCGATGATGAAATCGGCCGATTTGTTGAATTCCTGAAAGAGTCTGGCCAATGGGAAGACACTTTGTTTGTCATGACTTCCGATCACGGCGAAGAGTTGGCCGAGCGCGGTCATATCGGTCATACAACGACCCTTCACCCTGAGCAGACAAGTTTGCCCATGATTGTGCGGATGCCATCCGGTGCTCCCGTTCCACCACAATGGCAAACGGGTCGTAGTCAGCTTGATATTTTCCCTCTGCTCGTGAGTGCCATTGGCATAGAGCAGCCCGCTCGTGTGTCACATAAGTTTGAGCAAAGCGAGGTCGATTTCGTCCCGATTCGCCAAGACCATCAAGATAAATTTGTGCGCATTCGCCGTTTAGAGGGAGAGCGATTTAGTTTGCATCATGATTTGTTGAAAGATGTTGAGTTGTTTTTTGATTTGAGAAATGACCCTGCAGAAAATGTGAATTTGCTCAATTCAGCTGAAACGGAATGGCCGGCTGATGCCTCTGCTGCTTTGGCCGAATTGCGAGCCGCCATGCAAACGACACCTTGGTGGGAACCTAAATCGCGTAAATAATTCCTTGCTCGGCGCCCTTTCTCTTCTGCGATTGCTGCTTGCGCCATTGGCCTTGCTGTGGTGGTTGGTTTCGAAAACGCGCGCCATAACTTTTCGGCTAGGTTGGCGGAAGCAATTTCATCCAGCCGGTCCGACGGTGAGCATCGGAAACATTTCTGCCGGCGGCACAGGTAAAACTCCATTCTTGTTTTGGGTGTTGGCAGAGCTCGAAAAACGGGCTGTACGCTGCGGTGTTTTGTCGCGTGGATATGGCGGCGATGAAGGGCGCATGCTCGAATCGCGCTTTCCCCATGTCGCACTCGCCGAGGGCGCCGACCGCGTGGCTGGCATGCGGCGCTTGGCCGCTCTTGGCGCAGATGTTGCCCCAGAGGTTTACTTGCTCGATGACGGCTTTCAGCATTTGCGCGTTGCACGGGATTTTGACATCGTACTGATTGACGCGACGCGCCCTTTTGGCTTTTGTTTGCCCACGGGTTTGTTTCGTGAAAGTGCAGGTGCGTTGAAGCGCGCGCAAGTCATCGTGGTTACACGAGCCACACAACGGAGTGATTCCGCACGGGCTTCAATCTGGCAGAAAATTGATTCCGTTACAGGCCAAACTCAGCCCCGCATTGAGGGGGATGTCTTCCTATCAGCGATCACTCCGCTTGATGGCGGCGAGGCAATCCCTGAAGAGTCGATCCGAGATAAGAAGGTCCGATTGGCGGCGGGCATTGGAAACCCAGCATCGTTCTTGGCTTTGATGGAAAGCGCCGGTGCTGAGGTCGAATCCACGCATTGGCTCAAAGACCATGCGGTTTGGGCTGACGCTGACACTCAGATATTCGATGGCGAAACACCCACGATGGTCACCGAAAAAGATGCGGTTAAATTGCGTGGGCGGTCATTAGGGAATGTGTTCGAAGTTCGTGTCGATTGGCGATTCACAAAAGGCGCAGAAGCCATTGACAAGATGCTCGATGATGTCGTATTACCGGTGCGCGCTTCAAAAATTGAGCCACTTTGGGCCGCCATCGACCCCGAGGGCGACGCGTGTTAAGTCAATTCCGTCACGAGTTCATTCACAAACGCTGGAAGCACAAGCCGGGGCTCGTACCCTGGGTACTTGCAAGGCCGACTCTTTTGTTTTTGGCGGTGATGCGTTTCTTGCCAAGTGGCTTTGTTTTGGCGATGGCCGATGCCCTTGGCCGCGTTGCGTGGTTGAGTGGTCGCCGTCGCAAGATTGGGCGAGATCATTTGCAGCAAGCCATGCCGCATTTAAGCGCGCGCGAGCGTGACGCAGTGCTCAAAAAATCATGCGGTCACCTTGGCCGCGCGGCTGTCGAAACCATGATTGTGCTGAATCGCCTGCGCGGCCCACAGCACGAGCAATCGGTTCATGTCCGGCCAGATGGCATAGCGAGTCTGCCCGTTGACGGGCTTACACCCGATGGCTCGGCTTTGCTTCCGCGCATCACTTTCGAAGAAGGCGCCCGAGAATTGTTAGAGGCTCAGCGAGGCCAAGGTACGGTTTTCATCGGTGCCCACCTCGGCGCATTTGAAATCATGGGCGCGGTTGCGGGTGTGTTGGGCTTGCACCCTGCATTTCCAATGCGTTTCCCCAACAACCACTATGTCGGTGAGGCTTTATTGCGAGGCCGGCACGGTTGGGGGAATAAGCTCATCCCTCGCAAGGGGGCCGTCCGCAAAATGGTCGCGCATTTGAGTGAGGGGCATTGCGTGATGCTTGCGACCGACCAGAGCGCACATCATCGCCCCCTTGATGTAAATTGGTTTGGGCGCCCCGCACCGACTGAGCGGGCTGCTGCACAAATGGCGATTCGCCTGGGCAAACCGCTTGTCGTTGTGTGGTGCACGCGTAAAGAAAAGCACAGCCATTGGCATGTAGGTGCTGAATGGGTAGAGCCGGCCGGCGAGCGTCGCGAGGCGAGTGATGCCGCGGTGCTTGACTTGTGTGAGCGTACGCATCGCGCACTTGAGCGTGCCATCCTGACCGCGCCCGAGCAGTATTTATGGATTCACGACCGATTCCGCATCACCAAGTAAAATAGCCTCCCATGCACGACCGCGAACTCATCGAGCCTCTCCGCAATCTTGGTCAGCCCAAGGTGGCTGTGGTGGGCGATTTCATGCTCGACCGATATGTTTGGGGCGATGCGGGTCGCGTTTCTCCTGAGGCTCCCGTGCCTGTTGTCGCGGCGCATCACGAAGAAACGCGTTTGGGTGGTGCGGGTAATGTCGCGGCAAACCTAGCCACACTCGGTGCAAAAGTTTGCGCTTTTGGCGCGATGGGCACGGACGACATGGCGACTGCACTTTGCGAGGCCATGCGTGAATCCGCCATTGACGCGAGCGGAATGCAGGCTTGTGCCGACCGCCCGACCATTCAAAAAATCCGCGTGATGGCGCGCAATCAGCAAATGCTACGCGTTGATCGCGAAGAGGTGAAAGCCATGGGCGATGTCGATGCTGAGGCAATGATCGCTTTGATTTGCGCGGCTGATTGGAATGCGATTGTGCTGAGTGATTACGGCAAGGGCGCTTTAACGCCGACCGTGATTGCGGCTGTATTGGCCGAGGCCAATCGCCGTGGTGCGCCGAGTTTGGTTGACCCCAAGCATCGAGATTTGTCGCGATATGCGGGCGCGACGATGGTCACGCCCAATCGGGGTGAGGCGGAAACGGCCATTCTTGATGCACTCGAATTTGATGGAGCCTTGGAGTCCATCGAAATTCTCGCCGCACAAGGAGAGGCACTGCGCCTAAAAACGCAGTTAAATTCGCTCCTTATCACGCTTGGTGCAGAAGGCATGTTGCTACTTCAACCCGATGCCGAGCCGATGCATTTGCCGACCGCCGCGCGACAGGTTTTTGATGTCACGGGTGCAGGTGACACGGTGATTGCGACTCTGGGTATTTCGCTCGCCGCTCAATTACCGCTCGCGACAGCAACCGCGCTGGCCAACGCTGCCGCAGGTTTGGCCGTGCGTAAAGTAGGCACCACTCCAGTGGGCCGCGAAGAGTTGCTTCAGCATTTGTCCGCAGCGACTTCGGTGCGCAAAGTGTTGTTGGCTGAATCAAGTGATACGGCTGCCGCGCCATCCGCACGAGCGATTGACGCCGCCATTGCGGTTTTTCGCAGTGAGGGCTTGCGCATTGTTTTCACGAATGGTTGCTTTGACATCTTGCATGTGGGGCATGTGCGCTACCTCCAAGAAGCCCGCGAAATGGGAGATGTCTTGGTATTGGGGCTTAACGATGATGATTCCGTCCATCGCTTAAAAGGCGAGAATCGGCCGTTCAACACTCTCGAAGACCGCGCCGTTGTGCTGGCAGGTTTGGCGTGTGTCGATTTGGTGATTCCCTTCTCTGAAGACACCCCTGAAAATCTGGTGCAGCAGGTGCAGCCCGATGTGCTCGTCAAAGGTGGCGATTATCGTGGCGAAACGGTTGCCGGCGCCGAGTGGGTCGAGAAAAACGGCGGCGAGGTTCAGTTTGTTGACCTTGTACCTGGCCGGTCGACCACGGGCTTGGCTGACCGCATCCGCTCTAACACATGAGCCCCTGGCTTAGCGGCAAACGCGTTTGGCTCCTCGGCGGTTTAAGCGGCCTGTTGAGCGGTTTGCTTGGCATCGGCGGCGGCTTAGTGATTGGCCCCGCGCTCATTTTGGGTGGCATGCCCATGAAGCAAGCCTTCGGGACGGCATTGGCGGTCGTCCTACCCGTGGCCGTTGTAGGGGTTGTCGTTGAGTTTTTTGCAGCTCCCGAAAATTTGCATTTAATGACCGCGCTAATCATTGCCGCTGGTGGTCAGGCGGGGGCGTGGTTGGGCGGAAAATTGTTGCCGCATGTCAACGAACGCTTGCTGCGGTCTTTGTTTTTGCTGTTGCTGCTTTGGGCCGGCTTGCGGAATCTAGGCATCATCGGAGGTGCTCCCGAAGGCGTCATGCCTGGGCTTTCGATGGGGGTGGTGACTTTGTCGTGGACTTTTCAGGTCTTGCTCGGCGTCTTGGCCGGTCTTACCGCTGTTTTCTTTGGTATTGGGGGCGGTGTTGTTGTCGTGCCTGGACTTTTCTTTTTAGTGGGTGGTATCCCATTGCATGTTGCAAGTGCCACGAGTCTGCTTGCCATGGTTCCGACGGCCGCGCTGGGTTTGCGCATTGCCTGGAAAGACCAGCGCATTGAAAGCCAATCCGTGAAGCGTTTACTACCTACGGCCTTATTGCTCGGTGGTGCGGGTGTTTTGCTCCGCAATCAAATGGCCCATTTCGCGCCCAGCTTGCTCGCCCAAATTTTCGGAGCTTTCCTGCTTTTCGCTTTTGTGCAAGTCGGTCGAAAGCGGTAGCCGCCGCTCTCAGTGCAAAGTGACGACATGATCCTCAAGATCATGAGGCATAGGGAATACGGTAATAAGAGTGGTTTTGTGAAATAGGTAGACATATTTCCCGTAAAAATAGGGCGTCACCTGCTCTTTGGTCCGACGCAACTTGTCGCAATATGTCTTAATCCGCCCGCGTTTCAGCGTGTAGCGTTTGCCCATCAAGAGTACGCGGCCGAGGTGCCGCTTCCGCGCCGATTTGGGAAGCCCCAGCCGCTGTTTCAGGCGTTCGTGTGCGTGTTTGGTGATGTGGATAGATATGGCGAGCGCCATCCTTAAACATTAGCACTGAAAACGCCACCCCACAAGAAAGATGCGTCTAGAACTTTATTTCAGCGCGTTTCCCAAGCCCGCCAAACGCCCAACCGCCACATCCTCGCCTTCCTTCGGCGAACACTCCACACCAACTGGCCCGCGGTAGCCTAAGTCCCTGGCTTCTTTTAATACGCGAGGGTAAAAAATCTCACCCGTGCCCGGCTCATGCCGCCCAGGGTGATCGGCGAGTTGCAGATAGCCGACTTGATCAAAACCATCACGCAGGCGCCCGCATAGATCACCTTCGCTAATTTGCATGTGGTACAAATCCCAGTTGATTTTGACATGGCTGCTGCCGACTTCGCGACAAATACGGACGGCATCTTCCGAGCCGTAGAGGCAATGACCGGGGTGGTCGACCCGAATATTCATCGGCTCAAGAATGAGCATGACATCATGGCTTTCGGCGATGGGGGCGACGCGTTTCAGAGCGGTCGTGACATGCGCGTGCATTTCCTCTTGCGATACGCCGGGCTGATCATTTCCGGCGACTACGGTCATCATGGGTGCGCTGAGTCGATTGGCTGTTTTACATGACGCGAGGATTTCCTTTTCGAAGGCATCATGGTTTTTCGGATTGTTCATCCCAGGAGAAAATCCCCATGCGGTGAACTGGCTAATTTTGATGCCACTCTCGGCACAAGCCGCCTCAATCGCGTCTAAATCTTTCCCGCGCCAAGGCCAAAATTCGACCCACTTAAAACCGGCATCCGCAGCTGCCCGAATACGATCGGCAAAGGGCAACTTCCAAAACCACATTTCTGCATTCATCGCGAATGGAATCGTGCAGCCATCGAGTGGACGAATACCGGTGCGGATTGTTTGCGTATCTTGCGCGGCTTCGTGCGCAACCGAATCAATCGCAGGCGAAGCGCCCAAGAGCGGCAAAGATGCCGCTCCTAATGCGGTGGTGAGAAACTTCCGCCGAGTCGTGGAATCAGACAACCAACAAACCACCGCGGTGGTAGATATCCATCTGCACTTCGCTAAATGGCTCACCTTGTAGCTCGCCGCCACTCCATGTGATCTTGCCTGTGGCCAAATCGACTTTGACGGTGTCGCCATTTGCCAAGCCAGCGGAAATCGCATCCGCCACAACAATTGGCATGCCGGCGTTAATTGCGTTGCGCTCGTAGATGGAACCGTAACTCTGTGCGATGAGCGCTTGCACACCCAAAGCGGTGAAGCAATCGACCGCCTGCTGACGACTCGAGCCACAACCAAAGTTAGCACCCGTGATGACGATATCGCCCGGTTGCGCTTTCGTTGCAAAATCTTCCCAGCCTTCAAGATTATCCATGGCGTATTGGCCCATCTCATTGATGTCGGTAATCGCCAGATAGCGGTTATGGAAAATCATGTCGGTGTCGATGTTGTCGACGCCAATCATCCAGACGCGCCCCTCTAGGACGGTTGGCTTTGAGTCGGCTGCTGATGCACCGCTTTCCTCACCTGCCGAGGACGAATTCATTTCAATCGCAGACTTGCCGATTTCAAATAAAACGGGTTCATCAGGAATGGCATCAAGCGTCGTGATCACTCCAGCAATTGCAGTAGCGGCGGCTGTCTCAGGGCTGGCGAGATAAACCTCACCTTTGCCTTGCTTGCCGGCGTAGTTGCGATTGCCGGTCGAAACCGTCACCTCTCCTGGCCCGTTTTGCCCGAGCTGACCTGCCGCGCATCCACCGCAGCCTGCGTTGCCGATGAGCGCGCCGGCGTCCATGAAAGTCTTAACCAAACCCTCTTCGAGGGCGGCTTCCCAAACTTTGCGGGTGGACGGCACGACTTTCAGAACTACGCCTGGTGCCACTTTGCGACCTGCAAGGACCTTTGCCGCCGCGCGTAAATCTGCCAAACGACCGTTGGTGCATGAGCCGACAAAAACCGAATCGATTTTACGGCCAGCAATGTTGGTGACATCGGTGGTGTCATCAGGGTGGCCTGGTTGGGCGACCATGGGGGCTAGGCCCTCAATGTTGACCTCGACGGTCTTGTCGTAATGCGCATTGGCATCTGCAGAGATGGCTTGGAAATCACGACCACCCGCATTGCGGCAATACTCAAGGATTTCAGCACTTGGCTCAAAAAGGGAAATAATGCCGCCCGCCTCGGTGGACATACTCGCGATTGTCACGCGGTCTTCGAGGTTTAAAGTCTCGACGATGTCACCGGTAATCTCAGCGGCGTAACCGAGCAAACCATTGGCGCCCAACACTTGCAGCATCTTCAGCACAATGTCTTTGGCCTGCGCGCGGGGGCCGGGCTTGCCGACAAGCACAACCTTGGCTGATTTTGGCACTTTGAACCAAACCTTGCCACTTGACCATGCATAGGCAATATCTTGGTCACCCATGCCTTGGCCAAAAGCGCCGACCGCGCCCATGATGTTGGCGTGGCTATCGGTGCTCACAAAAGTCGAACCTGGGCCAACTAGGCCGTCTTCAAAAGCGATGTGCGTGCCGATGCCTTGCGTGACATCGCGTAACTCAACACCGTTTTCGCGCGCATATTCGCGGCAGTATTGCTGGTTTGCGGCATAGCCTTGATCACTGCCACCAGGGTTGCAATCAAAAGTGAAAAGCGTTTTGCTTGGGTCATCGACCGTCAGGCCTGCCGCCTGCAAGTTTTTCACAACATTTGCACCACCGAAATCGCGGGCGGCGCGGACATCCACGCGCATGTCAACAGTGGCGCCCGGTTTGACCTCTTGGTCACAATGTTGCGCGATGATCTTCTCGAAGAGTGTGTATCCCATCCCAAAATTGTAGGAGCGGCTCAAGGCAGTTTCGACCTTGAGCCGCCCCTTTCGCGGAAGAATTTACGCTTTTGGCTTAACCCGCCTTTCGATTCCGATTCCGCTCACTGCCAGGCACCCAGATTTTGATGCGATTGCGGCCGCCTTCCTTGGCCCAATACATCGCGTGGTCGGCTTGCGTGACGAGCGTCATCACATCGACGCGGTCTTCCTTGTCGGTTGAGGCCGCACCGAAGGAAGCCGTGACATGGATGATGTCGCCATTTGGAGCAGGAATCCGCCGCGACGCCAACATTTTGCGGCACCGCTCTGCGACCTCGGCAGCTTGGATGACATCCGCGCCGGGGAGCACCATGAGGAATTCCTCGCCACCCCAACGCCCGACTTGGTCGCCTCCGCGGATGCTGGCCTGCAGGCACTCGGCGACGACTTGCAGAACTTTATCGCCGACTTCGTGGCCGTATTGGTCGTTGATGCCCTTGAAGTTGTCGATATCGGCAACCACGACTCCCATTGATGCTGAGTCACGCCGTGAGCGATCCTCATCCTTGCGCAAAATGCCCATGAGCGCACGGCGGTTGTAGAGCTCGGTCAGCGAATCCGTCAAGGCAAGTTTTTGCATCTCGCGGTGAGATTCGAGCAATTGCTCTTGCAGAACCAACAAGCGAGCACCTGCATGGAGCCGCGCGTGCAATTCCGCTTGGGCGACGGGTTTTGCAAGGAAGTCGTCCGCCCCGGCCTCTAAACCGACGGTCAAATCATCAACGGTTCCTTTGGATGTTAGCAACATTAAATAGGCGCGTTGCTCCAGCCCACGCTCGGCCACTCGGATGCGCCGACAAAGCCCGGGGCCGTCGAGGTTCGGCATCATCCAGTCAGAAACGACAATTTGAATGCCGCCGGCCTGCCAAATGACCCAAGCCTCGTCGCCATCTGCGGCGGCGGTGACTTGGTGCCCCCAGTTTTCGAGGGTTCTTTGGAGTGTGCGGCGCGTGACAGCGTCGTCTTCAGCGAGGAGGATGTGCATGTGTTTGGGGGGAAGGGAATCAGAGTGGATTCAGCCCCTTTGCGGATGGGAAATGGGCGACTTTAGTTCTTATTGTGAAAAGAAGAATAAATAGTCACCGGTTAATTTCATTCCACTAGACTCAAAACATGATGTACCTCCTTGCGCCTGTCGTTTTCCCGTTTTTTACTGCCATTGCTCAAGAGCCACTCGTGCTCGATGCTGGGCCGACTCTCCCTCAGCCCACCAAAGCGGTATGGGCCGCGCACAATCCTGGTGCCGGAGATTTCATTGAGCCGCTCGGCAGAGATGGCCGTTTTTGGTGGGTGATTAGCCCCACTTGGCTCGAGGCTGAAGCCTCATATGACTCTTACTTCAATGACAATCTGAGTGCTGCTCAGAAAAGTATCGAAAGTGTGGTCGAAATCATGGCACCTAACGCCGGCTGGGCTCCTGCTGACCAAGGCGCTTTTTTGCAAAAGCACGCAGTGCGCACGGTTCCCGTGGATTTCCGACTGCAAAATAGCGCAGGGCTCGATTTGTTCGCCGGTGAATTGCGGCCAGCGCCTTTGCAAAGCGCGGAGGCTTCCACAGGCGCATGGCGCAACATGATTTGCAGCTTTAGTGTGCAAATTGCGCAAGGCGCTTCCATTAGTCATCCTCAAATTGCCTATCAGCGAAATGGCGTTTCTGTGTCGATTGCACTCAAGCCTGTTCCTGGCACAGGTTGGCTTGCAGAGATTATCTGGACGGGCGGCGAGCCACTCAGCATGGGTGACATCCAAACGGGCGATGCCAATACGGTCAGCAAACCGCGCATTGCCAGTCAAGTTCATGAGATGCAGACTTGGGCATTGCTTGAACCTCAGAAGACGACGAGTTGCAGGCTTAACAATTTCACGCTTTTCCTGACGCCATCCGCGGCTGCGCCGCCTCCGTTGGCTGTGCAAGATGACAAGGTTGCCGTTTGTGTGCCCACCTTGATAGGCACTTCAGAGTGGGCCGCTTTGTTTGGCATGGACGGCCCTATGCCCTGGTCGGCCGATGGGGGTTGGGTGGCGTTCCTTGAGGGTGAGGCGCGTGCACAGGCTCAGTCGCTGGTTGCTTCAGCAAACCAAAAGGCGCAGTGCAAGAATGCCCTTGTGCGCGTTCTGCGTGTAGACGCGGGCCAGGAAACGGAGATATTTCATTGGGCGGGACCCATTCACCCTGGGCATGCGACTCGCTTCGCCGAAGGTAGCTCATTTGACGCTTTGACCGCATGGGATGTAGAAGTCGCTAGCGGTAGCCGCATACCCGAGCCCATTTTTACAAACCAATTTTCGGGAGTGACCGGTAGTGTTTCCACTCGCCAAGAATATGGGCAGTGGGGTTTGGATATAGATTTGCTTTTGCAAGAGTCCCAGCTAGCCGGTACGCGCTCTGTGCATTTTGCGGCGGAACAAGGCAGGCATTCGGGGCACGATGGGGATGCCGCCCCATTGCCCGAACAAAAGGGCCTTCTTGAAAATGTTGTCATCCAAGGCAGTAGTTTTACAGGGTTTTATGCTCTTGAAAACGGCAGTGCTTCTCGCCACGAGCTTAAATCGGCAAATAGCCACCTCATCCTTGAGTTGAGTCTCGACGCAGATTAGCCACCTGGCCACAAGTTGGCGGCCTTTGAGGCGGGGCGTTTGAGGCGGGGGCGTTATCCTGACGCACCATGACCCCAGCTCTGACCCTACTGATTCTTCCGCTTACTTTGTTCGCTTGCGCTTCGACGCCGCAAGCCGAGACGACGGTTTCGCCTGCTCCTACTCGTGCAATGGAAATGGGGGCTGAGTTGATTGGCCCGCGCACGCCGGCTTTGTCGCCGGATGCCTCCCGCATCGCGTTTTCTCATCAGGGCGATATTTGGGTCGCGAATGTGGCCGACGGCGCTGCTGTGCGCTTGACCGCTGACCCAGCTTATGAGTCGTTTCCCGTTTGGTCGCCTGATGGCTTGACCCTTGCTTTTCGCTCGCATCGCCACAACAACTACGACATTTTTTCTGTGCCGGCTGCGGGTGGTGCACTAACTCGGATGACTTTTCACTCGGAGCACGACACACCTCACGAGTGGATTGACAACAAAACCGTTTTGCTCGGTGCCGCGCGTGAGCGTTGGTATTCGCGCTACGGTCGCGCTCAAATTTTGTGGGCTGCGAATGTCGATGGCCGCACTCCAGAGTTGTTGGGTGATTTCCCTGCCGTCAACCCCAGTCTGTCACCGGACGGGCAGTGGGCCGTTTATGAGCGTGGCCATGGTGACCAGCGACGCCGTGCTTATCGCGGACCAGCGTCGAGTTCACTTTGGTTATGGAATCGGGCTACAAACCAGCATGAGGCTTTGACTGAATTTGAAGGTAATGATTTGCAACCAATGTGGGCGGCTGATTCAGATGAGATCTACTTTTTGTCCGACCGGGCCTGTGCGGGCAACGAAGCCGGCCGTGATTTAGGCCTCTGGAGAATTGCGCGCTCCGGTGGAAACGCAGAGCCCATTTTCCACCCTGTCGGCCAGACTTTGCGCTATTCCAGCATCAGCCGGGACGGTCGCACGGTTGCCGCTGAGTTGGATACAGCGATTGTGCTTATTGACACGGCCACCGGCAATGCCCGCAAGTGGGTGGCTTATGGCGCTTTAGATACAGGCGAGCCAAGATTTAAAAATCGAGTTGTGTCAGGTAGCGTGCGCGACTTTGCCGTTTCACCCGACGGTGAGACAATCGCATTTGTCACGGGTGGTGATCTCTATGCGATGCGCAAACATGACAAGATCAAGCGCGCCGTCCGGATTACAAGTCACCCTGCGCCGGATAGCAACCCGATTTGGGTCGAAGACGGCAAAGCGCTTTTATTCCTTAGTGAGCGTGATGGCAACGGCGAGTTTTATCGCGTGCGGCCCATTGTCGAAGATGAAAAGTTTTACAAAGCCCGTGATTGGAAATTAGAGCGCGTGAGTGAGACTCCTTTTGATGAGTCTTCTGCGAGTTTGTCGCCAGACGGTGAGCACCTCGCTTGGGTTCAGGGCGCTGGGAAATTGGTGATTGGTGACCCCGCGACTTTGGCCGTTTCCCGCACCATGGTCGATGGCTTTGAAGCCCCACTTTTTGATTGGTCGCCGGATTCTCGCTGGTTGACATGGTCGGGTGTGGATGATGATTTTAATTATGATGTTTTCATTGGCCGAGCCGTTTTTGAGAAAGACGAAAATGCTGAGACTACCCAAGGTGCAACGCCGATCAATCTCACTTTGCACCCTGACGATGACACGATGCCGACTTGGTCACCCGATGGCCGAAAAATCGTTTTTACATCGCAACGGATGATGAACGACGAGCAAGATGTTTGGGTGTGCTTTTTAAAGCGTGAGGATGTCGAGCGTACCGAGCGAGAGCGTTTAGAAGCCGCCGAGGCAGAAAAGGAAGCCAAGAAAGAAGCAGATAAGAAAAAGAAAGAGGCTGAAAAAGAAGAGAAGAAAAACGCTGCGAAGGAGAAAGATGCCGCGAAGACAAAAGATGAGGGAGCTCAAGAGGAAGATAAAAAGGATGAAAAGGAAGAAGACGAAAAGGAAGAAGTCGATCCCGTTGAAATCGATTTCCATGACCTGCATAAGCGCCTCGTCCGTCTGACGCGTCGTGAGGGGAATGAACGCGCTCTTGGCTTTTCACCTGATTCAAAAAAAGTCTACTTTAACGCAACGACAGGCACGCGCTTGACTAGTGGCACAAAAGCCGAGAAAGGCTTCTTTGAGGTCGGCGTTTTTGACAAGAAAGATAAAAGTCTTGATGGCTCGCCCATCTCTGGCCTTGGGCTGCATGATGACAAGGTCATGATTCTCAAGAGTGGCAAGATGAGTGAATTGGAGGGAGACGACTACAACTTTGTTGTGCATATTCGCGAAGACCGCCAAGCCACTCGCGTGGCCGTCATGGAAGAGGCTTGGCGCGCGCTTGACCGCAATTTTTATGACCCCGAATTTCACGGGCATGATTGGGCTGCAAGTTTGGCCAAATGGCGCCCTTTGATTGAGAACGCAGCGACCATCGAAGACTATGGCGTATTCATGAACTGGATGCTCGGCGAGATGAATGCCTCGCACATGGGCTACTACTCGGTGCTGTCCAGCCGCGCACGATTGACCGATTCCACGACTACGGGCGTGTTGGGCGTGATTTGGGATGAGTCTTTTCCAGGGCCAGGCCGCCGTGTTTTGGAAGTCGTTGACGGCATGCCAGCTTCCCGTGCAGATAGTAGCTTGACTGCGAAGGATACGATTCTGTCGGTCAATGGCTTCGATTACAAAGCCGGCGATAACTGGTCCGTTCTCATGGAAGGCACGGCGCGAAACGAAACATTCTTGATGGTAGAAAATGCCGCAGGAGAAGAGCGTGAGGTGGTCATCCGCCCGACTACACCGAGCTCTATGCGTGACGCGTTGTATCGCCGTTTTGCAGAAAACTGTCGCACCAAAGCGGTCGCCGATTCCGGTGGTCGCGTGGGCTACATTCATATTCAAGGTATGGGCACCGGCAGTCTGCTTGAATTTGAGCGGGATCTGTACGCTGCGGGTCACGGCAAAGATGCCTTGCTGATTGATGTTCGAGAGAACGGCGGAGGTTGGACAACCGATATGACGCTTGCCATGTTGATGGTGGAAGATCATGCGCGCACCATTCCGCGCGGTGGCGGGGAAGGCTACCCACAGGGCCGTCGGGTTTTTGCAACATGGGACAAGCCTGTCGTTGTCCTTTGTAATGAGAATTCTTACTCCAATGCTGAGATTTTCTCTTGGGCGATTAAGACGCTGGGTCGCGGTCCGATTGTTGGCAAGCAAACTTACGGCGCAGTCATTTCAACGGGCGGTGCGACTTTAATGAGTGGGGCCCAGGTGCGTTTGCCGTTTAGAGGTTGGTATGTGAACAATGATGAGCGCACCAATATGGAATTGAATGGCTGCCCACCAGATTATCCGGTTGAGAATTATCCAGGTGATTATGCCAAAGGGGTTGACCGCCAGCTTGAGAAAGCAATTGATGTGGCTTTAGGCCTAATAAAGTAGATTCCACTGCGTATACTCGACAACATGCAGAATGCCACGGACCCTTCGTTTTGGGAGCAGTTTTCCGCGGCCTTTACTTTTGACACACTTTACGCTTGGCATGTCTGGTTGATGGTCGCCGTCGGCGCCGCCATCTTCGAGATGATGACACCCGGTTTTGTCTTGCTGTGTCTTAGTTTTGGCGGCCTCGGAGCGGCTCTTACTGACCTATTTGGTTTTCACGATTTAAAGATTCAGATTGCTGTTTTTGGCATCGTGACTTTCCTTTCGTTTTTTGCCTTGCGACCGCTCTTGCAGAAATGGCTGACGCCGCACATGGCAGCCACCAATGTCGACGGTTTGGTCGGTAAAGTTTGCACCGTTACCAAAGCCGCGAGTGTGGGCGGCGTGGGTGCTGTCAAAATCGGCGCCGAAGAATGGCGCGCGGAATCATCTTGCGAGAGCGAGTTGGTTTTGGATACCCGCGTGAAAGTAGCACGCGTGGAAGGAAACCGAGTCATCGTCGACGCGGTAGCCTAATGATTTCCTTTTCTCACCTTTAAGCAGAGTTTCTCTCATGCCAGGCCCAGGCCTCTTCATCATTCTTTCTCTCGTAGTGTTCATCATCGTGATGGGCGCGATGGGCTTGCGCACAGTCAAGCAAGCCGAAGTCATTATTATTGAGCGTTTGGGTAAGTACCATCGCACACTTACTCCAGGCATCAATATCATTTGGCCTATCATTGATAAAGCGCGCCCGATTTCATGGCGCACGCAAAGTCGTGCCCGAGATGGGGCGACCGTTATGATTGCTACGATGTCCCGCTCGATCGATTTGCGCGAGCAAGTTTTTGATTTTCCGAGTCAGCAAGTAATTACCGCTGACAACGTGATGATCGAAATTAATGGTTTGCTTTATTATCAAATCACCGATCCACAGGCCGCCGTTTATGAGATTTCCAATTTGCCAAACGCAATTGAAAAACTCGCGCAAACGACTCTGCGTAACATTATTGGCGATTTGGCGCTTGATATGACTTTGACTTCGCGCGACGAAATCAACAAAAAGATGCGCGAGGTGCTTGATGAGGCAACCGACAAGTGGGGCGTAAAAGTCAACCGTGTTGAGGTGCAAGATATCGAGCCACCTGAATCCGTCCGTGAGGCCATGGAAAAACAAATGAAAGCCGAGCGTGAGCGTCGTGCCGCGATTCTTGAGGCGGAAGGCGTCAAGGCATCCAAAGTTTTGCGCGCTGAAGGTGAGCGTGATTCTCAAATTGCCGTTGCTGAGGGTGACCGCCAGGCTGCTGTGTTGCGTGCCGACGGGGAAGCCGCAGCACTTGAGCGGGTTGAAAATGCGCTTGCGGCGCAGGGCACATCGTCTGCGCAATACCAAGTGGCGTTGTCCTACTTGTCGACGCTCGAAAAGCTTGCGAGCGAGGGCCGTGGTGATAAGACCGTTTTCTTGCCCTACGAGAGTGCCAATGTTCTGGGTAGCCTCGGCTCAATCAAAGAACTGCTTGGTGACTCGTCGGGCGATCTTTCGGGCCATACCAAGCCTCCACAGATGCCTGGCTTGTAGCGCATTTGATGGCGACGAATTCTCAACCTGCGCTGTCTGCCAACGGGCTTTGTGTAAAGCTTGGTGGCACGGAAATCCTGAAAGGCGTTGACCTCCGCGTTGACCAAGGTGATCTCTACGGTTTGCTCGGCCGCAATGGTGCGGGCAAGACCACAAGCCTGCGCTGCATCTTGGGCTTTTTGCCACCGAGTGCGGGCGACTGCCGCGTTTTTGGCGTGCCGGGCTCTGCATTGCATACTTGCCCCGTGCCGATTGGTGTGGCGCTTGATCCGCCTGGTTTAGATGATTCGCTGACGGTGCGGCAAAACTTGCAGCTTGCCGTTTTGCGCGGGGGCATTGAGAACGGTCGCGGCATTGATGAGGTGCTTGAGTTGGTCGGCCTGACTTATCGTCAACATAATCGTGGTGATCGTTTGTCTCATGGCCAAGGTCGTCGCGCTGCGGTGGCTCGAGCGTTACTTGGTTCACCTAAATTACTCGTCATGGACGAGCCCCTTTCCGGGCTCGACCCCGAGGGCGTTGAAATGCTGATTGGGCTCTTTCGCCGATTGGCTTTTGATGAAGGTGTCACGGTCGTGCTTTCATCGCATCATTTGCGCGAGGTTCAAGATGTCTGCACGCGCGTTGGCATGATTGAGCAGGGCTACACCATCCTCCAGGGGGAAACGCGCGAGCTACTACGCCAAGCAGGCGATGGTTTACGCCTTGCGTTCACGGCGGATAAAGTGACTGCAGCAGCAGAGTATTTGAAGCAACTCCCAGAGGTCTCATCCGTAGAAAAACGCGGAGTGGGGCAACTCTTTTGCCGTGTTTCAGGCGAGACGGATTGGCAGTTGTTGTTGACTCAACTCGCAAACCAGGAATTTGGACTTACTGAATTTGCACCCGAACAGGCCACACTGGTCGATGTTTTTACTCAAGCACTTAGCGTCGCCGATGGCCCCATTGAACCGATATTGCAGGTAACGCAGTCATGAAAGCGTTTATTCGTGCCTCCTACGCCGAGTTGTGGGCAGCAGCTCATCGCCGCCAAGTTCGCTTAGCGATGCTCGCCGTTGTTGTGGTGTCCGTTGCGCGTGTGCTGGTTTCTTGGGCGATTTACTCGGATTCAGCCTCGGTCGCACACCAAAATCTATGGCCGCGGTTTGCTGAGGGTGCGCAGACGGGCTTAATCGTCGCCGAATTGCTCGCACTCGTGCTTTTAGCCGGCGCTTTGCCGCGTGAAGCCTCTGCCGGCGTCGTGCGCGACCCGCTATCTCGCGGAGCATCCCGCACGGTGCACATGATGGCTCGTGCAAAAGTCGCGGTTACTCTTCCTTTCGTTTTTGCCATCGAAGCGATTGTTGCGTCTTTCTTGGTTGCGGCTCTTTTGTTTGATGGGGGGCATGTGGTTGCGCCACCGATGGGTGCAACCGAAGATGTTGAAGTCATCGCAAATTTTGATAGTTGGTTGGTTGAACATGGCATCCGCGCTGACGAGTTGGCTCTTTGGGTCAAGCAACTCGATGAAGGCATGACCGAAAAAGAGGCCTCTGCTTTTGTCGGTATCCCTACTTTTGACACAGAGAGTGGCGACGATTTTAAAGATGACTTTTGGGAACTCATTCCAATCTTTCAATTCTCTGAGGCAGAGGTGCGCGAGGGGGTCTTTCATGCTCTCCTTGCCGGGATTCCATCCTTGATGGCACTTGGCCTGTTTGCTCTCTTTCTCTCCGTTTTGTTCCGGACGGGTGCTTTAGCCTCGGGAATCGCACTAGGGTCACTTTTCCTTTACGGTGGGTTTTTCGCGGGTGAATACGATGATGTCGCCCCTTATGTCTTTATGAGTTGGCTTCCCGGCAATGGGGCCATGAGTGTGCTCGAAAATGCAGGTGCCATTGCCGACGGTTTTAACGATGTCGCGGCTCCCGACCCATCCAGTTTGATTGCTGGCTATGTTGCCGCTGCCGTTGCAGGTTGGCTTTTTGTCATTCTCTCCCTTTCTCTCTTCCGGAAACGCGCTTTATAAATCCATGAAAGCTATTTCTCTCCTGCCGCCGATTCTTTGCCTATTGGCGTCTTGCTCGATTCAATCCGAGCAGGTTTCCTTACCCGCTGACTTGCTCGCTCTTCAGGGTGTCACGGATCAAGATGACTCTCCGCGTGCTTGGTTGGGGGCTGATGTCGAATTGATTCACGCCGAGGGGCTCGCGGAATTAGATGATTTAGATGACATCGACTCTCTTGAACTACAACCGGGTGTGCGGATTCGACGAGTCGTCAAAGATTCACCGGCTGCCCAGGCTGGCCTACGCGCAGGTGACACTCTGCTTCGTTTCAACAAGACTGATGTGGACGATCCCGAGCGACTGGAAGCCCTGTTGGGCGGTTTTGAGGCCTCTGAGGAGGTTTCCCTTCATTTTCAACGAGGGGCAGAAGTCCGAGAAGTGACGGCTAAGTTGACGATGCGAGACGCAAGTGGCCCAAGCCGTGTCTTGTATCAGGTCGAGCGCATCTATTTGCGAGCGGCCTTTTCCGATTCCATATCAGGCGAGCATGCTCTTGTCGCCTACCTTGCTCCGAGCAGCCCGCTACTCGAGGCCGGAGTACGCGAAGGTGACTTGTTGCTTTCTATTGATGGGCAACGCATTGGCTCTGCCGCTAACTTTGTGCGAAATTGCGCCTTAACCCTGGAGCCCGGCCAAGAGTTTGCTTTGGAAGTTGAGCATGCGAATGGTGAGCGTGAATCCCTCGACGCTCACACTTGGGATCCAGGCCGCGTTTTCACCGAATTCACAATTTGGCCTATCATTCATTGGGAGAAGCAACGAGCAGAGGGTCGTGAACTATTGACTCTCGGCGATTTGTTCTTCCTCTCGGTGTTTCGTAAATCGTCGGTCGGCGCAGAAGTTGAATATTCCATCCTCGGTTTCTTTTCCTGGCGCACGGGTGAGGCCGTCCTTGAAAGTGACTTCTCTGCTGGCATTCGCTCCGAAATATGATTTTTACATTCATGCTTTGCGCTTTGGCTTTGAACCTCAGTGCTCCTCAAGATTTAGAGCATGTGCATTCGCGCTTACTCTTCGATGGAGAAGTTTTATGGTACGAATGGGCTGATATTTCGGGCGATAAGAGGGATGATTTGTTGCTTGCTAGATTGGGGGTTGATGGCACACGCAAGATTGATGTTTTTGAGCAACGGGCGAGTGGTGCCTTTCCTGCCGAGCCCGATCGCACTATTGATGTCCACAAGAGTTTTGTTTCTTGGGGCGTCGGGGACTTCCGGCCTGATGAGCCTGGGTTGGAAATTCTGTTTTTGACGGCTGATAGTGCGCGTTCGTTTTCTCCACGCAAAACGAGTTACCGCGGCAATTTGAAAAAAATAGTCGATGCGCCCATGTTGCTGGATATGCCCTCGAATCAGTCCTTTCCTTTTTTCGAAACCATCGCCGACATTGACGGCGACGGCATGAGTGATTTTGCCCTTGTTCTTCATGACGGTTATCAAATCATTTCTGGCCATGGTCAGGTGTTAGGTGAGGTCAAGGTCGCGGGCGCCGCTGAGCGTCGGCCCATGGCGTCGGCTTCTGTCGGTGGGGCGCGCGCCGTCGTGAATGCTGAGCGCCTTGCTGATTTGTTTGTGCCGGCCGAGCATATAGGTGAACTTTCGGAGCCCATATTGCTCCATGCCTCAAACACTTTGCCTCAGCCAATGTTATCTGATGCAAACGGCGATGGTCTCGTGGACTTGCTTTGGTTCCAAGACAGTCAGATACGCGTACATTTGCAGTCAAAAACAGCAGATGCTGAAACAGGTTTTTCTTTTTCCTCATCACCTGATTTTAAGATTCAGGTACCCACAAAAGATTGGTCGCTAGCTGACTTGCGGGTCGTCCACGCTGGCGGATCGTCTGCGGCCGACTTGCTACTCACCCGTGCTGAAGATGTTAGCTTCGGTTTCACCCAAGATTGGCAGGCCGCCCTCTTTTACGATGCCTTGAGTGGCGAGGGTTCACTCGGTCGCCCAGATGCCTTTGCCTCGTTGCAGTCTTCTTTTTTGAATACTACGCTGCGCGACTTAAACGGAGATGGTCGACCTGATTTAGGGCTAAGCGCATGGTCGCTTTCTGTCGCTGACATCACTCTTAAATCAGTTGAGGCCGTTCATAAGGTGGCGATTTTTTTTGCGGATGAAGCAGGGCGATTCCCGTCTCGTGCCTCGACAGCTTGGGAGCGAGAATACAATGTAGATGATGTGACTGCGCTCACTGTTGTGCCTGCCCTCGATGCAGATTTTAATGGCGACGGGCTGGTCGATTTGCTCGAACCCACTCCTAGTGGTGCGATTGAAGTGCGTCTTCTCAAGAAGCGAGGGAGGCGGCTTCGGTTTTCTTCTAGTTCGACATGGCACGCCCCGATTGATGCTTTGGCTGCTTTGGTTGAAGTGAAAGATATTAATAACGATGCCATGGGTGACATGCTCATCATTCACGAAGATGCCGTGGAAACATTTGTGAGTATTCGCCCATGATGTTCTTCCTGTTGCTTCTGCCCGCACTTCAATCGATTCAAGGTTTTGAGTTAGATACTGTTCCTGAACATCTTGCCTTTGTACAGCTTGATGATGATCCCGCGCTTGAGTGCATTGCAACTCATGGAGACACCTTGACTCTACTTCCAGTCTTTGGCCAGTCGTCCACGCATGAGTTGACGCTTCCTGGTCGTTCTGGAATCTGGACGGTCGCTGACCTCGGTCAAGGCTTGGTGTTTTTGCATGTCAAAGATGGCCAAACAATGCGCCGATTGATTCTCCAAGAGGATTCCTTTGCATGGGGGCCGCCATTGGCAAGCGAACTAGGAAAGCCTTCCTCATTCCCCCGAGGCCATCGACGCGCGGATTTCGTGGATGATTTGAATCAAGATGGATACGCTGATTTGATCTTGCCTGCGGGTGAGGGCGTGGCACTTTCCTTCGGCAATCTTTCGGGTTTCAGCAAGCCCGTTACTATTGATGATGCGGCAAAGGTAAGCCTCTCGATGGGTGGAGCGAGAGGTGGTTTGCTCGGCGAGGTGAATCGCACTTATCAAGTACCGCCCCTTGAGATGCAAGACCTTAATGGCGATGGTCTCGCTGATTTGCAGCGCAGTGATTCTGATGCCATTCGCCAATACCTGACGACTTCAGACGGGTTATCTTCCAGCCCCAACCTGATCGACCTCTCGCGTTTCTCAGAATCGACAGGCAAGATTGAGTTCAACGCAAGTAATTTGACATCCCTCACCAAGCATCTCGTTTCAGAAGAGTGGGCGGATCTTGATCAGGATGGCGCGCTCGACATGATTTTGTTGGTGGGTCACACGATTGTGATTTACATGGGTGGCGAAAACGGTCTCGATGAGCAGCGCGCAAGAGATCAGTTTCGATTGCATGGGAATGTTTTATACGCTTTCGCTGAGCCGATCGACGAGGACGAATTCCCCGATTTGTGTTTTTTGAAAATTGAAGACATTGGGCTTGCGCAGATGCTGTCTTGGGCCGTATTCCCAGTCCGTATTGATTTTGACTTGCTGGCCTACAAGGGCCTTGGCAACGGTCGCTTTGAAAAACATGCGATGCACTCCAAACGCATTAAGTTTAAGAGTGATTCAATCTTTGGGCTTCTTGAGCGCAGGGATGAGGCGCGCGCGGTTCGTCGCTCGGTGAGTCTCGTGCTTGACCTCGACGGCAACCAAGAAGCTACTGATTTGGCCATCCTTGATGGGGAAGGCGCACTTTCACTTTATGCTGGCTTGGTTCCTGATGTCGAGAAGCTCAATAGCATTAATGAGGATTTTTTGCGCCAACAACTCACAACCGAAGGTGACGCATCGATTGACGAAAATTTGCTTCTCGGCTGGGTTTATGAGCAAAAGTCTACTTTGCTTAATCTCGCTAAAGGCAAGAAGCCGCTCTTCCTTCGCGAGGCATCTTCAACTGATGGACTCGAACAAGCATTGACGGCTCAAGATTTTGACGGCGACGGCAAAGATGAAGTCTTAATGTTGCGCATGGTAACGCGCGATGGCGTAAAAGGCCTGAAGGGCTTTGTGGTCGACCTTGATCGATAACCCGCAGCCCTGTTGTAGGGGCCTTTAATCCGCTCGCAACCAGAAGGCTTTGAGGTAGCGGCCTTCCGGGAAGTCGATTGAAACGGGGTGGTCGGGGCCAGCGCCGGTTTCGCGGAGCATGCGCAACGGTCGCAAACGAGCAGAGCGACGAATTGTTTCTTGCAAGTCGATGCTTTGGAATAACCCTGAGCAGGAGCAAGTCAGGAGTAATCCGCCCTTATTAAGCAACGGAATGCCAAGCTTGTTTAGGTCGTGATAACGCGCTTGCCCTTCTTCCCATTCTCGACGACTGTTGATGAATTTTGGAGGATCGAGTATCACAATGTCGTAAGTTTGTTCATTACGAGCCAAAGTGCGCAAATAAGAAAAAGCATCTGCCTGCACAAATTTGACTTGCTTGAATTGATTTAAGTTTGCATTGCGCTTGGCTTGAGGAAGAATCGTTTCATCTAGGTCAATGCCAAGTACTTCTCCTGCGCCGCCTGCTGCGGCATTCAACGAGAAGCCGCCCGAATAGCAGCAGACATCGAGCACGCGGGGTGGGCGAGCTAAGCGTTTTGCTTCTGATTCAACTAACTTGCGTAAGAGCAATCGATTTTCGCGTTGATCACAAAAGAAGCCGGTTTTATGGCTTTGATTAAAAGCAAGCTCATAACGCAAGCCATGCTCATTAATTTTAATAATACGGGGCGCTCCCATCGAATCTTCGGCCTTGGGCTCGGTGCGCTCCGCTTGGGCCCATTTCTTGCCCAAAGTAAGGCGGTGGTGGGATGTACCCAGGGTCTGGTGTAATGCTTTGCGGATAATGTCGAAAAGCGTTAAGGCGCTTTCGCTGTAAGCCTCAGCCACAAGCAGGTCGCCATAGCGATCCACAATGAGGGCCGGGAAGCCATCACCTTCGCCATGAAGAACGCGGCAGACATCGTTTGGGATGTCTGGGTCGTCAAGGCGCAACTGCGCTGCGCGCTTTGCTTGTTCGCATAGCCACTCATGCGTGGGTTCTTCTTCGCCGCGTCGCAAGACACGCACAGCAATCATTGAAGAAGGGTGCCAAATGCCCCAACAAACAAGTGTTTCATTCTTGTCAAAAACGGGAACAATCGTTCCAGGCGCGATTCGGATTTTTGGGCGACGAATGTCTTTGCGCCAGATGCGCGGCCCGCGCAGCCAGTCGACTAAGTGAATGCCTTCTTGTGTCATGAGGATTTTGGCTCACCGATGAAGGTGTATTCTTTAGGGGGAGAGCTGGCCCAGTCTTTGCAGTCGACTTTTGAGTGTCGACTTTTGAGTGTTAAAGTGAGGGTCGTACGGATTTGCCCCTCACTGGTTGTGCGTGTCATTGAAGTCAATGCATTAGCCGCCGAGAAGGAATAGCTTTCTTGCCCCCAATTCGTTGTGAAAGTTAGAGAGTAACTTCCGTTTTGCCCGAGTCTTCGCTCCATCGTTGGGACTGGCAGCATCTCTGGAATGCCAAGCCATTTCTTGAGCAACCGGAAACCACCGAGTAAATGCAAAAGGTTGCTCTTGTTCGCTGTCATGCTTTGGCAAACTTTTGAACTGGCATCGGCAAGCCAAATTTGATCGCCATCGCAGCCACCATGGAGCCGAAAATCGTCGACCTCGCTTGCCTTGGAATGTCTCGACTGTATTACAGAAAAACGGCCCTTCAAATCGCGAGTGAATTGCATCTCGCCGCGTGTTGCGCTTGCGAGCGACCATGTCTTCTCAGTTTGCAACTCTACTGTTGTTGAAACAGCAAAAACGATGCCGTAAGTAGCTGCGATGTGATCTTGTGCCGACTGCCAAACATTGAAATTTGTGTCTACCTGAAGCGCAGTAAGAATGAGCGGGAAGAGCAGGAATAAATTCATCATGCTTCCGGTTTGGCAGAGTCATCAAGCCCCAGCTCTGCTCGGACATCGACAGGCCCTCGGTACAAGCAAAAAATTGCTTGATCGAGTGACTCATGCAGTTCCGTGTAATCGTTTTTACAAATGGTTTGTAAGTGCCGCAAGTATTGGACAACCATGCGGGCAACGCGCACAAAGTCGCCAGGCGCCGCACTCGTAAAACGCTCTAAATCTTGAAAACGCGCACCCATTGCGTATTCATAAAGTGCAGGTGACATACCTATGTCAAGCCCGGTCAAAGAACTAGCTAAACCGCAATCAACCTCGGTATCTTGTGCATGCTGAATGACGGCTGTTGCCCGACGGATAATTTCACGGAATGGTCGGACGGCACGCGGTGGGAATTCATCCCGCTTGCGGCCCTCATGGATTACCGCTCCAATTAGTGCGCAAAGTTGCGGGGGGTCTGCATCATCTAGGATGCCCTCGTAAAGCAACTCGGTGAGCTGGATTTCATACCCTGCCAACTGCAGGCAGGTTCGCCCGCGGGGGCGGACTTCGCGGTTTTTTCCGATGAAGCCCATTGCGTCCAAAAACTCATATCGCTTGTCGAGTAGAGCTTTGGTGCGGCGACGGTTTTGCTCTTCGCGTTTGTTGCTGTGCTCGCGAGCTTGGAATGCAGCGAAAGAGCGATTCCACGCCTCGGTGGCAGCTTCGCGGCCGGCCAACCCATGCAGGTGAACAAGCGTCGCGTAGCCCAGATTGAATCGACTCGTGATGGGTTCGACTTTGCCAGCCATAATGCGGTGGACTGGCGCATCAAGCACATCATCGTAAGTTAAGACAGAATAAACCAAGCCCTCGTCGTCCATGCCGAGGCGGCCAGCACGACCTGCCATCTGCAGATAGTCACGGGTGCGCATGTAGTCAAATTCGATGCCGTCAAATTTCATGAGGGAATCAAAGATGACGGCTCGCGCGGGCATGTTGATGCCCATGGCAAATGTCTCAGTCGTATATAGAATTTTTAGTAAGCCGCGCGTAAACAAGCGCTCAACCATCTCTTTGTGCAGAGGGAGCATGCCCGCATGATGTGCGGCAATTCCACTCATCACCTGCTCTTTGAGCGTACGCATGGGGCCACGGCGATCTTCAAAAGAAAATTCTTCCTTCCCTTCCTCCCAGACTGTGCTTACCTTCTCTTTTTCTTTTTTCGAGAGCAGGCGTCGATACTTGGCCTCGGTCGTTGATTTGCGCTCACATAACTTGCGTGAAAAGCAAAAGTATAAAAGCGGCAGGCGCTCATCTTGAATCAACTCGTCGAGTAGCGGGCGATCGTTGCGTCGCTTAAAGGCCTTGTCTTTTTTATGCCCAAGGAATCGTTTTCGGATTGGCTTGAGGCGTGAAGGAGGGAAAATGCCTGCCTTGGGGTGAAACAAGGAGTGCTTCAGCGGGACGGGTCGCTTGGTTTCTTCCACGACGCGCACGGGGCGTTCACGCACTCGCTCAAGCCAAGTGGCGTATTGACCGAGGTTGTCAATCGTTGCCGATAGGCAAACAACCATGACATCTTTGGGCAAAAACATAAGGGTCTCTTCCCAGACCGAGCCGCGCTCGACATCGTCCATGAAATGGATTTCGTCAAAGACGACGACGCCAACATCGTGCAAACGCTCAGGGTTCTCGAAGAGGGTATTGCGTAAAATTTCGGTGGTCATCACCAAAACTTTAGATTCAGGGGCAAGAGTAATGTCACCCGTCATTAAGCCAGCGTCGCCGATTTCTTTGTCTTCGACAAAGTCGCGAAACTTTTGATTGGACAGAGCTTTGATGGGGGCCGTGTAAAGGGAGCGCATACCCCGCTGGGTGGCAAGATGAATGGCATATTCTGCAACCAGAGTTTTACCTGCGCCCGTCGGTGCGGCAACCAAAACATTTTCACCGGCGTCCATCGCTGCGGCGGCGGATCGTTGGAAAGTGGAGAGGGCAAAACCCTTAAAGTTGGTGGGGCCTAGTGCCGGCATGCGTAAAGTCTAAAGGATGGCTCGAATCAAAGGCTGCGGCAAGCTAAATTAGATTCATGAAGCCCCCCCTCACGCTTGGCCTCGGTGCGATTTTTGTCGCTTTTGTTTTGTGGTTTGTGCCATCTGGTGGTGCTGCCGACCGTAATTTGTCAGATTATCGCGTCGATCAATGGCCCCAAAATCTTCCCCTTGCTTGGCGGGCCAGTCTAGAAGGCGCGCTTGGCCGTATTCCTGACCTGTCGATCCAGGAACCGCATGCTGAAGAGGCTGCTTATCGCTGCGTTCAAGAATTGCCGTGGGTCAAGCCCGGGTCGGTCCAGATTGCTCGTACTTTGCCAGATGGCATCCGTTTGAGTTATACGCCGCGTCGCCCACGTGCGATCTTGGTCCGCCGAGGTGAACACCTTGCTGTAGTGGGGCGCATGGGTGTGATTCTCCCTGATGGCTTGCAGTCGCAAATCCTCGAGCCCTTGATTCAGATTCAGGCGCCGAGTGATTATGTCGTTCCAACGCCGGGTAAAGTTATTTCTAACACCTATTTGCAATCTGCACTTGACGCAACTGAAGTGGCCTATGATCTACGCAAAGACCGCCGCTTGCAGATTGCTCGCATTGAGCCTTCACCTGATTATCTGACCGAGGCTACAAAAACTTCTGTCCCCGTTTCTTTCGTGCTGAGTAATGGCAAGCGCATTGAATGGGGGCATCCTGTACATTTTGCTACTCGCATCACTCCTGCTTTTGCCGTGAGGTTGGCTAGGCTAAACGAGGCTCTGAAGCGCTACCCCAACCTCGAAGGCATTCAGTCGCTAAATGTTTCTTCCCCCGCAATGACTGCAATCGACGATATGGGGAATCCCGTTGAATTTCATCTACTAAGGCAGTGAGCTTCCTTTCAAGGCTCCCTTCTTGGCTTGTTCTGCTCGTTTGGGCTATCTCGGCCATCTGGGCGCCATTGACCCCGGCCCGCGCTGTTTTGGCAGCGGCCTGCTTAGAGTGGGGTTTCGACCGTGAGGGCAACTTTGCTTGGCATGCTGCCTTCCGCCATTTACCGGCAGTCTTTTTGCTTCATGCATTGCGCCCTGATGCGTCGCTATGGCTGTCGCTCTCGCTCGTTGTAGCTGTGAATCTTGTGCTAGCCTTGCCTAGCCTTATTCGTCGCCAAGTTGCTTGGCTAGGCTTACTCTGCCTTTGTGTCCCCCTCTTGTTGCAGGCGGCGCTTGTCCTCGGACAGCGGGATGTTCCAAGTGAATTGACTCAAGTGTCCTTATGGCACCATGCAGCTCCTGTCGAAAATGATTTCGTGCCAACTTGGTGGTTTCGAGCGCCTCCACATTTGAGCCCAATGTCTCTAGAGAGCACTTCGACTCGCCATCGTGCGCTTTTGCTTTTGGTTGGGTTGCTGGCTATTCAAGCTTTCGGCCTTGCGAGGCGCAGGCCAGCCTATGAGTCTTTGGCGGGGTTGCTGCTCTTGCTCGGCGTCCCGGATCAGTCCGAACCCGTTGATTTGCACCTCTATCCATCGGCCTTTGAAAGTCGCATGGCCGAGACTCGGGTGGCCCATGAAGGCCAGGGACTTGTCAAACTGGGCCCTCCGCGTCGGCATGAAGTCGATTTTCCTGAAAAAAGTTCCGTTGTGGCATGGGTTGAGCACGCCCCACTCCATGCACCCAAAAGTGCAGGAAATACGCGGGATATTGAGCTTTTAGAGTATTGGGCGGCAGGCGATGACCTCCCAGAAGGCCTCGGTGTACGCTGGGAATTACTCGCCAATAAAAGCCTAGTGCGGAAGCTCTTGCCCTAGAGGCGGCTTGCGCGTAGAATGCTCGGCCATTTCAGCGGCAATTAGCCGCATCAAGACATGCGTCCTACGACCTCCCACCTTACGGCCCAAACACACACTGCAGCTTGGCATATCGCCGATGCTGAAGGTCAAACTTTGGGCCATCTCGCGCGCGATATTGCCATGGTTCTCATGGGCAAGCACCGCCCAACCGTTTCTGAGCATGTTGACACCGGCGATTCCGTCGTGGTCATCAATGCTGAGAAAGTCCGCGTTTCTGGCAAGAAAGCCGAAGAAAAGTTTTATGTCCACCACACGGGCTATCCGGGTGGCCGTCGCGAGACTCCATACGCGGTCATGATGGAAAACAAGCCTGACCAGATTCTCTACAAGGCTGTCCAACGCATGTTGCCTAAGAATAAATTGGGTCGCACGATGCTCAAAAAGCTTCATGTCTACGCAGGCTCCGAGCACCCACACACGGCACAGCAGCCACAACCCTTCAAGCTTTACGCTTAATCATGGAAGAGCAAAAAGAAACTTCTGCCGATTTGGATGACAACCCAATCGCCGACGCGATGACCGCAGCCGTTAACCCAGAGATGGCTGGCGAAGAAATCGCCGAAGAACCGCAAATCGACCCAACGGGTCGTCTTAACGATTTGACCGAAGGTACCTATCACTGGGGCACCGGCCGTCGTAAAAATGCACGCGCTCGCGTGCGCATCCGCCCGGGTACCGGTCAGTTTGTCGTCAACGGCAAGCCAATGACTGAGTTTTTCACTCGCTCACTTGACCAAGCCGTCTGCGTGATGGCTCTTGATACCATCAAGGTTGCAAAGAAAGTCGATGTGTTTGTTAACGCCGAAGGCGGTGGCATTACAGGTCAAGCTGGCGCAGTGCGCATGGGCTTGGGTCGGGCTTTGATTGCTCTTTACCCTGATGCTGAGCGTGCCATTCGCGACGCTAACCACACCTCGCGTGACCCACGCATGGTTGAGCGTAAAAAGCCTGGTCGTCACGGCGCTCGCCGTGGTCATCAGTGGGGCAAGCGCTAGGCCTTCGAGCCCAAGCTTCGAGCGAGACCGTCGTTTTTGCGACGGTCTCCTTTCATTTACACGGCAATCGCTTTTGTCGACTCCCTTCACCGCATAGATTCATCGCATAGAGTTTGGGCATTGGGCCCGCAGGCGGTATCCTAAAAAGTACAAATCATGGCAGGACACTCACATTGGGCAAACATCCAGCGCACAAAATCCAAAATGGATGCTAAGCGCGGGAAGATCTTTTCGAAATGGGCAAAGCTCATCATGTCAGCCGCGCGTCAGGGCGGCTCAGATATTGCCATGAATTTACCTTTGCGTTACGCCATTGAGCGAGCCAAGGCCGACAACATGCCCAACGATTCGATTGACCGCGCAATCAAAAAAGGTGCCGGCGAGCTTGAGGGTCCTCAGCCAGAAGATGTGCTCTACGAGGCATACGGTCAAGGCGGCGTCGCCATCATGATTGAGACGCTTACCGATAACCGCAACCGCACCATCGGCAATCTGCGTCAAATTATGGTGAAAAAAGGCGGCAACATGGGCAACGCCGGTTCGGTTGCTTATATGTTTGAGCGCAAGTCGACCTTCGCGATTCTGCGAGGTGAGCTCGATGAAGACGAAGTCATGGAAGTCGCCCTCGAGGCCGGTGCCGATGATGTCAGCACCGAAGAAGAAGCCATTTTCGTGGTCGAGGCCGAGCCTGGCATGTTCATCCCTCTGAAAGAGGCCTTCGACGCCAAAGGTTGGGAAATGGTCGAGGCATCGATTCGTTACGTCCCTGAAAATGAAATTACGGTTGACGCTGAGACAACCGTCAAATTGCAGACCTTGCTTGACGCCATCGAAGACGATGACGATGTTCAGGCTGTTCACCACAACGCCGATTTCACAGAATAGATTCATGCCCGCACGCCCCTTCACCATTCTCTCTGCAGATTCTGCTTTTGTTGATTCCGCTCGTGCCGCTGCTGAGGCGGCGGGTGACGCATTGGCGTCGATTGCGGTTGTGGAGAGCCTCGAAGCTTTGGCTGCCACAGGCGGCGTGGACGGCTTGGTTTTGGCCGACCCAGATTTTGCGGGTGACATGAGCATCCATGAGTGGGCGCTTGGTTTTCTGCGCGATAACCGCGCTTTGCTGTTCTTAGGTACTTGCGGTTCTGCCGAAGACGCTGATGGCCTTGCGCGCTTTGTTGGTGCTCAGGGTGCCGTTTCATTGCCGCTTGATGTGGCAGGCTTTACCGAGCGTTTGGGCTCACCTTTTGGCACACCCCGCAATGTTAAACCTGAGTTGCCCGATGCTGCTGATGCTGCCGATTTGGGGGCTTCACTCGGTGGTCGATTGAGTGCTGATGACGGCACCCCACGCGAGGGCTTTTTGGCAAGCGTGACCGACTCCGTTACGGGGCTATTTTCTGCTCAGTTCTGGGATCATCGCCTTGATGAAGAATTTAAACGCTCGATGCGATTTCGCTCACCTCTGGGTTTGGTTCGAATCACTTTTGACGGCGAAGCCAACGATGATGTCTTGCTTGAAGTCGCTAGCGTAATTCTCCTCGATACACGCGATGTCGATGTTGTGGCTCACCATGGGCACAATACATACATGGCTTTGCTGCCGCACACAGGTCCGGAAGGCACCCGTGTCTTTGGCGAGCGCGTGAAAGAGGCACTTGACGCTGAGGGCATGACCGATGTTATGGGCGATGCGCTTGACTGGTCCGTTGTTACAGCTTCTTGCCCCGATACTGCTTATGCCGGCTCACAAGACTTCCTGGCTCAAGTCACGGGTTAGTTCCATTGCCTGATTCGGCGCCGGTACCCCAAGCACGCCCGAAGCGGCGCTGGCTTGATTTTGCACTCTGGGCTTTTGTGCTCTGGATGCTCTATGGTTTCTTTTTTGGCGCATCCGATTTTACGGTGGGGCAGACGGCTCCGGAATTGCGCGTTGGCTCATGGGTGCGCCCACCGATTGCGTCATCACTCGCTGATTTGCGAGGGCGCGTTGTCTTTCTTGAATTTTGGTCATCGACCTGAGGCCCTTGCCGCAAGGTTGTGCCGCATCTCGTTGAGGTGCAAAACGAATTAGGCCCGAAAGGGCTGGTGATCTTGTCGATGTCGAGTGAAGACCGTGCGACCGTTGCACAGTTTGCTGACTCGATGGGTGTCAACTATGCCGTCGGGGCAGAGTCGTGGTCGGGTGGTGATTACGGCATCCCGTATGTACCGTTTTCCTTGCTCTTGGATAAAGAAGGCAAAATTGTTTGGCAAGGTCGCCCGAGTGGCGCCGGCTGGGTCGAGCAAGCGCGAGGCTTGCTCGATTCATAAAAGGCCTATTCAGCTCGACATTAGAGCTGGTCCGGTTTTACCAATCCCCGTACCGTCGCCTGAGCTGCGGCGAGGCGAGCAATCGGGATGCGGAACGGGCTACACGAGACATAGTCAAGCCCCAGGGCGTGGCAGAATTCCACTGAGCGAGGCTCACCACCATGTTCACCGCAAATGCCAATTTTGAGATCGGGCCGAGTTTCGCGGCCTTGGTATACGGCCCATTCCATGAGTGTGCCTACACCGTCTTGGTCAATCGACTCAAATGGGTTGATGTCGTAGAAACGATTCTCAACATACTTCGGCAAGAAGATAGACGAGTCATCGCGCGACATCCCAAGAGTCATCTGGGTGAGGTCATTGGTGCCGAATGAAAAGAACTCGGCATTTTCCGCAATTTGATCGGCCGTAAGAGCTGCACGAGGAATCTCAATCATCGTGCCAACCAGGTAGGGGACTTTTACCTTGGTTCGTTTGCGGATGTCTTCGGCAATCGCACGCACACGCTTTTCGTGAATGGCTAGCTCAGCGCGGGCGCCTACAAGAGGAATCATGATTTCAGGGCAAACTTTTACACCCTCTTTACGCAGCTGCGTCGCGGCTTCAAGAAGCGCCCGTATTTGCACATCGAGAATTTCAGGCACGACAAAAGTTAAGCGACAGCCACGGAAACCCAACATCGGGTTGGACTCATGCAGCTGCTCAATCCGCTTGCGGATTTCTTTGAGTGGCATATCGAATTTCTTTGCCAAACCTTTCATACCTTTTTCGTCTTGCGGCAAGAACTCATGCAAAGGCGGATCAAGCGTGCGGACGGTCACAGGTCGTGAACCCATTGCTTTTAGAAGCCCGTAGAAGTCTTTTCGTTGCAAAGGTAAGACAACTTTTAATGCGTTGGCACGCTCGGCCGGACCTTTGGCCAGAATCATCTGTTGCATGGCTTTGAGTTTGCGCTCGCCAAAGAACATGTGCTCGGTACGACAAAGGCCAATGCCCTCGGCACCCAGTGCGATGGCCATTTCAGCTTGGTCGGCTTGGTCGGCGTTGGCGCGTACATTCATGCGGCGGATGTTGTCCGCCCACTTCATGAGGCGGCGGAAGCGCACATCGTCGCCATCTTTGCTTGGCTTTTTCTTACCCAACAAAGAGCGCAAGACATCGGATCGGCGGGTGTCAATTTTGCCGGCTATGACCTCGCCGGTCGTGCCGTCGAGTGAAATCCAATCGCCCGCCTTGAATACACGGCCATCGGGAGAGGTCAAGCATCCAGAGCGAGAGTCAATGTCGAGGTTGCCGCAACCCGCAACGCACACCTTGCCCATTTGCCGAGCAACCAAAGCCGCGTGGGAGGTCATCCCGCCGTGTTGGGTCAGGATGCCTACGGAAGCCTTCATGCCACGGATGTCATCAGGCGATGTTTCCACTCGCGCTAAAATGACGGGGGCTTTGCTGGATTTGGCGCGTTTGACAGCCTCATCTGCAGAGAACGCTAAAACGCCTGTGGCGGCACCTGGACCCGCATTTAAGCCCTTTGCGAGCAAGAGGCCATTTGCGATAGCTTGTTTTTTGCCCGAGCCTTTGAAGACCGGTGAGAGCAATTGAGTAATGCTTTCTGGGTCAACGCGCAGGAGCGCCTCTTGTTCGGAGATTTTCTTTTCGGCAACAAGGTCGGTTGCGATGCGCACGGCCGCTGCTCCCGTGCGTTTGCCGAGCCGCGTCTGCAGTAAGAATAATTTACCGTCTTCAATCGTGAACTCAAGATCCTGCATGTCGCCGAAGCGTTCTTCGAGCACATCGCGTACTTCGAGGAGTTGAGCATAGACTTCGGGCATCTTGCGCTTCATTTTTGCAATCGGCAACGGGGTGCGAATGCCTGCAACGACATCTTCACCTTGTGCATCAATCAAAAACTCACCGTAAAACTCCTTTGTGCCGGTGGACGGATTTCGCGTAAAGGCAACACCCGTACCCGAGTTTTTACCGCGATTACCAAAGACCATCGCCTGTACGGTTACGGCCGTGCCCCATTCATCAGGGATTTGGTTCATTGAGCGATAAACTCTTGCGCGGTCATTATTCCATGACTCAAACACGGATCGAATCGACGCCCACAATTGCTTGCGCGGGTCATCCGGGAAAGCCTTTTTCGTTTTCTTTTTGACGAGTGCGCGATAATCCTTGATGACGGCCTCAAGTGTTTTTTCATCAAGCTCACTGTCAACCTCAACGCCCGCTTTTGCTTTATGCTTGCTCAGGATGGCATCGAATGGGCAGCCATGCTCATCTGAAATCCCCAAAACGACGTCGCCAAACATGGCTGTAAACCGTCGGCGTGAATCGAGAGCAAACCGCATGTTGTCGGTCGCTTGCGCAAGGCCGTTTACGGTCTTGTCGTTTAAACCTAAATTCAAAACCGTATCCATCATGCCGGGCATGGATATCTGTGCGCCAGAGCGCACCGAAACCAACAATGGCGCTTCTGCATCACCAAAATTACGATCCAGTGCTCGTTCAAGCATACTCAGCGCTTGATCAATCTCTTGATCCATGCCCGCTGGGAATTTGCCCGTCTTCAAGAAATGCACACAGGCATCGGTCGTGATGGTGAACCCAGGAGGCACAGGCAACCCAAGCTGGCTCATCAAAGCAAGGCCGGAACCTTTGCCGCCTAAGAGCACTTTGTTGTCGGTCCAGCCGGGGGCCATCCCTTGGCCGAAGGTGCTGACATAATGAGGCTTGGCGCGACGAGGTAGGCTGTGAAAGGTTTCTAGAAACTTAGAAGTGCGTTTTTTCGGGGGGGTCATGAGGTCGAGTCAGGCAATGCTGGATGGCGGCGAATGGGTGGGGTTAGCGCGAAATGCGCTCAGCGGGGAGGATGTCAAGAACCTTCCACTCCGTCTCGATAATAAACCGAGAAACATCGGCCTGTGGTGGAAATCCACGCAAAAGTGGGTCCGCTAACTTGATTGTAAGTTCACGGTTATTCACGGAAACGGTTTCGCTTATAGGTTGGGTTAGAAATGAGCCCCATTTCTCGCCATTTGAAATTTCCAAATCCCAGAAATCTTGTGATGTCATTAACAACCCCAATTCATGGGGGCCGTACCCCCAAATAACCCAAACGCCCTCGGCATCGGCCTGCGTCGAGAGTGGCTCAAGGCGGTGCGCTTGCCCAACTGCACTGCCTAATTCAGCGAGCAACTCTTTTCGCGCGACAAGCCATTTGTCGTAAGTCGCACCGTATCTGCTTTTAAGCCCTTCTGCCATGCAAATGTATTCGGTGCGCGAGTTGTTGCAACTCAGAGCGGCCAAAAAACTACGACCGGCAGTTTCGGGTGTCTTGAAGTCGGGGTGCTCTGCCAAAAGTTGAACGGAAGTCGGTGGGCTAGCGCATGCCGGGATGAGCATCGCCATGCATATGGCGAAAAGAGAAGCGTGAAAAGTGCGGGGAGACAGCATGAAGGAGAGCATGGGAGGGCGACCTCTCCTTTATATTGGGCTCCCCGAGATGCGACGACAACTCCTCCTTGCCCTTTCATTCATATTCTTGCTTGCTTGCTCTGATGAGCCGGCGAGTGATTCGTCCCATTTGTCTCCTGGTGCCTCGCCCCAGCAGGGGGATGCTGCCCTTGTTTTTTCTGAGACCAAGTTGAATTTGGGCAAGCATCAAAGCGGTGTCATCTTAGATGTTGCCTTTTCTTTTGATGTTCAGGGCGGCGAAGTCCGGATCAACTCACTTGAAAAAAGTTGTGGTTGCCTCCAGCCGCAACTCTACGCCAACGGCATTTTTCAAAGCCTTCCCGCAACCTTGCCAGCAGGTTCTACTGGAGAAGTTCGCGCAAAATTCGCGACGGCTGGTTTTAGTGGTGAGAAACGCGCAAGCATCACATTGCGAGGCGTCGGTTTTGACTTCCCGAAAGTCTTGCATATGCAGGCCCAGCTAAAGCAACTCTTTCAGCTCCAGCCTGAAAAACTTCTTTTGGGTGCTTTTGACGCAAATCAAGAAGAACGACACGAAGTCCGAGTGGTGGGGCAGCAGCCTTTTCGCCTTACGGAAACTCGCGCTGCTGGTGTCGGCATTCGCGTGGAAGGTGTTCCCAGCCAGGAACTCGCGCTTGAGCAGTCCTTTGTCGTCATTCTTGAACCCGACCAAGAAGAGGGTGTGCATACGCATTTCGTTGAGATTCAAACCTCGCTCAACCGCAGCGTAATCTGCCCCGTTCGCTATGAGAAAACGGGTCTACTATGGTTTCAACCTAGCAGTCGTTTGATGCTTGGCGCCCTTCACGCGGGTGTGCCTATTGAAGCCGCTGTTGATGTCGGAGTGCGCGAAGGTTGGCTCGAAAAGCCAGAAGTTCACTTGTTAGGGCTAGAAGAAGGCACCATAGATTGCGTAACCTTAGTCGACGGAAGCCGTTACAGAGTCCTGTTGCGACACCCTCTCCCTGTTGGCTTTCCATCTGGCCCGTTAAAAGGCCAGCTTGAATTCCGCCTTAATCACCAAATCGACGATGAACGCCAAGAAATGCGGCGCTCACTCCCAGTGGTGGGTATGGTTGTCTCGTCAAAATGATGTACCGAATCCTGAAATTCCCCTTACTTTTACTGCTCTTGGCCGTTTTGGGTTGCTCTGATGCCTCCGCGCCAACTGGCAGCGAGGAGTCTGCAACCGTTATCGCTGAGCAAGGCTCGGTGATGCGAGGTTATGACTCCACGGATCCCCAAGGCTCCATGGATGCCCTCGCTGCGGGGTCGTCTACGAGCAATATCGTTTTTGAGACAAAAAGCGTTGACCTTGGCAAGACCTATCAAAAACACAAATACCCATTGAGCTTCCCCTTTGTCATTGAGGGAGGAGATCCTGTGGTCATTACGACTCTTGATCCATCGTGCGGTTGCACTGAAGCAAAAATTAAAATAAATGGTGAGATTTGGCCGCTCGGCCGCGAAATCCCTCCCGGCACAAAAGGTGAAATCTCAGCCGTTTTTGATGGCGCGAGCTACCGTCGCACAAAGGCTTCGACGATTAAAATTCGCGGGACGGCCTCTAATCTGCCTGATTCACTCAAGCTTGAGACTTTTGTGCTGCCCGTCTTTGAACTGAAGCCTAACCCCATTTTGTTTGGCGATGTCATGTACGGAGACTTGCGTGATAACGATCCGGAAATCACGGTTGAGGTCATTGGCATGGAGCCATTCGAAGTCACGCGTTGGAAGACTGTCCCAGAAGGCATCACAATCCAAGAGAAGGGTGAGCCTACTTTAGATGAAGAGGGCAAGCGCCAAACGCGGCACTTCACTTTTCGCCTTGAGCGCAACGCGCCAGCCGGTCGCATGTTTAAATCTGCGATCGCTGAGACGACTCTTGATATTCCGTTGCAAATTACAATGCGTGCGACCATTACAGGCCCCATCCAATATTTGCCTGAGCAGCGCTTGAGCTTTGGACTCGTTAACGAGGGGGAAACACCGCAACGATTGGTTACGATTAAGGCAAACACCGAGCAAGTGAATGTGCCCTCACCAATCATTAATATAGACGGCAAAGCCGCAAAGGTAATGACTCACACGCTCGTAGAAAAGGAGGCGGGTCGTTCTTATGTAGTCCGCGTCAAACTCAATGAGGATGTCGCTTTTGGGCGCTACCCAGGTAGCATGACCGTCTCATACCCTGAGGGTTCCGGGATTGAATCACACACTTTTCCACTTTCCGCCACGGTGCGTAAACGGCGTTGAATTCACTCGGCGAATTTCTCCGCGATAAAGGCGCCATTACCGAGGATAACCTCCGCGAGGCGCTAGCCGTTCAGAACAATCGCAGCCTCCCAATGGGGGTGATTCTGGTTGAAATGGGCGCGGTGGATGAGGCGACAGTGGCGCGTGCTCAGGCAAGCCAAAGCCGCATGCCGTTTGTCGATTTGGGTGGTAAGACGCCGCCGAGTCGATTAACTGATTTACTTGATGCACAGTCTGCTTGGGATTTAGAGGCCATCCCTGTTGCTGAAAAGGGTGATGATTTGGTGGTGGCGATTTCGGACCCGGCGAAGTCCGTTGTTTCCGATACTTTGCGCTTTTTGCTGGACCGAGAGGTTCGCATGGCAATCACTACGCCTACTGACTTGCGTGTTGCCCTCGAAAAGTCATATGGCCCCAAAGAGTCGGGTGGGGCGAAGGCGACGGAAGGGGATGCCGCCCAAGACAGTGACGAAGCGCCCGTTGTGCGTTTAGTCCGCAAGATGTTCGAAGACGCCGTTGCATCCCGCGCTTCGGATATTCATATCGAACCGTTTCATGGTGTTGTGCGAGTGCGGTACCGCGTCGATGGCGCTTTGCAGGTTTACGCCGAACACCCCGTTGAATTGTTTCCTGCTTTGATGAGTCATGTCAAAGTGTCTGCAGGCTTGGATATCGCTGAGAAGCGTAAGCCTCAAGATGGTCGCATCGGCATGGCCGTTAAGGGTAGTGAGCTTGATATTCGTGTTTCGATTCTGCCCACGAATCATGGAGAGAGTTGCGTCATGCGCTTGCTTGACCGAGAGGCCAATTTGATTTCACTGCAAGAGCTTGGGCTTGATGCAGATGCGCAAGATTGGTTCCGCACTTTGATTGAGCGCCCTAATGGCATCTTCTTGGTGACTGGCCCAACGGGTTCGGGTAAGACCACGACTCTTTACGCGGCTTTGCAAACGCTTAACCGACCTGACAAGAAAATCTTAACCGTCGAGGATCCTGTCGAATACCGCATTTCAGGCATCAATCAGGTGCAGGTGCATCCCCATATTGGGCTTGATTTTTCTCGTGCGTTGCGGGCGTTTTTGCGCCAAGCGCCTAATGTCATCCTTGTGGGTGAGATTCGTGACCGAGAGACGGCTGAGGTCGCCATCCAAGCCTCGCTAACGGGCCACATCGTTTTCTCAACGGTTCATACAAATGATGCACCCAGCGCCGTCACGCGATTGCTTGATATGGGCGTGCCACCTTTCTTGGTGGCGACCTCTCTGCAGGGCGTTTTGGCCCAGCGGTTGGTGCGCCGTCTTTGCGACAAATGTGTGCAAGAGCAACCCGCTGATGCTTTGGCTTGCCAAGTTCTGGGGCTGAAGGAGGGCGATACCATTCAGGTCGCGAAGGGTTGTGCCGCTTGTAGTCGCACGGGCTACCGTGGTCGCATCGGTGTATTTGAGCGGCTAGAAATGGATGGCTCCTTGCGCGAATCATTGTTTCAAATGGACCACGCGTCCGATTTCGTCCAAATCGCGGCATCCTCCTCTCGGTACACTTCTTTGCTTGAAGATGCGGTGGCTAAAGCGCGGTCTGGGCAAACTTCCGTATCAGAAGTCCTTCGCGTCACCTCCGTCGACACGATGGCTGGAGTAAGTGAATCCAAGAACGACCTCGAAGAGGCACCAAATTCATGACACAAGTACCTTCTACTTCACCTCTGTTTGGTTGGCTTGACGATGTCGCGCGACAAGAAGCCTCCGATTTGCATCTTGCTGCGGGGCGATTGCCGCGCATTCGGGTATCCGGTGAACTTCGTGAGTTACCGACTCAGGTTCTTGATGCTGCAACGAGCCAACAGATTTGCTTAGAAATCGTGCCACCTGATCGCAAGCAAGATCTTGACGACAGCGGCACTTGTGATTTTGCCTTTGAACATGGCGAAGACCGTTATCGCGCGAGTGTTTTTATGCAGCGGGGTACTTATGCGCTGGTTTGTCGCCGCATTCCTGCTCACCGCATGAGCTTTGAAGACATTGGTGCTCCGCAAGTTTTGCGTTTAATGTCTGGTTTGCCGCGTGGCCTTGTTTTGGTCACTGGGCCAACGGGCTCAGGTAAAACGACAACTTTGGCAACGCTTTTGCACGAGATTAATGTCAATCGCTCTTGCCATATTGTGACGCTTGAAGACCCAATCGAGTTTTATCATGACTCAGAAAAAGCTGTCGTGACACAGCGGGAGGTCGGGTCAGATGTTTCCACTTTTGGTGAAGCGCTTCGTCGTGTTTTGCGCCAAGACCCTGATGTCATTCTTCTCGGTGAGATGCGCGACCTCGAGACAACGGCTGCAGCCATTTCTGCAGCTGAAACAGGTCACTTGGTCTTAGGCACGATGCATACAACTGGCGCAGCGCGCACGGTCGACCGTATCGTTGACCAATTCCCCCGAGAGCAACAAGAGCAAGTGCGTACACAGTTGGCGATGTCTTTGCAGGCGGTTGTCTCGCAAGTCTTGCTGCCCCGCGCGGACGGCAATGGCCGTGTTGCGGCATTCGAAGTCATGACTCGCAATTCTGCAATCGAAAACCACATTCGTAAGGGTGAGACTTTCAAGATTCAATCGGTCATGCAAACGCAGAGGCGATTGGGCATGCAACTGCTCGATGACCACCTCCTGCAATTTGTGCAAGATGGCACGATTACAGAAGAGGTTGCTATGCGCAACGCACAAGAGCCGCGTGATTTGGCGCAAAGATTGGGCGGTTCATCCGCAGAGGGGTCAGCATAAACATGGTTTCAGGTGGTCGTCAACTCGGCGATGTGCTCCTAGCAATGGGGGCGCTCAAGCAGGGCGAGCTGCAGGCGGCTCTGTCAGAGCAGCGCCGCACAGGAAGCCGTTTGGGGGAATTGCTGCTTGAGCGAGGTGCCATCAGTGGCGAGCACCTCTCACAAGCATTGGCGCAACAACAAGGCCTTGAATGGGTCGCTAGTGCACAGTTGGTTCCCGAAGCCGATGCCCTGGCCGCAGTTGATGCCTCCACGGCTCGTGCCTTCGGCGCTTTACCCCTATCTCTGAAAGGTGGGATTTTGCGTATCGCTGTTTCCGATACAAGCATGCTTCCTTTACTAGCGGATTTGACCACATTGTCAGGTGTAATACCTCACCCGGTCTTAGCCGAGGTGGATGCCCTGGCAGATGCTGTTCGCGATGCGTACCAAAACTTGGCTGACGCTCGCGCTGAAGCGGAGCAGATGGTCGATGGAGCCGAGGCCGCTCCAATCGTAAAACTGCTTGAATCGATTTTGACGCGTGCCGTGCGCGATGGGGCGGCCGATGTCCACTTTGAGCCTTATTCAGGTGGCTTCCGTATTCGCATGCGCGTTGATGGCGTGTTGTTTGAGATTGACCCGCCTCCTGCTCACTTGGCCCGAGCCCTTGTTTCGAGAATCAAAGTGATGGCTAATCTTGATATCTCTGAAACGCGCATGCCACAAGATGGCCGGGTTGAGATGACTGTCGATAACTGCATCGTTGATTTGCGCGTTTCGACTGTGCCGACTACGGGTGGCGAAAGTGTTGTTTTGCGGATTCTTGACCGCCGGAATCTACAACTTGATTTGGGTAAATTAGGTTTAGAAATCCAAGAGCAAGACGAGTTGATGCAGTTCGTTCAGCGCCCACACGGTATCGTTTTGGTAACAGGCCCTACGGGTTCGGGTAAGACGACGACTCTTTATAGTTTGCTATCGCAAGTCAACACGGATGACCGCAAGATTCTTACGGTGGAAGACCCCGTGGAATATGACCTTGACGGCATTGTGCAAATTCCGGTTCGCGATGAAATTGGTGTTTCTTACGCACGCGTCTTGCGCACAATGTTGCGGCAAGACCCTGACATCATTTTGGTGGGGGAAATCCGCGACCCAGAAACAGCTCAAATCGCTGTTGAGGCATCGCTGACAGGCCATTTAGTCCTTTCAACTTTGCACACCAATGACGCGGCATCTACTGTGACGCGCATGGTGGACCTGGGCGTTGAACCTTTCATGTTGGCCGCCACACTTGAAGGCATTGTGGCTCAGCGTCTTATTCGTTGCATTTGTCAAAAATGTATTGAGCCCAGCCGCCCTTCCGACAAGGTCTTGGCACTTGCTGGCCTGGAAAATGGCGATGGCTTTTCCAAGGGGCGAGGCTGTGAGCATTGCCACTTTACTGGTTATTCCGGCCGGCAAGCGATTTTTGAAATTATGCCTTTTGATGGTGACTTTAAGGATCAATTCTTGGCTGACCCAAGCACTCACGCATTGCAAGCCCTCGCGAGAGAGCGCAAGATGCAAACACTTCGCGAGCGCGGCTTGGCCTTGGCTCGCACGGGCGTGACCACCCTCGATGAGATTGTTCACGGCACTCAAGACGACGATTCATAACTATGGCACGCATTCAGCGCAACATCTCAGCTTCACGGCCTTCTTCTGGCTCATCGTCTAGCGAGTCGTCAGGTGGCTCAGCGCGCCGGAGCAGTCGCAAGGTGCCGCTCAAGCATTTGGTTCGTTTTACTCGTTTGCTTGCAACTCTAACAGAGGCAGGTCTACCTGTATTGCGCAACCTGCGCATTTTGGCTGATCAATGGCCCGAAGGTCGATTCCGTGACAGCATTTTGGATAGCGCCGATATGGTCGAAGAAGGCCAAACCATGTCGGATGCCCTTGCACAAAGCCCCGATGTTTTTGATGAACTTTTCGTCAACATGGCGCGTGCCGGCGAAGCAGGTGGTGTGCTGGATGCCGTCCTTTCACGGCTGGCTGATTTCCTAGAGCGTAGTCAGTCCATGCGCGACCGCACGCGTGGTGCACTTGCATATCCGCTAGTGATTTTTGTTGTGGCGATCGGCGTCGTCGCAGGCTTAATGGGGTTTGTAATTCCAAAGTTCGCTGAGCTTTATGGGGATATGAATCTAGAATTGCCGGGCATTACGCAAGCGCTCATTACGATGAGTGATACCTTCCAAAAGTATTGGTTTATTTTCATCGGGGTGCCAGCAGCAATCGTTTTCCTGTACAAGTTTTTCTATGCTCGCTCCTATGGGTTCCGATTCAAAATGCATGCCTTTTTGTTGCGATTACCCGTCGCCGGCCATTTAACCGAAATAGGGCAGGTCACTCGTTTCGCGTCTACATTTGGCACTTTGGTGGCGAGTGGCGTGCCTCACTTGCGTGCATTCGATATTTTGTCTGGCGCACTGGATAACGAAGTTTATCGCGAGGCCGTTGAAGAGATTCGCGAAGAAGTTCGAGAAGGCGAGAGCATTGCAGCCGCCATGAGCGGCACAGGTCGATTTGATGATGTCGTCGTTTCGATGGTTGAGGTTGGCGAAGAGACAGGTGAGCTGGATCGCATGTGCTTGCGCATTGGTAAAAGTTACGAAGAGGATCACACACGCGCCCTCGACATTATGCTCAAGATGATTGAGCCAGCCATGCTAATCGTAATGGCCGGCGCTGTAGGTTCGATTGCGTTCGCGATTTTCTTGCCGTTGTTCAAACTCCTCGAAGAGTTTGGCCAGGGGATGTAATTGCTCTCACGCGTTTCACTTCGAGTTCGGCTTGCGCTGCTTCTTTTTATAGGCAACCTCCTTGTTCTTGGGGCACTCGCTGCTTGGGTGAGTTTAGATGAGCAACAGAATCAAGCTGAATTGCACCAACGGCGTCGGCACATTGAGCAATCGGTTACTGCCCGCTTCTCACAAAATTTTACGATTCAGCGCGCCGGCGACTTGGCTGAAATGTTGCGCTGGCCTCTTTGGAATGAGTTTGAAGAGGCGCTCATATTAGATACACGAGTGCTCGAACTTGATGGGGAGGTCGTCCCGGTGGGTACTTTCTTAAACCCAAAAGGTTCACGATTTCGACCAACAGATTTTCCCCTACAAGAAATAACAAGGGCTCTGGCTAAGGCGGGTCGTGAGTCGCAAACGGTTTCAGCGGCGGGTGGGCTTGCTATCCCATTATTGATGCACCAGCCTTTTAGCTCAGACCGCTCAATTTGGGGTGGGGCCTGGGTGCGCTTGCCTGAATTGCCTGCCACGATTCCGCTTTCTTTGCGTATCTTATTGGCCGCAGGTGTGGCCTCTTTGCTCGGAGCCATTTTGCTTTTCTTCGGATTGCAGCGCTCTGTTTTGCGCCCCGTTGAAAATATCATCGAAGATGTGCACTCCTTTTCAGAAGGCTCTAAACCTACTTTGAGCCTGGCTGGTGATTCCGCAGAAATGAAAGATTTAGCGTCGTCCTTGTATGCCATGATGCAGCGCATTCATGGTTTCCAGGGCGAGTTGCAAGGCGAGGTTCAGCGAGCCACGGCGAGGGCGCAATCCGCTGAGCGCCGTGCTGCGCAACAAGAGCGGCTGGCGGCTATGGGTACTCTCGCCGCAGGGCTTGCACATGAAATCAATTCACCTTTAGCGGGTGCGCTACAGGGCTTGGAAACCTTACGGCGCGAAGTCAAAAGTGAACGAGCGTCTCGGCATGGAGATTTGACAGCCGAGGCATTGCAGCGAATCGCAAAATTGGTGCAGCGGCTCTTGCAACTTGCCCCATCACAGGTAGAGAGTGGCCAAGTTTGCCTACAGGAAGTCTTGCAAGATTTGCCCGTTTTTCTTGAGTCACGATTGACCACTCACCGGCTTGATTTTCAAATTCCAGAACGACCCATCGAAGTCCTGATAGCACGGGGGGATTTGTTTCCCGTCTGTTTGAATCTGGTGCAGAATGCACTGGATGCGCTCGACTCCGTTTCAAAGGTAGTTCCAGGGCGCGTCACGATTCATGTCGCTGAGCCTCAATCAAATCTCGTCCGAGTCACTATTGCCGACGACGGCCCAGGAGCTCCACAAGATATGTTGGAGCACCTGTTTGAACCCTTCGTGACGGGTAAAGAATCTGGATCAGGGACTGGGCTCGGGCTTTCGCTGGCCTACTCTGTACTCTCTCAAATGGGCGGTACTCTAGAAGCAACAAATCTCGAAAGCGGTGGTTTTCAGGTTTGCATGGATTTGCCTCTTTCGCAACCAACCGACTCATGATGCCCTTGCTCGCGCCTTTGTTGCTGCTCTTGCTATCGGCTCTGTTTTCAGGGTCAGAAGCCGCTCTTTTCACTTTGTCCACTGCGGGAAAGAAGCAGGGTATTCCGGCTCCTGCTCGCCGCCTATTGAAAGACAGGGCCGGTGCGCTTGCCACAATTTTGGTTGCGAACCTTGTCGTGAACCTGTCTTACTTTGCCTCCGCAGCGCATATGGCGCGAGATTTCGATGGTGCTTCCACCTTCTCGGTTCATGCCCTTGCGATTTTGCTGTTGGTTCTGTTCGGGGAAATCTTGCCCAAGATTTGGGGCCATCGAAATCCGCGTACAGCGGCATTTCTTTTCCTTCCCCCGACAACTCTGCTTCATGCTCTGGGCGGGCCAATCTTTCGACGGCTCGCTTCTCTAGGCCCTCTGGTCGCTGTCGAAGAGCCCGCGCTTGATTCCGAAGCGGCAAGTCAGCTTCTTGAAGACGGCGATGATGGTTTACTGCCAGATGCTGAGCGTGGGCTGTTGCGCCAAGTGCTTGAGTTGGGCGAATTACGAGCGGGGGCCTTGCGGCGACCGATTGCGCGCACAAGCGTGGTAAGTGGAACTCAAACTCTCGCCGAGGCGCGTAACTTTCTCCAGAATGAAGAGCGCACTTGGGCGCCTGTAACCGACGAGCAGGGCGATATTCGGGGCATCCTCGATCTTGCTCGTCTCCCGAAGGGCGAAACCGTTGAGGACGCGATGCAACTTGTTCCGATTTTGCCTGAAGTCGCTCCGGTAGCCAACGGAATTCAACTTTTGCTTCGTTCGGGTTCTCCCTTCGTGTTGCTCGTCGATGAGTATGGAGGCAATGCGGGCATCATTGAGCGAGGTCGATGGGCCGACACATTGTTGGATCGGATGCCGGCGCCTCAGCCGGGCGATTTGCCACCTCTTATTCCACTCGGCGGCCAGAGATGGTTTGTTGACGGTCTATTGCCATTGCATGCTTTTCGCGATTCCTTTGGCGACCCCGGAGAGGCAGACCCACGCGTAGACACATTGACGGGTTTGTTGCAAGAGCATCTTGGGCGCCTTCCCGAGGCCGAAGATGTCATTGAATTCGGTCCCGATGAAGATCCACACTATCGCTTGCGAGTAGTAAGACTTGATGGGTCGCGCGTGGCTTTGCTGGAACTTACGCTGCTAGGCGACACTTCTCTAGATGAGGTGCAATCATGATGCCTTGGCTGTTGCTTTTTGTTGCACTTGCTGCCTCAGCCTTGTTCGCGGGGGCAGAGACTGCCTATTACGGCATGAATCCTTTGCGATTGCGCCACCGCAGTGGCGACTCACGGAATGCCGCTTTGCTGCAGCGGGTGGTTCATTCCCCGGAACAATTCCTGGCCACACTTCTTATTGGAAACAATATAGCCAATGACTTCGTGATCCAGATCGGTGTGATTCTCTTGGCAAGCTTTGGTGTTTCCCATCCCGAGGCCTGGGTCCCGCTATGCCTGACACCCGTTGTCTTCCTTCTGGGGGAAGCGTGGCCCAAACAATGGATGATGGCCTCGCCTCTGCCGCGGTTGCTGCTGGTGACCCCTCTACTCGCTTTAATGCGCGCTTTGTTGTGGCCCATTGCTCTGCCGATTGCTTTTTTTGCTGGTTTGCTGACACGCGGTGAGACTTCTTCCTGGGTCGGACGGCGGCATTTTGCTGCGCTTCTCCGAGAAGGTGCTGCATCAGATCCGGGTGAGGCTTCTGCTCTCGGTGCAGCGGCTCGGGCATTGGAAACTCAAGGTCAGGGTCTCCAAAGTTTTCTGCGTCAAGACATGGCCTTGCTGCCCAACGACATTTCCCTGTCGGATGCGCGGGCACAACTCGGCGAAACGCAAGATGGCTTAGCGCTTCTTGCGCGAGCCAATCAAGCGCCCTTGTTGCTCGAAGCTTCAAG
>CAZPAY010000011.1:0-73559 GCA_964584805.1 uncultured Planctomycetales bacterium | reverse complement strand
CCGGGATGGCGGAATTGGCAGACGCGCATGGTTGAGGGCCATGTTGGGATAATACTCAGTGCAGGTTCGACCCCTGTTCCCGGCACCAAAACTCACAGACCGCACTTTAGGGTGCGGTCTGTTTTTGTTATATAAAACTCATATTTAGAAGAACGGTTTGAAAAAAAAGGGGTAGTTCTAATTATGAATTCCCAACCCTCCACCTCTGGCTCCTTGGCGAGCCGGCGGGAGTTTCTTGGCCAACTTGCTTGCACAGCAGGAGTTATGGCTGCCGGAACCTCGCTTTTGCCCCATGCTTCGGCGGCTCAACCTGCAGCGGCGTACACCCTTTGGGCTATCGAGGCCGTTGAAACGGACGAATCTTTTGCTGATGGCTCGACCGTGCACTTCTACCGCTTTCAGCCCTATCAAGGCTCGGCCAAACGCGGCAGGTTGCCCTATTTTGAAGCAACGGAGGGTGAGACGATTGTGCTCGGCCTCAAGAACTCGACTCGAGTTCCTCTTCAGCCCTCCATTCCTGGCGTCATCGTCGCGCCTGTCGTCCCTGCTGGGCAGACGGGTTGGGTGATGTTCACGATGCCGCCTGCGGGCAGTTATCAATTGAGCCAAGAAAGTTACCGTGTGGTTTCGGGCCCTTGCGGTTTGGCCGGCACGATGGTGTCGCGGCCGAGCAGTGGCGCTCAAGAATTGTGGAGCGGCGGCCCTGCGTTTGATCGCGAGTACACCTTGCATTATCAAGATTCGGATAATCGCTGGAACATGGCTGCTGCGAATTTGCAGATGCCAAACATCTCTGAGTATCAGCCGAATTTTTTCACGCTAAACGGCAACGCCTACCCCGACACTGGCGCTGACCCGGACACGCTCATTGTCTGCAATAACGGCGAGCGCGTTTTGCTGCGCATGTCGAATTCTGGCCACATGCGTCAGAGTATTCACTTTCATGGTTATCACGCTCTTGTGGTCGCGCGGAATAATGTGCCAGTAACAGCCTTCCCGCCAAAAGACACGATCGAAGTTGCCAGCGGCTCAACGGTCGATGTCGTTATCGAAATCAATCAGCCGGGTTCATATCCCGTCCACCCACACTCTCTGACAGCGGTGACCGCAAATGGTCTTTACCCGTATGGTCAGCTCACCCTCATTGTTGCGAGTTAAATCATGGCTGGTCTCGGAAATATAGTTCAGGCTGATTGGAAACTCGAATCCCGAATGATGGGTTCGATTGAAATCGGCGGCAGTAATCACTTTGTTTGGTGCTTCATTGACCCAGAGCATGGCGGCGAAGGCTTTGGTGGCGATCGCACTTCGCTCGGCTCGCACCTTGAGTTCCGCGAAGGCGAATTGTGCAGCATTGATTTTTACAATCGCAGCGGCATGCCTCACACTATCCACTTGCATGGTCTCGATGTCGATCAAGCTAACGACGGTGTGCCGACGACTTCATTCGAGGTCGATGCGTTTAGCTCATACAAGTACGTCTTTCGCCCGCTCCACGCCGGCACATTTCATTATCACTGTCATGTCGACACGGTTTTGCATTACGCAAAAGGCATGTTCGGCACGATCATTGTGCGCCCGTCCGACGGCTCCACAAACCGCGCTTGGGACGGCGGCCCCACTTTCGATGAGGAGGTTCTCTGGAATTTGGCGACGACTGATACAAGCTGGAATGACAATTTGATTGCATCAGGTCCTGAAACCGCGCGTTTCAATCCAGATGGTTTTGTTATTAATGGTGGCGAAACGGCTGCAGCTTCGACGGATGCGATGACTCGCATTGCCGTCCAACGCGGTCAAAAGGTGTATTTGCGCCTGGTTCAGTCGAGTTATCAATGGGCGCGCGTCAGTCTTGACGGCCTGCCTTTTGAAATCGTAGCCACAGACGGGCGCCCGATGCCCACACCGATTCAAGCCACCAGTTGGGAGCTTGGGCCAGGTGAGCGGTACGACATCATGTTTACACCAACTACGGCCGGCACATTCCGCCCGATGGTTGAGTATCTTGATGATTTCACAAGCCGCGTCATCGGCAGTGTGAAGACTGAGCTTGAAGTGAGTTAATCACTTTTCAATTCATGAGAAACGGGAATGGGCACGGGCGCGAGTAAAATCCGCCCGTGCCTAAACCTAAACTCAGCCTTCAAACGACGACTCTCTGGCAATACCCTTCGCAGCATTACGGCAAGGGTGAGCAGGGTAGTTCCAGTTACCGCGGCGCGACGCCGTCGTGGGTGATTTGGAATTTGCTCGAACGCTACACCGAAGAGGGTAGTGCTGTGCTCGACCCGATGTGCGGCTCGGGCACGACGCTCGATGTCTGTGCAGATATGAATCGTGAAGGCGTGGGCTTTGATTTGCAGCCGCATCACCCCGATGTCATTGAGGGGGATGCGCGAAAACTGCCGCTGGAAGACGACTCCGTTGACTTTGCATTTGTCGACCCACCTTATGGTCGCAATTTGCGATACAGCGAGCGTGAAGAATGCATCGGTGAGTTAGATGCGCGTGACGATGCCTACTTCGAGGCCATGGGCCAAGTATTCGAAGAGATGTGGCGCGTAGTGAAGCCGGGCGGGTATATGGCCGTCTATGCCGCTGATGTATTAAAGAAAGGCACTTTTGTTCCGATTGGTTCTCAGTTTATTTACATGCTTTCGCAAATTGTAGAAATTGTCGATCATGTTGCCGTAGTGCGAGGGAATAAAGATTTAAAAAAGGGCAATTACCACATGGCTGCCGAAGAGCAGAATTTTTTCCTTCGCGGTTTTCAGCATTTAATTATTGCGCGTAAGCCAATTGAATTGGTGGATACCGCGCCCACGCAAAAACCAAAGCGTAAAAAGAAAAAACGCAAGCCGCGTCATTAGCGGCTTGCGTTGCGCGCAGGAGCGCGAGTGGTTAAAGCAGTTTAGAAACCGCCCATGCCAGGCATACCGCCACCCATGCCACCCATACCGCCCATGCCACCCATTGGGTCGCCGCCAGCAGGCATTGGTGGAGCAGGCTCTGGGATTTCAGAAACTACAGCCTCAGTTGTGAGTAGCAAGGTCGAGACCGATGCCGCGTTTTGCAGAGCCGTGCGCACCACCTTTGTGGGGTCAATCACACCAGCTTTAACCAAGTCGACATACTCGTTAGTTGCCGCGTTGTAGCCTTTGCCAAACGCCTTTTCACGACGCACGGAATCGACAACAATAGAGCCGTCAACACCAGCATTGGTCGCAATCTGACGCATCGGAGCCTCAAGAGCGCGTTTGACGATTTGAGCGCCAGCGAGCATGTCGCCCTCTAGATCAAGTGCATCAATGGCTTTTTGCGCACGCACCAAAGCGGTGCCGCCGCCAGGCAGAACACCCTCTTCCGAAGCGGCGCGCACGGAGTGCAACGCATCTTCGACGCGGGCTTTCTTTTCTTTCATCTCGGCTTCTGTCGCTGCACCAATGTTGAGGACGGCAACGCCGCCAGACAACTTGGCCAAGCGTTCGACCAACTTTTCGCGATCGTAGTCGGAAGTTGTGCGCTCGATCTCAGCTTTGATTTGTTCACTGCGTGCTTTCATTGCAGCAGCATCACCACCGCCTTCGACGATGATGGTTTCATCTTTGCCAACGACGATGCGCTTGGCTGTGCCAAGGTTTTCAATGGTTGCGTTGTCAAGCTTGTAGCCCATGTCTTCCATGAGCGCGGTGCCGCCTGTTACAGACGCGATGTCTTCCATCATGGCTTTGCGGCGATCGCCAAACCCAGGGGCCTTAACGGCACAGCACTTAAAGATGCCGCGCAATTTGTTCAGCACCAAAGTTGCAAGAGCTTCGCCCTCGATGTCTTCGGCAATAATCAAAAGCGGCTTGCCGCTCTTGGCGACCTCCTCAAGGAGTGGAAGCATGTCGCGAATGCTTGAGATTTTCTTTTCGAAAATCATGACATAGGCGTCTTCCAGAACAGCTTCCATTGACTCGGTGTCGGTCGCAAAGTGCGGTGACAAGTAGCCCTTGTCAAACTGCATGCCTTCCACCCAAGTAATCTCGGTGTCGAGCGACTTGCCTTCTTCGACGGTGATTACGCCGTCTTTGCCAACGCGCTCGAAAGCTTCGGCCAACTTAGAACCAATCTCAGGGTCGTTGTTGGAAGCAATCGTGCCGACTTGCTCAATTTCTTTGATGCTCTTGACGGCGATGCTTTTCTTATGCAAGAAATCAATCACGGTCGAAACGCCGGATTCAATGCCGCGCTTGAGCATGACAGGGTTTGCGCCTGCAGTGACATTGCGCAGACCTTCTTCGAAAATAGCTTCAGCGAGCACAGTCGCGGAAGTTGTGCCGTCGCCAGCGATATCGCTGGTCTTGGCCGAAACTTGACGCACGAGCTGTGCGCCGATGTTTTCCCAGCGGTTTTCGAGCTCAACCTCGCGCGCCACGGAAACACCATCTTTGGTGACGACCGGCGTGCCGAAGCTTTTCTCGATGATGACGTTGCGACCCCGTGGGCCGAGAGTGACCTTGACAGCCGCAGCAAGTTTTTTCACACCGTTACGGATGTGCTCGCGCGCTTCTTGGTCGAATGCAATTTGTTTTACAGCCATGATGAAACCTCGTTAGCCAACGATGCCAAGGATGTCGTCCTCGGACATGATTAAGAATTCTTCGCCGGCCCACTTAACCTCAGTGCCAGCGTAAGAAGTGAAGAGCACGGTGTCGCCTTTGTTTACAGCGAAATCAGAGCGTGAGCCGTCGTCGAGCAAGCGGCCGTCGCCCATCGCGATGATGGTGCCTTCGGCTGGCTTTTCTTTGGCGGAATCAGGAAGGACGATGCCACCGGCGGAGACATCAGCGGCTTGCAGGCGCTGGACGAGCACCTTGTCACCAAGAGGGCGGATTGCAACTTTTTTTGCCATGGTTTGATTTGCGGCCTGTGCCGACTTGAGGGTCAAGCGGGCTAATCCCGCTGGGAAAAGAAACGGTCGATGGTGATGCGGAGGATATCCGCGGAGACGGGTTTGTGCAGCATCGTGAGTGCACCCAAGTCGAGCGCCTCAGTTTCGATGCTGGCGGATGGATTGCCCGTCATGATGATGCTCGGCACAACGCGATTGAAAGACCGCAATTGAGCCAGGACCTCAAGCCCAGTCAAGCTAGGCATGTGGACGTCGAGCAGAGAAAGGTCGAAAGTCTCATCGAGCAAACGCTCAAGCGCCGAAGCGCCGTCGCAAACCGTTGTGGCGGCCCAGCCTTGGCGGTCGAGCAGCGCCTGGATGGCGTCTCGGCAGTCGGCTTGGTCGTCAGCAACAAGAATGCGGTAAGACATGTCGGGACCTAGGAGCAAGGGCTGTGCCATGAAAATCACCGATTTTGGGGTGATTTCAAGGGAAGAGACTGCCGATTCGGCAGTTAGAGGATGTCGTCGTCTTCCTCGCCCTCGTCACCGAAATCTGAGGAGCCTTCGAGGATCTCGTCTTCCTCGGCAAAATCGGCTTCGGATTCGGCTCTTTCGATGCCTTCAGCAAGCAAATTAGTGTCTGGGTAACTGTCGACTGCCTGAGTGAGCGCATCAACTGCGACATCACCGCCACATAGCAGGCAACGCCCGTTGCCCTCAAGGCTTTCAAGGAGCTCAGAATAGGCGCTCATTTCGTAGCCACAATGGGCACATTCGACTGACGGGGAGGGTGACATTAGGTGTATAGTTTACGCATGTTCTTCCTGCCCTATCTGGAAATTGCCACCCGCTTGGGCATCGCTGCTGGGCTCGGCGCAGCCGTCGGCCTTGAGCGTGAAGCGCGCGGCCACCCCGCAGGCTTCCGCACGCTGATTATCATTTCGATGTCGTCGGCACTCATCATGATTTTGTCCCTTAAAATCAGCGGGGGCGAGGCCTATACCGATCCGGGTCGAATCGCCGCGCAGGTCATTAGCGGCATGGGTTTTCTTGGCGCAGGAGTCATTATGCGCACTGGATTGACGGTACGAGGTTTGACGACTGCGGCCATGATGTGGGGCGTGACGGCAATCGGTTTATGCGTCGGCGCGGGTTATACCCTCGAAGGCATGATGGCCACTCTTGTGATTTTGATTGTGCAATATGTCTTGCCGCCAATCGAGCGCGTATTGTTGCGGTCTCATGCGAAGCAGGTTTTGTATCTGCATGCCATACCTCGCTCTGGATTGGTGGATGATTTGACAAAGGCGTTGACCAAACATGGCCAAAGAGTTGAGAAACTTAAGGTCAAGCATTACAGCCTTGAAGAATGGCGCATGAAAGTCACCGTGCGCACGACATCGGCGGCGGCGAGAATCGACCCCGCGGCTTTGTTGCTTGATGTGCAGGGTGTGCAAATTGTTTCGCGGGAAAATATCCCGATTGATGACGATGACGATTATGCCGACAAGAAACATAATCGCCGCAAGGGCGACCGGCAGTCGTTAACCTAGGCCTTTTTCGCGTAAGCGTAAATAGCGTAAAAGCGGCAATTGCAGCAACGCGTGTGGCAATAAATCATCATCGATGAGTTTGCCAAGCTCGCCCGCGGGTCGTAAGTCGACCTCAATGATTTCATCGAAATCCATATCGAGCTTTCCAGTTGGGGTTGCGTTGCGGATGATGAAGCTATGGCAACGATTTGCCTGAATCGCTGGGTTTGGCTCGGTCGTGACAAGATGCTCAGGCGGGTCGCCTACATAACCCGTTTCTTCTTCAAGTTCGCGCGCAACGGTATCGGCTGGGTCTTCACCAGGCTCAATGACACCACCGGGTATTTCTAAACGCACGCCACCAATGCCTGGGCGGAATTGATGAATAAATACGATTTCATCATTGGGAGTAATTGCAATGACATTCACCCAATCGGTTGTGCGTAATGCAAAAAAAGACCGCTCACCCTTTTCGGGGTGGCGGTAGAAATCTTCGTCAATTTGGAAGATTCGAAAGTCGCCGCGCTTTTCAGTGCGTAGTTTTTCCCAACGATGCATGCACTAGTTTAGTGCATAGCGAGCTCTGTTGGTTCAAGGCCGAAGTCTAAGCTGGCTAAGAGCAATTCGGTTGCTTCTCGTGTGCGGTCAAGATCAGAGTAGAGCTGAAGTAATTCATTCACCGTAGTTGAGTCCTTTGGGTTTGCCTGCCAGGCAAAGCGCAGATAATCCTCGGCAGCATCCGTGTCGCCAGCTGAATATAGCACTTGGCCTAATTCGCGGGCAACTTCCGCATCCGTTGGGTCAATGCGAAACATTTGTAGCAACAAATCTGCCGCGACATGAAAGCGACCCTGCTGATAGCAGATGCGCGCTTGTTTGAGTGTCTGAAGGCGAGTGGTCATGGTTTACCTCTATCGGCACATCCTTTAAAAAAATGAAGCGGGCGGCTTCCGAAGAAGCCGCCCGCTGGCAATGAGTCGCTGAATTAGTTGATATTCAGAGTAACCATGTTGGAGTCAAATGTGACGCCGGTCGAATCGTCAGCCCGTAGCTCAACATAAACCGTGCGACCCGCGCCTTTGCCCGGAATGCGAACGGTGTATGAGCCCGTGCCGTCCCAGCCCATCGTGCCGGATGTGCCAAGGTTGTGCGGCGCACCGATATCGAAGTCTTGGCCATTGATGACGGAGCCACTTGCGTTGAAGCTGTAGAGCAATTCGTAAGTCGCCCAAGCAGGAGCCAAGGACCAGTCGAAAGTGACATTCTGGCCCGTGTTGGGTGTGGAATCATTCACGGTCAGCAAAACACTGTCAGTCGGAGGAGCGCCTGCACCTAGCTCAAATGGGTGACCTTCAGAAAGTGCTTTCTGGCCAGCACCATCCATTTGAATGTGGATTGCGCCTGTCGTAATACCGCTCGTTGGAACAGTAAAAGAGAGTTGCGTGCCGCCAGAAGACGAGGAAACACCCGTTATCTTGTAAGGCTCACCACCGGAGTCGTTGGAGTTGAGCACATCACTGTCGAGCCAAACCGTGTTGTTTGTCGCACTGAAGTTGGTGCCAGTCACGATGCAAGTACCACCTGCGTCGAGCGAGCCAGAGAGTGAAGTAATGGTCGGAAGCGTGGTTGTATCACGAGGGTCGTAAATTGCTTGCACGCCATTTTGGTCATCGGTTGTGATCGAGCGGTCAGAAACGCCGTTACCGGATGCTGCGTAGTACATCGTCGCGCTGCTGCTGTTGGAGTGGTCCAAGCCAAGCGCGTGACCCAATTCGTGAGTCGCTACACCTTGTAGGTCCATGCGTGAGTTTGCAGTGTTGCCTGGGTTGTCATCCCAACTCCAGCTTTCGTAGAAACGAATTCGCCAGCCATCGGTGTGAGGCATTTCGCAATAAGCTAATACACCACCAGAACTGCCAGTTAGGTGTGAAATGATGTTGTCGTTGGTGCCACCAGTGTTGCTTGCTTCGCCGTTCCAGAAGAAGTTGAAGTTAGCCTTGCCGTCGCCGATAGAATTTTGCGTGCTATCGCCAGAGCCGTCGCCAAAGTTTCTCGAGCCCCATTCGGAGCCGGCCTTCCACATTGACATGTTTGCGCCTTGATAACCCGGCCAGTTTGCGTGCGGCGTTTGGTTGTCGTTGGCGTAAGGGTCCGTGAAATCGTTTGAGCAACGGAAGTCACGCTGATTAATTTGAAGCTTGCCGCCAATGACAGCCCAAGCGTCAGCATTGCTTGGGATGGCAAGTGCTGCTGCGCCGACGAGAAGGGCAGAGCCAAGTGTGAGGTTAAATATTTTGTTCATCTATTTGACCTCCTTGTTTTCGAACTTGATTTTTGAAATCTGCTTGCGCAAAGTTGGAAGCGCGACATTTTTCTCAACGGCGAAATCTTTGCCTTTACCAAGGACGACCGTTCCTTTGCTCGTTTGAACCGTCTGGAACAAGCCACCGTAGGAGGCGTACATGGTGTGATCTATTTCGGAGCCCCAATCGCTCACAGGAGCGCCAAAGGTTAGAACCGTTTTGCCCAGTTGATATTCAGATGGGGCAGGCATGGAAGTTACGAGCATCGAGTCACCCTGGTAAGTGCCACCAAGGAATGCTGCATTGAGCGTGCGAGACTGACCGGTGTAGAGGTCTTCGCCTTGAACCGTCACGATGGTGTAAATCATGCGGTCTTCATCAGCGGGTTGGTGGAGGACGGTGCGAACTTGGGTGATCTCGCCTAGCACAGCAGTATCTGTGCGAGACATCATCTTCCCGAGGTCGAGTGGTTCAATGCAGGCGATGGCTGCTCCTGCGAGGAGGAGCACACCAGCGGCTGCTACGAGTTGGCGCAATCGAATCATGGTGAGTTGTTGGGGGAGGGTTAGGCCAGAGCGGCGTTTATGTGTGACCCTGCAAAAGGGGCGAGGTTCCACGAAAAACGCGCTGGATACTTGATTAACGGCATATTTAGATGCCATCCTTTAACTTTATCTGATTTTTTGCTTAGGAAATGCAAAATCCTTACCGAAACAGATATATCCCGCATGGTGTATGCTTTTTTAGGGAACGAGAGCGAGAGTTCTCGTGTCCAAAAGGGTGACACGGTTTAGGGATTGCCTAAAACTCGTGTAAATCTCGTGAATACAATGCTTTCTGTCGGTGCCTTCGTCTTGGCTGCTGCGTCTGGTTTAATCCAGGCTCAGGAGGTCAGCCCACTGCTCTTGGAGAGCGCGGCAAAAAATCAAGCCAATAGACTTGTGACAAAGGCGTTGCGCTGGGACAGCTCGCAAGGGATTCCATCTTTTGCTCAAGAATTAACTTGGTCTACTGCAGAGGCTGAACAGGCCGGTTATTGGCTCGTGCAGGGCAAGCCGGGTAAGTTGTCGGATTTGCGCGCGGCTCTGCTAGAGCTCAATTGCAAGGTTTTCGATTATGTTCCAAATAATGCCTATGCCGTTCGCGTGCCGCAAGGGCGTTTGGCTGATGTACGGAAAATGGCGCAGTTTTTGATGCCCATTGAGCCGGCGATGAAGCTTGACCCCGAATTGGGGGTATATGGCACGGCTCAAGAGGACCCCTATGGGCGAATGCTCGTTTCCGTGGAATATTGGCAAGATGCCGACCCCATTGAGTTACATGAGCGATTCGAGGAATATGGATTTGAGCTCGAGTCGGTTTCTCAAAGTGGCCGGTATGTGCGCGCCCAGTTGCGTCTGCATCCAGGCGATTTGATTGCCCTGGCTCGTTTGAAGGGCGTGCAGTGGGTGACAGAATCCGCACCCGTCGTTCTGCGAAACAACCGTGCGCGATGGATTGTGCAAACCAATAAGGAGCGAGACCACAAATTGTGGGAGAGAGGCGTGACCGGCTCGGGCGTGACGGTCGGGCACATTGATGGGCGCATGTACGAAGACACCTGTTTCTTCGATGATCCAACAGGCGTTGCTCCTGGCCCAACTCACAGAAAAGTGAAATGGATGTCACAGGGTTTTGGCTCTGATCCGCATGGGACCCATACAGCTGGAATTATCGCGGGCGATGGCCGACCCAAGAACCATGGTTTGGCAGGGTCTGGCATGGCGCCCGATGCGTATCTTGTGCACCATAGTTACTTCCCGAATAGTTCGAATTTACTGGCGATGTTTGAGGAAGCATATAGCCACGGTGCGCGAATTCATTCTAATTCTTGGGGAAACGATTTCTCGACTTACTACGACAATTGGTGCCGAGACATTGATGCTTATTCTCATGATCACGAGGATACGCTTGTTGTCTTTGCGGTCTCGAATGGGATGAATATAAAAAACCCAGAAAATGCTAAGTCGTCCTTGTCGATTGCGGCGACAAAATCAGATGACCCCGAAGAGTATCACGGCGGCGGAAGTGGTCCCACTCGCGATGGTCGTTTGAAGCCTGAGTTGCTTGCCCCAGGTGCAGATATTGACTCTGCTGCGGCGGGTGCGAAATGCCTGACTCTCAAGTTGTCCGGCACTTCGATGGCTGCTCCAATGGTCGCTGGCGGTGCAGCTTTGCTGAAACAATATTTCGAAGATGGTTATTGGCCAACGGGTGTTGCCAATGCTGCCGACGGCTTTACTCCGACAGGCTCACTCTTGCGCGCGGCTCTCGTCCACTCTGGAAAGGATATGCCTGCCCTTAGTGGCTACCCGAATTACACGGAGGGCTGGGGACGCATTTTGCTTGATAGTGTGGCTTATTTTGATGGCGATAAGCGCCAATTGCGGTTAATCGATATTCGTCATGCTCAGGGAGTCACGGACGGTTCGGTGCAATCAAGTCAGGTTTTTGTGCGTGCGACGCGGCACTTGCGCGTGACCTTGGCCTGGGCAGATGAACCAGGAGCGGCGATGTCAGCCACTCCGCTTGTGAATGATTTGAACTTGGTATTGGTTGCCCCGAACGGGGTGCGGTATCACGGCAACATTTTTAAGTCGGGCTCGAAATACCCGTCTTCGCGCGCCAACCCTCAATCGCATGTGTCTGACCAGCTCAATACGCTAGAGGCCGTCATGGTCAACAATGCAATGCCTGGTCGATGGACTGTTGAGATTCATGGCGCCAATGTCCCGGTCGGCCCACAGGGTTATGCCGTCGTTGCGTCGTATTAATTGAGGCGATAGCCCTTTCCGCGCACAGTCAAAATGTGCTCAGGCGAGGAGGCATCCGTTTCGAATTTCTTGCGAAGCCGCACGATAAAATTATCAATTGTGCGTGGCGTTGGCTCGGCTTCTTCGCCCCAAACATTGTCGAGGATTTCATCCCGGGTAATGACGGCACCATGCGCCTCGCGCAACAATTTCAGTATTCCGATTTCTTTATTCGAAAGCGTTTCTACAGAGCCGTCTGCTCCTGTGGCCTCAAAGGTCGAGAAGTCAACAAGGCCTTTGCCAATTTCAACTTTACCGCTAGTGCGCGGGCTTTCGCCCCAGCCACTTCTGCGGAGGAGCGCATCTACGCGAGCAAGTAATTCGTCAAGATGGAATGGTTTGACGAGGTAGTCGTCTCCGCCTGTTTTTAGGCCTTCAACGCGATCTTGAGGTAAATCTCGGGCGGTCAGGAAGAGGATAGGCAATCGATTGCCCTCAGCGCGAAGGCGGCGGCATACCTCAAAGCCGTCCATCCCAGGCAGCATGACATCGAGCAAGATTAAGTCGATTCCGCCTGCGTGGGTTGCGCGCAATGCGGCCTCTCCGTCAGCAGCGTGGAGAGTGTTGTAATCTTCGGCTTCGAGGTTGTCGCAAACAAGGGCTGCAATTCGAGGCTCGTCTTCCACGACAAGGATGCGGTAGGAGGAGTTCATGTCAGGTTGTTGGGGGAGGTTGCCGCTGCGTCAGGGCTTGAGGGCCAAGTTACTGTAAAGCATGTGCCTTTTTGAAGCCCATCACTTTCAACAATGATGCGCCCATTTTGTGCTTGAAGCAATTCTTGCACCAAGAAAAGGCCGATGCCTGACCCTGGTGAGGTGCGTACTCTTTCGTCACCGGCACGCCAAAAACGCTTGAATACATGAGGTAAATCCTCGGGGGAGAGCCCACATCCAAAGTCTTGTACGCGCAGCAATGCGGAAGCTTCGCCCTGAAGCACTTCAACTTGGATTTCTTTGCCTTCCCCATATTTTAATGCGTTATCGAGCAAGTTGCGCAGGATTGGCTCAATGGTGGAAGGGTCAAGGTCGGCGGTCACATCGCTGTGTATGTTTTGGCTTACTTGAATATCAGGGTGACTGTCAATCCACTTTGACAACACTCTGTCGCAGGCTTCGGATAGGTTGATTTGGCGAGGTTGTGCCTCAAAAGCAGTCGCTTCAAGTCGTCCGACATCGAGAAGGTTCTGCACCATAGTTGTGAGTCGGTCAATATCTTCAATCATGCCGGCGGCATAAGCGGGCGCGCGCTTGGGGTCTGGCCTGCGCTGAAGCGTTTCAACAGCTAAGCGCAAGGACTGAAGCGGCGAGCGAAATTCATGCGTTACCGCATGCAGGAAGTTTTGATGCTGTAGAGCCAGGAATTTTTCGTGGCGCAGGGTGCGCAAGAAAAAGCCCAAACCAAATAGTGTCAAAATCAAGAAAAGCGCCGCTTCGCCGAAAACCATATTGCGATAGCTGCTTCGCACTCGGTTTAAAGCGGCGACTGTGCTTCGACTCTTGCGCAGGGGCCGCTCAGGGTTGTCGGCGACCAATGCAAACTCTGGGTAGTGCGTGGAGAGATGTTTCCATGATTCGCGCATTTCATTGCCATTGTTGATGGCGTCTTGAAGTGCCCTTTCGGCCACTATTTGCCGCGCATCAAGCTCAAAGAGCCGCGCATCGACCATATCACCAGAAAGCCGCATGATCAGAGCACCCCACCAGCCTAGCTGGAGCAGGAAGAGGGTGGCGAGGAGAATCGCCCAGAATGACATGCCTGATTTCACCCGCCCATTTTATCCATCGAGCGGGATAGAGGTTATTGTGGCATACTAGGCATGTCATGAATAAGTCATTCCTTCCCCTCACTTTAGGTGCCGCAGTCTTAGTTGGGCTGCTGCTACCCGCCGATGCCGCCGACTCAACTCCAGAGCTCGGCGACTCTTCTGTTCTGGTTTTGCCATCTGGGCTGATGAGTGAAGTGCGCGACACTTCTTTTACAGTGCCGATGCAGGTGCAGCTCTACAACCCTAGTAACGCTCCAGTCCAGCTTGACCACCTGCTCGTTCAAACGGTCGCTGGCCAAGTTTTAAATTCTGTCGATTTGGCTTCCGAGATGCTCCAGGGTGACGGCGGGTTTTATGGGGGCCTTTTGCGCGACATGGAGATTATTGATCCTGAAATTACCCACAAGCATCGTAATCGTTACTTTGTTTCACTAGAAGATCGCGTTGACCTTGATCCATCGATTGAGGCCGAGATGATGATGGAGATTATCGACGGCGTTTCGGAGTTGGTTCGCTCGGGTGCTCCTCAAAAAACCGATGTCACTTTTGATGTCTCTTTTGCTGAGTTGTTTCCAAAGTCCTCGGCGGTTGGCGATGTTGCAGAGATGGAGGTCATTCTTACTTACACGACTAGCAAGGGGCAGGCCAAGGCTTCCTGCACAAACTCAGTCACGCTACTTGCGCCATTTCTTGGCCCACCGGCGCAAAGCCGTCAGCAGCTAAATGCGCGTGCGGGCGATTGGTATCGCGGCGACATGCATGTGCACAATTGCCGTGACGAGGCTTCCGGTGGTTGCAATGATTGCCCCGCTGAGTCGTTTAACACTTCGGGTGCATTTAGCAATGCTGATTTGAAGCCGATGTTTCAAGCGCTTGCTTTTGATTTCTTTAGTTCGACAACCCACTCTTACTGCATCAATTCCGATAGCGAATTTCAGGATGTACTCAATGAATCAAATGCGTTAACAGATTCTAGTTTTGTTGTGCTTGCGTCGACTGAAATCAGCGGCAAGGAGACGGGCCCCCAGACAGGTGGCGATTTGGCTGATGTACTTTGCTTGCTGGGTTGGGGCTCTGATGTGCACCACATGGGCGGCCATGGCATTACTACGCGTAAGCCGGGCGGCCGCGATGGTTTCCTAGATTTCTGCGATGACCCACTTTACGCTTTCAATGACAACATGACGGCCGTGCGCAATGAAGGCGGGCTTGTGATTGCAAACCATCCTGACGCTGGCGAATGGGCTTTTAATTCGGTTGATCGTTTTTATGGCCGCGAGTCAAATGGCGCTCATGGCGTTGAGGTCTGGAATGGGTCTGAGACACCGACGCATTGGTTTGCTGATCACCAGCGTTGGCTGAAAAATCGGTTGCGTGAGGGCAAGATTGTGTTTCCATATTCCGGTAGTGACACTCACGATACCCCATACGACTTCGGTGCAGTTCACACCTGGGTTGAGGGTGGCTTCACCTATGACAACTTGCGCGATGCTTTGAAGTCAGGGCATCATTACATTTCGAATGGCCCTTTTGTGTCGATTGACTTGGCAGATCGCCATGGGCGCACAGCTAGCATGGGCGATATCGTCCGAGCTAAAGCGTCTAAGGTTCCAGCGAATTACCCACTCGATGGCACGGTGGATTACAACGTCGGTGCAGCTACGGCGACTATTTTTGTTTATCGCGGTGTTGTGGGCACGGGCGCAACCGTGATAGCAAGTGAGTCTGTGACTGGAGCAGGCACGATGTCATACTTTGACACTTTTCAACCTTCCGGTCCTTCCTACTACTGGGCAGAACTTGAGGTTGATAACCAACCATTGGCTGCAATGTCATCGTTGGTTTACATCCGAACCATTCCTTAAATCATTCATGCCCCACCGGGTTCCCACTGATTGGCTCGAACTCATTTGGGTCGACACCGCCGAGGTCTTATCTGCTGCCATTGATGTTTGGCGGAAAGAAGGCGTCGTTGGCTTAGATTGCGAGTCGAATTCCTTTTTTGCATACAAAGACAAGCTGTGTTTGTTGCAGGCAACCTGCGGCGATCAAGACTGGGTGATTGACCCGCTTGCTCTGGGTGATGACATGAAATTGCTTAATCCGATTCTTGCAGACGAATCGGTGATTAAAATTTTTCATGCGGCGGAGTTTGACTTGATGTTGCTCAAGCAAGCCTTGGGCGCAGATTTAAAGGGTTTGTTTGACACTCAGGTTGCGATGACTTTGTTGGGGCATACCAAGACAGGCTTGGCCGCTTTGATCGAGAGTTATTGCGGCATGAAGCCCTCGAAGAAAGAGCAGCGTTCTAATTGGGGCGCGCGGCCGCTTACCGATGCACAGGTTGCTTATGCGCGGCTTGATACGCACTTCTTGCCTGATTTGCATCAGCGTTTGCGTGACGAGGTCATTGAAAAGGGCATGCTCGATCATGCTGAACATGAATTTGAGCGTCAGGTTAATGATGTGCTTCCTCCGCGTGAGCCCAACATGGAAGGCTGGCTTAAATTTAAGGGCGTGAAAAAATTCACTCCCGAGGCAGCGGCCCGAGTGCGTGCTTTGTTTCAGTGGCGTGAGTTGCGGGCGATGGAAATTGACAAACCTGTTTTCCGTGTTTTGCCAAACGATACGATTCTTGATCTTGGCGATAATCCACCGAAAGATATGCGCGATTTGGCTGGGCGACGGGGCGTGGGTTGGCGCGTCGCGAAAAAGGTTGGCGACGAAATGATGGCTGCGCTTGCAGCAGTCGAGGGTGAAACAGTTGAGTCACATATTTCAAAGCCCTTGTCGCAGGCTGAGCGCCGCCAACGCCGCACGGCTCGCGAAAACCAAGATGCTTTACGCACCTGGCGGAAAAAGATGGCTCAAGAGTTAGAACTGCCGAGTGAGCGCTTAATGCATCGTCGCCAACTTGAAAAGATTGCAAAAGAACTTCCGCGAACAAGCGAAGCTTTGCAGCGTACCCTACCAATGAACGATTGGCAGCGCGAAAACCTTGAGCCCTCGCTCTTGGCGCTTTTGGGAAAGCTGCCCGACCCACAACAAGCTTAACTCATCATGAAACAAACCCCATTACTCATCGCCCTTTTCGCTTTGATCATTGCCGCACCATCCTGCGTGGTTGCAATTGGCAACGATGGTCGTCTCGAAAACGGGAAATCCCAAGAAGAGATTGAGGCCATCGTCAACGACGCTGATATGCACCAATGCTGCAAAGATGCGGCATTGCTAGGTCGCGATTGCGATTCTTGCGGCGACAAAGATTAGTTTGCAAGGCAGGCTTCAAGGCCTCTGCGCAAATAATCTTTGTTTAAATCGCGACCAATAAAGACGAGCTCCGTTAATCGGGGTTCGTCTTTTTGCCATGGCTCACCGGCAGAAACCGTGTACAACTCGTATACACCTTGCAGGACAGCACGATTGGGTTCGTGGTCGAAATTCAAAAAGCCCTTGTAGCGTATGAGCTTGCCTGCGAGCAGTGCGGCGCAAGAATTCAGCCAAAGTTGAGTTTGCAGTGGGTCGAGTGCGCGTGATTCTCGTAGACAAACTGAGCCCATTTGTTGGTGTGGTGTGTGGTGCTCATGCTTCTTACTTTGCTCTAATCGCGGTTTGCGCCTTGCGAGGATTTCCTGAAGATCGACTTCGGCTTGTATCGATTCGAAAATTGAGGCGATGGGGTTGCGCTGAAGCAGCTGCTTGCGCAATTGCAGTTTGGATGAGTCAGCAACCAAATCCGTTTTGTTGATGAGTAAAACATCGGCAAGTGCGACTTGCTCTTCAGCGGCGGGCTCCGCGAGTGCGAGCTCAGCATGGCGTGCGTCGACCACGGTCACTAAGGCTTCAATTCTGAACCGTTCCGCGATTTGCTCTTCCATGAGGAAGGTGCGTAATAGTGGTGCCGGCTCGGCAACGCCCGTAGTCTCAAGCAACACACGATCAAATTGCCTGCGTCGAAAAAAAGGCGGCCGCCGTTTTTGTAAATTCAATAAAGTCGTGACCAAATCACCGCGCACGGTGCAGCAAACACAGCCATTTGATAATTCCACTACGGAGTCATCACTGCGGACCACCAAGCGGTCGTCGACGCCAATATCACCGAATTCGTTTACAAGTACAGCGTAGCGCTGGCCTTGCGGGTCAGACAAAATGCGGTTGAGCAGGGTCGTCTTGCCGGCGCCGAGCCACCCCGAAAGGAGGGTGACCGGAGTTCGTCCGTCGAGTGGGTCGGCTTGCATGCGGGCAGATTACAATGCCCGCCATGTCATCATTCCAGGGAGATCTTTTCGGGGCGCCAAAAGGGCGTTTTGCGAGGGTCGCTTTGAATACTCCGGTGCGTCGCGAGTTTTCTTATTGCGTGCCCGAGGTCTTTGAGAAAGAGTCGCCGCTTGATGCCGGCTGCCGCGTGCGCGTGCCGTTTGGTTCGCGAGATGTCGTGGGCGTTGTTGTGGGTGTTGATCCTGTACCGCCCCAAGGTGTGCCGCCTTCCCGAATGCGCTCCATCGCGACTCGCCTGGATGAGCGCCCGCTTCTAACACCCGTTTTGCTTCGTCTCGCCAAAGGGATGGCAGACCGCACCTTTTGCTCCTGGGGTCAGGCTTTGGCGGCAATGATGCCCGCAGCTTTACGAAAAGCACGCGCTCGGCGCACCGTCCCCGTTGTTGAATTCGTGAAAAAACCGCCTGAGGCTGAATACGAAAAAATGACCGAGCGTTGGCCCAAACAAGAGCGAGCCTTGGCCTATCTAGAAAAGGCAGGTGGCGCGGTACAAGTGCGTGAGTTTTTGAATCGTACGGGGCTGTCGCGCTCACCACTCGATACGCTGGCAAAAAAAGGTTGGGTAAAGTTTGGCAAGCGCCAGGAAGTTACCGACCCTTTTGCAGGTGTTGCCATTGAGCGAGATAAGCCGCACGAGCCGACCGGGCATCAATTGGCCGCGATGAATGCTCTTTGCGATTCGCTCGATGCACGCGAGCACCAAGATTTTTTGCTTTTCGGCGTGACGGGCTCGGGCAAGACTGAGGTTTACCTTCGTGCGCTGGAGCGATGCCTTGAGCAAGGTCGTGGCGCAATTGTCCTGGTGCCTGAGATTTCATTGACGCCTCAAACGGTTTCGCGTTTTCGAGCAAGATGTGGCGATGTTGCCGTTTTGCATAGTGGCCTGACCGACGCGGAGAGACACGATCAATGGGTTGCCATCCGCGAAGGCCGGGTGCGCGTGGTTGTCGGTGCGCGCTCGGCTTTATTTGCGCCAGTGCCAGATTTGGGCCTCATTATTTTGGATGAAGAGCATGAAACTTCGTTTAAGCAAGAATCTGTGCCGCGATATCACGCACGGGATACGGCACGCGAGCGCGCACACCTTGAGTGCGCGGTTTGCGTGCTTGGTTCAGCTACGCCGTCGCTTGAGTCGTGGGCCTTAGCTAGTGCGGGTCGGATGAAAAAACTCGTTTTGCCTGACCGTGTTGCGGGAGGGCGATTGCCGGTTGTATCGGTTGTGGACATGCGCCGCCAAAAAGCTGAAAAAGGTCAATGGCTCGTTGTTTCTCAGCCACTACGGATTGCGCTTGAGCAAGAATTGGCCGCGGGTCATCAAGCGATTCTATTTTTGAATCAACGCGGCTTCTCTCCTGCTTGGCATTGTCGCCAATGCGGTGGCAGTGTGCATTGCGAGCAATGTGATGTCGCGTTGACTTATCACAAATGGCGTCGCAAAGCCTTGTGCCATTATTGCCTCAAGGAGACGGCACCGCCTCGCGCGTGCCCAAAATGCGCGAGTGAGGTTTCCATGGTCGGCGTTGGCACGGAACGGGTTGAGGATTCCGTCCAAAAAATGTTTCCGAAAGCTCGCATTGCGCGGATGGATCGTGACACCATGTTGCGCCGCGAAAGCTATGAAGAATTGCTGGGGGCGTTTGGCCGTCAAGAATATGACATTTTGTTGGGAACTCAAATGGTCGCAAAGGGCTTGGATTTCCCGCATGTCACTTTGGTGGGGGTGCTGAATGCCGACACGGCCTTGCACCAGCCAGACTTCCGGTCATCGGAGCGTGCTTTCAATTTGATTGCGCAAGTGGCCGGTCGCGCCGGTCGCAGCAGCCGTGGTGGCAGGGTCATCGTGCAAACTTGGATGCCCGAGCATGCGTCGATTGTCGCGGCTTCTCACCATGATTACCCACGCTTTGCTGCGCTTGAATTAAAAGAGCGCGAGCTCTTTGGTTACCCGCCCTATGGCCTGGCTTTGCGCATTACCTTTGAGGCGAGCGAGCGCAGACAAGCCGATGAGCTGGCTCAAGAATCAGCCACCTTAATACGCAATACAGCCGATCGAAATGTAAGCATGCTTGGGCCATTGCCTCACCCAACGGAGCGATTGCGCGGCCGCTGGCGGCGACAAATGTTAATCAAAACAAATCGCCAAGGCCTGCGAGATATTCAACCGGCGCTTTTTGCGCTTTGCCAGAAAACAGGCGTTACGGTTGATCCGCTGTAGTCTTTTTCCTTCTGGCGATGTCGGTTAGGTCAACCGACTTGCCACCATTACTTGCGGCCAACGAGGCGAGGAATTCAGCAGAAACTTTTCCAGCGGCAATCGTGTTAAGGACGATGCGCTTGTCGCGATTCTTGCGGCGGAAGCGGGTGAAGATTTCACTTCGTGTGCGGTAAGCGCCAGCGGTTGGCTCGCCATCTGTCATAAAGAAAATGGTTTGGACGCCGTCCATCTCAAGCGCGGTCATGAGCGAGTCGTAAATGTTTGTACCGCCGCCCGGTAGGTTGTTGCGTAAAAACTCGCGTGCGCTTTCAATGTTTTCTTTGCTCGCCTCTTGAAGTTCGTTTTTCCACGCGCGCACGCCGCTTTCGAAAAAGATGATATTAAAACGAGTCGTGCCTGCAAGGTTTTGAATGGTCTCGGAGAGGAGTTGTGAAAAATATTCGTAATAGGTTTTCTTCGGCGAAAACCTATTATTCATTGAGCCACTTGAGTCCAGAATAAAGACAACACCGCCCTGTGGAATGGGAATGCCGTGGTATGCGGCGGTAGAGCCGCCCTCCCTGTCACGCAATTCTCGGCTGGCCAGAAGTTTTTTGGAGCTTGTTTCTGAATCAGGCAGCGCGTAGCCGACTTTGCGATCGTTATACCAATTCTTCCATGCGCCCAACGCCGGGCCGAAATCTTCACCGGTTAGTTTGCAAAGGGTATCGTAAAGTTCATTTGCCACGCGACCCGATTCGGAACTGTACGCATTCAGCAGGTGAGGAATCGATTCTATTCGTCGCATTTCGAGCAAGGATTCCGCGGCTGCCGAGCGCACAGCCCACGATTCATCTTGCAGGCGGGCAATCGTCGCCTCAAACGCGGCCTCATCTCGGAACCAACGCATGGCGAGGGTGCTTTGGACGCGGGTACCAGTGACCTTGTCAGTCGTGAGCGCGACAATTTTTCTCATTACCGAGTCGGGCAGGTCGCCAATTTTAGCGAGTGCCCAAAGAGCATCCGTTCGCGTTGTGAGATTGGGGTGCTTTAGACGGCGACCAAGAGCTTCAATTGCGCCAGCAGGTCGTGCGGCAACAAGACCTTCAATCGCTGCTGTGCGAATATCCGGGTTTTTGTGAGACAGCATGCTCAGAAGCGCGGGGCCGCAAATCTCTGGGAGGTGCTCTGCAGCGGCGGCAATGCCTTGGATGGCTCCTGCTACCACAATTTCTTTTTTGGACTTTAGCCCCGTGCGGATGAGAACATTTAACTCTTCTGATTCATCGGCACCGCACAGCGCGCCAATGATTTGGGGGAATTCAGCGATATTACGCGGGTTGGCCAAAGCCTCGATGAGAAGCAAGAAAGAGTCTTTTCCGCCAATGGAAGAGAGTGCGCTAAAGCTGGCTGCACGAAGGCCGCCTCTTGCGTGCGAGAGGTGCTTTTCAACTATTTTCGCACCACGCGTAAGTTTTAGTTTGCCGATGCCGTAGACCCCAGAGATTGCGACTTCGACATCCTTGCTTTTCGCGTCACGCAAGCAGGCTCGCTCAAGATCGGGAATGTTTGCATCAATCAGCGAACGCAATAAGAACGCGCGAATTTTTGGCATACGCTCTTTTTTTAGGCGCTTATCGCGCAACCACAGGAGGTCGTCTTGATTGCCGCGTGCAAGGCTGCGAACAGCGTGCATCCGAATGTCAGAGTCTTTGCTTTTTGCGAATTTGAAAAGAGCCTCGTGAGCCTGCGGCGCTTGGCAAATCGAAAGCGCGTAAATAATGTCACCGTGAATCGCAGTCTGGGCGTTGCCGAGAATTTCAATCAGAGCGTCGCTTGCGTTTTCGTTGTGCAATCTTGCAATACTTAGGAGAGCAGCAACAATCTTAGGCTTCTTGGCATGAACCGCGATCTGCTTGTGGAAATCAGCAATGCGCTCATCGAGGTTTAAGATGTTGTCAGCAGACTCTTGGTCTTGAATGACCTCAACATCCTGTGGGGCCGCAAGCAGATGCCCGCTCGTAGAGAAAAAAATCGTGGCGAGTGCAAGTGCGACAGTTCGGGGATGAGCGCCAGACATTAATGAATTAATCGCGGCGTGAAAGCAACCTTAAGATGTGCAAAAACATAATGACGAAATCGAGGAAAATCGTCAGCGCTGCACTTGCGGCTTGATCTGCTGGGTAGCGATGCAAAATGTTGGATGTGTCGTAAAGCATGAAACCTGCCATCAGCAGAACCCATGCGATGCTCCAGCCCATTCCGGCAACAATGCTGCCGCCAATGCCAAACATGGACAGGATTGCGATGCCGAACATGAGCGCAAAGCCAGCCCAGAGTGCGCCGCGCATCCAGCTGAAATCTTTTTTCGTGAGCAGGACATAGCTCGTCAGCCCGAGGAAAACAACCGAGGTTAAAACAGCTGCTTGCAAGACAACTTGCGGGCCGCCCACTTCGAGTGCCATCGCAACTTGAGGCCCGGCTAAGAAACCGTAGACCGCCGCGAATGCGCCAAGCCCAATTAGGTTGAGCGGGAACCGTGAAGCGGTAACTCGTGCAAGGAAGAAAACACCGGCCAATAAAACGATGAGGCCGATGAAGCCCATTTGCGCGACGAGGTTAAACGCCCATTCGCTGCTGGATGCCCAGTAAGTGACCCCCGAAAAGAGAATCATGGCGAAGGTGAATAGGGAGTAAACCTTGCGCAAGAAAGCCATGCGGACGGGCGTGTCGGCGAGGCTTACGGCTTGGGGGTGCGCCTCAGCGGAGCGACCAAAAGTGCGGGTGCGAATCATGCTCATATCACGATTCTAACGCACGCGGCCAAGCCCATTTGAGCATGAGGCCGCCAACGCCTGCCACGGTGAATTGCGTAAGAGAATCGTTGCCTAAAGCGAGATTGCCGATGCCGAGCATAAGCCCGTAAATAAGCGCGACGCCGCCAGCCCAACCGATGAGCAGGGGCGCCGTTGTGAATTGCGCGCCAGCTGGGCGGAAAGGCGACCAAAACCCGGCAGGCTTTACGCGGTCGTAAAAACTTTGCAGCAACTCGCGATCTGCCGCCGGCGTTATCAAAGTGACAATAAGCATGACCACAAAGGCCACTCCAACAATTAGAGCGTAGCTGAGTGGATAAGGGATGGGATTGCCCAGCCCGGCCAAGATAGCCGTCATGACCGTGGATGTCGCTAGGCCAGCGATTTCCGTCCAGGTGTTGGCGCGCCACCAAAACCATCGCAGTAAAAGTGCAGGGCCCAGGCCGGCGAGCAGGCTGAGTGAAAGCGTGAAAAGATTGCTGATGCTGTCGGCCTGCAAAGCCATGAGCGCCGCGCAGCCGCCAATTACAATTTCGGCAAAACGGCCGACTTGGACATAATGTCGCGGCGCAGCATCGCGTTTAATGAAACGGCGATAGCAGTCATTGACGAGATAAGCTGAGGCTAAATTGAAATGGGTATCCAGCGTGCTCATAAAAGCAGCCAAGAAACTGGCGCACATTAAACCAAATAGCCCCGGCCCAAGGTATTGCGCCATCATCATTGGATAGGCGGCTTCGTGGTCGGGCAGGCCGTTATCGAGAAGCGGCAAACTGCTTTCAGGGATGAGCGCAATCGACGCAAGCGCTACAAAAATCCAAGGCCAAGGGCGGATGGCATAGTGGGCAATGTTGAACCAAAGAGCGGCACCGCGAGCGTGTGATTCGTTTTTGCATGCGGAGTAGCGCTGCACGCCCGCGCCACCACCGTCTGCATTTTTGTTGAGCCAACCTTGTACGCCAATGAAAATCAAAAAGGCGCCGAAACCTTGTGACCACCACGCGAAGTGGGACAGGGCGGGAAAATAGTTGGTTGTTGATTCGGGCAGTGCGCGGAAAGTCTCTTGCGCGGCACTCAAGCCACCGAGTGCATTGGATGCGGCCCAGGCCAGCGCAAGTGCGCCAAAAAGTGCAAGAAAGAATTGGAAAAAGTCGGTGACGACGACTCCCCATAAGCCGCTCATAAAAGAGTATGTTAATGCTAAAACGAGGCCAGCGCCAACGATATAAACATCTAAGCTTGTGTCGGGTAGCTGCAGCACAACGCGCACCACTTTGACCATGGCGAGCAAAACCCAAGTCAGCACAATCGTGTTGGTGACAAGTGCATGATAGGCGCCATAAAATCCGCGCAAAAATCGAGCTTGCTTCCCAGAATATCGACGCTCAATGAATTCGGCATCCGTGGTGACCTCGAGTCGGCGCCACCATCCTGCAAGCACAACAAAAGACAGTGCGCCGCCGACGGCCATACCCCACCACAGCCAGTTTTGTGAGATGCCGGCTGACCGCACCCAGCCCGTGACGACGAGTGGCGTGTCGGCAGCGAAGCTTGTGGCGACTAGAGAAGTGCCTGCCATCCACCAAGTGAGGCTGCGCCCCGCGAGGTAGAAATCGTCGGTTGAGCGGCCAGCTCGTTTAGCGAGGAAAGTGCCTACGCCAAGCGCAAACGCCAAATAGAGGCCGATGGCGACCCAATCGAGCGTGGCGAAAAGCGTCACCGAGTGGCTAAACCTGTGCGTCGACGGTTATCAGCATGCCGAGCAAAGCAGGCGACAGGCCAGGTAGATACCAACCGCGCGCACTTGCGGGTGCGGCATAAGCAGCATCAGGCGAGCCTGCGATATAAAGCCGCGGGCGCTCAAGATGGATGGCTTCAAGCCAGGCAGATGGCAAATCAGGTAAACCTTTACCGTTTGCTGCACCCCACAAAACAAGGAGGCCCTCTGGCAGTGGGCTTGGCGGGTCTTGGTCTGGGGTCAGGATGGGCATGCCCCATTCTGCGAGGTAGTTCAGCGCATCGGGCGTTGCGGCCAAATTAAGTGCACAACCTGGGCGCACATGCTTGCGACCACCGGTTCCACCGGGCAATGGGTGGAGCAAGACTTTTGTGCCGGCACCCAAAACCAATGGCTTGGGTTGAGCTGGTTCAGTATTGAGGGTGAATGCGATTAACTTATCAATCCTCTCAACAGATTTACGCACCCTGGCCTCATCGAGATCACCCCGATCCATGGCGTCGCGCAGAGTTAACGCGAGCGAAACAGGATCTTCGGGGTCGAGGAGCAAATCGCAACCCGCTTGGATGCATTCAGTTGCTAGCTCATCATGTGGGCCGTCGCCGAGACCGGCCATGCGGAGGCCGTCAGAGACGATGACCCCGTCGTAATTCCAGTCGTTGCGCAGAATGTCGAGGATGGGCTTGGAGCGACTCGCGGGGCGACCCTCGGCGTCAAACATGGGGTACTCAACATGCCCAACCATGATGCTTGGCAGCGCATCGATGCAAACCTTGAAGGGCTCGAGGTGTGGGTCAAGCTCTTCGAAACAAACCGCCATGTCGGTGTGGCTGTCTTGCGCACAGCCGCCGTGGCCGGGGAAGTGTTTGCCACATGGGATGCCACCGCCATCGGTAATGCCTTGGGCAAACGCTTTGCCGCACTCGACGATGCGTTGAAGGCTTGAGCCGAATGCGCGGTTGCCAACGATTGGTGAGCGAACTGCGTCAGGGTCTTCGGTGCGATGTAGGTCGAGGACGGGGCCGAGAATCCAGCGGACATTGGCTTGAGCGGCTTCGGCGGCTGTGCGTTGGCCAGCGTCGTAGGCGGCTTCCATGCCGAGCAGGCCGAGCGCCCAAGCGTCTGGGAGTGGTGTGAGACCTTCGAATTGTTGGCCCGCGCCGCGCTCTAAATCCGCGCAAAACAAGATAGGATGGCCAGCATTTGCTTCGAGCGTCTCGTGGAGCCAGAGCACATCTTCGGCGTCGCCGCCAAAAATCAAAAACACGCGCGGGTCGAACTCGCGCTGGCAACGCAAGGCTTCGGCAAGGCCCTCGCCTTTATCGAGGCGAATAGTCGGGGCAACGAGGTAATCGGTAGGACGCTTTGGCACAGCTTAATTGTAGTGATTCTTTGTAGAATTACCCCTCATGTCTGCAGAACCTCTCGTCTTAGTTCACGGCGGCGCCGGTTCGGTGCCCGCCGCTTCGCAAGCTGCTCATCGTGAGGGCTGCAAGGAAGCCGCTCGCGCCGGTGGTGCCGTGCTTGAATCGGGCGGCAATGCTGTAGAAGCCGCGTGTGCTGCGGTCGAGGTAATGGAGAATAATCCGGTTTACAACGCGGGCTTGGGTTGCGCCTTAACGCGCGATGGCGGCGTATCTTTGGATACGGCCATTATGTGTGGTGCAACTCTCGATGCTGCCGGTTTGGCCGTTTTAGCCCCTTTCGCGAATCCGGTACGAATTGCTCAGGCATTGCTACCTGAAAAAGAAGTGTTGTTGGCGGGCGAAGATGCTTCTTTGTGGGCCGAGTCTCACGGATTTGAGCGACTCGATGCCGAGGCTTTGATTACGCCAGCGTCGCGGGAACAATGGCACAAGGTCGTGCATGAAGGCGCGTCAGCAAACTTTGCAGGCGGCACGGTGGGCGCTGTCGTGCGATCGGCAGAAGGTCGGTTGGCAGCGGCAACATCAACAGGCGGCACGATGGGTAAGACACCCGGCCGCGTGGGTGATTCCCCGCTCATCGGTGTTGGCACCTACGCCAACAGCTATTGCGCAATTTCCGCGACGGGCGAGGGTGAGTCATTTATGCGTGCTGCCTTTGCAAGTCGTGTCGCTCAACTCGTGCGCGCCGGCGGGCTTCCAGACCATGTTTTGGAAGAAATATTGGTCTTGGTTAATTTGCGTTACGGCGGAGAAGGTGGCGCGATTTTAGTGACTCCAGAAAGTGGTCCACACGCTTTTTGCACAACGCCAGGCATGAGCCACGGTTGGTGGTCTCCGTCCGGCCAAGGCTGTGCCGTTTAAGGGGCGATTTAGCGCAGGAACTTTATGGATGCTGGCTGCGGCCGCATCCTTTGTAGTGATGGCGGCTTCTGCGAAAGCCTTGCCGCGCATCCCAACTTTTGAGAAAGTTTTCTTTCGCAGTTTCATTTCAATTGCCCTCACTTTATGGGCGATGAAAAACATGAAGCAATTGCCGCGCCCAAATCGCTGGGGTTTGCTATTTATGCGTGCAATCTTGGGCTTCGCAGGCTTGGCTTGTTACTTTGAGGCAATTTCACGGATGCCTCTCGGGACGGCAGTAACCATCTACAATGTCAATCCTGTTTTCGCCGGTATCTTTGGCACATTGTTTTTAGGAGAAGCCTTTCGCTTGCGGCAAGGCGTAACCGTGTTGATTGGCCTAGTCGGCATTGCCATCGTAAAAGGCTTTAATCCGGTAGTCACCTGGGATGGCGTCGCCTTCGCCATGAGCACAGCTTTATTCTCTGCTGCTGCTTATTCCACTGTGCGCAAGCTTAACGAAAGCGAGCATCCTTTGATTATCGTGATCGCCTTCCCGCTCGTTGCGATGCCTTTATCTGCGATTTTAGGCGGTTCTGTGTTTTTGATGCCCACGGGGTTTGAGTGGGGCTGGCTGTTGCTTCTCGGCGCGAGCACGCAGGCTGGTCAAGTCTGCTTGACGCACGGCTTACGACATCACACGGCTTCGCGCGCCATGCAAATTAGTTATCTCGGCGTCATCTTTGCGATGGGATTGGGTGTCGTGATGGGCGACGCCGCACCAGGTGTTTTTGAAATGCTTGGCGCTCTATTGATTGTCGGCTCGGTTGCTTTTGGGAAAACTACTGTTTTAAAAATAAGTAGTACATCCGCCCGCGGCTGAGCACATGGCCTGCGCGCCGCATGGCTTCCTCGCCTAGCCCAAGGAAGATATCACATCGACCGGCGGATCGAATCGCGCCACCGCGATCTTGGTCTAATGCAAAGAAACGCATAGGCCGCATGATTTGTTTCCCATTTTCGTCAAAGTCTGGAAGGCGCACTTCGCAGAAGACAACCGCTGCCCGCGGGAAGACATCTTTGTCGGTGGCAAGTGAGTGAAGCGCAGTGACCGGTTGCCCCAAACAACCGAAGGGGCCGCCTTCGTATTTCTGGAAAAAGATGAAGCGCGGATTATGTGCAAGGACTTCGTCAGCAGCCTTTGGGTTGTCGGCAAAGTATTGGCGCAGTCGCGTGGCTGACAACTCACTTTTACGCAATTTCCCGGAATCAATGAGATGCATTCCGACTGATTTGTACTCGTGGCCATTGTTGCCGGCGTAACCGATTTCAATTTGCTTGCCATCGGGTAGTTTGATGATGGCCGAGCCTTGCACCATCGCGAGGTAGCAATCGTATTCCGTTTCGAGCCAAACGATCTCTTGGCCGGTTAAATGTCCATTTTCTCGCAATTCGCCATGAGTGTAATAAGGCACGGTGCGATTGTCGTGAGTGCGACGACCAAGGATGTCGCCGTTTTTGTCTTTCGCCAAGTCATCGGGAAGAGCATAAAGTGGGTATTGAAACTTGGCTGTTTTTGTCCGCGAACCGTTGTAAATCGGCGTGCCGTATCCAGTGAATAAAACTTCGCCGGTGTTCTGACGGCCGCGTGCCATCCAGACCTCAAATTCGTCTGTGATTCCATCAAGAAAAGACTCGGCCGAATCACTGGTGTCGAGGAGCTCTTGGAAGCGCGTGATGGAGCGCCGCATCAAATCGTGGCTAATGGGCCCATAAGGAAAGAACTCTTGCGACGAGGGGTGTGCAAGATAATCGAGACTGTTCTGGCATGACTCGGTGAGGGACTCACGATGTTGCCAACCGATGCTGAAATCGGGCCAAGGTTGGCTGAGCTCTAGTTTGGACAGGCCAAGCTCACCAGGCTGAAGCTCGATCGAGTAGTCGGCGAGAGGGTCGAAATCCTTGGTTTGTGGGCTTGAGCATGCGGCCAAGCCCATGATGGCAAGTAGCGCAAAGAGTAGGCCGCGATTGGCGGTCGCGAAGAGTTTGGAAAACGGCGAGGGCATGCGGGGGTCAAGCATCTAGTCAGGATACGGCGCAGGAAGGTAAGATTCCTCTATGCCAGACCTCTTTGAACGAGAACTTGCCGCCGGCGCACGATTGACGGGCTTCGTCGTGGATTCGGAAGCGCTTGCGGGCAACCCAATGGGTGACCCCGCCGAGCGTATGCACCCGATGTTGGTCCCAGCTGTAGGTGGCGCAGATTTGCCATTGGTCGTGTTGCTCACGGGCTTCACCGGTTTTGGCTTAAAGGTGCTGAGCAAAACGTCCCTCTGGGATGAAACCTTGCCTGAGCGTCTTGCCCGTTTAATGAACGAAGAGTGTATTCCACCAGCTGTATTTCTTTGGCCATCATGTGAGACAAAATTAGGTGGCGCGCAATACATGAATTCACCTGCAACGGGTGATTACGAAACGATGTTGCTGGAAGAGTTAATCCCTGCGGTCGAGCAAGCAACTGGCGCGGGCGGGGTGTCGTCTGACACACATGAGTCTGTTTCGCGTCGTGTCATTGCTGGCAAATCAAGCGGGGGGTACGGCGCCCTGACATTGGTGATGCGCAACCCCGGCTTTTTCTGTGCAGCGGCGTGCCACTCCGGCGACATGGCTTTTGATTTAAGTCAGTACCGTGGCTTTCCCGAGGCACTTACTTGCTGGAAAAAATACGGTGGCCCTCAAGCATTCATGGACGCGATGAGCCGCGGCCAGTCCATGGGAAATCTAGAGCACGGCGGTTTGGATTGCTTGGCAATGTCGAGTTGTTACTCGCCAAATGCCGATGCGTCGCTTGGTTTTGATTTGCCGGTTGATCCAGAAACCGGCGCATTCCAAGAAGATGTGTTTGCACGATGGCTCGAAAAAGACCCTATTCATATGGTCGAAAAAACCGAATATGCGAGTGCTCTGAAAAAGTTAGATTTGCTCTTCCTTGATTGCGGAGAAACCGACGAGTTTGCCCTGCAGTGGGCGTTGCGCCGATTTTTGCCCAAGCTCGACGCTGCCGGGGTGCCTTACGAATCAAACTTTTGGGACGGCGGGCATTTTCGCACCGACCATCGCTATGAAGTTAGTTTGCCTCGCCTACTTGAGGCTTGCCGATAGACCCGCCAGTCGACCTGTTGCCCAGGCCCACTGGAAGTTAAACCCGCCAATGCGACCGTGCACATCGAGGACTTCCCCGCAAAAGTAGAGCCCCGGCACGATGCGGCTTTCGAGCGTTTTTGGGTTGATTTCGTCGAGCGGAACTCCTCCACAAGTGGCTTCTGCGGCCTCGAATCCGCGATTTCCGCTGATAGGCAACGGGAATTCCGTGAGCGCTTGCATGAGCTTTTTGCGTGATTCGCGGTCGAGTTGCGCGAGTTGTTGAGAGGTGGATAATCCAACCCAAGTCGGCAAAGTTTCTGCAAGGCGTTTGGGCAAGTGTCGAGCGATGATGCTGCGTAAGGTGGCCGTGCCGCTGCCAGAGGATCGCGTGCTCAGTTTTTCCTCCCAGAATGCTTGGCTTAGACCTAGCCATGAAACGGTGATAGTGGCGCGGGATTGAATGTGCCAATGGCTCGCATCCAGAACGGCCGGGCCGCTAAAGCCGTGATGAGTAAACAAGAATGCACTAAGTTCTTGTGAAGCGGCCAATTTCTTCCCATTTTCAAGGCATGCTTTCCACGAAACAGGCAAAGTAATCCCGGCCAATTCTTTCAATCGATCATTGCGGGTCAATAAGGGGACCAGCGCGGGGCATGCGGGCAAAATGGAATGCCCTAATTGCTTGGCTAGCGTAAAGCCAGATCCGTCCGAGCCAGTCGCCGGGACGGATTGTCCGCCAGCTGCGAGGATGATTTTTTGTGCATGCATTACCTCACCTTTTTCGTTAGTAATATCAAAACGATTGCCCGACATGGAAAGCTCGGCCACCTTCCAGTTTTTTTGAATGACTGTGCCTGCAGTCGTTGCATGGGTAAGTAAGGCATCACGCACATCTCGCGCGTTCTGCGAACGCGGGAAAAGCTTTTGCGTATCTGGCTCTTCCATTAAGGGAATGCGAAGGTCGTCCTCAAAAAAGGCGCGTTGCTTGGCAACCGGCCAGGTGCGCAGAATGCGTTTTACAATTTGCAAAGATCCCGAAGTTGAAAAATCTCTCTCGCTTGAGACGACAGGCAGGATGTTGCAGCGACCACCGCCGCTCGCCAAAATCTTGCGCCCAAACTGTGGGCCCGCTTCAAGGAGGAGTGATTTGGGGGCATGAATCGCCGCGCATAAGCCAGCTGCACCGCCGCCGATAATGGCGGTGACTTCGGGGGCGGTCGGCGAAGTTGTCATTTGCGCATTGTCTTACCTTTCAGGAGAAAAGGCGAGGGGTTACTCTTTGCCCATGCGCATTACTTCCCTGCTTGCATTTTTGCTCTTGCTGCTCTCGACAGCGACCTTGACCGCACAAGACACCGCTCCAGAACCAGACCCTGACGGCCCTCCTGGTCGCTGGGTGTACATGCGCCATTGCGTCCAATGCCATGCGGGGACGGGCGATGCGACAGGCTACATGGCCGAAATGTTGATGCCGCGGCCGCGCGATTTCACACGCGAGCCTTTCCGAGTCGTTTCGGGCAGCGGCGGCAAAGCCACGCTTGATGATGTGACTGATGTCATCTTTAATGGCATCCCAGGCACGGCAATGCCGGCCTATAAGCATCTGCCCAAATCCTGGTCACGCAATGTTGCTGCATTTGTGCTGTCGCTTGTGCCGGAGGAAGAGCGCGCGGTTCAGGAAGAATTGAAATGCCCGTCGGGTGAGCACGAGCTGGAAACGGAAGGCGTTGATGTCGAAAATTTATATCAAGCCGCTTGCGGAATTTGCCACGGCAAAGAGGGTCATGGCGATGGCGTCCCTGCTGTATTGACGACGCTAAAGGATTCTTTGGGTAACCCCATTCGCCCGCGTGCTTTTGCGACGGGCGTGTTAAAGGGTGGTCGCGATACGCATAGTTTGATGAATCGCATCCGATTTGGCATGCCGGGCTCGCCTATGCCGGCATTCCCTTTGCCCGAAGATCAGCTTATGGGATTGGCGAAAAAGGTGCAGTCATTGATGGGGGACGAAATCCCGCATGCCGAGCAAATTAAAATGCATTCCGTCACAGTTTTACCCGAGGGTGATTTAAGTGAGGCATGGTCTGCAATTCCGAAAACGCGCATGCTTTTATGGCCGCTTGATTGGCGGAATGAGCCAGGAGTGGCGGTTGATGTGCAGCTTGCTCACGACGGAGAAACGATGGCGGCTCGCATGAGTTGGGATATCGTTCCAAAGAGCTCGGAATTGGTTAAAGGTGTAATGGGTGCGATTGATGTTGCGGCTTATTTAGACGCACCATATTTCCGCGTGCATGATGGAGTAGGGCATGATTTATGTTTGCCGCGTGTGCCTGAGCATATGCCTGAACCTTTGCATCGCTCCGTATCTGCGACGAAGTTTACATCACGCCTAGATTCATCGCGCACGGACGCATTGCGTGCAATTGTCGTTCAACGACGCCCGCTCGCGGCAACCGGGAATTACAGTTGTGATGTCACGCCCGGCGCTGGCGACCGGTGGTTTGCCTGTCGCGTTGCTGTGCAGCTTGCTGGCGATCCAGGTGACCCTGCAGATCACCCCGAGGGCGCTGCATTTACGCTTTGGGCCGAATTGCTGCGGTAATCGCTAAAACTGATTCGGGTCAGAAACGGGGGCTTGGCAAGTCTTGCCTTGGCAAAGATAGAGCGTTGCCTTGCCCTCGCTAGCTTTACGGTTTGCAAAGAGGCCCAAGCTGGAACTTGCATCTGCGCTCGTTTTGAGCACAACAAGGTGAGCCGGTTGGTCGGCGGAATACAGCCGTTGTGACCAGGCGCGCAAGCTCGTTGCGTTACCCGTCCCGATAATCACGGCGACAGCTGGCTCGTCGACAACCATTTTTAGTGCACGCAATGTTGCGGCAAATCCACGCGGATTATTTTTAAACATGGGTATCATTGCGGCCAAGTTTTCACGAGCAGCGCTTAGCCATTTATCATTCTGTGTGAAAGCGTGAAGCAGTGTCAAACTCTCTATCGCCACCGCGTTGGGCGACGGGATGGCGCCGTCCCAAGGTGACTTTAAACGATGAAGCAATGTTTTGTCTGACCCATCGGTGTCCCAAAAAATATGCGTTTCTTCATCATAGAAATCCTGCAATATGATTTTAGATATTGATTCCGATTCGGCAAGCCAGCGCTCGTCTCCGGTTGACTGAAATAAATCTAATAAACCGCGAGACAGATAGGCGTAATCTTCAAGTACTGCGGCGTGCTGGGCCTTGCCCATGCGCCAAGAGCGGCTGTAGCGGCCACTGTCTTTGCGCAGGTTTTTCATCAAAAAGCGAGCCGCATCTTGAGCGGCCTCGGTGTAGCGCGCGTCTCCTAGCATCCGTCCCGCTTGCGAGAGTGCGCTGATGGCAAGGCCATTCCAAGCGGTTAGCACTTTGTCATCATCGCCTGGATGAATCCGTTGATTTCGCGCTTGCAGCAATCGTTGCCGGATTCCTTTCAACTCGGATTCCTCTTGGGCATTTAATGTGCTCCATCGGGTGAGCGCGCTGTTGCCATCATGCTCAAAGTTGCCGTGATCGTCTACACCGTAAGCGCGGAGAGCGAGCTCGACATCGGCGTTTAAGTCTTCACGCTCGTCGGCGGATAGGTCGCTTTCTTTCACTTTTGTGTCGCCCGCGCCGCTGAGAGTTTGCAATAGACCCTCGCGAATTTGCGCGGGATTCCAAACGAAGAACAAACCCTCCTCGCCTTCGGAATCTGCATCCGTGCTTGCTCGGAAGCCCCCCTCGGCTACACGGCGCTCACGCAAAAGGTAGTCACAAGTTTCGCGAGCAATACGCGCGTAGAAATCTTCGCCGGTTACGCGCCACGCTTCGAGGTAGGCTGGCACCAGCGTGCCTTGGTCATAGAGCATTTTTTCAAAGTGAGGGATGAGCCACTTTTCATCTGTGCTGTAGCGGGCAAAACCGCCACCGAGTTGGTCGTACATCCCGCCCGTTGCCATTTTCTGCAAAGTGTGCAAAGCCATCTCGCGACCGGCGGCGCCACCGGATTGAAGCTGCCATCGCAAGGCATTGCCAGCCGGAAATTTGGGCGCAGAGCCGAATCCACCCCAAGTGGAGTCATAAATCGAGCCCCATGAGCCGACCCAATTTGATTCGAGTTTGGTCAATTCCTCAGAGTTTGGCAACTCGCCAGCACCATTGCCACGCATCTCAAATTTCAGCGATTCAGCCATGGCGTCGGCGCTTTTTACGATTTCATCGTGTTCTGACTTCCAGGCATCTGCAATGCGGTGGATGATGTCTGAAAACCCTGGTCGACCATAGCGCGATTCTGGAGGGAAGTAGGTACCGCCATAGAAAGGCTTTAAGTCAGGTGTCAGGAAAACCGTCATCGGCCAACCACCGGAGCCTGTCATCCTTTGGACGGCCTGCATATACAAGTCGTCTAAATCAGGCCGCTCTTCCCGATCGACCTTGATGCAAATGTAGTTTGCATTGAGATAAGCCGCGATTTCGGCATTCTCGAAGGATTCATGCTCCATCACATGGCACCAATGGCAGGCGGAATAGCCAATGCTCAAGAAAATCACTTTATCTTCGGCAATTGCGCGCTCTAAAGCCTCGGAGCCCCACGGATACCAGTCCACAGGGTTGTGTGCGTGTTGAAGCAGGTAGGGGCTGGTCTCGTGAATCAAGTGATTCGCAGGGTGCTCGTGGGCAGCGGGGTCGTCTTGAGGCATAACGGCTAGCGCAAGGGTGGCGAAGAGCATGGTTTGAGGGTTTCCGATTTTCTACAAAGGGGTGGTTGAAGCAATTTTAATTACCCCCTTGTAACTTTTCGGGTTTTAGGACACAATATGCGCACCATGGGCATCATCCAGCGCCTTTTTTCTGGTGCGTCAGACGGCAGCGACAACAGCGCCTCCCGCACCTCGGATGCAGCCCCCGGCTCAATCGAAGAACTTTCCGACGAGCTACGGGCACTCCAACAAGAAATCTCAAAACTCCGAGTCGAACTCGGAGGCGGAAGCGTTTCGCGCGAGGGCGACTCTAGTCGTTCGCGAGGCCGTAGAGGCGGACGAGGCCGCAGTCGCAGTAGCGGAAGTAATTCCGGCAATGGCGGGCAAAGTGGCAATAGCCGCGGTGGCCGTAATTCGCGCGGGGGTCGCAATGGCAATCGCAGCAGCAATCAAAACGACGAGCGCCGTCGTTCGTTGCCGAAAGAGCCGCCAGATGACGCACCAGTGGGCGTCCTTGTCGACTACCTTAAGAAGCACAAAGTTATTGTGTTCGAGGGGCAAGACGATCTTGATCGCAATGAGGCTTTTGAGCATCTTGCGCGTCACCTTGGTCAGCACTACGGTGCGCTCGCTAAGTTTTACGACAAGATGAAAAAACAGGTCGCCGCAAATCGCGGGGGTCGCATTTCGATTGATAGTTGGTCTGAGCGTGAGCGCTCTGCAGCGGTTCAGTTTGGTACTTTGCTGCATCGCCACGGCATGCTCAAAGATTTCTATTACCACCGCTCACCGCGTAAAGAGTTGCGCGTCATCCCAACGAAAGATGGCTCGACCGCTCAGTTCTTGACGGGTGGCTGGCTTGAGATTTACGTCACCTGGATGCTCATGCGCAAGCTCAAGGGCACGCGCAATGCGGCTGATTATCAGGTGCTGCAAAATGTTAAAGGAACATTGCCCGAGGGCCCCGATTTTGATGGCGGCGAATTTGAGGCCGACCTCATGGCGGTCATCGACGGCAAGATGCTCTGGATTGAGTGTAAGACGGGTCACTGGCAAGATTACAGCGCACGCTTTAAAAAGCTGGTCAAGGTTTTTGGCACCGACCGCTCGACCGCGGGCTTGCTTTTGCTAAATGCTCCAGACGCTGCCACATGCCGCCGCGCAACCGACATGCTTGACATGACTCTGTTGGGCCTTCCGCCTGTAGATGGCTTTTTGAATGAGTTCCTCGGTTTAACCGCAGAGGAAGTTAGTCGTACGGCTGCACCAGAAGATCGCGCCGCCTTGGGCACGGTTCCTGCTCTTACCGAAGACGAAATTCCTCTTAAAGACGCGCCGGCGGCCAAGAAATTGGGCCGCGTTGATCTGAGTGGTGGCAAAGGCGCCGCCGCGGAAGAGAATGCACCTCGCCGCCGCCGTCGTCGTCGTCGCGGCCGTGGTCGTGGCACATCGGCAACCCCGGAAGAAAAGAAGGCTACTTCGCTTCACGAAGAGCTGCCTATGGAAGCCGCTGCTTCTGACGCAAGTGATTCAGGTGATAAGCCTGCTGATGGCAAAAAGGCTGTTGTCGCTGACGGTGAAGATAGCACCGGCACAAAGCCACGCCGTCGTCGTGGTGGCCGCAAGTCGTCCCCATTCCAAGAGGGCGCTGACTCCACGCAGGCCGAAGCTGACGAGCAGTCGCAAGATGCCGCAGCAGCCGAACCTGTTGTCGAGGAAGTGGTCAGCGAGACAAAGGTTGGTGCGAGTGGAGCAACGATTGCTCCAGACCTCGCTGCAATGATGGCGGGCTCGCCGGTTACTGCCGCGCCTGCTGTTGAGCCAGAGCCTACTGTTGAAGCGGCCATCGAGGAAGAGCCTGTGGCCGAGGTCGCTGAGCCAGCCGTTGATGCGGTCATCGAAGAGGAGCCTGAAGCGCCGGTCGCCGAGGAAGAACCTGTCGAAGAGGAGCCTGTCGCTGAAGAAGTAGCCAGACAAGTCAAAGTTGGTGCAAGCGGTGCAACGATTGCGCCTGATCTTGCTGCAATGATGGCCGGTTCGGCTCCAGCAGCTACTGTCGTTGATGCTGAAGTTGCGGACGAAGAGCCCACTGCAGAAGAGGCTTCCGAAGAAGTTTCTGACTAAGTTACTGCAGACCACAAAAAAACAGGCGCACCTAAAAAGGTGCGCCTGAATTTTTTGGTGGGCAGAGGCGGAGTTGAACCGCCGACACACGGATTTTCAGTCCGTTGCTCTACCAACTGAGCTATCCGCCCGGATGTAGGGCGGAAAGAATACAGCCTCCGGCGAATCCAGTCCAGCATTCCGCCAAATCTTCCGTGCATTTTCTACATCTTTCGTAATTTGGTCCTGCAAAGCCCGCCCATTTTCAAACCGCTGCTCACCGCGGATGCGCTCGAGGAAGAAAACTTCGAGGTTGCGGCCGTATAAATCGCCCGACCAATCGATCACGTGCGTTTCGATAAGCAGATCTGAGCCATCGAATGTGGGGCGGTGGCCAAGATTCAATACGGCTGGTGCAATCTCGCCATCGAGAATGATTGCGGCTGCGTAAACTCCGCGCGGTGGCAGGATTTCATGATGTGGGTCGAGGTTGGCAGTCGGAAAGCCCAAATCACGCCCGCGTTTGTCGCCATGGACGACCGTGCCTAGCACAGAAAACGGTCGACTCAGCATGGAACGAGCAGCGACAAGGTCGCCGAGTTGCACAGCTTCGCGAATGGCCGTTGAACTCACCGCCCTGCCCGCAATGCGGACGGGCTCGACTTCATCAATGGCAAAGCCCCACTCCGCCGCGATTGGCGCCAAGGCGGACGGCGTCCCTTGCCGGTCATGGCCGAATTTAGAATCGAACCCAAACACCAGTTCGCGCAGGCCAAGACCATTAAGCAAGATTTTGCGGACAAAATCTGTGGCGCTCATCTCGCGGATTGTTTCATCAAACTCAAGCACCAAAGTTGTCTCGATTCCGTGCCGCTTAAATAAACGCAGGCGGTGCTCAAGACTTGTCAGTTTTGCTGGCGCGTGGCCCAGCAGAACATTTTTTGGATGCCCAGCGAAGGTCACCATCGTCGGCGTTACATCAAGTTCTTTGGCTCGTGCGTGGACATGCTGTAAAACGGTTAAATGCCCTAAATGCACGCCATCAAAGACGCCAACCGTTGCGACACAACCGGATTTAGCGTCTGGGTGTGGGAGTGCCCCAAGGCCTCTTAAAACCCGCATTAGGCGTCACCCGTGGCCAATTGAGTATTTGCCCAGTCAGCGCGTAAACCCTCAAGAATTGGCTTGGCAACAGTCTTGTCTGCGGCGGTCATGCGCTCAACAAAAACGAGACCTTCAAGGTGATCGAATTCGTGTTGGAAAACGCGGGCGTCCCAGTTTCGAAGCTCTAACTCAATCTTTTCGCCATCAAGGCCTTGCGCCTCAACACGCACAAAAATGTGCCGCGCAATGCTGCCGCTAATCTCGGGGAAACTTAAACACCCCTCATCTCCAAATTCTTTATCTTTGGACTTGGCGGTAATTTTTGGGTTGCACAAAACAATTTCTTTGGCCTCTTCACCCTCTTTTTCGCCGGGGTTGAAAACCATCAAGCGGATATTCAAACCCACTTGTGGCGCGGCTAAACCAACGCCTTGGCTTTTGTACATTAACTCAAACATTTCCTCCGTCGTCTCACGAAGAGCCGCATCGAAGGAAGTGATGGGGAGGTTGCGCGCACGCAGGCGCGGGTCGGGGTAAAGGATGATGTCCATGTCAGGCCGTGTAAGCCATTAGAATACTCTCACCTCACATTCCACGCATGAACCTAAAAACACACCTAGACCGAGCCGAGCAAGCCTTAGACCGCGGGCAGCCAGATTTTGCCATGGAACTTTGCGATCAAGTTCTCGATTTTGCCCCTGGCGAGGCGAGAGCAGCTGATTTGTTGGCACGCGCGGCTTTAGCGGATGACGGTAGCGGGGTCCTGGGCAAAATTGGCGCAGGCACATCAGGTCTCGCCGCTCGTTTCAGCCGCTTAACTCGCAATGCGGACGCCGAGGCTCGTCAATTGCGTCGCGCTTTCGTTAAATCTCCAAACAATCATGCCGTAGCAGAGCAGTGGGCCGATGCCCTTGAAAGGGCCGGGTATGCCGGTGCAGCACTCGCTGTTTTTGGCGTATTGGCCGATGTCCATGCTGGTTGCGCAAAGCGAGCCGGCGCTCTTGCAGCAGCTCAAGGTGACATTGATGAGGCTCTTGCCTACTACCAAAAAGCACTAGATGTCGACCCCCGTGACACGGATGCCATGCGCGCGCGTAAGAATTTGGCCGCTGAGCAAGCCCTAAAAACGAAGCGGTATGACGATTCAGCTGACATTGCGCTCGACCCCGCCGCCTTTTTGGCCGCAGCGCGAGGGGAAGATGCTGCAGAAACGCCCAATGAGGGCTTGCCTGAATCTGAATAGCGAGTAGAATATTCGGCCCCATTCCTGGGTAACTACCGTAAAGAAATGCCAAACACACCATCCCAAAAAGCCACGCTCATCCGTAACGCTAAGCGTCGTGAGCGCAACCGTGGGCGCCGTTCTGAAATGCGCACATGGATCAAAAGTACGATGACCGCCATCGAGGCCGGTAACCTTGAGGCAGCTGAGGCTGCTTTCGTTCAAGCCACTAAGCACATCGATAAGAATGTAAAGTGGAATCAGTTGCACGCCAACGCTGGCGCGCACAAGAAGTCACACTTGGCCCAAGCGGTCAACGCGCTTAAGGCTTAATTCAAGCACACCCAGGATGCAAAAGCGGCAAGGTCATTTGACCTTGCCGCTTTTTTGTTGCGAAGATCTTGCCGCGGATTAGCGAAAAGCAAAAACGCTGGAGTAGCGGTAATTGACCTCAAGAATTAAAGCGCACATCGCAGTGGAGTAAACGCGACCACCGTCATCGCCCCAAGCCGCATTTTGTGGATTCCATGAGCCATAAAAATTATCCATCTCGTTTTCGTGCCGCTGATTCTCAATGAGCGCCTTTTCGATGGCTTTTTTCCATTGCTTCCATTGATCACCACCCCATTGCTTTGCGGCGTATGTCCCGTAGTACCAATAATAAAAATCTATACGGCCCCCAATCTCATCCCAAACGGGCAGGCAGTTGAAAAGAAGGTTGGCTTGCTTCTTGAGTATTTCATATTGAGGGTGGTCTTCCCATCGACGAATCTTTTTGGTGTCAGTCATGAGCATCCGGCAGAGAAGCGCAGCAGCCGTAAGTGACTCGGATCTGTTGCTGGGGAACCTGTCCATTAGGTCTGTACGCCTGCTCGGAAAAGAGCCCACGCCGCCTCCATTAGCATCAAAGGTGTATCCCGTGCGCCCCGTAGAAGAGTCGGTCAAAGAGTCGAAGACAACATTTGCGCCGAGAAAGGCCTCTGGCTGAACTTTGACGCCACAGTCTTGCGCGGTCAAGAGTGCTGAGGTCATCCAGGCCGTGATAGAGCTGTCATTGGCATCGCTAGGAGATAGGCCATAGCGCCAACCCCCTTTGGGATTTTGCGAATTGCGGATTACGCTAACAGCTCGCGTCAGGGCGGAATTCAGCGTAGGTGAATGATTGGAGAAGTAACAGGCTTCCCCCAAAGCTTGAGTAGCCATCGCATGGTTGTAGAGAGTGCTCTCGCCAAGATCTCTGCCAATGAGGCCTTCATCTGCACCCTGATTATCTTGTTGTTGGTTTTTTAACCAAGCGATACCGCGGCCAACATTTTCGCGGTGGTTGCCCACGGCGAGCGTATTGCCCGCGCCTAAGAATGCAAGGAGCGAAAGGCCCGTTAAGCCGACATCATATAGCTTGCCACCGGCTCCATCGGAGTGAGGTTGATTAGGGTATTTGTCTCGGCTCACGAACTGGTCTGCGTCCCAGAAACCATCGGCTTCTTGATGATCCGAGAGCCACTGAAGGGCAGATTTGACAGCCTTTTCGGTCTTGGAGCCACGCCGCTTTCCGCCTCGCCCATATTCGCTTTGCGCGCGCTTACCGTATTTTCCGCGAATGTATCTCATCGAAGAACTCGTGCCAGATGCAAACTCAGCATTCAAAGTTAAGAACTCTGCTGTGCTCAACGGTCGAGCAAAAGAATTATCGTTAGCCCCTTTCAGCCGGTTCTCAAAACTAGCTGCAATAATCTGTGAGGTTTCTTCCGAATCCAAACGCTGAGATAATCGTGGCTCAATCGGGCGCAGGGCGTCGGGAAAGGCAAAATCTTCGCGGAACGCTTGTTCGTTATGTTTCACATAGGCCTCGTCCTTTGCCCGTTGCGATTCCGCTTCTTGCGCTACACGCTCTGCGGTGATGCGGGCAACCTCGACCTGTCTGGCTTCTTCGGCTTTTGACATCATGTGAGAAACAAAAAGACTGCCCATACCAAGCACTGCCAGAATAGCCACGGTCACGATGGAGCGCTTTTTTTTCGCGGCCTTTTGTGCGGCATAGCGTTTAGAACGCACATCGGAATCAGATGCGCCGTGGGCGTTGCCTCGCGTGTGCACTTCAATGGGCAAGGGCTTTAAGCCTTCCACGCGGAATGCCGCTCGTAGCATTTCTTGCGCAGACGAATAACGCAGGTCAGGGTTTTTATGCAGGGCTTTCTGCATAAACTGATTCACAATGGGGGGTATGTCTAAATCAAAATCTGACAATTGAGGCGGTGTGTCGTCTCGATGGGCATCAAGGACAGCAGAAACGCCATCACGGTCGAAGAGGGGCTCGCCGGTGACCAACTTGAAGAAAGAGCAACCCAAGGCATACAAATCACTACGGATGTCAGGTAGCCCACCGCTAACAAAACATTCCGGTGCCATGAAATGAGGAGTGCCACCATAAATGCGCGTTGATTCGGCTTGAGTTGTCGCCAGGCCGAGGTCGGCTAGTTGAACGGAGCCGTGGGAATCAAACATCAAATTAGCTGGTTTGACATCGCGGTGTACGAGCCCCTGCTCTTCTGCAAAGTCAAGTGCCTGGAGGCAATCCATTGTGGCTTGCAGTGCATCTTGCCAAGGCATTGGCCCATGTTTTTGAAGGTGATCTTCTAGGCTACCGCCTGGGCAGTATTCCATCGAATAATAGACATTGTCGCCATCGCGCCCGCAGTCATAGACCTGAACGATGTTTGGGTGCTTTAGACTGCCCGCGTATCGTGCCTCTTGGAGAAACTTTTCGACAGCCTCATCTTCTTCTGCAAGTTTTTGCGAGAGGACTTTCAGTGCGACATGCCGCCCGAGACTGATTTGTGTGGCACCGTAAACGACACCGAAAGAGCCAGAACCCAAGACATTGGTGGGCGTGTAGCCGCCGAGCTTTTTGCCAAGCAGCGGGTGTTCTCCCGTTGCGAGCATGTTTTTCTTCGGCGCGTTCGCCGCAACATCTTCGCCAATCTGAAGGACCCGAATCTGTACATCACCGACTTGGATGACATCTTCGATAGACAAGATGGCCGTAGAGATTTGCTCACCGTTTAGCCAGGTGCCGTTGGCAGAATCAAGGTCCGTGAGCTCCCAGAGGCCATCACTCTTTTCAATGACGCAATGCTGCCGAGAAACGGAATCGTCTGGCAATTGGATGTTGCAGCAAGCTTCACGACCCAGAACCGTAAGCCCTGAAAGCGTTTCGGTAGTTGTGGCCTCAGCGCCTTGAATCTCAATCCGCATACTAACCAAGAGTAAAAAACGGCCACGCGTGACACACTTATTTCCTTTTGGGGTAGAACGAAAAAGAGCCCGCCAAAATGGCGGGCTCTAGCGCTATTTGCGGGAGAGTCGTTTAGCGAGAACCGAAAACGTTAGCGTAACGGTAGTAGACCTCAAGAATCAGAGCGCAAATTGCAGTGGAGTAGACACGACCGCCGTCTTCGCCCCAGGCTGCGTTTTGCGGATCCCAAGAGCCGTAAAAGTTGTCTTTCTCGTCTTTGAGACGCTGATTAGGAACGAGAGCTTTCTCAATCGCCTTTTTCCATTGCTTCCAGTGGTCTTCACCCCATTGGTTGAGGGCAAAAGTTGCGTAGTACCAGTAGTAGAGGTCGATGGTGCCAGCCTGTTCGTCCCAGACGGGCAGCTTTGCCTTGAGCAAATCAGCTTGCTTTTGGAGAATTTCGTACTGCGGGTGATCTTTCCATTTCTTGACCTTTTGAGTGTCGGTCATGAAAATGCGGCATAGAAGCGCAACAGCCGTGAGAGCTTCTGATTTGTGGCCGGGGAACTTATCCATGAGGTGAGTACGCCGAGATGGGTAAGAACCAACCCCGCCGCCGTTGGCCTCAAAGGTGTATCCGGTACGCCCAGTGTTTGTGTCGGTAAGTGAATTAAACACTTCTTCAGCGCCTAAGAAAACATCTTTGCCGACCTTAATCTTGCTGTCTTGAGCGGTCTTGAGAGCGAAGACCATCCAGCCCGTGATGGAGCTGTCATTCGCACCCGTTGGCTCAAGGTTGTAGCGCCAACCCATGTAAGCGTTACGAGCATTCACAATCACTTTAACCGCGTTTTTCATAGGCTTGCGGAGGGTAGGTGATTGGTTGGAGAAGTAGTAAGCCTCGCCAAGTGCCATGGTGGCAACGGAGTGGTTGTAGAGCGTAGATTCGCCGTGCTCTTCGCCAATTAGGCCTTCGTCGTCTTGCTCATTTTTCAACCAAGCAATGCCGCGACCAACATTTTCTTTGTATTTGCCGGTGGCCATCGTGTTGCCGTTGCCTTGGAAGGCAAGGAGGGAAAGCCCAGTAAGGCCGACATCATTGATGCTGTTGCCCTTGCCGTCAGACGGGGGCTTGTCATCGAACTTGTCTTGATACATGAAGTCGTCAGCATCCCAGAAGCCATCTGCATCTTGGTGGTCAGCCAGCCACTTGAGTGCCGCCGAAACAGCCTTCTCCGTAGCCGTGCCGCCGCGCTTGCCGCCGCGGCCACCGCGCTTGCCGTATTTACCGCCACCGCCGCCGCCAAGGCCAACATCGTTGTTCCAGGCATCTTGGTCAAATGGCGCGTCAGAATCAAAATCGGGATCGCCAGTTTCTTCGAGGGTTTCTTGCTCAACTACCTCATCAAGTTCCGTGTCTTGCAGGACAGGCTCTTCGATGACTTCTTCGATTTCTTCGGGCGGTGGCGGCTCTTCTTCCTCGACCTCGGGAGGCGGAGGGGCTTGCGCCATCTGGATTTCAGGCACTTCAGAAGTGGTGCTCGTGAGCAAAATCCAGCTGGAAATCAAAATACCGATAATGCCGTGGACCAGGATGGAACCGATTAAGTAAGGCGCTTTTTTCAGCTGCTCGGCGAGGACATCGTTAAACGAAACCTCATTATCCCAGTGACGGTGCGTGTCGTATTCTTCTTCGTAGTATTCTTCAGCCATGGTTTTATTCCCTATGGGGCAAACGCGCTACAGGTGGGGCGGTTCACACAAGTTGCGTATTCTAGGCGGCATTTTCCGCCCGGGGCTTAAAAGCTAGTGCCTTCTTCTGGCGGGGCCATCCGGTCTAAAGCTTGGGCATAGCGGAATTCAACCATGTCAAGAAGACCTTGGTGGTTGGGGCTAAGCCAAATATGGCATTTTTTTCTCAGCGATTGGATGGAGTCAAACAGGATTTGCGCACGCTGCTTGTTTTTAAGTTCTTGCCTTATAAGTGCTTGCGCCTTGTCAAATGACTGAATCCCGGCTGGATTAGACTCAAGAATCTTGACGAGATACCACAGGCGGCCATCCGTTATGGGCTCGGAAACAACGCCCACTTCACCCACGGCAAGGTACTCGCGCACGGGCGGCGAAAAGGAAGAGGTCGATGGATCAATCGACTCAGTCAAACCGGCCGTGTCTTTGTGATAGAGAGAATGCGTTTTCGCAACAGTATCGAAGGTCGAAGCGTCGCTTAGGATTTCTTCCCGCAACTGGCGGATGACCTTTTCCGCGGGCTGCTTGTTGTCTGCAACCATGATGATTTGGGCCGTCACCGCCGCGGGCTGGTGAAAACGACTCGGGTCTTCGTGATAGGAAGCAAAAATGGCCTCGGGGCTCGAGTAGATTTGTTCAAGAAATCTTTTTCCGTTTACCGGCTGGTAGCCAAATATTTGTCCCTGATAAAGATCAGACAAGGTGCTGCGAAATAGTTTGTCGCGCTCAGCTTGCATATTGGTGCCGCGTTTGGCCAAATGTTGTTGGTAAGCCGGAATGGAGCCAGAGCGTTGGACGGCATCTTGAAAATGGGTCATCACATAGGGAGTAATGATTTCCCGTGTAAAACCAGACATTGTGGCGCCCTCGCTAAAGAGGACCTCTTGAGCCAAATCAAGCGAGGCCTGGTGATAAAGCATCGCGTCGCCGGCGCCGGCGAAATTGGGGTCGAGCTTCATTTGAAGCATCAACTGATGAATTTCCAGTTCGGTCAAAACTTGGTCATTCACAATCAGAACCGTGCCATTAATGATTTGAAAAGAATCAGGCGCGGATGAGCCACTTGGATTGTCAGGGGATGTCTGCGCGACGGCCGCAGCCGTCTGGTCAGCCGCTTGAGCTGGGGCAGTGCGTGCAGGCACGCTAACGCGGGCGGATTCTGGCGTATGGTCAATGAAGCCAATCTGCGGAAAAACCGCAGCGAGGAGTAGGGTCGTAATCATTTCCTTGTTTGTTTCAAACGCAGGGTTAAGTGCGGGAAAGCGCCTATTTTCGCTTATTTGCGGGCGGACGGCAAGCAGAAGCCGTACGGAATAGCATCTCAAGGATGCGGTTTGGGGTATGGATGCCCGATTTGAGCATCCAATTGGCTCGTCGTGGGGTCAAAATCCGCAAATCGATGGGTTGCTTCTTCATCGCGCGCTCGAATTTCCGCGCGCCACGCAGGTGGCAAAGCAGGTGGTCGTCAATATGTTGAATCGCCGACAGCCCCAGCGCACCGAGCCGATGCTTCAAGAAAAACACGCGGGCCAGCGCACGCACTTCTTTGGGTGGGGGGCCAAAACGGTCGCGGATGGCATCCAAAATGCTGTCGATTTGTTCCGGCCGGCGGATGCGATCCATTTCGCGAAGGATTTCGAGCCGGGCCTCTTCGTCAGGAATGAATTCTGGGCTGAGTGCGGCCGTGACGCCGATAGATATATCGCAGGCAGGCGCGATTCCGGCCGCTTCGACTTCGCCCTCGGTCTTGAGCCGAGCAACGGCCTGGCTGAGCAGCCGTCGGTAAGTTTCGTACCCGACGGCGTTGATGTGCCCAGATTGCTCACTGCCGAGTAAATTGCCCGCACCGCGGATTTCCAAATCGCGCAGTGCGACCTGAAAGCCAGCGCCGAGATAGCGCAACTCTTCAATCGCCTTGAGCCGCCGCCGTGCGTCTTGCGGAAGTGGATGCCCCCGGGGAATGAGCAAGTAGCAGTATCCGCGATTTTCAGCGCGCCCGATTCGCCCACGCAACTGGTGAAGATTGGCCAGCCCGTGGCGATGCGCGTCGGAAATAATCATTGTGTTGGCATTGGGGATATCGATGCCGCTCTCGATGATGGTCGTTGCCATCAGGATGTCTGCCTCGTGCTGCACGAAAGCCAACATCGTTTTTTCCAATTCGCGCGGCTCCATTTGCCCATGGCCTGTCACGACTCGCGCGCTGGGAACCATGCGTCGCGCACGCTCGGCCATTAATTCCAAATCTTTGACGCGATTGTGCAGCCAGAAAATTTGCCCACCGCGATCCATCTCACGCGCAATTTCTTTTGACAGGAATGGCAGCTCGTCGTCGTAGCGTATTTCGGTGTGAATCTCTTGGCGTCCGCGCGGTGCGGTCGAGAGCGAAGTGATGTCGCGGATGCCAGCGAGTGCCATATGTAGCGTGCGCGGCACTGGCGTCGCGGTCAAAGTCAGCACATCAACTTGCGCGCGTTTTTTCTTGAGTTGCTCTTTGTGGCGCACGCCGAACCGCTGTTCCTCATCAATGATGACAAGGCCGAGTCGGTCGTATTCAACATCCTTGGACAAGATGCGATGCGTGCCGACGACAAAATCGACAGAGCCATCTGCGATGCCCTCGATGGTTTCGCGTTTTTCGGCGTTGCTAACGAGCCGTGAAAGTTTGCGAATCACAATCGGCCAATCTGCAAATCGTTGCCGTAAGGAGTTGGCGTGTTGCTCGGCCAATACCGTCGTCGGCACGAGCATGGCGACTTGTTTGCCAGCACTGATGGCGCGGAATGCAGCGCGTGCGGCGAGTTCGGTTTTGCCATAACCGACATCACCGCAAAGTAGGCGGTCCATGGCGCGCGGCAAACCAAGGTCGTCGTGGATTTCACGCGTGCCTTGCGCTTGGTCGGGAGTGTCTTCCCAAGGGAAGGAAGCTTCGAACTCGCGCTGATCTTCACCGGGTTCAGGAAATGCGAAACCAGGGTCTGCCTTGCGTTTCGCCTGCGTTTCGAGCATTTCCGCGGCAAGGTCCTCCACGGCGGCTTCGACTTTGAGTCGGCGTTTTTCAAAACTCCCTGAGCCGAGGCGATCAAGCTTTGGGTCGTTGCTGCCGCCCGCGCCGATGTAGCGCTCAACCATGTCGACGCGCGACACAGGCACTTGCAAAGTTGCGCCCTGATCAAACTCAAGCATCATCACATCTTGTTGACCTGCGCGGCCACCCTCGTCGAGCCCGCGGTAGCGCGCCAAACCGTGCACCACATGCACGACTAAATCACCCGGCCGCAAAGCGAGCACATTAGGGATGGCTTCCGTGTCGCGAGATTTTCGCGTGCGAGGTTTTGGCCGATGCGCGCCATGGCCCGGAACGAATTCTCGGTGGTGCAAGACCGTGAGGCGTGCTTCGGGGATGCGGAAACCCTTAGAGAGGCCTCCAATCGTGGTGTTTAAGAGTTCAGGTAAATGGCTTCCGTCTTTCAGAATTTGCCCAAGTCGATCCGACTCGGCATCCGTTGAGCAGATAACCCAAGCCCGCTCGCCGTCGGCGGCGCGGTCGGCGAGCAGGCAGGAGCCGGTCGGCACGCCCTGGCAATATTCTTCGACGGATAGAGTTGTGAGGCTGCCGTCGTGACCGGGGAGCGAGGCAATTTCAAGGACAGCGCGTTTTGTGAGCTGCTTTTTTAAACGCTCAAGCGATTTCACTGCAAGCTCACCTTGCATGCGTAGGCGAATGGCTGCGTCGTCAATTCCGGCAGGCGACCAACGCAACACGCGCAGGTTTTTCGGGAAACGCTCAAGCGGCATCGTGTCGTTCGCCGAGGCGAATTCGTCCAAATCATGCGCTAAAGGTACTTTTACGTGCTTTAAGACATGACGCGTGCGTTGCGTCCCGAGGTCAAAAACGCGCATGCTCTCCAACTCATCGTCCATGAATTCGAGACGAAGTGGCTCGCCGATTGCGGGCGCGAAGAAATCTAAAATGTCCCCGCGTCGCGCGAATTCACCAGGGTTCGCAATCGCTGGCACGCGCTCAAAATCAGCGGCGACGAGTAAGCGCATCAACTCGTCTGGGTCGAGCGTCATGTCTTGATCGAATTGCAAAAACTGACTCGTGTCGCCCGCCGCAGGGACGGGCTGCAGCAAGGCGGGAAGTGGTGCAATTAAAACGCCGGCGAAACCTTTTCGGTTGACGAGCTCTAGTGCGTGATGTCGGTCGCGCAAAACATCCGCCTCGGCGCCGAGCCGAGCTTCGCGCGCGGGGAAGAGCGTATGCGCTGCACCGAAAACGGCGAGGTCATCAAGGGCGAGCTCTGCGGTTTGCGCGTCGGGCACGATGATGAGCGTCGGCGTTTTACTGTCTGCGGAAAGTGCTGCGCTGAGGCAGGCCTTTGACGAACCCCACAACCCACCCCATCGCAAGGGTGCGCCGGCCTTGTGCTTTTTCCATCGTTTCAATAGGTCTTGATACGACGGTGTTTCGCGCAGGAGTTTTACGGGCATTTTTCGCCACCTTCTTTTGTGGCATTCGCATCGGCATCACCCGCCAAACCTAATTCAAGCAACGCTTCCCAAGCGGCCCATCGCTCGGCTTCTTTTTTGGGCGAGCCCCACGCGGCGGGGAAGGTGCGGCCGGCGACCGTGACCTCGACGAGAAACGAAACCTGCTGGGGGTGCTCGTTAGTTTCGACTACAGCGTATTCAGGCAAAGCACCCCATTTGGCTTGCGCGTATGTTTGCAGAGTTTGCTTTGCGCTTGAGCGTTGGCAGACAATATGTGCGCTGTCGATTTCGGCGCCAAGCCAGCGCAGGATGGCCGATTTTGCCGCGGTGTACCCAGTCGATCCGTCCGCCGCGTGCTTCCCGTCGAGGTAGATTGCGCCAAGCAGTGATTCAAAAGCGTTGCCGATGACCGAAGGGGGTAAGGCGGCGCGGTTTGACAAGCTTGGCCCGACCCGCAGCCAATTTGCATAACCCATTCGCGTGCCAGCTTCCGCAAGGGTTGCGCGCGAAATGACACGCGATTTCCACTCTGTCAACTCACCCTCGCGGGCTTGAGGATGGCGCAGATACAACTCTTCCGCAACGATTTGGTTTAACACCGCATCGCCTAAAAATTCGAGTCGTTCATTGTGGTCCTCGGCGAGCGATGCGTGCGTGACCGCTTCTTCAAGCAAAGCCAGGTCGACAAAACGATAGCCCAGGATGCCTTGCAACTCGTCAAAATCAGCGTTTGCGTGCGTCAAGACGCGGGTAGTTTACGGTTTCGGTGGAATGTGGTGTGGTGTGGGCGCACAATAGGTTGGTGCAGCGCGCCGTCCTCGGTCGTTGCGCGAGTCACCATTCAAAATGTTAAAAGGAAAAAAAGGCGTCATTCTTGGGGTTGCGAATAAGCGCAGCCTCGCTTGGTTTATTGCGGAGCAGTGCGCGGCACACGGGGCCGAGATGATTTGGTGCGTGGCCAACGAGCGCTTCAAAGAAAAGGCGACGCCGCTTGCTGCGAGTTTGGGCGTGCCCGAGCCGATTGTTTGCGATGTGAGCAACGATGCTTCCATTGCTGAGGCGTTTGAACAGATTAAGCAAGTGATGCCGCAGATTGATTTTGTAGTACATGCCGTCGCGTTTGCCAACCGCGAAGATCTTGAGGGTCGTTTTGTCGATACGAGCCGCGATGGTTATGCCTTGGCGCAGAGCATTTCGAGTTATTCATTGACCGCGATAACCAAGGCTGCTGAGCCGATGATGGTCGAAGGGTCAAGCGTGTTGACGCTGACTTACATCGGGTCGCTGCGCGCGGTGCCGAATTACAACGTCATGGGCGTGGCTAAGGCCGCACTTGAGAGTTCGGTGCGTTATTTGGCTAATGATTTAGGTGGCCAGGGCATCCGGGTCAATGCAATTTCGGCTGGCCCGATTAAGACACTTTCTTCTGCGGGCGTTAAGGGTTTGCGTGAAAAGCTTGATCTACAAGAAGAGAAAAACTCACTGCAGCGCAACATCGTTGGCGAAGATGTCGGCAAGGCCGCCGTGTTTCTGCTGAGCGAATACGCGGCGGCGGTCACCGGCGAAATTCTCTATGTCGACAACGGCTATCACAGTTGTGCCGCGACTTGGGCATAAGTTTCTTTACCTGCCGTGAGTGCTAAATCCAACCGCCTCGTTTTATTCGTAGGCGGTTCCGACCCCGGCATGGGCGCTGGGTTGCAGATGGATACCCGCATGGCCGATGCGGTGGGGTGTGACTGTGTTTCCGTTTCGACTTGCGAAACCATTCAAGATTCGGACGGCCTGCATTCTGTGTCACCCACACCCATTGCCGCTTTCCGCGAATCTCTTAAGCGTGCTTTTTCACATGATTTAGATGCAATCAAAACCGGAGCACTCGCGACGGATGAGCATGTGAAAGTGTTATGCGAGTTTTTAGATTTATATCCAGGGATTCCATTGGTGGTGGACCCGGTTGGCTCAGCCACCAAGGTTGCCAACTCCGAGGCCGTCCTGCTAACGGCTGCCGGTAAAGCCGCGATGGTGCGCTTGCTTTTTCCTCATGCAAGTGTTGTCACGCCTAATTTAATCGAATACGCAGATGGGCGTGATTACGCGCAATGTAAGGCCGTTTATCTAAAAGGAGGGCATGGGGATGACCCGGATACCGTTACCGATATCCTCATCGAAGACTGCGTCGAGACGGCAAGGTTCGAGCACCCCAGGATTGAAGGTTTCACCGAGATTCACGGGACGGGCTGTGCGCTTGGGAGTTTGATGGCGTGCGGGTGGTTCCCCAGTTCATCTACCAAAAGCAACCTTAAGAATACGAGTCAACAACTGCTGAAACTCCTGGTAGGATAAAAATCGCTCAGGAATCTGAAGCGCCTTAAATATGTCAAACCCAAAACTACCTGCCGGTCGTTATGAGTCTTTGATCGCAAATTCTTTGCGAAAGAAACTTGATTCAATGGATAGCGAATCGTTGATTGAGCCCCTTGATTTTGCTGAGGCGCCGTCAGTACTTGCCGGTTATTTGTCCACTCATATTGAAAGAGCGCTTGGTTCTTTCGGGGCCGATAGCCTCAAAGACCAGGGGGCTCTTGTGAATGAAATACTTGCCTTGTTGATTTCCAGGGCGGGGAAAGAAGTCGTTTGTGGTGGTGATTTTGTCGACGAAGATCATGAGGTGCTGCGCGCAATTTGTCGAGAAAAGCAAGGCTTGGCTAGTGAGGAGTCAACCATCCCACCAGACCCCGGAATCCCGCTTTCTCTTTCCGAATTGTTGATTAATGCTCGTGGGGAAAAAAGTGTTGGTGCAACTTTGAAGCAAGAACTTAAATCTGCCGACAACGTTGACTTGCTTTGCTCTTTTTTGAAATGGAGTGGCTTTCTTGTACTGCGAGATAGTCTTCAGGATGTTCGAGATAGGGGTGGGAGAATTCGAGTTTTGTCTACAGCCTATTGCGGAGCCACAGACCCACGAGTGCTGGATGAGTTGAGGAGCATGGGGGCGGAAGTGCGCGTCTCGTTAGACACAAAGCGAACTCGACTTCACGCAAAAGCGTGGCTGTTGCACCGTGATTCAGGTTTTTCGACGGCATTTATCGGTTCTTCAAACATGTCGGCCGCGGCACTGGTTGATGGGCTTGAGTGGAATGTCAGAGTTAGTTCTGTTGAAAATCATTCAATACTTGCTCGGTTCGAGACAGCATTCGAGAGTTACTGGGAAGATCGAGAGTTTCAAAGTTGGGACAGTGAAATTGTCCATAGTCGTTTTCGCCAAATCATCAATAACGAGCGACACGGGCCCAACCAATCTACTTCGCAGTTGCTCGGAATAGATATTCGCCCTTATGCTTTTCAGGAGCATATTTTGGAGAAGTTAGCTACGGCGAGAGCCATTCATGGCCGGCATAAAAACCTAGTCGTTGCTGCTACTGGTACGGGCAAGACGATGGTCGCCGCCTTCGATTATGAGCGGCTGTGTGAAGAGTTTCGGAGGGACAATCCTGGCAGTAAGCGCCCGAGTCTGCTGTTTGTTGCACACAGGAAAGAAATTCTTGAACAAAGCCGAATGGCATTCCGAGAGGTCTTGAAAGACGCTAGTTTTGGAGAGCGCCTTGGCGGTGGCGAGGTGCCTCAAGAGGGTCGGTTCGTCTTTGCAAATGTTCAGTCGTTAACAGAATCTGTTCTGTCCAAGCTGAACCCAAATTCATACGACGTCGTTATTGTGGATGAGTTCCATCACGCACAAGCCGCAAGTTATCAACGAGTGCTGAATACAATTTGTCCACAAGAGTTACTTGGGTTAACCGCAACACCGGAACGTACAGATGACCATTGGGTCCAGGACACTTTTTTTGAAGGTGTGATCACGGCCGAGTTGCGCCTCTGGGATGCCCTTGATCGACACTTGTTGGTCCCATTTCGGTATTTTGCAACAGCCGACTCGGTTTCTCTTGAGGGCCTTGGATGGAGCTCTAGTGGATATGACACACGAGTTTTGAGCGACATTTATACAGGGAACGACATTCGTGCTCGTTTGGTAAAACGCCAAATTCAGGACAAAGTCACCAACCCGGATTTAATGCGCGCATTAGGATTTTGTGTCACTGTGGAGCATGCTCAATTCATGGCTCGACGATTCGTTGAATTTGGGTATCGAGCAGAGGCTGTTTGGGGTGCAATGCCGGCCCAGGATAGAGCCGCAGCGATTCAAAAAATTCGGTCCGGTGAACTTCAGATTTTGTTTGCAGTCGATTTGTTCAACGAAGGTGTTGATATACCTGAGCTAGACACATTGTTGCTGTTAAGGCCAACTCAGAGTGCGATTGTATTTCAACAACAGCTGGGGCGCGGCTTGCGCCACTCAAAAGGAAAAGAGTGCCTAACAGTTTTGGATTTTGTTGGTCAAGCTCACCAAAAGTATTCATGGGCTTCCATCTTTAGATCGATTACTGGTGGCAGTATCAAGCAGGTAGAGAGCATGGTCGCGGAAGACTTTCCAACATTACCTGCGGGGTGTTCCATGCACCTTGATCGCCAGTCTAAGGAGTACGTTCTCGAGAACATCCGAAGCTCAACTAAAAACCATCGAGTGTGGCTCGCCCAGGAATTGAGAAGTCTTGGTGCGGGAGTTTCATTGACCCAGTTTTTGCAAGAGACGGAGTCAAGTATTGAAGATGTTTTTGAACGTTCAGGGCGCACATGGACTGAGTTAAGGACTAAAGCTGGTTTCTCAAAAGAGAATCCTGGTGGTCGTGCTTGGAAAGCGGTCGCTCGTTTGCGTGCGGTTGACGACCCCAAGCTATTGAATGAGTGGATTGAATTAGTGGAATCGACGAGTGGCGAATTAAGGCATGATTTAAGGAAGCCAGCCGCAATGCTTGCCTCAACTTTGTTGGGAACTCTTGAGCCAGGTGCCGCAAAACTGCTGCCAGAGACCCTGGCGGATGACGGGATGTTGCGTTATGAGCTCAGTTCACTTTTTGAAGCATTGCTGGGTGATGTTTCACATGTACCCATCTCTATGAGCAATGAGATAAGCGCACCCTTGCAAGTGCATTGCAATTATTCACGTGATCAAATCATGGCGGCTTTTGATGTAAATCGCCGCCCGCGCGAAGGCGTTTTTTATAATCCCGACATGGGTGCAGATTTGTTGTTTGTGACTTTGCAGAAATCTGAAAAGGAATATTCGCCGCGAACAATGTACAAAGACTATGCGATCTCAAGCCAGTTGTTTCATTGGGAGTCGCAAAACCGTACAAGCCCAGAGTCACCGACAGGTCAGCGTTACATTAAGAAAGACAGGCCTGACATTCCCACTTTGTTGTTTGTAAGAAAAACACAGAAGGGCCGAGGCGGTGAAACTGAGCCCTACATGTTTGCGGGCCCAGTGAGTTATGTGAAGCATGTTGGCTCACGGCCAATGCAGATCACATGGAAACTAGACTACGCTTTGCCGGGCGATTGGTTTAAGGTCGCTCGCGTTGCCGCGTGCTAATCAATAATTAGGCAAAACACCCAATTCCCGCGCGACCTTCTCGACATACCGATCCGTCATCCCGCTGACATAATCACAAACAGCGCGGTTGTCGTCCCCATCACAAGTTTCGAAGTAGCGAGGAGGTACTTTGCTTAAATCGTTTTGCAGCGCGCAGAAGAGGTGTTCGAGCAAGTCGGTGGAGCGGCGGATGTGCCAATTGACTTCATCGCGGAAGTACAAGTGCTCATATAGATACTTATGGAGCGCGGCGACTTGAGTTTTGAAATTAGGCGAGTGGCCGATCAACGGTTTGGGCGTGATTTGCGCGGCCAGTGCATTGGCAGGCTTGGCTTCATCTAATCGCCTTTTTGTTTCGACTTGCAAATCCCCAATCGTTTGACCGAGAAATTCATTCGCCGTGCGGCGCCACAGCAACTGACCGTCTTCCAAATCGGGATGGCGCTTGCGGGATTCTTCAAGGCAATTGGCCCACAACTCTAAATTCTCAGACATGTGGTGCGCGTCCAAAATGCCTTCGCGCAAACCATCATCGACATCATGAAAGTGATAAGCCGTCGAATCCGCGTAATCCACCAACAGCGCTTCGAGGGACGGATATCTCAGCGTCTCGCCCGTCTCGGCGTCTTCAATCTCTTGGTGCTTCTTCAAACCCTCCTTGCACTCATGCGTCAAATTCAATCCGAGATAATCGGGCGAACGATTCTCCAAAACATCCACAACCCTCAACGACTGTTTGTTGTGCGAAAAGCCACCCGAATCTTTCATCAACTGATTCAGCGCGCGCTCACCGGAATGCCCAAATGGAGCATGCCCCAAATCGTGTGAAATCGCAAGAGCCTCGCAAAGCGGTTCATTCAAATTGAGCGCCGCCGCCAGCGACCGCGAAACTTGCTGCACCTCAAGCGAGTGCGTCATCCGCGTGCGCTGGTTATCACCCACATGGTTAATAAAAACCTGCGTTTTGTACATCATCCGCCGAAACGCCTTCGAGTGGATAATCCGATCTCGGTCGCGCTCGAACCGCGTGCGCCAGGCATCAGGAATCTCATCGAAGGCCCGCCCACGCGATTCCGACGATCGGAACGCTGCCGGATGCAGGTTTTGCGCCTCAAGGGCTTCTTTTTCCAGACGATTCATGCGGGAAGGATACCGAGAATCCGAGAATTCCGCTAAACTTCTCTGCTACGGGATGGCCAACCCCCCGTTGATTTTTCGCCATGATTCTCCTCCTCGAAGACGAGCTCACTCCAGACCGCCGCAAGACGGTCATGGACGGCATTTCATCGTGGGCCGGCGGGCATGGTGCAACCGTCAAAATGGCCGGGCCAAGTATGATTCATACTTTGCAAGTTGTGCTACACAAGGGGCTTGCGCAAGATGAGTTGGCCAGCGAGGCTCGCAATCTTGATGGAGTGCGCGCGGTTTTGACACCCAATCGCCCATGCTTCCGCGTATCGCTCGAAGAACACGAATCGACCGTCATCCAACTCGGCGGCGGCATTTTTGGTGGCCAACACGCGGCCGCAATTGCCGGCCCATGTTCCGTCGAAGATTTCGACTCGCTCATCACGCTCGCACATAAGCTAAAAAAAGCGGGCGCAACCGCTCTGCGCGGGGGGGCTTTTAAGCCACGCACTTCGCCGTATAACTTTCAGGGTTTGGGGCAAAAGGGCCTCGAAATTCTCGATGCCGTCCGTCGCGAGTCGGGCTTGCCCGTTGTGACCGAGGTCATGGATACGCGTGATATCGGCCTAGTCGCCCAGCACGCTGATTGCCTGCAAGTTGGCTCGCGCAATATGATGAATTACAGCCTGCTCAAAGAGGCTGGCCGCGCGGGGATGCCCGTTTTGCTGAAACGCGGCATGAGCGCGACGCTCGAAGAGTTCGTTTTGGCCGCCGAGTATCTCGCCGACGGCGGATGCACCGACATTTTGCTCTGTGAGCGCGGGCTGAGGCATTATGACCCAGCCATGCGCAACCTGCTCGACCTTTCGGCCGTGCCGGCGTTGAAAGAGCGCACGCATTTGCCAGTCGTTGTTGACCCAAGCCACGGCACGGGCCGCGCGAGTTTGGTGCCGTCGATGATGGCCGCCGCAGCAGCCGCGGGTGCAGATGGTTTTTTAGTCGAGGTTCACCCACAGCCAGCCGAATCGATTTCGGATGCGGGCCAAGCACTTTCCTTCGAGCAATTTGAAACCGCTCTTGGCACAACCCAGGCGGTATTAGCAGCAATGGGCCGTAAATTGAGTACTTCACAAAAAGAGGCCGTCTCGTCATGACCCAACGCCCAACCGTCATCGCCGGCAACTGGAAAATGCATTTCACCAAGCGCACCGCTTCGCGTTTGGCTCGCGAGGTCGTCGCCATACATAAGGCTCACCCGCAGAGTGAGTGCTTGGTTTTCCCAACTTTTGTTCATCTTGAGCATGTGCGCCGCCAGCTGAAAGATTCCGATGTCGTGCTCGGTGCGCAAAATTGCCACGAGGCAAAGACGGGTGCATGCACGGGTGAGATCAGCGCGGCAATGCTTCGTGACATGGGCGCGCAGGTCGTCCTGATTGGCCATAGTGAGCGCCGTCATGATTTCGGTGAGGCCGATGCCCGCCTCGCCAAAAAGGTAAAAGCGGCTTTGCGCGCCAAGATTGATGTCATCCTTTGTATTGGCGAAACGCAAACCGAGCGCGAGTCTGGCGAAACATTTGCCGTCCTCGCCCGCCAAATGAAAGCGCTTAAAGGCGTCAAGCCTGAGCTCGCACCACGCATCCGTATCGCCTACGAGCCTGTTTGGGCGATTGGCACCGGTCTTACCGCCACACCTGAAATTGCCCAAGAGGCACACGCTGAAACACGCCGGCTGATTGCTGAGCATTTCGGCCCCGACGCCGCCGCAACCATGCCGATTCTTTACGGTGGTAGCGTCAAACCTGCCAATGTCGCCGACCTTCTTGCGCAGCCCGATATCGACGGCGCGCTCGTCGGCGGTGCATCTTTAACCATCGAAAATTTCGGGCCTCTGCTCGAAGCAGCCCCGAAATAGCCGCTCATTCCGAGTGACAAAAATCAGCCCCATCTACTCATGATCGAGTTCCTCCTTTACACACTTTTCTTCATCTCAGCGCTTTTGCTTGTCCTTGTGATTCTGTTGCAAGAGAGCAAGGGTGGCGGACTTTCCGACGCCTTTGGTGGCGCCGGCACCGAGACTTTTGGCGTGCGCTCTGGCGGCATCAACAAGTTCACTTTTACGCTTTTCGCTATTTTCATTATGTCGGCGATGGGCCTGCACTGGACGGGCAACGATGCGGATGCGGGCTCGGTTATGGCCACAGACCCAGCTGCAACGGCACCTGGCACAGCGGCTCCGATTGAGGCGCCAGCAACACCTGGCCCTGTGGCACCAACTGCAAATTAAAACATGACCCTCGACTTGCTACGAGCATCTGACGCGTTGCTCGAAGGGCATTTTTTGCTTTCTTCGGGGCGACACGCGGGGCGCTACATTCAGTGTGCTCGACTGTTGCAATATCCAGAGCGAGCCGCCGAGGCTTGTGCTGAGCTTGCGGCAAAAATCCGCGAAGAGAGCGATTACGATGTCGTTATTGGCCCTGCAATGGGTGCGGTCACGATGGGTTACGAATTGGCGCGCGCGATGGGTACGCGCGGTTTGTTTGCCGAGCGTACCGAGGGCGGTTTTGCTTTGCGCCGCGGTTTTGCGGTCAAGCCAGGCGAGCGCGTTTTGGTTGCCGAAGATGTCGTGACTACCGGCAAGAGTGTGAAAGAAGTGCTCGCGATGTTGACTGAAATGGGCGTGACCGAGATGGCGGTCGCCTCTTTAGTGAATCGCTCAGGCGTCGAAAACCCATTTGCCGATGCGGGCGAAAGGGGCGTGCCTTACTACAGTTTGGTTCCGCTTGATGTGCCTAACTGGTCAGCCGAAGAGTGCCCACTTTGCGCGGATGATTCTCACGGGCCGGCGATTAAGCCAGGAAGCCGACCCGGTCTTTAATGGCCTCTGCCGGCACGCATTTGTGATTTAAACGAGATTTTTGAAATGACTTTACGCAGCATGACCGGTTTTGGGCGAGGGAGTGCCGCCAATAAGCACGCCTCAGTTGAGGTGGAGATTCGTTCCGTTAACGGCAAGGGCTTGTCGTTGAAAATGCGGCTCCCCAATGACCGCATGGAGCTTGAGCCAAAGCTTGACGCCATCGTGCGTAAGCAGATTGAGCGAGGCAGTGTGCAGAGCCAGGTAAAAATCCGGCGATTAACTCATGCCGCCGCCGCACTCGACCACGAAGTGCTGAAGCGGTATTTGGCCGAATGGCGCGCATTAGAAAAAGAGCTTGGCTTGACCGAGCGCGACCCCGACTTGTCTCAGCTGCTTGCCTTGCCTGGCGCATACGAAACCGCTCAAGAAAAACCAGCGGCTACGAGAGCAGTCGCTGCTGCGACAACGACAGCTTTTGAGGCTGCCGTTTCAAATTTGATCTCAGCGCGCGAAAAAGAGGGCAAGCGTCTTGCTAAAGAATTACTGCGATTGACCTTGCGTCTTGAGCGGCTCCGAAAATCGATAGAAAAGCATTTGCCTAAGGCAGGTAAAGCTGCCGCCGCTCGCTTAGAAGAGCGCGTGACGGTTGCATTGAATTCCGCTGGCAAAGACCGCGGTGATTTGGATTTGTCACGCGAGTTGGTTGCGCTGGCCGAGCGCGCGGATGTCCAAGAAGAAATCGCGCGGCTTGAAATTCACACCGAGCGTTTGCGCAATACAATTCAGGCTGGCGGGCCTTGTGGCCGCGAAATTGAATTCATGATTCAAGAGTGCCACCGCGAGGTGACGACTCTCTGCAATAAATCTGCCGACGCCAAACTCACTGAGTTTGGCGTCGCCATGAAGATGATCGTTCAGCAACTTAAAGAACAAGCCGCAAATGTCGAATAAGCGCGGCCGCTTGCTAATCGTCTCGGGGCCGACAGCCTCGGGAAAATCTACGCTGTGGCGACGCCTTGTTTTGCATGACAGCGTGGCCTTTTCCGTTTCGGCGACCACGCGGCAAATGCGCCGTGGTGAGGTCGATGGCCGCGATTACCGATTTTTATCAAAAGAGAATTTTGAGCAACTCATTGCCGATGGCGCGCTTTTGGAATACGCCGAGGTGCATGGCTGTTACTACGGCACATTGCGATCAAGCATCGAAGATGCCATTGATGTGGGGCTGGATATCGTCCTTGAAATCGATGTGGAAGGCGCGCGGCAATTGCGCGAATCTGATTTGCCGCAGGTCAGTTTTTTCGTAAACCCTCCGAGTCTTGAAATTTTGGCGCAGCGTTTGCGCGATCGCGGCACCGAAACCGAAGACCAGATGGCGCGGCGACTCAGCATCGTCGAGCGCGAGATGGCCTGTGCTGATTTATATGACCATGTCGTCGTCAACGATGACCTTGAGCGCATGATTGCAGAGGTCGGCGAGATTTTAGGCATTCAAATTCCACCGACACCAGAAATAGAGGCAAAAGCATGAGCAAAATTCTTCTTGGGGTAACGGGTTCGGCGGCTTGTTTTAAAGCGGTTGCGATTGCATCGACACTGACGAAACAGGGCCACGAGGTGCAGGTCATCCTGACTCCGGCGGCCGCGCGTTTTGTGACAGCCTTGCAATTTTCATGCGTTACCGGTATTAAGGCACTCGATGACGAATGGGCGGGCAGTGATCCTGCCGGCATGGATCATATTTCGCTCGCGCGTTGGGCAGATGCCTTGGTAATCGCACCCGCCACTGCCGACACGATGGGCTGGCTCGCTCACGGCATGGCTCCGGGTTTGCTGGGGTCGCTCGCATTGGCTTTTGCTAAAACGGGCCCCCGCGCGGTCGCGCCAGCAATGAATCCTCAAATGTGGGCTAATCCTGCAGTTGAACGCAATGCCGAGCAGTTAGCCCAAGACGGCTGGCAAGTTTTTGGCCCAGCCGAAGGCGATACCGCATGTGGCGAAACGGGCCCGGGGCGTTTTCTAGAGGCCGATGCCGTCGTGGCTCTTGTGCTTGAATTATGCGCATCCTAGTTACTGCTGGCCCAACCCAAGAAGCCATCGACCCCGTGCGTTTTTTGGGGAATCGATCGAGCGGTTTGATGGGGGTTGAGTTAGCACGCGCGCTTATGGTCGCCGGGCATGAGGTCGTTTTGGTCCACGGCCCACTTTCGGTTGCATTGCCAAATAAGACGGAATCACTCACAACCGTCAGCGTGGGTAGCGCGCTCGAAATGCTGGGTGCGTGTCAGCACCACTGGGCCACTTGCGACGCACTCTTCGCGGTTGCCGCAGTCGCGGATTACCGTCCGTCAAACCCTGCAACTCAAAAACTCAAACGCACTGACGGCGAGGGCATGACCCTCGACTTGATTCCTAATCCCGATATCGTCGCTACTCTCGCGGCGGAAAAAGGCGGTCGGCTCGTTTTGGGCTTTGCGCTAGAAACGAGCGATTACGAAACGGCTATCGCTGAGGCTAAGCGGAAGCAATCGGTTAAGCATCTTGATTGGGTGGCCGCAAATGGTGCGGAGGCGCAAGGCGCTACACAGTCATCGTTGACCCTCATCGACCCAGATGGCCGCCTTACGCCTATCGGCCCTTGCGCAAAAAGCGACTTGGCGACTGAAATCGTCCGCCAAATTTTGCGGTAAATCAAGGCTGTATTGTCCCGTGCTTGGCGTGGGGGTACAAAACCTAGTGTGCGGAGGCTTGAAAACAGCGGATAAGCCCTAGAAATGGCAGGAATTGGGGATTTCGCTTTTGATTCTGGGGCTCCTTCTCTCTACGATTAAACTTACATCGTGGCCACAAAAACTAAGAAATCGACTGCAAGCCGTAGCGCGGCTGCGCAGAAAGCGTCCAAGGCGAGAGCCAAGGCGAAAAAAAAGGCTGCTGCAAAGGCGGCCAAGTCTCGGGCTAAGGCGCAGAAGTCTCGCGCTAAGTCAGCAAAAGGTCGCAGCCGAGCGGCTTCGGCAAAACGCAAGCGCACCTCGACTGGTGACAACTTGTCTTTTTTCGCCCAGGGCTTGGTAACTATTTTTGGTTGGGTGATGGCGCTTGCCACAGGTGTCGCTGCGGCAATTTCCTGGGCCGCGGTCACGGTCTGGAAAGTCCTTCAGGGTGAAAATGCGCGACAGCCACTCGGCATGGTTTTGTCGGCAATTTCCGTTTTTACTTTTGTTGCGTTGATTGATTACGATGGCACAACAAATGTTTGCGGGCGCATCGGCAACAATCTCGCCGAGCAACTTCTCGTCCTTATCGGGATGGGGGCATTCCTCGCACCAGCCTTTGGCGTGTTTTGGGGTTTCGCCCGTTTAATGCGCGATGAACCTTCGGGTGCTGCCACCGTCAAGTTGGTCGGCGTTGTGATTCTGACGCTGACGGCATCCTTGTCGGCTCATGCACTTGGCAACATCGAGCCCACCAATTCTTTTCCTTACGGTCAAGGTGGCTGGCTTGGCGAGATGCTCTATCCACCCCTCGTGACTTCACTTGGTGGTTTTGGTGTAACGCTGCTTTTGGTTTTGCTTGGCGCGGTTTCGAGTCTGCTGGCGACTGAATGGGCTTTCGTGCCCCTTTTTCAAGACTTGATGCGCGGGGCTGCTGACAAGACACAGCCTGATTTGCCACTTACTGCCCGAAAGCGCAGTTTGCGCGAGCAAGCCGCCGACAGTCATGAACGCACCGTTTCTGGTTTTGACCGATTCTGGACTGTCATCAAGACGGTTTTCTCGCCGCATCATGCAAAAGATGATGCTGATATGCCCGTCACACTAGAGGGCAAGCAAACGGGTCTTCCGTTTGTGGCAAATGATGAAGATGCGGCGACAACGCAGCCACGCCCTGAGTTGGCGGTTGAGATGGCGGGTGACGAGCCTGCTCAACAGCGCGACGATGCCGCAGCGGCGGTTGTTGCCCCAAACCCAGAGCCAAACGCTCAACCCGAAGCAGTCAAGCCAAAGTCTGAAATTAAGATCGAGCAACCTGCGCTTGATTTACAGCAACCCGAGGTCGTTGCTGAACCGGCGGTCGAAATCTCTCCAGCGGCCGAGGTCAATGAAGGCCCCGCTGAGCCACGCGCCGAGCCAACTCTTGCTTCCTTGCCTCCAGAAACGATTCTGGTTTTGGGTAAGAAAAAAGATCAAGCCAAACTCATGGAAGAGGTCAAGGCCCGCGGGAATCAATTGCAGAAAGCTTTTGAGGCTTTTGGTCTGCAAGCGAGCGTCATTGGCGCCAAGCGCGGCCCGACGCTGACACTGTTTGAGGTTCAACTTGAAACAGGAATCTCCGTTAAAAAGCTAAAGGCACAGCGCGACGACATTGCCGTGTCACTCGGCGTGCAAGAAGGCGTCCGCATTGTTTACCCGTTGCCAGGCAAGACGACGGTGGGTGTTGAGGTGCCGAATATTCAGCGCGAAAATGTGACGCTTAATGATGTGTATCAAGGCGCAGATAAGCGGTGGTCGAAAAACAGATTACCTGCCATCCTTGGCCGCTCGACGCTGGGTGATCCGGCGATTGAAGATTTGAGCAAGATGCCGCACATGCTCATTGCTGGCACGACGGGTTCGGGTAAATCTGTTTGCGTGAATAGTATTTTGGTTTCGATGTTGATGACGCGGAAGCCGGATCAACTACGGCTGTTGCTGATTGACCCGAAGCAGGTTGAGCTGCAGCTTTACCAGGATATTCCGCATTTGATGTGCCCTGTCGTGACTGACATGAAGCGCGCCTCGTTTGTGCTGAATTGGGCGATGCGCGAGATGGACGACCGTTTGCATGTTTATCAAAAAGCCGGCGTGCGCAACATCACCGATTACAACGATCTCGGTGTGCGGCAATTGAAAGAGCGTGTGGGTGAGCAATACGACCCCGAGGATTTCCCGAAATCGATGCCCTATATTGTCATCGTAATTGACGAGCTGGCTGACTTGATGATTCAAGCACGCAAAGAGGTTGAGATGGCGATTGCGCGTATTGCGGCAAAGGCGCGCGCGGCCGGTATTCATATGTTGGTGGCCACGCAGCGACCTTCGACCGATGTCGTTACCGGTTTGATCAAGACAAACATGCCGGTGCGGATGGCATTCAAAGTGTCGTCGGGTACTGACAGCCGCGTGATTCTTGATGACATGGGCGCGGAGGTTTTGCTTGGCAATGGTGACTTCCTGTATCGCCCACCTGGGTCCGCGGCATTGGTGCGTGGCCAGGGTTGTTTCGTTAGCGAAGACGAAGTGCGCGAAATTTGCGATCACTTGCGTGCAAACGGCAAACCAGAATACCTTGAAGAATTGGTCACAGGCCCCGCCGGCTCCGGTGAAGGTGGCGCTGTTGATGACCCACTGTTCGGCGATGCGGTGCGTATCGTTTTGAAATCGGGCCGTGGCTCTGCGTCATTGTTGCAGCGCGCGCTTTCTGTGGGTTATACACGCGGAAGCCGCCTCGTCGACATCATGAGTGAGCAGGGTATTCTGGGGCCACACGTTGGCTCAAAAGCCCGTGAGATTTTGATGACCATCGAGCAGTTCGAAGAGGCTTTCCCTCAATATGCCGAAAAATAATAGTCGTGAGATTCGCGTTGCGCTGGTTCATTTGGGCTGCGCACGCAATTTAATTGATTCCGAAAACATTCTTGGCCGTTTGGGCGAGGAAGGTTTTGCGTTGACCGGCGATGTTGCCGCGGCAGATGTTGGCATTTTGAATACTTGCTCATTCATTGGCCCGGCGCGAGAAGAGAGCGAGGGCGCGATTCGTGATTTACTTGAACGCAAAAAAGCAGGCACCATGCGCGCGGTCATTGTTGCGGGTTGCCTGCCTGAGAAATTCCGTGATGAAATCGTGGGTCGTTTTCCTGAGGTTGATGCGTTTTTGGGTTTGAGTGATTACTCCAATATCGCGCGTATTGTGCAAGAGGTTCTCAAGGGTCGCAAAGTGAGCGAGGTGACCGGCGGTCGCGCGCCGCAGCGTCAAGGCGAGTTGTTGCGTTTATTGCAGACACCTCGCTCTTACGCGTATTTACGCCCGAGTCATGGATGCGATCATGAGTGTGCATTTTGCATTATTCCTGATATCCGCGGTAAGCAGGCGAGTAAGCCAGTCGCGACTGTTGTGGAAGAGGTTAAGCATTTGGTCAACCAGGGTGTATGCGAAATCGTGATGGTCGCGGAAGACACGACCGGTTACGGCACCGATGGTGGTGCAGGTGCGGCGCGGCTTCCTGAGTTGGTTGAGGCGATGGCGGCTGTGGGTGATTTGAAATGGCTGCGCGTGATGTACGCTTACCCCAATTCATTTCCATGGCGGCTTACGGAAGTCATGCGCGAATCCGATACGGTTGTGCCTTATCTAGATATTCCGATTCAGCATATTGCCACGCGCGTGCTCAAGCGCATGAAGCGTGGTGGCTCATCGGAATCGGTGCGCAAGTTGCTGCAGCGCCTGCGAGACGAAGTGCCGGGCATCACTTTGCGCACAACAGTTTTGGTCGGCCACCCAGGCGAGGGCGAAGCCGAATTCCAAGAGCTACTCGATTTTTTAGCCGAGTTCCGTTTTGATCGGCTGGGCGCATTTCCGTTTTCTCCTGAATCTGGCACAGATGCGGGTGCCGACAAAGATCGCTGTTCACCAGAAGAGGCGCAAAACCGCGTCCGCCGGGTGATGGAACAGCAGCAACAGATTCACGCTGCCTGCCAACAAGCTCGTGTCGGCACTGAATTTGACATCTTGGTTGACGGCAGTGACGGCGACTGGGCATTGGCGCGCAGTTTTGCTGAAGCGCCCGAGGAAGACTCGCTGATTCTGGTGCCTGACCCAGATCAGTTGTATAGCACGGGTTCCATGCTCCGGGTTAAAGCGACAGAGGTCACCGAAGATGGTTACGATTTGATAGCCGTGCCGGTGAGCACGACGCCCTAGAGATGTTTCCTGTCCAGCAAATCCCGAATTTCATCACCTACAGTCGGCTATTGCTGGCGGTCGGTTCCTTCTGGTTTATGGGTGAGCTAGGTTTAGCGGAAACGGCCGCAGAGCGCTACGATGCCGGTTTTTGGGCGTTTTGGCTTTTCCTGATTGCCGTCAGCACCGACTTTCTAGACGGCTGGCTTGCGCGGCGTAATAACTGGGTGAGCATGGTTGGGCGCGTTGCTGACCCGGTCGTCGATAAAGTATTAATGTTGGGCTCGCTCGTTTATTTGGCGTCTGCAAAAAACTTGGGCGAGCAAGTCATTCCGTGTTTGGAAGAACCGGCAGGCAATTTAATTCCAGGTGATGGGCTTGCGCTCATGCCTGTTTGGGCGGTTGTTTTGATGTTGTCGCGTGAATTTTTAGTGACCGCAATCCGCGGCTTGATGGAAACGCAGGGCAAGGCTTTCGGCGCTGATTGGTTTGGCAAATGGAAACTTACCGCACAGGCATTTTTTGTGGCCGTCCCGCTCGGTGTTGAGGCTCATGCGCCCGATGCGCTTTTCATGCCCTTTCTTTACTGGTTGCGCGAGCCCCATATTTACGCCGGAATTTTTTGGGCCATGATGCTTTTGACGGCATATTCTGGCATTAATTACATCGTCCGAGCGGCTCGTGTTTTAGGTGACAATGATGGCTGATCCACTGAATGAATTAGACATCCTTTTTGATGCACTTGATTTGCTTCCTGTCGCCGATCGCGTGCAGGCGGCAGAGCGCATGCGAATCTGGTCGTCGGCTCAAGCCATGGCCGAGCCTTTGCCTGAGGGCGGCTTGCCCATGCAATACGGCATGGTCGGTGATTCACCTGCAATGGCCGTCGTCTTTCAGTTGTTAGGTCGCATGATTCGCACCGATGCGCCTGTCCTAGTGCTAGGCGAAAGTGGCACGGGTAAAGAGTTGGTTGCGCGCGCCTTGCACGAAAATGGGGCTCGCCGCAAAGCGCCTTTCGTAGCGGTTAACTGTGCTGCGATTTCGCCTCAACTATTAGAGAGTGAGCTGTTCGGTCATGTAAAAGGTTCATTCACAGGCGCGCACCGTGACCGCAAGGGCTATGCCGAAGCCGCAGATAACGGCACGCTTTTTTTAGACGAGATTGGTGATATGCAGCCTGATTTGCAGGCTAAATTGTTGCGCTTTTTGCAAGACGGCGAAGTTCGTCCCGTGGGTGGCAATGCCGTGAAGCATGTCAGCGTGCGCATTGTGGCCGCGACGAATCAAGATTTACTTCAAAAGGTACGCCGTGGCACTTTTCGTGAAGACCTCTATTACCGCATCGCGGTTTTGGTGTTGAATCTGCCCCCGCTCCGCGAGCGCGAGGATGATGTCGTTTTACTGGCCCAATACATCCTGGCGCAAAATGAAAAAGACAATTTGCCGACGGGGAAATTGTCCGCCAGCTCTGGAAAAATGCTCAGCGCTTTTGCTTGGCCCGGCAATATCCGCCAACTTCAAAATGAGTTAACAAGAGCGGCCGCATTTGCGCATGAGGGCACCATCGAGCCCGATAATTTTTCGGGCGATTTGACTCAGTAAGAAAGCCTAAAACGGCGCAAGTATCTTGATGACGAAAGAAAGTCCGTAAACCAGGACTGCCACAACCGCTGTGGCGGCGCTTAAGTCAAAAAGAAAACGGCGATCCCAGCGGCGGCGCAGTTGGTAAAGCTGCTCAATTTCATCGCGATGGCGGAAGGCGCCTTTCCACGGAAAGCGGTCTTTGGCCATCTCAGGCTCGACCTGCTCGCGCAACTCGCTAATGACCTCTTCCAGCCGCTCTGTGCGGTAGCGCTCAAGAAGTTCGTACTTCCGATTACTTTCTTGGGAGAGCGTTGGCATCAGACAATCGTCGCCATTAAGCGAATGAGGTAAATGACAAGAGCCACAGAAACAGAGCCCACGAAAAGTCCAAAGGCAATTTGAAACAGTGCGCGAACAACGACTCCGGGCATGTTGTCGAAGAAGGTAGTCGGCGGGGGAGCTAGGTCGCCAGCGGCGACGGCCTCGGCGTGAAGCAACTCAAAAGCTTCATCGTTGAGCTCTTGATCTATGCCCTGCAGAACCTCACGCGGGATTTCAGCGAATTCAGGACGATTTGCCAGGTCTACCACGGGGCTTCCTCCCAATTGTCGCGCAGACGAGTCATCAAGACAGCGAGCCCGATGCCGAGGATGAGCCCAAAGAGACCAGCTACGGAAAGATTAATCGGAATATTGGGAAGATGTGGCGTTGTGCCAGCAACAGCCGATTCTGTTACCTCAATGAAGTTTGGGTTAACAATCTCATAGAGTTTGAATTCCATTTCGCGCGCCCTTGCGTCAGAAAGGTAGCCGGCCTTTTTGGCTAGCTTTTGCGAAATGATGTCGAGCTGAACTTTGTAGCTCGGCATGGATTGCCACTCTTCAAGGGCAACCGTCATCGCGGCAAGACGAATTTCACGCTCTTTGCCCAGCGTAGCCTGCTGGATGTCGAGGTTGGCGATTTGCTTGTCGAAATCACGACGCATCGTGTCAGGCGCAAAATTGCGAGACCCTTCGACGCGCTCGACTTCCTCAGCAAGTTGTGTGGATTTGGCCTGCAGCAGAGCTTGTTTTTCAAGCAACATCGGGTGGGATGCTTTGTAGCGCAGCTCAAGGGTTTTAATCTCGGCTTCAAGTGTGCCAATATCGCCGCGTAGTTGATTCAGGCGCGGGTTGGCGACTTCGCTGCGGCCTGATTCAACAAATTCAGGACGAAGATCACGCTGGGAAATCAATGCCGAGCGATGGTCCGCGAGCGTTTCGATGTTGACATCAAGCTCGGAAATGCGGCTGCGCAAGCTCTGAATACGCGAAGCGAGTGAATTGAATTCAGACCCGTAGTCGACAGAGTCATTCGCTGACATCAAGGCAAGCCGCTCTTGCGTGAGTTGCTCGATTTCAGCATTGGCCGTTTGAATCGCACTCAGGAGCACGCCGCGCATCTTTGCCTCACTTGTACGAGAGGATCGTTCGAAGTGACGCTGGAGTTGAACGAGGTATTCGTTAGCGAGCCGCTCGGCAACTTGGGGTTCTTGATCCCAGACCGTGACTACAGTGAAGCCGAATTTGTCGGTCGCGACATCAACATTCTTTTCTAGGTAAGCGGAGTCACGCTCAGAAACCTGAGCTGAGACTTTGGCCCGCATCTCAGGAGTCGTGAGTAAGCCCACCATCGAATCCTGCACCAATGGGTTGACATTGGGGAATTTAAGATTGTTGGGCAAGTTCGATAGCTCGCGAGTGAGGCTAAACGACTCATTTACAGTAGGGAGAAAGAAGCGTGCTTGAGCACGATAGACAGGCGTAATGCTGCTGGAAATAACCCATGCGGCGAGCAACGAGGCGGCAACCACCAGTAGCACCACATATAGACGCTCATAAATAAGCATCAACGGACCTTTATTGTTGTGGGGCAAGGATTTGCGGGTTAGTGGATTTGTCTAAATGGCTGGGAAGCTGAGGCTGCAATGCAGGCTTCTAGCGGAGACAACTTTAGCGAAACATAGTTTATCCCGATGCTTGGGGCATCGGGAAAAGGTTTTTTAGGGAAACTCATGCAATACCCTCTTTAAGGAAGTCGCGGTACATTTTCCAACCCAGGATTCGACCCCGCCATGCGGCAGGCGTTGCTCCCAAGCCAAGCAGGAAACGGCTATTCCAAATTGGCCGAGCAAGGGTACCAAAGACCCCCCAAGCCAAGCCAGGGTTTGCGAAATTCCCTACAAAAAAGGCGTAAACCAAGTGAGCGAGGCGCGAAAAAGTGCCATATTCGCGCAAAAAGATGTAAGTTTCGTTGGCGGCATTGTTGCAAACGGCAACAGAGTCGAAGCGGCTACCGAATTCGTCGTGGCGGACATCTTCATAGTGGTCTACCTCGGCTTGAGGCTCCATAATCATTTTTAGCCCCATGCGATGACACATAAAGCCAAGGGGCAGCTCAAGGCGATGCACATCGCCGCGCAGGCGGTGATCGAAGCCACCGACAGCTTTCAGGACATCTCGGCGAAAGCTCATATTGGCACCGCAAAAGTGGTCGCATTCGACAGCGGTTGCGGTGTGGCGCGTGGTCCGGTCGAGAATAAAACCGGGCCAGAAAATGAGATTACGCAAACGGGTCGTTTTCTCATCAGGCTTGCCGCCGTAATTGTTAATCGGCGGGCCAGCCACGCCACCCACTTGGTCATCGGACTCATAATGTTTGGCAATATTTTCTAGCCAAAAAGGTCGAGGGACGGCGTCGTCGTCGAGGAAGCAGCACACATCTCCCGTTGCCGCTTCAATCATGGAATTCTCTGCAAAAATAATCGTGCCTATTTCTTCCGTTGTGATTTTGCGCAGATTGATATCGGGGTGCGCTTTTTCAAAGGCCTCAACGGTTGCCACGCCATCTGGGTCGTGCTTTATGCGCAAGAAAACCAAAATTTCATCGGGTTTGCGTGATTGCAGCGCCAAGCCTTCCAGGTTGCGGCGGAGCAACTTGGGGCGTTTAAGTGTCGGAACGAGAACAGAGAAGCGCATCAGGGGGCGGTGGATTCAAGAGCTAGACGGTACGCGGCGACGGTTTGTGCCGCAGTTTTTTCCCAAGTAAATGTTGCAGACCATTCCAGGCCCGCGCGAATGAGCTCGCCGCGTTCGGGGCCAAGCTTTGTAGCCGTTTCTAGGCCAGCAGCAATTGATTCAGCATCATGTGGGTCGACAAGTAGGCCAGCAGGGCCGGCAACTTCGATGAGGGAGCACGCATTGGCCGCGACAACAGGCGCGCCGCACGCCATCGCTTCGATTACGGGGATGCCAAAACCTTCAAGGAAAGACACCAAGGCAAATGCCGAGCAATTGCCGTAAAGTTGTGGGATGTCGTCCATGTCTACAAAGCCGGTCAGTAGCACATTTGCGTCATGCCCGCGCTTGACGATGCGCCCCCACATTTCGTCAAACATCCAGCCTTGCGCGCCGGCCAGGACGAGTTGGCCCGGGTAGCCACGGCCACGCATGATTTGGAAAGCCTCGCATAGGCCTTCAATGTTTTTGTTGGGCTGCAGCGTGCCGAGATAGAGGATGTACTCCTTATCAATGTTGTAACGCTTTTTGAGGTGCGTGCGGTCGGCTTCCGGGTCGGTTGATGGCTTGAGCCCTTTAGATATTCCGTGGTAAACAACTTGGACGCGCTGGGGGTCGATATCAAAGGCATCAATGATGTCTGATTTCGAAAACTCACTCACCGCAATAATTTGGTGCGCGCGGCGGCAGGCGACAGGGACCGTTGCTTCATGGTCTGTAATCCATTTCTTGGGAAGACCCTCTGGTGCGCGCAAATAGGCCAAATCGTGAATGGTGAGGACTCGCGCGGCGTGTCGCGACGGCGGCAAAATGTCACATGGCCCATGAAATAAATCATGTTTTCCGCCCGTCAAAAAACTATCGCTCGGAACATTTAAGCGCCGCAACAAATGAGGGGGGATTCGGGATAATTTGTGCTTGCCAATGCCCGATTTGCAGATCGTTTCGTGCATTTTTCTCAAGTGCCGCCCGCTTGAGAAATTAAAGTAAAGGCCCCATTCCCAGTCGTCGGGCGCCATTGCGGGCATGCGTTGGAGTATTTCCATCCCGTATCGGTAGACACCGCCTTTATGAAACCCAGAAAGGGCCAAGGTCGTGGCATCGAAGAGGATTTTTGTCATCTTGTTGGTAGGGGATGTAGGCCGCGGAAGCTAGCGATCAAGTTGCATGACTTTCTTGTAGGCGGCGAGGGTTTGCTCAGCGCAACGCTCCCAAGTGTAAGGCTTTGCGCGATGGAAACCACGCTCGCGCAAGTCGTTGCGAAGGTCGCTGTTGTTGTCAATCTCGAGCAAGAGTTGGCTTAGCGCATCGATATCATCCGGGTGGAATAGTTTTGCGGCGCCACCTGCAATTTCAGGCAATGAGGCGCAATCGGTCGTCAAAACGGGTGTGCCAGCCGCCATGGCTTCAAGCACGGGCATGCCGAATCCCTCATAGCGAGATGGCAAGACCATGGCGCGCGCGCCCGCGAGAAGCGGCGGAAGATGTTCTTGCTGGACGAAGCCAAGGAACCGCAACCGCTCTCGCATTTTGGGGAATCGTTCGACTAGGCTGTCGATTTCTTCGACGCCCCAGCCGGCTCGCCCCGCGATGACAAGGTCAGATTCGGGCGGCGTGGCCGAATGGCAGGCCACGCCGTAGGCTTCGAGGAGCACGGGCAGATTTTTCTTGGGCTCAACGGAACCCACAAATAGGAAATACGGGTTTTCGTCAACCTTGAGAGATTCTCGCGTATGGTTGATGGCCCCTTGATTGCTGGCGGCTTCGTAGAAACTGGAGCCAACGCCCATGTAAATCGTGCAGGTGCGGCCGCGCGGCACTTGATAGTGACGCACTAATTGCTCTCTTGTGAAATCGCTGATACAAATCCAATAGGTGGCGCGTCGCGATAATTCTTGGGTGGCTTGATGGAGTTGGTCGACCCACTCGGGCTTGAGGAACTGTGGGCGATGTAGAAACATCAAATCATGGGCGGTTACAAGAACTCTGGCTTGTGTGCGCCCCACGCGACGGGCTTCCGGGATGTGCAGAATATCTTGCTGGCCCGTAAACATGTCCATTGATGCGCCAAGACGGTTGATGCGATTCATCCATTCTGGCGTTAGCCACCAATGGCGCATCGAGGCGCCCTGTTTGCGATAGGCTTCAAGTGTGCGCAGATGCTTGGGGTTTAAAAACCCAGTCAGTAGCGTGTAATCCGCGCCCTTGGAGGCCAACAGCCGTGGAATCAACTGCCGCCAATACGAGTCAATCCCGCCCAAGTTATGGGTGCGAGCAAGCCGGTGGGCTTCGAGGAGGACGCGCATGCAATTATTTCTGGGTTAAATCCAGGTAGTGTCGATCGATTTCGTCCCAGTGTCGTTGGGGGTTGAAGTCGCTGCGTACCCAAGAGCGCATATTTTCGCCTCGCGCAGCCAGTTTTTCGGGATGTTCGGCGATTTCTTCAAGGATTGACGCCAATGCTGAGGCATCTTCACTGGGGAAAGTCCACCCTCGTGATGCTGGAAGCAATTCGGGGACCCCGCCAGCATGGGAAGCCACGGAAGGCCTCCCGTGCGCTCCAGCTTCTAGCACGGTAAGAGGCGAGTTTTCAGGCACTCTAGAAGGCAGTGCCTGCAAATGCGCCCGCTTGTAGGCGCTTTGCATATTGTCGTGGTCGAGGTGGCCTAGGAATTTTACGCGGTGCCCCAGGTTGAGGTCAGCAACGAGTTGCTTCAATGCAGGCCCTTGATCACCTTGCCCAGCGATTTCGAGGGTCGCTTTAGAGGCGCGTCCGCTTGTAAGTGCTAGACCGTTGAGAAGAATATCGACCCCCTTTGATGTGAAAAGTGTACCAGCGAAGAAAATGCGAAGCGGCGTGTCGCCTTGGTTTGGCGCGGCTTGAGGTGCAGGCTCTTGCAGTGCGATGGGAAGCCGCTGGACGACCGCCTTTGTTCGCGGAAAAGGGATGCCATCGGCAAGAGCTTGCGTTGGGCACAAAAAGCGCGAGCTCGCTTGAAAAACCGCGTGTTGGTCTGTTTTCATGAAAAGCTGGTCACGCATGCGAAGAAATGTGCCTTTGAGCCCTTCCCGCGTAGCTTTTGAAGGATTGGGGTCAACGAGTGTAAAGTCATGCACCGTCATGAGTAACGGAAGCCCTATATATTGGATAGTAGAAAAAACCGTGCGGCGGAAGGGAAGCAGGTTTTGGATATGCACCAAATCTGGCTGCTGTTGCTCAATAAACGCGGTCAGTGTCTCGGCGAGAGCTGGGTTGTGATAGCGAAATTCAAGCTGTCGGCGTAGGGGCCCACCTGTCCAGGGATAGCTGTAGTAGGCCGATGGCCGGGTTGATATCGTGTCAGGCCAGGGCTGATCCAGTGAAAACAGGCAAGTTTGATGGCCGCGAGCTTCCATTTCCGGCAGTAATTGCCGCAAATATTCCGTAGCCCCACCATGAATATGGGGGCCATCGTGGATGTGGAGGATTTTCACGCGTTGCTGGGCTTGTTTCTTAGCTTGAGGTCAATTATGGGGTAAAAAAGTCGGAAATACCTATAAAGTTTGCGAATTAAGCGCCTGTTGTTTGGGTTTTTGGAATTGCGCAATTCTAGAAAAAGCGCGTGCCGTGTCGGTTTGCCTAGCTGGGAGATGGCGTAAGTACCGTGATTGTAACTGTTTATAGTTATCGGCCGGTAATTTACTTACACGCCGCTTTTTTGGAAAACGATTCCCGTAACCGCCGATGATTACCTCAAGGACTACGGTTCTGTCAATTGCGTGCCAAAAAAAGGCTTGCATTTGGCTGGCGAGACGGCAGAATGTTTCGCCAACTTTCCGTTGAACTCTTTTTGGCGGAAATACCAACTCACAACTCGGTTACGATTCGCCTATTTCCTGGCGTCTCTAACAACCCAAAAACTCGGCCCTAGTGCCACACGAGGAATAGGAATGAAGGTTCGCCTGCTCAACATCGTAGCTATCGCTGCAATTACTCTCTCTGCTTCCGCGATCGCCCAAGAGGCTTCTCTTGAGCGCGCATTGGCCGACTACAACAGTGGTCTGGTCGCTCCAAACGGTTCTGCCGGTCTCGCCATCACTGGCGATGCTCGTGTCCGTAACGTCGCTGCTGAC
>CAZPAY010000010.1:0-78200 GCA_964584805.1 uncultured Planctomycetales bacterium | reverse complement strand
ACGCTGGTAATCACATTAGTTGTATGGGCAATCACCCGCTTGAAGTACCTATAGGCCAATGCAGCAGCCGCATTACCCTGATGCCCATCTTCCGACATCACCATGGCGATACTGCGCTGATCGCAACGCTTAGCCGCGGCCTCGGCCTCGGCCAAAAACGCGCGGGCGTCGGCCTCGTTTTCAGAACGATAGATATTGCGCGCGCGCACCAAAAAGCGGCTGGTGGAGTCCTTTAACTCACTCAACTCTTCATTAACGCCCGGCGGCAACTCGCGCCCCATCGCGGCAAGGTCGAAAATGTTTTTGCACATGTCGCCAATGCGCTCGGCATCCTTCACCAAGCTCATCATCACCAAATCGCTCGCAAAAGCACCACGCCCATGTGTCGCGCCGTGAGTCACAAGGCGGCGGCGGATGCGACGCTCATTGCGATTGACTCGCTTATCGGTCGCCCAAATTTCTTCCTTGATTGCCTCGGTGTCCGTGCCGGCAACCAACGCGTTAGCCGCGAGGTCAAAAATATGCCGGTCGTCTTCGAGCATCTGCTCAAAGTACTCGAGAATTTCTTGGGCCGCCGAAGCCGAAGATTGAATGCGGTTAATCCAGTCGAACATGATTTGATTTCCTATCTATCTAAATTTGATTTTACGCAATCTTGCGTGGTTATTTGAACAAAAGCATGCCCACTAGTGGAATCACGATAAACATAATTCCCACATAAGCCAGCACCCACAATTTGTTGCGGACGGCCGCAATGGCCAGCCCGCGTGCAGCGGCAATCGGAATCGATCGTAAGCGCGCTATCGGGAAGATCAAAACCGCGCCACTAAGGTTAAACAGCACATGGACAAGGGCAATCTCTAAACCATTGATATCGGTCGCCAATGAGGCAATAAAGGCCGTAATTGTTGTGCCAATATTTGCGCCGAGCATCACGGGGAATGCGTTTTCAAGAGTCAAAACACCCGAGCCACACATCGGCACGAGCAAGCTCGTCGTGATACTAGAAGACTGCACCATCATGGTGATAATAGCCCCAATCGCAACCGCCCAAAGGCCGATGCCGCCAAGCGCCCTGTTCATCGCTTTTTCTACGCGATTTACGATAAGCTGCTTCATGTTTTTTGTAATCGCAAAGAGTGCGAAAAACACCAGGGTAATGCCAGTCAACAAAACCGCCGTAGCCGCAAAGTTGCCGTCAAGCCCGATGGTATCGGTCACAAAATGCTTCACCCCATTCGACCCCCACTTAACCGATGCTTTAATGGGGCTTTCATATTTTCCGCCCACGCCCAGCGGCAAGCGCAGAGCCAGGTAGTGAGCCGTCTTGCTCAAGAAATGCGTCGACAGCTCGAGTGGCAAGAAAATCGCCACCATAATTAAATTAAAAAAATCATGCACCGTCGCCGCCGCAAAAGCCCGACGGAATTCACCCGACCGCGCGACGTGCCCAATTGACACAAGTGTATTCGTGATTGTCGTGCCAATGTTCGCCCCCATAATCATCGGGACGGCGGCCTGCACATCCATCGTGCCTGAGCCGACCATCGCCACGATAGTGGAGGTCGTCACGCTCGATGACTGCACCAGCACCGTCGCCAAAATCCCGACGGCAAGCGCGGCGAATGGATTGCTCACCCCATCAAACAAATTCGATGCTGTGTCGGCGCCAAACATCTTGATGCCGCCCGACAGCAACTTAATTGCCACCAAAAAAACAAAAAGCAACACGAGTAAATAGAAAATGCGATAAAACGCATTCCCGCGATTACTCGGTGACGGCAAGCCGGGGGGCTCAGAAAGTTGTTGTTGGGCGAGATTAGGCATGGGCTTTCCTTGCGGCAATGGCTCAAATCGTAAGCCTCAACCGTGAATCTTGTGTGAAGACCGCTCGAAAATAGCGCGAACGGCAACCCTTTGTCTCACGAACCTACGCACCCAAACTCGCATCTTGCCCTGGCAGGGGGCGGCCGGGGTTTGTGGGCAGCTCAACGCGAAATACCGTGCCCTCACCGTCTTTGCTTGTGACGGATATGCGCCCACCTAGGCGGCGCATCATGTTTTGCACAATCGACAAGCCCAACCCCGTGCCGCCTTTTGCACGACTATGCGCAGCATCGACGCGGAAAAAACGTTCGAAAATGCGCGGCAATAAATCGGCGGGTACGCCCGGGCCGCTGTCACGGACTTCGAATACGGCACCGCAGTCGCCCGAAGCACTTTCGTCTGGTTGGATGCTCGCCAAAACGACGCGACCACTATCGGTGTAATGAATCGCATTGCTTAGCAGATTGCGCAGAACCGTATCAAGGCAAACGGGGTCGGCCAAGACATGCTCGCCAGACAAGTTGTGTTCGATCTCCAAATCCAGGCTTTTTGACTCCGCTCGGTCACGAAATTCGTCGGTCATGCGCGCCACCAAATCATCCACCGATAGCACCTTGGGGGACGGCCGCCAATCTGGGTCTTCAATGCGCGCAAGACCGAGCAAATCCTCGGCCATATTGGAAAGAGATGCGGCATTTGCTTGTGCGCGCTCTAATAGTCCTGTGCGTTTTTCTTCACTTACGACGTCCATTAAATCGAGTAGGCCAACCAGCGCGGCGATGGGCGTTTTTAATTCGTGCGATGCGTTCGCCACAAAATCACGGCGCTTACGATTCACCGCCTCGTCACCCTGCAAATCTTGCATCACCAGCAAGCGTCGGTGCTCGCCCGCAGGGGCCAAAGTTATTTTCACCACACGCGACTCGTCGCCCGCCAGCTCGACATTGCGACGAATCGACTCGCCGTGGCCCGACCGCGCAATCAATTCGGTTAAATTTTGCACACCAGAAAACGAAGCCCAATAAGGGTAGTCGCCGGATTCAGGCGCCGCCTTTGCCCCCACCAATAAAACCGCCGCGTGGTTCGCAAACAAAACGCGGTCTTCACGATCGAGCAAAACCACGCCCTCGGCCAAATGTTCAAGACACGCGCGCATGGCTTCGCGCTTTTCGCCCATCGCGGCAAGTTGCCGCTGTGCGTTTATCCGCCACTGCCGCTCAACCAAAAACAGCGTGCCAAAAACAACAGCAAGGATGACCCAGATTAAATCCATGGGGGCAGAATACCCTGTGCTACGCCTGCTTTTAATTGATTACCTAAAAACCGCACTGCTGCTCGACTGGAACATGAATGACAAAGCTCTCTCCCCCGGTTTTTCTTTGCTCACTTTTTCTCACCCTTTCCCTTGGTTGCTTGGGTAGCTCTCCAGAGGACTCTGCGCCAGAAACAGAGAGCCGCGCTTCCAAAAATTCTACCCTATTTGCATACCCACGCTCTTTAAAGCAGGCTGCATCATTTTCTCAACTTGCCAATAATGGTTTTGTCGTAGCAGGTGCTCTTGTTGGCGAATCAAATGACACGGCCTCATACTTCAGGTTTAATGCCGAAGGTCGACAAACCTCTGCTGGCACAGCAACGCTTCCCTGGGAGTCACCGATTAACTTTGATTGCGCCCTTACCGATGGTGGTGGACTGCGGCTCGCAGCAACACTTGACACCCTCCCGAAACCAACTGGTCTAATCCATGCGATCAACTCCAACGGAGAAACTCGTTGGGCGGCATCAATTACAGCTGGATTCGCACCAAATTTTGACCGTTTTGACGGCATTCGTGGCGTCTCATAGCACGAACAAAAAACACTTGTCCTTGCAGACTACCCCAACAGCCTCGAAGGCACTGTTTTTGTGCTTGAGCACACCAATGGTGACTTGCTCGAAAGTTATAACTACAATCCGCCGCTTTACAAGCCCAGCAATATCCTTCGCGTTGATTTAGGATTCTTTGCCATTTTAGGTGAGAACTCGGTCAGCCTTATCTCAAACAGTGGCACTGTCATGTGGAAACTAGAGGGTGAGTTCACCGCATTAGATGTAAAAATGGCCGGCAAAAAATATTATTTGTGCGGATACATCCATGACGAAACAAGCGGCCAAAAGCGTGGCTGGGGAGCGCACCTTGATGCTTTTGGAAAGCTTGAATGGGACTTTGTTTTTCCAGAAAACTCCGCTATCACATCTTTGGTTGTGGATGAAAATGATTGTGTTTATTGGTCTGGCGTTTTGACCGATACCGCAAATGTCATTACAAAAACATCTCCCGACAAGCAGGTTGTTTGGAGAAGGCAGTTTCCATTTCTATGGACAGATCGCTTCCTTAGCCTCCAAGTTGACGAGGACGATTTAACCATTTTCTCTCTCACTTCTGATGCTGGCTCTGAACCCTGGGATATTTGTCGACTGTACTTCCATCCAGAAACCCTGCTGCCACTTGATGATTGCCCTTCTCTGAATTTTGAAGAAATGTCAAAAACCGTTGCCTGGAGCCCTAGAAAGGTCTGGGATTTTGAAACCAGCTATCCTGCTAAATTCCCCCTCAATAGCGCCAATGTATTTCAAACATCTATTATTGGAGATCCAGCAGCCATCCACGAAGCGGCAGAAAGCAATTTCTGCCCCTGAGCGCACCTACTCCTAGCGACCCGAAAAACGATAACCCACACCCCGCACGGTTTCGATGCGGAAGCCTTGCAGGCCAAGTTTTTTGCGGACCGATTTAACATGCGTGTCGATATTCCGTTCCGTCACAATCGCGCCTGGGCCGATGACTTTATCCAGCAAGTCGCCACGGCGGAAAACGCGACCTGGGTTTCCGGCTAGGGTTTGCAGCAGTTTAAATTCCGCTGGCGTTAACACGACCACGCCATCCATGTCATCGCAGCGCACTTCAAATCTGCTGGGGTCAATCACAAAACCCGGCACAGAAATCATGGCTTCCGTAGCCACGGCATCTTTCCCAGACGACCTCCGCAAAATATTCCGCACACGCGCCACCAATTCGCGGGGCCGCGCTGGCTTAGTGACATAATCGTCGGCCCCCACACCGAGCCCCAAAACAACATCGCTTTCTTCACTTCGCGCCGTCAGCATCAAAATCGGCATATTCTCTAATGCACCATCGCGGCGGATTTCTTGGCAAACCTCGATGCCGCCTTTTTTCGGCATCATGACATCAAGGACAGCCAGGTCGGGCGCATAGCGACGCGCAAACTTCAGGGCCTCTTCGCCATCACCCGCAAGAACCACGCGAAAACCCTCGGCTTCAAAAGTCAAACGCAAGACCTCTTGCAGGTCGGCGTCATCTTCGGCAATCAGGATGGTCTTGGGTGCCATAGCTAGATTTTAATCAATCACCTGCGAACTCTGTATGAGGGAATCGTGAAGATTACACGAAGCGCGCGGCGTGGCATAATATGCGCATGGAGCCCCTCGCACCTGAATTCCTCGAAATCCTTGTCTGCCCCGTGAGCCACAAACCGCTCAAGCAAGTTGGCGATTGGCTCGTATCGACCGACGCCGAGACGCGACTTCGCTACCCCATTTTGGAAGACGGCATCCCTGTGATGCTCGCCGAAGAAGCCGAGACCCTATCGGAAGACGACTGGAAAGCGGCTTTGGCCTAACCGCGCAATCGCGGTAATCCGCAACTTGCCATGGCTGACACCATCTTTTCGAAAATTCTCCGCGGCGAAATCCCAGCAGACCTTGTTTGGGAAGACGAGCTTTGTATCGCTTTTCGCGATATCAACCCGCAGGCACCTGTTCATTTGCTTGTGATTCCGCGCAAACCCATCGTGAGTTTGGCCGATGCCGATGACAGCGATACCGCAACACTTGGACATCTCATGCGTGTTTGCGCAAAAATCGCTGAGCAAGAGGCTATCGCCGATGCGGGTTTCCGCGTCGTTGCCAACACGCGCGATGATGGTGGCCAAGAGGTGCCGCATTTGCATTTTCATGTGCTCGGCGGCCGCGCGATGAAGTGGCCTCCGGGTTAGGCCGCGTTTGCTAAACATCTCTTGGTCATGAAAGACCTCATCGTTGTTGGCGCAGGAGCGTGTGGTTTATCCGCGGCGCATTTTGCGAAAAAAGCGGGCTTGAGTGTTGCCGTCGTCGAGGCAGCCGACCGCGTGGGCGGAAAAATCCAAACGAGTCAAATCGAACTAGAGGGTGGTGAGCGCGCCAATCAACTTGTCGTCGAGCACGGGCCGCTCGGTTGGCTCGACCACGAACCGCTCTTGCGCGAAATTTGCGACGATTTAGATTTATCTCCCATCGCATCGCAAGCCGCCGATGAGCATCGCTACATTTTGCATCGCGGAAAACTCACGCCGGCGCCACTTTCGCCGAGCGCTTTTTTAAAGTCTCCGCTTTTATCTTTTGCGGGCAAACTCCGCTTTGCCATCGAGCCATGGGCAAATTTAACCGACGAAGAAAACGAAAGTGTCTGGGAATTCACCGCGCGACGGTTCGGCGAAGAAACAGCCAACACTTTGGCGCAAGCCGTTTGCGGCGGGCTCTTTGCTGCTGACCCGCGCACTACCGACATGCGCGCCATGTTCGGCCCGCTCGTTGATGTCGAATTGCGCGACGGTCAAATCACTCGATCGATGCGCGGTTTCGCCAATCGCACCAAGCTGTCAGGCGGCACATCGATTTGCACTTTTCACGACGGCCTAGAAACTTTACCGCGCGCCATGGCTCAAAATCTTGCGGGCGCCGTCCGCCTCAATTGCCTCGTAGATGGCGCACACTTTCATGATGGCGCCTGGTCGCTCTATAAGGGTGGGGAAGAACTCGCCGCCGGCCGTAATCTTTTGCTTACCTGCCCCGCCAAGGTCACGGCGGATTTACTGCGACACCTTGAGCCAAGTCTTCCTGATTTTGCCTCAGCCACGCAGGGAAGTGATTTGAGTGTAACCACTTTGTCGTATCGCGAAGCCGACCTTGCCGCGCCACTTGCCGGTTTTGGAATTCTTGGCTCAACGGATCCCGGCTTTCCGATTCAAAGCGTGCAGTTTTTGCAAAACTCCTTTCCACAACATTGCCCGCCCGGGATGGCCGTTTTGCGCGTGATGAGTAAAGAACCCAAAATCGATCTCACGCTTTTGCAAAACCTACTCGGCCTCCCAGAGCGGCCCAACAACAAAACTACCCAAACCACGGCGGACGGCGTGCCGCATTATGCGGTCGGTCACGCACAGCGTTTCGCGCAACTCGAAAGCAAATTACGCGTCTGGCCAGGTGCCTACCTCGGCGGCGACTCCTTTTCCGGCATCGGAATCAATGCGGCCGTCCGACGCGGCTCGGAAATAATTTCAAAAATCTTGTCCGCCACAGCATAGTTTTGGACTTGTATAGATGTGAGGGAAAACCGAAGGCTCGAAAGAGCAAAAGGGGAACCAAAAAGGGAAATTCAGCGGGGCCGTCGGGGGGCGGCTCCGCTACCTTTTTGTGGTAGAGTAGGTTCTTCCCTATGTCTGATTCTGACCCGAAAGACCTCGCTCAAACCATTGTTGAGCTCAACGCCGCCCGCGAAGGCGACGAGGATGCCGCCAACCGCCTCTGGGAGCGTTACTACGAAAAACTCATTCCAGCCGTGCGCATTCGCCTGGGGCAAAAATTGCGCGGCAAGGTCGAAACCATGGACATCGTCCAAAATGTTTTTCTCGAAGCCGTGCAGTCAGCCGAAAACCGCGAATTCAAAAGTGAGGGTCATTTCCGCGCTTGGATTAATAAGTTAGTCGAAAATCGCATTCGCAAATCAGCGCGTTTTTTTGGTCAACAAAAACGCGACACCAACAAAGAGCGTCAGCTCATGGATGAATCGGGCAACATTGCGGCGCCATCCAAAACCGTTGCGCCGCGACCAGTCAGTATCGTGGAAGAATTTGATCAACTCGAACGCATGGAAGCCGCGCTTGAGCACATGCCCACCGATATTCGCGAAGTCATCACGATGCGTTATTTTGACGAGCTCTCTTACGCTGAAATTGGCGGGCTCATCGACAAGTCGGAAGAGGCCGCGCGCAAAACCGTCAATCGCGCCGTAGCGTTACTCGCAAAAGAAATGGGCGACGAATAGCGGCCCGTTTATTGGCAAGGCCTCGCCAGGCCAACTTTAATCGGCGCGAAAAAGAACCCGCTCGCCTTTCAAGGCCGCTCGCAGCCGCCCAGTTTGCAAAGCCTCGTCACGCAACAAGGCTTCCGCGAGAGGCTGGCGTAATAATTGATCCACGGCTCGCTCGAGGGGTCGAGCGCCAAAACGCAAATCTGTGCCCACGCTCAAAATGAGTTCTTCGACTGCGGAGTCAATGGTCAAATGAGCGCCTTGCTCCGCCACTCGCCCGACAAGTGCTCTTAAGTGTTTTTGCAAAATGGCGCGCAAATCTTCTTTTTCTAAAGCGCGGAAAGGAATTATTGCATCGAGACGGTTAATAAACTCGGGACGAAAGTGCTTCGCCAATTGAGCCCGGAGATCAAGCTCATGACGGGCTTGATGAGTCGACCCAAAACCTAAGGGTGTTTCCGCTTCCGAAAACAAATTCGTCGTCATAACTAAAACTGCGTGGCGCATATCAACGGCCGCACCACTCGTAGACTCAAGGCGTCCCTCGTCTAATACGGGCAATAATAAATCATAAATGTCAGCATGTGCTTTTTCGAGCTCATCAAAAAGCACAACGGAATACGGCCGCTTGCGTAATGCGGAAACCAAAACGCCATCTTGGCCAAATCCAATGTAGCCAGGAGGCGCGCCGGTTAATCGAGCGACAGAGTGGGATTCGGAATACTCCGTCATGTCAATACGCACCAGGCTATCTTCTGAGCCAAACAACTCGGCAGCCAATGCTTTTGCCAATTCCGTTTTACCCACCCCAGTTGGCCCCGCGAACATGACGGTTGCTATAGGGCGGCGAGCATCCGACACTCCGGCTCGACCCGCCCTCACTGCTGCGGAAATTGCGCCGACCGCTTCATTTTGGCCAAACAAGCGCGTTTGAAGCGCTTCCTCTAAATGCAACAATTGCTGCGCCTCCTCTTTTCCGACACGCTCTAGCGGCACGCCGGCTAGTCGAGAAACGACGCGCGAGACATCATTAACTTCGACGATGGGCTGAGCGCCCGGAGAATGCGTGTCGGCAAGATGAGCTTCTCCAGCGGCCAAGCCTGTAAGTAAAAGCGACGCGCAGGCTTGGTCTAACACATCAATCGCCTTGCCCGGCAATCGGCGGTCGCCCAAATATCGAACCGACAAACGAATCGCTTCATCTAATGCGTTAGGCGAAATCGTTACCCCATGAAATTCTTCCAAGGACGGCCGCAAACTTAGGAGCACCTCTTTCGTGTCCGTTTCCGAAAGCTCCTCGATTGCTAGAACCTCAAACCGCTTTGCTAGGTGTGGCTCAGTTGTTTGCGCTTGGGAAATTCCTTTGGGTGTTGCAGTCGCGATAACGCGCAAACCGGGGCGTGCAAGAGCAGGGCGCAACAAATCGGCCAAGACCGCCGATGGGCCAGCGCTCGTCATTAGTTCCGGCAAGTTTTCTAAAACCAATATCGCATCTCCTCCAGGAGAGGCCGCATTAAGTAACCCCTCTAAGCGCGCTTCTATTTCTGAATGAGATGCAGCGTCGCCGAACATTGCGGCGGGCTCAAGCCGACACAATCGAAGCCCCTTCAAAACCTTGGGCGCCAAATCCGAATTCAAAAGCAGTGCAAGCGCCTCAACCAACTTTGTTGTGCCCACGCCCGACTCAGCCAATAGCAAAACTTGATTGCGATGCTGCCTTGACAATATTTCGGCTATGGCCAAAACATCTTCTTGGCGCCCGGGGGCTTCACTCAATCGACCCGACTCGGCCATTGCGGTCAGATCATGGCCCCAATTGTGAGTCTCTTCCAAACGGGCGGCTTCGGGCTTTTCCGCGGCGAGCCCTCCATACCCAAGGCGTATTTCAATTTCAGCAAGGAGTGCTTTTGCCGAAGGCGAGTCATGCGCAGACAGGGAGTCGAGTAACCGTGATGGAATGGATCGCGACTCGGCAAGACAAGAGTAAAGCAAATGCAATGGCTCGACGGGGCCTGCGCCGAGACGAGCACACAGCAACCCTGCGGATGCATGGACGCGCTGCAATCGAGGCGTAAACAAAACTTCATCTTGGTTGCGCAATGGTGACATAGCTTGTCGACGCAGCCACGCCTTTAGCGTTGAAATCAACCTCACTTTGTCTAACTCGGCGCTCTCACAAACTTGCTCCACTCGCGGGCACGGCTCGATGAGTAAACCTAAAAACAAGTGTTCTACGCCAAGGTAGCTGGTCTTTAATCCATACATTTCTTGCGCGGCACGGTTCATGACCGTTAACGATGCGGAAGAAAGAGAATTCAGATCCATTCTTAATCAGCGTACCCCGTTTCGCCCAATGCTGCCTCTGCCGCCGACGCTGCACTTGAATCCAGTTGCAACAAAAAGAGCGACGGCACAAAAGGTGCGGCTACTTTTCTCCAGGCTATTAATGCTCGGGTCAAGTTGGCCTGAAGCTCCAGATTACTTAGGGGCGTTTTGTCGATCCGGTCTGCAACGACATCAAACAATTCATACACTGGCTCGCCTTGAGCGGTTGACTTTTCATCGAGCCGCTGCGTTTCTAGCAAACGCGCTGTGGCTGTCGTCCAGGCAAATTGATTCCGCGAATAACGCTCACCAAATCGCTCAACGCGCCAGTCGTCGCGATATATTTCACTCAAAACGGCATGGTTTTTTTCGCCATCAAGCAAAGAGCGGCCTTGTGTGGCGTGACCCAACTCAGTGATTGCATCTAGGCCGAGGCGCTCAAGAATGGTGGCCGCAAAATCGACATGATGGACGGGATAATCAAGCACATCAGCTGAAATGCCGTCTGCTAGGGGGAACTTAACCAACAGTGGGATATGTGTGGATGAAGCCGAAACCGTAAACCCGTGGCCAACCAAGCCATGCTCGCCAAGATGCTCTCCATGATCGGCCGTAATGATGATGAGCGAATTGTCCCACTGGCCATCTTTTTTGAGTCGTGTGAAAAGCCGACCAAGGTGGTCATCCATGTAGCGAATTTCGGCATCGTATTGCGAATGCAGCCAGGCTTGCTCTTCGGGCGAAAGAGTTTCTTCACCCTTGGTGATTGCCTTGAACTTGTCATTCATTTCATTTTTGTCAACGGGGTAATCCGACCCGGGATAAAGGTGGCGCGTTTCCTTAACCGGCCAATACGGGTCATGCGCATCAAAATAATTCACAAACAAAAACTGCCGCTCATTGGGGTGTTGATCAAGCCACGAAAAAATGCTCTCGTTTACTTCTTCCGCGCGCAAGTAGCCGTGACCAAAGCGTAGCCAATCTGGCTCTAACTCGACCACGAATCGATTCAGCCAGTAATACGCGGCCAAAAGAGGGGCGGCCGAAACATGCATACGATCGTCGTAATACTCAAACCCCTGAGCAAGCCCGAAGTAGGCATACAAATAGGGCCCCGCAACAAACGCAGGTGTGCGGTAACCATATGCGCGCAGCACTTCTGCGAGCGTGCGGTGCTCGGGGTCAAGCGGCCGAATCTTCGTGTTGTGCTCGGTGGAGGTTGCATCTAATTCCGCTTGGTGCTCGGCGCTCGTTTTGTAGCGCGCACCATGGCTATACGGAAAAAGCCCGGTCATCATGCTTGCATGCGAAGGAACCGTCCAGGAGGATGCGCTCCAAGCGTGATCAAAACGAATCGCCTCTTTTGCAAACTCTGTTAGCCGCGGGCTGGTCTCGCGCTCATAGCCATAAGTCGAAAGGTGGTCGGCCCGAGTTGTATCAAGCGTAATCAGGATGACATTGGGTCGCTCATTGGTGGCCGGCCCCCTCGGCTCAATTGCATCAACTGGCGGCGGCCCTGCTTTTTCGGCCGACACGCCATTGTTCCATGGTATCTCGTCGTGGCCAAAAATTGCGTCGGCAAGAAACAAAGGCGCAAGCCAAGCTAAAGTAATTGGCGCAAGCCAATAAATGATTTTTCGCCGAGTTGACGGAGCAAAGAAAAAGTGTTTAATAAAAGATGGAAGGCTCGGCACAAACCAAAACAAAAGTAAACCTATTGCGCCAGCAATAAGAAACACTTCTATGCCTTCGGGTGATGAAAGCGGAAGCCATAAAACTACGCGAACCCAATCCGTCGCGACCACCAGCGTCAGCCAGACCACCGCGACCGCGCATGAAAGAAGTTGTAGGCGATTTGCCGACTCTGCGCCAAATCGGCGATGCAAAGCCAAAACAAAGTAAACCGGCAATCCAATTAATCCGCCCAAAGCAGATGACGCCAAAGTGCCAAAAGGTAAGATTACTAAATCTTGGGCAATGTGTTTGCTCATCGACAAAAGCCACACGCTCTCTGCGAAACCAATCCAAGCGGCGGGGATTGCTCCTGCCAAAAAAACCTTCAACAAAAATAGGATGTGCTTCTGATTCATGTAAGAATTTCTAACAAGGTCGCCCCTATCGTAAATTGAACTCCAGGCGCGACCGGCACCATGGAAGTCAACCGCTCACTGCCAAGGTAGGTGCCATTGGTTGAGCACATGTCCTCTAGCCACAGCAAACCCTTTTTCAGAGTAAGGCGCGCATGTTGCCCCGAAATGCGTGTATCCGCATCAAGGACAAAATCGCAATCACGAGAACGGCCAATTAACAAAACGCCATTAGAGGAAAAATGTGTGTTGCCGTCCATGGGGCCGCCGAGGACTTCCACCTGAATGATGGCCGCGTCGTCAAAAAGCTGATCCCCGAGTGGTGAGGAAATTCTATCTTGAGATGCGCTCACGAAAGTGCGCTCGGGCGAAAAATCGCCCGCACTTGAATCACGATTCATCACTATCCTCTTGTGGAACGAGCAAGCCCACACAAGCCGTCAATCCATGGACATAGGGCAGGCCGCAAATGGGGCCTATTTCGCCCGCCGCGAAGAAACCGCTGGTCGGTAAGCCTGGAAAATAGGTTTGCAATGTTTCAATATCATGGTCAGCGCGGTGAAAAAAACCAACGCCTCGACCCGTGCATAAAAACATAAGTGCGCCCGCGGCGTCGGGATGGAACGAGCTAGCCATTGCGGCCAAGCCGTCAAAGTCTTCGTGCGCCGTTTCAGCATCGCGTGTGTGAAATTGAAGCACCGCGCCATCGCGGACGACATCGCCCAATGCAATCGTGCCATTTTCAGCATCTACGCCGACGACACTACGGACGAGGAAGCTCGCGCCTTTTTCACCGGTGCGATTGCGTACCGCCTGGATTCCAACTTGCGGGCCATTCATAAAACGGTGTCGCTCACCCTCACCGAGGCTTTCCACGACCTCGCGCAGACTTTCGTATGCGGGGCGCCCACCTAACTCAAGCAATTGATTGCGCTGACTTGCTGTTACCCGAAAGGAGTCGCCAACAGGGCGGCAACCTTGCGAAACGAGGGGCTCAATGCGTGCGCCGCCCTTTAAGACAAACCCAACGCCGCCGTGTGCATAAATTTTGGTGTCGCAAAAAAGCAAATTTCCGCCGGCGCGATTTGCGCCCGACGCAATGCCGCCGACCAAAGCCGGAAACCTCTCGCGCGAACGCAAGGAAGCAAAAAAAGGCTCAAGGGGAAACGAAAAAGGGTCGGCCAAAAACACGGCGCTCGCTTTTTCGTCTACATCAGGCCAGCCCGTGACAACTCCGGCCTCTTCGTCAAAGGCAACATGAAATGCTTGCACGCGAGAGCCGGGCATCCGCGCTGCCCAAATGGTCAGACCCGGCCCGGCTTGATGCTCTCGCCCACCACCCACGACGCTCATCACCGTGCAGCCCGTCAAGCAATCCGGGCTTAAGCGCAAATAAATCTCTCTCAAAATTTCTTGTGCCGACGATGCGTGATGACTCGTCAAAAACAAAACAGCCACATCAGGCGACGGGCCAATTGACAGCACCAGCTCATCCATAACATCCGCCAGCGCCGCCAGCGCATCGGGATGCGTTGATGTCGCCTCGGAGGCCTTGAGTGAATGGTTGCTGCTCATGCCCTAAATTTACACTATCTAATAACCAATTTCCTCGCCATTCGCTGGCGTAATCATTGGTGTCGGGACGGCCCCTTGAAATGCTGACTGCGGATCAAAGCCTTCAGGCGCGCCAGGGTCAAAATAATCGAGCTCGCGCAAGCCGTCCGCGGCGACATCAAGGTGGTAGAGGTCAAGGACGATGCCGTCTTCCATCTCAAAAGTAAGGCGCAAAGTTCCCGTCAGCTCAAGCGTGTTGTAGGTGTAATCGATGCCTTGGTTTTCAGGAAGGTGCACGCGCACTAATTCGTTTACCCGCGGCGGCGCACCAAAGCAACATCCCCAAAGCGAGCGCACGAGATGAAAATCTTTGATGTCTTCAAATGCGACATCAGGAAGCATGAAGCCGATCATGCGCACGGTGCTTCCATCGACAAAACGCACATGCTTCGGAAACGGGTCGCGAGGCTTGTCGGAAGCAAGCGGGCGGAGGCCTTCCTCAAAGCGCCAAGCGCCTAAAAAATCAAAGTCGACCGGATAGGGGTCAGCGGCCGTGCCTTGATGCGCAAGTGTTGTGCCGACCAACGCGTGATATGCGCCAGCGGGCGCTTCTGAAATGAGCTTGTCTACGATTTCGGGTTGCCACCATTGCGACTCGGGGGCCTCGGTCATTGGCAAATCGGCCCAGGCCTGGGCGCTGTCGGCGCCCATCAAGTTGGCGGTCTCACGGTTGGCCCCGCCATCAGAACAAGCGCCGAGAATCTGTGGGCAAAGGAGGCAAAGCGACAAAAAACCGGCGCTCGTGCCGGAAAGGTGGCGTGTGGGCTCGGTCCGATAGGCGGAAAGTGCGGGTACCAAACCAGCGACCGAGCCAGCGGCCAAAACAGCAAAGAGAACGAGCAACTGACGGACACCGGGCTGAGGCCGAATCGCAATGCCGTATTCAGCCTGGAGCCAGCCACTCAAAAGCCACGTCATTATTCCGGCAAGGGCTAGGCCAAACATCGCGCCCAGAGCTGCGATTGCCGCAGATTCGCCGACAACCAAGGTGAGAATGGTGCGGCGCGAAGCCCCGAGCGCCCGCAGAATGGCGAACTCTTTTCGGCGACTGCCCATGGTGTTGTAAATCGCAACCAAAGTGCCCAGCAGCGCAACAATAACGACCAATAGTGCAACGAGGCTGAAGACGCGATCCACTTGGCCGACAATTGAAAACAGATTTCGTATTTCGACGGCGGGTTGTGCGGCCTGGGCATCAAGCCGTGCATTAATTTCGCGCCATGCCTTGAGGTGATAAAAACCAGGGCGTGTGCGCATCAGGACGGCACTCAGCCCTTTTTCGCTCTCATGGCCGTCCATCTCGTAAAAAGCATTGGCCGGAATATAGATGCCGCGATCAATGGGCGTGCCGGTTGCCGCAAGGACGCCAATCACCTCGGTAGCGGCCTCGCTGTGCTTTTTCGCGGAGGCGCCCCCCTGTAAATCGTGAGATGGAATAAAGGTATCGCCTAAAACAAGCCCCGTAAATCGTGCGGCCTCTGCGCCCAAAACTGCCTGAAACAAGGTTTTCGCCTTGTGCGCGGCGCGGTTGTCGCCCTCATGCACATGCTTGATTGGGCTGGCGGCCAAAGCTGCGAACTCGCCCTGGGTATAAGAAAAGGCCCTTCCTTCAGCCAACTCCAAGGGCTCATCATTTGGAGCCAACCGCAGATTGTTAAAAAAAGCACTCGTGGTGCCAACGATTCGCCGACCTCGATAGCTATCGCCCACCAAGATCGGGATGGCCCACCGAACTCCCGGCAGAGCAGCGGACTCTCGGTAGGCGTCAAAAGGCAACAGCCCGGGGCTTTGCCCAATGTGATACATGCTGTTCATCACAAGCTGCATGGGTGAGCCCTTCGCGCCGACTACAATGTCGCAAATGCTGGCCGAGCGCTCAAACCCAGTCTGGCTTGCCTCACGCAACGACCCAATTGAGGCAAAAAGGCTCACGCCCAGCGCAATTGAAAGCGTAGTCAATGCCGTCGCGAGTTTGCGGCGGCGCAAATTACGCAAAATAATGGAGGCTTGATTCACAGAGACAGCCCGCCCTCTTGCATGGAATAAAAGTGGTCAAATTGCCCTGCAAGCTCAAGGTCGTGTGTTGCGCAGACAATCGTGATGCCCTCCTGCTCAGCGGTTTGGAACATCAAGTCCAACACCTGCTTTCCCGAATCAAGGTCAAGGCTACCCGTGGGCTCATCGGCCAACAACAAATCCGGCTTCCCGGCCAAAGCTCGTGCCAGCGCAACCCTGGCTTGCTGACCCGTTGACAGCTGACTTGGGAAAAATTTCGCGTGCGGCGAAAGACCGACGGCTTCGAGCAAAAATTCGGCGTGACCCTGCTCAAGGGAATTGCCCGCAAAGGAGGCGCCAAGTTCGATATTTTCGAGCGCCGTAAAGCCGTCGAGTAAATGAAAAGACTGGAACACAAAGCCAATGTGGCGCGCTCGGAAACGGTCGCGCTTGAGCTCGCTCAATCCGCCAAGCTCGGCATCCGCCACATAAACGCAGCCTGAGTCGGCCGGTATCAAGCCTGCGAGCACATTTAGCAGCGTCGATTTCCCTGAACCACTTGGGCCCATGAGCGCCACTTTCTGGCCACGCTCAACCGACCATTCGCCGATATCAAGTACCGACAATCGCCCACCGCCATGATGCGGAAAGCTGACGCGAACTTTTTCGAGTGAAATCACAAAAGGGTGCGCGGAACACGCGCTGCAGTCGGCGGCCGCGAGATTGCGGCACCTCGATAGAATACGGTCGAGGCCACCTCCTCCCCTACTACGAAAATGACTTACAACATTCAGACTTACGCCGTGATTGGCGCCGGCAACATGGGCTCCGGTATTGCCCAAAAAATCGCTACGGAAGGCATGCCCGTTGTCTTGGTTGACTTGACCAACGAGCAGGTCGAGCGCGGCATGGGCATCATCAAGACAATGCTTGATCAAGGTGTCGAGCGCCGCATTTTTAAGCCTGAGCAGGCCGAAGCGATTTTGGCTCGCATCAAACCAACTTCTGATTGGAATGATTTGGCTGATGTCGACCTGGTAATTGAAGCGGTCTTCGAAGATTTAGATGTAAAGAAAAAAGTTTTTGCACGCCTCGATGAGGTCTGCAAACCCAATGCAATTCTTGGATCCAACACTTCTTCATTCTTCATGAAAGATATTGCAGCGGCCTGTTCAAAACCTGAGCGCGTAGTCGGCTTGCACTATTTCTTTCACCCAGCCAAAAACCGTTTGGTAGAAGTCATCGGCCATGACCTTGTTGACCCCAACGCAATGACTGCCGCATGGTCGGCGCAAGAAGCCATCGGCAAGACACCCATCCATTCCGCCGACGCACCCGGCTTTGTTGTGAATCGTTATTTCGTCCCCTGGCTCAATGAAGCCGTGCGTTTACTTGACGAAGGTATCGCAGATATCGCCACCATTGATTGGGCGGCCAAAAAAGCATTTGAAATCGGCATGGGGCCTTTTGAGTTAATGAATGTAACGGGCGTCCCAATTGCGATGCACGCTGCCAATACTCTTGGTCAAGAATTGCATGATTTTTACGCACCAGCCCCTGGTTTAATTCATCAAGTAAATGATTTAAAAGAAAACTGGGATTTAAGTGGTGAACCCGACGAGAGCAAATTTGATGCCATCGCAAATCGTTTGCTCGGTATCACTTTTTATATCGCGTCCAAGCTTGTCGATGAGGGTGTCGCCAGCGTCGAAGACACCGACATTGGCGCGCGTGTCGGCCTACGCTGGATTAAAGGCCCGTTTCAATTATTGAATGAAACCGGCGTAACCAAGGCACAAGAAATGGTTCGGGAAAGCATGGCCCCTTGGGGTCTTGAAGCGCCAGCGTTTTTGGCCAATGCCGACAAGTCCGGGGTTCCTATTCGATTGGTTTCTGTGGGCGAGCGTGGCTCCTTAACTTCGATTTGGATTGATCGCCCTGACGCCATGAACGCGCTAAACCCAGCCGTAGGCGCTCAATTCGATGCCGCTTTCGAACAAGCCTGTTCAAACAACGGTGTTGTCGTCGGCGGTTCAGGCAAAGCTTTTGTTGCCGGCGCAGACATCAAATTCTTCGTTGACAATCTCCGCGCGGACGACTTCCAAAGCATCTATTCCTTTACAAAAGAGGGTCAGATGACTTTCCGAAAACTCAGCGGCGGCAGCAAAGCCGTTGTCGCTCGCGTGCAAGGCTTGTCGTTGGGCGGTGGCTCTGAGTTGGCTATGGCTTGTGATTGGATTGTAGCTTCGCCAAAAGCCAGCTTCGGTTTTCCCGAAACGGGTATTGGTATTTATCCTGGCCTCGGTGGCACGCAACGGCTTCCTCGTCGTGTCGGTCTACCGCTCGCAAAATACCTTATTTTCACCGGTCAAATTTTGAGCGCAAAGAAGGCTCTAGCCATTGGTCTTTGTGATGCGATAACCGACTTTGCCGGGCTAGACCAGGCCTGTGAACAGTGGGCTCAAAAAGGCGCCACGCCAACACGCACTGCGCCAACCGCACCGCTTGACGCCGAATGGCAAACCATCTGGGATTTCTTCAGCGCATGGTCCGTCGATCAAATCCTCAACGGCGAAGCCGACACGCTTGGCAACCCGATGCTTGAAAAAGCCGTTAAATTAATGGGATTTAAGTCGCCAAACGCATTGAAGTCTGCGGAACGATTACTAAACGATGGCGCGGCAATTGAATTAAATGCGGCGCTTGATTTGGAGCTTGAGCACCTCGAGGCTGCATTTGCACATCCCGACGCCCTCGAAGGTCTATCGTCATTGATCGAAGGCCGACGCCCCGCATTCGCCTAAGGCAACGCTTAACTAAAAAGCCAGGTCGTCTTCGGAAGAATCTTCGGCAGCAATAACCCACTCGAGCAATAACGGCATATTGGCCGCGAGTGCGCTGATGTCTATTGCGTGAATAATTCGATCTTCGGAGAAATCAAAGATGCCCGGCTGAGCCGCTCTGAACTCCAGTTGCTTTAAAGAGAAACTCAATGAAGCTCTGCTATCGGCAATGGCCCTGGCGTAAAACGGGCGGTCAATTTCACTTGCCTGCTTAGAAAACTTTGCCCCCTCTGTAGCCGAAGATTGGGCTTTTTGCCACTGAAGCTCAAGCATGGCTCTAAAGTTTGGGCCAAACCCAAACATGCTCGCTGCTGGGGCTCCGTCCGCCTGCAAGAAAACGGCATCTTCGTGCGATATGAATCTCTGCCATCTGTCAAAGATGTAATCCAAAGAAGTTAATACCGTTTCTTCATCCGCGCATTGAATCGTAAGGGCTAGACCCGTTGGGAAAAGAGTTCCGCTCTCTCGCGGCAGCCAATCGATGGAGAGGATGGCGTCAAAAAAGAGGGGCTTCGACAGAATCGATAGGAGTGGCTGATACAAGGCGCGCTTCGTTTGCTCTTTTAACGATTCTTGCTTTTCGATAGCCACAAGGGCTTCTTTTATGACTTCTTGCGCGAGCGGAATGAGGTTCGCGGAATAGCGAAGCCGGCCGTCGGGCAATGAAGCGGGGCTCAAGCGAACCCGCCGAAAGATTTCTTTCATAAAAAGCGCGGTGGCTTCTTCTTTTGTGATTTTTTCAGCCGCTATGGCCTCGATGTAGGGCACGCTGTTGCTCGGATTGAATTGAGCGCCATCTGGAGACTCATCACCCAAGAGCTCCTCCATAAAATGGTTGGCCATAAATTCCGAAAGTGCATCTTTCGCGATTTGAAAAGTCTTGGGGTTAATGTAATAGCCCCCCTCTTCCCAGGCGCCTGGCTCGGCGGGCGATGCGACAAAACCGGAATTCTCAGACGCTGTGATGCGCAGGTCTGCTTTTGCCGCCGCATCGAGGACGGAAGGTGGTACGGGCAAGGCCGTTTGCGGCAAGTCCATTTCACTTATGAAAAGAACCGCGTCGAAGCCATCTTCGCCAACAGATATTTGCGCGGGGATGGTTAGCGAGGCTGGCTGAACCCCCATGATTTTTGCAACGGTAAGATTAATCTCGATATTTGCGTCAAAATTAGTGTTCTCGAAAGCTTCGGATGTCAGATTTGCGGCTTTGTAAATAGAAAGTGTATCTGGCGCTTTTTCAGTTGAGTCACCGCAGGAAACGACCAACGGCAAGCAGAGAAAAAGGGACGAGCGGTGCAAGTTTTTCACGAGATTAAGTGAATTATTACGCCCTATCCACCGCCTGGGAAGGCAATTTACCGCCCTATTTTCGGTTTTCTCCGAGCCGACACTTCGTTATTGCTTTTGCAGGGTTTAACAAGAGTTGAACAACAATTGCCACACGCGATTTTTTTAAAACCCTTCAGGCATAGTCGCCTGCCAAAAAAATAATTACAAATAGGAGAACCTCCATGAACCCTGTCACCATCTTCTTTTTCCCAAAGAATGAGCCCGCGTTTTCTCGCGAATGGGCCTCTCGCGAAGCCGTGATCGAAGAAGCCGTCCTCGACGAAGGCTGTTACCAATATCTGCTTGCCGAATTAGGCGGGCTTGATGCCGACTGCGACGACGAGTTTGACTTTCAAGATGCTGTCGAAGCAATCACGCGTGATTACCCCCGCTACTTGATGCGCGAGAGATCACAGGTGCGTGGCCTTCGCCGTCGCGCAGCCGCGATCCGCGCCTCGATGCCTTTGCTCGCTGCTAAATCCGAAGAGAGTGAATTGGCTGGGGCATAAACTCAAGATTGATTGAGCACCAAACGCGCTACGATGCGCCCGCTGACCCCGTCCACATCCATGAGGCAACGCATCAGATTTTTAAAAGTCGACTGCATTTAAGCGGTGGTGGCTCACGGTTTCAGGAGGGCGCTGCCGAATGTATGTGTTCGACGAAAAATGAACGGAAGGCTTTTGCGCGGAATGCCGCGCGCGCCAAGAACCAAGTCCCTTTTCGGGAGTTTATGGCTCTGACAAGCCTTTTGCAAAAAAAGCTGGTGACTTAAAAGAGTTCATTGCCAAAATTGGAAAACTGCGCCCGAACGATCTTTTGGGAATTGAGCGGGTGATTCAAAGCATTTATGGCATCAACTTGGACGGGTTTGAGGCCGAATGGGTGAAATACTTGCGCAAATAGCCCAGAAAGTTATTACTTTAAATACTTCCTGACAAACAATAACCAAGCTGCTTCGAATTCATCGAGATCGATTTGCCCCCACGATGCATCCATTGCATCTTTCCAAATTTTGTCGCGATCCGCAACCTTAAGCCAGCCTGACGGCCGCGCCCGTATTTCCTCAAAACGCTTCCATTCTTTAAAGTCTTTTTTAGGATCAAGCCGCGCTTGCTCTTCTTCCGCCTCAAGGCGCATCTTGGCGTAGGCGGCCGCAAAACCTTTGTTTAGCACTCGAATATAGTTTGGGATGATTTCAGAATATTCCTTTTTCCAAACCTTCTTTGAGAGCTTCCCAAGCGCACCTTGGCGCAACATATATACAATCGACCAAGACTGCTCATAACAAGATGTATTGCCAGGCCCTTGGTTTTGCCAAGTTGGATGATCTGAGTTTAAATGCACAACCAACGGCTTATATGTTTCCTCTCGCACCATTGTCTTGATGCCCTGAAAACGGTCGAGCCCACCCGGCATATGAGCCGTTGCCTTGGCGCGGCTGCCCTTAAATTCAAAGCTACCGTAATAGTCGCCATGCCCCTCATCGAACCATCGGTGTGCTGCCGACTGGTCGAATAAAAAATGGCAATACTGATGAAAGGCCTCGTGGCTCATCACGGCTAGTGTTTCGCGGCGATCACGATTTTTAGAGTCGTAAAGAACAAGCTCTGTTGAGCCGGGATTGAAATAACCCGCGACCCCGGGACTCGTGTTTCCGTATTTGCTAAATTCATCTCTGTTTTTGCACAAGCGCACAACAGAAACATGTGTCATTTCGCTCGAAGGCGGGAAATCACGCTCAAATACTTTTCGAGATTGCTCTAGGCGTGTGATTACATTATTAATGAAATTCTTATCGTCTGACGAGGTCTTAATAATGTATTGCTTGCCTGGAGTCGGATGCGCGGTCCATCCACTTACTTTTTCGGAAAGAGTCTTGTGATATTCAAACTGTTCTTCATAGGTGCCTTGTTGACCCACAACGGCGATTGCAGCCGTTTGTTCAACGACCTTAATGCCTTTAATTGATTTTTTATACGCAGCAAACCACTTCTTATTCTTCTTTTCCTGGTCGGGGAGAATGTAAACAAAACAGAGCTCAAAGCTACCCATCGGAAGGGTCCAGCAATCAACGAACACATCCGCGCCGTATCCGCTTGGCCCAGAGTAGATAACATGTTCCGCATAAAAACCTTTTCGAATTTTTTCCTGCTCTGCCTCCAAAAAGGGCTTCTCAAACGCTGTTTTCCAATCTTGTATCGGCGCTAATGCGGGCAACACCTTTTTAAGCCTTTCGTCAGACACAAGTGGTTTTTGCATTTTAGCTCGCAGGCCTCCTGAAGATTCACCCGTGATAGCTGCTTGGGTCAATTCAAAGCGAAGAATGTAAAGGGCCGTCGGGGAGGAAACAATCTGATTCCCTGGCAGTCTTACATTGAGTTCTTTTTCGGCAGCAAATCTTGCGATAACGCCTCGCCCCGCCAAATCTGGTTTGACCGGAATGTTATTCCAATCTTTCAGTGGCTTGAATTTATAACTATTTGCAGAGTCTTCATAATATTTGCTTCCTACCTTTTGGGCGGCGGCCGATGATGCACAGCAAGCAACGACTAGTGCAATAAGGAGATGAAATCGCGTGGCTCTATTCATGTTTTTCCGCTGATATGAGTCGATGAAAATCTGCACCAGTTGGATTTTGGAAAACGCGCAGCTCAAATTCCGGGATAACCGCAATAATGTGGTCGAACACATCTGAAATGATGGCTTCGTATTGCACCCAACGCTTTTCGGTAGAGAATACATAAAGCTGAATCGGCACACCCTTTTCATTGGGAGGTAACTGCCTCACCAAAAAGGTCATTTCTTTGCTGATGTTGGGGTGGTTTTGTAAATAAAACTCAATGTAGGCACGAAAGGTACCAAGGTTGGTCAAGCGGCGGCCGTTAACAAGGCTCGACTCGTCAATGTTTTGCTCTTTATTCCAAAGACCCACCTCATCAACTTTGCGGTTCAAATATTCTTGAATGAAATTGATTTTCTTCAATTTCGCAAGCATCGTTTCGTCGACGAATTTAACGCTGCGCATATCCAAAGAAATGCTCCGCTTGATGCGGCGGCCACCCGATTCACTCATGCCACGCCAGTTTTTAAAACCACCCGTAACCAAAGCTGTTGTCGGTAGGGTCGTAATGGTCTTATCCCAATTTTGCACTTTTACGGTATGCAAACTCACCTCAAGCACATCGCCGTCAGCGCCGTAACTCGGTACTTCAATCCAATCGCCAACACGCACCAAGTCGTAATTGGAAAGTTGAACCGATGCAACGAAGCCCATGATGGAGTCTTTAAACACCAATAACAAAATGGTCATTGCGCCCGCCAAGCCTCCAAGCAAGGCCCAGGGCGACTGGTCCATCAAGAAACTGATTGCCAAGATAACGGCGAAAAGCCAAGCGATAATTTTGACGACCTGTGCATAGGCGCGAATCGGTCGAGTGCGGTTGGCCTCGTCGTGATTCCAAACAGAAACGACAGCGTTAAGTAAAGCGTCAATGACGCGAATGCCAACCCAAACCATCCAAACCTGTAAAAAGCGTAAAACCCAAATACGAATCACAAGCGCTGTGGATGGCGTTGCGGCATCAATCGCCATGGAGCCGCTCGCGGCCTCATCTAAAAACCGAAGCCCAACAAAAATAACAACGGGCAAGGCAAAAGAAGCAAGGCGAGAAAACACTTGAGCCGCGACCAGCTCGTCATCCCATGCGCTTTTGGTGCGTTTTGCGGCCGCCTCAACCAAGCTAAGCAAAAAACGCTTCGCAATAAAACTAAGCAGTAGCCCTGCAACAAATAGAGCGCCTAATTCAAGCCAAAGCCCACCGTGTTCGGCTACCCACACAGAATAATGTTTCATCATAGTTCTTTGCCCTTTTCGCAAACTCCACGGAAATTACACCAGCGGCATGCTTGCTCATCGCCATTGGCCGGCCAGTTTTCCATCATAAGGTCATCGACATCGGGGTCATAATGGACATCCATCATGTCGCGAATACCAGAAGACATAATATCTTGAGTAAGCGACAAATCTTCGATTGTTGAGGAAATAGGGCGGGTTTCGCCCTTGGCCAAGTAGGACGCGTGCAAAACAATGTCTTCAGGGTCTGTCGACCATTTTTCGCACGCGTATAAAGCGTAGGTGCGCAGTTGGAATTCGTCATCTTTCCGAGGCGTGCCTGTTTTCCAATCCCATACATGAACCTTCTCGCCATCTGAATAAGCGAAGTCTGGCACCGCATAAACCTTTGTGCCAATGTAGGAGTAAGTATCCATGCTTTCTACAGAGAGCCAGTTTTCGACGGCCGCTTCTCGCACGGGAATTAAATCATCGTGCTCACAAAAGTAATGCGCCGAACGCTCAAGCAACTCGCGCATTTTTTCCGCACGCTCTTTGCTAATCGAAATCGCGTAGTGATGATCATAAAGATGCACCATTTTGTTGGGCTGAGCCTGCCAGCCGTCATTTGAAATGCGCCAGCCTTCGCGGAAACGCTCGACGGCATCTTCATACAATTCGTTTGCGGTCATTACTGTGCCAGCCGCTTTTAATTGAAACCAATGTTCGATGGCATCGTGCATGCAAGTGCCTGTAAACGCGGCCAAGCCAGTAAGGTTTTTATGAATCATAAATTCATACTTATCGCCCCTTGGTTTTTCCGTCCACCAGCCCCACGACGCATAGCGGTTGTACCAATACTCGCGCTTGCACCGATCAAACTCTTTGGCCCGTGATGCAGACCAAGATAACTCGCATTGAAACTTTGTTGCCACGGATGTGATTTTAATGTTTAAAGTGACGCGTGCCGGTATGAATCATGCAAACTTCTTTCACATCGCAAGCTGCTGTGACTTCTCCGTCTTTAATGGAGCCGCCTGGTTGGCAAATGGCGATCACGCCGCCGGCGGCCAATGATTCGGGGCCATCTGGAAAAGGGAAGAACGCATCGGAGCCGGCAACCGAGCCTTTGGCGCGCTCGCCTGCTTTCTCAACCGCGATACGACTCGAATCCACGCGACTCATTTGACCCGCACCCGCGCCAACCAACATGCCATCATTAACGAGGCAAACAGCGTTTGACTTTAAGTGTTTCGCCAATGTTTGAGCAAGGCGGATGTCGTCTTCGCGGCCAGCCGGCATCGCGATTTCACCAGCGATGTTCAACTCGACTTCGAACGCTGAAATATCGTCGGAGCCTTGTACCAAAGTTCCGCCCCAAACGCGGCGCCCCTCCGATTGCTTACGCGTCGCCCCCATCTCGGGCAAACGCACCAATCGCACATTTTGACCCCATTTCGGGCCATTCCGCAAACACTCAATGGCCGAAGGCTCAAATTCAGGCGCGGCAATGACTTCCACAAAATGCCCAGGCGCGGCCAACAATTCGGCACAGGCCAAGTCAAAAGTAGCGTGCACTGCAATGACCGAGCCAAATGCACTTAGCGGGTCGCCGTCCCAGGCGCGGGAAAGAGCTTCGACCGCTGACTCGCCTAACGCGGCCCCACATGGGTTGGTGTGCTTCACCACGACGGCAGACGGAACCGGCAGGTCGTTAGCCGCTGCAACTGCCCCATCTAAATCGAGCCAATTGTTATAGCTCATGCCTTTGCCGCCGGGCAAAACTTCGGCTGAGCCTAAACCGAAGCGACGCGCGTCGGGGAAGAAGCCCGCGCTTTGGTGTGGGTTTTCGCCATAGCGCAAACTCGCACCGGCTTCTTGGGCAAACCATCGCCCAATGGCTTGATCGTATTCACCCGTGCAAGCAAAAACCTTTGCCGCCAAATTCTGCCGCTGTAATAGCGTCGTGCCTCCTTGCCGAATGGAATCTGCAACCCCAAAGTAATCACTTGGGTCGCAAACCACAGCAACCGACTCGTGATTCTTTGCGGCAGAGCGCAACATGCTCGGCCCGCCAATATCAATTTTTTCGATAATCTCTTCGCGCGTTCCGCCGCCAGCGACCGTTTCTTCAAATGGGTAAAGATTAACGCAAACCAAATCAATCGCAGCGATGCCGTGTTCTTTCATCGATGCCACATGCCCATCATCATCGCGGCGAGCCAACAGGCCCCCGTGAATCATCGGGTGCAAAGTTTTTACACGGCCGTCCATCATTTCTGGAAAGCCCGTGTATTCCGCCACCTCAATCACGGGCAAGCCAGCGTCGATCAAAGCACGCATTGTGCCGCCGGTCGACAACAATTCTGCGCCTTGTTCATGTAGAACTTTTGCTAATTCAACAATGCCATCTTTGTAAAAAACAGACAAAAGGGCGCGGCGCACGGGGATGCGATTTTCGGTCACGGTTTCAGTCTCAGTTAAGGTTTGATTCATCGGGAAGCTTTGGAGCGGAGGTATTCCTCCATGAAGGCGTCTAAGTCGCCATCAAGGACGGCCTGTGTATTGCCCGTCTCGTGTTTGGTGCGGTGGTCTTTCACCATTTGGTAGGGATGCATAACATACGAACGGATTTGCGAACCCCAAGCGATTTCACCTTTTGAGCCATACATGGCTTTTGTATCAGCATCACGCTCGCGCTCGCGCATTTCGTAAAGTCGCGCCGTCAACATACGTGTGGCCTGTGCGCGGTTTTTATGTTGTGAGCGCTCGTTTTGACATTGCACCACAATGCCACTTGGCTCGTGAGTCATACGCACAGCTGAATCCGTTTTGTTGACATGCTGGCCGCCAGCGCCGCCAGCGCGATAAGTGTCAACGCGGACTTCGTTCATGTCGACTTCAATGGGCGCGTCTGCGCCAAAATCGGGTTGAACCTCAACAGCCGCAAAAGAGGTGTGGCGGCGGTTTTGCGAGTCATATGGAGAAATGCGCACCAATCGATGCACTCCTCGCTCTGCTTTAAGCCAACCATAAGCATGCGGCCCTTTTACGAGATAGCACGCGTGTCGAAGGCCTTCCTCGCCTGTAGTAATTTCGATTTCTTCGACGCCAAAACTGCGTTTTTCAATCCAGCGCAAATACATCCGCCGCAACATTTCTGTGAAATCCGCGGCATCCGTGCCGCCCGCGCCAGACTGAATCGTGACATATGCATCACAATGATCATTCTCGGCGCCAAGCATCACTTGAAACTCAAGCTTATCGACCATGCTGGCAAACCGATTTGCTGCTGCTGCCAAATCTTCTTCGATTTCGTCAGCGCCCATCTCTTCGCCAAGCTCAACAAGGGTCATGATTTCTTCATAAACCTTACCCGCTTCATCAATCGGTTCGGTGACCGATTTTGACAATTTCATTTTACCGATCGTCTCTTGTGCGGCCTCTTGGTTGTCCCAAAAATTTGCACCTGCCATCAGCGCCTCTAACTTTTCCCGTTTTTCTTGATGCTGGGCGTAGTCAAAGACTCTCTCGGATCTGCTGAAGGCGGCGCTCTAGCTCAACAGTGCGATCGAGATGTTCTTTCATGGTTATTCGGGGCAGCCCTTTGCAATTAACGCATTGTTAAGTGCATGATAAAGTGCGGTATTGCAAGCAAGGGTTAAAGGTAGCATTCCCTCGCGCGTGGTGGCTAAATAGGCGTCACGATGGTCATCGCAAAACGCGCCGTCAATCGTGGCGATGTTGTCGATGCGGTCAGCGCTCTTTACAATTTGAGCATCACGGTCGGCCCAACTCAACTCTTTGAATAATTTAAGGTCGTGCTCGCTGCGATCGACACCCTCTTTGCGCAAGGGCCAAGTCAAGGCGCGCACCATGTCGCCCACCTTGGGGCCGAAATCATCTTCGATATCAAAAATGTCAACATCGGTATCTTCCACCATGTCGTGAAGCAAACCCGCGCAAACCAAGTTAGCGTCTTTCAGGCCAGCGATGTCGCAAAGATAAAGCGCGACCCGGAAAGGGTGGCCGCGAAAGTCGCTGCCGTCTTTGCGTGTTTGCCCGCCATGCTTTTCGTTAACCATATCGATGGCTTTGTGTACAGGCGGCCAAGTGTCTGCGCCCATGATTTCAATGACGCGTGCGGCAAGCGCATCAGCGTCAAGTTTGAGGATGTTTTCCATGTGATTAAAACAATTCGTTTTTTTCGTGCACGACAAGCGTGCCGTCGGCGCAGCCTTCTAACACCTGGTCGCAAAGGCCGATAAAAAGACCAATTTCTGCGACGCCAGGGATTTGTGAAAGGCTTGCGTGGAGAGCTTCGGTTTGATCCAGGCCCTGTGGAAATTTGCAATCGAGAATGTAATTGCCGTTGTCGGTCAAAAACGGCTGGTCGTCTTCCGTCATTCGCAAAAATGGCTGGCAGCCATGTTGCGCGACTTTATCAAGCGTCGCGAAATAACCAAACGGCATCACCTCTATAGGTAGTAGAAAAGTTGTGCCAAGCTTGTCGACTATTTTTTCACTGCTCACAATAATGACTACCTTGCGCCCCGCTGCAGCGACTATTTTTTCTCTTAAAAGCGCTCCACCGCCGCCCTTGATAAGGCGAAACTGGCTGTCTACCTCATCTGCGCCGTCGATGACCAAATCGAGTTCTGGGTTATCAGCCAGAGTGGTAAGCTCAAGGCCAAGCTCTTCACAATAATCTGCCGTCGCAGTTGATGTCGCAACCCCTTTAAGAGAAAGCTCTTGCGACTGCATTCGCTCGGCTAGCGCGTCGAGGAAGAAGGTCACGGTCGATCCCGTCCCGAGGCCAAGAACCATGCCTGGCTCAACGAGAGCAGCTGCGGCTTCGCCAACGACCTGCTTGGCGGATTTCTGGGAGTTGGGCGGTAGCATTTGCGCCTATCTTATCCACTCGCCGACTCGCTTCCGAGAGGTTATAGTAAGGGAGTATGGTTTGATACCTTGTCGCAATAAGCGCGTCCATGAACCCGCCCTACTCTGCCCCAACAACACTCGCTGAGCTCAGCCAAGCTGGTGTTGCCCGCATCCGCTCTGTTCAGGGCGATGATGACGCTGCTATGCGTTTACGCGAATTGGGCTTTACGCCAGGCACCGAAGTTTCCTTTTGCCGGCAGGCGCCATTTGGCGGCCCCATCATTGTGGCTTTGCGCGGCTACCAACTCTGTTTGCGCGTGCGCGAAGCAAAACGCGTGCTCATTGAGACAATCGGGGGCCAGCTATGAGTACACGACTCGCATTATTAGGAAGCCCTAATTCTGGCAAAACCACGCTGTTCAACGCACTTACTGGGCTTCGGGCGAAAACCGGCAATTACCCTGGCGTTACCGTTGATCGCCGTACCGGAACCGTTCAAACAGGTACGAGCGAAATCACGCTCATCGACTTACCGGGCACTTATTCGCTACACGCGGTTTCCGAAGACGAGGCTGTCGCAGTGCGCGTATTAAAGGGCGAAATGGGTGAAAACGCTCCCGACGGCATCGTCATGGTTGCCGACGCGACGACGCTGCAGCGCTCTCTGCCCATGTTGGCTGAAATTTTACAGCTTGGCCGCCCAACCCTACTTGTGCTCACCATGATTGATGAGCTTAAAGCTCGCGGCGGTGACTACGACTTGTTCCTTTTGAAAAAACTGCTTGGCATTCCTGTGCTTGGCGTCGTGGGAAATCGCGGTCTAGGCATTGCAGATTTGCGCGAAAATCTCGCTGATCCAAATACTTGGGCCCGACCCACCGAATTGCCCGAGTCAAACACTGAAGCGCGTTTTGCATGGGCTGACGCGCTCTTAGAAAAAGTCGAGCGACACCCCGTTCAAGAGAGCGGCCTGACGCGCGCGATGGATCGCATTTTGCTCCACCCTGTTTTGGGCATGGTGGTCTTTTTTGCCTTCCTTGCAGTTTTCTTTCAGGCCATTTTTTCCTGGGCAGCGCCCGCCATGGATCTTTTTGCGGGCAGCATGGACGCCCTAGCCGACTGGGTTATTCATACTTTTCCTCCGGGGCTTATGACGAGCCTCTTAGCAGACGGCATCATCCGTGGCGTTGGGGCCGTCCTTGTTTTCGTCCCCCAAATCGCTCTACTCTTTGCGCTTATCTTTTTCTTTGAGGCAAGTGGCTATATGGCTCGCGCTGCTTTTGTCGTTGATCGCGTCATGGGCTGGGCTGGGCTTGAAGGGCGCTGTTTCATAGCATTACTTTCTTCTTACGCCTGCTCTGTGCCGGGCATCATGGCCACTCGCTCAATTCCTTCGCCGCGTGATCGGCTCGCGACTATTTTGGTTGCGCCCTTTGCCACATGCTCGGCACGACTGCCTGTTTACGCATTACTAATTACCGCATTTATTCCCGATACAAAAATTGTCGGCCCGTTTACCCTTCAAGCTTTAACGCTTATGGGCCTTTATCTATTGGGCGGTTTTAGTGCAATTTTGTTTGCCGCTTTTTTCAAGCGGGGGCTTTTACGCGGCGCGAGTTTACCTTTTTACCTTGAGCTGCCCCCCTATCGCTTCCCCTCTCTTAAATCGATTGCCGTTCAAGTTTGGCGGCGGCTCAAGGTTTTCTTGCAAACAGCGGGCTCCATTATTTTGGTTGGCTCCATTGTGCTTTGGGTGCTCCTCAACTTTCCCCAAACTGAGGCGCCTGAAAACTACACTCCTGCTCAAGCGCAAGCACATTCGCTCGAGCACAGCTGGGCCGCTGATGTAGGCCATGCAATGGAGCCCATATTTAAGCCTCTTGGCTACGACTGGCGCATCAACATCGGGCTCGTCGCAAGTTTTGCGGCTCGCGAGTTAATGGTATCCACCTTAGCGCAGGTTTACGCCTATCCGAACGAAGGTGATGATTTTACGAGCCTGGGGGATTTGCTTTCCCGGCCCGACCCAGTCACGGGCAAGCCACCGCTCACCCTTGCCGCGGCACTGAGCTTATTGGTGTTTTTCGTTTATGCACTACTTTGCCTTTCAACTTTTGCTGTCGTAAAGCGTGAAACGAATACCTGGCGATGGCCCATCTTTATGATGAGCTATATGTTTGCGATTGCGTGGCTGGGCGCTTGGGTGACTTTTCAGTCGTTTAGCTAATCACCCAAAAAGGGCCGCTAAACCTCAATGTGCACTTCGTGCGCATGCTCTTCGATGTATTTCCGCCGTGGCTCAGTCTCGTCGCCCATAAGCATTGAGAAAATACGATCTGCTTCAAATTCATCTTCCAAGACGACGCGTTTAAGTAAACGAGTATCGGGGTTCATGGTCGATTCCCATAACTGATCTGGGTTCATTTCGCCGAGGCCCTTGTAACGCTGGACCTCAATCGTCTTCATGCCTAATTCGCGAAGTAGGCCCAACACATTAGAGGGATTCATCGTCTCTCGCTCTTCTTTTCCGGACGACATCCGGAATCCACCCGCCCAATCCACTTCATTGCGTGGTAGACCAAGGGCCTGCAAGGCATCTAATGCTTTTTCGACATCGTTACGCTCATGGTAAACGAAAGAAAGTAAATCGGCCTCATCTTTTAAAACTGCCGAATCGGGGCCTTCCCAGATTTTTACATCAGAGCGCTCAGTCATGAATGCTGACCAATCGGCATCGTTATAAAACCAGTGCTTTTGCTTACTATTGCTTTCCAAAACCATGTGGGATGGCACCCCAGATTCGGTGCCCATAGCCAAGTATTCTTCTGGGGTAACGCCACGACGATTGCCGCGCAGTGCAAGCATGGAATGGTCAAGCTTTTGCAAAGCAGCGACAATTGTTTGCAATTCTTCTCCTTCGAAAACTTTTCCGCCAGGAACCATTAAGGTGGCGTGGTCAAGGCCTTGGCCTAGCACGCTTTTGTTCAGCTCGCCTTCGTCGTGAATGTACTTAAATGCTTTCGACCCTTTCTTCTGCACACGGAAAAGCGGCGGGCAAGCGACATAAATGCGACCCGCTTCAATCAGCTGGCGCATCTGACGAAAGAAGAAGGTCATAATCAAGGTACGGATGTGAGAGCCATCCACATCGGCGTCAGTCATGATGATGATTTTGCCATAGCGACATTTTTCAATATCGAAGTCATCAGCATAGCCGGCGCCTAAAGCCTGAATGATGGTTTGAATTTCATTATTAGCCAATATTTTGCTAGCCGTGTGCTTTTCAACATTCAGAATTTTGCCTCGTAAGGGCAAGATGGCTTGGAAGCGGCGATCGCGACCCGTCTTAGCTGAACCACCCGCAGAATCACCCTCAACCAAGTACAACTCAGTTGTTGTGTTGTTGCGCTGTTGACAATCCGCCAGCTTCCCTGGCAATGACCCAGACGAAAGCGCACCTTTACGCCGAACCAAATCGCGTTGCTTCCGCGCTGCATCACGCGCATCACGCGCTAAAAGAGCTTTGCGAATAATCGCTTTGCCAACATTTGGGTTTTCTTCAAAGTAGGTGCCCAACTTGTCATTCACGACCGTTTCAACAATAGAAGCGGCTTCACGCGAACCGAGTTTACCTTTTGTTTGACCGACAAATTGTGGGTCAGGAATTTTAATACTCACAACCGCATAAAGACCGGAACGATAATCATCACCGTTGGGGATTTCACCCTTCTTAAGTAGCTTTTGATCTTTCAGAAAAGTGTTTAGCGTACGCGTCATGCCTGCACGAAAGCCAGCCATGTGCGTGCCGCCATCCGCCGTGCGAATGTTATTGGCAAAGGAAAAAATACCTTCATGCCAATCATTTGCATAACAAAGAGCGACCTCTACTCCGTATTTTTTGCCTTCATAATCAACATCGCTAATGAAGTGCACCACATCAGTCGTAATGCGCTCTTTCCCTTCGGTTAAGTCGCGAATGTACGCGACCATCCCTTCGGGATAATGAAACACCTCTTGCTGCTCAGTGCGGGCATCTTCGAGCTCAATGCGTAAACCGCTCGTGCCCATGAGATATGCCATCTCGCGTAAACGCCCGCGCACGGTATCCCAATCAAAACTATCAACATCAAAAATCTCGCGGTCAGGTCGGAAAGTAACGCGCGTGCCCTTGCGCTTTGTCTTGCCAAGAACTTCCATCTTTTTCGTACAAAGACCGCGACTAAAGCTCAGCTTATGAACTTGGCCTTCTTTAAATACTTCGACATCTGTCCATTCTGTCAAAGCATTCACAACGGAAATACCTACCCCATGAAGACCGCCCGAAACTGCATAAGATTCGCTATCGAACTTACCGCCAGCATGCAATTTGGTCATCACCAACTCAACCGCAGGGATGCCTTCTTCAGGATGAATATCAACCGGAATACCCCGACCATTATCGGTCACGGTTGCCGAGCCATCTTCATTAAGAGTGATGTGCACCACATCGCAATGACCCGCTAATGCTTCATCAACTGCGTTGTCAACAATCTCCCATAACAAGTGGTGAAAACCACCGAAAGATGTATCGCCAATGTACATGGCAGGTCGCATACGGACGCCCTCAAGATCTTTGAGGAACTGAATCGACCCGGCACTGTATTCTTTTTTCTTTTCAGACATTTATCAAACCGTTTGACGGTTGAAAGCCACTAATTGCGGCGGAAATCTAGTCGGCGTACAACCACACTAGATTGATTACTTAATCGAGATAACTCATCATTTAAGAGAGCTAAAAAATCACTCTGCCGAAAACAACGCATTTCTTCTAACAAAGGTGCAGAAGATACCGCTATCGACAAACAACCTGAATGAAACCGTGTGGGGCGCATGCGCTTACGATACTCTTCAGGGAAAATGGCTTCCCAAGCTTGGAAAACGAGGTCGTGCTCTTGGTTGCGGCCCAGGCCTAAGCGCTGTGTCGCCTGGCGCATTAAATCGCCAAGCGCCACCGGCTCTTGCTTGAATCGCTCTTTCGCCAAGACTAAATCAGCTTGTCATAGACAAAGGCATTACGACATACTCAAAGTCGTCACCCAGAACAAACTTCACAGGTCGCGAAGACTCTTCCATCTGCAACTCAATCTGATCGCTGTGGGAAGCTTTCAGGCCGTCAAGAAGGAACACGGGATTGAATGAGGCCAAGATGCCATCGCCCACATAATCCACTTCAAAACTCGCTGTAGCACGCCCACGACCTTCATGCTCAGAAGCAATCTCAAGGGCATTAGTTTTCAACGAAACTTTAACCACAGCTGCCGAATCTGATGTCAGATGACTCGCTAAGCGTAACTTTTGCGAAAACGAATCACGATGTGCACGGACGACATGTTTGCCGCCTTTTGGAATCACATTTTCGTAGGAAGGAAATTCACCCTCAAGCACACGACCGAAAGACTCTAGATTGCCAATACGGAAACCCACGAGATTACCTAAGAAACGCATCTCAAGACTTTCTCCTGATTCGTCTTGCCCGTAACGCATGACTTGATCCAGAACACGCGGCATCAAAACGCTGTGCAGATTTTTTTCTGGCACGGTCTCAGCGGTGCGGCGAATACAACTCAAACGCCGGCCATCTGTGCCGACCATGGTTACCTTATCGCCATCGGTTTCAAGCAATACCCCCTCAGTAACGAAGCGCGCGTCTTTGACTTTCGAAGTGCAAAAACGAGTCGCGCCAACCATCAGCATGAAATCGGTTTTAGAAAGCACCAAGCCCTTTTCGCCTTCTTCGAAGTGCGGCACGGTCGGAAAACTCTCAGGCGACTCAAAACCCTGCGCGCTTGATTCCATGGTGACGAGCGAGCATTGGTCTTCGCCCGCGTCGACCTGACACAGGCCTTTATCTGTCAGCGAAAGCGTAACTGTCTCAGACTCTACGTCTTTGACGATATCCACGAGCTCACGACCCGGGACGATAGCCCAGCCTGGCGAATCGACTTGAACTTGGCCAAGACGATATCGCACGGCCATGTCGAGGTCGGAAGCCATCAAAACAACAGAATCATTATTGGCTTCGATGAGGATGCCACCCAGCACTGGGCGTGTGGGTTTACGGTCAATGGCCATCTCGACACGCTGGAGAGCGTCCCGGAAAGCAAGGCGGTCAATGAGGAATTTCATGGGAGGGAAGGGGTTACTTAAGTAATAAGTAATTAAGAATTAGTAGTCATAGTATAGAGGGGCGTTGCGTGTGGATAAAGCACGAAAATGAATCGTAAGTTGTTTAATTACAAAGGTTTGGAACAGTAGCAAAAGTCTTTTTCACGGGAAACGCTGGGGACGCACTGGGGAAAACTTGGGGAGAACAAGGGGGATATACACAGAGGTGATTTGTGTGACTCAGCAGGCTGGGGAAAGCAGGGTAGAACTCGCTTTGTTGCCCATAAGAAATCCACTGTTTTTACACAGGTTTTACCGGGGCCAAAGCAAACTCCCTGCACCGTTTCGGGTACAGGGAGAGTGAGAAACCAAGGCATCAGATTTGTCGTATCTGTCGGTCAAAGTCTGACAAGAGCTGGGCAAATTCGGTTTCGATTTGTCGCCTCTTGTTCATTTTTTTCAGGGCATTGCTTACCGTGGAATGATCTCGACCGCCAAAGTAATTGCCAATCTCGACCAAACTCATGCTGGTCATGTGGCGCGCTAAGAACATGCAAATCTGTCGAGGTAACATTAGCGTGGCTTTCCGACCGCCACTCTGCAAGTCAGACAACGAAACTTGGTAATGATCAATCACCACTTGGATGATGTCTTCCATGCGGATTGGGCGATTTGTGCGCCTTAAATCATCACGGAGTGCCAGTCGGGCCAAGGCGAGATCAATTGGGCGACGCTCAAGCATGGCGCGCATTTGCACCTTGCTGAGGCAACCCTCGAGCTCGCGCACACTATTGCCGCTTAGTTCAGCCATGAAAGTCAAAACCTCAGGAGGGACACGCAAGCCTTTTTCCTCGGATTTTCGCGAAAGAATGGCCTGGCGCGTTTCAACACCAGGAATTTCGATTTCACTGACAAGGCCCCACGAGAACCGGCTCACGAGCTGAGCTTGTAAGCCCTCGATGTCTTCGGGCGGATCATCGCTCGTAAGGACGACTTGCTTTTGAGCTTGGTGAAGGGCGTTAAAAGTGTTGAAAAATTCCTCTTGAGTCTTTTCTTTATTGGAAAGTTTGTGAATATCATCGACCACAAGCACATCAGCTGAACGATATCGCCGCCGGAATGCATCAATATCGCCGCCACGGATGGCCTCAATATAGTGATTTGTGAATTGTTCACATGAGAGGAAAACAATCTTCAAATCAGGCTGTTTTGCATGCAAATGATGCGCAATAGCCTGAATTAGGTGGGTTTTACCCACCCCTGTTTTGCCGTGAAGAAAAAGCGGATTGAAGGAAATGGCAGGGTTTTCAGCAACAGCATTAGCTGCAGCATGAGCCATTTGATTGCAGGGGCCAACGACAAAGTGGTCGAAGGTATAGCTTGGGTGCAAAGTTGGAGCTTGTGGCGTTTGACTCGGCATGTTTGTTTGCTCAGGAGTCGCGCCAGCATGATTGGCCTGTTGTTGGACAGCTGAAAGTAGATTTTGCTGTGGCACCACATCACGACGGGTGCGCAAATCTTTTTCAATAACAGTGATGGATAATTTCGAGGCCTCAAAATATTGAAGGACAATAGCCTCAAATCGTTTGATTCGATTGCTATGCATGATCGACGGCACTTGCAACGCAAGGACGCCATCTTGAAATAAGGTGAGCTCAGCTGGGATAAAAAAGCCGTCAACCAAACCAGCATCCAACTTAGAGCGGAAAGCCTCGCAGGCTTTACTCCATTGCGCCGTAAGTGTGGGCAGTTGTGAGGGTTGCATCGTTTAGTGGCCGCAACCGTAACGCACGCTAAAACAAAGACTTAGGGCGGTGGCTGCGAGGGGCCTAATTTACGCTCTTTGCCTAGTTTTCCACATAAAGAAAATGGTCGCCGCCCTAAGTGTGGAAAACTTTTAAAATTAGCACTTTGCAACATTGTAAAGCCGTTCGAGTACGGAATTGAAGCGCTTTCCGCCTTCGACGGCCTGTTCAATTGAAACTTGCCAGTTAAAGCTGATACGCAGGCTAGCTCTAGCTTCAGATTCGCTGCGCCCGGCTGCTGTTAGAACGGGAGAGGGTCGCGGGGCCCCGCTGCGGCAAGCCGAGCCAATAGAAAACTCAAGCCCTTCGGCATCACAGGCTGGCAAAAGCATGCGGCCATCTAAGTCGTTAAAGGTAAGATTTAAAGTGTTGGCGATACCTTGCCCGGCTGGCGCATGATTGAATAAGGGCTGATGTTTTTGAATTTGTTCTAAAAACAAACGAGTACTTTGAAGCCAATGTTTCTCAATTTTACTTTGCTCAATGATTGCATGTTTGAGGGCCACGGCAAAGGCCATCGCAAGCGCGGGACTTTCAGTGCCTGGGCGAATGCCTTCTTGGTGGCCGCCGCCGGCAAAGACGGGGTCGAGTAACGAGTTTTCTTGTAAGCGCAAGACGCCGACGCCTTTTGGCGCACCAAATTTATGCCCCGATAACACCAAACTATTTGCTCTTTGTAGTGTAGAGTCGAGCGGTAGTTTTCCGATACCCTGCACCGCATCGATGTGAAGCCAAGCCGAATCGGGCAATTTGGCGCAAATCTCGGGTAAGGGCTGAATGACTCCCGTTTCATTATTGACCCACTGGGCTGCGATAAAATCAAAATTTTCCGAGAGGAGCGATAGACCAGAAACATCAATGCGGGCGTGTTGGTCCAAACTCATTGTTTTGAGAGTGCAGCCAGATTGCTGTAAAAACCGAAGCGGGCCAAGACAGGAGGGGTGCTCGGCCAGTGAGCCAAGCAAGGTCGGCTTGTTGCCCTCCAGTCTAAAAAAGGCACGCTCAAAACCAAGGATCGCTAAATTATTAGCTTCCGTGGCGCCCGATGTGAAATATATAGAGGAGGGAGAGCAGGATAATGCTTGAGCAACCATGGATCGCGCTCGCTCAAGCGCGCCTTGGGAGCGTTGCCCAGATTGGTGGAGCGAGGATGGGTTGCCGGGGTAGTCACGCTCAATTTCCGCAAAGGCTGCAAGAGCTTCTTCGCGTGCGGGGGTACCAGCGTTTGCGTCGAATGGAAAATTAGTTGGCGCTGGCATCACCTGCTTTTGCCTCATCCATTTCGCCTACTTCCCTGATTAGGCCGAGTCGCGTTGCAAACTCGCGCCCGAGCGCTGTAAAGTCTTCGGCCGCACCCGATTTTGGAGCATATTGGAAGATAGTAAGCCCATGGCTTGGGGCTTCAGCCAAGCGGACATTAACGCGAACCAATCGCTCGAACACACGGGCGCCAAAGTAGTTATGTAGTTCCTGCAAAACCTCTTGTGATAAGTTGCGCTGTTTGGTGAACATTCCCACCAAAACGCCGAGCAAATCAAGTTGTGGGTTGAGTCGACGCTGAACGCGCTGAATGACCTCCTCAAGTTGAGCAAGCCCCTGTAGGGCAAAAAACTCAGCCTGGACAGGGATGACAACGCCATTTGAGGCAACTAAGGCGTTTAACGAGAGCAGGCCTAAGGACGGCGGGCAGTCGAGGAGGACGATATCGGGGTGGAACCGGCCCTCGCTAAGCTTGCTTATGGCGTCGCGCAGCAGAAATTCGCGGCCAATTTCTGTGGAAAATTCCGTTTCGGCGCCCACAAGGTCGAGATTTGTTGGAGCAACCCAGAGATTGTCAACTCCGGTTGGCTGGGCGACATCTTCGAGCGAGTGAGTGCCGGCCAATACGGAATAAACAGCGGGATCGCCCGGGGAAGGCATGCGATCAAAGCTAATGGAGAGGTGCGCTTGCGGATCAAGATCGATAAGCAAAGTTTTAAAGCCCAGTTGAGCTAAAGCAGCGCCAACATTGGCGACAGAGGTTGTTTTCCCAACCCCCCCTTTTTGATTAATGACTGAGATGACGCTCATATGCGTCCAAGATAATCGCCCTCCGTGCTCAGGAGTAGGTTATCTACACAGAAATCGTGCATAAGGGCGGAATACAAGCCGATGGCACTGTCTGTCGGTAAATTAAATTGAGCTGCAGCGGCTAATAGGCTTAAGCCTTGTTCTTGTGAGGAATTGTGCGGTCGCATCGCTTGGCAGAGCGCGTGAAGATTAAAATCCTGTATTCCTCGGTGATTGCGCATAGCTCGCTCCGCACTTTTTTCAAACCGACTTAAGCCTTGATTCAGGTCGCGTCGAAGGCGGCTCCAGGCCCCCAACAGTTTGGCGCTCTCTTGCTCAGCTATGGGCTGCAGTTCGGCCAACTCACTTTTCAAAATGTTCCGAATCGCAGCAAATCTGGCTTGCAGTGCATTTGGCTCTAAGCGCACCAGCCGTTTTTTTAGTTGTTTCTCTGACATAAGAGCATCTTCCGGATTGAGCTGCAGGTGAGACAGTAGGTTGAGGTGCTTCGTTGAAAACCAGGTGATGCGCTGGCCTTTTTGAAAGGCGCAATTGGGCCAGGTTTGTTCATCATCTAGGCCGATTTCACACTGAGGCGTGGAGTCTTCAAGGTCTTCAATTAAACAGGCCTGACCTTGAATAGGGAGCAGAAGTTTTTTCCAAAAGGCCAAGGCGTGGCTTTCGATAGAGCCGCGTGTCGGGTGCCGAAAATGTGCATGAGCTTCAGAAAAGCAAGCAAGGGGTTTCGGATATTTTTCCGAAAGTACAACATCGCCCTTTTCATTCAGGAATCGAACTTGCTGATGACGACTCCTAAAGAGGGCTTTGTCTAGAACAACTACGAGATGAGTAGACAAATCCCCACTCGCATGACTTCGCACAACCTCGGCCTGTGCCTGCAGGACTCGATTAAAAAACCGAATCTCACCTCCTGCGACTGCGGGCGGTATTCGAATTGCAACCGCCGAAGAAAAGGGTTTAATACTGCACACCTGTGGCGTCGGTGAGCTGCCCCTTCATTTCAATGACCGCCGCTTCTGTGCGAGCCTCCCATGTGTCGAGGTGAAATAAATCTTCACGCTTGTAGGCCCAAAGAATGCCGCGACTAGAATTAACTAACGCACCATGACCTTGGCCGTCAAAGGCGGCGGAAAGCCCCTCGGCGGTGCCACCCTGAAATCCAAAACCTGGAAGTAGGAGTGGGGTGTGTGGCATCAGCTCTCGGAAGCGCGCAAGCTCTTCTGGGCGGGTAGCGCCAACGACCGCACCAATATCTGACCAATTTGAATCACCCCGCATCTCTTCGCCCCACCTATGCACTTGCCGCGCAATGATTTCGGCCAAGGGAGGATTACCGTGATTTTGAAAAAGCGCGGCGCCAGGATTTGATGTTTTTACCAAGAAAAACAAGCCGGCCTCTTTTTCTGCGGCCACCTTTAAAAAAGGTTCGGCGGCATCATCCCCAAGATAAGGATTAAGGGTTAAGGCGTCAGAGGCAGGGAAGGAGTGCTTGAAACCCCCACCCAATAAAGCTTGAGCATACGCTTTAGAGGTTGAACCAATATCCCCACGCTTCGCGTCAAAAAGCACCATTAGGCCCCTGTCTTTGGCGTATTGGACTGCATCTCCGCAGGCCTGCCACCCATGTGGGCCGAGCAATTCAAAGAAAGCAGACTGGGGCTTAATGACGGCAATATGCACCGCCAATATATCTATGAGCGCCCGATGAAAGTCAATTAACGCAGCTGCCGCTTCAGCAGGGCCATCTTGCGCACGCGATGCAAAAGGTTCGGGTAAATGCTCAAGCCGTGGATCTAGCCCCACCATTGCGGGTGTTCCCTTTTCGTCAACGGCGGTCCAAAGTCGTTCGGCAAATCGCATTTTATTCTTCGTTATTGTTGGATGTCAGGTCGCTACCCCTAAGCCCGATCAATTCATGTTTTGGGATCAGCACTCCGCCAGAAACAATGGTGCGCAGTGCTTCTTCGACGGTCATGTTGATTTCGATGATGTCTTCGGGCGGCACAAACAAGGTGTAGCCCGTTGCTGGCATGGGTGACGAGGGGACGAAAACAGAAACTAATTCCCGACCGGTTGCCTCGTTGAGGGAGCGAAGGCTGCTGCCCGTTAAAAAGCCAAACGAGTAAAGGCCTTGTCGCGGATATGGAAGCGCCACGACGCGCTGAAAATTAACCTTCTTTTCTTCGCCAAAAAAGAATTCAGTGACCTGTTTAATATAAGGATAGATTGAACCTAAAAATGGAAGTCGAGCTAGCGCGCGCTCAAATACTTCATATAACTTGCGGCCAAGGAATCCAGAAAACCAAATCCCCATGAGCATAATTACAAGAAGCAGGGCGACGGCAGAAATCGAAGTGACAAATAGGTCACTCATTTCTTCTGGGCCACAGCCAGGAATCAACCGCACAAAGGATTCCACTCGGCCAATGACTTTCTCCATCAAGAATGTCCACAGCCAGGCGAGCAAAGAAATCGTAACAGCAAGCGGGAGCAATACGCCCAAGCCCCTTAAAAAGAGGCGAGAGAAGAGCGAGTTTGATTTTTTTGGCATGGCTTTGGCGCTTAGACTTCGGGAAGCATTTGCCCCAAGATTGTATCGAGAAGAAGTAGCCCGCGAGTAGTAACGCAAACGCTTGTGCTTGTGATATTGAGCCACCCCTTTTCGGAATAACCTTGGAAGAGTTCTCGCCAATGTTCCACCGGGTCAATTCCCGTTTGCCGAATTGCGCGAGCGCGAGAAACGCCCTCGCCTGGCAATCGAAGCCCCATCAACATGTGATCAAAAAGCGCTTCTTCTGGGCCACGCATTTCAAGCTCACTGAAGCCATCGATAGCCCGCTGATATTCTTTTGGATCATGTAAGTTTTTCGAACGGCAGCCATTTCTCCAGGACGCCGCGCCTGCACCTAGCCCGACATAATCCAGGGAGCGCCAGCTTGCCAGGTTATGCAGGCACTTTTCGCCCCGCTTGGCATAATTTGAAACCTCATAATGCAAATAGCCGGCCTCAGCGAGTTTTTCGCGGGTCGACAGGAAGAGTTGCTTGCAAGCCTCAGGCCCCTCCTCTGTCCAACGCCCCGAGTCCCGCAAACGGGTCAAGGCAGTTCCGGGCTCATATGCAAGTTCGTAGCAAGACAGGTGTTCTGGGTCAAGTTTGATTGCTTCAGCCAGGTCAGACTCCCATTTTCTTGGGTCTTGCCCCGGGAAAGCGTAAATAAAATCGAGATTGATGCGTGAGAAACCAACAGAGCGGGCGATGGCAAAAGCATTTTTTGCCTCTTCGGCGGAATGCAGACGATCAAATGCCGCCAAAACATCTGGTTGAAAAGATTGCACTCCCAGCGAAACTCGGTTGCAGCCCGCGTTGAGAGCTGCGCGAGCAAAGGACTCCGAAAAAGATTCAGGGTTCGCTTCGAGCGTAACTTCGTGGGCGGTTTCCCGAAACCCGGTTATTTCGTGAAGGCCGTCTAGAAGAAACTGAAAGTTGCGCGCCCCCATCAAGGAGGGGGTTCCCCCACCAATAAATACGGTCTGTGGCCGCAGGTTATCAGCCCTTTGCGCGGCTTCTTTAAGAACGCTTGCTAGGTAGGGCCCAAATTCCTCTCCTCGATGCGCCCACGAATTGAAGTCGCAGTATTTGCATTTTGCCGCGCAGTAAGGAAAGAGCGCAAAAAGGGAGACCCCGTCTTCCGCGAGACTATTCCGCGCGCTTGGCGACCTTTGGCCAGGATGGGTTTCCGTCGCCCAGGCTTTGAGGCCGGAGCGATTCCGCGGAGGTTCCATCGACGACATAGGTGTGTAGTTTACGCAAGGTCGCGGCTTCAATTTGGCGAACGCGCTCGCGAGAAATATCCAACTCTTGCGCAATAGACTCCAAAGTGCCCGGTTGGTCACCAGAAAGGCCGTAGCGAAGTCGGACGACCTGCGCCTCTAGCGGGTCAATCAGGTCCAGCAGCTCCTTAAGGGTCTGGAGCGCATCATTTTCGATTGCGATGTCGTCTGGCTGGCGCCGGTCATAATTAAATTGCGTATCGGAAAGTTCTGTTGGTGGCCGCACGCCTTCGGCTGAGATATCGGCGCTGCCACTTTGAGAGGAGAGCGTTTGCTCGACGACCTTTCGCGATTTTTCGTTAAGCCCGACCTCTTCGGCAATTTCTTTATTGGAGGGCTTCCTGCCTAGCGTGGAGCGCAAGCTTTCTGTGGCGCGGTTCCATTTTGTCAGTATTTCGACCATATAGGATGGCACGCGCACCGTCTTTACAGTATTGATTAGCGAGCGGCGAATTGTTTGCTGAATCCACCATGTAGCGTAAGTCGAGAATCGAAAGCCAGCCTCGGGGTCGAATTTTTCAACGGCCTTAAGGAGGCCAAGGTTGCCCTCGGCGATTAGGTCCGGCAAAGCAAGCCCTCGATTTGAAAAGCGTTTCGCGACACTCACAACAAGGCGTAGGTTTGCGCGAATCATGTGCTCGCGAGCTTCAGCATCGCCTTTTTGGATCAGGCGGCCAAGCTCAACTTCCTCCTCGGCGCAGAGGAGCGGAACTTCGTCGATTTCACGAAGGTAGGTTTCTAGACAACGGTCGGAAGAGATGGTTTTAGCCTCGTTTTAGGGGTGAAGGGAATCTGTCCTTATGCCCTTTTCGGCCCTAAAGCCTGATTACTTGAGTGCTTCCACTGGGTTTCTAGAAAATTGCTAAACCCTTTTCTCCTAGCGGTGCGGCCAAAAGTCGTTAGAATTGAGGAAAGTTGTCCTTTTAACGATAATTCACTTCATGAATGCTTCTCCCTGGTCCTCATCCTCAACCCCTCGCGTGAGGGTGCTTTCCGAGGATGATTTTCGCGGCAGACTGATTCCTCAAGGGTCGGATTTAATCCCACTGCTAAACGGAATCATGGAGTCGGCCCCAGAAGAGTGGTCGCAGCGACAGCTCGAGCATGTGAGCCGGGCTTCTTTTGAGCTCGAGCAGTTCATGGACGACTACGGCGCTCGCGAGAATAAGAGCTTTTTTAAGCTTCGTGAGCTGACAGCCTTTCTGCGCTGGCTGAGTCATGCTATGGGCGGATATGTGCATTTGCACTCGCGGTTGCCTTCTTATGAAAGCGCTGACCCAGCGTGGTCGGAAGACACTCTTGCGCCAGCTGTACGCACCGCAGCGCTTGCGCTTGGTGATATGCTACTCTCTTGTTCGCAAGGGTTTAGGGAAGAGTGGATAGCTGCCAGCCTTGCTTGGCCAACCAGCGTTCTTCGCGTTGAGGGCTTGACGGCTGAAGGCCCCCGGCTGGTTTTAGAGAGAGATCGCGCCGAAGGTCGCGCCCAAGCAGATAGTAGCGCTTCGCGCGCAACTCGATTTGTGGGGCAGTATTTGCGTTTTTTGCGTAAATGGGGCAATCGTGCAACTCGGCCCATTTCGTCCCCTAGCGAGCAATGCGAATTTTTGAGCACGGTAGGGCAAGAGTCCGTTGCGCGTAAATTCGAGGCGCGAGCACATAATTTACAGAGCTTTTACGACTCCGTTCTTGCCGGGAGCGCGGAGGAGGCCGATTATGAGGGCTTTAGCAAACTACGGGCCGCACTAAGCAGCGCCTTCCATTTGCTTGAAGCGGTGACCGGCCTAACCCATCTTTTCGAAAGGCACGATATTCTTGAACGGCGAGGCGAATCCAAGGCACTGTTCGAGCGCTTTATTGGACAAAACGCCCTAACTGAAATCATTGTAAACAGCGGTGTAGTAATGGCTTACCAAAGCCTTCATGCCGCCGAACCCATCGCCGATCGTTTGCTCGCGCAGCTCACCAGCCAGGGCGTAGTCACCCTGCCCCTGCCCCAAGGGGTTACATTGCACGCTCGGCCCATTTCACTCATCGTCAAGGTTGTCTCTCACCACGGCACGCCGGTCGAGATGCAGGTTAACGGCCAAACAGCAAACGCTTTCAGCATTATGGCCTTACTGGTGCTGGCCGGGTCAAACCCCTCCAGCAAAGAGGTACAGTTTTCCGGCGACTCTCAGCCCCTCAACGACCTGAAGGTTTTGTTTGAAAACGACCTTGGCGAAGAAGGCCTTGAGGGGCTGTTGGCTGCGCTGCCCTATCTGGCCTAAATGCCAGATTCGAGGCGGTCGCCAAGAATGCTAGGTAAACCAGCCCTGCGTATCAATTTACGCTCAGCGGGAATGTTGTAGGGAGTGCGAAGGAGCCGAAGCATGCTTAGTTCGGGCTCAAAGACCAAGGCTGGGGCGTCAGCAATTTCGTCGCGGGGTTGCCCAACACTGCCCACATTGACAACAGCCCTTGAACCCAGAGGCAGCACCCAGTCGGTTTGAAAGTGAACATCTAGCCGCCCTTCGGGATTCAATAAATAGGTCAGCGGAACATGGGTGTGCCCGCAAAAGCCAACCCTACCTTCAAAATCCATGAAAGTATTGCGGGCCACAACCTCGGACTGAAGATAGGCAAACTCTTCTGGATGCGGCAGAGCCCCATGGAAAACAGAAAAGGCCGGCTGGTCAATGCGAAGGGGAAGCTCGCTAAGCCAGGCCCGGTGTTTTGCTGAGATATTCTTGACCGTCCATTCGATTGCTTGCCGCGCGTATGGATTGAAATGCCGCGAATCAATGCGCCCAAGCAAGGCCCAGTCATGGTTACCCGCAACGCAGCGCACATCGTGGTCAAGGAGCAAGTCGATGACCTCGTTTGGGCGGGGGCCATAACCGACAACATCACCGACGCAATAGTATTCGTCAACGCCTTCCAGCTCTAGCAGGGTCAAAACAGCCTCTAAAGCGGAGAGGTTTGAGTGCAGATCTCCCAATATGCCAATTTTTGTCATTCTTGCAGTTGAGGTGTCGAGGGTGTTTTCGTTACGCTTATCACTATAGGCTCTCGAAAACCCGAACCAAACCCGAAATCATGGCTTCAAAGAAACTAGGAAAAGGACTTTCTTCCCTTCTCGACCATCGGCATGCTGTCGACGCCCAAGAGGGCGGAGGACCACTTTGGATTTCTCCCGATGCGCTATCCGCAAGCTCGCAGCAGCCGCGCAAGGATTTAGAGCGCGGCGTGGCCAAGCTGTCTGAGAGCCTGCGGCGGCATGGGATGATGCAGCCTATAGTCGTAACAGAACTGGGGGAGGGCCAGTACGAGATCCTTGCAGGCGAGCGCCGCTGGCGCGCAGCACAGTTAGCGGGAATGAAGCAGATTCCTGTATTGCTGCGACCCAAGCCAACCTCCGCCGCCGAAAGGTTCGAGCTGGCCCTGATTGAGAACATCCAACGAGAAGACTTAGATGCAATTGAAAAGGCAAAGGCGTGCCAAAAACTACTCGGCGAACACGGAATGACGCAGGGACAGATTGCAGAGAGGCTGGGGATGGAGCGCTCTACCGTGGCAAACCTAGTCCGCCTACTGGAGCTGCCAACCGAGCTGCAGGCCGCTGTTTCACGTGAAACAATCAGCGCCGGGCACGCCAGGGCCCTTTTGCGGCTCAATGGAAGCACCTTGCAGCAAAGCACCTACGAAAAAATTCTGTCCGATGGGCTGTCTGTCCGCGCGACAGAAGCGCTCTGCGTGAGTGCGGATAAAGTTGGCGCCGTCACGCCGAGGCAGGCTCGGCCGCGGAAGCCAGCCTGGGTGGCTGACCTCCAAGAGCGCATTACGCGTAAGCTTGGGCTGAAAAGCGAAGTGCGGTTGTTGGCGCGAGGGGGCGGCCGTCTCGTTTTGCATTTCCAGGACCTCGAGGCGCTGGATCGTCTTTCCACTCAGCTGGGCGTGAGCGAAGACGAGTCCCGTGAATTGATGGAGGGCTAGGCTTCTTGCCTGCCGCTTCTTTGCCGCGTAGCGTTACTGAATAGAGGCGTCGGTTATTGTAAGGCTACCTTCGGGGCGATTGCCTAGCCTTTCCAGGATGTCGCTATTGAGCAGTTTTCCAAAAACGCTTGAGCGACCGTCTTGGTGGTAGGCGTTTTCAAAAAGCAAGAGGAACTCGCTTCCGGACTGCATGCCGCCGCCAGCCTTAAAGTCGGGCGTGGTCGCGAGGGTGCCTACTTCGTGAAACCAGCCAAATTGGCGCTCTAGGGGAAGCGGCTCTGCGTCTGCTTCGCCAAGCCCACCGGCCTTGAAGGTGTTTGCGCCTGCAGGGGAAAGCTCACGATCCATTAAAGCGCCCGTTTCGATAGCGCCAAGTAGCTGGGCGCAGGCGGCTGGAGCAACGGCCTCGTAGAGTCCGTACGAAAGCGCGTAAGTGTCGCCTGCTGAGTCGGTTAAGGTGATGCCGATTTTTGTTCCGCTAGGGGTGGCGTTGGCCGCTGCATTTGGAGCTGAGTCTCCCATGCGGCTCGAGAGGAGTGCGAAAAGGTTTTCGCCATTGACGCTGATTCCAGCGTGGCTCTCGCTGAGTGCGTTTAGCTCGGGGAGCAGGATGGCGTAGGCATCAGTGTCTTGCGTTTGCAGCGCCGAGTGGGCAGCCATCGCGGCCAACCATGGGAAGGTGGTCGTGTCTAGCTTGGCGCGACTTAGCGTTTCTGGCAGTTGGTCGGCCTCAAAAGCGGTTAGCCCCGAGGACCTTAGCTCCATAAGAGCTTCCCAGGAGGCCATCCGTGCATCGCGCTGCATCTGTGGCACAAAGCGCTTGTAGAGACCAAGGCCAAGGATTACGGCGGCGAAGACCACGAGGGTCATGCGGTTTTTGTTGAACCACTCGGTTAAAGAGCCGCCCGGGATTTCGGTTGTGTGAGTTGTCATGATTAGCGTGCGGACCAGAGCTTGATGGCGAGAGTGGCCCGCTCGGTTGAGTTGTAAGCGCCCTGTGGGGCAGTGGTTACGGAGAACGAAAGTCGAGCGCTGTCTTTTGCCCAAATGTCGTTGCTGAGCTGCCAGCCAAAGTCGGGCAGCGCTTGGTGCATATAGGTGGTGATTGACTCGTGATTGCCGGGCCCCCAAAGGTGAGCGGTGCCCGCTCGGTACTCATGGCCAGCGACGACGAAATGCGGCCGAGGGTGCTTTGCCGAGAGGGAAAAGCCTGAGGGCGTGGGCACATCTTGAAGCGCAATTGCGGCAGCGCCGGATAGCGTTTGCGGACCTTGGCAGGCGGCGAGCGCCAAAAACAGCAAGGCGAAGAAAAGGGAGGGGCGGATGTAGCGCACAATTTACAGGGGGCGTTCAGCGCCCCGACTAATGAGTTTATCCTGCCGCCAAAAATCCCTCAAACTTTTGATTGGTGTTCGTAGAGTATGTTTCGGAATACACCCAAGAAACCATGAAATCATTCCTTTTAAGCAGCGCCCTTCTCTTTTCAGTTTTTGCCTGTTCCGCTGAATATGAGCAAACACAGAAATCGAAAGTTGAGATAGAGCCAAAAGTAGCAGTAGAGGCCCCACTCGTTTTTCCTCCACTAGTAGACCGTTTGCCAGCAGAGACCCTTTTGCTTGTTTCAGTTTCTGACTTTTCTGAAATTCAGTCGCTTGGTTCACAAAGCTGCCTCGGGCGCACTTGGGGGCACCCAGAGTTGCGCGACTTTTTCGCCACCGCCGAAGTTGAGTGCGGGGAACTGTGGATGGCGCTCAAAGACAAGTCAAGCGAGCTCGCACTCGACCCATCTTTGTTGGACTGGGGAGCTTACGAAAATATTTGCTTCGCCCATGTAGATTCTCCACAGCCTCATAGTTTTATTGAATGGACACTGATCTCAAAAGAAAAGGCATCCCTATTCTTTGATTTCGTTTCCAAAATAGAAGCGCGAGGTGAACTTGGAGATAACATTGGGGTTCAATTGATTGACAATCGTGTGGAGATTGTCATTGGCGAATCAGGTGAATTGTTAGAGCCATTGTCGAGCCTCAAATGTTTTCGCGCGGACTGGCGCTTAAGCCAACAATCGGGCGCGCCTGTCATCGTTTGGGCAAACGCCTCGGCGTTGGCCTCGCGACGAGCAAGCGGGATGGAGCAAGTAGGAGGAAGCTTCTCGGCGCTAGACAGCCTCTACATCTTTTCAGGCTGGAACGATAAAGGCTCCAGTGTGGCAGATTTGTCCTTACGCTACAAAGAGGGCGCTTCCCCTACATGGGTTAAATACTTCGGGAAATTCAATCCCGAATTATTGAAATACATCCCAGAAAAATCAGATGTGGCCTTGGTGGGGGACTTTGACTTATCAGGCGTTTTCCAGGAGTATGTCTTGGGCAAGTTGCCCGAAGAAACAGATTTGGATTTAGAAGTTTTGTTTGCTGGGCTCGGTAGCCAATATTGGGGCTGGTCGCGCACAAAGGGCTTGATGCCGAGCGGTTACTTTGCCTTTGAGGTTTCAAACATGGATGTTTTCCAAACAGAGTTTGAAAAAGGAATGCGCCTCGTTTTAAACGACCCGAATAATATTGACCAAACGACAGGAAAGGCCTTTATTCGGGGTAAACGGATGAAATTGCGCGTGAAGGATGAAAGCGGCAAAATGGTAGATAAAGCGGGGTCGCCCTATTTTACTTACCAGGGGTTGGGCGGGTCATTGCCCAGCCTGGGTAGCCTGCCAATCACCCTTGAGCCAACCTTGGCCCTCCATCCGGACGGATGGCTAATTTTTGGATGGGACGTGCCTTCCATTAAGGCGGCGTTGCGTAAGCCGATTCGGCCACTTGCGGACAACATCCTAAATGTAGACGATGCGAGTCAGTTTTTTACATCCATTCCGCGCGACTCGAATTTTGCACTTTGGGAAAATTGGCGACCTCAAATTGAGCAAGCGATGAGTCTGGCGCAAATGGGTGTAGGCGCACTTTCTATGGCAGCATCTGGCCAAGATGGTGGCTCGGCCTTACTGAGAGATTTACCGTTTGATTTAGAGAAGATCCCCAACCTGAGCCTCTTGGCAAAAGAATTGCAACCCGCGCACACCCTTATGGTTTTTGATGAAGACCGGCTGTGGCTGAATTATCAAAGTAACTTTGCAATTGCCGATCTCGCCCTGATTGCGGGGTTTTTAATAAACGCAGGCCCCCTTGGAATCAAACTTGTTGAGCAATCGACGGGTGAGCCGTTTCCACTTTTCAACCCATTAGATAGTGATAGCGAATTAGAGTTTTAGTCGGCTTTGTTTCTTTTTCTTCTTCCGTTATGTATTGCTTTGGGGCAGTCTGTTGCTGGAGAAACAGAGTTCTTTTCTTGGCACACACCCGAAGGTTTATTGCCGCGAGTGACCCCACTTGTGGCTTTAGCCGACAGGGATTACCAAGAGGCCATCGCATGGCTTGAGCTTCCCCCGCAGGCAAAAAAAGGCCATCTTGAATGGGTCCCTCGCCGTGAAGATTTGGCCCGCGCGATGGGGCGAGCCTCTGTCCCTGATTGGTACGCTGCCGTGACCCTTCCCGCGCAATCTCGCATTTTGTTTGCGGTAAATGAGGCAGCCGGCCAAGCTCAGCTGCGTAACACACTTCGGCACGAGATGGCCCACTATGCCATGAGCGGTCTGGGTTACGAAACTTACACTCGAATTCCGGCTTGGTTCCATGAGGGTGTCGCGCAATTTTTTGCTGAAGACATTCTTCTGAAGCGCGTGGGCGTTTCTATTTCCTGGCTGTCTTTTACTGGCGATTTGGCACCACTTTCCAAGTATCGGAAGTCGTTTGGCGCTGAAGCTGCCGGCGCGGCTGAAGGATATGCCTTGGGCTATCGGTTGGTTTCACGATTGATTCGTCGATACGGCCGCGATTTTCCTGCACGAGTGTTGCGGGCGATGGGGCAAGGGGCCACGATTGACGAAGCACTCATCAATTTAACCAGTCTGTCCGTCGTTACTCACGAGGCCGATTTGCGAAAAGAACTCTCGTCATTTCACTCCATGCTTGGGGACAGCGAGCCTCGAATTTTTCTCTGGATGGCACTAGGTTTACTCGTGGGGTATCCATTTGTGCGCCGCGCTCGCCGCAAGAAGCGACTTGAAATGGAAGCAAAGTGGTACTCCGAAGAGGAGTGTGCGCGCAAAGCAGAAGCAGCAATAGAGGAACTTGCCTCCGAGGTTACATTTCGCGAAGATAAGCCAAGCTCGTCACACTAAACTGCTCTTGCCTTGACTCAACCCACTTCTGTTCCAGAAAACATTCGGCCAGCGCCATCTTTTCGCAAACGGATGCGCCGTAGGTTTATTCAATTTCTGGCAGAGTGGCTAGGGACGACATTGTTGCGATTGCTTGCAAAAACATGGCGCGTTGAGATTGTTGCGATTGAAAACCGTCAAGCGGCACAGACTTCTGCGGGCGGCCCAATTTGGGTCGTTTGGCATGAGCATGTACCCACCTCTTTGCTTGTCCATCGCGGCCAGCCAGTGCGAGCATTAATCAGTCGCCACCATGACGGTGAGGTGATTGCCCGCATTACAAAAAAGCTTGGCCTAGAAACGGTAAGGGGTTCATCAAGCAAAGGTGGCCGGGAAGCCTTGCGCGAAATGGTGGAAATGAAGCGCAGCCCATTTGGCTATGCGCTTACCCCAGACGGCCCTCGTGGCCCACGGCATTCCTTTGCGGCAGGAGCACTTAAGTTGTCGGTCGCAATTGAGCGCCCGCTTTTGCCGAACGGATATGGAGCAAGTCGTGCGTGGAGGGCAAAATCCTGGGACCGCATGATGATCCCGAAACCCTTTTCGAAAGTTGTAGTGGTTTATGGCAGCCCCATACAAGTTGATAAATCGGACTTGGCTTCAACAGAGTCCTTCGAGGCAATTAGAGCCAAATGCATTGATGCAATCCAGTCGGTCGAAAAGTTAGCACAAGAACTTGCGGGCGGCGCTCGATGACACCACCAAAGACATACGTTTGGAAAATTGGCGATAGCGAGGCAATTCGTTTAGAGAAGTTGTTGCACGAAAGTCAATTTGAGTTTCGTAACCTGGCCCACGCTCGCTTTCAAGCTCGTGGCGACGGCATGGTGATTAATTGTTATCTTTCTGGGAAATTAGTTGTGCAGGGCAAAGGCGCCGAATCGTTTGAGCCGCGGTTTTTGATGGCTCACGCCGTTTCGAGCCAATCGGTGGAAAAGAAAGAGAAAGAATCAAAGGTAAACGAGGTCGCCCCTTCTGACGACTTTGTTTCTGCACTTCCGGCAATTGGTTCAGACGAAGCCGGAAAAGGAGACACCTTCGGCGGAATTTGTGTCGCTGCAGTTTTTGTGGATTCCGCAGGAGAAAAATTACTTTGCGAGGCAGGCGTAACAGACTCCAAAAAAATTGCGGACAAAAAAATTCAAGTGCTGGCCACCTGGATTCGAAGAGAATACGCGCATAGGGAAGCAGTGCTTTCCGCTGAGGAATACAATCAACGGCACGCCAAGCTGGGTTCTAATGTAAATCAATTACTTACCGCCCTTCATGCGGAAGTCATTCATGATTTACAAAAAGAGGTTGGCGCTAACTTTGCCATCGTAGATCGCTTTAGCCCGCGGTGCCCTGTTCGGGCGCGCCTAGAAAAAACGGACCCTACAGTACAGGTTTACGAAGTGCCGCGCGCTGAGGCTCACTCTGCTGTAGCCGCCGCATCAGTTTTGGCTCGCGATGCTTTTTTAACACAGAGATCCGAAATGACAGAGCGCTTGGCCATGCGGGTTCCGCTGGGGAGCGGCTCGCCAGTGCCGCCCGCATTGCGTAAATATCTTTCGATTCATGGTGCCGCAAAACTTTCGCTTGCTGTGAAAACACATTTTTCAAATGTCAAAAAACAGGTAAAGGCCCTTGGATATTAGGTTTTTTGGTGCTGCTCGTGGCGTAACAGGGTCTTGCCATATGCTTTGCGTAAATGAGCATAAGGTGCTCTTGGATTGTGGTTTGTTTCAGGGTCGTCGAAAAGATAGTTATCTGCGGAACGCCAAATTTCATTTTGACGCAAGCGGCATCGACGCCGTGATTCAGTCGCATGCACACATTGATCATTCCGGCAAATTACCCATGCTCGTCCGGGAAGGGTTTCGCGGGACGATTCATGCAACGCACGGCACGCGAGATTTGTGCACAATCTTGTTGCATGACTGCGCCCACATTTTGTTGAAGGATGCTGAGTTCTTAAATAAAAAGCGTTTGAGAGAAAAGGTGCGCGGTGGACGAAAAGGAAAGCACCCGACCCTTAGTGGCGAGGTGCTTCCTCTATACTTAGATGAAGATGTAGATGAAACGCTGGGTCGTTTTGTTTCGCAGCGTTACGGCGAGTGGTTTTTTGTCGTCGAAGGTGTGCGTGCGCGTTTTCATGAAGCGGGGCATATTTTGGGCTCTGCTTGGGTCGAAATTGAGGCAACGGAAAACGGTGAAGTTCGACGAATTGTCTTTACGGGCGATTATGGCCGAGCTGGGCTTCCTTTGTTGCGAGACCCCGAGCCCTTGCTGCCAGCCGATGTAATTATTTCGGAAAGCACTTACGGCGGCAAATCACACCCCGGCCTTATTGATATGCAAAAAGATTTGGCCAAGGCGGTGCAGCGTCTCGTTGCGCGCGGAAAGGGTCGGCTCTTAATCCCGGCGTTTGCCGTGGGCCGCACGCAGAACATACTTTACGAACTAGGGCGCGTTTTTGAATCTGGCGTGGTGCCGCAAGTCCCCGTTGTTGTAGACAGCCCTCTTGCGACAGCCGCAACTTCTGTCGTAAAAAATTATTGCCGCTATTTTGACGACGACGCCTTAGAGCAATTGGAATGTATTGATGGCCGAGCGCAAAGCCTGTGTCCGGGCGTTCGGTTCACGGAATCGGTGAACGAGAGCAAGTTGCTAAACAGTCACCCTGGGCCGATCATCGTTTTGTCGGCCTCCGGCATGATGGAAACGGGGCGCATTCTGCACCATCTTGCGAATTGGGTTGGAAGCCCTGAAACAGAACTATTGGTTGTTGGCTTTCAAGCCGAGCACACACTGGGGCGCCATTTGATTGATGGGGCCAAGGAGGTTTCCATTCTTGGCGAACGCTATCCTGTGCGCGCCAAGCTCACTCGCATGGACGGGTTTTCCGCGCATGCCGACCAGGATGATTTGCTGCGAGCGTTAAAGCCGCATGCGCCGACAACGCAGATTTTGTTTTTGGTTCACGGCGAGGATGGCCAACGACAATCACTAGTGAAGAACCTAAACCAGGCAGGTTTCGCGAGGATCGAAGAACCTGTAGAGCAACAATCCTTTCGCATTTAATCATGAAACACGCACATCATCACGAGCCAGCTGAATTCCAAAAACTGCAAGTAGGCATTTTGGTCGTTTCTGACACACGCACTCTTGAAACGGACACTTCGGGGCAATATTTGGCAAGTATCCTTGAGAGTGCTGGCCATCATGCGCAAGAGCGGATTATTGTCAAAGACGAAACGGACGCCATTCAGGCGCAGTTGCAAAAATGGGTGGGCGCTGCTTCCGTTCATGCGGTATTGGTTACAGGCGGCACTGGCGTTACCGCGCGAGATGTTACGCCCGAGGCTGTTGAGCCGCTCTACACCAAGATACTGCCCGGCTTTGGCGAGCTCTTTCGAATGCTTTCTTACAAGGAAATATCAACAGCCTGTATTCAATCACGAGCTTCGGCTGGTTTGATTGGAAAGCTGCTCGTTTTCTGCCTTCCGGGCTCGCGCGGAGCTTGTCGTTTGGCTCTCGAAGACATCATTCTGCCTCAGCTTGATGCCCGCACTTTGCCTTGCTCCTTTCCGGCATTGTTTCCAAGAATGTAAACTGTGGAAAACCTGTGGAAAACTAAGTTTTCAGGAAATTGTTTCTCACAAAACCTTAGTAAACACAGGGCTTAGCGCCGTTTGGGCCCAGAATCGCCGCTTGTTGAGAAACGAGTCGAAAAAAAACTAGGCGATCGTAAGTCTTTACCTCTTATGAGGGTAGGTCCGACTCGGTGTTTTTGGTCGATTCCCGCTCAGTGGGGGGTAAAAGCTCATCAGTAGGTCCAGGCTCTCTATCGCGCAGGGGCCCAGCGGCTCGATCTACATCAGACCTGATGTCGCGGATAACTTCGTCGACACCTGTTTCGCGACGGATGTCTGCCATGGTGCGCTTTGCTTCCCCGAAAAATTTGGCGACTTGCTTTACGATTTCAGGAAGTCGTCCGCCGAAAAGGAGGAGGCCGACGACGAGCGCGATGAGAATTTCACCGGAACCGAAAAAGGCAAAGGTCATGGAGTGTCTTGGAGGTAGCGGGCGCTTGCCATTCTAGGAAGCCCCATCGAGCCGTGTCGCTCAGCCATGAAGCGAGGCGAGAAATTGAAGAACAAGCCTTCATCGCCATTTATTTCATTTAAGTAAAACTCCGTTTCAAAGACATAGTCATGCCCCCAAAATTGAGCGCTGAGGCGATTCACTCGTGCGGCATCACCCAGGAGGTTAAAGGTTTGGCTTAGGCGAAAAGAGAACGACTCGCTTGCGCGCCATCCGGCGGAAACCGTGAGCTGTTGATATTGCTCAAGGTATTCACGGTAGGCGAATCCGACGAACATGCGGGCGCTCGGGCGGATGGAAAGCTGTGTGTAGGTTTCGTCTAAGACGTTTTTGTTGTCCCAGCGAAAGTGTCCCGACCAGCGCATACCGCGTAAAGCTTCACCGGGCCGTCGAGGTTGCCAGAAAGCTTGAAGTTCGGTTGGCCCCCAACCATCGACCGAAACGCCGGTGCGTGGGCCAGGAAACATAGGGTCGACAAAAACATCCGTCGGGTCTGGATACCAAGCGCGCTGAAGGCGGATATCAAACCACGGCGTGGCTTGCTTCGGCGCGTAAAAGCTTTGCCGAAAGCCGAATTCAATCGCTTGGCCCGCAGTTTGGTTTTGAAACCCACTAAAGTTGGGCAGGATGTTTTCCGGGCTTGTCACAATCTCTCGATCGCGGATGTGGACGGTTGGGCGCAAATGGTGGCTCCAGCCGTCGTCATAATGCCGCAAGGCAGTTAGGCCTAAGTCCAGATAAGCTTCACGCAGTGTTTGCGAATCCTGTTCAACAAGGCTGGTGCTTTCTTTCCAAGCCGAGGTGTGCGCACGAAAGCCGGGGCGGATATTGAGGCCACTGAAGTGAAGCGGTAGCGACCAGTCGCCCCAAGCCGAAAGATGCTGAAGGCGACGATTGGGCGCAGTTGGCCAATAGGTGGGGCGGTTTTCTGGCGGGGTAAACTCAGGCGTGCGAAGTTGGAGTGACTCTGCCGATGCGCCCCAAGAAAAATGTAGCGGTGTGCGGCGATCATCACCGCCGAAGAAATAGGTCGGGATAGATAACAGCGGAGTTGCAAAGCGCTCAAATTGAATGCTGGGCAGTGCGTCAAGGGATGCGGGCGGGGATCCCGCGGGGGAGCCAAAATAAGTCAGTGGGACCGAACCGGTTTTGTCAAAGCGATAAGCGAACTCAGTCGAAAAGTAGGTGTCCTTTTGGGTGTGGCGTAACTGAAAGGCTGAGCTTGCATCGTCGTTAAGCATCCAGTCGCGCAAGAAAAACTCAAGATCAACCATCGGATCAGAAGTCAAGGCAATGTCTGCATCAAGCCGCCAATCACCTGAGAAATGGAAGCGGTTTTTCAGTCGGGCGCGCCATCGCAAATCGGATTCGCGCCCAAAATAACTGGCTAAACCATGCAGGTCTTCACCCTGATCTTGGAGTGCAAAAAGAGACCACTCGCTTGCCCAGCCCTCTTTGGCAAAAGATAAATCTAGGAAGAGGGGCACGCCCCTGTTTGAGCTATAAGCGGGAGCAAACGACCAATTAAGGTCACCACCGAGTGGTTTTGCGTCGCCCTGGAAATAGGCTTGGAGGGACGCGCCCCATGCGCGGCCAGCCAAAAATTTAACGCGTTCAAGGCCAAGGAAGGCGCTCCCTTCCGTGAAGTCATGTGACGGCAAAGGCAAAACAGGTATGTTGCCGAGCATGAGAAAAACTCCGCTAGGTCGCCAAACCTCTTGTTTGTTTGGGTCAGTAGAGGGCTCTCGGGTCATGTGGCTCATGCCGAGAGAATAGTGAGGGGGTGAATGTGTACAGGTTGTACTGCGACCTTTAACCGCTTCGAGTCGCCCGTCGGGCCACTCTGTAAGTTTTTCTGCGAGCAAGCGCATGGGCCAACCATTTGGCGCACCGTCATTGAAAACCAAATCGGCATCGTGCAGGATGGTCACGCCGTCCTTGGGAAGGTGCGAAAAACGAGAGCATTTTAAATCTAAACCATCGCCTTTGATGGCTACATCGCCTTCTAGAAGCATTTCTAGTAACGCGCCGTCTTCGACAGGCGTACCCATTGCGCCTAGCAAAGCCTCTTGGATTTTAGTGCTCAATAAAGGCGTCGAGGTCGCTGGCCGAGTCGGCTCTTCAACAGTTGTTTGCCCCGCGGTTTTTTTTGACGGCCCCAAGTGATAGAGCTCCGCATCAAAACGCAAGGTTGCTTTGTTGGCGACAATTTGAAAATCGATTTCTTGATAAACCAAATCAAAAAGATAGTAATAAAGTTCACCGTTAACCTCTTGGTGGCTCATTGAGCTGACATCGACCGTGGCATCACCCGCGTTTTGCGCAGCAAGGGTAGGTGACGCACAAATAGCGGCAAGGAAAAGGAGCAAGAAGAAGCGTGGCACTATTAGGGGACCTCCGATTTAAACTTGGCTCGACCGGAAGAAAAAAGACGATTCAGGAAGGAGTACTCAAGCCAGTCCCCAACAGCATGTCGTCCGTCAACTAAGGCTAGTTCAGCTTGCTCACCCGCAACACCTTCTGCGCGGATAAGTTGTTGAGCGTGCTGATAAAAAATGCGGTGGCCATGCGCTTCGCCCTCAGAGCCAGAGAGATGCGCCTTCTCGACAAGCTCAAGTTGCCAACCCTTTTCAGTGAAGCCCCAGTCCGCGCGCTCGCCTTGGCCCGCCCAGGTAACCCACTTAACATGGACCTTGTCCTCGGCCCGCCCGCCTTTTTCATGAAAGATAATGCGGTCGCCGGTTACTTCTCCATAGGTGCCATCTGGCGCGCGGAAAATAGCGCGGCAATTGCGCAAAAGCTCACCCGAGCCCGATTCGTCAAGGCGGATGACCTCTGCGCGAATATCAAAGTCACCTTGCCCGATGCGTGTGCCTTGGAGCCTAGCGAGATTGTTGAAGTCAGACTCAAGCAGCATTTCGCCTCCGGGCGTCCAGGTTAGGCGAGCCGCGTTGCCGGTGATGGCGCCGGAAAAAAGGACACCCCCAGTCATTTCCCAAGTGCCGGTTTTTGGGTTTCGGTTTGCGCGCGCGGCATCAATAAATACGCGGCTCCCTTCAAGGCCGAGGGCCTCGGCAGGCATGTCAATGCGAGGATTGCCATGTAAAAATAGAATTTCGTCATCACGCACCATGCGCGTAGAGCGCGCTGTACCTGTATTTGTACGAATTGGAAAAGTTGCCCAAGCTGGTTTTCCGGAAAGAATGGTCTTTAGATTTTTTTGATCTAAGCGGTCGCCATGAGCAACAAGGCCATCGCGCTCTAAAACGAGGTTGCCCGTTGCGGTCACGGCAAGCTCACCACCAACATGCCTCGTGTTTAGCCAGGCACCGGAAAGCTTTTCTTGACCATGAATCAAAGTAAACATTGGGCCTGCGTCAGACAAACCCTGTTTTCCATGAACAGCATGTGCCGTGAACAACTGCCAGCGTTGACCCTCAAAAAGGCGGTCGCCATGGACATCCCCGTCGAAAATCCAACCGACGCCCTCTTTGGACTCAGCTGTGTTTGAAAACATTTCACCATCGGGGCCTTGAATGTGAACCGAGCCTTCGGCAAATCGCGAAGAGCCACGAAAGGTCATGCGATCAGCGCGAAAAGTATGCATTAAATCGCCGCCATGCACATCTTTGTTTAATGTGAAGGAATGGTCTTGAGACAAGGTGGCATTGTGCTGCGAAGTGGCCCATGAGTCGGCAGGCTCATTTGGCTCAATGCGTGTGGGCCCCTCAAGCGACAAACCCGTGAAGACGCCGTCTTCCCAAAACAATTCCGTGTCGCCACCCGAGGCTACTCCGTCTGGCGCACGCCAAGTGGATGGCCCCGTTGCGATTCCGCCGAGGGGAGACCATGTGTCGCCATCGGCGGCTAAATTTAAGTCTAGAGAGGAGCACTCCAGAACAGTGACACCATTTTTTCTGTTTAAAACTTCAGGCGGGAAGTTCATGACAACTTCTTTTTCCAGGACAAGTTTTTGGTGACCTCCTTGTGGAAAAAAGCGCCCCAGGGCCGAGGTCGCCTTAATTGCGTCGCCGCTTACTGTTTGCATATTCCACGAGACGCGCTGGCCTTTTGAGCCCAGTTTGAGCAGGCTCGATTCGGCAACCAGCTGAAGGCCGACGCCGGAAATACGCAAACCTTCGCCTTCAATGAGAAAAGGCCCTTCGCTTTGCATGTCGCCAGATTCAGGGTGTAGCTCGGCTTCTTCCAGTGTTAAAACCAGCCCCGTGCCGTCTAGAAAATCGGGCAATTGAACCACTGGTTTTTCTAGCAACCACGGCCGCGAAGTGTCTAGCTCAGGCGTGGAGCTGTTGGGGCGCAGCGGAAGCAAACCAGATGGCCCGTCGAGCTGATAACGCATGCTTTTTTTGCTTGCGGACTCTAGCGAGCGTACGGCAAGGCGGCTAAGAAGCATGTCGTCTTCTTTGGGCAGTGGGTTCCAGCCTCGCACGGAAAGCCAAGGCGTACGCCGCGTCATTGCTTGGGCTTCCATTGCTACCCCCCCTTCGACGAGCTCATGCGTTTGGGCGACAAGCTGAATTTCGCCCTGAAAGGCGAATTCAACTTTTCCGATGCCTTCGACTTGTTGCGGAAAACCCTCCGGGCCGCGATCCGGAGGCGGCGCGGCTTTGGGTAGATGTTGCAAAATGTCAACAACAAGCCAAACCGCCAAAATCAAAAACAGAGCCGTGCCCCAAGCCCTTGCTTTCACGAGCGAGCCTCAGTCTGCGCTAAAAGCAAGAAGTCGCAGCACTCACGGACGGCGCCATGACCGCCTTTTGCCTGCGTGACCCAGTCGGCGGCTTCGCGCAATTCCGCAACCGCATCGTTTGGAGCAAAGCAAAAACCTGCGCGCGCGAATAAATCTAAATCAGGCAAGTCGTCACCAATGGCAGCAACTTGATGCGCCTCAAGCCCGCGCTTTTTGAGCAATTCAGCGATGAGGGGCGCTTTTTCCATTTGCCCCATGTAGCGCGTTTGGATGCCAAGGCGCTCGGCGCGCGCAATTACGGCTGGATTATCGCGACCTGAGATAACCGCAATTTCAACACCCGCTTTTTGAAGGGCCATCATGCCGTAGCCATCTTTTACATCAAAGTGGGCACTCTCCGAGCCGTCGGCGTGCACGGTGATACGGCCGTTGGTCCAACAGCCATCGACATCGGTTACGAACAAGCGAATGCCAGCCGCGCGCTGCAATAATTCTTCAGGAAATCGAGAGTCGGTCATTAAATGTTCACCTCAAGCAAATCTTGGATATCAATCAAGCCCACCACGTGCTGACCTTGTTCGGCCAAAACCGGCATTTGATCGACATGCGTTTCTTTAAAAAGATGGAGGGCCTCGCCAACCAGCTGTGACTCACGCAAAAATTTTGGCTGGGCGGCCATGTGGCTTTGGATGGCATCGTCCATAGCAAGACGGCCTTCTTGAGCGAGCCGTCGCAAATCGCCATCCGTAAAAATGCCGAGTAGGTCTTGGCTGGCGTCATGCACAATTGCGGCACCTGGGCGACCGGTGGTTTCGGTCATGACCGCGAGCGCATCACTTAAAGAAGCTTCGCCCGGCAATAAAGGCAACTCGTCGCCCGTGCGCATGATGTCGCCGATACGCATTAGTGATTTGCCTAGGGAGCCAGCGGGGTGAAAGCTTGCAAATTCTTCGCGCGTGAAATCGCGACCTTCGAGCACGGCCATTGCCAGTGCATCGCCGAGAGCCAACATGCGCGTCGTCGAAACGGTGGGGGCCAAACCAAGGGGGCAAGCCTCGGGGGTATCGCCGAGCGCCAACACCAGGTCGGCGTGTTTTGCCAACGGCGAGTCGTCTTGGCCGCAAATGGCTAGAACGGCAACACCTAACGACTGAGCCGCAGGCACCATCTGCACCAATTCGCGCGTCGAGCCAGAATGAGAAAGCGCGAGCAGCAAATCTTCCGGGCGCAATCGACCCAAGTCGCCATGAAGCGCCTCAGCGGGGTGTAAAAATAAGGACGGCGTCCCTGTGCTGGCTAGCGTGGCGCTGATTTTTTGGCCCACAATGCCGGCCTTGCCCATGCCGCTGACGACGACTCGGCCCTGGCACCGCATGATGCGCGCGCAGGCATCGACAAATGCGTCACCGAGCGAATCGCGTAGGGCGCTGAGAGCGGCGGCTTCAAGGCGAAGGACTTCAAGCCCGCGGGAAAGGGCGCGTTCGGGGTCGAAACTCATGCTGAGAAAGGTGTTTTTGACGCGCGGGGGGCGTGTCGTTGTGGGTGGCTATTGTAGGCAATGCTCGGCCTTGCGAGAATGCGGGGACGAATGGATACCTTCACCCTTATAGGTAGTGTAATGATTGCGATTTTGGCAATCACCACACATGAGGCCGCCCACGCTTGGGTGGCCGATCGGTTGGGCGACCCCACGGCGCGGATGCGCGGGCGGGTGACGCTGAATCCGGTGCCACATATTGACCCCATCATGACGATTGTCTTGCCGGCCATTTTGCTCATCATGGGCTCACCGTTTATTTTTGGTGGCGCGCGCCCTGTGCCGGTAGATATGCGCTATTTCAAACAACCCAAGCGCGATTTTGCTTTAGTTGCGATTGCGGGGCCCCTGAGCAATTTACTGCAGGCCTTGCTCTGGGCGGGCTTGTTGTCGGTTTTGCTCAACACGGGCGTCTGGCCTGATGCAGAATCCCGCGGCGTGCAGGTTTTGGTTATGGGCATTTTTATCAATGTGCTTTTGGCGGTTTTTAATCTCATCCCGCTGCCTCCGCTCGATGGCTCACGCATAGTGATGTATTTTCTTAAGGGCGATGCGCTGCGATCTTATGTGCAGCTTGAGCGATTTGGGCTGTTCCTCGTGCTCGCACTCGTTTTTTATGTCGATGGCTTTGGCGTGGCGATGCGCCGCGTCATCATGGGAATCGTGAGCTTCATTGAAACGCTCGCCATGCTGTCATGATTGAGCCCACCGAGCCGGAGTCTTTGCCGCCATCACGCCCGATACCGGGCTTGTTGTTGGGCAGCGGTGACTCTGAAGGTGCAACCGCGGCTGACAACCAGGATTCCGACTCGATTTCGGCGTTTTCCGTGCATTTAGACCGGGTTTTTCAAGGCCCGCTTGATTTGTTGTTGCAGTTGGTGCGCGATAAAGAGCTTGAGATTCATTTGGTTTCGTTGACTGAGGTTTGCGACGCGTATTGCCAGCACATCCGCTCGTTGGCCTCGGTCGATGTTGATGAGGCGGCTGACTATTTGGTCGTGGCGGCGACGCTTTTGGCCATCAAGTCGCGCTCTTTGTTGCCGACCGATGAGCTTGGCGGCGATGAAGACCCGTTCGACCCCGGCGAGGAATTAGTCCAGCAGCTACTGGCCTACAAGGCTTTGCGCCAAGCATCCGATGCGCTCGCCGAGCGTTGGGACGACCGTAAAAAACGGTTGCCCGCTGGGGGTCGTTGGCTCGGCAAGTATGTCCAAGACGACGACGAAGAAGAGCAAGAGTGGGACATCGGCGAAGTTTCCATCTGGGATTTGCTCAAAGTCTTTTCCCGGCTTGAGGCCGAGACCGGTTTTATGCGCCCGCACCATGTGCGCCCATCAGGCCGCCCATTGCGTGCCTATGTCGAAGAGCTTTGGGAGAAACTCCAAGAGCATGAGGCAACCAGCTTAAGTGAATTATTGAGCAAGTCGGAAAGTCAGTCGCGCGGTGATGCGGCCTATTACCTCGTTGCATTGCTTGAATTAGCCAAGCAGCAGGCCATCGACTTAAAGCAAGATGGCGCATTTGATGATGTTGTTATCCGTCGAGTCGCGGGGCGGGATGTTGTCCTTGAAGAAATCGATGAGGGTTTTGATGATAATCCTGGTGACTTAGAGCCCGAAATCGGTGATTTGCTTGAGGGCGAGGCTTAGTTGTATTAACTTATAGACTTAACTGCGCCACCTACGCCGACACAAAAAAATCATGTCAAATGCCCTCGATGTCACCGACGATAGCTTCCAAAGCGAAGTTCTCGAATCCGAAGTCCCTGTTCTCGTCGATTTTTGGGCGCCTTGGTGCGGCCCTTGTCGCGCGATGGGCCCCGCTGTCGATTCGCTCGCAGCCGAAATGGGCGACAAGCTAAAAGTCGTCAAGATCAACACCGAAGAAAACCCATCCAAGGGCTCTGAGCTCGGCGTGATGGCAATTCCTTGCTTTATCGTGTTTAAGGGTGGGGCCGAAGTGGCTCGCCACATGGGCGTGATGGGCGGCGATGAATTCAAGAAGTTTGTCGAGCCTCACGTTTAAGCTGACATCGCGCGCGTCGTTTTTTTAGGCTCGCCGCCTTTTGCTGAGGCGTCTTTTTCTGCTCTTTTGGCGCAGGAGGGGGTCGAGGTCGCAGCGTTGGTGACCGCTCCGCCGCGTCGCTCGGGTCGTGGTCGAAAAGAGGCGGTGAATCCTCTTGTTGAGATGGCCCAAGCGGCCGGCGTGGCCGTTTTGCGACCAGAGTTGGCGCGCGATGAAGCTTTTGTCGCTGAATTTGCGAGCCTGCAAGCGGATTTAGGGATTGTGGTTTCCTATGGGCAAATACTGCCCCAGGCTTTGCTTGACGCCCTGCGATTCGGTTGTGTCAACATTCACGGCTCTTTGTTGCCTCGTTGGCGCGGCGCAAGCCCCGTTCAGGCGGCGATTTTGGCGGGTGATGTGCAAACGGGTGTCTGCGTCCAGCAAATGGTCGCGGCCCTTGATGCCGGCGATGTTTTGGCTGAGCGTCGCTGCGAAATCGGGCCGCGCGAAACGGGGCCAGAGCTTTTTGAACGCCTTCGAGTTTTGGGCGCGGCACTCCTCACTGAATTTTTGTCGAGTTTCGTTGCGCGTGGGCTGCCCGCCGCCGTCGCTCAAGATGTTGACGCGGTGACCTTTTGCAGGAAGGTCAAAAAGCGAGATGGCGCGATTGATTGGTCTTGCCCGGCAAGTGAGATTGATGCTTTGGTGCGCGCCTATGCAGGTTGGCCGTGTGGGCAGACGGTTTTACCTAATGGCGATGGGTTAAAAATACACCAAGGCGAGGTCTGCAGCGAAGCTGGGCCTTTCGGTGTCATTTTGTCTATCAACGACGGCATCCTTGTGGCTTGCGGTCAAGATTCATTTCGCATCGTTGAGCTACAACGCCAAGGCAAGGGCCCCATGCTTGCCGGCGATTTTTTGCGGGGCATGAAATTAGAAGTTGGAGCAAAACTTGGCTAATCCACGATATGTTGCGTTGCGTTTGTTGGCCGAGGGTGGAATCCCGACTAGGCGTTTTGCTGCGGTAGCCGATGAGGAAGGCCTCGCTGGGCAAGACCGCGGTTTGGCTCGCATGTTGGTTTCAGAATGCTTGCGCCGGCAGTTGACACTCGACTTGATTTGGTCTTCTTATGCCAAGCGGCGGGTCAAAGACGATGTCATGATGGCAACTTTACGGCTGGGTATTTTGCAGTTGTTTTATATGGACAACATCCCAGATCATGCCGCGATTGGCGCGACGATTGAGGCGGCGGCAGATTGGTTGGGCGGTGGAAAAAATGTTGCGAATGCAATTCTGCGTGGTGCTCAGCGCGGGTCAAAAAAAGAAGCCGTTGCGGATAAGCAACCACACCGACACCGTTTGATTTTAGATAAAGCGAGTTGGTTTTTTGACCGACCCATTTTCCACAGCCACCACAAAGAAGCCGCGCGGCACTGGGCTCAGCAAAACAGCTTCCCCACAGGTTTGGCTCGTCGTTGGTGGGAAGAGCTTGGCCCTCCTGGGATGCGCGCGCGGATGACCGCTTTGAATACGCTTCCTAGTTTGTGGTTGCGCGTAAACCCACTTAAAACAACGCGCAAAGAGGTCATCCAAGCCTTTACGGAAATAGATGTTTGCGCTGAGGCGGGGCCGCACCCGCTTTCAGTGAATTTGCCTGAGTTGCGTGGCGCGATTGAGGGCTTGCCGGGGTTTGCCGAAGGCCACTGGGCCGTGCAAGATTTGACCTCTCTTCAAACTATCGCATTGGCGCGACCTGCAGCGGGCGAGCGCATCTTGGATTTGTGCGCGGCACCGGGCGGCAAAGCGTTTGCAGCTTTTGAGTTGAGTGGTGGGGAGGCCGAAGTCATGGCGTGTGATATTTCCGCCGAGCGCCTTGAAAAAATGGATTCTGAAACCGAGAGGCTTGGCCATACGATTTCGCGTCAAGCCCTTGCCGAAAGTGGCAGCGATTTGCCAGAAGGCCCTTGGGATTTAATTGTTGTCGATGCGCCTTGCACCAATACGGGTGTGTTAAACAAGCGCCCCGAAGCGCGCTGGCGTTTTGACAAGAAAGAGTTGCACCGTGCGACGACAGTGATGAATTTGATTCGCAAGAATTTGGTTTTGCCACTCGTGGGTGAAAAGACGCGCGTGCTTTGGTGCACCTGTTCTTTAGAGCAGGAAGAAAACCAAGAGATGGCGCAGCGCTTGGCAAAGCGGGCGGGCCTGCAAATAGAGGCCGAAAAATGCTTTGAGCCATTTCAAGGTGATGCCACGCATCCGCCTCGTTCGGGAGGTTACGCGGCCTTATTGAGCCCTGTCGAGCAAGATACATCAAATGCTGTAGCATGATTCCAGAATGGCAACAACATCGCCCCAACCTTCGAACCCTGTTTTTTTTGACGCCGGCGCAATTGCTGGATTGATTGCCGCTGGATTGGTGGCGGCCGCTTGGGCTTTTGTCCATTTTGGATCAGATGCTCAAGCGCAGACAGAGCCGCAAACGCACCTTTCCCCCGGCGGGCAAGAGAGCCAACCGAGCTCACCTCCTGACGGGCAACTCACCACAACGGTTTATGTTCAGCCAACACAAGTTGCACCGGGTCAAGCTTTGAGCGAGCCATCCGCATTGCGCGGCGGGTTTGATTGGCAACTCGACGAGCGGTGGTATCTCGGTATGAAGAATTGCCAACTCGGCTTTAAATTGGCCAAGGCCGCAGAAGACAACAAAAACAGCGGCAAGGGTGGTTCATATCGCGCAGAGCAAGATGCGGCACGCGAAAAGCTAGAAACGGGGCTACGCCACTTTCAATCGCTTGCCGAAGATTACCAAGACAATTCACGCGCAAGCCGAGAGATTGAAGGCCGCATTTTGAAGTATCAAAAGGTGCTAACGATCACTCGTAAATAAAAGTCATGTTGCACATCGGCTGGAATTCCAACAGCTTTACGAGTCATCGACTTGAAGACGCGATTCCGATGCTTGGCGATTGGGGTTATTCAGCAATCGCAATTACTCCGGATGTCGCACACCTTGACCCACGGTACACAACCTCGGCGGAAGTTCGGCGAGTGGGCGCTTTGTGTGAGCAATATAAATTAAAGGTGGTGGTAGAAACGGGTGCGCGTTTTTCTTTAAGTGCAACGCAGAAGCACCGGCCCAATTTGCTCGAGGCCGATGACAGCCGAGATTTGCGATTGAAGTATTTGCGAGCGCTGTGTGAATGGTGTGACTTGTTGGGCGCAGGTGTACTGTCGTTTTGGTCGGGCGCGTTGCCGGTTGATCAAACCATAAAAGGAGCGCGTGAATGTTTAATGAGCGCCGTAGACAACTTGTCTCCGCTTGCACAAAAATATGGCGCAAAACTAGCGCTAGAGCCTGAGCCGGGGCATTTCGTGGCAACCCTTGATGATTATGCTCTAGCCGAGAGCCGATCGAGCGGGGCCTTTGGCCTGAGCCTTGATGTCGGTCATTTGTTGGTAAATGACACCTATTCTCCACCCGAGGCGATTCAGAAATTTGCCGACCACATATTGAACATTCAATTAGATGATATGCCGTGCGGTGAACACGCTCACTGCCCACCTGGTGAGGGGGATATGAATTGGCCAGCGCTTCAGGAAGCACTGGCCAGGTTTGGTGCAAGCAACGACACTCCAGCTTGTTGGGAGTTGGCCCGCGACGGGCATCGCTTTCATGAATTGGCGCGTGATTTGCGCCAATTCATTTAGAAAAGATCACTTTTTCATTTCTGCAAGAAGCTCAGCGATTTTTGGCGCCATCGCCTTGCCGCGCAGGTTTTTGTAACGAATCACGCCCTTGGAATCGATTAAGAAAGTGGTGGGGTAAGAACTAACGCCCCATTCCTCTGGAACGCCGCAGCCATTAAAAATGCTTGGCCAACTGATGTTGTGCTCTATGCATTTTTTGCGATATTCATCCGGGTCGTCATCGGTGTTAATGCCAAGGATGGTGAAGGGTTGGTCTTTGAACTGCTCAACGAGCGCTCTTTGGTGTGGGAACTCGCCCACACAAGGGCCTCACCAGAACCCCCAGAAATCGAGGAAGATCACCTTTCCTTTGTAGTCACTTAATTTGATTGTGTTGCCATCAACATCTTTGCCCGAGAACTCGGGTGCGACACCACCGATGCGGAGATTTGCGATTCTGCGCCGTAGTTTTGCCGCATCGTCAGTAATCCTTGTTGACTCAAAATCTTTTGCCACCTTATCGAGGATGGCAAGCGCAGCGTCGGCATCTTCAAGGCGGTCGGCCAAAATGGTCGCTTGTTGAATTCGGCAACTTACCTTTAGCCAATCGGTCGGCGCAAACTCAACCATGTTGCCTAGAGCCTTGGCCGCCCCTTTGGGGCTTTGCCAGCCGAGCATGCGGAAAGAGACTGGTATTTGTTGAAGCCACGGTTGATCAGCATAATTTTGAAAAAGGTCAATGGCCAGTTTGCCGGCTACGGCCGCTGGGTCTTTCCAGTTCACACCAGAGTCGCCGATGTTTTGCAGGCACCAAAGTTTGGCCAAACCACGATCAGCCTTTATTGCACTTTCGTCTTTTGCAATTGCCCGAAAGCGTGCGAAGAAATCTTTTTTTGGATCTTTATCCCATGGCGGGTAAGAACCCTCTTCACGGGCTTTGCTGATGTCGGCGCGCCACTGAAGGGTTGCTTCTTTGTACTCTTTTTCCAATTCTGAATAAGTAATACTTTGAGCGATTTCAGCATCCGCCTCTTGTTGTGTCGCAAGCGTGGCGGGCAGAGTTGCCGCGGCTAGATGAGCGGTAAGGAGAAGGGTTAAAATCATGGGTGCAGCATAGCGGCATTTCGCTATGCTTGAAGATCTTATGAAACTCTCTATACAGGTCGACTCATCCAAAATAATCAAACAACTCGACTCGCGAGCCGTACTCGGCCGCGAACCAGGTTGCGAGTTGTGTTTTTCCGACAAAGCAATATCCCGAAAACATTGTGTGTTTGAAAAAAATGTGGGCATGTGGCAGCTGGTCGATTTAAAGTCCGCAAACAACACTTGGCTGAATGGTGAAAAATGCACATCGGCCATTTTGGCGATTGGCGATCACATTCAAGTTGGAGATGTGCAGATTCAGGTAGTCGCGATTGGCGACGACGAGGTCGCAAGCGATTCTACGGCGCCGCGCAAGAAAGCAAAGACCATGATGACGGAGCCACTCGTTGGTAAAGATGTTGGAGGGTATATCCCCAAGGGCATCTTGGGCATGGGTTCTTTTGGTGTTGTATATCGCGCTTTGCAGCAAAGCCTAGAAAGAGAGGTTGCCTTAAAGGTCCTCTCACAAAATTTAAGCAAAGACGAGGCGGCTGTCGCAAGTTTTCTTCAAGAGGCTCGCTTTGCCGCAGCGCTTACACATCCCAACTTGGTTCAGGTTTATGACTGTGGTCACGACAAGAATAATGTTTTCTATTCAATGGAAATGATTCGTGGCGGCTCACTTGAAGAGCACCTGCAAAAAAACGGACCCATACCCTGGAGAGAGGCGTTGTCGGCCATTATGGATTGCCTTCAGGCGCTCGATTACGCGGAAGGCAAGGGCTTGGTGCACCGAGATGTAAAGCCCGCAAACCTCATGCTTGATGCTCGCGGCGAAGTGAAGCTGGCCGACCTCGGTATGGCCACTACTCGCGAGATGGCAGCTGAAGAGCATGGAGGCACTCCGCACTTCATGGCGCCAGAGTGCTCAATGAAAGAGGGCATAACGGATAACCGCTCTGACCTTTATGCATTAGGTTGTACCTTTTTCCGCCTGATATCGGGGCGCCATGTTTTTGATGAAAAAGGTGTCGCTGCAGTATTGCGCGCGCATCGAGAGGACATCCCGCCGACTTTCTCGGATGTCAGCATTAGCGTGCCGCTTGCCGTGGAATCGTTTTTGCAAAAGACATTGCACAAGAAGCCATCATGGCGCTATTCCTCGGCGCAAGAAATGCTGCAGGCCGCTCTTGAGCTTGAGAAGGAAACGGAAAACGCGGGCGTCCTCTCTGGAGGTGTTGCGGTTCAGCCCGTTGTGCCGCGACCGCATTCAGGCTCTGCTCGCCAGCGGCGCCTTCGCAAGAAAAGTTCGCCAATCTCTATGATTATTATGTTGTTGGGTGCCGCAGCAGGCCTTTACTGGGCTTTTGTTCATCTTGGCTTAGGTGCTCAAGCGCACCCAGAAGCGCCAGCCCACCTTTTCCAGGTTGGCCAAGAGAGCCCGGTGGGTATACCCCCTGATGGGCAACTCACCACAACGGTTTATGTTCAGCCAAACCAGGTTGCGTTGGGCCAAGCCTTTGACGAGCCTACTTGGCAACTCGACGAGCGGTGGTATCTCGGTATGGAGAATTGCCAACTCGGCTTTAAATTGGCCAAGGCCGCAGAAGACAACAAAAACAGCGGCAAGGGTGGTTCATATCGCGCAGAGCAAGATGCGGCACGCGAAAAGCTAGAAACGGGGCTACGCCACTTTCAATCGCTTGCCGAAGATTACCAAGACAATTCACGCGCAAGCCGAGAGATTGAAGGCCTCATTTTGAAGTATCAAAAGGCGCTAACGATCACTCGTAAATAAAAGTCATGTTGCATAGCGCCTTGCCCAAGCGCAGCATTAATTGGGCTTGGATAGATCCGGCGGCGGCGCCATTTGCGGTTTGTCGACCGTTTGCAAAGTGCCCAATTCTGTCCAGTCAAGGGGTGCTTCCCAGCCGTCAGGCGGCGTTTGCGTTGTGCAGCTTGCGGGCATATAAAAGTCAGCGCCAGCAGGGTGCGTGTCTTTGACCCATTGTTGAAGCGCAGCGCGTAATTCGTCCCCCTTTTCCGTTTCGGCGGCGTTGACATTATTCGCCTCTTTTGGATCGACACTTAAGTCAAACAAGAAATTGCGCGTGACTTCGGTGCCGCGGAAAATGCGTTGCGTCAATTTCCAAGGCCAACGAATGATGGCGTACGAAGTCATCTTGTCTGTGCAGGTCGCGAAGAAAAGGTCTTCGCGCGCTTGAGTTTCGAGTTCGGGTGCGAGTGTTTCTAGGACGCTTTTGCCGTCGGGCGCGGCATTGATTCCATCTGCGTTTTCTGCACTCGTTCCGGCAGCGTCAAGGATGGTCGGGTACCAATCGAGTGAGCTGATGAGTTGAGAGCTTACTGCCCCGGCCGGTAATTCAGCTGGCCACCGCATCACGCCAGGCACGCGCAACGAGCCTTCGAAAGTCGTGCCTTTACCGCCGCGCAATTCAGCATTATTGCCGCCATGTTTTGGCGATGCGCCATTATCAGAAACGAAAACAATCAAAGTATTGTCGGCGCGGCCACGAGCCTCGACTGCGGCCATGACTTTGCCGATTGCGGCATCCATCGCCTCGACCATAGCGCAGTAAACGCGGCGGTCAGGGTCATCCACGGTGTCTTTGTAGCGCTCGGTAAATTCACGCGGTGCCTGCAGCGGCGTGTGCGGCGCATTAAACGGCAAGTACATAAAAAACGGTTCACTTGTTTTCTGCGCACCAATCCATCGCGCGGCTTCGTCGCCAAAGAGCGTTGTCGAGTAGCCTTCTTCACGCACGGTTTCTCCGTTGCGTTGCCAGTCGAGGCCACCGTTGCGTGAGTTGCGCGTGACATAATCAATCGCGCCCGTTACAAAACCATAAAAGTGATCAAAGCCGCGCGCGTTGGGGTGCATCCAGGGTTTTGCGTGGCCAAGGTGCCATTTGCCAACAAGTGCGGTGCGATAACCGACTTGTCGCAAGCGGTCGGGCAAAGTCACAACTTCACGCGGGAGGGCGCGGCCGTCCCAGGGGCGGAGCGGGGAAAAAATCATGTCGTATCGCGCGGGCGATGAACCGCTCATTAAGGAAACGCGTGTCGGCGTGCAGAGCGGGTAGGTGTAATAACGATCAAGGCGGACGCCATCCGCGCAGAGCTTGTCGAGATTTGGCGTGTGCATTTCGCCGCCGCCGGCACCCCAGTCTCCGCGACCAAGGTCGTCAGCCAAGATAAGGATGATGTCGGGTTGAGCGGCTTCGCCCGTTTCGGTGGTCGCGGCGGAGGGTCGGTCAGAGCACGAACTCGCTAGCAGAAGCAGTGCGGGCAGGATGGCGGCGAGTGTCAGTCTTGTGGGGAGGTGGCCAATGTGCATAGGCATAGGTTACAAAAGCAAACCGCCCTGCAGAAAATCTGCAGGGCGGAATGAGATTGAGCGGGAGCTCAGTCTCTAAGGCCGATGAGCTTACTCAGCGTAGAAGTCTTCTACGTTGTGGCAAGTTGCACAAACGTTGGTGTAAGGAATGGGCATCGCACTACCTGGAGCCACACCCGTGAGCGTTGCTTTGGTAGGCACATCAAAGATGTGCGAAGTGATGTCATTCGTGTAGTAGGCGCCGTCCATGGTGACTTTGCCTTCAACACCCGCACCTGTCTTGGCCATGCGTGCCATGTGGCAGTCGACACAAGAAGCGTTGGCGCCGTGAGCTACACCGTGGTCATAACCCACCATCGCAAGCGTGTGACCACTGGTGTCGCCGCCCGAGAGGTAAGTGTTGTGGCAGGTTGTGCACAAAGCCGAATCGACAACATCAGGGTCAGCGGTCAGCGCGCGCTTAAAGCCCGTACCCCCGTGAAGGTCGTGGCAGCTTGCGCAGGTGACGAGGTGATACTCGTTGCGATAGTGGGCAGACTTCAAGAAATCAGGAGCTTGCTGGTGGTGTGACTTCGCGTGGATGTCATCGCCCCAGTTCTTCGTGCTCTTCGGTGCCTTGATGCCATCGGCCGCGTAATCCGTTAGGAATTCCGCAAGACCCATGCCCGCTTCTGGCCACTCATTGGCGGCGTTAACCGGGTGATCTCCCGAGCCAGCGCCAAAGTGCTCGCCTTGGCCCGCAATCCGGTTATGGCAGCGGTTACAAAGCATGATTTCGCGACTTGGCGTGAGGTCTTCAGGTGACACGATAAACGCGCCATTCTTAGAACCGCCTGGGCCTTGTGCCGCAACGTGGTTAGAGCCAGGGCCGTGGCAAGATTCGCAACCGGTGTTAAGGATGTCAAGCGTGCCGTTGCCGTCGAGGTCATACTCGCCGTTGTAAGACGCGATAGAGCTGGAAAGGACTTCACCCGTGATTGGGTCTGGGCCAGAAATGTTCCAACCTGTGGCATGGCAACCCATGCATTTCACAGAAATGTTGTGAGCTTTGCCATCTACAGAACCAGGAACCATGAAGGTGTTGTCAACGTAGTTCCAGTAGTAATCCATGTGGTAGTCACGCCAAACCTGACGGTTGCCGTCATCGCTGCCTTCGTAGCCCGTGGCTTTGTCACCAGCTTGGTCAACAGTGAAGCCTTGGAATTGAAGCGTTGGGTAAAGGCCCTTGAGGCCATTTCCGCCACTAGCAAGAGAGCCGTCTGCGGCATAATCTTCCCACTCAAGCATGTAACGCTGCTTGTTGACCGCGCCACCGTAAGTCAAACGAACTTCGTGTGTGTGGAAGTTCATTGGGTCAGCGGGTGTTACAACGTTTTCAAATGTAATGTTTGGAATACCGGTTGCCTCGTCAGTCCAGAGCCAGAGGATGACGACATTATCCGCGCCTTGGCTGCTTGCCGAAGTTTCGAAATCGTCCATACCCTTGCTGGAATCAGGAGAGTAGTAATAGACCGGTGTACCAACGGTGTAATCTGCGCCAGAGATGAAGTAGTCAAATGACATATCAAACTCAGGGAAATCACTTAGGTCTTGCAAGTCACTCACCTCGTTAGGGACCTTAAAGCCAAGTGAGTGAGCGAGGCTCTTGGTGCCGCTGTGGTCGGGGTGGCACTCTAGGCAGCGGTCAGCGCCCATGTAATGAGCATCTGTGCCGGTTACGCCCGAAACAGAAATCTCAAGATCCATGCCACGCAAGCCAGACTCTTTTAGAGAGTCGCGGCAGAGGCTACCACCAGGAAGGTGGTTGGCATCGCTTGGCTCAACATAGACGAAGTAGCGGCCTTCAGGGACGACGCTGATGACAAAACGCCCGTCGGCGCCTGTATCGGCTTGCAAGAAGCTGGCGCCGTTAAGGCGGACCAAATCTTCGAGCGGCTCATCAAAATCGGTGGAGACGGGCATCGTGTAAGTGCCGTCGCCATTGTCAATGGAGCGCATGTTTGCAGAAGTGAGGTCGGGCAAGCCGGCGACATCAGCTGCGGGGATGAGGTATACCGTCGCATCAGCGATAAGCGAACCACTAGGGTCGGAAACCGTGCCCTGGAAGGCTTCGCCGAGGTCTTCGGCATCAACGCCACCGCCACCGCAAGCCACGCCAGAAAAGGCGAGACAGCCGAGGAGGGAAGCTAAAAAGAGTTTATTTAGAGTCATGATCTAATTGCTGGCGGGCGCCCAGCGAGTTTTGCCCGTGGGGGACTCAGGAGTGACAGAACCGACAGTCCTGGCCATTCTCGAAGTGATTGAGTGGGAAATGACACGACCGGCAATCGCCCAGCGGGTGCAAGGGCGGCACGGGTTGTGCCTGCTGATGGCTGCGCGTGTTGGGGTGGCAAACGCCGCAGCCGTCAGAGGGGTCAAGCGGTAGGTGGCAGCTCACGCAGTGCGAACTCGACCGACCACCGAAAATGGCCGAGCGGTGCGACGCAGGCTCAGCGGTTTGGTGACACGCGATGCAGGAATCTTCTTTGTGGCAAGTCGCGCAATTTTGTGGGTTCATTTGCGCGGCGAAACCGTGACCGCGGCGAGACCATGAGCTGGTGTGATTGACGGGCTCCGTGCGCTGGTGGCAGTCAGCGCAAGAAGCTTCGGTGTGGCACAGTGAGCAATCAAGGTTGGCGTCTTGGCAGCCATCGGCAAAGTCGGCGGCCATGCCGTGAGCGGATGTGCGCGCCCAATTCAGCGTGTGATTGCGCGGCGCGGTGGTTTCGTCGATATCGGCGTGGCAGCCGACACAACCGCCGTCGTCGACACTTTCGGTTTCGTGGCAAGCGACGCAATCGCCCATACGCGTGGTGCGCATATAAAGCGCGTCAGCCTGGTCGAGATCACCCTCGTGGCAGTCGCGGCAGTCAAGTTGCTCGCGTCGCCCGCGGCGGTGGTCGTCGTGGCACTCTAGGCAGTCAGCAGTCGCGCCGAGGGACGGGTTGTCCATATGCGCGGCGTGGCTGAAAGTAATTGCGATGCGGTTTTGCCCATAGAGGTCAAAGGTGGGCGTAACCAAAGCACAAGCGCAAAGGAAAGAACCCAGGCAAACCAAAAGCGCGCGGATGCGGGTGCTCATCATGAAGTTGCTCATAGCTGCACCCTCCAGCTCACATCGGCAAGATAAGTCAGGCCATCCTGCGAGCGGTCGTGGCCCAAACGGAAACGCAATTCCGAATTGTCGCCGGTCGGGACGCCCATGCGCACCGTGTAGCGTTGACTGTCAAGAAACTCGCGCCCTTGAAAAAAATCGAGGCGGTAGAGCGCGTAATCACTGGCGACTTCAAGCCACTTGTCATTGTCGAGGCCCCACTTTAAGAAACCGCCGCCAGCTGTGGTGTCGTAGTTGTCGGATTCCCAGACATCGACATGCAGGCCACCCTCGGCGCCGGTTTCGTAAAACTCTAAGGTGTCGAGACCCGCCCATATGCGACGGAAAGAGTGGTTGTAGTTGCTTTCGTTAATGCCGTGGTCGAGGCGCCGCTCTTGATAACCAAGCTCGCCAAACCATCCGCCATCGACTTCGCCACGGACGACAAGCATGCCGTCGCTATAGGGGCTAATTGTGCCGAACAAGTTTGAGTACTCACTCGCGTCGGCGGGCAACAGCTCGGCGTAGTCGCGTTGTTTGGTAAAGCGCGCGTTGGCTGACCAAGAGCCATCCGGCGCCGACCACTGGCCGTAAACCGATTGGCGGCGCTCTGCCGAACCAATCCAAGAGCCTGTGCCGCGCAACATCACAAAGGGCGACGGCTGGTAGTAGCCGGTCAGGACGGTCAGCCAGGCTTCGCGGAATTGGTTGGTGTCTTGAAAACGAAAGTTGTCTTCGACGCGCAGCTCATCGAGGCTGACTCGGAAGTCTGGGCGTGGACGCCAGCGCAGGCCCGCACCGTAAAGGCGGTCGTCGGTGGAATCGTGATCGTAAAAGTGGACGGGTCGGCCTGCAAAAACGAGCGCGTCAAGGCCGCGCTTCGTTTGGAAGTCGTAGCGCAGGCCATCAAGCCAAAGCGCGTCGGTGCGGTGAAGCTCTTGGCGGCCAATGCGGGTGATGCCTTGTTTTTTGCTATCACCGAATTGCGCCCAAGCCTCGTAAAGGAAAACCTGCGCACTTGTTTTGTGCGCGTCATCGAGGCCGAACAAATCGCTGCTTGGCGCGGCGTTGCCATCGAGGTCGAAAAGCAGGGTGCCGTCGATGCGGAATGCTTGGTGGTCTTTGCCAGTCAGGCCGTTGTCGGCGCCAAGGTCAGCGGATGCCCAGAGATCAGAATCCCATTCGCGTGGAGAATCATTGCCGCGCAATCGCCAACGGAAATCAAAGCGGGCGTTGAATTGTTCAAGAAAACAGTCTGCGCGGATAACCTCTTCTATTGCGGCGGCCTCGGGGGGCGTCGTGATGAGGTCTTCTTGTTGCGCGAGCGCGGATTGAAGAGCGAGAGTAAGAATGGGGAGCAAAATGACAAAACCGCTGTGTCACGGCTTTGTCATACTTAATCTTTGCGCCTATAGCCCTACAAGATATAGAAATGAAGGATTAGTAAGTATTGTTTCACGATTCAAGAACCATGAAAAAAATCAAGCCAAAGAAAGTTTCCCAACCCCTTTTGTGGGCGGTAGTTACGCTCGTGGCGGTGACCGCGCTTGGCCTTGCGCTGTTGCCTTTGAGTTCAGAAAATAGGGCAGAATACTTCCCGGAGAATAATGGCTTAAGTCAGCCAGTTGGAAAAATAGTTCCCGCTCCGGCTACTGGTGGGCAAAATACTGCACCCGCCCGAGGCGTGGTCGACGAGACCGTGCCTGAGGTCGAGATTTCAACCTCAATCTCTCTGCGTTGTATTGCGGAATCGACGGGTTTGCCTATTCCCTTTATGGGTCGCGTTTCGGGCGACGAGGTGGCCGACCATTTGGGCATTTTGGTTCTTGAGCGTGAGGTGGCGCGTCGGCGGCCCGTTTTGTATTTGGGCGGCTGGGTGCCGCAGCGAGTCGCGAAAACGACACAAGATGGCGACACTCTTTCCTTTGTCGAAGCGACCGCGAGTTTGGTTGTGGACTTTGAGGGCGTGCGACCAGATTGGAAATTGGTGCAGTCGCATTTGTATTTTCCGAAATTGCCGCAGATTAAAACGCCTCCTTGGGAGTCAGCTTTGCAGGGCACCCCGGCGGGTCGCTTGCTCGGCTCGCTCTTACCCGAGGGCGCATGCACTGTTTCGGTCACGCTGAGCGCGCCTGGCCGGCAACATTGGACGCTGACAAAATCGGGCGCGTTTTTGCGCGCCGGCGAAACGACTTATGTCACCTTGCGGTCTAACCCCGACACTTTCGATGAAGAGTAGCTTCACCGCGATTGCCGCAGGCCGCAGTTCCAACTAAGCCGAAACAGTCGCGGCGGCGTTTAAAACCTCTTCTTCGGTCAGCAAGCGGTTGCTCTGTTTCGCGCAATCAAGGATGGCCTGAATCCGCTCATCACTCGCCTCGATGCCGCGTTTTTCGAGGAAGAAAATCACATTTGATTTACCGCTCATCGGCCCGACGCTAATTTTTTGCTCGATGCCAAATTCGCCGGCAGGCACGCCGGAGTAAACGCGGTCGGCGAGCCAGTTGTCACCCATTTTTATGGCCTTGATGACCGCCGCGGCATGCACGCCCGTGCCGGTTTCAAAAGCATCATGCCCGAAAACGGGGTATTCCATCCGCACGGGGCGGCCGACGGCTTCAGAAGCGGTGCGGACATATTCGCCGAGGCCGCTTAGATCGCGCTTGATCCACCCTTGCAGTTTGAGATTCACCAAAAGCAAATCCATCTCAGTATTGCCGGCGCGTTCGCCGATGCCGAGCGCACATCCGTGCAGGCGGTTGCACCCCTCAGCAGCGGCAACCATTGTGTTAATCAAACCTAAACCACGGTCGCGGTGGCCGTGCCAATCGAGCTCGACATTTGCCCCCTTCGCCGCGACAAAATCTGCCGTCCAGCGCACGAGATTGCGCACACCCTTGGGCGAGGCCGAGCCCACGGTGTCGCAAAGGCACATGCGCTCACAGCCCTCGTCAATCGCTGCGTTGTAGAGCTCAGTCAAAATTTCGGGCGTCGAGCGCACGGTGTCTTCCGTCACAAACATGACGGGCAGGTCGTGTGACTTTGCAAAACGCACGGAGTCGCGCACATTTTTGACCATGCGCTCAAGGTCCCAACTCTCGGCGTAGGCGCGAATCGAGCTTGAGCCAATAAAGGCGGAGATTTCGATCGCTTCGCCCAACTCTTGCACCATATCGACGACGGGCTCGATGTCGCTCAAAACCGTGCGGCAGGCGACATTGGGGGTGATGGCGAGCGGCTGCATCTCACGAGCAAGCGCCAAAATATGCTCGCGTGCAGTCGGCCCAGCGCCAGGCAAGCCGATATCGGCGGTGTTGATGCCGAGGCCCTCCATCAAGTGAATCAGCTCGATTTTTTTCTCAAGCGGCGGGTCGGTGACACTCGGGCATTGCAGCCCATCGCGCAGCGTTTCGTCGTCGAGCAGGATGGGGTATTTGGGCGCCGGAAGGCTGTAGGGGCCGTGAGCTTCCCAGTCGTAGATGAGGTCGTCGCGATTCATGAGAGAGGTGGGGAACCGGCTTAGCGGTTACCAAGCTAGATTAGCGTGGCCGAGCGGTTCTGGACGGGTGGGATTTTTTGCAAAAAGGATGTCGCATTTGGCGGTTTTATGCTCTTATATAGGTATGCGTATTC
>CAZPAY010000009.1:0-82554 GCA_964584805.1 uncultured Planctomycetales bacterium | reverse complement strand
GTGAAGAGGAGCGTGGCGGGCATTTGCTGATTTTGCTCGATCGTTCGGCAAGTATGACCCCGCAGGGGTTGTGCCGTGATCGTGCCCAACGCCGGCTGGCGCTTGCCGCTGCCTGGCTCGCCCTCGATGCAGGGTCAAGTGTGCAAATCATGGGAGAACATTTCGAAGGCCAACAGGGTCGTGCGACATTGCAGAGCTTTTTATGCGCGTTGTCTGTTCCAAAGGGCAACTTCGAAACTCTGGCTCAGCAAGCATCGACACGCCGAAATGTCCGCGTGTTGGCACTTGGCGACCCTTGGGTCGGTGACGCTTGGTGGGGAGTTTTGCACTCACTCGCCAGTCGTCCGCGGCCCACCCATTTTGCGGCACTGCGCTTGGCGGAAGAAACTCATCCGCCGAGTGATTTTTTGGAAATGCGCGATGCAGAGACGGGCGAGGCCTTGACCATAGATTTGACCACACAGCGTGTCGATTACGACAAGGCGTTTGATGCGCATCTTGCTCAGCAGAGTGCGCGTGCGGTCGAAATGGGTGTGGATTTCACCGTGCTGGATTTGCCTGAAAATGAGAGCTATTTCGAGGTTTTAATGCATTTGCTTGAGGGAATCCATGTGGTTTGATTCCCCGCTTTCGGCTCTCGCGCTACTGGGGCTCATCCCTTGGTTCCTCTGGACGGCACGCTCCACTCGCCCCAGAGATTGGGTGGTTGGCTCGGTTGCGCCCTTTTGTCATTTGGCTGCCAAACAGGGTAAGGCACGCCGTCGCTGGCCGATTTCCGCATGGGTGGGTGGGTGCGCTTTGATTTGTGTCAGTCTTGCTTTGGCTGGTCCGCGTTTTCCGATTACGGGTAGTTTGGTCATCATTGATAGCCTGCCTACGGGGCAAAGCTCATTGGATTTGATGCGCCAAATTTATGATCTTGGTGCGGGGCGCGAAGTGCGTCTCTACACCGATCAACCTGAACCTACGGCTCTGCCTAGGCGCGTCAAATGGATTGCACGAGAGGGTTGGGCCAATGATTACGGCCCGCGTGCTGCAATCTTGAGCGTGCGCCCTGCAAGTGGGGGGCGCTGGGCGATTCACTATGCTGTGGTTGGCCAGCCGACCAGCGCACTTTCGGTTTCGCTTTTGGGTGACTCGGTTGATTTGCCCGATCGAGATGCGCCGGGCGCTCTTCTCGCGGGCAAGCATCAGGGTGTCGTGTATTTGCCGCATCCACCCCAAACTGAAATTGCGGGCAGGGGTTTGCATTTTGAGATTCTCGACGCGTTTGGGAACAACTGGGGCGGCGCGTGGTCAACTTATCACATCCCTTTGCCCTTATTTTTGTTGCCACCTGACCCCGAAGGCTTTTGGAGCGACACTTTGCAGGCGACTTTGCCCGGGTCACGCGCCAATAGCTTCGGTGGCATTACTACGGTTGAAACGCCGATTGTGACCCTACGCACGAGTTTGGAGCATGCGCCAAAGCAGTCGTTCGATTATCGAGAGGCTGAAATTGTTTTTGATGGCGACCCCTTTGAACAAATGCCCGCGCTCGACGCTGCATCGCGAGTCGCAGAAAAAGTGCGCGCTTGGCTGGCGACCACACCCGATGGCCATCGCGTGCCGTATGCCTGGTGGCCGGTGAGTGATCGCATGGATTGGCCTGAAAACATTTGGCCGGATGCCTCGGCCTGGCCGTCGGCCGCCCGAGATTTATTGCTGGCAGGGATGTTGTTGTTTGCCGCGGCAATGGCATTGATGAGTCGCGGGCGCTAATCACGCAGCCTGAGGCCCCGTTGCACCCCGTTGGGCGTTAATCGTCGGTCGCTAATTGATAGGTCGTTTTGCCCATCAAACGCAGCACCGCAAAGAGCAGCACGGCACCAATGCCGAGTGAAATCGCTGGGTTAGGCCCGAGTAAAACGGTCGGCAAATAACCGACGAGCAGTGCGACGCCCACTACGAGCAATGCATACGGGGCTTGCGTGCGCACATGAACAATATGCTTGCAGGCCGAAGCCGTTGAGCTCAAAACGGTTGTGTCGCTAATCGGTGAGCAGTGGTCTCCGAAAATAGAGCCTTCAAGGACTGCGCCAATCGACAGAATTAACAGTAAATGCGTATCGATAGGTGAATCCGCCGGCAACTGCGAACCCAAGCGGTGGGCAAGTAAGACCACATTGGGTTGCATAATCGCCATAGTCGTCCAGCTAGAACCGGTGGCGAAAGCCACAAAGCAACTCGTCGCGAATAGTGCCAAAGGAAGCCACTGCGGCGCCATTGCGTTCTGCAGAGACGCAACCAGCCAATCGGCCGTGCCTAAAGTGTGGCAAACTTCGCCAATACTCCAGGCCAAGACAAGCACGAGCACCCCGTCTTTAAGCAAGGTGCCCATCCCGCGGGTTGTGGTTAGAAGCGCATCTTTTGCTGGAATCAGTCGCTGGCCCATCGACATGAATAAAGCCAATAAAAGCGAGGTGAGCGAGCCAAAGAAAATCGATTCGGACGAGTCTGCGTGCGCGAGCAATTCGCGTAGATAAGCGATAGTGCCTTCCGCCTCGGCTGCGGCTAAATCCGTGGTACTCATGGCTTGTGCGCCCGAATAAAACAGCAAGAAAGCAGTCATGCCAATCATAGTGGCGAGGGGGATCCAGCCGTTGAAACTGCGCGGCGTGACCCATTCGGCCATAGTGACCGTTGTTTGGGTGATGGCGGATTGGTCGAGTGGCGTTTCGTTGGAGTGGTCGCGTTTAGCCAAGGCGGCTTGTTGCTCGGCCTCAAGCATGGGGCCAAAATCGCGGCGCGTCCAGATGACGAGCCCGACCATAACGATGGCGAGTAGGCAGTAAAAACGATAGGGAATCGTCTCGAGAAAAATCGAATACCCCTGGCTTTCATCGAGCCCAATCGTCGGCAACTGCGGCGCGAAAGTGCTGATTTGATAGGCGACCCAAGTCGATAAGACTGCGACCCCAGCAATGGGCGCGGCGGTTGAATCGACGATATAGGCCAGCTTGGCGCGACTTACTTTGAGGCGGTCGAAAAGCGGGCGACAAGAATTGCCGACGACAATCGTATTGGCGTAATCATCGAAGAAAATCCCGAGCCCGAGTGCATAAGCCACGGCCTGCACCGAGCGCGAGTTGCGGGCCATCCCGGTCATGGAGAGAACCATTCCTTCAATGCCGCCCATGCGCGTAATGAGCGCGACCATCGAAGACAAGATAAAAACGAAGCCGAGGATGTAAAGATGAAACGCGTCGCCAAAAATTTTGTCGCCAAGGATGTGGCCGAAGACATAGCCCACGGCGGTGTGCGCACTGGATTGCACGACAAGATAAGTGCCGGCAATGACACCGATGGTCAGTGAAATGAGCGTCGACCGCAGGAGGAATGCGAGCATAATCGCCAAGAGGGCAGGCAACAGTGAAGTGCGCGATGCCAATCGGGCGGTTCCAAGCGTCGTGCCGAATTCATCACGAATATAAAGTGCTTTTTCATCATGGTCGGCTGCGATGTGTCGCGTGAAAACTTTCCCGCCACTTGGCCCACCAGGCAAGAGAATCACCAAGGTGCCGCCCGATTCGCGCAAAATGGGGTGGCTCGCGGGCAAGCGAAGGCCACTGCGCAGCGCGTCTTCGTATGCGTCCGAGGCCTGCGTCTCACGAGGGAGCATCAGCCGTATTTCTTTTGCATTGCTCGGCAGAATCAACGACTCTTGTGAAGTCATTTTTTGAAATAAATGCCGCGCGGCTAAACCCTCAAGAGCCCCTGGGTCAGCTGGCATCAGCAAGACGGGGATGGAGATGAGTAAGAAGAAACCGGCGAACAGCAATCGAGCGCGCATGGGCCTATTCTATCGGCAATGCGGGCAGCGTTAAGATATGGGCATGGACCCTGTGCTTGCGTTGATTCTCGGTTGCTTGCTCACTTTGACGGTGGGTGGCTCGGGCGTTTTGCTGTGGCAACTTTCTAAGCGACTCAAGCGCGTTGAAGAGCGCCTTGAAGCAATGCAGGTTCTTTCACTTTTGCCCGACCGCGTTCAGGCACTCGCCCGCGTGGTTACCGATCTCAACCCCAATCAGATTCGCGAAGAATTTGAACGCATCCACACCGCCTTGGCGCGGCTTGAAGCTTTGGCCGCATCTCCAGCAGGGGTTGCCACGCCAGGGGCTAGCCGTGAGGAAGCCGTCCGCGCTTTGGTGCACCGTTGGCTGCGTGATGAGGGCTATCGCTCGGCGCGTATCCTGGAAGGCGAGATTGATTTTGCTCGAGACCCTGTTGAGATACGGGTTCGCGGAATGCTCAACGGTACTCAAGTTGAGGGTTTCGTCCTTGTTCGCGGCGATGAGGTGGTAGAGGCCACGCTCGAGCCGGATTACCGTGCTTTTCCATAAGCACTTTTTCTGTAGGCCTCTTCGATAACCATGCGCAACGCTCGTATTTCTGAACTATCTTCTCTCGAGGGAGAAACCGTCCGCCTACAGGGTTGGCTTTACAACGCTCGTGGCAAGGGCAAGTTGATGTTTTTGCTGCTGCGCGACGGCTCGGGCATTTGCCAGTGTGTGCTCTCGGCAAAAAATGTTGACGAGGCTGTTTTTGAGGCGGGCAAGTCGCTGACGCAAGAATCGAGTGTTGAGATTACGGGCACGGTGCAGCTCGATGAGCGCGCGCCAGGTGGTGCCGAGCTTTCTGTCACCGATGTGAAAGTGATGCAGATTTCTGAGCCATTTCCGATTGGCAAGAAAGAGCATGGTTCGGGTTTCTTGATGGACCACCGCCATCTCTGGCTGCGCTCGAAAAAGCAAATGGCGATTTTGCGCGTGCGGCACCGGATTCTGAAATCGTTCCGGGATTACTTGGATAACGATGGCTTCTTCTGCGTGGATTCACCGATTTTTACACCCAACGCTTGCGAGGGGACATCCACTTTGTTCGAAACTCAGTATTTCGACGAAATGGCTTATCTGACCCAATCTGGGCAGTTATACGCCGAAGCGAGCGCCATGGCCTTGGGCAAGGTTTATTGCTTTGGCCCGACCTTCCGTGCGGAAAAATCGAAAACGCGGCGGCACCTCACTGAGTTTTGGATGCTTGAGCCTGAGATGGCCTATGCCGATTTGACGCAGGTTTGCAACACGGCTGAGGGCATGATTCGTTATACGATTCAGCAAGTGCTTGAGCATTGCGAGCAAGATTTAGCTGACCTCGAGCAAGACCCTGAAAAGTTGCGCGGTTGGGATAAAGAGTGGCCGCGACTCAAATACGATGACGCCGCTGAAATGCTCATGGCCTGGAAGGCTGACGGTAAATACGAAAGTGAGTTTCAGCCGGGTGACGATTTAGGTGCGCCTGACGAGACTGCACTCGGTGAGCACTACGGTTGCCCCGTGATGGTGACGCATTGGCCCGTCGAGGTTAAGGCGTTTTACATGAAGCGCGACGAAACCGACGACACCCGCGTTTTGGGTGTTGACATCATTGCGCCGACCGCGGGCGAAATTGTTGGTGGCGCGGTGCGTGAAGATGACCACGATGTGCTGTTAGGGCGCATCCATGATCACGAGTTGCCGCAAGAGGCCTTTCAGTGGTATCTGGATTTACGCAAGTTTGGTTCCGTGCCACACGGTGGCTTCGGCATTGGCCTTGAGCGGACGGTCTCTTGGCTGACGGGGGTTGAGCATGTGCGTGAGTGCATTCCGTTCCCGCGCACTTTGCAACGGATTTACCCTTAATTCTGCACGGCTTCCGCTGCTGCTTGAGCTGCAGCAACACGCGCTGGGTTTCCTCCTTCTAGGGCCGCTATCAATACATTGTGCGTATAAGGCGCTAGCATGGCCATTGCGCGGATGCTTGCGTCATGCATCTGCTTTAAGGCGGGTGCAGTCGATTTTTTGGCAGCAAAATCCAACAATTTTGCTGCCGCGCGCTGAAAGTTAATATCTTGAATACAGCCCTCTGCTGTACCGAGGTTCGACCAGGGCAGGCCCTGGAATCGTGCCTCAAGGTAAGCCACTTGCTTGACCTGTGCTGCCCACGCGGCATTTGGCTCAAAGCCGCATTCTGGCTCGCCAAGCCCCTGAAGCAGTCGATTCACTGCAATCAACAACAAGCGTTTCGGTAATTCATATCGCCCCGAGCGCCGCCACTTAGCCCAAGGTAGCCGCTCGTTGTCTGCGGCCGTGCCCGACAAGAATATGGATCGAGCCATCGGCCAAGCATTGAGACAACCGGCTTCGAGCAAGAGACCCGTTGCGGCCGCGCGCGTGGAGAGCGGAGCCCCTGCATCTTGTGCTAGATAAGCCAAGCTCGGCAAACTCACGGCGGGCGCACCCAGCGGAGACAACAAACACGCCAAAGCAGCGGCTTCGTCTTGCAGCGAAACGCCCACCCGCAATAACTCAAGCGTTAGTGGCGCGTCAACGGCGCTATTCGCAGCCAATATCGCAACCAACCTGACTTCCGCTGTGTTGCCGACTTGAAGCAAAAACCGTAGCGCTTCGGTTTGTGCTTTGTTCGTGGGCCTCAATTCCGCGATTACCTCTTTAGGGATACTTCCTGTAGCGGCCGTTTTGCGCAGTGCATCTAGGTAAGAAGGGACTGGCGGCTCGGCCGTTAAAAGGACTTCGTCTGCGGCGGGTAAAAAAGACGCAGCCTGCGCAAACAGGGTGTTGGGTAACAGAAGGACAGCCGAAAAAGCGAGAGCGGCGAGCATGGTAGATTTTACCTTGCTCGCCGCCTGAGTGGCGCACCACCCGAAAGGGTGCGGCCCTATACGCCGCTACGGTTAAACAAACTTATGAAGCTCTTTTTTCGGCGCCGGGCGTGCCAAGCGACGCAGGCTTTGCGCCTGCAGTTGACGGACGCGCTCGCGGGAAACACCAAGGCGGATGCGAACTTCCTCAAGAGTTTTTGGCGTGCCATCTTCGAAACCGAATCGCAAACGCAAAACAAGTGCTTCGCGGGCAGGCAAACGGTCAAGCAATTGCTCAAGCTTGGCCCGCAATTCAGCAGAAGTGGGGCAGTCTGGTAACGGGATGTCGCGTAGGTCAGGTAACAGGTCGGCAAAGCCAGACTCTTCGTCATCGTTGGCGGGGGTGCGATTTAGTGACAAGCATTGCCGGTCAGCCTTTTGTGCACGCTCGACGCGATCTGGTGTGAGATTCGTCTTTTCTGCAATCTGCTCAACGGTCAAAGTATCTTCTGCGTTTGTCATGACATCGCGTACCCGGTGTAGGGCTTGCGCCAAGTAAACGGGCAGACGCACAGTGCGGCTTTGAAAACTGAGCGCCTTCAAAATACCTTGTTGCACCCACCAAGATGCATAGCTCGCAAACCGCACCCCCTCTTCTCGGTTGTAACGCTCAACAGCACGCAGCAAAGAAGTGTTGCCTTCTTGAATCAGGTCTTCCCATGGCACGCCGACATGGCGATACTTGCGGGCAGTTGTCGGGACGATATGCAAATTGCGGTCAATCAGTGCGCTTTGCACATCATGCAGCTCACGCAAGCGCCGCTGGAGACGCAATCGAATCTCTTCCTCTAAAGTCGCGTAGGCATCGATAGGGCGCTCACGGGCTTCTTCCAAAACATTGGAGTATGGTGAAAGGTGCTCTTCCAGCATCGCCACAGTCAGTGGAGTCGTCGTGTGACCAACGATGTCGAGCAGAGAATCACGCAAAAGGTGAATCGCGCGGTTGAGGATGAATTCTTCCTCGCGGCTCGTCGGACGGATGCGGCGCAGGTCAGCCCAGTAGATGCTCAGGGGATCCCCTGCGATTTGCGCCTTGGAGCACTCATCGCGCTCAAGGAAATCAGGAGAAAGCACTTCTGGCAAGAAAGGCAAATCGGTACCGACCAAAACCTCGCGCATCACGGGGTGGACGGCTTCGAATCGTTTTTCGGTGCGGAAAGCGCGGGAAATGAGTTCCCAAGAAAACTGGCCTTGAGTGAACGCGTCTTTGACGAAGGTGGGGGTTTTGGTCATGGTGGTGGGGTTTCGATGTTTCGAACCACTGACCTATTGCGAGTTTTGTGCCAAAGTTGTAAAAAGGGTGATTTTATTTCTTGAAACCTTTAACCCGTTTGCCCAAAAGCGTTTGCGACCGATATTGGTTGCAGATATCTTTAATCCAAATTGTTTCAGCCAGAATACTTGGGGTATTTCACGCAAGGAGTGGGGAATATTTACCACTGTCACGCTTCACGCGCGAACCCGTCTACATAGCGGAGAAACATCCGCATGATTGCACTACTACCCCTACTTCTCGTGGCGACTCTGGCTCAGACCATTTCGCCCCCACAAGGTTCGACCGCTGCTGCTGTCAGCTACGACTTTCTTGGTTCAACGACACAAGACTGCAGATTGCCGCGCGATCCCGTTTCGACGGATTCGGCGGTATTGCATCTGCCGGCATCAAGTGATGCGGCGCAAGTGCTTCTATCCCAAGAGGCATGGCGCACTTTAGCTGGCGATCGAGATCAGGACGGCTTCCTTGACGGCCTGCCCGGCTTAGATGCCCTTTGCTTTATTCCGCAACGGGCCTCTCACCCAGTAGCTCATCGACTGGCTTTTTCTGTCGAACGCAGCGAATTCGGTCTGATTGACGGCGATATTCTCGCTTTAAGCACTACCGGCCCCGGCGTGGATGTCTTGCTTTCTGAAGCAACGCTGTATTCCGTTCTGCAGCCCACTACGGGTTACATCGACATCGACGCTCTTGCGTGGCCCACGCCAGATGAGTTGTGGTTTTCCGTGCGCGATACGCTCAAGGGTACTCTTTTGGCCGACATCCTTGACGGTGATGTTTTGGCATATACCTTTTCTACTGGCACTTGCCGTGTGCTTTGGCGTGAAAATGAGATTCAGGCGATGGTGGATGCGGCGACTGGCCTCACGCAATCCATTGGTGATGTAACAGGTTTGACCCTAGATGCGCAGAAGCGAATGCTCTTTACGGTGCAGTCACCTTCGTCAAAAGATAGCGCAGTGTTCTCAGAGTTGGGGCAATTGCTTGTAGCGGAAGCTGAATGGGGCTTTTTGCAATCGGCCGAAATTGATGCCATTGCGCGCATTCCCTTTTCCCTGGAGCCGACTCCCGTAACTTCGATGGGCTCGCCCTCTGTCAAACCCGGTTATCCGGTGCAAATCCGTGTGCGGAATGCCACCCCGGGGGGGATGGTCATGGGCTTCAATGGTTTACAAATTGGCAGAGCCACGGCCGTGGGTCAATACGGCGGTATTGGGGCTATTTATCTCATGCCAGACTTGGCTCCGCATACGGTTCGACCTTTGCACCTTCACCCAACGCTTGCCGACGGCGGTGGCTCGGCTTCCTTTTCTTGGATGCTTCCAATCGGTGCACTCTATCCACCAGGGGTTTATGTGTTCGTTCAAAGCCTCGATTTTGAGACGGGGCGGCTTACGGCTCCCGTTGGAGTCCGAGTGGAATAGTTGGTGGGGCTTTGTTGTGGGGGCGCTATGCTGATAGTGTCCCCTTTCTTAAGCATGATTTTCTTTGCCCTTGCATTACCGCTCTTGGCTTTGTTGCCCCAATCCCCTGTACCCGAGGTGCAGAGAGCGCTCAACGATCGCAGCACATCAGCTCGTCGACTTGCCGCTGAAACGATTGCTGCACAGGGTGTAGAGCTTGAAGGCTGGCTCCTAAAAGAAATGAAGAAAGGCGCGCCCGTCCGACAACGCGCCCTCCTGTTGGCTTCAGCCCTTCTCGGGACTCCGGCCTCATTCGAAGTCCTTCTTGAGCGTGTCAAGAAAGGCCGGAAACCGGATGAATTACGAGCTTACGCTCTTTTGCTTTATGGAGCCTTTCATCCAGATGCAGGCCGTAATCTTGATCGCGACAAGGCATTTGCGCGCTCATCCTTTGAGCGTTCCTGTTTATTGGCTGGTTTTCTTGCTCGCGCTGGCCAAATGCCAACCGTTGACTCGGCTCTTTTTTTAGCCAAGCACTCATCGCCACAAGAGCTTGCTTTGTTATCGATGCTTGCTCAGTTACAGGGTCTGCCACCCTTGGCCAGTGAATCGCCAAGTGGCCTTTCGGCTCAGGTTTTGGGCTCTTTCTTGTCGAGCTCCGCTCCAGTCAGCAAGGCTCACTATCAAACTCTTTCGGGCTTGTTGCCTGATGCATGGCTCATGGGGGCCTTTCGTGAGCCAGCTCGCGCATGGAGTAAGCTCGAAAAGCGCTCCTTTTCTGGTGAATTGACTTCACGGTTGTTTGCACTCCGTGAGTTTCAGCCAGAAAATCAAGCGGTAGCTTTTAACGCACTGTCTAAGAAAATTCGCCAGCCCCAGCCCCTTGGTTGGCTCTGGGGTCTCGCAGGAGATTTAGGTCTCCATTTGCCACTCCCTGCGGACAAGACACTCGCCTTACCCGAGGTGGGCGGATTGCTGCGACTCGCTCTCCATAGTCGGGCACCCGCGGTTTCTTTGGCTTATCAGCGACTCGGTCTTGCTCGCGCCCTCCTCGCAACTGAGCGGCCTTTCGAAACGCACTGGCCGGCGTTCTTAGTCTTGGCTTTGACCTCCGATGCGGCAGATGATGTCTTTTTCGAAGAAGCTTTCAAGCGCGGCTCCTACGAGCAAAATATGAAGCTTTATCCCGTATGGCTTTTTCGTAGGCCATCGCAGATGACCGAAGAGGCTCGCCAGGCTTGGCTTCGACGATGGTCGCGCGACTTGGGAGCCGGCGGTTCTGGTTTTCTCGACCACACTGCGCCTGTGTGGGTTGGCAATATGTTGCTCGGCAATACAGATGCCATGGGCCAGGTTTTAAGGTTAACGACGCCAATTGATTCTCTCACTCCAGAAACGCGCGATCACTCACGGCAGAGTGCACTTTATGAAGATATAGCCGAGTTCCTTTTCTCGGGTTTATATCACTGGGATTTGCCCTAAAATGGGTCTTGCGACCCATGTCTGAAAACACCTCCACCACCCTACGCCTTACGGTTAATGGCCACACGCATACCGTGCTAGTACGCGATGCCGATACTCTGCTTGATGTTTTGCGCGAGCAGTTAGGCTTGACCGCGACCAAGCGAGGGTGCGATTTAGGCACTTGCGGTTGTTGCGTGGTGCAGCTTGAGGGCGAGCCCGTCTTGTCGTGCTTGACTTTGGCAGCTGAGGTCGAGGGTCAAGAAATCCTGTCGCTTGAAGGTCTGCCCGATGGCGATCGCTTCGCACCTCTGCAAGAAACTTTTGCGGATGCAGGTGCTTCGCAATGTGGCTTTTGCTCGCCTGGTTTTTTGCTTACGGCTGATGTGATTTTGCGCGACAACCCTCAGCCCACGCGGGATGAATTGCGGCAAGAACTTTCAGGCAATCTCTGCCGTTGCACGGGTTTTGCAAAAATTCTTGATGCGGTCGAGAGATGCGCTGAAGAGCACCGAGCTTTCCGTGGTTATGCCTCAGCCGTGGGGGGGCAATCATGAGCCCGCGTACCTCCACCGTTGGTTCGCGCTTACCGCTTGTCGATGCCGCCGAAAAGGTTTCCGGTCGCGGTCAATTCATCGAGGATTTTCATTTCCAGGGTATGGTTCACGCGCGTTGCGTACGCTCGATTCATCCGTTTGCTGAAATCCTTTCGGTCGATTTTTCAGAGGCCGAAAAAGTGCCGGGCTTTGTTTGTAGTTTGGCTCCAGGCGAGCCAGGCACGGCGCGTAAATTTGGCGTCTTGCCCATTTCTCAAGATGAGACTGCACTGCCCGCGCCCTATGCACTTTATTCTGGTGCTGTCATTGCGGCGGTGGTTTGCGAAGACGAGGTGAGCGCGCGCAAGGCGGCCTCCTTGGTCAAAGTCGAGTACAAAGTGCTCAAGCCCGTTTTGCGCCCCAAAGCAGCGCTAGAAAAAACAGATACACCTCTCCATGAGGTGACCGTGGGCGGCACCAATATCCATAAAGTCGTCGAGCAAGAGTTCGGCGAAGTTGACTCTGCTTTTTCCGATGCGGAAGTCATCAAAAAAGCCGAGTTTGTTTTTCATGGTGTCAATCATGGTTTCACAGAGCCGATTGGCTGCGTGGCCGTCCCCGAGCCCAACGGGCGATTGAGCCTCTATTCGGCGACGCAGGTGCCGCATTACTTGCACATGGCTTTGGCGAAGGTCCTCGAAGAGCCGATGCATCGCATCCGTGTTTATAAGCCTTTGGTGGGTGGTGGTTTTGGCGGCAAGTCTGACCCATTCCCACATGAGATGGTGGCGTCCTTGCTGGCGCGTAAGTGCGGCCGCCCCGTGCGATTGATGTTTGATCGCGATGAGGTCTTTTTGAATAATCACGGCCGGCACCCTACCGAATTCAAATTGTCTGTCGCCGTCAGTAAAGAAGGCACTCTGAGTGCGATTGATGCCGACGCTGAAATTGATGGGGGCGCTTGGGGCTCATTTGGCGTGGTCACAACTTATTACAACGGCGTGCTGACTCAAGGTCCCTATCGCATGGAAGCATTCCGTTACGCCGGTCGCCGCCTCTACACCAATAAACCGGCGTCCGGTGCGATGCGGGGGCATGGTGCGGTTAATGCGCGTTTTGCGCTCGAGACTTTGATTGATGAGGCCGCCCTTGAATTGGGGCTCGACCCGTTTGATTTTCGCATGCAAAACGCTCTGCCGTCAAACACGACGACTCTCAATCAATTCCGTATTACCAGCAATGGCTTTACCGAGTGTCTCGAAAAGGCTCGCCGTGCCTCTGACTGGGACTCCAAACACGGTAAGTTGCCTACGGGCAAGGGCATTGGCCTGGGGTGCGGCTTTTTTATCTCGGGCTCTGCGCTTCCGATTCATCGTACGCGCACGCCGATGTCGACCGTGCACCTAAAAATTGACATGGACGGTGGTGTCACGATTCACTCGATGGCCGCCGATATTGGGCAAGGTTCCGATACGGTTTTGGCGCAATGCGTTGCCGAAGCGATTGGTATTGATATGGGCCGCTGCCGCGTTTTAGCGCGTGATACCGATACTGCACCGATTGACTTGGGTTCGTATTCCAGCCGCGTGACCTTCATGGCGGGCAATGCCGCCCTGCGCGCAGGTGAGGCGATTTTTCGCAAATTACAGCGCGCTTGCGGGCGCATGACTGGCTTGCCTGCGGCGGGTTTCCGCAAAGGCGAGGGTGAGACCTACATCCACGACGATGACGCTACGGTGCGTATTGATTTCATGGCTGCACTGGATGAGGCATTGGCATTCAATGGCGCGTTAATCGCCAAAGGCGTTTACCACGCGCCTAAATTGGGTGGCACCTTTAAGGGTGCGGGCGCGGGCCTATCTCCAAGTTACAGCTATCAAGCTTTCGTCGCTCAGGTTGATGTCGACACCGAGACGGGTTTCGTCCGTGTTGAAAATGTTTGGGCGGCGCATGATTGCGGCAAGGCCCTGAACTTGACTGCCGTCGAGGGCCAACTTGAGGGCTCGGTGCATATGGGCATCGGTCAAGCTTTGACCGAAGAGATGAAATATTCTGGTGGCCAACTGATTAACGGCTCCTTCCTGGATTACAAAATTCCGTCACCGCTTGAGACTCCTGAAATGGACATTATCGTCGTCGAATCCAATGACCCCGAGGGGCCGCTCGGTGCCAAAGAATGTGGAGAAGGCTCTCTTGCTCCCATTATTCCCGCGATTGCCAATGCGATTTATGACGCCGTTGGTGTGCGCATCCATGAGGTGCCGATGACCCCTGAGCGGGTTTTGGCCGCGCTCGACCGCAAGGCAAAAGCCGAAGCAGAGGCTGCCGCCCAGGAGGCAAATTAATGCGTATCGCTGATTTAAAGTTGCACCGCCCATCGAATCTCGCAAAAGCGGTTTCGCTGGCGCAACAATGTGCTGCGGATGGTTTCGATTGGCTTGGCGGCGGCACAGACTTGCTTTGCAATTACAAGTGGGGCCTCAATGTGCAACCCCATTTGCTTTCCTTAAAGCACATCGCTGAATTGCAAGATGGCGGCCCAGGAAGTTTGGCCGCTGGTCGCACTTTGCACGCCATTACGCAAGATGCCGAGTTGGCGAAACAATTCCCCGCGCTCGTAGAAACGGCCAAGATGGTGGCCTCACCGCTGATTCGTCGCACGGCGACATTGGGCGGTAACCTCCTCTTAGACACGCGTTGCTGGCACTTTAACCAAACGGAGAATTGGCGCGAAGCGCATGGCTCATGCTTAAAAGCCGAAGCCGACACATGTCGGGTTGTCCCCAAGCCAGGTGACATTTGCGTGGCCGCTTATTCTGGTGATATGGCGCCGATGCTTTTAGTTTTGGGCGCATCCATTGAGTGGGTGGGCGATAACGGCTCACGCATCGTGCCGATGTGTGAGGTTTACCGAGAAGATGGCATCCGCCGTTTCCGCGACAAGGCGGTCACCGAAATTTTGACCCGCGTCATCTTGCCGTCTGCTTCGCGCGATTGGCAATCGGCATACCAAAAACTGCGCCTGCGTGAAACCATCGACTTTCCTGAGGGCGGTGTCGCCGTTTCACTACGGATCGAAAACAATTTGATTGCTGAGGCCCGTGTCGCGACGACAGCCTATGCGCCGGTTCCACTTTTGCACGAATCCATCGCCGAGCAACTCGTAGGTGCACCCGCAGACGCGAATGACCCATCGTGGCCCCATCGCTTTGAAACGCTAAGTGATGCCATCCGTAAGGAAGTGCGCCCGATGAAAAATACTTCGATGTCGCCGACTTACCGCAAACGCATGGCGGGCGTGCTGCTCAAACGCGCCATCGTGGCCGCACTAGCTCAGTAAACTTTCCATAAAAGCCAGCTGCTCAGGTGTGTTCACATCGAGAAACGGCCCCGGATCACTGCGGCGGATGACATCCAGCCGGCAATGATTGTGCGCGTGCATGAGGTCGCGCAAAGGTGCGTCGGCGTCGAGTGCAAGCAGTGCCTCGACATGTTTTGCACCAACGATGAGCGGATGTCCGCCTTTGCCAGCTGGAGTAACCAGTCGCGCAAACAATTGCTCGCGATTCTCTTCCTTTGCCCAGGCCAGCAAAAGCGTGGTTACTGCGTCGGCGGAAAGCAAAGGAATGTCGCAAGGGTGAATAAGCAAACTCTCTTTCGGCGGCAAATCGACCGCGGCACATTGAATGCTGCTGGTGCGGCCGCGCTCAGGGTCAGGGTTGAAAACAATATGGCAATCGCCAAGTGGCTCGCGCGCGGAAAATTCACTTTCCAATTCGGCTCGTGTAACCACCGTTACGGAACTTGCACCACCTGCACGCAAAGCTCGCACCAATCGAGGAAGCATCCAGTGGCCTTGCCAACGCAAGAGTGCCTTGGGGTAGCCCAGTCGTTTGCCTTGGCCCGCCGCAAGTAAAATCGCGTGAACGGGTGGGTGTTTGACTGGATTAGTCACTCAAACTATCTCGCGCTTGAATAAGCAATTGATACACGCGCTCAAAGTCAGCATCGGTCGCATCGAGCGGTGGAGACAGCCGCAGGACGCCTTCTGGCACGCCTAACTGCGGGGTGGCTTTTGCAGCGCACATATCGCCAGAGCGTACTTCAAGGCCAGTTTGGGAAATCCAACTGGCCATCAATGCAGAGGCCACGCTTTTGGATTGCACCGCCAAAATGGGCAGGCGTTTACCCCAAGAAACGGGCTCGCTTGGAAAGACCTCGAAGTCGGCATCTGCACGAAGCAGAGTTTCGAGGAGAGCCATGCGGCGGCGGGGGCCGTCTAAGTCAACGGGGTGCGCCTCAAGGTGGTCGAGCGCTGCGCCCAAACCAAAAATGCCGGGGTAGTTCGGAGTGCCGACCTCAAGCCGCTGCGGCCATTCGGTGCACATACCCAAATTTAAACCATCCAGGCCCGTGCCGCCCTGCACGAGCGCGGTCGGCTCGCAATCACGCGCGACAAACAATAAGCCCACGCCGCGCGGGCCGTGCAAACCCTTGTGTCCAGCGATGGAGGCATAACTCACGCCGAGTGTGTCAAGGTCAATCGGAAAGTAACCGCCGCCTTGCGCCAAATCCAAAATCACTTGGGTGCCGGCCGCCTTGGCCATCGCGACGGCTTGCTCAAACGGCTGTATCGTGCCCATCAAATTGCTCGCCACGCCCATAACCAACCAATCGGCCCCCTTTTCGAGCTCGACCGCCAAAGCCGCCAAATCAAGCACGCCAAAATCATCAAAGGGCAAAATCTCAATCGAGCAATCGTTGTCTTCGCCCTCGCGCACGACCGGTCGCAAAACCGCATTGTGCTCATAAGCCGTCGTCAGCACGCGCTCACCTGCTTTGATGCCACCATGAATCGCGATATTCAGCCCATAAGTTGCGCCCGATGTGAAAACAATGCGCTCGGTCGCGGCAAAGCCAAACAAGCGCCCGGCACATTGGCGGATGGCATGCAGTCTCTCACTTGTCGATTCATTGTTGCTGCCGCGCCCTGAATCGGGTGCATGCAGACCTTGAATCATTGCCGCCTCAACACCTGGAGCCGGATGGGCACAGGTGGCGGCACGGTTCCAGTTGAGCGTGTCCATGGCTATAGGATAAGTGCTCCTTGGAGCCGTGCCGCTATTTCAAACCTAGTAGCCCAATTCATCCAGGAGCTGTTGCTCAATGGGAGTCATGTCGTTCGTATTCATTAACCCCGTTGGCATGCTTTCAATCAGGCGATCAAGCTTTTGGATTTGCTTTTGTCTGATTTCTGGGCGTTCGGTCACTAAGTTGTGAGTCTCGCGGTGCCCCTCGGGATTGACGATAGACAAGTCATAGAGGAAAGATTCGCCATTAAATACACGAATGTATTTCCAATCTTGCCCGCGCACCGCTTGCTTACGCATGTCACTGTCACCAAGCCATTCTTGATTTTTCTCGAGAAAGATATGGTCTGAGTCCTTATTTGTTTGAGCTGCGCGCGCAATTCTGATTCGGGCTTGTATGTCTTTGCCTCGCAAACTCGCTTGGTAAGCCTCCATGTAGAAGCCATCGTGGAATAAGGCGCGGGGCACTGTTTGTACTTTATTGTGTGCAATTGGTGTCAGATCAACCCCTTGGACATTTTCGGGTATCGCTAACCCTGTGAGCGCGCAAAGAGTTGGCATGACATCAATTTGATTGACTGGGAAACTTGTACGCCGTGCAGTCTTTACCGCAGGCGTATAGAGCATGCCAGGTATGTGCTGGGTAGCCTCTTGCAGGCTAGGCTTATGAGTGACTTCAAAACCACCCTCGCCAAAGCACTGACCGTGATCAGAAAGCAAAAAGATGACGGTATTGCTGAGGTCAGGATCCTCAACTTTAATTTGTGCCAGCAAACGACCGACTTGGTTATCGACCTCCATTACTTGGCCTCGGTACTGCAATAACGACTCTTTTGAGAAGTCATTGCCGACTGCTGTGGGCCACGCGGAATCCGCTAATTGATGTGCCCGCTTTTTCCATTGACCATGCGCGACATGAGGGTCATGGGCATCAAAGAAATGAGCCCAGAGGAAAAAAGAACCCTTTTTGCGGTTAAGGAAATCTTGTGTGCGGTCCAAGAGAAGGTCGCCCGAAATGACTGGCCGACCGGTCAATTTGCGCAAGAAAACAAGAGGGCGCAACCACTGAAAAGAGGCTGGCCCAAGGGCCATCAGGCGCTGGTAGTTGTCTTGCGGCAACCGGTCGTCAAAGACATCGAAACCTCGGTTAAAGCCAATTTCTCCTCGCACTGGATAAGCCGAAATGACGGCTCCGGTGGCATAGCCTGCCCGGGAAAGAGTTTCAGCAAGCGTCACTACGCCTGGATCGAGACTGAATGGGCCATTAGAGCGCAGGGCGTGAGTCGGAGGCATCACTCCTGTCAAAATGCTTGCATGCGAGGGGCCGGTGATGGGGCTAACAGCGCACATGTCATCAAAGACGATGGACTGACTCGCCAACTGGTCAAGGTGCGGCGTCTCGAGGCCTTTTCCTCCATAAAGAGGCAAAACATCGGCTCTCAGAGTATCAAGCGTAATGACCACTACATTGGGTGAATCGAGTAGTTGCCCATGAGGTGTGCGCTGTTCAATGGAGCGGTCGGTGGCCAAGAATGCGACGAGGAAAAGGAAGCCAATGAGGCAGACCCCTATGGCCACACGCTGAATACGGAGTTGGATATGCGGTCGAGACGGCCAGCCTCGTTTCAGTAGGAATATCGCAAAGAAAAGGCTTAAAGCGGCTAAGCCAAACTGAAGCGGAGTTTGAAGCAGAATCCATGTTTTTGATACCGATCGGTATGCAAAAACCAAAACAACAAGTATTGGCAGAAGCCGAGAACCCTTTCGGGGTACAGGCAATTTGGCAATGCCAAAGTCAAGCAATAAACCAAAGAGGGCATATACGAAAAGGGGACCTAGGAAAAAGAGAACCCTTTGAGGCAATGTGCTTAAACTTGGAAAAACACTCGTGATGGCGATGCCGATCTCGAGAGAAGCAAGGGCGAGACCGCATCGTAAGCCCCACTGAGAGGGCCATTGCGAGGTCGTATTGGCCTGGAGGAGCCTGGAGGTTACCATGATTGGGAGTACGCGCAAGGCGCGCATTTGTTTGTTAAAGGCCGGTGGTTTCCGAAAGAATTGCTCGGGCTAGAGCTAAATCTTCGGTGTGCCGGATGAGCGCATGCCCATCGGCAAAAATCGTAACTTCACAGTTGCGGTGCCAAAAACGCAGGTGGCAAGAGCCGAGCTGGAGGTGCGTAACGCTTTTACTCATTTTATTCGCAAGAATGGAAAGGTCAATGGAAGAAGTGCCTGCGGGTACTTGGACAGCGTTGCCACCGCAGACCGCTTTTGCACCTAATGACCCACGCTCTCCGCGCAGCCAAGGATATTGCTGGTCGCCGCAACAGGGGCAATCGGGATCGGTGGCTGTTTTAAGGGTGCGATATTGATTGCGCCACAAGTCGGCGTAAACATATCCGGGAGCAATGGCATCAAAATCTCCGAGCAATATTTTGACAACTTCCGCCACGGCAAGCCCAGCAATCACCGAAACCGCCGGCCCCAGCACACCTGCAGATGAGCAAGTGGGTGCTTGAGCCGCTTCAGGTGGCTCAGGCCAAGTGCAGCGTAAACAAGCACGGCCAGGCAAAATCGCGCCCGACATGCCGTAGGTGCCGACCACGCCAGCGTAAACAAGTGGCACATGCTCAGAGACAGCCCAGTCATTAAGTAAATAGCGCGTTTGGAAATTATCGGTGCCATCAAGGACGACATCCGCGCCCGCGCAAAGCTCACTCAAATTGCGAGCGGTCAAATCTACGGCGTGCGCGATGATTTTAATTTGACCGTTGACGGCCTGCAGTCGCTCCAACGCGGCCTCAGCTTTGGGGCGTGATTCAGCCGCGTCTGCCTCGGTGTAGAGCGTTTGGCGCTGTAGATTGCCCGCCTCAACGACATCGCGGTCAACTAGCGTGAGACGACCCACGCCAGCGCGGGCAAGCAAATCGGCCTCAACCGAGCCAAGCGCGCCCAGGCCTATCACAATGACATGCGCTGTTTTCAAGCGATCTTGCCCCTCGGCGCCCATTTGGGGCAACCGCTCTTGGCGCTCGTATCTGGAAGAGAAGTCAGCCATGTTGGGTGGGTGGTGCGAGAGGGGGGACTTGAACCCCCACATCTTTCGATACTAGATCCTAAATCTAGCGCGTCTGCCAATTCCGCCACTCTCGCGAACCCGAATGGGGTGGACAAGGGGATTTGAACCCCCGACCCCCAGAACCACAATCTGGTGCTCTAACCAACTGAGCTATGTCCACCAACCAGTTCGGGCGAGAAGTTTAGCGGAATCCCGCCCTGAGGGAAAGTCGAATTTCCCTTAAAGCTGAGTTAAAGCCCCGTTGTGGGGGTCGTTGCGCAAGAGCCCAGCTCAAGGGCCTGGAGTTGCACCACCCCGCAAGCCGAATCCGGAGGGGTCGCCGGCAAGAGTAGTGTGCCAGAGCCGTCAGCCGCGCCGGTGGCTGCGAGGAAGGCGCTCGCGTCAAGGCCAAGTGGGGTGCCCGCGCAAGCAAGGCCTGCGGGAATGGTGAAGGAGCCCGTGTTCATCCCCGCCACGATGGCAATGAGGCCGTGGGGCGTGGCACCGGTCACGGCTATTTGCATCGGCGACTCGCAATTTCCGAGGGGCGCAAGTAAGAAACCCGCTGGTACATTGCTGGCCAAAGGTGTCGGTGCAACACCTATTTGTGAGAAGGAGCCGCCATCGGGGTAGCGCGCCATCGCGAGGTCATCGCCGAGGGCATCAAAAAGCATGGAGTCAACGAGGAAACATCCAGCCGCATTCGGTGCGAAAAGGTAAACGCCGTCACCCGACGCGCTCAGCTTGAAATTTGCATGAAGAGGCCCATCGGCACCGTCATTGTCACACCAAATCAAGAGTGTGGTGTAAGGGGCAATTGTGGTGCCCATTGGGATTTCCCAACCTGCGGATAGGCCAGGCTCATCTGTGAGCGTGTAGCCACTTGCGTCGAATGTTGTGTCGGAGTTGTTGAAGAGCTCGACATAGTCTTCGTAGGTGCCTGTTTCGTCGGCAAGGATGCTCGTGTTTTTCGCGACCAACTCATTGATGCGTAACGCGGGTGGGGAAGCCGGCACAGGGAAGTGCGAGAGCACATAATCTGTGCGCTCTTTAATAAACGGGTGCATACCCCAAGTGTCTGGATTCTGAAGACTTTTGTACTTATCTGGGAAATAGTAGGCCTCTTGGTTTTTGGTATTCGTCCACCCGTTGTCCATGGATGAGCCAGAAAAAGAACCTGTGAATGCGAGGGGAGTCGTCAGCGACTCAAGGTGATCGAGGAATGGGCCAAGGCGGGAGGGGTGAAAAGGCCCCGTCACCAAATCTCGCGAATATTGCTGCAGCTTCGCTTCGTATTGTGGAATGTCAAGTAGCCGGGTAAGCAAAATTGCGGGTGCGCCAAAACCATGCGCACCCCAACCGTCATAAGCGCGGCGCGCGAAATTAGTGCCAAACAAGAAAGGGAAAATCCAATAATCTAAGCCAAAAGCGTGGTCTAAATCCCAAGGGATGTATTCAAAGCGGTTTGTCTTGGTGTTGAGGTACAAATCGTAATTGTTGCCGCCAATCCAGTAGCCATCCCATTGGCCCGTAACCATGTCAACAGCCTGCGCCCGAAGGAAGCCGTCAATATTGAAATGCTGGTGAATTTCTGCCGCAAAAGTAGCATCATCGGAAAATTTCAAGAACTCAATGAAGTCAGCCAGCGGAGCGTAATCCCCACCTTGTAGCTCTTCCTCATAAGCTTCGAGAGCCGCGTAAGTGGCGGGCGTGCCAGGGGATTTCCAAGTCAAGTTGGCGGCAACATCTTTGTGGCGGCATTTGTAGAGCACCCCGTCTTCATTGCCAAACCACGCATCAACAAATTCGTCGTCGATTTGCTCGGCATGAATATACAAGCCGTCAACAAGCAACCCATCATTGATGGTGATCCATGCGTAATGATTTCGAGGCGCAGGCACTCCCATCGAGCGTTGCAGATAAAAACCAACCGTCGAGCGCGCCAAACTTGGGTCAGGCGCATCGCCACCCAGATTCATTTTTTGCAAACCATGGATTTCGCGGCCAGGAACGAATTCATTAAAAGAAAACTTCCACGGATTTTTCTTGGCGTCGCGTGCGCTATTACCGCGAGGACGGATGCCAACATCAAGAATGGTCTCGTCCATTACCGAATTCAAAAGGCGCACGGTGCATGACTTGTAGACGCGCGTGTCTTTGTTGGCCAAGAGCCAGTCAAGGTCGGAAGGAGCCATCGTGACCTCGATTTGCATCACCTCATCGGTGAGGAAAATGAAATCACCTGCTTCGGTATAGCCGGCATGCCCCGTTGGAGCAGGGTATTGGGCAAGGAGCAGGGTTAGGAAGGGAAGGAGGGAGGCCACCTCTCAAGCATACACCAAGATGGCGCGCCCGGAAGGATTCGAACCCTCGACCGTCGGATTAGAAGTCCGGTGCTCTATCCAGCTGAGCTACGGGCGCGTTGGTTCGGAATTCTACGGCCTACTGGATGGCTTTTGCGAGAGGGTTGCTGAAAAGGATTTCGCCACTAGGCCATCGGTTGGCTCCTTGAAGCCAAACAGGCCTACCTTGCAGGCTTGGTGGCAAGTACACGGACAGGCTCATTTGGCCGTTAACCGTGGAAACTTGGGGGGGCAATATTTGAAAGGGTGGGCTCAAATCAATCCATCCATACGGCGTCGGTGTGGGGCCATTGCCCTTGAATGAAGCGAGAATCGTGGCTTCTGATTGCGGCAGAAGACGGAATAGGTCGAAACTGGCGAGGGTGCCAGCGCTTAGCGGCGAACTCATCAAGAATGGCGGAAGTGTGATTCGCCAGAAATCTGAGCGGCCTGCTTGGCGCATGGAAGAGCTGGTCGCACCAGGCGCCCCGAGCCAAAACTTGGAATAGAGAGAGCCCGTTGCTGCAGGGACAGTGCATGCCGATGCCCCGAGCAGCTCACCGCTTTCATTGCCGTGAAAGCTATGCAAGAGTTCAGGTGGATTCAGTGACCAAAGTTGCACGGTGCCTGCATCGGCCAGGGAATTGGGGTCGCGCCGAGGCATCCCGATGAGAAGGTCAGGGAAAAAATCACCGTTGAAATCATTATCAACTCCGGTGAGCGCAAGAGTGTCTGCAAAAAAACCACCAGGGATTTCACCATCTACTTGAAGCAGGGCAGCCCCCGTAGCAGAAGAGTAAATCTGAAATTGGCCCGTGTCGTCCATTGAATGAATCGTCACTTCCGGAGAGGCAACGATGAAGTCTGGGCGATTATCGCCATCAAGGTCTGGCGCGGCGCAAACAGAGCGACCCCAACGGTCATCATTTTGAGCACCATAAATCGTATGAAGGGTGGCGCCTGTTGCGCCATTGATGAGATAAGCCTCGCCTGCTGGGTTAGCGTAGGGCGCGCCGACGACAAATTCAGGCCGGCCGTCGCCGTTGGTGTCGCCGAGGGCGGCAATCGCCCAACCGAAATGATCGCCGACGGTTTTGCCCTCAAGTTGATGGATGGTCGAGCCGTCTGCGCCAGACCAAGCAAAGAGAAGGCCATTCAGGTTGCCCCCGTAAGTCGCACCCTTGTGTGCGCCACAAAGGATATCGCCCAGCCCGTCGCCGTTGATGTCGTCAATGAGCGCAAGCGCCGAGCCGAATTCGGTGTTGGATGAGCCGCCTTCCCAAGTTCGGATGACTTGCAGCGTACGCCCCGAATAGAGCGTGACTTGCCCAGCATTGGCTGTTGAAGCCGTGTCGTAGCCAGTCGCGGAGATTGCAAAATCGGGCCATCCGTCGCCGTTGCAATCGACTCCTGAGGAAATCACGCTGCCGAAAGATGCGTAGGCTTGGCTGCCCTCAAGGGTGTGGAGAATCTGTCCGGTAGCTCCCGAGACAATTCGAGCCTGCCCGACGGTTTGACCGGTTGCATTTTTTGCCCCCGGAGCGCCAAGAATCAAATCACGGACGCCATCGCCATCAAAATCTTCAAGTGCGGCCAAGGCCTTGCCTACATTTTCGTAGGTGCTTTCGCCTTCGGTGGACCAAAGAAGGTCTTGCGCGGCCAGGGATGGCGCGGTTGGCACGAGGCAGAAGATGCCCGCAAGCGCAAGAGTGCTAGGAGTTCGCATTCTCCCATTCTAGCCCATGAGTCGTGGGCTGGGGGAGTTAGAATCACGTCATGACGACATCCGCACCCGCGCAGCCCATTGAGAAATTCCGCAAGGATTACCAAGAGCCTCCCTTTTTTGTTGATACGGTTCAACTTGATTTTCAGTTGAATGAAGAGGTGACCGTGGTGCGGGCTGATTCGGCGATGCGCCGCGGCACCTGCGCCGTAGGTAAGGCGATGCGCTTGAAGGCGGAGCATATGGAGGTCGTCGGTGTTTGGGTCGATGATGAGCCGCTTGATGCCGCGACTTGGGCGCACGATGGCAGCGAGCTAGTGATTCAAGGAATTAATCATGATGCTTTTATTTTGACGACTGAGGTGAATATCAAACCGCAGGAAAACACGCGCCTCGAGGGTTTGTATCAGTCGAGCGGAAACTACTGCACTCAATGCGAGGCCGAGGGCTTCCGCGCGATTACTCCCTTTTTGGATCGCCCCGATGTGATGGCGCGCTATTCCGTGCGTATTGAGGCTGATAAGGCGACTTACCCCGTTTTACTTTCTAACGGAAACTTAAAGGATAGTGGCGACGCAGATGGCGGGCGACACTGGGCCATTTGGGAAGACCCCTTTGTGAAGCCGAGTTATCTCTTTGCTTTGGTTGCCGGTGATTTGGCGCACCAAAAAGATACTTTCACAACCATGAGCGGCCGCAATGTTGACCTTTGGATTTGGACGAATCACGGCTCAGAAGACCGCCTCGATCATGCCATGCTTTCCTTGAAGAAATCCATGAAGTGGGATGAGGATGTTTACGGTCTCGAATACGATTTGGATTTGTACAACATCGTTGTTGTGCATGATTTCAACATGGGGGCGATGGAAAACAAGTCGCTTAATGTTTTCAATTCATCTCTCGTTTTGGCGCGGCCGGATACGGCGACAGATTTGGATTACGAGCGCATCGAGGGCGTGATTGGCCACGAATATTTCCACAACTGGACTGGCAACCGTGTGACTTGCAAGGATTGGTTTCAGCTGACTCTAAAAGAGGGTTTGACGGTATTCCGCGATCAAGAGTTTTCGTCTGACATGGGGTCAGCCGCAGTGAATCGCATCGAAAATGTGAGCATCTTACGCGCGATGCAATTCCCTCAAGATGGCGGCCCAATGGCTCACTCCATTCGCCCCGATTCATATGTCGAGATGAATAATTTTTACACCGTGACGGTGTACAACAAGGGCTCCGAAATCATCCGGATGTATCACACTTTGCTGGGGGCGGAAGGCTTCCGGAAAGGCATGGATTTGTATTTTGAGCGCCACGATGGCGGTGCAGTGACCTGCGATGATTTCCGCGCTGCAATGGCCGACGCAAATGATGTCGATTTCACTTTGTTTGAAAATTGGTATGCACAAGCCGGCACGCCGACCGTTGAGGCCAGGACCACTTGGTCGGCCGATGCAGGCACTTACACGGTAAAGCTGACCCAATCTTGCGATGCCACACCAGGGCAAGAAACAAAGAAGCCTTTCCATATTCCAGTCGCGATTGGTTTGTTGGATTCAGACGGTAACGACCTCGTCGGCACGCGCGTTTGTGAGCTGACCGAAGCCTCGCAAGAGTTTGTTTTTGATGGCCTCAGCGATGCGCCCGTCGCGAGTTTGCTGCGAGGTTTCTCGGCACCCGTGCGCTTGCGTTTTGAGCAGTCGAGTCAAGAATTGGCTTTCTTGATGGCGCATGATTCGGATAGTTTTAATCGCTGGGAGGCCGGCCAAAAATTGGGTGAGCGCGTTGTATTTGATGTGATGCGTGCCGTCCAAAACGGTGAGGAGCCAACTCTGCCGGAAACTTTTGTTGCCGCTTGGGGGCGCACTCTGCAGGCCGAAGGGATGGATCGCTCCTTGCAAGCTTATGCTTTGCGTTTGCCTGATGAGGCGACTTTGGCAGGTGAGATGGATGTCGTTGACCCGGATGCCTTGCACGAAGCTCGTAAGTGGGTGGTGCGTAAACTCGCCGAGACTTTCAAGACTGAGTTGAATTCGGTTTACACCGCCACCGAGTTTGATGGCCCTTACTCACCTGATGCAGATTCGATTGCCCGTCGCCGGATGCATAATCTTTGCATGGGTTACTTGTCGAGTCTCGAAGATGACGCTGCACTTGCGATGGCGCAGACTCAATTTGCAAACGCAAGCAACATGACTGACTCGATGGCTGCTTTGGGTTGCCTCGTCGAGCTGGGTGGCGAGGCTCGAAAGGATGCGCTGGCTCATTTCTACGCCAAGTGGAAAGATGATGTCTTGGTGGTTAACAAATGGCTCGCGGTTCAAGCGGGCTCAAGTTGCGCCGACACGCTTGAGCAGGTTCAGGCTTTGTTGACTCACGAAGCGTTTACATTGAAGAATCCAAACAATGTACGCGCGCTTCTTCGCACCTTCTCTGCGAACCAAGTGCGTTTCCACGCCGCTGATGGCGCGGGCTACACCTTCTTGGGAGATCAAGTGCTCGCACTCGACAAACTGAACCCACAAATTGCCTCGCGTATCGTGGCTCCATTCAGCACTTGGAAGCAGTTTGATGAAAACCGCCAATCGTTAATGAAAAAGCAGTTAGTTCGCATCCGTGATACAGACGGGTTGTCGAAAGATGTCTGGGAAATTGTTTCCAAGAGTCTCAACTAATATGTCGTAAAATCTAAGCGTGGCTTTTCGCTTTTCTGAACCGGCACCCAATATCCTCGTCGTTGACGACGAGCGGATGATTCGCTGGACGCTGCGTGCGGCTTTCGAAGGCGCGCGCGCTATTGTCGAGGAAGCGGCTGACCTTGCCGAGGCGCGTGAAAAATTAGATTCAAACTGGCCCGACCTATTGGTGCTCGATTTGAAATTACCCGATGGCTCTGGCATGGATTTGCTTGCCGAGGTTAAGGCTCAAGACGCGCAGTTGCCCGTATTGATTATTACGGCATTTGGTTCCTTGCAAGGGGCCGTCGTGGCCATGCAAGCGGGGGCTTTTGATTACTTGGCCAAGCCGTTTGAACTTGATGACCTTTTGCTTAAATCGAGTCGCGCTCTTGAGCAGCGACGATTGCGCCAAGGCAAGCTGCTTCAGAGCCGTGATGCGGGCTTTACTTGGCCTGTGGCAGAGTCGCCAGCCAGTCGCAAGGTTTTGACCTTGCTGCAAAAGGTGGGGCGTGCCGGGGCAAGTTCGGTTTTGCTCAATGGTGAGAGTGGCACAGGCAAGGGGTTGGCTGCGCGCACTCTTCACGCCTCATCTTCGGGCTGTGATGACATGCCATTCGTCCCCGTTTCTTGCACTTCGATTACTGAAACTTTGCTCGAGTCCGAATTGTTCGGGCATGAAAAGGGTGCATTCACCGATGCAAAAGAAACCAAAATTGGCCTCGCCGAGTTGGCGGCTGGCGGCACGCTGTTCTTGGACGAAATCGGTGACTTGCCACCTGCTATGCAAGCGAAACTGCTAACCCTACTCGAAGACCGCGTCTTCCGACGCGTAGGTGGCACGCGTGAAATTTCTTTAAAAGCACGTGTCGTGGCTGCAACACACCGCGATCTCGCCAAGGAAGTCGAGGCAGGCAACTTCCGACAAGATTTATTCTTTCGGTTAAAAGTCGTACCCATCGAAATCCCTCCTTTGCGTCATCGATTAGAAGATATTCGCCCTTTGGCCGAGCATTTTCTAGACAGTTTTCAGCGCGAGCTTGGTGTTTCAGTTGATTCTTTTTCCGAGGAAGCCCTTCTTGCGCTTGACGCTTATGCATGGCCTGGAAATGTGCGAGAATTGCGTAACGCGATTGAGCGTGCCGTATTGTTGTCTGGCAGCCAACAGATTTTGCTCGAGGATTTGCCACCCGAGATTGCTGATTTGGGCGCCGCCACAGCTTTCCCGCCTTCCTCGACAGAGCCGAGTGCAATCATGTGTGAAGATGGGCTCTTGTCGCTTCCTGCGGATGGAGTCGATTTGACCCGACAAGAAAAGGCATGGGTAGAAGATGCGCTTCAGCGTGCCGATGGTAATCGCACGCGTGCTGCTAAATGGCTGGGCCTGACCCGAGATCAGATTCGTTATCGAATCGAAAAGTTCAATCTAAGCGATTAGTTTTTTCTGGCCCTGCGAGGGGAAGGCGCAATTCGAAGCAAGCGCCATGCCCGTCGTCGAGAGGAGGCACGATTTGCAGGTGGCCACCCAGAGAGGCTACATGCCGTCGGCAGATGGCAAGCCCAAGCCCAGAGCCTCGGGTTTTAGTCGTGAAGAATGGTTCGAGAATCTTTTCCTGAATCTCTTTAGGGATTCCCGGGCCATCATCTTGAAAGGTCAACTTGGCCATGCCCTCGTTTACATCTAACTTCATGTGAATCGTGAGCGCACCATCTTTTGCCTCGCGAGCATTTTCAAACAGATTGCGCAATATTTGACTCAAGAGCATGCCATCGAGGTCAACCAGGGTGGGACGGTCAGATTCGAAAACCATAGAGACATCGCGTTGAGTGGCCTCTCGCTCCATTTGCCCCATCCAGTCGACGACCCATTCGTCGAGTTGGGTTGGATTTTTTTGGGCACTCGCGGGGCGGCCAAAGCGCAGAAGGTCGGTGACGAGGTGATCCAGCCGGCCAATTTCCGAACCGATTTCTGCAAAAATCTCGTCTTCTTCCGACCCCGATTCCGCGCGCCGTCGCAAAATTTGCAAAGCGCCGTGAATCCCGGCTAACGGGTTACGGACTTCATGTGCAATTTGCGAAGCGAGCTCGCCAATTTGCCCTAAGTGTTTTGCGGCATCAAGCTCAGCGTGCAAACTTTCCCAATCGGTAATGTCACGCAGGATGACACCCCATCCGACCGTTGTGCCCTGCGAAGAGAGCATGCGTGTGCGTGAAAGGGAAACCGTCAGGATGCGACCGTCGCGCGTGACGCGCTGCGTGACATAATTATGGATTGTGCCGGTCTTTTCCGTGGCAGCCTTAATGTTGTCGAGCTCGCCCGCCTTGAGTAAATCGCGGGGGACGAGTAGGTCAAAGTAGCTACCGTTTGCCTCTTCCGCGGTATAGCCGAACAAATCTTCGGCTCCCTGATTCCAATATCGGATGGTGTGACGCGTGTCGATGAACAAAATCGCGTCGGGGCTCATGTCGGTCATCTGAGCAAGCAGCTTGGGATTAAGCTGGCCACTGTCGGGCAGATGGAATGGCTGAGGGTCGCGAGGTGGATGCATGGAGGTAGGGGGCGGCAGTCTTGGCTTCCCATCAATCTACGGGATGCTTAGACTGCGTCATAGTCTACGACTGAACCCCCCATGCGCATCCTTCTCATTGGCTCCGGCGGCCGCGAGCATTCCCTTGCTTGGAAAATCGCCCAATCTCCTCTCCTCGAGCAATTGTGGATTGCTCCTGGCAACCCTGGCACGGCGCTTCACGGCACGAATGTCGACCTTGCTGTTTCTGACTCAACAGCCGTGGCGGCTTTTGCTCAAGAGCATGGAATAACCCTTGCAGTCATTGGGCCAGAGGTGCCCCTTGTCGACGGCCTCGCCGACGCTTTACGCGAGGTGGGCGTCGCGGTCTTCGGGCCATCCAAGGCCGCCGCCGAGTTGGAAGGTTCCAAGGCGTACTGTAAAGAGGTCATGTCACGGCATCGCATTCCTACAGGTGGGCATCGTTTGTTTCGCAATGTGAGCGCCGCAATCAGTTATTTGGAGAGTGATTTGCGTTATCCCGTCGTGGTTAAGGCCTCAGGCCTTGCCGCGGGTAAGGGTGTGGTAATCGCCGAGAGTGCCGAGGTCGCAAAAGATGCGGCACGCAATATGCTCGAGCGCAAAGCCTTTGGCGATGCGGGCGATGTCATTTTGGTGGAAGAATTTATTAACGGATATGAGACGAGTGCTTTTTGTTTGACCGATGGCAAAACCTTCATGCCTCTCGAAACATGCCAAGACCACAAGGCTTTACTTGATGGCGGCAAAGGTCCCAATACGGGTGGCATGGGCGTGATTAGCCCCAATGCAAAGATTTCCGACCGCATGGATGAGGCCATTGAGCGCGAGGTCATGTTGCCAACGCTTCACGGCATGAATCACGAAGGCCGCCGCTTTTCTGGCGTTTTGTTTGCCGGCCTCATGATGACGGCCGTTGGGCCCAAAGTGCTGGAATACAATGTGCGCTTTGGTGACCCTGAGTGCCAGGTTTTGATGATGCGCTTCAAATCAGACCTCGTCCCTTATTTGCTCGCCTGTGCGAATGGGAATCTCGATGAGCTTGAGGCACCCGAGTGGGATTCACGCGCCGCGTGTTGCGTCGTTTTGGCGTCAGGTGGCTACCCGGCCAGTTATGAGACAAGTATCCCGATTCAGGGTGTTGATGCGATTGAGCAAGACGAGACGCTGCAAGTCTTTCACGCAGGCACAACGCTCGATTCCGAGGGGCAATTGCTCACGGCGGGCGGTCGCGTCTTAGCGGTCACGGCATTAGGTGAAAACATGGGGCAGGCTCGTGAGCGAGCTTACGCCGCCTGCGATGCAATTGAATTCGAAGGGAAAACTCTTCGCCGTGATATTGGTCGCGCAGCTGCAGACTCTTTCCACCACGCCACATGAAACCAGAAGCCGCACGCCGTCGATTCGAACTTTTCTTGCAAGAGCGCAAGCTTCGCGTGACTCGTCAGCGCCTTGATATTCTTGAGCTTGCTTGGGAAACACACGATCATTTTTCTGCAGAGCAGATGTTTGATTGGGCACGAATGAGAAATGCGCGCGCCTCTCGCGCTACGGTTTATCGCACGCTCAAGTTGATGGTCGAGGGGCGTTTCTTGACATCCTTTGATGGTAAGTCGGGCGCCGCTTTGTTTGAGCATTCATTAGGTCACGAGCATCATGACCACATCCTTTGCATCGAGTGTGGCATCATTGCCGAATTCCACAGTGACGGGATTGAGCAACTGCAAGAAGCAGAGGCGAATCGATTAGGTTTTAGCCTCGTCAATCACGCTCTACTTCTCGAAGGGTTTTGCCGTGACTGTCGCCCTAAAGACGTGCAGTAATTTCGTTCGCGACATACTCCGCTAAGTCAGCGCGTCCGCGAACATAGAGCTCGCGCGCGACTACTTTTAGCTCACAGTAATCAGGCGTCTTCGGCATCAAGAAAACCTGGATGATGTAGTCGACACCCTCGCGCTTGTAGCTGACCTTCATAACCTTGACTTCAAGCTCTTCTTCGGCTTGCTCTTGTGCGATTGTCTTAGCTATGGCAAACACATGCTCTGCAGAATGCTTGAGTAGGATTTGACCGCGGTCATCCGCGTATTCGTCTTGAGCCCAGAGGCCGACTGCTGCTCCTGCACCAGCGATGATGACGGCTCCGCATGAAGCGGCTAAGAAAAGGGAAGAAAAAGCGAGTAAGAATGTTTTGGTGCGCATGGCAGAATCCTCTTTGAGGTAGGGTGAGTGTATCAGCCCAAGTAGCGGTCTAAAAGCCCGCGGAAAAATTGAAGCCCTTCGGTGCCGTCGCCCCAGGCGCCGGCTCCGCGATCAGGCAGGTGTAGGCGCGAAAGATTGCGCTCGGGGTGGGGCATGAGCCCAAGGATGCGACCTGATTTGGAAACTAAACCTGCAATGGCACCAATCGAGCCATTGGGGCAATCGGGGAATGCATCGGTAGATTGGCCGGAAGCATCGCAGTAGCGGAATGCTATGCAACCTTCGGCCTCGAGTCGGGCCAAGTCAGCTTCAGGGTTGCCAAGCACAAGTTTGCCTTCAGCGTGAGCGCTTGGTGCGGGCAAAATCATCCCAGCGGGCAAGATGTGCTGGATGGAATCTTCAACTTTGAGGCGAGTCCAGCGGCATTCGAAATGGTGCGTGTCGTTCCAGGTCAGCGAGACTTTCATGTCAGGCAAGGCCGGCAGTAAGCCAGCCTTCACCATGATTTGGAAGCCATTGCATGGCCCGAAAACGGTGCCGCCGCGGTCATGAAACTCAGCAAGTTCGGCGCCCAAGAATTTTTCAACCTCAAGAGCCAAGATGCGCCCGGCGCCAAGGTCGTCGCCGTAAGTGAAACCACCAGGGATTGCAAAGACATCAAAGTCGCGCAAAGCAGTAGGCGTTTTCATCAAAGCGCGAATGTGCATTTCGGTCACCGTCGCGCCGGCTGATTCAAAAGCAAAACGGAGCTCGCGGTCGCAGTTCACACCGGCAGCGAAAAGTTGGAGGACGCGGGGTTTCATACGGAAGTACCGTTAGCTTGCAAAAGCGTAGGGATGTTGAAAGAGGCGAGTGGCAAATCCCCTGAGCGAATGAGGAGTGAGGCGGAATCTGTAACCGAGCCGACCCATTGGAAAGGCAGGTGCGCAAATCGTTTTTCAAAGGCCGTGGCCTGATCATTGGGGACTTCAACTAAGAAGCGAGTCGGACCTTCTGAGAAGAGTCTTGCGGCATGATTTGTGGAGGTACAAGAAACCGCAGCTAAGTCGAGGTCGATGCCTAGGCTTGTCGTGCCAAAGAGCATTTCTGCAGCGGCAACACCAAGCCCTCCTTCGGAAAGGTCATGGCATGCGGCCAATTCACCGGCATTTCGTGCGGCGTAAATCGAGCGGAAAATCATTGGGGCTTGCTCAAGGTCAGGGTGAGGCACATTTGAATGAGTTAGGCCCAATAAATCACTCGCGACGGAACCACCGCCATCTGGGGTCGTGTTGCCGATTAAGGCCAGCCGGTTGCCTGCGCGTCGAGCAGGCACATCCATGGCCTTGGCGCAATCTTTTACGACGGCCATCGCTGTACAAAGCAGAGTCGGTGGAATCGCTTTCTCTTCGTCGCCAACGCGGTATTCGTTGTTAAGCGAATCTTTACCTGAAACAAAAGGAGTGCCATAGGCGAGGGCGACATCAAGGCAGGCCTCGGCGGCCAAAACTAAACTGCCGAATCGGTCAGGCTTGCGGCAATCACCCCAGCAAAAGTTGTCGAGAATCGCACAACGGTCGGGGTTGCCGCCAGCCGCGACGACATTACGCATGGCTTCGTCAATTGCACAAGCTGTGCCGGCATAAGGGTCAAGCTCGGATGGGCGGGGTGCAATCCCACAGCCAAGAGCAACGCCCTCGGGGCGGGCGGGAGTCGGTTGAATCACCGTGCCATCACCTGGAGCGTGGCCCGTCTCGCCTTGATAAGGCTTGACGACCGTGCCACCTTGGACTTCGTGGTCGTATTGACGAACAACCCACTCTTTGGTGGCAACTTGCGGGTGACCCAAAACTTTGAGCAGTAAGTCGCCAATCGCATCGCCATCAAGTTGGGGCCAAGGTGTCTCAAGCGCATCAGGGCGCACCCAGGTAGCCTCGCGCAATGGTTGTGGCACACCGCCATGCAGAAATTCCATCGGCATGTTGGCGACTTCTTCGCCGTGCCAAGTCAGGCGCAGCATGTGGTCGTCGGTGAATTTGCCGAGCACGCAGCATTCGACTTCATGCTCATCGCAAATGGCTTGGAAAGCATCGAGGTGCTTTGGAGGGATGGAGAAAACCATGCGCTCTTGCGCCTCGGAAATCCAAATCTCCCAATAGGAAAGCCCAGGGTATTTCAGTGGTGCCGCGGCCAATTCAACATCGGCGCCGCATTCTTCGCCCATTTCGCCAACGGCGGATGAAAACCCGCCCGCGCCACAATCGGTCGTGGCAGAATAAAGGCGTTGGTCTCGCGCAATCATCATCACATCGAGAACTTTCTTTTCAGTAATCGGGTCACCAATTTGCACACTGGCCGCATCAAGCGTTTCACTTTCTTCGTGAAGTGCCTCAGATGAAAAAGTCGCTCCATGGATGCCATCTCGGCCGGTGCGCCCGCCAATCGCCACAATGTGATCGCCGGGCATGGTCTCTTTGTCGACGCAATCGCGAGGAATTTCACCAATACAACCCGCAAAAACAAGTGGGTTAGCCGTGTAGCCGGGGTGGCGAATCACCGTGCCGCAAACTGTCGGGATGCCCATGCGATTTCCATAATCGCGCACTCCTGCAATCACGCCATCAAGAATGCGATCGGGGTGCATGGTGCCCGGTGGACGCTCGCCCGCCTCATCGCCGCCAAGCCCGACGCAAAAAACGTCCGTAGCCGCAAAGGGCCGTGCGCCAAGGCCGGTGCCCAAAATATCACGAATCACGCCGCCAATGCCTGTGCCGGCACCACCATAAGGATCGAGCGCCGAAGGGTGATTATGCGTCTCAACCTTAATGGCCACACCGTTAGTGGGGGTCAGCTCAATCACACCGGCATTGTCTTTGAAGACTGACCAGCACCACTCTTTATCAAGTTGCTGTGTCGCAGCAAAAACGGTCTCTTTGAGCAAATTGCTGTAAGTGCGCTCTTCGGTGACTTCGCCCGCCTCATTGCTAATCCGCAACCGGACCGGCCCAGTTAATGTTTTGTGCTTGCAGTGTTCCGACCAGGTTTGCGCCAAAGTCTCGAGCTCAACATCTGTAGGTTCACGACCGGCTTCAATATAGAATTCACGAATGGCTTCCATCTCGTCGATGGTCAAAGCCAAGCTCATGCCCGTTGAAATCGCGAGTAAATCATCCCCCGTCAATTCACGGATGGCAATCTCAACGCGTTCGCCCCGGCGCGTGCCTGGGTTAGGGTGGATGCCAAAGGATGATTCAGCCAATGAGACCTCTTCAATCACTGGATTGGCCAAAGCGCGCATTGACGCTTTGAGAAAATCATTTCCGTCAATGTCATCTGTTGTGCGAAAGAAACGGTAAGTCTCAACCGGCGTGCCAGCTGGCAATTGCACCCCAACGAGTGGGAGAGAGCGTTCGGCACTAGCGGCCTCGGGGTCAGCGACACCTGCCATCCGGCGGACGACGACTTGAACGCCAGTCGACTGGGAGGTCTTCCCAGGGGGGATAACCCGTACGGATTCGGTGACTGAATCTGCGAATAAACGAGTCGCTGCTAGAGTGACTTCCGCCTCGGGCAAGCTGGCCGGAAGCAGGTATCCGCGCCCCGATCGGAGGGCTTGAATAGTTAGCCCACGGGCCTGCAGGGCGGAAAGCGCTGAGTCGCCAACAGGGTCGGGACGGTCTTTCCGAAGTTCAAGTTCTACGCGCCAGGCGTCAATTTGGGTTTCCATGGTGGTCTCCGACCGGGTTTAGAGGGTATCCTAGTGGAACGAGGGCACGGCTTCCATGCCCCGCACCTGTCATGGCCAAAAAGAAAACGATAATCTCCCCTCCTGCGGCTCTGCCGTTTGAGCAGCCGATTGAGGATGTCCGCACCCGTCTCATTGAGTTGGAGGAGCTGTCGGCCCAGACCACGCATGACCTAAGCGAAGAGCTTACTTTTTATCGCGAGCGCCTTGAGCGTTTGACGAATGAGATTTATGCGGAGTTGTCATCATGGAATCGTGTGCAGGTTGCGCGCCATCCGAATCGCCCGCTGACAAGTGATTACATCTCGACAATCTGTGATGACTGGGTCGAGCTTTACGGTGACGGCGTTTTTGGCGATGACACCGCGATGGCGACGGGCTTGGCCACGATTGGCGAGCATAAGGTTTTGTTGGTTGGCCAGCGGAAGGGTCGCGACACCAAAGAGCGCTTGGCGTGTAATTTTGGTTCTGCCCACCCCGAGGGCTATCGCAAGGCTTTGCGCAAAATGAAGTTGGCCGAGCGTATGGGCTTGCCGGTTGTTTGTTTGATTAACACGCCAGGCGCATACCCTGGTGTCGCAGCCGAAGAGCGTGGCCAAGCTCGCGCCATTGCTGAAAACATCCACGAGATGTTTGGTCTTAAAGTACCCATCGTTTGTCTCGTCATTGGCGAAGGCGGCTCGGGTGGGGCGCTCGGCATCGCGATTGGCGACAAGGTCGCCATGATGGACAACTCATGGTATTCCGTTATTTCTCCTGAGGGTTGTGCTTCGATTTTGTGGCACTCTGCTGACGGAAAAGAAAAGGCCGCAGATGCTCTTAAGTTAACTGCTGATGATTTGCTCGGTTTTGGAATTGTGGATGAAATCGTCCCGGAGCCAATCGGGGGTGCACATGCTCACCCGAAAGACGCGATGCAAATTGTGAAAGACAAGATTGAATCTTGGCTTGACCAACTCGTTGAAGTGCCTATGGATGTACTGCTGGAAGCACGGTACCGTAAGTTCCGCCATATCGCCGAGGTGCAGAGTTCTGTCGAGCATCGAGCGCTTGATTCTGCCTCGCGCATGGGCACCGAGACTTCACCCGCTCGCGACGACACGCCCGAATCTAGGCTTGATAGCTCCGATTCCCGCGTGGGGTCTCCGAGCGAAATCCATGGCGAGGGTTGATGTTTAAGGAATCTGGAAATTCCTCTAACTCGACGAGGTCCCCGCGCGTAAACAGGAGCGACACCATGGGTAGTTCCGCATTTAAACTCGTTTCATCCGCTGCAGCCAAGACTTCTCTGGCCGACGGCGTTCTGGCTGAAGTTGAGCCAGCCGACCACGGTTGGGCCTCGCTTTCCGACGAAGAGCTTATGGCTCTCACCTGCCAAGGTGAGCGCGATGCCTTCCGGTTACTCGTTGAGCGTTACGAGATCCGGGCCCTCCATACGGCTCGCGGCATTTTGCGTCGCACCGAGGTTGCACGCGAGGCCGTCCAAGAGTCTTTTCTCAAGGTTTACGCAAGTCGGGACAAATTCGACCCCAAGCGTAAGTTCCCTACTTGGTATTTCCGCATTCTTCGCAATCATTGCGTTGACACGCTGCGTCGCCTTAAGCCGGGCACGCCTCATGGCGCTGGTGAGCTGGTGGGAGATTGGGGGGCTAGTGAACCAGGGCCAGCCGCTCAAGTAAGCGCGCGCGAGCGTCGCCAATTAGTGGGGCGTATTTTGGAAGCCCTCCCTAATTCTTTCCGTGAGGTCTTAGCCATGCGCGACCTCGAGGGCATGTCCTGTGGCGATATCGCCGATGCCGTTGGCACAACGCCTGGCACCGTCCGCTGGCGTCTGCACCATGCCCGTAAACTTTTCCGTGAGCACTGGGAACGCCAGCTTGGCACGGAAGAAGGTGGTGAAGCCCTATGACCTGCGAAGCAACTCTTCAACTTTTACCACTGCATATTGGTGGCGATCTTTCCCTTGACGAGGCTGTGGCCGTTGAGGCTCACCTCCAAAATTGCGCGAGTTGTGCAAGCGAGAGCCAGTCTTTCCAGACTTCTTTCGACGCGATGCAAATGCAGGCCTTGCTTGAGCCAGCTGTTGGTGGCATCTGGGTCGACCTTGAGCCTAGGCTTGATGCGGCAGATGCACTCGCTTCTTTAGAGAGCCCTTGGCGCCACCGCCTTTCGGCGTGGTTGCCAGCTGTGGCTGCAATGCTTGCCATTGCGGTCGGTTTGAACTTGCTGATCCCTAGTATGCCCCAAGCACTCCACCCGACTGCCACGATTGGCCAGCCTGTTGCTGCAATGGAGGCAAGCCCTTCGGCAGAGATCGAGCCCATTGTTGCGAGCCCTTCTGGGGCCTTGGTCGAGGTCCCAGATACAGAGCTTCGGCGCTTCTTGCTTGAAAATGGCGCCTATCTCCGCGATTTGCCCGTTCAAGGCAATGAAGCCGGTGCGGCTGTGCCCGTTTCCGTTCGCCGCCGGCGGTTCTAGGTTTTCCGATGAGCGCCTTCTTGCTTTGCATGGCCGCATGGCTCTTGCCGGCCGTTCCACAGGAAGGCCTGCTGCCCGTTACTCCTGACAAGTCAGATTGGGTTCAGCCCGAAGCTGAGCTGAAATTGCCCGGCGAGCTCGTGATGACGGTTGGCTTTAGTGCGCTTGGCGCTATGGAAGACGAGTTGGTGAAGCTCTACGAGGGGCTGCATCGTGCGGTCGTTCAAGTTCGCTATCAAATTGCACCGCCAGTAAATGCTGGGCCAGGAGTAAAGCCCCAAACGGTATTAGTTTCTGGCGTTGTTATGGGCAAGAGTGGTTTTTTGCTCGCACCAGGCCCAGCAAAAAAGCGTTTCACTTCTGCCGAGGTCATCCGCTTTGATGGCAAAAGTTTTTCCGCTCAGCGCATGGGTTACGACGAAACCTACGGTTTCCTCCTTCTGCGAGCACCCAAGCTTGGGCTAACTGGCCCTTTGGTGTCGCCTGAATCGGAGCAGAGAGTTGGGCATGTCGTCGTTTCTCTCGGTAATGCTTTTGGCTATGGCTGCAGCCTTGGTTTGGGCTTTATTTCGGGTTTTGAGCGCAAAAAGGGCAAGCGAGAGGGATTGCTTCAAGTTACAAATGAGCTCAATCCAGGGGACGGGGGCGGTTTGCTGGCTGATCGGCACGGCCGTTTAGTCGGTTTATTCTTATCTTCAGCATCGGTTACTTTTGCTGTCCCCATTGGCCGTCTGCTTGATGCATTCCCGCATCAACTCGGTCACTTGCTTCCTGGCCGCCGCCAGCTTGGGGTGCTGATGCAGCTACGCCACAGCAAGGGAAGTGCTCAAGCAACTTTGCTCGTTGAAGAAGTCGACCCTGGTTTGCCTGCCGCCCAAGCTGGCGTCTTGCCCGGCGATGTTTTGCTTGGCTTGGCTGGGCATCAGTTTTTGCCTGATGTTGCAGATTCTCATGATCAAGTGGGCGAGGCGCTCCTTCAGCACATCCAGCAAACGATTCAAGACGCCCCTGCTCACACTCAAATTCGAGTTTTGCGCGGTGGGCTTGTCCGCGTGCTTGCGATTCATTTTAATCGCTAAGAAAGTCCAATCGCTACTGAGTGGCGGCATCATTTGACTCCATAATGATGCGCATGGCTTGCTTTGTGTATTGGGATTCTAAATCCAGTTCAGAGTGTTTGATGAAAGACTTAAGATTGGATTTTGCGGAGGGTAAGTTTCCTTGTTCGTAGAGACACATACCTAGGCCGAAAAATGCTTCCGGGCTGCGTGGGTTAAGCTGAAGGATAAACTTGTATTCCAACTCTTCTGTTTTCAAATCATTCCGACTCTTAAAAATCGCCGCGCGTGCAAAACGAACTCCAATTTCGTGTCCCATATCGTCCAATAAGTCAGCGCGAATTTTTTGCTCTTGGGCAAGGCTGAGAGAAGTGTTGGTGGCTAGTTGACGATTTTTGTAAGTCTTGGATTCGGCAAGAATGGAAAGGATGCGGTCCAGCTGTTCAAGAGCGATACCGTCATGACCAAGCAGGGAATGGGTCATTGCGGCCATTTGGAGGCCAAGTAGGAATTCGGGTGCTTCCGTAAGAGCGACATCAAGGAGGGTCAGTGCTTCCGCCCAGTGTTCTTTTGCAATCGTTTCTTGCTTGCTCGATCGCTCTTCCAGGCTCACTCGCTTCTCGGAATCAGATTCGGGGTAGGCTTCAAGAGACTGTTGGATGCCAATAGATTCGTCGCGCAAGAAAACTCCGTAGCGCTGGTGGAATTCTGCGAGAGAATAGGCTGTACGGTAGTCAGGTTTTAAATCGTAAGCTTTGATGAGGAAGGGCCGAGCGTCAACAATTTTGCCCAAGGACCGCATCTCAAGGAGTGCCCTGCCGAGGGTGTGGTTGAGCACGGGGTCGTCTGGTGCTAGGTCAAGACCAAGAAGCGCTTGTTGCCGGCTTGCCTCAAAACGCTTGGCCTCGTAATAAATCTGTGCACGGTTCTTGTATGCATCGAGCAACTGTAGTTCTTGGTCTTCTAGGCCACCGCATGCTGGCAAAAGCGTGAGGCAAGTTAGGGCGGGCAAGAGGATGAAGGCGAGTCGCATTGGTGTCATCTTAAAAGATTATGGGGGAAGCGCGGCTGCGCTTCCCCCATGAAGTCGTTGAGACTTGGTCGGTTACTCGTTATCCCAAACCCAAGGGGTTGAGATGGGCTGCCAATCTTCGAGGCCGTCCGGGAAGAAAATGCCAAGCTCGCGAGTAGCGCTTTCTGGTGAATCAGAGCCGTGAAGCAAGTTGTACGACTTCGAGCAGCCAAAGTCACCTCGCACCGTGCCAGCTTCGGCTTCAATGCCAAAAGTCTTGCCCATCATGCGCCGAGCAACCCCGACGGCATCAGGGCCGCGCAGAGCCATGGCAATGATGGGGGAGCCCGTCATGAAACCCACGAGACCTTCATAGAAAGGCTTGCCAACATGCTCAGCATAATGCTGGGCGGCAGTTTCTTGGCTCATGCGCATCAGGCGCATGCCGACCATCTGGAGGCCCTTGTTCTCGAAACGAGCAAGGATTTGACCGACGAGCCCGCGATGCAGGGCGTCTGGCTTGAAGAGAATGAGTGTTGTTTCCACGGTTTTTTGGGGTGTAGGGGTTGGGGAAGATGGAAAGGATACGGGTTTGGGAAAGGTATCGCCAGAGTTACGGTTGAATAGAGGCGAAAAGTGTTTAGAATGTCCGCCCGATTCCACTGCTGCTCTACTTTGTGCTGGCCGTGGTGTCGTTCTTTCCCTCATTCGATAGGAAATGGCTTCCCCCCAACAGGACGACTCTTCCCGGAAAACGCTTTCGAGCCCTTCAGCTGACTATGTCCGCTACTCGGGTATCGGGGTTCAATTTGCCGCCACGATGGGCTTTTTTGGCTATCTTGGCTACAAAATTGACCTTTGGCTCGGTCTTTTGACCACTTTCCCTGTCTTCCTCGTAGCCGGAGTTACCCTCGGAATGGCGCTCGGTATTTACCGACTTAAGCTCCAGTTCGATTCGCCCCCAAGCGATTCTGACACCGATTCATGAAACTCCTTCTCCTTGCACTTACCTTCCTTCCTTTGCTCACACGGCCTCTCTGGCCTGAGTTGTGGTGGTCGGGTTTGTCAGCAGGGTGGGTTTCGGCCATGGCCCTTGAGCTCTTGACGCACTACCGGCGTTTGCGAGCTTTTGCGCCCGATGCACCTCAGCAGGCTTGGTTGTCTGTACTCGTGGGTGGTTTTCTGGCCAAAATAGGGGTTTTAGTTGTGGCATCGGTTTTTGGCGCAAAAACTGGCAATTACCATGTCCCCGCTTTCCTGTTCTCTTTCCTTGCGGCAATGACCGTGGGGGAAACCCTCTCTTTGGCGGCTCTCTGGCGTCAAACTTCTTCTCGCTCTTCGCGAGACTGAACCCATACCTTCACTTTCTCGTGAGCATTCTCCCGACACTCCTCGCAGCAGCTTCCACCTCTGGTGGCGGCGGCCACGCTGTGGATCCGGCTAAGCCTTTCGACGCCCTGTTTGCCCATGTGATTCCTCACGCAACAGGTATGGAGCTCTTTGGTCTGCCTATCTGGAATATCCAGATTTTTCAGGCTCTTTCGGTATTCTTGATTTTCGTTTGCTTTGCCGGCGTGGCTCGCGCCGTCCGCAATGGTACCGGTGGCAAGCGCGCGAAAATCGCAGCGGGCTTCGTTGACTACATTGTCGAAGACATGGTTGCGCCAAATATCCACGAGCGGAAACATGCGCGCGCATTAGCCCCACTGTTTTTGTCCTTCTTTTTCTTTGTTCTTTTTATGAACATGTTTGGTCTCGTCCCGTTCGGCGCGACGGCCACCGCTTCGGTCTATGTTCCCGCCGCGATGGCAGGGATGACCTTTCTTGTCATGCTGCTCGGCGGCATGATCGTGCAGGGCCCGATTAAGTTCTGGGTCAATCTGCTGCCCCATGGCCTTCCGGCCTGGTTGATTCCGTTGATGTTTATTGTCGAGTTGATTGGCTTATGTGTTAAGCCTTTCGCTTTGATGGTTCGTTTGACGGCCAACATGGTAGGGGGGCACCTTGTGCTCCTTTCATTCATGGGCCTGATGTTTTTCTTCGGTTACGGCTCGCCCGGCACCGGTTGGGTAGTCGCGCCAGCTTCGGTTGGCATGTCTGTCTTCATCATGATCATTGAGGGCTTCGTTGCCCTTTTGCAGGCGTATATCTTTACCCTGCTGTCCATCATCTTCGTGGGCGCAAGCCTGCATCCGGATCACTAACGATCCCAACCCCGCAAAATCTGAGACTCGAAAGATGCTCGAAATCGTACAACCTGTCGTTGAGGCCGCTGCCTCTGCTCCACTCATTCCTGCCGCCGTCGGTGCTGGCCTCGCCATCATTGGTGCTGGCATGGGCATTGGCAAAATCGGTGCTGCTGGCAACGAAGCTATCGCTCGTCAACCAGAAGCCGCCGGTGACATCAAAGGCAACGCTCTGATCCTTTCCGCACTCATTGAGGGCGCGACACTGTTTGCAGTTGTTGTTGCTCTTCTCGCCACTCTTTAGTGGTCTGAGTTGCTCTCGCGGGGCGACCGGCTCATTCCTTGTGGATGAGCCGACACCCGACTCGCAAACCTCAAATAACCGGAGACGCACATGATGCCACTCCTTTACTTAGCCGCACTCGCCCTTCCAAGTGAAGAGGCTGAAGGGGGTTTGGATTTCTTCAATGTTGGGCAATCGGCCACCATCTGGACAATTCTTATCTTTCTCGTCAGTCTTCCTCTCATGTGGAAAGTTGTTTTCGGTCCTATCACTAAAGCACTCGAAGACCGCGAAAATGCGGCTCGCGATGCCGCACGCGCTGCTGAAACAGCCCGTGAGGACACGGAGCGTCTGATGCAAGCGGCAAAGGCCGATTCAGAAGATGCCATGCGCGAGTCACGCGAGATGGTTAAAGCCGAAAAAGCTAAGGCCGCCGAGTTAGGCGAAAAACTGCGCAATGAAGCTCGGGCCGAAGCCGAGCGAGAGCGCGCACGCGCCCAAGAAGAGCTCGATCGCACCCTGACGGCTGCGCGCGAAACCCTTCGTCGTGAGGCTGTGGCTCTTGGCATTGAAGTTGCCGAGAAAGTTATGACTCGCGAGTTTTCAGGTGAAGACCAAAAACGTTTGGTTTCTGACTTCTCGAAAGAGGTTGGTGCCTAATCATGGGTGACGTCGTCCTGACCACCGCTGTTGCTCGTCGCTATGCGCGGGCATTCTTTCAAGCTGCGTATGACGCGAGTGAGCTTGAGCAGGCGTCAGCAGATATCGATGTTTTGGCATCGGTGGTTGCAGATGACCAAGTTTCGGCTTGGCTGCTCGATCCACGCGCCGGTGAGGCTCGCAAGCGCGAGACTCTGCTTGCAGCAATGAAAGATTCCGGTCGGCATTTCGTCAACCTACTTAACATGCTTGAGCGCCGCAATCGTTTGTCGGTCCTCACGCAAATCCCTGCCGCTTTCGTCGTCTTGCACGATGAGCATCTCGGCCGCTTGCGCGGTCTGCTTGAAACCGCACTCCCTCTTGATGAGGGTGCAAAAGAAGCTCTTGAGGCTTCCTTTTCTGCGTCAACAGGCAAGCAAGTCTCTCTTGAGACTCGCCAAGATGCTTCTCTGCTCGGTGGGGTCCGCGTCACGCTTGCCGGCACGCGTTACGACGGCACAGCTCGCGCTCGGCTTGATGCCGCACGCAAGCGTCTCCAGGAAGTCGAGCTCAACGCTGGTTGAGCCATAACAAATTCATAAAAATGGAACTGCAACCCTCTGAAGTTACTTCAGTCCTTAAAAAGGAAATCGAAGGCTTTGAGTCCTCTGCCTCGACCGAGAAAGTCGGTCAGGTTCTGCAAGTTGGTGACGGTGTCGCCCGCGTGTATGGCCTTGATGAGTGCATGATGTCTGAGCTCGTTGAATTCCCCGATGGCGTGATGGGCATGGCCCTCAACCTCGAGGAAGACAATGTTGGCTGCGTACTTCTCGGCGACGCGTCTTCTGTAAAAGAAGGCGATACCGTGAAGAGCACTGGCCGCATTATTTCTGTGCCTACTGGCGATGCGATGGTCGGCCGCGTGGTCGATGCACTTGGCAACCCGCTCGACGGCAAAGGCGCAATCGACACCACCGACGACGACCTTCGCCCCATTGAGCAACCTGCTCCTTCGGTGATTGAGCGCGAGCCTGTCACGGAGCCCATGATGACCGGCATCAAGTCACTTGACGCCATGATTCCTGTTGGCCGTGGTCAGCGCGAGTTGATTATTGGCGACCGCCAGACGGGTAAGACGGCTCTGATCGTTGACGCTATCATTAACCAAAAGGCAACTGGTGGGGGCGATATCAGTAACCCCGACCAAGTCATTTGCGTCTATAACGCAATTGGTCAAAAGCAGTCGACTGTGGTTGATGTTCACCTCAAGCTTGAGGCTGCTGGCGCAATGGCTTACACCATCATCGTGAATGCTTCGGCTGACCACGAGGCGTCGATGCAGTTCTTGTCACCTTATTCGGCGACGGCCATGGCTGAGCGTTTCCGCGATGCGGGCCGCCACGTGCTGATTGCCTACGATGACCTTACCAAGCAGGCTTACGCCTATCGCCAGGTGATGTTGTTGTTGCGCCGCCCTCCAGGGCGTGAGGCCTACCCAGGCGACATCTTTAATCTGCACTCACGCCTCCTCGAGCGTTCGGCCAAGTTGTCCGTTAACGCTCCAGATCTAAACCCTCGCTTCCAGAAAGGTGGCGGTTCTTTGACTGCGCTTCCTGTAGTCGAGACTCAAGAGGGTGACGTTTCAGCGTACATCCCGACTAACGTAATTTCGATTACTGACGGTCAGATTTTCCTTGAGGCTAACTTGTTCTACTCTGGCATCCGTCCTGCTGTAAACGTGGGTATCTCGGTATCGCGTGTGGGTGGTGCGGCTCAAACTCCTGCCATGAAGAAAGTGGCTGGTGGCTTGCGCATCAACTTGGCTCAGTTCCGTGAACTTGAGGCTTTCGCTCAGTTTGGTTCCGACCTTGATGAAGCGACTCAACAATCTCTTAGCCGCGGCGCTCGCTTGGTCGAGCTCCTTAAGCAAGGTCAGTATGTCCCGATGAGTAACGCTGCACAGATTGTGGCAATCTTCGCGGGTACGGCTGGCTTGATTGACGATGTCGAGCTCGACAAAGTCACCGAGTTCGAGACTGGTTTTGTCGAGTACATGGGTGACAGTCACTCAGAGCTCATGGCAACCCTCAATGACTGGGGCGTCAAGTGGACCGACGAGATGGCTCAAGAAGTCACCGCCGCCTGCGAGACTTTCCTCAAAACCTTCAACGCTTAACAACCTAGAGCTTTGGCAAACATCCGCGACCTTCGACTCCGCATCACCAGCGTAGGTAATATTCAAAAAATTACCGGCGCCATGGAAATGGTGGCTACGACGAAGCTGCGTCGCTTTCAAACTGTTGCTGTTGAAGCTAAGCCTTACACCGAAGGCATCGAAGAGCTGATCCGTGGTCTTTCGGCCACGGTGGCTTCCGAGCCATCGGCTGCAGGTGATTCTGCACCCTTGTTCGCCCCTGGGGCGGAAGGCAAGCCAATAGGCATTCTCTTCATTGGCTCTGACCGGGGTCTATGTGGTGCATACAACACAACGGTTGGCAAAGAACTCGATGCCGCCGTCGCCAAACTCGATCAAGATTTCGTCCTCTATGTGGTGGGTCGCAAGGCCATGGCTCATGCTGAACGCATGGGTTACCCCGTTGCTCAACACCTCGAAGACTTCAACCTCGAAAAGATGACTTTTGCAGAAGCCGCGTCTATCAGCTCCATGCTGGTGCGCGAATTCCGTCTTGGCAATCTTTCAGGGGTTTCCGTCTGCTTTACGCGCTTTGTCTCGATGATGCGCTATGTGCCTGAAATGGGCGCATTTTTGCCGATTGCTGATGATGAATCAGAGGCCGTTGGTGAAGCAGCAGATGTCATCCTTGAGCCGAGTGCTCCGCAAGTGATGGGCAGTATTGTCCCTCGCTATCTTGAGACGCGCATCTACCACGCGCTTCTTGAGTCCATTACCTCCGAATACGCTTCACGTCGATTTGCGATGACTAATGCCACTGAGGCAGCATCCGACATGAAGACTGAAATCACTCGGGAATACAACCGAGCGCGCCAGCAGAAGATTACTTCCGAAATTCTGGAAATTGTCTCTGGCGCAGAAGCCCTCTAATCAAAACATCCAACAAACGCCTCCCATGAGTGCCCAAGGAACAATCAAGCAGGTCTTCGGACCCGTTGTTGACGTCGCTTTCGACGAGTCAGCAATGCCTGCCATTAACGACGCCATCAATGTCCCCATGGAGGGCCGTGATGATCTCGTACTCGAAGTTGCCCAACACCTCGGCGACGGTCTTTGCCGTTGCGTTGCTATGGCTACCACCGACGGTTTGCGTCGTGGTGAGCCAGCATTCGGTACCGGTAATCCCATCATGGTACCTGTGGGTCAAGAGACTACGGGTCGTGTGTTTAACTTGTTGGGCCGCCCACTCGACGCCAAAGTTAAAGGTGAGATCAGCTTCGATAAGCATCTTCCGATTCACCGCAAAGCTCCCGATTACGATGATCAAGAGCCTGTAACTAAGGTCTTTGAAACTGGCATTAAGGTGGTTGACCTCCTGTGCCCGTTTGCTCTTGGTGGCAAAATTGGTCTCTTTGGTGGTGCGGGTGTGGGCAAAACCGTGCTGATTCAAGAGCTCATTCGAATCACGGCTGTAGAAAAGGGTGGCTTCTCTGTTTTCTGTGGTGTAGGCGAGCGTACTCGTGAGGGTAACGACCTTTGGCTCGAGATGTCTGAGGCAGAGTACACTGCACCAGACGGTTCGCAAGCAGCTGTTATCGATAACGCTGTTCTTGTATTCGGTCAGATGAATGAGCCTCCTGGTGCTCGTTTGCGCATTGCTTTGTCTGGTTTGACCATGGCTGAGTACTTCCGTGACGAAGAGGGCAAAGACGTGCTGTTGTTTGTCGATAACATCTTCCGCTTTGTTCAGGCTGGGTCTGAGGTGTCTGCGCTTCTTGGCCGTATCCCATCTGCCGTGGGTTATCAGCCAACGCTTGGTTCGGAAATGGGTGCGCTTCAAGAGCGGATTACTTCAACCAAGAAAGGTTCGGTGACTTCGATGCAGGCTGTTTATGTCCCTGCGGATGACTTCACTGACCCAGCTCCTGTAGCATCGTTTGCTCACCTTGACTCGACGATTCTTCTTGACCGTGCAATTTCTGAGCTTGGTATTTACCCTGCTGTGCACCCGCTCAAGTCGACTAGCCGTATGCTTGACCCACAGGTTATTGGTGATCATCACTACAGCATCGCGACTCGTACCCAGCGGATTCTTCAGCGCTACGCCGACCTAAAAGACATCATTGCTATTTTGGGTATGGAAGAGCTTTCTGACGAAGACAAGCAGGTCGTGCACCGCGCGCGTCGTCTGCAGCGTTTCCTTTCCCAGCCTTTCTTTGTGGCTGAGTCCTTTACGGGTTCTCCAGGCAAGTTTGTGCCGAAAGATGAGACCGTGCGTTCTTTCGAGGAAATCCTCGATGGCAAGCATGATGACATGCCTGAAAACGCATTTTACATGGTTGGTGGCATCGATGAGGCCATCGAAAAAGCCAAAACCCTGTAACCTGAGTTAACTGTGACTGCTTCCACTCTTACGCTGCGCATTGTGACGCCTTCTGCTACGGTCCTTGAGGCTGAAGTAAATGGCGTGCGTTTCCCTGGCGAAGATGGCTCTTTCGGTGTTTTGCCGCGGCACGCTACGATGCTTTCTTTGACCGAGTCTGGGCTGATTGTCGGCCGCATGACTACTGGCGAAGAGGTTTCGTATCTGGTGCACGACGGTTTTGCCGAGGTGCGGGATAATGTCCTGACCATTTTGACTCGTTCTGCTGAAAAGCCTGGCGAGATTGATATGGATAGAGCACGCGCGGCTTCCGAGCGTGCCCGTGAGCGCCTGAGTGCTCGCAAATCTGATCTTGATGCAACGCGGGCCGAAGCGGCTTTGCGTCGCTCCTTGATGCGTATGAATACTACTTCGAAATGAGTTTGTCCGCCTCCTGGCGGACCCATGCCTGTGGCGAACTGCGTGCTGAGCACGCAGGAGAGCATGTAACACTATGCGGTTGGGTTTCCAATCGCCGTGACCACGGTGGGGTTTCTTTTGTCGACCTGCGTGACCGCTATGGCGACATCCAATTGACGGCTGATGAGAGTGCGACCGAAGAAATTCGGCAGGCGCTGACTCGCTTACACCCTGAATATGTTTTGCAGGTTGAGGGTGTGGTGCGACTGCGAGACGAGGCGTTTCGTACCCAAGGCCGCGACTCTGGCGATATTGAGATCGTGCCTGAAAAGGTCACCGTGGTGACGAAAGCCGCGCGTTTGCCCTTTGAGATTGTCGATGATCTCGATGTGCCGGAAGAGATGCGGATGAAGTATCGCTATCTCGACATGCGGCGTGCGCCGGTGGCTGAGCGATTGATGTTGCGCTCTAGGGCGAACCATTCTTTGCGCTGCACGCTGATGGCTGAGCAGTTTGTTGAGGTTGAGACACCGATGTTGACCAAGTCGACTCCTGAAGGCGCCCGCGATTACTTGGTGCCGAATCGTCGGCAGCACAATAGTTGGTATGCCTTGCCGCAGTCGCCTCAGTTGTTTAAGCAGTTGAGCATGGTGGGTGGGATGGACCGCTATTTCCAAATTGCGCGTTGTATGCGCGATGAGGATTTGCGCGCCGACCGTCAGCCTGAGTTCACTCAGTTGGATATGGAAATGTCCTTCGTCGACGAAGAAGATGTCTACGCACTCGTTGAGCGCGTGATGTTTGGGCTTTACCAAGAGATGCAGGGCGAGGCTTTGCAGACGCCTTTTGAGCGTATTCCATATGCTGAGTCGGTGTCGCGTTTTGCGACCGACAAACCTGATTTGCGCAACCCACTTGAGGTTGTCGATTTGGCAGCCCCTGCATTGACGATTGGCTTTTCGATTTTTGAGAGTGTTCTCGAAAAGGGTGGTTGGGTTCGTGGTGTGCGCGTGCCAGGTGGTGCATCGCTTTCTCGCAAGCAGATTGATTCCATCGAGGCCGCGGCAAAAGACGCTGGCGCCGGTGGGGCAGCCTGGTGCAAGGTTGGCCCAGACGGCCCGACCGGCCCACTTTCTCGTTTCTTAAAGAGCGATGAGGGTGAGGGCTTCTTAGCGGCAGCATCTGCGGTTGAGGGCGACTTACTCGTCACGATTGCCGACCGTCCGCGGCGTGCAATGGTTGCCCTTGATGCCGTCCGTCGTCGTGCAGGCGATTTGATGGATTTGGTGCAAGGCCCTGACCGCTTGGTTTGGGTGACGGAATTTCCGCTGTTCGAAGAGACCGATGACGGTGACTGGACGCCCGCGCACCATCCGTTTACTTACCCTGTTGAAGAAGACATCGAGGCGCTTAAATCGGGCGGCCGCGAAGGCATTCGCTCACGCGCATACGACTTGGTGCTCAATGGCGTTGAGTTGGGCTCAGGCTCGATTCGAATTCATGATGCTGATTTGCAGCGCGACATTTTTACAGCAATTGGGCTTGATGCAGAAGAGGCCGAGCGCCGTTTTGCATTCTTGCTTGAGGCTTTTAAGTATGGGCCACCACCACACGCCGGCTTTGCCATCGGCCTTGACCGTCTTTACGCGTTAATGTTTAACGCTGAGACCATTCGCGATGTGATCGCATTTCCAAAGACTTCAGTGGGGGGCTGCCCTTTGACGGGTGCTCCATCTGATGTCGACCTTTCTCAAATCGAAGAGCTTCAACTGCTCCTCGCGCCAGTCGCTGATTCTGAGGCTGACGAAACTCAAACAAACTAGCAGGTAAATCTCATTCCTCCACGCAGACGCAAGCGCTACGCACCACCCGTAAAAGAAAAGTATCGGGTCAACCGCCGGATTCGTATCCGCGAAGTATTCCTCATTGACGCTGAAGGCACTCAGATTGGCCCAACGCCAACCCCCAAGGCTCTGAAAATGGCTCAAGAGGCCGGGCTTGACTTGGTTGAGGTCGCGCCACAATCCAATCCGCCCGTTTGTCGTATTTTGGATTACGGCAAATTCAAATACGAAGAAAAAAAGCGCAAAAAGACCAAAGAGAAGAAAACGACCGCTGCAATGAAAGAGGTGCGTGTTCGCCCTAAGATTGATGTTAATGACCTTAATATCAAAATCCGCAAGGCAACTGAGTTTCTCAGCGCTGGTAGCAAGGTTCAGATTACCTGTCTCTTCCGCGGCCGTGAAATGGCCTACAAAGACCGAGGGCGTGATGTGTTGATGCGCGTCGTTGAGGCTTTGTCTGAAATTGCTAAAGTTGAGCGTGAGCCGCGGATGGCCGGTCGGCGCATGACCATGATGATTGGTCCGTTGAGCGCTCAGCAAATGAAACTCATCCAGAGCAAAAAGAAAGCTGAGCCTAAGGTCGATGTCGACCCTGGAGTAGCCTTGCCCGTTGTAGAACGACCTGAAGATTTGAGCTTGCCCGTAATCGAGTCACCCGTTGAGGCTGAGCCGCCCGGGGTTGAGCCGCCTACCGAAACTCCTGACGAGGAATAAACTTACGATTATTCTCGTCATTCTGGGATTGACCCTAGACTGAGCCGCGGTACAATCTGCGGTTCACCATTCTCCCCTTGGCCCTAAGACACAGGTAATACCGTGCCCAAGCAGAAAACAAGAAAGGCCGTTTCAGGCCGCATGAAACTCACCAAAAATGGCAAAGTCATTCGCCGTCACATGATGACGGGTTGCAGGATGACTTGCAAATCCGCAAAGCGTCGGCGCAAACTGCGCCAATCGGCAGTTGCTGTCGGTCGCATCGCTAAAAACCTTCGCAAGATGATGGGGGCCTAATCGATGTCACGTACACGCAATGTAGTCCCACGCCTTCGTCGCCGCCGTCGCTTGATGCGTCGCGCCAAGGGTTTTCATCAGGGTCGCCGTCGCTTATTGCGTACGGTCAAAGAGACCTTGTTGCGCGCTGGCAATTTCGCATATCGCGACCGCCGGAATAAAAAGCGTACTTTTCGTCGTCTTTGGATTCAGCGTCTTAACGCCGCTGCCCGCATGAATGATTTATCTTACAGCCGTCTTATCCACGGTATGAAACAGGCAAACATCGACATTGATCGCCGTGCTCTTTCTGAGTTGGCTTTCCATGACCCAGCAGCGTTTACTGCTGTTGCCGAAAAGGCAAAAGAGGCCCTGGCCGCTTAATCCGCCATGCTTGAGCGCCTCGAGGAACTCCGCCACGAGGGCTTAACGGCCGTCGAGGACTCCAATTCTGAAGACGAACTTCGAGCAATCGAGGTTCGTCTTCTTGGGCGAAAAGGGGCCCTGACTGATCTGCTTAAGAGCCTAGGTACGCTTCCGAAAGAAGATCGTCCCGCAGCAGGTCAAGCGGCCAATCAGGTAAAACAGGCGATTGCCGCCCAGATTGAAAAGGCGCGGGCGGCTTTAAACGCCACTGCGCTTGCTTCAGATTTGGCGGGCGAGGGCCTAGATGCCACTTTGCCAGGGCCCAAGCCGCCTGCTGGAGGTTTGCACCCCATCGGGCAGATTGCACGCGAGCTCGAAGATGTTTTTCAGTCGATGGGCTTCATGATTGCCGATGGCCCTGAGGTCGAGCTCGAAGATAATAATTTCGACGCGCTTAATATCCCCAGCGATCATCCGGCGCGCGAGTCGCATGACACAATTTGGGTTACACCCGAGGGTGACGGCCGTGGGCAAGGCAAAGGTGTCTGCATGCGTACGCATACTTCCTGTGTCCAGATTCGTGCCCTTCGCGAGCATGGCGCGCCCTTGCGGGTTGTCGCGCCAGGTCGTGTCTTCCGCCAGGAGACGCCTGACAACACGCACGACCACACTTTTCATCAGATGGAAGGCCTCGTTGTCGACAAGGGTGTTGGGGTGCATCATTTGTTGCACGCCATGAATACGCTGCTTGAGGGCGTTTTTGGCCGGAAGGTCGAGACTCGTCTGCGACCAGGTTTTTTTCCGTTTGTTGAGCCCGGCTTTGAGCTTGATGCCCGATGCCCATTCTGTAAAGACGGCTGCCGCGTATGCAAGCAATCCACATGGATTGAACTGATGCCTGGTGGAATGGTCCACCCCAATGTTTTGCGTGCGTGCGACATCGACCCTGATGTTTATAGCGGTTATGCCTTTGGGCTTGGGCTTTCTCGCATGGTCATGCTGCGCTACGGCATTGATGACATCCGCTGGCTTTTAAGCGGCGACCTTCGTTTCCTCGAGCAATTCCGCGCATGAAAATCTCATTAAATTGGGTCGGCGACTTTGTCGACATTAGCGATCAAACTCCAGGGCGCATTGCTGAGTTGCTTTCCTTGCATACAGCCGAGGTGGAAGGCATCGAAGCCGTGGGTGAAGCGATTGGTGATGTTGTCGTGGGGCATGTTGTCTCTTGTGAGCAACATCCTGATGCCGATAAGTTGTCGGTGACTACGGTTGAGTATGGCGCCGATGAACCCGCGCAAGTGGTTTGTGGGGCATCTAATGTCCGCAAAGGGCTCAAGATTGCATTCGCCCCGGTTAAGGCCTGTTTGCCTGGAGATTTTAAAATCAAAAAGGCCAAATTGCGCGGTGTGACTTCGTGCGGCATGATTTGTTCTGAGCGAGAGCTCGAGCTATCTGACGAGCACGCGGGCATCATGGAATTACCAGATGATGCCGAGATCGGCACCCGTCTGGTGGATTTCCTTGGTTTGAGCGACTTTGTCCTTGATCTCGATAATAAGTCTTTGACGCATCGCCCAGATTTGTGGGGCCACTACGGTTTTGCGCGCGAGCTGTCAGCCATATTGAATCGTGAGCTGAAGCCATTGCCTGTCCTCGAAGCCTGGCCAAGTGGCATGACCGCTGCCTCAATTGAGTTGGCGGATGCAGACGGCTGCCCTGCCTACTTCGGCCTTGGCGTTGATTTGAAAACGGGCCCCAAGCCTGCACCAAGCAAGATTCAAGAGCGCTTGATTGCTGTGGGCCAACGGCCGGTTAATGATCTCGTTGACCTCACGAATTACGTCCTTCAAGAGATCGGCCAGCCGACGCATGCCTTTGATTTTGAGAAATTGGCCAGCCCAGCCATTACGGTCAGGGCAGCCTCGCAAGGTGAGCTGTTAACCACTCTAGACGATGAAGAGCGCAAACTCGATCCACGCGATCTCGTTATCGCTGACAGCAAGGGGGCGGTTGCCCTCGCTGGCGTGATGGGTGGGGCCAGCACAGAGGTCGGTGATTCAACTACGCGAATCTTGCTCGAATCGGCCGTTTTCCACCCTGTCCGCACGCGTCGTACTTCACAGCGCCATGCCCTTCGTTCCGAAGCGAGCATGCGTTTTGAAAAGTCGCTTGATCCAAGTCTTGCCGAGCAGGCTTTGCGCCGTTTTGCCTATTTGCTGGCCGATGCGCGCCCTGACGCCACGCTCCACGGCTCACCAGCTAGGGCTGGCCTTGCCTCTGCACCGAACACTCGAATGACTTTATGCCCCGAGCGCACCGCGCGTTTATTGGGCATGGATTTGTCTCCGCAAGATGTTTCTGAGAGTTTGACTCGCCTTGGCTTTGATGTGCAGGTTGCCGACGGCACTCTCGCGGTGCAAGTCCCATCCTGGCGAGCCACGAAAGATGTTACGACTGAGGTCGATTTGATTGAAGAGGTTGGCCGTCTTCAGGGTTACGACCAAATTCAGCCTACACCTCTTGAAGCTCCGCTCGTTGCGCCCACCCGCGATGGCCGCCGCCGTCTTGAGCACCGATTGACACAGCGTCTTGCTGGCGTGCACCATTCTTTTGAATCGCAGAGCTATTCGTTCCTGGATGATGCTTGGGTCAAGCGTATGGGGCATGAGCTGTCAGATTATGTCGTTTTAGACAATCCAATTTCTGACAGTGTGCGTTTGGTGCGCCGCAACCCAATCCCGTCGTTACTTGATCAAGCCCACGCCAATTTGCGTGAACGCCCGGCGGGGCAATTGTTTGAGTTCGCCAAAGGCTATGAGCCATCTGCCGAGGGTGGTGCTCCCATCGAGCGTCGTTGGCTGGCCGTTCTGGGTTGGGCTCCAATTCAGGAAAAGGGCTCACCGCTTCAAACTCTTTTCGCTCAAACCCGAACTCTCGTTGACGATGTTTTGTCTTCGGCCGGCCTGACCGCACATTTTCAACCCACGACAGAGTCTTCGGCTTGGGCTCATCCGCGGTTACAAATGTCTGCACTCGCTCATCGCGGAAAAGACGCGAGCGATTTTGGATCTTTTTCCGCCTTGCATCCTGCCTTGGCAGATGAGCTCGATTTTAACGGCACAGAGGTCGTGATTTCTTTGCTTGACATGCACGCGATCTACAAGGCCTCGCAGTCGTCCAAGCCAAGCTTTCACTCACCTTCTCGCTTCCCAGGCATCAAAGTTGATGTCGCGCTCGCTCTCCCGATGAATATTCCCTATTCCGAGGTCGAGGTCGAAGTACGCCGCGCCGGAGGTAAACTGCTTGACTCACTTGAGCTTTTTGACTTATTTGAGGGGGGCACTCTTGAGCCCGGGCAACGCAGCCTTGCCTTCCGCGCCATGTTGCGCGCCTCCGATCGCACTCTTGCAGATAAAGATGAGCAGAAATTCATCAAAAAGGTCACGCAGGCAGCGGAGCGATTGGGAGGAAGTCTGCGTGGATAGTGGCTTCTGCGCGGTGTAGGCTTCATTCGGGCCAATAGCCGCACTACCCCTGACATGAAATGGATTCGCCGTAACTTCGACACCTGCTACATTGTGGCGCAGGTCTGGCTTGATGGCTTCAGCGTTTTACTGGCGGCCTGGCTTGGTTTTGTCGCCTTCGACTTGATTGCGCCCAATATTGCGTACCTCGGTCTTTACCGACAGTTGATGGTCGTGATTGTCGCGATGTGTCTCGGTTCTTTTTGGTCTGTAGGTCTTTATCGTTGGCAGAAATCCATTCTGAATGTGGAAGAATATCGTTCGCTTTTTAAAGCCACAATTATTGCGTTCGTTGCTACGGCAACTTCTATTTTTCTCCTAAAAGCGGCGCCGGCAGACAGCGTGCCTCTAGAGCATGCCATTTATCGCTTCCTTGAGCCGATTCATCATGCCTTGGAATTGGAGAGCATCGAGAGCTATTCCCGGCCATTATTTATTCTCCTCTTTTGCTCCATTTTCTTGGTGATGGTCGTTCAACGAGCTCTCATGTTCAAGTTTTTGAGCTATTTGCATGCAAAAGATTTTGGAAATACAAAGGTCGCTATTTTTGGTACGGGGCCGATGGCTTTGCGACTGGAGCAAAAGCTGCGTCTCTTTCCAACTTTGGGCTACAACTTTGTTGGTTTTTTAGATTCTGATGAAGAGATGCATGGTCGGAAGGTACGCGGCTTCCCCGTTTTAGGTGGCATTGACCAATTAGACCAAATTGTTACATCCAACGACATCCGTCGTGTCTTTGTCGCAAAACCTCAACTTGAAGAGGCCGAGCTGGTCATGCTCTGCAAGGCAATTGAGGATTTGGAGATTGAATACCAAGTCGTCCCGCGGCTCTACCATTTCTTCACCAAGTCTTACACGGTAGAGAGCATCGACTCCTTACCTCTGTTGACACCGCCCGAGAAGAGGCGCACCCGTGTGTTCTATTCCTTCGCGAAGCGTTTCATGGATTTAGTGATTACGGTTCCTGGGCTTCTGTTGATTTCTCCGCTTTTGATTTTGACGGCTCTGTTGGTGCGCATCACCTCGAAGGGGCCCGCATTGTTTCAGCAGTACCGCATTGGCAAAGGCGGCCGCCCCTTCAGGATGTATAAGTTTCGATCCATGTATCTTGATATGTGCGGCGACGCTCCCATGCCCACATCCAAAAAAGATCCACGCGTTACACCCTTTGGTGCCTTCATGAGGCATACTTCGCTGGACGACCTTCCCCAACTTTGGAATGTAGTGATGGGGGATATGTCTCTCGTTGGTCCACGCCCTGAGCAGTCCTTTATTGTTGAAGCTTACAACGAGCTCGGTCGCCAGCGTTTAAGTGTCAAGCCCGGAGCAACTGGCCTGTGGCAAGTGTCAGATGCTCGTGCTCACCCCATTCATGAAAATTTTGATTACGACATTTATTATGTCGAAAATCAATCGATTTTTCTAGACATTACGATTTTCATCCTGACGATTTTTACGCTCTTGCGCATTCGTCAACCCACTCTTTAGCATGACTGAAAATCGTAGAGAGGGCTCAACTTGGGACGGCATCGACCGTCGCCAAAAGCCCACACCTTTTATCTCTCGTTATTCGTTTTTTGGGGGGCGCCGCACGGACAATGGTCGAAGAGATGGCGAAAGTGCACCAGGCTATGTTGATCTATATTCCCCGCGATTGTGGGCCTTGCTCCTGTTTTTCCTTGCATTGAATCTCCTCGATTCTCACTTCACTATGATTTATCTTCAGCGTGGGGGGGCTGAGGCAAACCCAGTAGCTCTTTGGCTACTTGGATTAGGGCCTTGGGCTTTTTTGCTCGGAAAGGGCCTGGGCGTTGGCTTTGGCGCCATTTTGTTTTGCATTCTTAAGAATTTCCCCTCTGCTCGTAAGGGCGTCATGATTGCATTAGTGTTGTACCAGTTGTTGCTGGTTTATCACATCATTCTGTACCGCAGCGTCTTGCTCGGCAATTAGTCCGCGTCGGCGTTGCTTAACGATCGGTTCCAAATCAGGGCAACTGCTGTTGGGATCACACCTGCGGCATAAGAAAGTTTTAGTTGAGCAGGGACGCGTTCGGCTAATTTGCCTAAAAGAATACGCAGGAAGGGTGGTGGAGTCACCGGATTGTCCGGTAACTGTGCGCCGATCTGCAGCATCCAGTTGAGGGTGACACTTGATTCGGTTTGATGCAATTCCAGGGCAGGGCTGCCTCCTGTGCCGAATCGTTCGAGCCAAGAGATAGCAACAAGCGATGTCGCTGCAAGAACCTTGGGGTCGGCAAATACGGTCACTTTTTCCTTGAGGGAGTCAGGGAATACTTGGGATAAGTCAATGTCGGTAGGGTGAGCTCCTTGCGAGCCACTGGCCAGCATCAAGGCATTGAGTCGCTCGTCTAGACGACGCGAGGCTTCAATAGCGGTTTGTAGGAGTCGGGTTTGCTGCTCCTCCTTGACATCGAGTGAAAGTTGCAAGTACCCGGTGGAAGCACTTAAAGAGTCTCGGAGGTCTTCCACGAGGCTGGCTAGGAAAAGTGAATCGTCAGCACGCAACTCGGAACTCGACTCAGTTTGCGCTTGCATGAAGCGCTTTAGGGCGGAGGGTGTCCAGGGCTTGGGCAAAAGGCAAACACCCGGCAGAAGTAGCAAGTTCTCGTGGCCGACTAAGCCGCGCTTGCCTACGAGCAAGAGGGACTGGAGGCTGGGCCGATATTCATGCGCTGCCTCAAGAGAAGTTAAGGTCTCATCGCATGCAGTATCTGTATCGAGTACAAAGCCACCAAGATCACTCTCGCTTAGCCATTGAAACCAATGCGCGGGGCGGGGCGAAGAAAGCTCAAAACGATGCTTTGGAGAGAGCAGGGACAGAATCTCAAGTAGAGAGCTCTGGTCTGCGGGTAGCAAAGCACGCACGAGGGGATGTGTGGGAGAGAAAGACAAAACTCCTATGTGGGCTTTATTCTATCAGCGATTTGGCCTGAGTTCAGGCCGTTTTTGCGTGACGCAAAATCCAAGGGGCCGCCTCGCCGATATGGGCGCAAAAGAGGTCGGATTCTTTACCGTCTTCCGCAAGCTTTTGCTGTGAGGCTCGGCCCTTGCCTGTTGCGACGAGAACAGTAGCCAAGTCGTGTGCAGCAAATGCTTGTAAATCTCGAATGTCATCACCCACCCCGACGGAACGCTCCCAGTCAATCTGAAAATCTTCCGAGGCTTTGCTGAGTAGGCCACCTCTAGGTTTGCGGCAGTGGCAACGCCGCCTTTGCGGGGCCACGCCTACGCTTTGGTGGTGCGGGCAATGGTACCACGCATCGATTTTTACCCCATATTCTGAGAGCTGAAGTTGGGTCGCTTCTTGAATGGAGAGAAGGTGGCCTTCGTCAAGAAGGCCGCGGGCGACACCGCTTTGATTTGACACAACAATCAGGAGCATTCCAGCTTGTTGAAGTGTCGCCAAGCCTTGGCCAACGCCGGGTAGCAACTCTGCTTTAGAGGCTCTCGCCAGATAGGGTATTTCACGCAATATCGTGCCATCTCTGTCTAGGAAGACAGTGGGGCGGGGGTGCGAAGTTTGCGCTTGCATGGATTCAGTTTAGCGGAAATAGCAAAGAGATATCAGAAGAGAATTCTGGAGGTTATTGCTTAAGTGAAGTAACCTATGGGAATGGTAAAAAGTAAATTAAGACAAGCAGCTGCGTTGCAAGAACTGCGCGCAAAAGACAAAGGTGATGCCTGGATGGCATTGAAAATTCTCGGTGAGTTCGTTGAAGGTTTCGATGCGCTCAAAGACATTGGCCCCGCTATTTCGATTTTTGGCTCGGCACGCACTCCTGAAAAACACCCATGGTATGAAATGGGGCGTCGCACGGCCGAAGAGGTCGCAAAGCGCGGTTACACCGTGATTACCGGGGGTGGCCCAGGTGCAATGCAGGCCGCCAATCATGGCGCTAAAGATGGTCAAGGCCTCTCGGTTGGCCTGAACATTGACCTCCCCATGGAGCAAGACCCCAATCCATACCAGGATTTGGAAATGAACTTCCGCTACTTCTTTGCGCGTAAGGTTTGTTTCGCAAAGTATGCATTGGGCTATGTTGTCCTTCCGGGTGGTTTCGGCACAATGGACGAGTTTTTTGAGGCACTCACGCTTATTCAAACCAATAAGATGGAAAACTTTCCCATCGTTTTGATGGGCAAAGAATACTGGGGTGGGCTCGTGCGTTGGATTAAGCGCTCGATGGTTTCCGAAGGTACCGTCTCGGCAGATGACTTAGATCTCTTCTATGTGACCGACGACCCCGTTGAAGCGGCGACGGTTATCCAGCGGGCCCTCGAAGAGGGCTCTCACGCTCGACCGGAATGGCGTAAAGAACTGGCGCGCGCGAAGCGCCGTGCAGCTCGCATCAATGCGCCCAAGCGCATGGCAAGGAAAAAAGCCAAGAAAGGCTCAAAGGAAGCGAAGCCTTCTCCTGTGAAGAAAAAGGCTTCGAAAAAAGCGAGACGAAAAAAAGGATAAGGCCTTAAGCCTGATCTTCTTCTTTAGCACGGGCCTGGAATTCACCCGTTTCCGTGCTAATCTTTACATATTCACCGGTGGTGATGTAGGGCGGTACTTTTAATTCAAGCCCCGTTTCGGCAACGGCCTTAACTTTGTCATTTGTGACGGTGTCTCCACGGGCGCCAATCTCGGCCTCGGTGATTTTGAGCACGACGGTTGTTGGCAATTCAACGGTGAGTGGGCTACCCTCGTAAAGCGTTACGCCAACTTGTTGGTTTTCGCGCACGAAGGGCATTGCCTCGTCGACCAAAGTGGGCGTAAGAAAGTACTGCTCGTAATTCTCAATATCCATAAAGACAAAATTCTCGCCCTCCTTGTAGCTGTAAGTCGCTTGGCGGCGGTCGAGGTAGGCCAGCTCCAGTGTCTCATCTGAGGAAAGGCGCAGGGCCTTCTGAGCGCCCGTTGTGTGGTGCTTCAGCTTAATTTGGTTGAAGGAACTGCCCTTGCCCGGCTTACGGAACTCGTGGGAAGTCACGATGAAAAGCTCACCATCGATGATGATGATATTCCCCTTGCGGGCTTTATTTGCGCGAATGTTGGCCATGATTAGCCCTTAATTCTAGCAAAACCAATCAATAAGAGCGACGCAAAGTTGAGGCTGGAATATTCATCATCTTGCGGTATTTCGTAACGGTACGGCGCGCAACTTTCACACCATCGCGTTCTTTCAAAATGCGGACGATTTCCTCATCGCTGTAGGGGTGGCTGCTATCTTCCGCGCCAACAATTTCACGGATGCGCTCTTGAATGGCAACGCGCGAACGATTGCCACCACGGCTGGTGGTTTGCCCGCCAGAGAAAAACCCTTTAAGTGGCAAAATGCCTTGAGGCGTTTGCGCATATTTCCCACGGATGGCTCGCGAAACCGTAGAGAGGTGCACGTTTACCGCTGTGGCAATTTCTTGCATTCTGAGTGGTTTTAGATGCTCTGGGCCGTAGTCCAAAAATTCGCGCTGTCGGCGGACCAGCTCTTCGGCGACTTTTCTCAAAGTGTTACGCCGTTGCTGAATGGCATCGAGAAACCACCGAGCTCGCTCTACTTTACTCATCAAAAAACGATGAAGCTTGTCATCCCCTTTGGCTTGTTCGAGAGCTTTCACTGCACTCTCACTTAAGAACTTCACATCAGGCACGCCCTCGCGAAGGAGCTTAATCACATATTTACTTTCTCCTTGCTCTGTCGATTCTGTAATCAAGATATCAGGCAAAATGACCGATGTCGGCTCTTCGTCATATTCGGAAAGTGGCCTCGAATCAAGTTGAGCAAGCAATTCGATAGCTTCACGGATGTCGTCTAACTCGCAGCCGAGCGAAGTTGCGATTTGAGGTAATCGATTCGCAAGCAAATTGTCATATTCATCACGAACCAATGCCGCGGCGAGAGGGTGAGGTTCGGGAAGGCGCTCAATCTGAAGCAGATAGGCCTCTCGAATACAGCCCGCGCCGAGTGCTGGGTGAGAGACTTGCCGGATGGCATCAAGTGCCATTTGAAGTTCGGTTTCGGCGAGGCCAGTAGTTGCCGAGATTTCGGCGATACCACCTTGTAGAAAACCTCGGAGGTCCAGCAAACTCAGCAACACCTCTGCATCATGCAGAATGGCATCGCTTGTGTCGGCCACTCGCAACTCACTCAGGATTGTGTCTAAGCCGGCATGAGTCGGTGCCGCGGAAATGAGTGCAAGCGTGTCAAAGCCATCCGATTCGCTGGACACTTGTTTCGTGCCTCCGATACCGCTTTCCAAAATGTGATCCATTTCGGCAACACTTTCCATGTCGGGCTCGTCATCGCTTGTGTCGGAAGAATCACTCTCAGAAGCGGCTTCTGTCTCAGTTACCTCTTCCTCTAAGAATGGGTTGTCGAGCAATTCTTCTTGGATTTTCTCAAGCAGTTCAGGTGAAGTCAACTGAAGCACCTGCATCGCCTGAATCATTTGAGGCGATTGCAGGAGCTTTTGCTCCATTCGTAGACTTTGGTTGAACTCGAGTCTCATGACATACAAGTGTATCCCACACGAGCGGGGCGGATACCATGTCTTCTCATGGACATTCTCCTCGTCGAAGATGACCGCACGCTTGCTCTCATTCTGGCAGATGCCCTGCTCGATGAGGGGCATGCTGTCACGACCTTGCATGATGGTGCGGCCGCTTTGGCTTGGCTTTCCGAAAATATTTGCGAGCTCGTTGTGACCGATGTCCGCCTTCCTGGCGCGGATGGCATCCAAATTCTTGAGCGGGCGCGGCAGCAAGATCCTCCTGCCGAGGTGCTGGTGATGACAGGTTACGCCACCGTCGAGCAAGCCGTTTCTGCAATGAAGGGTGGTGCGGTGTCTTATCTGCAAAAACCATTTCCTCAAGAGGCGTTGTTGAGTCTCGTTGCGCGAGTTCAAGAAAATGCAGCAATGGTGAATGAATTGCGCATACTCCGCGCTCAAGTCGCTGCTGATGACGAGCCCTTTCGTATGACGGGTGAAAGCAGGGCCATTCAAGATGTGCGATTGCGCTTGCAGCAAGCGGCCGATTCAAATGCGGCGGTTCTCATCGTTGGGGAAAGCGGCACAGGTAAAGAACGCGCTGCAAGGTCTCTTCATCGATCAAGCCAGCGATCCGACATGGCCTTTATGCCCGTTTCGTGCGCAGCGATTCCTGCTAGCCTCCTTGAAGGGGAGTTGTTCGGTTACTGCAAAGGCGCGTTCACAGGCGCTGACGAGGACCATGACGGCCTCTTTGTTCAGGCTGGTCGAGGCACGCTTTTCCTCGACGACATCGACGACCTCTCTCCGCAAGCTCAAGCCTCCTTACTGCGCGTAATCCAGGAGCGCGAAGTCACTCCTTTGGGCGGCAATGGTGCAATTCCTGTCCATGCAACCGTTTTGGCAGCAAGCAAAGTAGATTTGGCGGATGCCGTCAAGGAGGGCCAATTTCGCGAAGACCTGTATCACCGTTTGGCTGTTGTACCTCTTAGGCTTCCTCCTCTTCGCGAGCGCCGCCAAGATATTCCTGCTTTACTGGCTGATTTCTTTTTGCGTATTGATCCCGAGGGGCGTTACTCCATTTCCGCAGAAGTACTCGAGCGGCTCGCTCGATACGATTGGCCAGGGAACACGCGTGAGCTTGAAAATAGTGCCACCCGAGCTTTGGCTTTGTCAGGGCGCATTCGCAGATTACGCCAGGAACATTTTTTGCCAGGCGGGGTCTCCGCTTCGAGTGGGATTCGTCCACAAGATGTTTTGCCGATACGCGAGCAAGTGCGACTTGCCGAGCGCCGTGCGATTCGTGATGCGCTCACCGCAACGGAAGGTGTCCGTGGCTTGGCGGCAGAATTACTGGGCATTTCTCGCAAAGTACTTTGGTCGAAAATAAATGAATTGGGGCTCGACGAGCCACAAGAGAAGGCTGATTCCACCGCGAACGAGAGCGATGACTCAATCTAGCCAGCTTGATCTTTCTGCCCCCCGCATTTTGTTGTGGGCTGATTTGCATTTGCGCCAAGATTCGCCGCAAGAGCTCAGCTCATTTTTGAAATCCCTTCGCCAACATGCGCAACCCGGTGATGCCGTGGTTATTTTGGGTGACCTTTTTGACGCTTACTGGGGCCCGAAACAGTGGCGGCAACCCGCTTGGTCTGGTTTGGCGGACACCTTTGAACAATTAGCGTCACAATCTGTTGCGATTTACTTGGTGCGTGGTAATCGCGATGTTTTGGCTCAGACTGCAGATTTCCCGTTTTGGCAGGTTTGTGACTTCATGTTGTTTGATTCCAGCGAGGGCAGGATTTTGATGAGCCATGGCGACGCATACTGCACCGCCGATTTACCGTATCAAAGACTACGGCGCGCTTTGCGTAACCCTTTGATGGCGGGTGTTTTACGCCGACTACCTGTTTTCCTGCAAAAATCAATGGCGGGTCGTTTGCGAAAAGTGAGCAAAGATGCCGTCCCGAAAAAGGCTATGGATGCGCGGGCTTTGCAGCCAGAAGCAGTTGAGGCAAATCTGGCGGTTAAAGGGGCTCAAAAGGCGATTGTTGGGCATCTCCATGCAGCCGAAATTCGCACTTTGAGCGGCGGACGTTTTTTGCAAGTGCTTCCTGCTTGGCAGCCAGGCGATGACCCCGTGATTCTTTTGCAGCGTTAGGGGTCAGGAATCGGGCATTTGCTTGACTGGACGCGGAAATTCGTTAAAATTCTCGGTCCTCATGACATCGGAAGAGAGTCAAAACCTACCGCGCCCAGCTGTTGCCTTAGATGGTCACTCTGGCTCTGGTAAAAGCACTCTTGCCCGCCGTTTAGCGGTGGCTCTTCAATGGGCCTATCTTGATTCTGGCGCTTGGTACCGAGCGCTGACTTGGGCCACTCTTGAGGCGGGCGCATCGACCACCGAGTCCGATGCCGTCCTGAAAACGCTCTCCCAAATTGACATCACTTGCCAGACTGACGGCACCGTCCTTGTTGACGGTCGTGCTTTAGTCGACGAGATTCGTTCCCCGCTGATTGATACTGAGGTTTCCAATGTGGCCGATCATGCTGAGGTGCGTCAGGCACTCACTCTCCGCATGCGCGATTTGCGCACGCGCTCCGAAATTTCGGGCGTGGTCGCAGATGGTCGAGATGCCGGCTCGGTTATCTTCCCTGATGCCGTGCTAAAAGTTTTCGTTGATGTGTCTCTTGAAGTGCGCGCCCAGCGCCGCTTCGAGCAACAACGCGCCGTTCATTCGAGCATTACCCTGCTGCAAGTTCATGACGCCCTCGCCGATCGAGACCGTCGTGATGCCTGTCGCGGGGAAGCGGCCCCTCGGGTACTCCCCGATAGCCGTGTCCTGGATAATTCATCCACAACCCCTGAAGAGGCAGTCGGGCGCCTCTTGGATTGGGTTCAAGCACTCGCTTGACCCGTTCTGCCCACCGGGCCGGTTCTCTCCCCGAAACTTCAACCCATAACCCACTCTAACCATGGTCTCAAAAGACCTTCTCCGTAAATTCGATATGACCGATGACGCGCTCGAAGCCGAGCTCGCCGCATTGGTCCCGCAAGAAACTGACCTCATGGACGCCGTTGGCGACCACACAGGAAATGTCGAAGCAGAAGCTATCGTTCCAGCCACCGTCCTCGAAATTAAAATCGCAGACGGTCATGTTCTTGTCGACATTGGCGGCAAGGCTGAAGCTCCACTCGTACTCTCTGAGTTCGAAGATGGCGAGCTTCCATCCGTCGGTGACACCTTCGACGTTTACTACCGCGGCGATGACCGCGGCACGGGTCAGCCCGTTTGCTCGAAGCGTGAAGCAGACCGTCAAATCGCCTGGGAAGGCATCGTCGGCAAATACGAGCCAGGTGATGTTATCGAGGGTGAGGTTAAGAAACTCATCAAGGGTGGCATTCTTATCGATATCGATGGCGTCATGGTCTTCATGCCTGCCTCGCAAATCGACATCCGTCGCACGCCAGAGCCTGCTGATTTCATCGGCGTTACCATTCGCGCACAAATCGTCAAGATTGACGAAGAGCGTAAAAACATCGTGGTTTCCCGTCGTCTGCTCCTCGAAGAAGAGCGCGAAGAAAAGCGCGAGTCCTTGCTCTCCGAAATCGAAGAGGGCCAGATCCGCAAAGGCGAAGTTAAAAACATTGCCGACTTTGGCGCGTTTGTTGAGTTGGGCGGCCTAGACGGCTTGCTCCACGTCACCGACATGTCTTACGGCCGCATCAAGCACCCACGCGAAATGGTTCGCATTGGCGATGTCCTTGATGTTTATGTTTTGAGTGTTGACCGTGAGCGCAATCGCGTTGCACTCTCGCTCAAAAAATTGAGCAGCGACCCTTGGGAAGCCATCGATCAGCGTTTCCCTGTTGGCTCAACCGCAGTGGGCAAGATTACAAACATTGTCCCTTACGGCTTGTTTGTTGAGCTTGAGACTGGCGTTGAGGGTTTGGCCCACGTGAGTGAGCTTTCCTGGACGGTCAAGAATCCTAACCCTGAGGGTGACTACACCCGCGGTGACGACATCAAAGTTTTCATTAAGGCCATTGACCTTGAGAAGAATGAGATGTCACTCTCCATCCGCGAGGTCGAGGGCAACCCCTGGAACCGCATCGCCGACGCCTACGCGCCAGGTACGGTTATCGAAGCCACGGTCAAAAACTTGGCATCTTATGGTGCCTTCGTCGAGATCGAAGATGGCATCGATGGTTTGTTGCACAACACCGACTTCCACTGGACACGCAAGATTCAGCACCCAAGCGAAATCGTTCGCAAGGGCGACCGGATTCAGTGCGTGGTTCTGAGTGTCGACCGCGACAAGCAGCGCATCTCGTTGGGCATGAAGCAACTCACCAAGAACCCATGGGAAGATTACATCCCAGCAAACTACCACGTGGGCGACATGCTCTCAGGTACGATTTCCAAGGCCATCTCTGCAGGTTGTTTCGTCAGCCTCGAAGAAGATCTGGAAGCCTTCATGCACGCATCCACACTTCCACAAGAGTGGGCCGCGTCGCCTGAAGAGAATTGCTTGAAGGGTCTCAAGGTTGAGGTTCGCGTTGTCCGCGTTGATTGCGGCGAAGAGCGTATCGGTCTTTCGTTCATCCACCAGGAGTACGAAGAGAACGATGAGGTTCGCGCCAAGCATGAAGAGGCCAAAGAAAAGCGCGCCGCTCGTAAGGCCGCTAAGGCTGCCGCCAAAGAGGCTGATGCAAATGGCGAAACCGCCGAAGCATCTGCCGTCGAAGCACCAGCCGAAGAAGTCGCAAGCGCTACAGTCGTTACGGAAGCAGCCGTAATCGAGGAAGCTCCTGCAGAGGAAGTTCCTGCAGAGGAAGTTCCAGAAGAAAAGCCTGAGGCATAATTTATGCGTCAAGCGGCCCTTCGCCGTTTTTTTAGTGCTCACCGATTGATGTCGGTGAGCACTAATTTTTGTTGTTTGGCTTTTGCGGGTTGCGCCTCAACCCATACGCCCGCATGGCTGGAGGAAGCGCCTTCTACCGAAGAGAATTCAGCTCTAGACGAACCCGCGCTTCTTGAAGAAGAGCCTGGCGTACCTAATCCGCCTGCAACTGCGACTGCCGGCATTGTGGGGCGAGATGGGCGCCGAGTGTTTGCATCAGGTGCTTTCTTGACCGAAGCCCCTGACCCATTGCCTGGCCCGACTGCGGAAGAGCAGCTGATGGCCGAAGCCCAACGCAACTTAAAATTGCTTCGCGCCAAATTCTTGCAAGAACAACTGAGTCAGTATTCGGCCGTGGTCGCTGAACCTGGGCCCCATACTTTTGGCGACTCCGTTCCGCTCCACCTCGACATCCAAAACCAAACAGGTCAAGACTTGGCGTTTATCAGCCCCACTGAAGGGGTCATCATTGAAATTGATTGGGTGGTCGAGCGCTGGCTTCCTTTTGGTGGCCACGACTCTGTCCGGCGGCACCAATGGTTTCGACTTTTTCAAGACTTGAGTCTTGGCGCAGGGGAGGCTTTTCAACTGGATACTAGCATTCCGCTGTCTGTAAAGGGCGAGCAGGGCGCTGCGTGGTTGCTCTCCATCGACGCACGGTTGCGTTGCGATGGTGCCGTCCTTGGGGAAGAAGAACTCAGCATGATGAGCTTTGACTTTCACGGTACAACCTTTTTAGCCTTCCCTGCTGGCTGGCAGGAGCTCCGAGAGGAGCCGCTCGAAGCTCTGCGGCGGCTCGTCCAATTGTCTGACCCGCGCGGTGATCGCCATGTGATGGTAGCCACCGCTCTTTTGGAAGGCGAAGACCGCCAAGAGGGTTTGACTCTCTTGGCAGACGGACTTGCTACCTCTCCTAGTGTGCGTCGCACGGCCACATTGGTTTCTGCTCTCCAGTGGCTAACTCGTCTTGATATAGGTTCTGACCCAAGAGACTGGAAGCGGTGGTGGGCAGAGGTCAAAATGGCACGCTAGGTTTCCCCAATCATAATCATGACACTCCTCGACCAATTAGACCGTTTTTGTTCTGCGATCGTTTCGCGTGAAGAGTTAACCAAGTTGTTGGCGGCCTCCGAAAAGAAGGGCAAGCCATTGCGCGTGAAGTTTGGGATTGACCCCACCTTCCCACATGTGCATGTTGGGCACGCTGTCCCTATTCGAGTGCTGAAACTTTTTCAAGATCATGGGCACTTGCCGATTTTGTTGCTCGGCGACGGCACGGCCCGATTGGGCGATCCGACAGGGCGCAATGACCAGCGGCCTCCTTTGACGGCTGAAGAGGTCGAGCATAACGCGGAAACTTATCTTGAGCAGATTGGTCAAATTCTGGATTTGAGTCCTGGCAAGGCAGAGATACGCCGCAATTCCGAGTGGTTCGGCAAGATGGATTTTTTTGATGCCTTGCAGTTGGCTGCGCGAGGCACTGCTGCGCGCATGTTGGAGCGCGATGATTTCCGTAAGCGTATTGATCAAAATCTGCCGGTTCATTTGCATGAAATGATGTACCCCATGATGCAAGGCTGGGATTCCGTTGAGCTAAATGCAGATGTCGAAATCGGCGGGAATGACCAACTGTTTAATTTGCATCAGGGCAGGCAACTTCAAGAGCGGGAAGGGCAGCGCCCACAAGTGCTACTTACGACTCATCTCTTGATGGGCACCGACGGTCGCAAGATGTCGAAGACCTATGGCAATCATGTGCCGCTTAGTGCCGATGCTATCGAAGTCTACGGAAAAGTGATGAGCCTTTCTGATGAGGGCATGAGTGATTGGTTTCGCCTACTCACGAATGAATCCGGCACAGATGTTCAAGGATGGGTTCAAGCCGATCCACGCGGCGCAAAAGGCCGATTGGCGTTTGAAGTGGCGGCTTGGTTGCACGGCGCAGAGCAAGCGCAAGCGGCCGCAGGCGAATTCGTTCGACGCTTTCGTAAGAAAGAAATCCCAGACGACATCCCCGAGCGTGAAGTTGCCGTTGGCGAGCAAGCCTTAACTTGGGTCATTAAAGAGTTGGGGCTCACGCAGTCGACCAGTGAAGCGCGGCGTTTGATCGAGGGGCGTGGTTTGCGAATTGACGGCGAAGTCATCGAAGACCCGCGCTATAAGGTCATCATTGCAGCGGAAGACGAGCGCAGGCTTGTCCAGGCCGGCAAACGGCGTTTCGCCTACCTTGTGCCTAAACTTTAGTGCTCAGCGCTGGGCGCCGGGAAAGCCAGCAAGGGCGGAGTGCGTTGTGCCTCTCCAGCGTCGTCATCACTGGATGTATACCCCAAGCTGTCGAGGGTAGCCTGCTCTTCTGCCGTCTTGGAGGGGGCCCATCGTTGAGGAATCGGAGAATGCGGCAATTTCATCGCAAGCCCTTCGCTCTTGAGGAAATCTCTGCGGAACAGCTGTGCGGCCTCTACGTAGCGCGGGTCGGACTTGGCGAGGGGGCGTTGTTCGAGAGGGTCGCTGAGTCGATCAAAAACCAGGAGGGCGCCATCATTCGTTGCCCGTTTTTGACGAACGACTAGGCCATTGGAGCTCGATTTCTTGCCGTCAATCCCAAATCCACGAATCACGGTGTAGCGATGGCTTCGCCAGCTATCTTGGATGTTAGGGCCAGAAGGGGAGCCGAAGAAAAGGCGACCCAGGGCGCCATGTTGCGTGGGCTTCCCTTGTAGTTCGGGGCGCAGGCTGACGCCTTCTGTGTGTGCCATTGCCGGCACTCCTGCATAATCAAGCAAAGTAGGGGCAATGTCGTAGATGCGGCTGACTGAGGCCACGCGAGCGCCAGAATCGGCAACATCGGGGATATGGATAATCATCGGGATTCGCATCAACTCACAGTAAAGAGTCGAGCGGTGGCCGATTGCGCCATGTTCAAAAAATTCATCGCCATGATCACCGACGACGGCAATGATGGTGTTGTCGGCCAAGCCCTGCTCTTTTAGTTGGGCACGGATCATTCCAATGTGCCGGTCGACCCAATGAATCTCAGCCTCGTAAAGAGCTTTGACATGGTCTAAATCGCGATCAGAGATGCGGCGCGAGAAGGGTGGCTTGAGGTCGCGTACGGCAGGGTTGAAATACCAATTCTCGCCTCCCATCTGGCCTTTGTAGCCGGGGTCAAATTTTGTGCCTAGGCCTGGCTCTGCTGCATCGGGAATGTGGTCATAGTGTGCATCAAAATAATGCAAGAACAAAAAGAAGGGCTTGTCGCTCGCCTCACTAAGGAATCGGCTCGCTAGTTCATTGATGCGCGGAGAAGTGATGTCGACATGACTTAGCCGATCTCGCATGTCTTTTGCAAAACTTGCCGGCGGTGGCGGATCGCCTTTCTGCTGGCTTCTTGACATCCAAGATTGAATGTGGCGTGCCAGGTCTTCGGGTGTCATCATGGCGGAGGCGTATTGATCAAAGCCATCGCCGAAGCCATATTTTGGGTCTAGGTAAGGCCCGCTGAAGAAACCGCCCGTTTGGTAGCCCGCTTGCTGGAATGCTTCTGCAAGAGTCTCGTGCAATGGGTCGCGGCGATAATCATCAATTTCAACACCGTGATGGCGGTCACTCAGGCCCGTCATAAGGGATATATGAGAAGGCAAGGTCCAGCTCGTTGTGGTGAAGGCATCGTCAAAAACAGTGCTCTCAGCAGCGAGTGCGTCGAGGTGGGGCGAGAGCTCTAGCTCTTGAGTGAAAGTCGCCTGCCTGCCGTAAACCCCTAGGAAGTCTCGTCGCAAAGAGTCGATGCTGATTAAAACAACATTGGGTTTCGCCTTCTCGGGTTGGCCACAGCTGGGCAAGCAACACAGGCAGGAAAGCGCAAAAAAAGAAAGTGTGCGGCGCAACACGGCTAAGGCAAGAGAAGGGTCCAGGGGAGAATCATTGTGGTGTGCTCAGGGTGAGCGGTTGAGATGCGCACTTCACCAGAGCTTTGGGCAGGTGCTGGGTCACCATCATAGGAAAGGCGAATCTCCCAGCGAAAACCAGATTCTAAGACAGCGACTACAGCGGACAGGCCGGGGGGCAGCGTACTGGAATCGATTGTTGGTGTGGCAATTGAGTGAACACTTTTGTTGATGAGCAAATGAGTCGCGGCCAAATCATGAGGGCCTCGCAAGAGGACTCGTTGTGGGTGCAGGCTCAGGTCGGCGACCACAACGCCGCGGACTTCAAACTGAATGGGCGGGGCTTCAGGTAAATCGGTGAGCAGTGAAAAATGCTGTTGAAAGGGGCCAAGTGGAAGCTCAGGTGGAGCCGTCACATAAATATTCCAGGCTGAGCCGCCTTCATTTGGGATGGCTTCCTTGCGCAACGCCCAGCCATCGACTTCACTGGGCAGGATGACATCAAAAAGAGTGTCGTCGTGATTGCGCAGCCCAACATGCCCAGTTGCTCGCTCGCGCACGCCAATATTTCGCAAGTCAATGCTGCGCGGCTCCAGTAAATACGGGTTGTAGATATCGCAAGCCCACTCAAGAGTCATCGCGGGATGATCCTCAAAAACCACCGGTATTCCACCGACTCGATAAGAAATTGGCTCGCGAAAACGAGCGGTATCAAAGAAAATGGTGAGCTGAACCTCTTCATTTGGCGCAAGAGTCAGGCCAGCACCTCTTCGGTCGAATGTGCGGTGGGCTGCGCTTCCTTTTCGGGATGGGAAGTCGAGTTCAAATCGGTTGCAAGAACAACTTGTTGGGCCGATTCGTGAGATAACGAGCCTTTCGTCGGTTGTATTGCGCAAAAGAAAAGTGCCGGAAGTGGCTTGCCCAAAGGTGACGCGAGGTAGCTCTAGCCTGTGAGGGGTGCTTTTTAGCGCGGTGGAATCATGTGAAAAAGAATCATTGTGCGAGCAGCCGACATTTCCGACGGAGACGAAAATGAGGCTGAGGCAAAAAGCTGCCAGAAGAGGGCGGGCGTGGGGTGACATGAGGGCTTATCCTATCGTCATGAGCCCCGTCTACCCCCTTGCTGCCTCTGCTGACCCTGAAGTCTTTGCTGAAATGCTCAATGAGCTTCATCGTCAAGAAGAGCAAATCGAACTCATTGCGAGCGAAAACCATACAAGCCCAGTCGTGATGGAAGCGATGGGCTCCGTGCTGACAAATAAGTATGCTGAGGGTTATCCCGGCCGCCGTTATTACGGGGGTTGTGAGCATGTCGATGTCATTGAAATGATGGCGCGCGAGCGGCTTAAGGAATTGTTCGGAGCGGAGGCATCCAATGTGCAGCCGTCGAGTGGCTCGCAAGCCAATCAAGCGGCTTTGTTGGCTTTAGCAGAACCAGGCGACACGATTTTGGCTATGGACCTCAACCACGGTGGCCATTTAAGCCACGGCCATCCCAAAAATGCTTCGGGTATTTTCTATAACTTTGTGCACTATGGTGTTTCGGCGGAGACAGAAACAATCGACTACGATGCGCTTGAGGCTCAAACTCAACAGGTTAAGCCGAAGGTTTTACTTGCTGGTGCAAGTGCGTACCCGCGGACCCTCGATTTTGAGCGGCTTGCCACTATCGCGAAAAGTGTTGATGCGGCTCTGATGGTCGATATGGCACACATCGCTGGTTTAGTCGCTGCGGGTTTGCATCCCTCGCCCGTGCCTCACGCGGATGTGGTCACCATGACCACGCACAAAACTTTGCGCGGGCCGCGTGGTGGCGCCATCGTTTGCAAAAAAGCTTGGATTAAGAAAGTGAATTCAGCTGTTTTTCCTGGCATGCAGGGTGGCCCTTTGATGCATGTAATCGCCGCCAAGGCCATTGCCTTTGCCGAGGCCTTGAAGCCCGAATTCACTGAATACCAAGAGCGCGTTTTGGCCAATTCACAAGCGCTCGCTAACGGTCTCATGGAGCGCGGTATCCGTCTCGTTTCGGGCGGCACGGATAATCATCTCATGCTCGTCGATTTGCGCGGGCCAGAAGGCCCAGGGGTAACGGGCGCCCAAGCCGAAGATTGGCTTCACGCGGCAGGGATCACAGCGAATAAGAATCTCATCCCGTTTGATCCAGAGAAGCCGATGCAAACTTCTGGATTGCGTATCGGCACGCCTGCGGTAACCACTCGTGGTTTTACTACTGACGACATGAGTGACATCGCCGACTGGATGAATCAAATCGTCCGTAGTGGTGGCGACGAAAAACTCATCGCTGAGATTGCACAGAAATCAGCCGCGTTGTGTAAAGCACGGCGGATTTATCCGCATCTCGAGGGCTAACGAACCGCTCGCTTTGGTTTGCTCGCGTTTCGCGGGCTATGCCTTTAGCCGCTCTTGCAAGGCCGCGTCTTTTCCATGGACGCGGTCTTTTTGCTTGGCTACGAAAGTGTCGAGTCGATCCGCCAAGTCTTGGTCGGTTACCGCCATGATGCGGACGGCAAGCAATGCTGCGTTGACGGGACCGCCTGAGTTGGCGCCTAATGTGCCAACTGGAATACCGCCAGGCATTTGTACCGTTGCGAGCAATGCATCGAGGCCACCTAAAGGTGGGTTGTCCATGGGGATGCCCAGCACGGGCAAAGTCGTATGGGCTGCAATGACCCCTGCCAAGTGTGCCGCGCCACCTGCTGCACAAATCAAAACCTGAATCCCATTTGCGCGAGCCTCACTCGCAAAGGCGCAAGCCTCGGTCGGCGTGCGGTGGGCCGACAAAACGCGAACTGTCGGCTCAAGGCCAAACTCGCGCAGAGTTTTGACACAGGATTCAAGGCGTGGGAAATCCGAATCGGACCCCATAAGAAGAGCAACGCGAGCGGTGGTCATGAGTGTCGGTTTTGCAGTGCAGTACGGAGGAGGGTTTGGAAGTCGGCATCAAGGCCGGCAAGCTCGCTGGCAGTTTGAGCCGCGCGGCGAGCGTCGTTGGGGGAGAAGCCCAACTCGGTTAAAACATGGGTCAATTCAGAGCCCGGTGCTTGAGCCGCAGGGATGGAGGCCATCTCGCTTAGGTGGTCGCGCAATTCAATGATGAGCCGATCCGCTGTCTTGCGACCAATCCCTTTGATGGCACAGAGCTCTTTATGGTTTTCGTCAAGGATGGCGCGTGCTAAATCACCAGGTGCTAATGCACTCAAAAGTGCGAGGGCGCAAGATGGACCGATTCCATTGACTTGCAGCAAGCGGCGAAACAACGCCCGCTCAGCCTCATCAGCGAATCCAAACAGAGCCAAATTGGTCTCGCTCACGGACAAATGCGTCAGAAGACGCGAAGTCTGACCTTGTATCGATTGAGTAGCCGTGCGCCCTGAGACGCGGAGATGCCAACCCACGCCGCCAACATTTAAGACAACATAGTCGAGCCCCGTTTCTTCGACGGGGCCCTCAAGGAATGCGTACATCGAGCTTAAAACTCGGTGTTGTTTCCGCCGCCGTTAGAGCGGAGCGAGAGGTCAAATTCGGTGAGACGAATTTTCAGCTCTTCGAGAGAGGTGATGCCAAAGTTAGGCATTGACATCAGGTCTTCTTCGGAATAGCGCAAGATGTCACTCACGCGGTGCAAGTTGAGGCGCTCAACGAGAGCGCGGTGGCAACGCACCGAAAGGTTGAGGCCGGAGATTTGCAACTCAAGTGCCTCACGCATTTCATCGGTAAGTGGGCCGAGCCAGGCAAGCTCGCGTTCCGCATCAAAGTCACCACCTGATTCAAACTCATCAGGGACCAAGAAAGTGCCATCATCGCGGCGCATGCCAAGGCGTAGATTCTTAGCGGTCAAGACCCGCTTGATTTCATTCAGTGAAGTCTCGCCAAAGTTCTTGAACTCAAGAAGCTCAAGCTCGGTGTGAGAGACCAATTCTTGCAGACTGCGAATATCCATCGAGGCCAGGCAATTGCGGGCGCGGACGGAAAGCTCAAAGTCGGTGATTGGCGTGCGCAAGACCTTCATGAGTTGGTCATGGCGGTGCTCGAGGTCCTCGTCGTAGTACATGTCGAGCGACTCATGTGCATCTTGGAAAAAGAGCAGAGCGCGCTTGTCGTTTGGATTGGAGCGAAGTGCCGCAGAGAAGCAACCGCAGGCCTTTTCAAAGTTGCCCTGATCTTCGTGGAGGATGCCTGCGTTGAGCAGTACTGAAATTGGCACGGGGCGGTGCATGAGCATCTCGCCGTATTGGCGCAAAGCTTCGTCTTCGTCGCCGTGTAGGTCAGCGCGGTAAGCCAAGCGGCTGCGTGCCGCAACATGAGCCTCATCAAGAGCGATTGCCTCGTTGTAGGCATCTGCAGCAGCGTCATAGTCGCCATCGCTTTCCATCAAGCGACCTTCAAAATAGTGCTTGTCGGCTTCATTGACTTTGGCGCTTTTTAAGGCCTTGCGAAGGGCGTCGTAGTTGAGCGTTGCGGTAATCGCATGAAGCTCAGCCGCTGCCATGATGGAGTCAGCCGAAGCCGAAAAACCTTCAAGGACTTTGCATGCCTCAGATTGCTGCCCCATCTCACGCAAGCCATCGCCGCGGATGAATTTTGACAGGTCATCATTTTCGTTGCCTGAACTTTCGATGGCCTTGGAGTATTCGCCGCAGACCCAAGCACCAAGCATGGCCAATTTGTCATTCCCGCCTTGGCGAGCCTCACGGACGGCAGCCGCGAATTTGTCAGCAGCAGCAGTGTCGTAAAGGTATGTGGCGCGGCATGCAGCCAACTCACTAGGAGTGGCTGGAGGTGCGGCGAAAAAAGCGGCCGTATCGACCATTGTGGGGGCTTCCAGTTCTTGCATGTTCATTAGAGCGATTTGGGCCGAGTAGTTTAGCGTTTGCGGGCCTTTGACGCCAATCCTGCAATTCTCTGGAAGCGGGCGAGGTGTTGCGGCAAACTATCAGGATGGATTGCTTTGAAGTCATTGGCGGCACACCCCTTCGTGGAGAGGTGGGTGTAGCGGGGTCTAAAAATGGGACTTTGCCGTTGATGGCTGCGGCGTTACTCTCAAACGAAGCGTCTATATTGAGCGGTATTCCAGGTTTGAGAGACATTCATACTCTGGCTGATTTGTTGTCATCCTTAGGGTTAGAAACTCATTTTGAGGCACAGACCCTGCGCTTAGAGCCATCTGGGCAGAATCTGTGGGAGGCTCCCTACGACTTGGTTCGCCGCATGCGGGCATCGGTTTGCGTGTTGGGGCCCTTGTTAGCGCGTACAGGTCATGCATCGGTTCCGCTCCCAGGCGGATGCGTTTTGGGAGTGCGGCCGATTGACTTGCATTTGCGCGGCATGGAGGCGCTGGGCGCTTCTGTCGAGTTGACAGAAGGATGTGTTCTGGCAACGGCGCCTTCTGGCGGGTTGCCTGGTGGCTCGGTCGATTTGTCGGGGCCGCGCGGCTCAACAGTTTTGGGCACGGCCAATGTTTTGATGGCGGCCACTCTTGCACGGGGCGAGTCTGTCTTGCATGGCGCCGCTTGCGAGCCAGAAATCGCGGTCTTGGTCGATTTCTTAAACGCAGCAGGCGCTCGAATCGAAGGGCGTGGCACTTCTGTCTTGCGCATTCAGGGTGTGACTTCTTTGGCTGGGCTGCATGGTCGAGTGCCTGCCGACCGCATCGAAGCGGGCACCTTATTGCTGGCAGCCGCAATGACGCGCGGCACGGTTAGGTTGACGAATTGCCCCGTATCGCAACTCACCGCCCTGCTCGATTCTATGGAAGCTGCTGGCGTCCCGCTTACTCGTGGTGAAAATTGGGCGAGCGTCGAGGCTCAAAACGCAACATTCCGCAATCGCGTGATTCAAACTGCGCCTTACCCGGGTTACGCCACGGATCTTCAGGCGCAATGGATGGCCTTTGCGACTCAAGCAGAAGGCACGACTTTCATTCGAGAGGGGATTTACCCGGAGCGTTTTTTGCACGCAGCAGAGTTGGTCCGGCTCGGCGCCAAAATTGAAGTCGCCAATGGTTCTGCACGAGTTTTTGGGCCTACGCCTTTGAGTGGTGCTCCCGTTATCGCGTCTGACCTGCGCGCAAGTGCTGCCTTAGTGATGGCGGGTCTGGTCGCGGAAGGGAAGACGGTCGTCCGTCGTGTTTACCACCTCGACCGCGGTTATGAGCGTCTTGAGGAAAAACTTTCCTCATTGGGCGCAAAGGTGCGGCGTGTCGTAGACGAAATGGGGCCCTAATCGGTAGAATGCTTGGCTTGGGCCGCTTTATGTGCCCTTTTAAGCATGCTCGAAAACCTCACCCAGTCGTTTGGCAAAGCGCTCGACCGTTTCCGCGGTACGGGCAAGTTGTCTGAAAGTGACATTCAAGAGGGCCTCCGCGAAGTGCGGCGGGCACTTCTTGAAGCCGATGTCCATTTCAAAGTTGCTAAAGCATTTTGCGAGCGCGTGTCCACGCGACTACAAGGTGAGGACCGCCTCAAGGGTGTAACGGGCAGCCAGCAAGTGATCGCGGCATTCCAAGAGGAATTGACCGCACTCATGAAGGGCGATTTGCCTGCCTTGCCCACCAACCCTGGTCACCCAATGGTTTTGCTACTCGCTGGCTTGCAGGGTGCGGGTAAAACAACGAGTGCTTCTAAGTTGGCGTTGTGGTTGCGGAAACGCAAGAACAGCAAAGTGTTGCTTGCCGCTTGTGACCTCCAGCGCCCAGGTGCTGTGGATCAGCTGCAAACTTTGGGCAAGCAACTTGATGTTGATGTGCACGCGGAGCAGCCAGGCCCTGGTGTAGACCCTGTTGGGGTTGCCAAGCGCGCTCTGAAGAAAGCGAAAGCCGAGCGATACGATGTCTTGATTGTCGACTCAGCGGGTCGTTTGCATGTTGATGACGAGCTGATGGGCGAGATCGAATCGGTCGCAAAAGTGGTCAAGCCAGATGCTTCGTATCTCGTACTTGACGCCATGACCGGCCAGGATGCGGTCGAATCGGCCCGCTCTTTTTCAGAAAGTCTCGATTTGCACGGGGTCATCCTCACAAAGATGGATGGCGATGCCCGGGGTGGTGCAGCACTGAGTGTGCGTGAGGTCACGGGCAAGCAAATTTGCTTCTTGGGTGTGGGTGAAAATCCGGGTGATTTCGAAGAATTCGCCGCAGAGCGCATGGCGGGGCGGATTCTCGACATGGGCGATATCGTAGGCCTTGTCGAAAAAGCGCAAGAGGTCGTCGACGAAAAGGCCGCCATGGAAGATTACATGTCCATGATGCAAGGCCGTTTCACCATGGATGACCTGCTTAAGCAGTTCCGCATGATGAAAAAAATGGGTTCTATGAAAAAGCTCATGGGCATGATGCCCGGAATGGGTAAAATGTCCGGCCTTGTCGACCAAATTGACGACCGTCAAATTGCTCGTATGGAGGCAATTGTGCTTTCCATGACCCCCAAGGAACGGCTCCATCCCGAGCTGCTAGACGGTAGCCGCCGTCGCCGCATTGCCACTGGCTGCGGTCAACAAGTGGCTGACGTCAATCGTTTGTACAAGTCATACCAGCAAATGCAGAAGCAGATGCGCTCGATGGGCAAGATGTTCTCGGGTGGGCGTTCTAAAAAGCGCTTACTCAAGCAACTTGGTCAAAAAGGCGGTTTGCCCGGCATGCCTGGTCTCCCTCGTTAGTCCCAAGAAATTAATAAATAAATAGATGGCAGTCGTTCTGCGTCTTAAGCGTTTGGGCCGGAAAAACCGGCCTTTCTACCGCATTTGTGTCATGGACCGTCAGACTCGTCGTGACGGCCGTGCAATCGAAGAGTTGGGTTGGTACGACCCAGTCAAAAAGGGCGAAGGTGAAAACTTCGAGCTCAATGCCGAGCGTGCTGCTTACTGGATTAGCCAGGGCGCACAACCATCCGGCACGGTAGCGACTCTCCTGAAAAGGAAGAGTGTCCCTGTGACAGCGAAAGAAGCCCTCGCCGCTACGGCTGAGGCCTAAAGGCTCCTCGGATGGCCGCAACCGCGTCCACAAAGGTAAAAGAGTTGCTCGAGTTTCTCGAGCGACTTGATAGCCCTGTGTTTCATATTACGCCCCGCCCCATGGGCGGCGTAGACGGCTTGATGCGCGTCTTGGCTTTTGTCCTCCAAGGGGAAGACAGTAGCCCTGTGGTCGCGGAAAAGGCAGTTAAGGCCATTGAGGCAGCTTTCATTACGTCCAATGAAACTCGTGTCGCTCGCCTGTTTGAGATTCGCGAGGTTTTCTCTGAGCGCCGCGTTGGGAATGCGGAAGAGCGTGCGTCCTTAACCCAAGAGTATTTGCGCCGTGTTTTCGGTTTGCAGAATCATCTTGATTTTGACTGGATTTTTGACGCTTCCTCTGAGCGTCGCGCCAAAGAACTTGACTCGCTTGCGATTACGCCTTTCTTCGCTCAGTTCGCGCTTGATATTGACGCTTACTTCGAAGACGGCGACGAGCCTATTCCAGTTTCGGCGGCGATGAAGCGTCTCTTTTCAAGATTAGGCTTCGTCTCAAGCAACCCCAAAGATTCGGCCATGCGTGAGATCTTTGAGCCGTTGCTTGAAGGCAAGTTTCTCTATCCACATTTCATCGCACTTTCAGTTGTCTCCGAGTTAATTCCTCAGGTGAAGCGCCCTAACTGCAAGCGGACCGCCGCTTTAGTGAAAGCCTTCAAGGGTCGCAAGACTTTGAGTGATGAGGCCTTTGCTGTTGAAATGGCAGAGTTGGGCTATGTCTACCCTTTGTCCAATTCGGGTTATGGCAAAAAGAAAACTGTAAAGAAGAAGGTCGCCAAAAAGAAAACGGCCAAAAAGAAAACGGCCAAGAAGAAAACGGCCAAGAAGAAAACGGCCAAGAAGAAAACGGCCAAGAAGGCAGTAAAGAAGAAATAGGGCATCGTGTCGGTCTCGTCCGCCACTTCCTTGATCCTGGCCAGCGGTTCACCCCGTCGCCAGGATCTTCTGCGTGAAATGGGGTTAGTTTTCGAGGTGTTCCCCGCTTGCACCGATGGCCCGGCTTGTTCCCAGATGCCCAGCGAGCGCGTGTTGGGCCATGCTTTACATAAAGCACGCGAAATTTCTGCACAACATTCATCGGCTGTGGTCTTGGCAGCCGATACCTTGGTCTGGTGCTCGGGCGAATTTTTGCCAAAACCGATCGATTGCGCCGACGCAAAGCGCATGTTGAAGTTGCTCTCGGGTGTTGAGCATCAAGTTTGGACGGGCGCCTGCCTGACTCAAGGCACAACCGTTTTAGCCCAGCGAGCGGATTGTTCGGTCGTTCGGTTTAGAGATTTGTCGGATGCGGAGTTAAATGACTACTTAAAGACAGTCGAATGGCGTGACAAAGCGGGGGCTTATGGCATCCAAGGTTGGGCAGGTGAGAGGGCAGAATTGATCTCTGGTTGGTTCGGCACGGTCGTTGGGTTGGCAAAAGAGGCCGTTTCTCAATTGTTTCTTCAAGGGGGGCTTTCTCCTGAGGGCAAAACGGGTTACAATGCCGGGCCAGATTCGGCGCGAAAGCCGGTCGAGTGACATCATGAAAAAGGACATCCATCCGGATTACATCGAATGCGAAGTGAAATGTGGTTGTGGCAACCACTTTTCCACGCGTGCTTGCGTGAAAGAGATTCACGTCGAGATTTGCTCTGCTTGCCATCCGTTTTATACGGGTAAGCAAAAGTTTGTTGACACCGCTGGTCGTGTCGACCGCTTCATGAAGCGATACGGTGGCAAGAAGGCCTAGCGGCCTTTCGCGCACTGTAACTGCCCAATATGAGTCTCGTCGAGACCCTGCGAGGCCGGGTCGAAGAGCTCACACAGCGGCAAAAAGATCTAGAAACGCTCGTCTCTAATCCAGACGAAGCGGGCAAGGCAACCTATCCGGGTTATCTTCGCGAGTTGGGGTCATTGCAAAAGGTGCTTGAGCCTTGGTTGCGGTATGTCGATATCGATAGCGAAATTACCGAAGCGCGTGAATTGATTCGGGGTGACGACAGTGAGATGGCCGAGTTGGCTGCTGAAGAATTGCCAGCACTTGAATCTGAAATGGTGAACCTTGAAAAGGTCATCTTAGATCGCGTCCTTGAAGACGACCCCGATGCGGATAAACCCGCAATCGTTGAGGTGCGTGCGGGTGCAGGTGGCGATGAGGCCGCTCTTTTTGTTGGCGACTTGTACCGCATGTACACCCGATTTGCGGCGGCTCATGGTTGGAAAATCGAAGAAGAAGATGTCTCCGATTCCGAAGCGGGTGGTTACAAAGAAATCGTTTTCAAAGTTAAGGGCGAAGACGCCATGCGCCTCATGAAATGGGAAAGTGGTGGGCATCGAGTACAGCGCGTGCCGGCTACGGAAACGCAAGGGCGTATTCACACTTCTGCTGCAACGGTCGCGGTCATGCCTGAGGTTGAAGATATCGATATCAAACTCAAAGACGAAGACCTTGAGATTAAAGCGATTCGTTCCGGCGGCCCTGGTGGCCAGAGTGTGAATAAGACATCTTCTTGTATTCAGGTTTTTCACAAGCCCTCCGGCCTTCAGGTGAAGTGCCAGGTCGAAAAATCGCAGTTGCGCAATAAAGAACGCGCTCTTGGACTGTTGCGAGCGCGTCTATATCAAATCGAGCGCGACAAGCGCGATGCAGAGCTCTACGCAAATCGCAAATCACAGGTCGGCTCCGGCGACCGTAGCCAACGCATCCGCACTTATAACTTCCCGCAAAACCGCGTAAGTGATCACCGCATCAATCAAAACTACTCCCTTGAGAAAATCATCGAGGGCCGGCTTGAGGCCATCTTTGAAGACCTCCAAGCCGCTGAGCGCGAAGCCAAGCTAGCAAACCTGTAAACTTTACGCTTCCTGCCCGAAACCTCCCACGAGAACTCATCATGACTGACAAGGAAAAGAAAGAAAACGCAAAACCCGACAACGCTAAGGCAGATGTCATCCCGCTAGGTGATATGTTTGAGGTCGTGGAAGAAGCTCCTCAAAAGGCAAAGCGCCCTGCGCCCGCCCCGGGTGCTCCACCAGCGCCAGTCCGCAGTGTCGAAAGTTGGGTGAGCTTGGGTCTTGCTCTTGGGCTTGCCGGCCTTCTCGGCGGCTGGGCCAATGGCGGCACGCCGAACCTGATTCATGGCGGCTTACTTGCGGCCCTGACTTGGCAATTGATGCGTTCTGGCTTGGCTACGGTTCAGGCCACTCACGCAAAAATTTCTCCCATTCTGCCAGGCATTCTTTTGGTCTATGCCGGTTTGCGATTTGTGTTCTTCATGACGGGCAATGACTCCATGCAGTCCATGCTCGGTTGGGGCACCGAGGGCGACGCGACGGGCGCGGCCATTGCCATGTTTGGCGGCTTAATCGCGGTCGGTGGCCCAACGCTCGGTAAGAAAGCTGATGCCAAACTACCTAAGGTAGAGTCAACTCCGGTTGACGCTCAGTTTTCTCAAACCCTTTTGGCATATTTACTCATCACCGTGGGTTTGCTGATGCCATGGGCTCCAGGCACGCCAGGTGTTCATTTTTGGCTCGGTTCGTTGACCTTAATCTTTGTGCTTTTGGGTGCTTGGGCTTCCTGGGTGGGTATGTGGAAACTCTGGCAAATGCCCATTGTTACCGGCAAACTCGGTCTCGTCTTTTTCTTGGCTCCGATTGAAGCCATCTTGGTCGGTGCTTTTGGTTTGATTGGGCAAAATAGCGGCGTTGACATGCCATTCGGCTGGGCTCGGGACATTTGGGGTGGCGGTTCAGGTCTCTTGTCGTGGGGAGGCGGGCCTTTGCTCGCTTTGGGCGGTGCCTGCTTTGCTTTCTACCTGTTGTTCCACGGTGCCAAGGCCGCCGTTGCGTTAAATAAACAACGCAAAGAAGAAGAAATCGCTGCGCGGAAGGCATCCCGTGCAGCCAAAAAGGCCGCTAAATAGTCGATTGGCTGCCCCCTTCCGCTGTCCGGTTCGCCTCGACACTCTCTTGGCCTGGGCAGCGGAAGTCCTTTTACAAGTTCCAGAAGAAACTGACCCTAAAGGTCTGGCGCATACTTTTTGGAGGCGTTGCACGGGGCAGTTGACGGTCGATGGATCCACGACCATTGAAGTTGAGCAGTCGGCGAAATATTGTGACTGGGTGCAACGATTCGTCGCAGGTGAACCCTTGGCTTACATCGAGGGGCTGCAGGGCTTTTGGACGCTCGATTTGGAAGTCACTCCTGATGTCTTGATCCCTCGACCCGACAGCGAGTGCTTGGTAGAGTCCGCGCTTGTTTATGCCAAAGATAATTCTGTCTCGCGTGTGTTGGATTTGGGCGTGGGGTCAGGTTGCCTTTTGCTTTCGGTCCTCAGTGAGTTGCCCCATGCTCACGGCGTGGGGGTCGATCTGTCCGATGCCGCTCTCAAGGTTGCGCAAAGAAATGCTAAGCGCCTCGGTTTGAATCAGCGCACGACCTGGCATAGAGGCTCATGGTTTGATTGTCTTGCCCACTCAGAGCGGTATGACCTCATCCTGTCCAACCCGCCTTATATTGAGCCAAGTGAATTTACAGGCCATTCTGTTTCGCAGAGTGAGCCCCACTTGGCACTGTTTACTCCAATGGATGACCCCATGTTTGCCTATCGCGAGATTTGCTCGCGAATGACCGAATTTTTAACGGAACCGGGGCTTGCCATCCTTGAAGTCGGTGATGGACGCGGCGATGAGTTGGCCGCACTCGCAGAGAGTTATGACCTACAGGTGGTGGGCCGTCGCAATGATTTGAGCGGCACCGAGCGCGCGCTCTTGTTGCAGGTTAAGCGTGACTAGCCCCGTTTACAGCCGTGAGGCAACATAAGTCTGAATCACCTGAAGAGCGCCAGGGTTGAGGCTCTGGAAGAAAATGGCGACTTCGTAATGGCCGATGGCTGGGGATAGACGCTCGCACCGCACGACGACACCCTCAGCCTGGATTAAATCGCCACCAGGCATCTCAATCGCAACTTTAACAGCGGTCATCATGGGGATGGCTTCGTCGCAGAAAAAGGCAACACCGGATTGGCTGAGGTCGCGCACGCGCAGGGCGGATTCGGTTTCATCACCGATGTGGAGAGGAAGTTCTTCCGCTTGGGCGCGGGGGTGTTGGCGGCGTTCGTGTTGGGGGAGAGACATTTTGGAATTGGGGGTAGGCGTGGGGGCCGTTGCCACTAGAATGGCGGCACGGAAACCCAGTTTCC
>CAZPAY010000008.1:0-87871 GCA_964584805.1 uncultured Planctomycetales bacterium | reverse complement strand
AAAATGGCGAACCGCTGTGAGGGGGGTTGGCAAGCCCCTATTGTAGTGGTGGAGGCGGCGGGAATTGAACCCGCGTCCTGTGAAGTCTTGAAAAAAGCTTCTACGTGCGTAGCCTGCTTTCGAATCTCGTTGACGACTTAGCACTCAGGCAAGCGGGGTCGACAACCAGCTCGTTGAATTTCGCGCGGCGCTCCCGAGCCAGGATTGCTTTGCTAGCCCGCGATCAGTCGCAAAGTAAGCCCAGCGGGCGAAGACTTACAGTGCGTCACAGACTAAGCTGCGAGAGAGTAATTATTGTTGGCAGTTAATGCCTTGCGTGGGGATTAACGAGGCCATCCACGCAACCTCGGCACGCCACTTAGCCCAGAGAATCTCCCAGTCGAAACCGGTCGCCCCCATTGCCATTTGACAGGCCTAGTCTAGCACGAGGACGGCACTTTTGCCTGCCATGCGTTGTCTTGAATTAGAATCCCTTTGTCGCGCGGCGGATGTCACGCTTGGCTTGTCGGTCTTTGAGGACTTGGCGTTTGTCGCCATGGGTGCGCCCTTTGCACAAACCAATGAGCAATTTGGCCCATTTGCCATGGAAGTAAATTTTGAGCGGAATCAGGGTGAGACCCTTTTCACGAGCTTTTTGACGGATTTTCATGAGCTCATTCTTTTTGACGAGCAATTGGCGTTTGCGGGTCGGCTCGTGGTTGTAGACATTGCCTTGACGGTATTCGTCGATAAACGCTTGCTCAAGCCAAAGGCCGTCTTCTTGCGCGCGGACGAAAGCTTCTTCGAGGCTTACCCGCCCATCACGCAAGGTCTTGACTTCAGTGCCGAGTAAAGAGATACCAGCCTCGAAGGTTTCGAGGATTTCATAGTCGCGTTTCGCCTTGCGATTGCGGGCAACTTCGGAGGTCTTTCTTTCTTTTTGGTCCATGGTGCTTGCACCTGCGGCAGGAAACTGTATCTTATTCGCCGGTTGATTGCTTGCCGAGATGGCGGAATTGGCAGACGCGCAGGCTTCAGGTGCCTGTGTCCTTTTTGGACATAGGGGTTCGACCCCCCTTCTCGGCACCATTCATTAACCGAAAATTCGTGTAGGGCAGTAGCTCCAATGGCTAGAGCGGCTGATTCCAAATCAGCATGTTGAGGGTTCGAGTCCTTCCTGCCCTGCCACCCCTACATCGATGGCATTCCCCGGTATCCCCGAAGACACTCTGCGCTCGCTTGACGAGCCCAATCCCATCGACCTTGGCGTCTTGCGTGACGCCGTTGCTGCAATCCACGACCCGCCCGACTCCGCACTCAATGCCGTCTTGGATTACGGCCGTGTTTTGTTGGCCGCAAATACCGTGACCAACTTGACCGGTGCAAAAGATTGGCAAACGCTGATTGAATCGCATCTGCTTGATTGCATTTATGCGGCGGCACATTTGCCGGAAGGCATCCACATCGTGGCCGATTGGGGCTCAGGCGGCGGTTTGCCAGGCTTAGTCTGGGCTGCGTTGTTTCCTGAAAAACAGTTTTTACTGCTTGAGCGTAACGGGAAAAAGGCGGCCTTTTTAGACGAGGCTGCTTTGCATCTTGGTTGGGTTCATGTTGAGGTCCTCACCGGCCAAGGCGAAGAAACTTTGCGCCTCGAAGAAGACGCCCCTGAGGTCGTGGTCGCCCGTGCGGTTGAGCCATTGCCTAAGTTGTTGCGGCGCATGCGCAAGTCGCAATTGCCTTTCCGCACCCTGATTGTGATGGCTGGCTCAAATTGGGCTGAGGCCTGGGAAGAGGTTGAGCCGAGTGAGCGAGCCATTTGGAAGCTTGCGGCAAATCATCCCTATGAATTGCCTGCGGGTCGCGGCAAACGCGCGCTCTTGGTTTTTCGGAGAACCCGTAAGTGACCTCTCGCCGCAAGGCCACGCGAATCCCTGTACCGTTTTCACGGCACAAGTTGGATAAAAACGCGGTGGGTTTGGTGAGGCGACTGCAAAAAGCTGGATACGAAGCTTATCTAGTCGGCGGTTGCGTGCGCGATTTGCTGCTCGGCCACTCGCCCAAAGATTACGACATCTCGACATCGGCTACGCCCGGGCAGGTGCGGCGTTTGTTTCGCCGCTCGCGGATGATTGGTCGGCGCTTTCGCATTGTGCATGTTTATGCAGGGCGCGAGATTTATGAGGTGTCTACCTTTCGGGCCCCCCCACCGGGCAGTGACAAAAACCGTGACCGTGCGATTCGTCGCGACAATGAATTTGGCGACCTGGAGAGCGATGCCTTCCGCCGTGATTTTAGGGTCAACGCGCTTTACCTCGACCCGATTGCGGGACAGATTGTTGATTGGGTTGGCGGCATGGATGACATCGAAAAGCGTGTTTTGCATTCCATTGGTGACCCGATGGTGCGCTTCCCCGAAGATCCGATTCGTGTTTTGCGCCTGATTAAGTTTTTCCGTCGTCTTCAACTTGAGCCGGGCAAAACCGAAATCGCTGCCGCACGGGATTGTGCTCAGCGTTTGCGTGAGTCGGCCGAGCCGCGCGTGCTCGAAGAACTGTTTCGGTTAATGTCGACGGGCGACATGGAAGGCGTCTGGAATGACCTTGAAGGGCTAAATGTCCTCAAGGTGATTCTGCCCGAGTTCGCGCAGTGGCTCAAACGCAAACCCGAGATGCAGCCTCGATTGCTTGCAAGGTTTCGTGCACTGGACCACGCGATTCAAGACGGCGCCAAACCGGGTTATGGCTTTAAGCTGGCCATCTTGACAGGTTTGTTGGTCGAGCAAGAGCTCAACCCAGAAACGCGGCACCTCAAGGTGCGGGAGACTTCTCAAGTGCCGGCTGCAGTGTTGGGTGCCATCCAAGCCCGAGCAAGGATTCCCAAAACTTCAGTCTCGAAGGCCGCGCGGATTTTGCAGGCGCAACTCCGCATGGATCCGCCCGACTGGCTGAGCAAGCATCGCAAAAAAGGCAAACGCTGGGCTGCCGCGCGGCTGATTGAGCAGGATTTTTTTCCCGAGGCACTTGATTATTTGCGCTGCCGCCTCGAAGCCGAAGACCGCTCGCTCGATATTTACGACGATTGGCACGAAAAGTCTCTTTCCCTAGACGAGAAAGGACGCTAAACTTCTCGCCCGAAAAGGGTGGCATACACCGTCCTTACGAAAGGTGGCATCTGTCATCTTTTTCTAGCAATAAAAAAGAATGGGCGTTTAGCTCAGTTGGCTAGAGCACCAGCTCGACAAGCTGGGGGTCACTGGTTCGAGCCCAGTATCGCCCACCATTCTTCCTAGCGCAGTTTGCTTTTTGCAGGCTGCGCTAACTTTTTTCCTACTTGGCCGTATCCTACACCATGCTGCTTGCGGTACTGACCCTCCTTTTGCCGGCCGCCCAGGTGGCGGGCGATTCTGATTTGGCCCAACTTTACGGCGAGCGCTGGTCGACTGAGGCGCGTGTCTACCACTCAGCGAGCCCATCTGTTGTGAGCGTCAATGTGTTCGGTGATGTGCAACAACGCAACTTCCGCGGCAGCCGAGTGCAAAAAGATGTCGACGTCGGCCAAGGAACTGGCGTCATTCTTGATGCGAGTGGGCTCCTCATCACGAACGCCCATGTCGTTGCACCCCAGGTTGCGGGCATTCAAGAAGGCAGCCTGCACTGCACGGTTGTCTTTTCGCCGGATTCTGGTGGGCAAGTCTTGCCAGCTCGAATTTTGAACATAGACCAAGAGTGGGACCTCGCTCTTTTGCAAATCGAAGCGCCGGGGCCTTTTCGTGCCATCCCCATGGGGCGCAGCGATGACTTGTTGATTGGTGAAAAGGTGATTGCCATCGGCACGGCTTTTGGTGAGTCGCATTCGCTTACTTCGGGCATTTTGTCGGGGGTCAAGCGTGATATCGATGTCGCGGACGGCCGGCGCGGGAAACGAGTCTTCACGGGCTTGCTTCAAACTGATGCAGCGATTAACCCCGGCAACTCGGGTGGGCCATTATTAAATGTAAATGGTGAGCTCATCGGCATTAATAATGCCACCAATATCCAGGCCGACGGCATGGGTTTTGCCATCCCTATTGATCGTGTGCGTGAAATATTGGCGACGCGTTTGCTCGATGTCGATCGTTCCGACACCATTTGGGCGGGTCTGCGCGTAGCAGTTGACGGTGATTGGCTCAAGGTGATGACGCTACACCCGCGCGGGCCGGCGGCAAAAGCTGGCTTGCAAGTCGGCGATTTGATTCGCGCGGTCAATGGCGTGAGAGTGGGCGACAAGGAAGACTATTCCCGCGAATTGATGCGCCTCGGCAGTGGCGATGCGGCTGAATTGACTCTTGAACGCGATCACGAAAGTCTTTCTCTGACCCTAGATTTGCTTTCGGCAAGTGCACGAGACACATTTGGCTTGCTCGGTTTTACGGTTGAGCGAGATTTAGTGCAATATCGCCGTGGCCTTTGGCGCGAGCGATTGCCGGTTTTGCGGATTGCTGAGGTTTTTGCCAACACGGGCGCCGCTGACCTCGGGCTCGCGGCGGGCGACATCGTGGTTGCCGTCCGTGTCAAGCCAATGAAGGGTCAAGAAGAGTGGCGCCCCGTCCGCACCCTGGCTGAATTAGTCGCTTTAGTGCGCGGGCCTGACTTTGAGTTTGGCCGCGACAACATATGGCTATTGCGCGATGACGCTTCGCTGAAAGGCTTGCTTGAGTTTGACGACCCCGCAGTGGCGCGGCGCGGGCTCTAAAGGCCGAGGGTGAGTTTTAACCCGTTGGCCATTGGCATTTGAGGCGCCCACCCCAAAATGTCGGCGGCGGCCTGAATCGAAGCCAGCGAGTGGCGGATGTCACCCGCGCGGCTGTCAAGGTGCTCAGGTTTAGGCGCCTCGCGACCGGCGGCCTGATTCAGCAGCTGCCATAATTCAAGGATGCTAATGCTTTCACCCCCCGCGATGTTGACCACGGCAAAGGGTGAATCGAGTTGTGCCACGCCCCCCGCTTGGTTGGCGCGGGCAACATCAGCTGCGAAAACGAAGTCGCGCGATTGCAGGCCATCGCCGTAAACGGATGCACCCTTGCCCTGATTGACCCAATTGGCGAAAAGCGAAATCACCCCGGAATAGGGTGAGCTTGGGTCTTGGCGCGGGCCGTAAACATTGAAATAACGCAAAGCCACGGCGGAAAAGTGACCTGCTTGAGCAGCCTTGGCCAAAGCGTGCTCGCCCGCAAGCTTGTGGTCGGCGTATGGAGACTGTGGCGCCAACTCGTCGGTCTCAAACTTAGGCGAGCCGGGCAAGTCGCCGTAAAGCGCGGCAGACGACGAAAACACGATGCGCTCCACATCACTTGCTTTCGCGGCTTCAATTAAAGCCAACGTCGTGCCGTGGTTAGCTGTGTAGGCTAATTCTGGCTCTTCAAAACTCCAGGGAACACTGGGGCGAGCCGCCAAGTGATAGACGCGCTTGACATCTCGCACGGCATCAGACGCCACGGCTGCGTCGGCCAGAGAACCTTCCGTGAAAACGAGTCGCTCACCCGCTTCATCGCGCAAATGCGCCAAATTGTGCAGATGCCCGGTGGAAAGGTCATCGAGCACGCGCACGCGCTTGCCCTCAGCCAGAAGTGCCTCAACGACATGCGAGCCAATGAACCCCGCGCCGCCGGTTACCAATTCAAAACTCATTACTCAACCGTAACGGATTTCGCGAGGTTGCGCGGCTGGTCGATGTCGCGGCCCAATGCAAGCGCGACTTCATAAGAAAGTTGCTGCAGCGGGATGACATTCACGAGCGGTGCAAGATACGGAGGCACCTCGGGCACCGGCAAAAAGTAATCCGCAGCGGCCTCAACTTGCTTATCACCGATAGCCCCCACCGCGACGACTTTGCCATCGCGCGCACGAACTTCCTCGATGTTGGAGACCATCTTTTCGTAGGTGCGGTCTGGGGTCGCCAAAACCACAACGGGGAATTTCTCGTCAATGAGTGCGATGGGGCCATGCTTCATTTCACCCGCGGGGTAACCTTCGGCGTGGATGTATGAAATCTCTTTAAGCTTGAGTGCCCCTTCCAGTGCGATAGGGTGTTGTAACCCACGGCCCAAAAACAAACACGATGGCACGGTCGCCAAAAAGTCAGCCGCTTTCTTTACGGCCGCCATGGCTTCAGGTGCAAAAAGTGAATCTAACTTAGGGCGCAGGGCGCGTAAGTCATGGAGCAATTCAAGCCCTCGGTCGGAAGACAGCACGCCCCGAGCGCGACCGACACGAATCGCCAATAAGTAAAGTGCCGTGACCTGCCCAAAGAAAGCCTTGGTCGAGGCAACACCGACTTCAGGGCCACAGTGAGTCAAAATGAGATCGTCTGCTTCGCGCGCCAAGGTTGAGCCTTGCACATTACAGACACCTAAAACGCGCCCACCGCGCTTTTGCAACTCGCGCATGGCGCGCAGGCTGTCAGCCGTTTCGCCGGACTGGCTGACGATGACCGTGAGTGTTTGGCTTTCAGGTAATTTTGGACTGTAGAGAAACTCAGAAGCATTGAGTGTTGAGCCGGGCAACTCAGCAAATTCAGCGAGTAACCAGCGGCCAATCATGGCTGAATGGGAGGAAGTACCCATCGCCATGAAACGAATGCGCCGCAGAGCCCGCAAGTCGGCATTGGTTAGTTTGAAAGTGTCTTCAAACACCACATCGCCTTCCGTGTCGTGGAAACGATCGAAGGCGGTGCGGGCAAGCACATCAGGTTGCTCCTCGATTTCTTTGAGCATGAAGTGCGGGTAGCCGCCCTTTTCCGCTTGCTCGGGCGTCCAGTCACATAGCGTCGTATCGCGAGTAATCCACTCACCGTCGGCACTGCAAAGCCGCAACTTATCGGCTTGCAAAATCGCCGACTCGCCGTTTTCGAGAGAAACGAAATCGCGAGTGAGGTGTAAGAGCGCAGGCATGTCGCTAGCCGCATAATGTGCACCGTCACCCACGCCAACAATCAAAGGTGAATCTTGGCGGGCCACCACAATTAAGCCCGGCTCGCTGACATGCATCGCGACGAGCGCGTAAGCGCCATGAACCTCAGCCAAAGCGGCGCGCACCGCAGTGTGAAGGTCAACGCCGCCATTACCGTTACGCATGTGCCGTGCAATCAAATTAGCCAGCACTTCCGTGTCCGTATCCGACAAAAACTCATGCCCATCGGCAGTGAGCTCTTCGCGCAAATCGAGATAGTTTTCGATGATGCCATTGTGCACCAGAACCAACTCATTGCGATCATCGGTGTGCGGGTGGGCATTACGGTCGGCCGGCGCGCCATGTGTCGCCCAACGCGTATGGGCAATGACTTGACCCGATTCAGGCAAAGCATTTGACTTGAGCTCGGCCTCTAATTCTGCAATCTTGCCCATTTTACGACGGACGGCAAGCTCGGCGTCATTGGTATGGACGGCCATGCCTGCTGAATCGTAGCCTCGATACTCAAGCGTTTTTAGACCGTGCAGGACGCTTTCGCGCGCATCTGCACCACCCGTAATGGCTGCAACAATTCCGCACATTACTTTGCAGCGTCCTCGAGCAGGACATGCTCTTTAAACCAAGGGAAGCAGCGATCGAGACCTTCGTCGAGTTTGACTTTTGGCTCAAAACCGAAAAGTTTATTGGCCTTGGTGATATCAGGCTTGCGGCGCAATGGATCGTCTTTGGGTAAAGGGCTGAAAGAAATCTCATGCTCGCTGTTCACGAGGCTTTGCACCTTCTGCGCAAATTCAAGAATGGTGTATTCTTCTGGGTTGCCAATATTGACCGGGTAAACCTCATCGCTTTCCCAAAGCCGCCAGGCGCCATCCATGAGGTCATCGACATAAGTAAATGAGCGGGTTTGGCTACCGTCACCGAAAATAGTGAGTGCCTCACCGCGGATGGCCTTGGAGAGCAAACTTGGCACCACGCGCCCGTCATCAAGGCGCATGCGTGAACCATAGGTGTTGAAGATGCGCATCAAGCGTGTTTCAACTTTGTGATGCCGGTGGTAAGCCATGGCGAGAGCTTCGGCATAGCGCTTGGCCTCGTCGTAGCAGGAGCGTGGCCCCACGGGGTTGACATTGCCCCAGTAACTTTCGACTTGAGGGTGGACGAGCGGGTCGCCGTAGCACTCAGAAGTAGACGCTTGAAAGAAGCGTGCGCCCTTTTCCAGTGCGAGTTCTAAACACTGGCGCGTGCCTTCCGATCCGACCCGTAAAGTTTCAATTGGAAATTCGTAGTAGTCAACAGGAGAGGCTGGAGAGGCAAAATTAAAGACACCAGCCAGCGGGCCATCCACAACAAGTGGGTGGATGATATCTTGATTCACGAATGTGAAACGATCATCACCGTCGAGATGCGCAAGATTTTGCATATTGCCGGTAATCAGGTTGTCGACCCCAATCACATCAAAGCCCTCATTTAGAGCGCGGTCAACGAGGTGAGAGCCGAGGAAACCAGCGGCGCCAGTAATGAGTACACGAGGCATGAGTTTAGGAAACTAATCGAGGAGTCTTTCGAGGTAGCCGGTGTCGACTTCGCCATTGACAAAGGTCGCATCGGAAAGGAGTTTGAGGTGCAGCGGCACTGTCGTCGCAAGCCCAGGGCCCTCGACGCGAATTTCTTTGAGAGCGCGGCGAGCAATGCGCATCGCGTCTTCGCGGTCGTCACCATGGACAAGCAGTTTGGCAATCATGGAATCGTAGAAACGAGGGATTTCGTAGCCCGCCATGACATGGCTATCTACTCGGACGCCACGACCACCAGGAAGGAACAGCTTTTCAATCTTTCCCGGAGCCGGCGCAAAGTTGCGCTCGGTGTTTTCTGCATTAATGCGAAACTCCATGCAATGGCCGCTCAGCTTGACATCGTCTTGGCTGAAGTCGAGATTCTCCCCTGCGGCGACACGCAACTGCCATTTGACGAGATCAACACCGGTGACCATCTCCGTCACGCAATGCTCAACCTGAATCCGAGCATTCAGCTCGATGAAGTAAAAACTGCCGTCGTGGTCAAGCAAGAATTCGACTGTGCCAGCGTTGGTGTAGCCCGCCGCTTTAGCAAAGGCCACAGCAGCATCGCCCATCTTTTTGCGGATTTCAGGAGTCAGCGCCGGGGAGGGCGACTCTTCCACTAATTTTTGATGCCGGCGCTGCGTCGAGCAATCACGCTCGCCGAGGTGGATAACCGTGCCATCTGCCCCACCAAGGATTTGCACCTCTACATGCTTTGGATTGGTGACAAATTTTTCAATGTAGCAGTCGCCATTTGCGAAGGCTGATTGCGCCTCTGCACGAGCTTGCTCAAAAGCATTGCGGAGTGCTGGTTCGTTATGTGCAACGCGCATGCCTCGACCACCCCCACCGGCCGTCGCCTTAATGATGACGGGATAGCCGATCTCAGTTGCAATGCTGGCGGCTTCTTCAACCGTGTCAATGATGCCAACGGAACCCGGCACAACCGGCACATCAGCCGACAAGGCCAAGGCTTTCGCCGTAGCTTTGTCACCACAACTGTGAATCACTTTTGGCGACGGTCCAATAAATTGAATGCCGCAACTTTCACACATCTCGGCAAACTTTGCGTTTTCAGCAAGGAAGCCATAGCCAGGGTGAATCGCGTCGACATCGGCAATTTCAGCCGCACTCAAGATGCGCGGGATATCAAGATAGGATTGCGCCGATGCGGCCGGCCCAATACAAATCGCCTCGTCGGCGATATCGAGATAAGGTGCGCCTTTGTCGGCTGTCGAGTAAACGCAGACGGCCTCAATGCCCAACTCATGAGCCGCGCGGATAACGCGCAATGCGATTTCGCCACGGTTGGCGATTAGGATGCGACCAAACATGGTTTATGAGCGGTAGGAAAACATGGGCTGGTCAAACTCAACGGTGTCGCCGTCTTTGACCAGAATCTCAACAATCTCGCCGCTGAACTCGGCTTTGATTTCGTTGAAAACCTTCATGGCTTCAAGGATGCAAATGACATCGTCCTCGCCAATCGAGTCGCCCTTTTTCACAAAGGAATCGGCCTCGGGGTTTGGCTTGCTGTAATAAGTACCGACCATGGGTGAACAGAAATGCTGAATGCCCTCCTCGACGACGGGGGAGGCCTCACTTACAGGTACAGCCGTCGGCATGGTCGAGGGGGCTGCCGCGGGTGCGGCGGCAACAGCCGGAGCCGCCGCGACGACATCTTGGCGCCGCGACAAAGAAACATGGACATCGTCTTTTTCGTAGACGAGTTCCGTGAGGCCACCCTGATCCATCAGGGCGAGAAGTTTTTCAATGATTTTTGTATCCACTATTTCTCCTTATGAGGGTGGGCCTATTTTGACACCCACTCGCCTGATTTACCCCCACTTTTTTCAAGTAGACGCACTTTCTCAAGACAAATGCCCTTGCTGAGGGCCTTCGTCATGTCATAAACCGTCAACGCGGCAATCGAAGCGCCGGTCATGGCTTCCATCTCGACACCGGTTTTGCCAGACACGCGCACCGTGCAGCGGACGACGAGCGTGTTGTTTTGACTCGCCTCAATCTCAACGCTGACTTTATCAATCAACAGGGGGTGGCACATCGGGATGAGATCCGCCGTGCGTTTTGCCGCCTGAATCCCAGCAATCTTTGCCGGCTCAACGACGCCGCCCTTGGGGTTTCCGCCTCGCATTAGCTCGGCCCAAGCCTCATCAGGGAAAACGACACGCGCCTCGGCGGTGGCTTGACGCTGGCTCACCTCTTTACCGCCGACATCTACCATGCGGCTGCGACCTTGGGCGTCGAGATGGGAAAATGAGGAATCACTCATGAATTTAATTTTGGCTCGTAAGGAAGTCTCCGATTGAAGCTCCCGCTATTTTAGAGTTTCTGCCCCCACAAATGCTCACCCTCGCCCTCACCCTTTGCTTTGCTCTGCCCGTCTTTCAAGATGCGTCTGAGCTTTCTGGCCTCTCTCCGGCCGAAATCCTGACCCTTGCGAACGATTTTGATATCGAAGACGAGCCCGCCCTTGATGCGCTAGCCGAAGAAATCAACTCGCCCCTCTCTCCGGCCCGCGCGCTTTACCTTGGCCGCGTACTGGGGCGGGCACATCGTGCAGAAGCCGGCAATGCCGTGGCGATTGCCAGCTTCGAGCCTGGCTTTCAAGAGCCTGCATTTATGGTCTTGTCGATGCGTGCCTACCGAGGCGACGAAGCATCCTTTGCCCCATTTGCCAAAGTGTTACTTGCGCCTGGTGACTCGCTTTGGGCCCAAACGGTGCGTTTGCTCGCCCAACAAGGTTCGCCTAAGCAACGCCGCGATCTGTTCCGTAGCCTTCAAGCGGGCTCTCTTGAAGGCGAGTTCAAATCTGAAAACTCCCTTTTGCTATTGGAGTCCGGTGTCTCAATCACGAAAGAACAAAAAGAATTCGTGAACGAATTGGCAATGTCAATCCACCCGCTTGCGGAAGAAGCGCGTCAGCACCTCGTCCTGCATTTAGAAATGGATCGACTCCGTGGCAAGCTGCAAAGCCAAGACAAAGCACTCACGGAATCTCTCCCCACGGATCACATCGAGGGCGAGGACGACCTCCGCTTAGTCGCCGAAGTCGTTGCTATGGTCGAGCGCCTCCACATGGAAGGCGACCGCTTTACGCGCGAAGAATTGATTGCAGCGGCAGCAAACGGAATTCTAGGTCGCATGGACCCCCATTCGACTTTCTTCCCTGGCGAAGAATACGCCGAGTTCATGTTTGACATGAATCCCGAATACGGAGGCATCGGTGCTTATGTCAACACGCGCAATGGTGTGTTTACAGTCGTCCGCCCAATTTATAGTGGGCCTGCTTACGGCGCTGGTTTGCTCTCAGGCGATCAGATTTTGGATGTTGATGGTTGGTCCACAATCGATCAAAGCAATGATGACATCATCAAACGCATGAAAGGCCAGCCCGGCACAGAAGTTACACTTAAAATCATGCGTCGAGGTTGGGAAGAGCCGCGGGACATTCCGATTGAGCGGGCTCAAGTCAAAATCCCTATGTTGCAAGTCGAGCATTTTCCAGGTGATATTTTGTATCTCGAACTGCTCAGCTTTTCGGCACATGCGGGCCAACTTATTGCGGATGAAATTGAAAAGGCAGGTGAGCGCGGCAACCTCAACGGGGTCGTATTGGATTTGAGAAACAACGGCGGCGGTTATCTCAGCCAAGCCGTTTCCGTTTGTAGCGCGTTTTTACCGAAAGGCTCGCTAATCGTGACTACAAAATCACGCGTTGAGGGTGAGGAACAGTACAAAACGCGTGAGAACCCACTCATCCCCAGCGACTTGCCCGTTGTGATTTTGGTAAATGAATACAGTGCCTCGGCTTCCGAAATTGTTTCGGGCGCTCTATCGGTGCATGGGCGGGCAACTACGATTGGTTGGCGCACCCACGGAAAAGGTTCGGTCCAGAATATCTTGAGTATGCGCGGGTTGCGTGATGAGCCATACCATGACGAAAACCGCAATGGCTTTCGCGATGAGTGGGAGAAATACAACGACGAAAACGGAAACGACGCCTTTGACTACGGGCCGAGGGTTAAGCTCACCTTGGCCTACTATTACTTACCTGATGGGTCATCGATTCACAATATCCGTGACCGCGAGGGTCGCATTGTGCGTCCCGGTGGGGTTGAGCCTGATGTGCGGATTGAGTTCCCCTCAACCGACCCTGCGACTTGGCGTGAGCTCAACCGTTTGGTCGCGGACGAAAAATTTCGTGTTTACGCGCAAAGTGTTTTTGACCGTGATGCAGAGGCCGCTATGCAATTGGCTGAAAACGATCACCATGAAACGAGCCGTTACCCAGGCTGGGCCGCTTTTCTAGAGGAGGTCGACACGGACCTCGCCGAAGAAGTGATGCGGCAATGGACTCGCATTCGATTGCGCTCGATTGTTTCGGACGCGCGCGGCAAGGTTTTTGCCGGCAATGGAATCATGGGTGACTATGTAGAAGACCCTGTACTTTTAGAAGGTATCCGCCGCTTACTTCTAGCTAGCGGTATCGAGATGGAATCTCATGAAGCCTACAAGTCGCTTAAGGGCACAGACTCGCTATAAGCCCCATTCGCCCCGTTTTTTCACCATCACGGCGGTGACTAAATAAAAGGCGCTCTTGATCGAATGTGTCTAGGCCGGAAATCTCAATTTGGCCTGTAGGCACGCCTGCTTCGTGCAGTTGGTCGTAAGCCCACCCGGCTAGGTCGACATGCCAACGCCCCTGGATTTTTACTCGGCGTGCTTCAGGTGCGGAGTCTGCAACTTCATCACCCACCTCGAAAGATTTCAGACCAATGCATGGTCCAACACCAGCCTCTAGATTTTGAGGACGCAAATCGGCTTGTTGCGTCATTAGCTGCACGGCCTCCGTGAGGATGCCCGCGGCTAACCCCCGCCAACCTGCGTGAATCGCGCCAAGAATAGGTTTTGGGCCTTGGCCGTAGAGCAAAACGGCTGCACAATCCGCCGATGCCACATAGAGTGGCAGGCCAGGAGTCTGAGTAACGAGGCCGTCGGTGTGAGGCAAGACAGTGGCCGGCGTGAAAGCGCCCTTGCCGCGGTCAGTTTCATTGACGACGGCAATCCCTTTGCCGTGCGTTTGCCCCCCCACGACAAGGTGGGCGGGATTCAGGCCAAGCCGCTCACACCAATAAACCCGCTCTTGGATTGCGGCTTCCGCATCTCGATTGCCGGAAAGCGAGAGGTTGCCCCCTCCCGTGCGATCGCGCGTGGTAAAGACATGTTCGACGCCGGTTTGCAAACTGAGGCGCTCGAAGAAAAGGCCTATTCGGCCGTCTTGCGGAAATTCTCGCATGACGAAGAATAACGCGGCTAATCGGTGGCGCGTGCAACCATGAAGGGCCGCACGAACTCGTCGTATAAAACTAAACCCACAGCTACAGCAGGGACGGCCAGCAATAGCCCAAAAACGCCAGCAAGCGCGCCTCCGCAAAGGACGGCAAGAATAACGGCGAAATCGCTGAGACCGAGGTCTCGGCCAACCAGGCGAGGAATTAAGACATAGGCCTCAAGAAGCTCGGTAAGTAGGTAGAGAGCAGAAGCGGCTCCTAGGCCTGCTAGCCCGCCGCCAGTAATTCCACCATCTGCTACACCAACAAGCGCAATCGCTAAGAAAGCTAAAAGCGGCCCGAGGACAGGCAGAAGGGAGAAAGCGCCGGCCATCAAACCCAAGGCATAAGGTGCTGGAAAACCAAACGCGAGGAGAAGCAAAAAAACGATGAGGCCTTTCCAGAACGCAACGCCCACTCGTGCGACGACATAGGTACTTAGGATGGCTTCAATACGCGGCAAAATTCGGTCGTAGCGGACATGCCAATCTTTAGGTAACTCTTTACGAATACGCGGTGGCCAGGGACCTCCACGCAGCAGAAAGAAAAAGAAAATTGGAACCAAAAAGAATGCCGTCAAAATTCCGAAAGCGCCACCAAGAAAATTTTGCAAACTGTGCCTGAAGTCACCCATTTTATGGCTCAATTGCTCCAGACTAGAACTGAGGTCGAGGCTCTCACGAAGAGAGGCGGGCAAATCACTGCTGGCGGCACGGAGCTGTGATTCTAGGGAGGCAAAAAGTGCCGAATCTGCTCCGGGAACTAGGCCGGCCAAAGTCTCGAACTGAGGCAAGGCGGGCAGCAAGAGCAAAACGGGGACAATAAAAAGCAGCCCCAAGCATGCAAACGCAGCGCCATTTGATCCGATGCGTGGCTGAAATTTAGAGCTCAAAGGGCTCAGGATGAGCATCAAAAGATAGGCCGCCAGCAACGGTGCCGTGACGGCTCGTAGTAGCCAACCCAGCAATAAAGTGCCAAAGACAACCAAGGCGCGGATGGAGGTGCGTCGATTCACCCTTACAGCCTAGCGTTTACCAAGCGGGAGAAAACGCGTCTTCGAAGTCGAAACAGTCTTGGAAATCATCCGCTGTGTCGTTTTCTTGGCGTTTCAGGATGCCTGCGTCGCACATTTGAAAGACAATCGTGCCGAAATCGCCCGTGTTGCCGAGCCCCCAGCGACGAAACACGAATGGCGCCATAGGACCAAATTCTTCCGTCGCATAGCGGCGAAGGCCATCCATAAGTTCTTGAGGCGAAATGTGCCGCCCGTCGAGATCGTTGTTTTGGCGACCTAAGCGAAAAATCGTGAAGTCCAGAGACTCCAGCAAAAAGAAATACGCAGCCTTATCAAATCGCCCCTGAGATTGGGAGCGAATGCGTTCTATGATGGGTGCAAAACGGCTGTCATTCATGGCTATCCATCCTCCTATCGGCCACCCTTTCTGGCATTTTCCCACGATGTCAGAAGTCTTTTGGGGTTTCCTTTTTTCGTCGGTTAACCCTTGGGGAAAAAGTGTAGTTAGCTTTGTTTTAGTTGCCGAACGAGGTCTTCCACCACCATATCTGGTGTGACCTGTGCGCGAATATCTGCAATTGCTCGATGCAGGAGGCCAAGACGCCGATCCAATTCGTTGGCGGGGATAGCAATTTGACCATATGCAGCAGAAAGCCAGCCAATTGTGGCTGACAGCAACAACTCCGAGCGAGCGCGCCTCTCTCCTAGGTTGCCCTCGCCGACATGGAAAGCGGGAGCCGGCATTTGGGGACCCATCAACCAAGAATCTACTTTGAGCCTTTGCTCAAGCAAAAAGGCTCGATCTGCGCGCGACAAGGCGAGCACCTTTTCTCCGAAGCCCAGGGCCTGCGTGAGGGAATGCCAATTGTCTTCAGATATCCCAGCTCCAGCAGCTTGCCGCTCAAGGGATTCGGCTGAAGGGGAAGGAATCCGCCAGGTGCGACAACGAGACCGAAGTGCTGGCGAAATTTTTGACAGCTGGGTCGCGGTCAAAATCAGCAAAGTACCGCTGGGTGGCTCCTCCACCGTCTTGAGAAAGGCCGCTTGAGCGTCAGCGTTGATTTCATGAGCATCGAGGAGAAGGATGGCTCGCCGATTACCCGCGAGAGGCCGAAATCGCAATTCTTCACTGACGCAACGCACACCATCTTTGCGGTGGGCAATATGCTCGACTTTCAACCCCTTGACGCCCAATGCTTCGGGGTCGAACACAACATAATCCGGGTGGTCATCTAACTCATTGCGCACCCCTAGGAAGGCCTTAGCGCAAGCCTCCCCGACCTGCCGCAATCGAGGGGCTGAACCACCCACCATGAGGTAAGCCTCGGCCTGATGTTCGGCACTCAATTCACATTGAAAATGTGCGACGGGATCAAACACGCTCATAATAAATTCAGTGGCGCCAATCGCTGAATAGCCAAATCGAGGACCTGTGACGGGCTCAATTCATGGACATCCATCAAAGCCGTGCAATCGGAGCGAGCCTCCGCGTATTTCAAATACCCCGCTCGGACGGCCTCCAAAAAACCGATTCCCCGTGCTTCAAAGGCATCGGGTGTTGACCGCGTCTCTGCCCGTGCCAAGGAAACGCACGGCTCAAGATCAAGAATTAAAACCAAATCTGGCTGCAACTCTGGGGCGACGACTAAGCGGTCTAATTCCAGAATGAAATCAGCCGCATCCTGGTCTTGGCCCTGGTAAGCCAAGGTGGACGGCGTGAATCGTTCGCAAATAACGGGGCGGCCGGCTTCCAATGCAGGTTGAATGATTGTGCGCAGCAGCTCATTCCTTGATGTGAAAAACAAAAGAGCCTCTGAGCGGCTATCCATAGGCTCCCGATCAGAAGCTAAAAGCAACTCGCGCACGCGTTCACCAATTTGCGTAGTACCCGGCTCGCGGATGTGTAAAGGGTCGTGACCGGCAGCGCTCAACTGTTCGACTAAACCATGAGCGAGGGTGGATTTACCCGACCCGTCTACCCCTTCAATGACCAAGAAACGACCTCTCATATAGGAATCCTAAAGTATCCTGCTAGAAAAGTCCCTACTCAAGAGGCTAGGGTTTGCAGATGACCACCTTTCAGGCGTCCCCCATTAGAGCAAGTCTTCTTTGCATTCTCAGTTTAGGCGCATTTTCGTGCGCTTCGGCTCCCGCACCCCGACCGGATATTCCCGCAGCTGAAGCGCCAATGCCAACACCATCTGCTCACGCATCAGCTTCCGAACGCCTTGCATGGTGGAATTCCAGGTTGCTCGGTTTGCCTACGGCCGACCGCTCTGAAGCTCAACTGCAAATGGGCTGGCTTCAACTGGAATTGAAGAAGTTTCGTGAGGCTCGCCTAGATTTCTACGCTGCACTTTCCGGCCCTCTCTCTGCCGAGGAAATCGCGTCCGCCGAATGCGGAATCGCCTTTAGTTACTTTGGTGAGAATCGTGGGCATTACGGCACAGTGCACTTAGATAAGGCGATGCCAGACCTAGACGGTCCTCGCCGAGAAGAGGCCCAATACCTGCAGGCGTGGCTTGCAGGCGAAAGCCCAGCGTCTTCTGCCGCTTTGTTGGCCAGGCTCAAGCCATATTTGGCAGGTTCCCGATCGGTTGCAGTTGCACCTGCCTCGGCTGGCGGGCTTTTTGGGAGCTTGTCTCGCGCCAATTGGCGGGCACGCTCAAAAAGAAACAACCACGACCCAATGGGTGCACCGAATCGAATCACATTGCACCACACTGCCGAGCCCATGTTGAGTTCCACCATGTCGGAATCTATTGCTGAGCTGCGTCGCATCCAGGCCGAGCATATGGAGCGAGGCTGGGCAGACATTGGTTACCACTTCTTGATTGATCGCGCTGGCCGTGTCTTTCAAGGTCGCGATATTTCAATCCAAGGCGCCCACGCCGGCAATAGCAGTCTCAATGAAAGAAACATTGGCATTTGCTTACTTGGCAATTTCGCAAATCAGCTGGACCGTGGTTCCGAGTATCGCGCACAGAAGCCATCCGCGAAACAGTTACAGGCTCTAAAAACTCTCATGGATAGATTGCGCGCCACCTACAGCATTCAAGCGAACAGGCTCTATGGACACGCAGATCTCAAGCAGACAGAATGCCCTGGCTCTGCCTTGAAGAGTTGGCTTGGTCGCTACAAGCGCGGTGCTTAGATTTACAAACTAGACGCAAGCCCGAGCAACCCAAGTGCCAAGCAATAGGGTGCAAACCAATTGAGTCGATTCTTGCGAGCCACCCAAAGCAGTAGACCCAGGGCTAGATAGCCAACAAAGAAAGAAAGCCCTACAGCAAACAAGATGTCCGTGAGGGAAGTTGAACCTTCTTCGAGTGCCCCAGGGATTTTCAAGACGCCTGCACCAACAATGGCGGGAATGCTCATCAAGAAGCTCATTGCTGCGGCTGCTTCAATCGTAAAGCCCAAGGATAGTGCGGCAACAATCGTAGCACCGGAGCGAGAAACCCCCGGACTCAAAGCAACTGCTTGTGCCAAGCCAATGAGTAGTGCTGCCTTCCAAGTGAGGTCAAGGAGGTCGAGCTTTTGGTCGCGATAATGGCGTGAACGCCACAAAATCAAACTGGTCAAAATCAAACCAATAGCCGCGAGAGTGCTGTTTTCAAACCACGGAATTTCACTGAGATGAATTAGGGCTCCGAGGCCAACGACTGGCAGAGTAGCGAGAATCAACTCTAGACCCAATTTGCGTTGCGCGGCGACATCCTGGCCGCGGCCAAAAAGCCCGCCGAGCAAAGCGACCACGCGTTGTCGATAAAAAAGCAAAACGGTCAATAGTGTGCCCAAGTGAAGCCAAACTTCAATGGAATCACTTGCTTGAAGACTGCTCCCGCCGGGCAAATAGTGCTTGGCGAGGACGAGGTGCCCCGACGACGAAACGGGAAGGAATTCAGCAAGACCCTGCAGGGCCGCGAGAATCAGCAGGACGACAAAGGTTGTCATGCGCTACAGAGTAGCGGCGACTTCCGAGGCGGGTACCCAATCCATATCGAAAGCAGCAGCAACCGCTTCGTGGGTCAACTTCCCGGCAAGAGAATTCGCCGCAGTTGCCAGCGCGTCGTCTTCTAGGACAGCACGCTTTGGCCCCAGCTCAGCGAGCTTAAGTACCCAAGGCAAAGTTGCATTCGTCAAGCCGAAGGTAGATGTGCGCGGTACTGCCCCAGGCATATTGGCTACGCAGTAGTGAACCACGCCGTCAATCGTGAAGCACGGGTTCTCGTGTGTAGTCGGCTTGCAGGTCTCGATGCACCCACCCTGGTCGACAGCGACATCTACAATGACCGAACCATTTGGCATAATCGCCAAATCTTCGCGGCGCACCAACTTGGGAGCGCGGGCGCCTGGGATCAACACGGCGCCAATTAAGAGATCTGTCTTTGCCAAGCGATCCAAGATTGCGCCGCGGTTAGAGTAAACCGTAGTGACATTGGCAGGCATGACATCTTCAAGGTAGCGCATGCGGTCTAGACTTACATCGAGAATGGTGACATTCGCGCCAAGGCCAGCGGCCATCCAGGCAGCTTGCGTTCCGACGATACCGCCACCGAGGATCGTGACATTTGCAGGCTCTACACCTGGAAGGCCTCCGAGGAGAACACCGCGTCCGCCGAAAGGAGCTTCTAGGAATTTGGCACCTTCCTGTACTGCCATGCGACCTGCCACTTCAGACATAGGGACCAACAAAGGGAGCGAAGACCCAACTTCGAGGGTCTCGTAGGCAAAAGAATGCGCTCCAGTCGCCAACATGCCTTCCGTAAGCCCGCGTTCGGCGGCGTAATGGAAGTAAGTGAAGATGGTCTGGCCAGGCTTGGCACGAGCAATTTCAACAGGCTGGGGCTCTTTGACTTTCACGATCATGTCAGCAACAGCCCAGACTTCATCGGCGGAAGGCAAGATAGATGCACCCGAATTGATGTAGTCAGAATCTTGAAATCCTGAGCCGACACCAGCGGATGTCTCAACAAAGACCTCGTGACCAGCATCAACAAGTGCGTGGACCCCACCGGGCGTTATGGCAACGCGGTTTTCGGAGGGCTTGATTTCTTTAGGAAGGCCTACAATCATTTTCATTAGCGGGGCGACATCGCCCTCGGGGCAGAATTCTAGCCCATCCTCGCAAACTTCCCACCCCTGCTTTTCTGGAATGAACCCAACGGCCGCGCGTTTAAGAGACATACATCAGCGAATCGCAGAGGCGAGCCGTCGTTCAGGACGCGATATCCGTGAGGTTCGCCTTCTTGCTGTTGCCAAAACGGCCACTGCAGACACCCTCCGCGATGCTTGGTCTGCGGGGCAGCGCAGCTTTGCCCATAACCGTATTGACCGCCTCGCAGAGCATTACGCCGTCCTTCCTGAAGCTGACTGGCATGTCATTGGCCCACTGCAAAACAAAAAAATGAGGCGCGCTGTTGAAATGGCAGCATGCATTCAAACGGTCGGTGACCTCCAAACAGTTGAGCGCCTGTCGCGCCGGATTCATAACTTAGGGAAGAATCCCGTCTCGGTTCTGTTGCAAGTCAACTTAACCCCTCAAGATGGTCGTTACGGTGTGGTGGAATCTGAGGCTGCCGCATTACTGGAATCTTGCCTAAAATCTGCCGCGGTAACACCGAGCGGCCTGATGACCATGGCTCCGCAAAACGCCTCCAGCGATTCTCTGCATGAGCACTTTGCACGCTTGCGCACACTTGCTGGAGAGCTCGTCACCCTTGGCCTACCTAAGACTCATGAGCTTTCCATGGGCATGAGTGAAGACTTTGAGATTGCGATTGAAGAAGGAGCTACCCTAGTGCGCGTGGGCCGTGCCATCTTCCCACTATCAACACCATGACCCTGCGATTGCGCTGGACTCCTTCCGATGAGGGAGAACCTCTTGTCTTCCCCTTGCGTGGAGGCAAGCTTGCTTTGCGCTTTGATGCGGCATTTGCGACTTTAACACCGATTCAGGGTGCTCTTGGCGACCAAGACGGCATCCTTGCGGAAGATGCCGCCGGCGATGGTCGCGTCCTTTTGAAATCTACAGGTAGGGCGAGGCTCCGGATAGGCGAAAAAGAAAGCCTCATGGTGCGCCTTTCCGTTGGAGTTTCCATTCGCCTCATCTTCCCTGATTTTGACGGTGAGGTTGCGCTCGAGGGCAGCGCCCCCATGCAAGATGAGTTGCTCGGAACGGACCTCGCTGGTTATCGACTCCTGGGCCGCTTAGGCCAAGGTGCTGTGGGCACGGTTTATCGCGCACTGCAAATCAATCTGAATCGAGAAATCGCACTCAAAGTTCTGAACGCCCAAGCGTGCACCTCACCTTTAGCCGTCGCTAGCTTCAAGCGAGAAGCACAAGCCGCAGGACGACTTCAACACCCGAATGTCGTCCAGGTCTACGATGTCGGTGAATCAGGAGGCCGCCATTTTTACGCCATGGAAATCGTTGCCGGTGGCAGCCTTGAAGAGACTCTAACAGCGAGTGGGCCTATCCCTTGGGACGAGGCCTTGCCGATGGTCCAAGACACTGCCGAGGCGCTTGCTTTCGCCGCATCTCATGATTTGCTGCATCGAGATATAAAGCCCGACAATTTGATGTTGACGGCGACTGGTGTCGTGAAGTTGGCTGACTTGGGCTTGGCCAGCACACGGAAAATGCTCGATAAAGAATCGGCTGGCGGTACGCCACACTTTATGGCACCCGAGAGCTTGCAGGGCCAACCCGACTACCGTGCAGACTTTTACTCCTTGGGGTGCACGCTGTACCGACTTTTAACCCATGAAGTGCCTTACCCGGCAGACGATGTCCGTGGGATTCTACTCGGACACCGAGATGGTGATATTCCCACTCTGTCGGATGCGGGCATTTCAGCGCCGAGCGCGGTTCAAGATTTGATTGACTCGCTCATGGCAAAAGAGCCCGAGGATCGCCCCCATCGAGCCGAAGACATTGTCGACGCTGTTTCCTTGATTTTAGAAAGTGGAAAGCGGCCAGCGTCAAAAGGTCTTCTTATTGTTTTCATTTTGATTCTCGTCAGTGGAGCAGCGTGGTTCTTCACGAATCCTGCGACACCAGACGAGGAACATCAATTAGCGACTAGTGAAGTCGAGAAAGCCAACGCGGAGAGTGCGGACCAGTCAGTAGAAATCGAGCGCCAAAAAGCGGAGCTAGAGCTCATGAAAGAACTGCGCGCCGTTGAGCAGATCTCTGACCTCCCTGTCCGCATCGATGCTCTGCAGGCTTTTATTACAGTACACCCCACAGGCCACTGGGTGGACGAAGCGCGCACTTCCCTTGAAAACGCTAAGCGGTCTCATGCTTTGGAACTCTTGCAGGCCGAAAAGATCGCGACACCCGTAGCCGCTGATGCGGAGCAGATAGCGCGCGAGTCCGTTCAGCCTTTACTTGATGCAGGCAAATGGGCGAAAGCCTTGCGCAAGCTTCAATCCGATGATGTTCAAGGCTTCGATGCCTCCCAACTCGCGTCTTGGCGCGCTGAGATTGTGTCTGCTGCAGAGGCCGCGCTACTTCATTTAGAGACCGAGTTTAGGAGTGCTATTCGTGCTCAAGATTGGCCAAAGGCCGAACAGTTGCGCTTGCAATTTCATGCTGGTGTGTCCCCTATCCCAGATGATCAAGCGGATTGGTTGCCTCGCCTTCGCGCATTTGACGCCGCCGTTCAAGAAGCAAAGCATCGAGAGGCCGCCACTGCTCTGCGCCTCGATGCCAATCGTTTGTCTGCAACACTGCTCTCAAATATCGCGCCCAAGCTCTTCTCACTCGAGATCAAGAAGGCCCTCCTCGCTCTTGAGGAAATCAATCAACAATGGGCTGACACTCCATTTGCACCGGCCTTGCAAGCAATGGCGCTTGAGCTCGAAGCCGCATCCTATGCTGCACAAGCTTTACGCAACCGCTTTGACTTCGGCGATTTCTTCATCATTGAGCCAGTCACTGAAAAAAGAGCTCAATTGGTGGCCTTTACGGGCCAGGGCATTCGACTCATTGTCCGGGAGCGCGGCAAACCCGTTGAGCGACTCGACCCGTGGTCAACATGGATGACCCCGAATTCCTTCGACTTGCTCCTGCAGGAAGGATGCCAAGACCGTTGCACGGAAACTCAACGCCTTGCTCTTTATGCGCTCATAGCCCAGCTTGACCTGTTTCGTATCATGCAAGAATGGGCTGGCCTCCCCGAAATGCTGCTGAGTGAGCATTTCTATGCTCGTAGTTCCGCGTGGCACACAACACTCTCTACTCAACTTTCTGCCGGCGATACTTCAGCCAGCCGCGTGATAGAAAACCTCCTTTTCGTTGGCTCGTCCCTTTCAAGCGGAAATGATTTTCTCGCTTGGCAAAGCATTCAAAATTGCCTTTCCGTGCCATCCACTCTGTCTCTGTTCGCTGGGCCGAATCAGCAAGTCTGGGGTTTAAAGCCGTGACTGCAAAATTAGTTGTTCTGGCCTCGGGCAGCGGCCGCACCATTGAGAATCTGCAACACCATATCCTTCATGGTTCTCTTGATGCCAAGCTCATTCGAATCATTGTGTCCAATGAATCTTGTGGGGCCATCGAAAGGTGTGAGCGTCTTGGCCTTGATGTTTCGGTCGTAAGTAAAGGGGCCTTCCTTTCGAATGCTGAACGAGACCAGGCCACGCTTGAATTAATTCGCGGGAAGAGCCCCGATTGGGTCCTCATGGCGGGGTGGTTGCGACTCTTACCCATCCCCTCAGATTTGGAAGGCAAAGTTCTGAATATCCATCCAGCTCTGCTCCCTGGCTTCGGAGGCAAGGGTGCATACGGCTCTTTTGTCCATGAGGCGGTGCATGCACAAGGCCGCACACTTTCAGGATGCACCGTTCATTTCGCCTCTTCCGAATATGACCGTGGCCCCGCTCTCATCCAAGAAGCTGTTTTTCTGCACCCCAATATGAGTGCAACAGAAATTGCCGCGGTTGTTTTCAACGCTGAGAAACGCGCTTATCCAGCGGCACTCCAAGCCCTTATTTCTGGCCGCGCTATGTGGCGCAACGGCAAAGTCTATTGGGCTTAATTCTCTTCTAAAAACCCTTCGGCAAACACGCGAGTGGCATGGGGAAGATTCAGGGGCGTAGCGTAGGCGACCTCACCTGACCCAACAACGAAAAGGACAGCGCCAGTTTCCGTTGCCCACCAACGGATGTTCGCCTCTTGGCTTCGAGCAGCAAAGATGCTGCACTTGCCGGAAGGGGCTTCAGGAGGAACCGGATGCCCTCCATCTCGCTCCAAACCTAGAAATGCGAGCAAGAGACTATCGAGAAAGGCCTTTTCCTTTTCGGATAAAACACGACCTTCCCCATAAACCCAACCTTTACGCGTCAAGCTCCAGCGAGATGACGCACCATCAAACTCAAGCGACAAGCCTTGGATAGTGTTTCGATCAATTTCAATCAAGAGTTTGGAACGCATCTCTTCAATTGATTTGCTCAACAAGGAAAAATCTTCTGCTTCCGGCTCTAGCAAATAGGGACGACCTTCTTGAATCGTTCCATGTGGCCCGAAGTAAATTTGCGCGGTTTCTTTGCCGTTGGAAAACTCAAGTTGTGCAAGATTTTCTCGATCTGCGTACTGCTCGTCATAGAGTAAGGAATGTCCAAAACCTCGTGCCCGAGCCCCTAACATTCGATTAAGAGCGCCTACGGCATGTTTGCTGAGAGGAGCATCTATCGGCTCTTGCAAACGCCAACCCGACATATGGTGAAAGAGGACCCAGCCTTCCCCCTGTAGAGGGCGCCAAGCAATTTGAGTGAAACGATTCGCGCCAGGCAAGATTGCATAATCTCTCCATTGGTGAGGAGGGTGCATTAAGCGGCCGAAGTAATCCGTAGAAAAGCGAATGCGTTTCCCATTTAGGTCAGCCGCACGCCAAGCGGCTCCGCGGTCAGGTGCGCCGACTTTTAGATTCCAGGTGTTCCCCTGGAAATCAGTCACGACACAATCAAGAACCGCTGGGTCGAGCCCTAAGTCGGCGTCTGACATGTTGCCCCACTCAGGGGGAGCCGGAGCTGATGTTGAGCGCAAAAAGCAAGCATGCAATGCCCGCAAGGAGGACGGGCCAATCACATCGGGTTTAGGCTCAAGAATCAAAAAGGGTGATTCAGAGGACTCGCGATGAATAACGAGAGAATGCGCACGAGCGGACTGTCGCAAAAAATAGGTCTGCACATTGGCTTCTTCAATGTCGCAGAATGGCGCGTCAGGTGCTTCGGCTTGCGTCGAGGCTACCTCTTGTGGCTGTTGCCCATCGACGAGAAGGCGGAAGGCCAAGAAGGTAAGAAGCCCAACAAAGAGGACGAAAAGAAAGAAACGTTTGGGGTTCATGATCGTCGGCGCCAAGAGACAAGCAGCGCAAACAGAATGGCCAATGACGGTAAGAAGGCAATCATCAAGAGAAGGCTGTCGCGAAAAGAAGCCGTCAATCGAAATGGCCTATCGTGAACGGCGCGCAAACCGTCGAGGTCGTTGCTAGACCCATTTAACCATCTCATCGCGGAAGCAAAAAATTCTCGCTGAAATGCCAACTCTTGGCCTCGGAAGGCGTGAGCCGAACCGATTGCGAATAATCTTCCATTGTGCTCTTCGTTTGCCACGAACAGCGGCTCACTCGCCACGGAAAGGCCGCTTATTCCTGATGGCTCTAATGGCCCTGGCTCAAAGTCTTGGTCGAGGTCAACCCAAGAACGGTGGGTTGACCAAAGCAGGCGCTCCCGTGTAAAGCGAGGTTCCGCAGGAATGAGCTTGAGTGGGCGAGCCCCCGGAAGAAGTAACGAGCGGCCCGCAACAGCCAAGAGTCGAGAAACAGGGTGAGAGCCCGAAAGGTTAGCCGGTGGAATCTCAAGGCGGCCGCATTCAGGCGAGCCAATAATGCTACGCCAAGGTGCGCAGACTAGGCCACTCTCGAAGACAATTCCGCGCGGGTGAAGCAATTCATTCCAGAAAGAGATACTGCCAGAATGGCTTCCGAAACCCAACCCAAGAAAAGTGGGCCTACCCCGATCAATCCAATCTCGAACTCGTTCGGAAACGGACGGAAGCAAAGCACTTAATTGACCCGGAACGCAGAGAATGGCTAAGTCTTCTGGCCACGCCGAATCACGCAATTCAATCGGCTCAAAACCTTCGTCGCGAAGAAGCTGAGCGAACGGAGCTAAAGTGGCGTGTGTGATCGTGTCTTGTTCGGAGGATAAGAGTAAGCCAACCTTGGGATCAGAATTTGCGAGTAAGGAAAGAGCTGCATCGCCAAGCGCAGAGTCAAGTCGCTCTTGAATCAAGCGAGCAGGTGCGCCTTGCTCAGTGGGCTCGGTAGTCAAAAAGGCTTCCTCGAAGCGAATCATCCGTCGTGCTGCAGGCGTTTCAAGGAAGAGCAAATCTCCTTGCTGTCGATTGAGACGCTCGCGGGCGTTCTGAATGGCCACTAAAGGAGTGACCTGGTCAAGCACTTCAACCTGCAGAGTTCCCTTTGCAGCAATTCGAGCATCTTCAAGCAAAGTGCGAATGCGACCATAGGCGGTAGGATAGACCGTTGCCCCCTGCGTCATGAATCGCTGCTCTTCACGAAAGAGGAAAGCCGTGAGGCGCGAGCCCTGAGGCAAAGCTGATAAAGCTTGCATCGCCCGCTCACTTAGTGAATCACCCGTTTGGGAGGACAAGTCAACCCGCAATCGGGACTGGGGAGCCTCAGCCAACTGAAGGATGCCTACGAGCAATGCTAGGCCCAGAAGCCCGGCTGTACAGGTAAGCAGTAGGAGGAATGGTCGCCGCATTGAAGTCATGGCAACCACCTCCGTGAAGCAAGCCTAACCCAAGTCAGATAGAGGAAGAAAAGCGTTGTGCCGCTTAAGTAAACCAATGGGTAACTATCGAGAATGCCGGCTGAAAAGGTGGAGTCGAGAAACTTCGTGAGGTGAATCGAGCGCGCGACAGAGCCTAGCCAGCCAGGATTGCCTTGAAACAATTCAGGCAAGAATAAAAGGGCATAATTGATGGCTGCCCCACCGCCTGCCGCCAAAACCAAGTTACCTCCCCAAGCCGAGGCAAACATACCTGTGGCTAAGAATAAAAAAGAAGTGAGCAATGCGCCGAGGAGCCCGCCTGAGATGGCACCCCAAGGCATCGGAGCCCCCGCGAATGCCAGAAACAGGAATAGTGCAAAAACGCCACCCCAAAACACGAGGAAGAAAAGGCAAACCGCCAGATACTTTGCAAAGATGATTTGAATATCACGGATTGGGGCCGTCAAGAGGGGCTCAAGGGTGCCTAATCGGTGTTCTTCGGCAAAAAGGCGCAGTGTAAGCAGAGGAGGGAAAGCAGGCAGTAAGAGCCAAACCAATAAACCACTGCCAAACAGAAAAGAAGGCAGAAGAGACAGGTCATTCTGAATCATGGGTGAATCCAGAATGAAAAGAAAGAACAACCCATTGAGAGCAAACCAGGCAGCGAGCAAACCCCAAAGAAAGGGAGAGATGAGCATGGAAAGAAGCTCGCGAAAGAGCAGGGCGAAGAACGGCCTCATCGCAGCCCCCCGCGCTTGAGGATGAGGTCACTAAAGACATCTTCAAGGGAGTGCTCCATAGGGACCGCACTCTGAACGGATAGCCCTCTGGAAACAAACCAGGCAACAAGCTCATGCCAATCAGGGTTTGGCTGATCGGCCTGAAAGAGGAAAATCCTCTCAGCTGATTCTTGGTGAAGAAGTTTAAAGCCGAACTGCAGAGGTTCTCTGCCCCATTCATGCACGGCCTCTTCAAAGTCACCCGCTAGGTGAATTGTCATTGTTGCTGCGTGGCCCGCCAGCGCGTGCAAATCAGGCAAAGTGCCTTCAGCTAGAGCAAAGCCTTTGTGCAAAACCAAAATCCGATCGGCGATGGGTTCAACTTCGGCCAAGACATGGCTAGAAAAAAGGATGGCTTTGCCGTCGACCGCGAGCTCCTTGAGCATCTGTCGAAAATCTTTCCTTTGAAGAGGGTCGAGGCCAGCGAAGGGCTCATCGAGTAATAATGCGGGAGGGTTGGCAAGTAGAGCATCGGCGAGGCCGACTCGCTGCCGAAAGCCTTTGGATAGGTTCCCAAAGGACTGCTTGAGCCTCGGTGTGAGCCCCAAGCGTTCCGCCAAGACAGCAATGACCTTTTTGGCTTGTTTGCGCGTTAAATTTTTGAGACCCGCGCGATACATTAAATATTCGCCCACCCTCAATTCAGGTGGAGCGACAAACCGCTCAGGAAGGTAGCCTGTCGAACGGCGCGCGGCCAAGGAGCTATCAACGAGATCATGCCCATCAATGGCCGTATGACCGGCAGTTGGTGGCATGAATCCGGAAAGAATCCGTAGCGTCGTGCTTTTGCCGGCTCCATTGGGGCCTAAGAAACCCAAGATCTCACCCGGAGCGACCGAAAAATTCAAATCACGGACCGCCTTAAGCGAGCCGTAAGATTTATGAAGTTGCTTTGCTTGAATCAAAAGGAAACCGAGGGAGGGGGAAACGCCAAGGCGGGGTCAAGGGTAAAGCCCCCGACCCCGCCCGTCTCTGGAAGAAAGGTGACTATTCCTTTACTTCATATTCGGCGTCGACCACTTGGTCTCCTGAATCTTGAGGATTTTGCGGAGCACCAGGAGCGGGGCCTGCACCCGGGACACCAGGCTCACCCTCAGCTGCCCCAGCTTTGTAGAGCTTTTCGCCAATTTGGCTCATCACAGCTTGCAAAGCTTCCACTTGTGCATCGACTTGGGAGAGGTCTTCGCTCTTGAGTGTTTCCTCTAAAGCGTCAGCCTTTTCCTCGATGGCCTTGCGGTCATCTTCCTCGATCTTATCCTCATGGTCTTTGACCATTTTGCGTGCCTGCCAAGCCGCTTGGTCAGCTGCATTGCGCTGATCCGCGACGGCCTTAGCGGCCTCGTCCTGTTCTTTGAAACGCTCGGCTTCCTCTTGCATGCGTTCGATATCCTCATCGCTCACGCCAGAAGACTGCTCAATCTTGACCTTGTGCTCTTTGCCGGTAGCCTTGTCGGTCGCCGTGACATGCAGGATGCCATTGGAGTCAATGTCAAATTCAACCTCAATTTGAGGCACGCCGCGAGGCGCGGAAGGCAAACCACTCAACTTAAACTTATCAAGCGTGCGGTTATCTGGAGCCATCGGGCGCTCACCTTGGCAAACATGGACCTCAACCTCAGGCTGATTATCCTGCGCTGTTGTAAAGACTTCCTTCTTGCTCGTCGGGATGGTCGTGTTGCGCTCAATCAACACGGTCATGACATTGCCCATCGTCTCAATACCGAGTGAAAGTGGCGTGACATCAAGCAACACCAAGTCGTCAACATCGCCCGCCAAAACGCCACCCTGGATGCTTGCACCCATGGAAACAACCTCGTCGGGGTTCATTGAGCGATTGGCCTCTTTCTGGAAGACACCTTCAACGATTTCTTGCACCTTAGGGATGCGGGTTGATCCACCCACCAACAAGACTTCGTCCACATCAGATGGGCTCAAGCCTGCATCTTTGAGTGCTTGGCGGCAAGGAACCTTGCATCGCTCAAACAGGTCAGCGGAGAGGCTTTCAAACTTGGCGCGTGTCAGGGCCTGCATCAAGTGCTTGGGCCCAGAAGCGTCAGCTGTAATAAATGGCAGATTGATTTGAGTTTCATTCGCGGCACTCAATTCGCACTTTGCCTTTTCGCAAGCCTCTTTCAAGCGTTGTAGCGCCATCGGGTCTTGGCGAAGGTCAATGCCTTGCTCTTTCTCGAACTCGTCGGCGACAAAGTGAATCAACTCTTCATCAAAATCATCGCCACCGAGATGCGTGTCGCCAGATGTAGCGAGCACTTCAAATACGCCATCGCCGATATCAAGGATGGAAACATCAAAAGTTCCCCCACCTAAGTCAAACACGGCAATCTTGCCAGAAGCTTTCTTGTCCATGCCGTAAGCAATCGCTGCAGCGGTTGGCTCGTTGATGATGCGGTCGACCTCAAGGCCAGCGATTTTGCCCGCGTCTTTTGTTGCTTGGCGCTGTGAGTCGTTGAAGTAAGCCGGCACAGTCACAACTGCACGAGTCACTTTTTCGCCGAGGTAATCCTCAGCGCACTCTTTTAGATAGCCCAAGATATAGCTCGAAATTTCTTCAGGGCTGTAATCTTTGCCGTTGGCCTGAACACGCACTGGCTCGCTCGCCGCGCCCGTCACGCCATAAGGCACCATTTTTTCTTCGTCAGAGACTTCCTCGTGACGGCGCCCCATGAAGCGCTTGATGGAAAACAAAGTGTTGGTGGGGTTCGTTACGGCTTGGCGCTTTGCAGGGCCACCGACCAAACGCTGGTCGCCGTCTTGAAAAGCCACGACGGATGGAGTCGTGCGGCCACCTTCTTTATTAGGGATGATTTTGGCTTCGCCGCCCTCAAGGACAGCAACTACAGAGTTTGTAGTGCCCAGGTCAATTCCGATGATTTTGCTCATTTCTATTTAGTGCCCGAGTGGTTTCACTCGCGGCGCGGGATAAGAGCAATCACCGTGCCAGCGATTCTCTGCCAATTTGGCAGGCGGGTAGGCTGATAACTGACAAAATACGCGCCAAGGTGCTGGTTCGGTTCAAAAAACTACGAAATGTCATAGTCGCGCAACTTGCGATAAAGCGTGCGCTGGCCCATGCCAAGCTGTTTGGCGGCATCCGCACGATTGCCTTCGGTCGCCTCAAGCGTGGCTCGAATCAAGTCGGCCTCAACCTCAGCAAGCGATTTGCCCGCCAATTCATAGCCGCCCTGACCACCGGAAAGTGCTGGGAAGGCGCCGCCATCTTCAGGGGCTGCTTCCTCTTCTGGACTCGGAAGGGCGTGGCGCTGCATGCCCATAGGCAAATCCTCGATACCCAAAAAGCCGTCTTGGTCGAGCACAACCATCGACTCAAGAACATTTCGCAATTCACGGACATTTCCAGGCCAATGATGCAGAGCGAGTTGCTCGACGACGAGTGCGTCCATGCCTTGGATTAGCTTTTCGTGCTTTTCCGCAAATTCATGACTGAAAGCTTCGGTTAAAAGCGGCAAGTCGGCGAGGCGCTCGCGTAGAGGCGGCAGATTAATCCCCACCACGGCCAAACGGTAATACAAGTCTTGGCGGAATTTGCCCTCATCGACGGCTGTCAACAAATGCTGATTGGTCGCTGCGACAATACGGACATCAACCGGAATCTCATCGTTAGAGCCCACCGGAGTGACCACGCCATCTTCGAGGACGCGCAGTAACTTCGCCTGCATGTCGAGCGGCATATCGCCAATTTCATCGAGGAAAAGTGTGCCACCGTCGGCGTAAACAAACTTACCCTCTTTATTGACTTGAGCACCGGTGAAAGCACCCTTGCTGTGGCCAAACAATTCACTCTCCATCAAGCTCTCTGTGAGAGCCGCGCAGTTCACCGCAACAAAGCGACCACGGGAACGCTTGCTCAAATTATGGACCGCACGCGCGACCAATTCTTTACCCGTGCCCGATTCACCCAGTAACAGGACGGTCGCCAGCGTTGGTGCGGCACGGCGAATAATGTCATAAACCGCATTCATGGCTTCCGATGCGCCAACCATGCCCTCCATTCCATAATGCTTACCCAGCTTTGTGCGCAAATCTTGGTTGTCGTCACGCAACTGACGGTCTTCCAATTCTTTGGCCACGCGAGCCAACAATTCATCGGGCAGAATCGGCTTTTGAATGTAATCCGCGGCCCCGTGTCGCATGGCTTCTACTGCTGTTTCAACAGATGAATGGCCCGTAATCAAGAAGAAGGAAGTCTGAGGATAAAGTTCTTTGGCCTCGTGCATTAACTCAAGGCCGTCGCGCCCACCAAGAACCAAGTCTGTGAGCACTAAATCGAAATTCCGTGCGCCCATGCGATCGAGCGCAGAATCAGCATCAAGCGCAAGCTGCACCTGATACCCTGCTTGAGTCAAAATCTCACGCAAGGCCTCGCCGTGAGGCGCGTCGTCTTCGACAATTAAGATGCGAGGGGTGTTCATCGTGGGAAGGTCAGCATAACTCGAGTGCCATGTTCAGGGCTAGACTCGATTTTTAATGAACCGCCGTGGGCTTCCATCACACGCCGCACGGTTGGAAGGCCAAGGCCAGAACCACCAGCTTTGGTTGAAAAGTAGGCTTCCTGCACGCGCGACAAGACTTCCGAACTCATGCCGGTGCCATTGTCGACCACTTCAATGCTTGCGGTTGCTTTTTCAAAACGAGTAAAGACGCTAATCGTGCCCGCACCTGCATCAAAGGCTTGGCGAGCATTGATTAACACATTTAGTAGTGCTTGGCGAATGCGAGCCGGGTCGAGCTGTAATTTCACGGCTTCAGGTGCCAGAAAACTATCAAGCGAAACCCCTTCTTGTTCGCATTCTGGGCGAGCGAATTGAATGACATCCTCCACCAACGAGTTGAGGTGAACCGCCTCAAGCGCCATCGAGTCCGTTCTGGCAAATCGAAGAAAATCGCGCAAAATGGTGTCGAGACGATTGATCTCATTTCGCAAGCCGAACAAAGTTTTTCGTGAGCGTGCGGCTAAGGGGCTGTCGTCTTGCCAAGCGCCCTCGAGGAGCGACAACTGCAAAGAGATGGTGCTGAGTGGGTTTTTCAACTCATGCGCGAGCCCACCCGCGAGACTGGCCAAAGCCTCTGGCTCAAGTGGCGGTGCTTTCCTTGACTGAGAGGGCATATTCAAAGGGGTTCCCGTGCTGGGAGCCTTATAGAATAGCGCTTTCTTTCATTCTTCGCCCATGCCCTGCCCTCCTACCCAATGGCGTCTGGATCGCCCCGACGAGAACCAAGAACTTGCCGCATTTTTTGCCGCTGGTGGGGTTGCTGCTATTTTGACCGATACCGTGCCGGGATTGGCCTGCGCGGTTGACCAATTAGGTGCGCGAAAAAGAATCGGTGCGGCCAAGGGGTCTTCGGACGACAAGCCCATGAGTGTGCATTTGCGCCACCTTGACGACCTCAAGCGATTGATGCCATCGCCACCAGCTGGCTTAGCGCATTGGTTCGAGAATTATCTGCCTGGGCCCTTTACCGTATTGCTCCCGACAGATTGGCTGGATATTCCGCGGAATTGGGGGTGGCAATGGCCCTCACTTGGCGTGCGTTTACCGAATTCTATGCAATACTTGACCGCAGCCCCTACATGGCAGACCCCACTTTTAGCCACAAGCATCAATACCCATGGCGATTCCCCCTTAACGGAGTTAGAGCCCATCGAAAAATGGCTAAGCGCATTCCCAGAAATCGCCCAAGCACTTGAACCATGGGCCTCCCCGACGGGCCGCGCATCAGGTGTGCTGGACTTGTCCAACAAACCAACATGGTTGCGTGAGCCGGAAACCATGCCTCGTTTGCCAGGTAAAAACATCCTTGTGGTCTGCACGGGCAACACTTGTCGCTCGCCCCTTGCAGCGGCTCTTTTACGGCAGGCCGTTGCAAAGAGCTGGCAAATCACCTCCTCTGATTTAGCGGACTATGGTTGGTGTATCGAATCCGCAGGTACCGCCGCCATGGACGGCATGCCCATAAGCTCGGGCTCGGCGGAAGTTGCACATGAATGGGGAATCGACCTCTCTCAACATGCGGCTCAGTCTTTGGCCACTGCACTTAATAAGCCCTGGGATCTCATCCTTGCAATGGGGCCGCACCATCTGTGTGACTTGGACACAGACACACGAGCGGAGTTGTTCCATCCTTTGGGTCAAGCGGTTGCCGACCCCTATGGTTGCTCCGTTGATGTCTATCGCCAATGCCGCGAAGAAATGAGCCAAGCCGCACAACAACGTTGCGCGGCTTGGAGAAAATGGTCAAGCGCCGAGTAGACGGCAGCCGGGCGATTCAATAGCCCTATTCAGCCCAAAGAGCTACGGCATCTTCACCAAAGTGCGTTTGCAAGAGACGTTCGCGGAATACGGCATCACCGAGGCGACGAGCCACCTCAGTTAAGGTGCGAACATGCGCCAACTTTTCATGCCGTGGAACCAAAAGCATGACGACCACACGAGCAGGCTTGCCGTCCATGGAGTCAAACTCGATACCGCTTGGGAAGAGCGCCAGTGCGGCGACCATTTTGTCGAGATTTTCTAGAGCGGCATGTGGGACGGCAACCCCGTCTTCCATGCCAGTGGAAACAGAACGCTCACGAGCAATCAATGCGGCCTTGGCTTCAGATGCGCGATCGACATCAAGAACCCCTGCCGAGCACACAGCGTCAACCATGTGTTCAAGAAGTTCCCATTTGTCGCCCACCTTAGGAGTGAGGAGGACGGTTTCAGGATGGAGTTGGTCGGCCAGTGCCATGAGTTGACTCTACAGGAAGATGAGCGTTGCGAGAAAGAAAACAGGGAACAAGAATACGAAAGACCAAATCATATATCCGAAGAAACTCGGCATCTTGACGCCTCGTTGCTCGGCGATGGCCTTAACCATGAAGTTAGGTGCATTGCCGATATAGGTCATCGCCCCCATGAATACTGCACCTAATGAGATTGCAATCAGCAGTGTTTCGCGTACACCGGCAATGGATGCGCTTCCATCTGAGGCTAATGTCTTGGCCGTTTCGAAGAAGACCACATAAGTTGGAGCATTATCGAGGAAGGAACTCAGAATACCGGTAATCCAGAAGAACTGAATGGGTGTTTCGAGGCCGAGTTGAGGGCCATGAACCTCAAGCAAACGAATGGCGGCCATCATCGAAAGGAAAATGCCGAAGAAGAGAGCGGCGACTTCAATGATGGGCTCCCAACTAAATTCATTGGCCCTGCGGTAGTCGCTGGAGGTCGATGCATAGGCAATGACCGCTAACAAAACGAGGGCCAAATCACGGCCATAAGTGGGGAGAAAATCATGCTCGGCTACATTCATCCATTCGGAAACATTGCTTGGAGTCAACAGAGCAACCGACAAAATGACCGCGGCAAGCCAAACGAAGTTAAACGAGCCGGCGATACGCAGAGGCTGCACATCAACCTTCTCATGCAGCTTGTGCGCCATGTCTTCCTTCTTCCAGTAATAGCTGTCAACAAGGAAGTAAATGACAAGCAACAGGCCAAGGGCAAAACCCCATGCAGGCATCAGATTAAATGTCCAGTCAAACGGTACGCCACGCAAGTAACCCAAGAAAAGGGGTGGATCGCCCAGCGGAGTCAGGCATCCGCCAACGTTGCAAACAGTAAAAATGAAGAAAATGACCGTATGAACGGTAAACTGCCTTTCGCTATTGGTGCGAATTAAGGGGCGCACAAGCAACATCGCCGCGCCGGTCGTCCCCATGAATGAGGCAAGGAGAGAGCCAATCGCTAGAAAAGTCGTATTGACGGCAGGCGTTGCCTTAAGGTCACCGCGCAGAACAATGCCTCCAGATGCCGTATAGAGGACGCCGAGCAGAATGAGGAATGAGGCATATTCATGGACCGTGTGCCCAATCGTGTGCCAATCACCGTGAGCAGCAAACAGGCCCAATACCGGCAAACCACAGACTACAGCGACTAGAAAGCGGTTTTTATTGGAGTGCCACCAATGCTCGGCCACCAAAGGAAGGACGGCGATGCTGCCTAACATCAAGACAAATGGCAAGACCCAAATCATCTCAGGGACAAATTTTTCGTGATCGCCACCCGACGCAGCAGTTGCAGCTATGGGCAGGAAGGAAAGGAGGGCGCCTAAGGTCATGGGGTCATGCAGGATTTGGGGGGGTGCAAATGTTACAGAAACCGCGCTGGGGGCAAATACCTCCCACGCAAATTTCTGTGGAAGATACTTAAACCAGGCTTCGTCCTAAATCCAGCCCAATCTAGGCTTTGAGTCCGAGGCCCTCGGCTACTAGACTTGGTGCGGATGCCCCACCGGGCACTCCCCACTTGGCCCTTCGCACATGCTGCTCCACGTCCTACTTTTACCCACGCTTCTCCTTGCTGCCCCAGCCCTTTCCTTTCCACAGGAAGATGGCGCCGACAATGTTTCGACGGCTATCCAAGAAGACGGTGCCTATATCACTCTGAAGTTAGATGAGTCGCGTGAAAACGGGCTATCACTTTCTGAATTTATTAAGATCTGTCAGCTCAACACGGGCTTGAATTTTACGATTGATGAGTCGCAGTCGGCGAATTTGAGTTCGCAGCTTGATCAAAAGAAACTGCTGCTATACGGCCGCAAGCGCATCAAGAAGAAAGACTTCTATTCGTTCTTCCAAATCATGATGAAGATTCATGGTTTTGTCTGCGTGCAACAAGGCGAAGGCGATTTGGCTGTGATTGTTATCACGGCCGATACGGCGGCGAATTCGGCCATGATTAAAGCCAATACGATTTTCGTCGACTATCAAGATGTGCCGCAATACTCGGCGCGCCCTGGCACGCGCATTGCCACCGTCATTCCATTGAAGAATGCCGACGCTAACGACATCGCTTCCAACTTACGCTCGGCGCTCGCACCTCCTGGATCAGGGTCGGACTCTTTCATGCCATTGACGCAAGAGCGTGCGATTCTTGTCCAAGGTTACGGCCCCGCGGTTGCTGCGGGTTATCGCATGATTATGGTGCTTGACCGCGAGCCGGATACGGTTGAGCCCGTCTTCCGCAAGATTCCTTTGCGAGAGAGCAGCGCAGAAGAGTTAGCTGAAATGCTCGGCGACCTCATGGAAAACATGACTTCGCAAACCGAGGCTCGCGGTAGCCGTTCGGGGCGTAATGCGACGCCTGCGCAGACGGAGATCGAAACACACATCACGCCTTATCCGCGGGAAAATGCGCTGATTGTCACAGCCTCACCTGACAACATGGAAAAGGTGCTCGACTTGGTCGCGACCCTTGATGTGCAGATTGACAAACCAGAAACCAACTTCCGCGTTTATCAATTGCAAAATATCAATGCCAAAGACCTCGATGAGGATCTCGCGAAGTTCTTAGACAAAACACAGCAAGCAGAAGAAGCTGTGATGCGCAATTCAAGCGCACCAGGGGCTCAAGCACGACGGGCCAATCAAAAGGTCATTGTGGTTTCTCAAGAAGAAACAAACTCGTTGTTGATTACCGCAACGCGCACCAAATGGGGCGAGCTTGAGCGATTGCTCACGGTGCTCGACAAGCGCCAACCTCAAGTGTTGATAGAAACGGCTCTGATTGAAGTATCCGAAGACTTCTCTAATGAGATTGGCTTTGAGTTTGCCAATGTTCAAGCGCCTCTCACCGACACCTCTCAGCGCGGCTTCGGGTTCACTTCGATGGGCCTGACCGGAATCGGCGCCGACTATCAGTTTGGCGACCCACGCCTACCTGACCCAACAGCCGCAGGTATCACAGCGGGCATCCTTGACGGCACAGACTTGGGCATCCCCTTCCTTCTTCGCGCGGCACGCACTTCGAACAACGCCAACATTCTTTCGATTCCGTCGGTGCTGGTTGCGAACAACCATGGTGCTTCGGTTAAATCGACCGACCAGGTTCCGCGCACAACAATATCCACTACCGGCACGGGGCTGGTCAATTCGGGTAACGATGGCTATGAAGATGCGGGCATTGAACTCATCATTACGCCAAGCATTTCATCCGGGAAGTTTTTGCGACTTGCCATTACACTTACAGTTTCCTCCTTCCGCGGAGAAGGCATCAATGGCGGGCTACCCCCCAAGATTGAACGCACACTTGACACGACCGTGTTTCTGCCAGACGGTGCAACGATGTGGGTCGGTGGCATTGTCCGTGATGATTTGATTCAGTCTGAGTCAGGCATCCCTTACTTGTCCGACATTCCAGTTTTGGGTTTCTTGTTCGGCAAGCAAAGCGACAGCAATGTGAAGACGACGCTCTTCTTTTTCTGCACTCCGCGCATCATGGATGACTGGGACGAAATGGCCGATATCACCGAAGGCGGCAAATCCCGTGCAGCTGAAGTCATCGGCTTAGACCGTTTGCGCCAAGTGGACCCCGACTTCCAATTTGATAGCCCTGTCGATGTCATCCTCCAAGAAGAGGAAGGGCCCGCTGTAGAGGGGGTTCTTGACCTAGACAGCTTTGGGGCACCAACCTTTGTGCGCGAAGTAGGTGTCATCGAGGCCGACCGCGTAGGTGCTGACCGCGAGCAGGCGCAACAATAGTGACACTCACCTTGGACCTCATTGGCCTTTTAGGCCGCGAAACAGGCCTCGAAGATACTGAGCTTAAAAAGCTGAGGGATCAAGCGATCGGCACGGGGCAGACTTTTGACCGCGTCATGCTCACACGGGGCGTTGATGAGTCCGCGATCTTGCGCGCCTTTGCCGAAGATTTAGATTTAGAATTCCGCGAATCTTTCGAGGGCATTCGCGTGCCGAAAGAGTTTGTGGATATGGTGCCGATGGCCTTTGCCCGCGCCCATGATTTTGCTGGGTTTGGCCTGACGGATAGCGGCACGATTTTGGTCGCTGCGGCTCACCCCGTTGATTTACATCCGCAAAGTGATTTGCTCGCGATGCTGCCCATGCCGGTTGAGTTCGTCCTCGCCCCACGCGCCGAGGTTACCGACCTCATTAACCGCGCCTACCGCCACAAAGCCGATGGCGTAGATGAAGCACTTGATGATTTAAGTTCGACCGACATCGAGGGCTTGGCCGCGGCAATTGAAGAATCCGAAGACCTTCTGGATGTAGCCAACAAGGCCCCCATCATCAAGTTGGTGAATTCGGTCTTGTTCCAGGCGTTGAAATTGCGCGCAAGTGATGTCCACTTTCAGCCTTACGCTGACCGCATGCAAGTGCGCTTCCGAATTGACGGCATTCTTTATGACATGGAGGCCGTCCCTAAGACCGCACAAGACGCAATTGTCTCTCGTGTCAAAGTGATGGGGCAAATGGACATTGCAGAGCGTCGCATGCCGCAAGATGGTCGTGCGAGTATCCGTATTGGCGATGGCGAGGTTGATGTGCGAATCTCCATTGTGCCGACATCAACTGGCGAGCGTGTTGTGATGCGTTTGCTCGACAAGACCGCTAATGTTCTGGGGCTTGAAGAAATCGGTCTCGACGACCATCACCGCAAAATCATTGAGCAGTACATCCGCTACCCCCACGGAATCATTTTGGTTACTGGGCCAACGGGTTCAGGCAAAACGACCACGCTTTACACTTCGCTCAGCACGATTAGCACGGGCGACAAAAACATCCTGACGATTGAAGATCCGGTCGAGTATGCCCTTGACTCAGTGAGCCAAGTGCAGGTGAATACGAAAAAGGGTCTTACCTTTTCAGCGGGGCTGCGCTCCTTCTTGCGTCAAGACCCTGATGTCATGATGGTCGGTGAAATTCGTGACCTTGAAACGGCTGAGATTGCGATTCGTGCGGCGATTACGGGGCACTTAGTCTTCTCCACCGTTCATACCAATGATGCACCTAGCACGATTACACGCCTGATCGACTTGGGTCTTGAACCGTATCTGGTCTCCAGTTCTTTGGTTCTGATTGTTGCGCAACGGTTGGTCCGTACACTCTGCAAAAACTGCCATGAGTGGGTTGCTCCTAGCGAAGAACAGTTGGCCCATATGCGTGAAGTCGGCCTCGACCCTGCCGAACTGAGAGACGGCAAAATGGCTCAATCCCTTGGCTGTGATGATTGTTTCCAGTCGGGTTATCAAGGCCGTACTGCGATTTACGAGATGTTGCCGATGAGTGAGGAAATTCGCTCTCTTGTCACCGAACAAGCAACAGCGACTCAACTCAAACGCGCAGCAATCCAAGATGCCGGCATGCGAACTTTGCGCCAAGATGGCCTTCGCAAGGTCGTTGCAGGCCAAACTAGCCTCGACGAGATTGTCCGCGTGACTCAACTCGACGTCATCTAGCCCCAGCAAGCTGTGCCTGTATACGAATGGAAAGGCTTCGACGCGAAAGGCAAAAAAGCCTCTGGCGTAATCGATGCTGATTCACCGCGAGAAGCTCGACTTAAACTAAAACGCGACCATAAGTTGGTCACGGGTGTAGCTGAGGTCGGTAAAAAGAAGAAGTCAAAAGGCAAGGTTAAGGGGAAGAAAGCGGATAAGACTTCTGCCGTTTCAAAACGAGCAAATGCTTTACGGGAGCGCGTCGAAGCAGCGCGTGGTCGCAAGGGTGGCAAACAGACGCAAAAGCGACTCGACTTAGTGAGTACCTTTACCCGTCAAATGGCAACTCTCGTCAAAGCCGGCATTCCCATTACGGAAGCTCTCCGTGCGATCATTGAGCAATGCGAAAACCGCCAGCTGGAAATGGTCTTACGCGATGTACGGGAGAAAATTTCGCAAGGCACGCCTACAGCAGATGCATTGGCTGCTCACCCAGATTGGTTTAATGAGCTCTATGTCTCGATGGTGAAATCTGGTGAAGCCGCCGGGCATCTTGATGAAGTACTTGAGCGGTTAGCCACTTTCATTCAAGAGCAGACGCGAGTGCGCAATAAAGTGCAGGCTGCAATGACCTACCCCATTGTCATGTTGGTCATTGGCCTAGGCGTGGTCGCCATTTTACTTGTGGCCGTTGTCCCCAAGATTACAGCGATGCTTGCAGGGCGTGGCCAGGAGCTGCCACTTCCGACGCGCATGCTTGATTCCGCATCTGGTTTCTTGGTCGCTTATTGGTGGGCCATCATGATGCTTATTATTCTTGCGAGTTTCAGTTTTAACCTGTATTACTCATCCGCTAAGGGTCGCTTAGCCATTGACCGAAAAATCTTAAAATTGCCTGTTTTCGGCGATTTGATAGCCAAGCAGGCCATTTCGCGTTTTTCTCAAACCTTTGCGACTTTGCTTGGATCAGGCGTGTCCGTTGTTCGCTGCCTTGAGGTCACGCGCACGGTTTTGGGCAATCGCTTGCTTGAGAACACAATCGACGATGTCCGCGAAAAAATTCTGGAAGGTGCGGATATTGCAACACCGCTGAAAGAATCTGACGTCTTCCCCCCGCTTGTGGGCTACATGATCGCCGTCGGTGAGCAATCTGGCGAGCTTGACCGCATGATGGAGCAAGTCGGTGAGTCCTACCAAGAAGAGGTTGACATCGCGACGCAAAAATTCACATCGCTCATCGAACCTTTGTTGATTGTCTTCTTGGCGATTCTTGTTGGCTTCATCATCCTAGCCATTCTCTGGCCCATCCTTCAAATGTCTCAATCCATCGGTTAAGCCGAACCTACCATGCAACAAAAACAGAATAAGAAACATCGCCGCAACGCGGGCTTCACCTTGATTGAGATCATGGTGGTCGTCTTAATTATCGGTATGCTCGCCACTTTAGTTGGCCCTAACGTAATGCGCGCCCTTGGGAAAAGCAATGTCACCAAATGCAAAGCTGACATTTCGGCGCTGCAACAAGCCGTAAAAATGTACAAGATGGATAATCGCCGCTTCCCTGATTCTCTCGACATTTTGGCCGAAGCCGATGATTCCGGCGAAAGTTATATTGAAGGCAATGTGATGCCGCTTGACCCATGGGGTAACGAATACTTCTACAACCCACAGTCTGGTGGCCAGCCTATGGAAATCGGTTCTTATGGCGCTGACATGAGCCCTGGAGGCGAAGGCGAAGATGCTGATATCACTAATCTCACAATCCGAGAAGTGAACTAGATGATTCCCCGCCGCCCTCGTGCGGCAAACCGAGGTTTCACGCTTATCGAAATCTCGGTTGTGGTTCTTATTGTGGCCAGCATGATCGCCGCAGCGGTGGTCAAGCTTGACCGATTACTCCCCTCTTCGGCAGCGGATGCCGCAGCCCGCTCCTTGATAAGTTCCCTCGACTTGGCTCGCACATACGCCGTTTCACACGGCCGGGTTTACGAAGTCTGGATAAACATCGACGAGCATGGCTGGGCGGTAAAAACCCCTTTTGATGATGAGGGCAAAGTGGCTCACAAAACAGAAGACCGCAGCGATTTGGGTTGGGACCATCTTGAAACTGGGCTTGAATTCAAATCTATCGTCGACGGCAAAGGGATGGCCATTAATCAAGGGCTGGTCAAAATCGCATTCAACCAAACTGGCGCCACGAGCGATTTATATGTGCATCTCAGCCACACCGCGGGCGAGCAATACGATATAACGGTTCGCATCCTTGGCCTAAATGGCCTGTCCACCGTTTTTTCCGGTGAAATCCATCCGACTGTGGTGTCTGAAAGTGACTTCTAAACGACAGGCAGGCTTCACCCTCATCGAAGTCATGGCGGCTTTGATGCTCTTGGCCGTCACGCTTGTGACCATGTTGCAGTTGCGTGACTCTGCCATTGCTCGTGCGGCTAATTCTCGGTCACTTGCTTTGGCTTCTCGACTAGGCGCACGAATGATGCACCAAATTGAGGCCGCTCGCATTCCCGATCTATTCGATGGGATGCAAGGAGATTTTTCCGAAGCCGGTGAGAGCCATTTGCTCTGGGTCATCGGGATTGGAGACGGAAGCTCGTTCTCCGGCAACCAAGCCTCATCCGAGGCGGAAGACATCTGGCGAGATTTAAAGGAAAAGTCCTATGAAGATCTAGATGAGGCGGAGCGCCCCGAATTCACGCGCGTTTTCGTTACCGTTTCCTGGGAAGGTTGGACAGGCGACCAGCGCTCCTTCACTCTAGAAAACCTGCTGCCTTCCTGGGCAGTCTACCAAGATTTTGAAGCCTGGCGCAAAGCCTGGGGAAGCACCCAGTCTGAGGGCATAGAATGATGAAGCATTCGCAAGTTTCCGGATTCACCTTAATGGAAGTCATGATTGCTATGGCGATTAGTGCCATGATTATGACTGCGGTTTTGGGCTCGCTGGATTACACACAGCGCGCCGTTGATGCTATCCATAATATTGTTGAAACGGAAAATGCGGGGCCACGCATCTTAGAGCACTTCCGTAATGACATTGCTGCGATTGCTGTTCGGGACGCAGAAAACTATCGTGTGCTCAAGGGTGTCAATTCTATTCAAGGGGGCGCCGATGCAGATCGAATTGATTTCTTGGCCCGCAAAAAGGCCGTTTGGGCGACAAAAGACTGGCGAAGTGACCGATTCCTGCATGCGCCTCTGGTAGAGGTTGGCTATATGCTGCGCCCCCACCCGCGATATCCTGAATTTTTGGAGTTATACCGCCGAGAGGACTTTCTTTTTGACGACGAGCCCTTCCAAGATGGGAATTTTTCCCTGATGTATGATCGAGTGATTCACTTTGACATTCGCTATTACGAGGAGCCGGCATACGATCCCAATTGGGAGGAAGACTGGGATTCAGAAGAGCGTGAAGCGCTCCCCTATGCAATCGAGTTAATGCTCGAAATTGAAGTGCAGCCTCGCCGCAGCTTGGAAAGTCTAGGCATTCTTGGTGCAAACCGCTCTCGCTTGGCTTTTGATGATTGGTTCATCATCCCAGATGCCACTCGGTGGGTCTTCCGGAATCGATTGCACCCAACCCTTACCGGAGAGCCAAATTCTAACCCTGAATCGGAAACTGACGAAACGCTCGACGGCGACCCCAATTCCTCTCCTGATGTAGGCACCGTTACGACAAGCGGCGGTGGCATGAGCGGTTTCGGGCGTGGCGGCGGCGAACGCGGCTCGGGAAGTAACGAGCGCCGCGGCGCAGGCGAGCGTGACGGTACACGCAGCGAAAACCCGCGCAGCAAATCGGGCAGCGGCCGTTAACCGATTTTTTCTCGCCCGCCCATATACGGCTGCAAGGCCTTGGGGATGCGAATGCTGCCATCGGCTTGCTGATGATTTTCAATTAGCGCGATCAACACACGAGGAGAGGCAATGACTGTATTGTTGAGCGTGTGGCAAAAAACCGGTTTGCCTTCTTTATTGCGATAGCGCAAATTCAGACGGCGCGACTGAAAGTCATGAAAGCGTGAAGCCGAATGAGTCTCGCCGTATGAATCTCGACTGGGCATCCATGTTTCGATATCAAACTTTTGCACTTGGCCTTGGCCTAAATCGCCAGAGCATACATTCACGACGCGAAAGGGTAACTCAAGCAATTCCATGAAGTCGGTTGCGTGCGCGAGCATACGCTTATGCTCAGCCAGCGACCATGCCTCATCCGCAGGGCCAATCACAACCTGCTCACATTTCCAAAACTGATGCACTCGATACAAACCCTTAGTATCTTTCCCGTAAGTGCCCGCCTCGCGCCGGTAACAAGGGGAAATGGCAATACGCCTTAAAGGAACTCGCTCTGCATCTAGTACTTCACCCGCATGAATCGAAGTCAAGGGTACTTCAGAAGTACCAACCAGCGCCAAGTCATCGCGCTCACACATATAGGCCTGATCCTCACCGCCAGGAAAATAGCCCGTGCCTTCCATGCACTTAGGTAGAACAAGAGTAGGTACAGAGACCAGTTCGAAATCGCGCGCCTGCATATGGTCTGCCGCCAACTGCATGACAGCTCGCTCAAGCAAAGCACCGTCGCCGAACAACAAGTAGTTTCGTGAACCCCCTAAGGCGACGCCCCTAGGAATGTCAATCATCCCGTGCTTCTCTCCGAGCTCAACATGACCAAGGGGCTCAAAATCAAATTCGGGCAGTTCCCCAACGCGGGTAAGTTCGACATTCTCTGTGTCGTCTTTTCCAACGGGAACATCTTCCGCAGGCGGCATCGGCAAAAGCGCAGCAAGGCCATCAAACGCTGTCTTGGCTTCCGCTTCCTGGGCCTCAAGATCTTTGAGCTTAACTTTCTGGGACTTTTGCGCATCCAATGCACCCGCCCGTTCATCTGGCGACATCTTTCCCAGTTCTTTGGAGACAGCTTTCAATTCGCCTCGAAGAGTTTCGACTTGCTGCAGCAAGGAACGGTGAGCCTCATCGGCTATGAAATACGCATCGACATCAACGCCGATACGCTTGATGTCAGCTGCGCGACGAAGCTCGTCTGCGTGCTCACGAGCCCATTTACGGTCAAGCATGATTCTTTAAGGTAGTGTGGTGTCGAGCTTCCCAAACCAAGGATGCTTCTTCAGAAAGAGACGGATTTTAGGGCTGCTGGGCGGCTTTGAAAACTGCAACACTCCATCTTGAGGGTAATAAAGCAAATTCCAGAGATTGTAAATCTCAATGCCTGTTGGAGGGCTCATCTTTGAATCCTTTGCGCCCTTTGCGCTGACTTCGACACCATGGAGTGGTGAGCCAACAAACCGCGCATAGCGTTCGCCAGATTTGCCGACGATGTGCAAACTAGGTCCGGAGACAGTCGCAAAATTTTCTTCAGTAATCACCGAGGCCGCAAAATTAAAGGGAGCGCCGAAAGCAATAGTGGTTTCTTGCCCTTCCGTAATATTAAAAGTAAAACCCTTGGTCGGCGGAAAGATGAGGACTTCTCCGCCCTTCTTATCCGTCATACGACCCTGGACAAAACGATACTCGCCCACAGGGATGTCAACCGACTTTTTACCCAAGGCCACGAGATCCAGCACCAGGCCCTTGGTGGAAGCGGTTGTGGATTCAACGACCAGGCTTTGCAGGGACAACTTTTTTACCCCCTTCAAGGAATACTTCAAAGATCCCAGCACTGGAGCCATTGGGAGCAACTGAATCTCACGCGCTAGAGCATAATCATCAATCTTAATTTCGAACCAATTGCCTTTTGAGTCAGAAAGCCATCGGGACCAAGGCATTGCCTGGTTACCTTTTCCTAGCTGCATTGAATCCGAACGATAGAGTGCCTTAATATCAGGGAGGAGTCCCCAAGAGCCGAAGGGGTCAAAGCCGGGTGCCTCACCGCCAAATTCACCATTGCAGTCCAGGTCAAATAAAGTAACCTTGCCGTGAGGATTGTCACTCTCGACAGCGTCGATGACACGCCAAAAAAGAGGTGCGCCGTATTCGTTGGGAGCTAGATTCGCCTCACTCATGTAGAGAGACTCCTTGGAATCGCCCGTTGCAATCCAAATCGTAAACGGGCGGGTGTTCCCGGGGCTTAAAGTGCGGTCGACACTGACCTTGATTGGTCTAGGTTGAAGAGAAAACTCTTTTGACACATGATCCCCGCACTTAAGGGCAAACTTGTTCAGCCCATTGCGAACAATGAATACGGGAGGTTTTAAGAAATCCTGCGCAAGAGCAACGGGGTCTTTTTCTAGCGGGCCCGCAGACATGCGACGCCACGAAAGCCTGTGCGCATCCGCAAGGTCGCACGCGTGTCGAATTTTCTCGGGCTTTTTCGGAACGAAGTGAGATAGCGGACTTGCCGCCCATTCGGCGCCTTCTACCGCTGGGATTGCCCCAAGAGCCGAACCAGATGCAGGCTCGCCATCGGTGGCCACAACGAGGCCACCTAATATCGCAGTAAGCTCGGTGACCAATTTCACGAGATCGGCATATTCGCCATCTTGTGTGTAGCCAAGCTTTTCCCTAGCCTTTACTGCCCTATCGATATAGCGAAGAGCCTCTTCGTGCGTACCTGCGTCGGCATTGTAAGTAGGGAGATGACCATAGCCCATGAGCATCGAAATCTTTGCCGCAAAATAAGTTTCGCCAATCGAATCGCACGCTTCAAGGAGGCTGTCGCCGGCAAGGTGAAAAATGCTCCAGTCGTTTGCGGCTCTGCTTTCAAAAGCTTTGTTATACAAAGCCCAAACTTGGACATATGTCTCTGTTGTCAGCGACAATCGATTAAAACGCTGACGAGGCGTAAGCCGTTGCAAATATGCGTCGTAACGCTCTGGAAAATCGGTGTGATAAGCCTCGGCCCAGACATCGACAAACTCATCAACCCAAATATCGAAGGCTTCGATGTCGCGGTCAAGGCGCTGGGGCGCACGCTCCAGAAAAATCTGGATAGCAAGTTCACGATTCTTGCGCAGTAATTTGCTTAAAGCGGCAGTGTCCTCCGTTTTTTGGGCAATATCCCATGAGGCGAGAAAGGTGCTCCTGTCCGTGTCCTGGGGAGGGCAAATCAGAAGAGCGACAGCAAGGAAGAGGCCGGTCAACATGGCCGAAGTTTAACGCGGCGGACGCTTAGAGCGGCGTTGAAGAAAACGGCGTTCCTTGGCGGAAAGGCTCGGCATTCCGTGCTCGTGAATCTTGTCCAAAATGCGATCCAATTCGGCTTCATCCTTTGCAGAATCACGGGGCCTTGCTTGGCGTGCCCAGAAAGATAGGTATTGAGCCAAGGAATCCCACAAGCCCTTTTTATGAGAACGACCAAACGAGGTTGCGCCAGAGAACTTCCAAGTGAAATACCCAATCGCGGCACCAACAAGATGAACATCGGCAGCGACCGAAATCTGTTTCCCGGCCAAAGTCGCGATGAATTGGAGGGCGTCCATGCCGACAAGCACGAGGAAGAGCAAGTGCAGCGGCACATCAATAACGAGCAGGCGCAAAGTGAGTCGCGGGGTTGCAGCGGCATTCAGAGCAAGGACAGCCATGACCATGCCTGAGCCACCGAGCACGATTGAGGCAAAAGGGAGCCAAAAAAATCCGAGCAGGAAATGAACCATGGCACCGAAAAATAAGGCTAAAAGCAGCATTTTCCTGAATCGAATCAAGCCGAGTAGTCGCTCTGCTTCAGGTGCGAACAGAGCAAACATCCAAGCATTGAAGAGCAAGTGAAGGAACCCGCGCTCGTGGACAAAGCCATAGGTGACGAGCCCTAAAAACCCTCGAAACTCGAATCGTGCCAATGCAGCGGGATTGAATGACAGGTATTCCGTGAGCGGCACTTCGCCAATCCACGCAACATAAGAAATGAGCCAGAGCCCCACCCACAGGATGAGAATATTTCGAACAGTTGGAGTGAGGCTAGGCATGAGGCTTCTGCGATGGCATTCTACGCGCGAGAAACACTCAAACCCTACCCTCCATCATGACGGCTCAAATACTCGACGGTAAAGCGCTCTCTGCCCGCATTCGCGCAGAAATCAAAGACACAATCTCAGAAGGCCTTGCTGACGGCAAAACCCGCCCTGGATTGGCGACGGTATTGGTTGGTGAAGACCCCGCATCGGCGGTTTACGTCCGCAATAAACGCCGCGCTTGCGATGAAACCGGCATGGCAAACTTCCACAAGGAATTACCCGCCGACATCGGGCAGGCAGCATTGCTTGAGGTTGTAGATGAGTTAAATGCCGACCCTGAGATTCACGGCATCCTGGTGCAGCTGCCCCTGCCTAAAGGTTTCGATTACAACGAAAACGAGGTTCTCCAAGCCATCGACCCCGCCAAAGACGCGGACGGCTTCCATCCGCTGAATCAAGGCGCACTTATGCAAGGTACTGCAGCGCCGATTCCATGTACGCCCAAAGGCGTGATGGCCTTGTTACGCGAAACGGGCATTCCCCTTTCGGGCAAGCACGCGGTCGTCGTGGGCCGCTCCAACATTGTGGGCAAGCCTGTTTCCGTTTTGCTGTTACGTGAGCACTGCACCGTGACCGTTTGCCACTCGCGCACGCAAGACTTAGCTGCTGTTGTTGCCTCCGCCGATGTCATCGTGGCCGCTGTTGGGGTCGCCGAGCTCGTCCGTGGCGAATGGGTCAAAGAAGGCGCAATCGTCTTGGATGTTGGCATCAATCGCAACGATGCTGGCAAGCTGATTGGCGATGTCGAATTTGCGCCCGCGGCAGAGCGCGCAAGTTGGATTACACCCGTGCCTGGCGGCGTCGGGCCGATGACAATTGCCATGCTGCTCCAAAACACGCTTGAAGCAACCTGGCGCTCTTAGTCTTCGAGCATACTTTCCGATGGCACCGAGCTCATGTCGGTGTAGCGGTGAAGACTGCGCTGGCTATCGGGGAGCATCCCGAATAACTGGAAAGTGATGTGCACGGAGAGTGCGCCCAACAGCAAAATGGCCATGCCTTTTTCGCCTTTCCAACCTGCGACGAAACGCAGGTGCAAGTAGACCGTGTAGAACAACCAAGAAATCAGCGCGGAAACTTCTTTTGAGTCCCAGCCCCAATAAAGGGCCCAGGCCTCTTGTGCCCAGAGCCCACCTTGGATGAGCCCCGCCGTCAAGAAGGGGAAGCCAATAATGAACACGAGCCATGTGAAACGGTCAGAGCCTTCGTCCCAGACATCAAACCAGGTCATGCCACTACGCAAGCGCATGCTGAGCAGAGAGATGAAGCCGGTCAAGCCAAGCGTGCCAAGCCCCATCATCATGCCCATGCGGCCAAATGGAATGGCAAGCACAGCAAAAATGCCGATGGACCACAGGAAGGACTTGGCGACCGTATATTCCGCATCAAGGATGCCACGCCAGAACTTAAAGCAAAAATGCAACCATGCGGCAATGGCCGCAATGAACAGCGTGAAGTAGCCGAACATGTAGGCGGTAATGTGCGTGCTGAACCAATAAGACTGCAAAGCCGGTGGCAAGGCCTTGCCGGTCGGGTCGAGCTTGAGGACATGCGCCAAAGTGAACCACGAACCCACCATCACGACCGCAATAAACAAATCGCCGAAACCGCGAGAAACGCCACGCTTCCGATGGAGGCCAAGGACAAAGTAAAGGAGCAAGGTCGAGACAAAACCCGACAGAGTGCCCATGGGCAACACCTCATACATCGTTTGCGCTGGCCAGTGCTGCACTTCAATGTAGCGGGCGACCGAAGCCAGCAAGTTAGCCACAGCCGCGAGGGATGTCAACACAATCGGCAAATGAGCAAAGCCACTCGCGACTTGATTGCCCCCGCCACTACGCCCGCGAACAAACCAGTAAAGCGCGGTCAGTAGAGCCAGGATGGCCGCACCCAAAGTAATATCTTGGGTGAGGTAAAGAAAATTCCGGTAGGAGAAGAATTCCATTTAGATGCCTCGGTGCTTGCGCTTGAGAATGGGGTTGACTAAGAAAGCCAAAAGTGTGCCGATCATGACGGCCCAGAAACCCAAGAGAACCGTAGTTATCCCTGGGTCATAAACGACTCCAATTCCAGAATAAGTTGGGTCTTGCGGGTTGTGGTTGGTCTGAAAGAAACGATAACCATTGTGATAGAAGTAATCGTTTACGCGGACTTCACCTTGCCCGACCGTTTCGCCTTGAGGATTCTGGACGGAAAGAGTGGAGCGCCACTCAAGCGGCATTCCGCCGGAGATGTCTTCGCGGAAGCGCAAGTAGGCTTCGCGCTTTTGCCCGTTTGGCCCGACATATTCGACGAAAGCATGATCACGGTCTTTCGCGGCAAGGACAAAACTATCCGTTTCGATTCCATTGGCATTCACGCGCAACCGGATGACGCCAGGTGTTGAGTCGTAATAATCGACACCTTGCAAGGGCAGGATTTTAACGGGCTGCGTCTCGGAGATCGTCGCTTGAGGCACATACTCTTCGACGATTAACTCCAAATAGGCCTGCTGTTGACCGTCAAGCTCACCCCAGTCGTAGTGAAGCGTTTGCCCGGTATAAACGCGATGCTTGGGTTGCTCAGCGAGCTGGAACTCTTCAAGCACACCCGTAACATGACCTTCTTCGTCATACTCGCGATTGACATAAAAGACATCAAGCACATCGTGTGGGTCAGCGCGGAAGGCATCTAGCCGAACCGAGAACTCTTCGCCAGAAAAGAGGTTGGCAGGGAAAGCCTGGAACGCCGCACTATTGTGATTGCCAAAAGACATCCGCTCACGCGACCATGATTCCCAGGTCGTGGCCTTTTCGCCGATGTGAATATTCAGGATGCCTCGCTCTTCGTAGATACGGCCGACTAAGCCGCCGACAATAACGAGCAACATCCCGCCATGACTGAGGGTGAAGCCCAACTTGTCAAAGCGCATCAAGCGGCGCCATCCACCGCGGAAGGTGTTGGACAAAATGCTAAAAAACAAAATGGCCCAAAGTGCAGCAAACCAGTCGGAGTGGTAAGCGCGGTTAAAGTCGAGGCGATCAGCCCAATAAAAAACGGTAAACCAAGTGGCGTCGTTGTTGAGCACAAACTCCTCAATCTCAGCGTTTTTTCCGCGCGTCTTGAGCCCCGTTTCACTTTGTGCGCGTAACGCGACTGCGAATTCTTCACCGAAACGGCTGGTCAACTCTGGCATACGCTTGTCAAGATTGGCAATTTTCTTGGCGATGGCATCTTCGTCAATGCGATCGGTGACGCCAAGTGAATCATGGAAGCCTAATGAATCTAGCAAATGATAAACAAAGAAGCCCTGTGCTTGACGGAAATCCTGATAAACGCTGTAAGCATGGCGTGCTGCACGCGGCCAACCGTCGCCAGGATCACTTGCGCCCAAGTCGGCCAGTTGCTCGACCGCGCCCTTTGGCAAGGGCTGGTTTACATCTTCTTGTTGGAATAAGACTCCGACCGTGGAGCCAACGCCAATCAAAATCATCGTCGCCACGCCCACCTTAATGGACCGAAAGAACTGCGCGACAAACTGCCATCGGAAGCTCAAAAGAGCCCCAATCGGAAGCAGCGTAAAGAATAAGCCAACGAGGTAAGGCGCGCGGCCCTCACCGCTCTCAAGAGCAAGTGGAACTTCGACCAAATGGACCAAAAGCTCAGCCCAAAGCATGAGGACAAAGATCGTGAGGAAGGCAGCGCGAAAAGTCCAGCGATACTTTTTCACACTCGTGGTAGCGGATGAGGTGTTGCTCATGATGAGTTACTTTTTGCGATTTCCGAGGAAGCGCGTCAAAACAGCTAGGTTGTGGGCGATTTCTTGATTGGGTAGCACGACGAGCGCATCGCAAGCCTCGTCGAGCAACTCTTTAACTCTTAGGCGAGTTTTCGCCAGAGCGTGATTTAAAGATTCTTGAAACTTAAGGGTTAGCACTTCGCGATGATGCCCCGCGCCAAAGAGGGCTCGAAGCTCACTCTGTTGCTCGGTATCTAAGGAATCACGCAAAAACAGCAAGGGCAGGGTCATTTTCCCATTTGCCCAATCGGTGCCAAGCGACTTTCCGGTAGTGGATTCTTCCCCCTCAAGGTCGAGGAGGTCATCCGCCACTTGAAAAGCTCGGCCGGCAAGCAAGCCGTAGCGGGCGCACGCTTGCTGACATGTGACGGAAGCACCGGCGTAATGAGCCGCCAGCAAACCACCTGCACGGAACAACTCACCTGTCTTTCCATCGACCTGGGAAATGTAATCCTCTTCAGACAAATCGAAATCACCCCGAGTGAGATTTTGGTGAATTTCGCCCTCACAAACGCGCATCGTTGCGCCAGCCAATTCGCGCGAACAAGTCTGGTCGGTCATTTGCGTGGACAAATGAAAGGCCTGAGCATAAATCCAATCACCGAGCAGAACGCTCGCGTGAGAGCCCCACTCAACATGAAGGCAATCGACTCCGCGTCGATGAGATGCCTCGTCGAGCAAATCGTCATGCACCAAAGTGGCGGCGTGAATCATTTCAAGTATCCCCGCAACCGTAATGTGCTCGGAAGTCAAACCACTGCAGGCCTTTGCCATGAGGCAAACCAAAGCGGCCCTTAAGCGCTTTCCGCGAAAACGACTGGCATGACCCAAAAGTGGCGCAAGGCGCGGGTGAGCGCCCTCAAAGCGAGAGGCCAGCCAAGCGTCGACATCTTGCATCTCTGCGTCAATCGCATCGAAAAGGGTTGCGAGCTCAGGAGTTTGGGTGGAATCAGGCATTTGGCTCAGGCAGCGGGCTGCCGGTAAAGGCTAGCCAATCTGCGGGGTGATTGAGATTACAAAGTGGCTCTTCTTGAGAGCTCGTCGCCTGCAAATCAGAAAAGGGCCAAGTGCGACGCTGTGCCTTTGGAATCATGCGGCGCAAAGCACGCTTACCGGAAGAAATACGCCTTTCCACTTCGGCAAGCATAGAAGTCGGGTAAGCAGCAAGGGTCGGCTCAAGGCCGCTTGGACTCTCTGCCAAAAGTGCACAATCGGGTTCTTCCTCGGCAAGGGTTTGAAGGCGACTCAGAAAATGCGGACCGACCTGGGGCATATCTCCCGCTAAAAGAAGGACCCAAGGCGTTGCGGCGTTTTGCAAGGCGGCGAGAAGTGAAGCAGCGGGCCCAATTTGTGAGATTGCGTCAGGCACGACACGGAAGTCATCAAGAAGAGGCCCAGCACCATCAACGGCATCAATCGCTAGAAGTGAGGCACAAGTGGCTCGTAAAGCAGCTGCGGGATGATCGACCAGTCGCCCGCCATCAGGGAGTGCGAGCCGCAATTTATCCACACCCATGCGGCGAGAACGCCCACCAACCAAAAGGGCCCCGGTCCAGTTGGAGCGAGGGAAAGCGTCAGACAAAGTTAAGCCTCAGGCTTGCCGCTTTTGTCATCGTCGCCATCTAACGCTTTCTTATCGTCGGATGACTCGCCCTCTTTGAGGCCTTTCTTGAGCTCGTTAACCCCTTGGCCTAAACCACGCATCAAGCCGGGTAACTTAGCCCCGCCGAAGAGCAGGAGGGCAACGAGAGCAATCCACATCATCTCGCCGCCACCTGGCATCGCGCAGGATGGCAGAAGCAGTGCAAGGAAGGCAAAAGCGTAGAGCTTAGAGAGGGTAGTTTTCATGGCGGAGGGTGGTAGAACCGAGGTGCGTATTCTACTGATTCGGAGAGGCTAGGTGCGACTTTGGGGCACGCGCGCGCAAGGTGTCGCGGCACCCGGGGCGACGCAGAACCTCAACAGCCCAACCATGTGCAACGAGGCGCTCACGAATGTCCCGCGCGCAGGTATATGTCGTCAATACCGCTCCAGGAGCGGATTGATCGGTTAGGCGAGCAAAAAGGCCTTTTTGCCAGTCGCCTGGGTGTTTGCCGGGGCTAAACAAATCAACAAAGATCCAATTCCAAGGCCGAGGATGCTGGGCTAACGCTGCGCAAGCATCTCTTGCTTGAACTTCACCAGAAAAGTGCCGTTGCTGCAAAGCCCAAGTGCCAACGGGCTTCCCCCACCAAGGTGCCCATTTTTTGATAGCTTGCGGAGGTTCCGGCCATGGGGTGAGACATTCTGGGTGAGGGTCCATCCCGAATGCTTGTACCTCACCCTCAAAACCAGATTCAGCAAGCTCGCGCAAAGCCACTGCCGTATTCATCCCCCGACCAAAGCCGACCTCTAGGATGTAAAAGTTCTCCCCATCCAGCGGCTGCACCGCCTCAAAAGCAGGCCTCACATAAGTTTCAAACGCTTCCGAGAGCGGATCGCGGACATCGTGCGCCCACTCTCCGCTCTCGGGATGTTGATAGCTCAGGTAAGCCTGACTCAATTAAAGCCCAAGCTCTTTGCGTAAGGCAACCAGCGTGGTGCCCAAGTCAGAAGGTGTTGGCGCCACGCGCACACCCGCTGCCTCAAGAGCTTCAATTTTTGAATCTGCCGTGCCTTGGCCACCCGAAATGATGGCGCCTGCATGGCCCATGCGTTTACCGGGAGGTGCGGTACGCCCTGCGATAAAGCTGACCACTGGCTTAGTGACATATTCCTTAATGAACGCCGCGGCTTCTTCCTCGGCGGTGCCGCCGATTTCGCCAATCATGATGATGGAATCGGTTTGCTCATCATCTTGGAAAGCGCGCAAGACATCAATGAAGTTCGTGCCAGGAAGCGGGTCGCCGCCAATGCCGACGCATGTTGACTGACCCAAACCTTCTTGGGTGACCTGGTAGACGGCCTCGTAAGTCAAAGTGCCCGAGCGGCTAATGATGCCGACGGAACCTTTGTTATGGATATAGGCTGGCATGATGCCAATTTTGCAACCCGAGCCATCGCCGGGAGTAATCACACCGGGGCAGTTTGGGCCAATGAGTCGCGATTTCGAGCCCTCAAGCGCAATACGGACTTTTGCCATATCCAGCACAGGAATGCCTTCCGTGATGCAAACGATGGTCTCGACCTCAGCGTCAATCGCCTCAAAAATCGAATCCGCCGCAAAAGGAGCTGGAACATAAATCACCGTTGCGGTTGCGCCAGTTTGCGCGACAGCCTCAGCGACCGTGTCAAAAACCGGCAAGCCCAAATGCTCAGTACCGCCTTTACCTGGGGTCACGCCACCCACCAGATTGGTGCCGTAAGCAAGAGCTTGTTCACAGTGAAATGTGCCATTGCGACCGGTGAAGCCCTGGCAAATGACCTTGGTGTCTTCTTGAATGAAAATAGCCATGATTAAGCCTCCTTTGCGTTTACCGCTTCAACGATGAAACGAGCGCCTTCGTCAAGCGAGCCCGCGGATGTAATGGCCAAACCACTTTCAGCCAAAAGTTTGCGACCCTCGTCGACATTTGTGCCCTCAAGGCGGACGACAAGTGGGACTTGAATCTCGACATTGCGCGCCGCGGCGATGACCCCGCGCGCGATGATGTCGCATTTCATGATGCCACCGAAAATATTCACGAGCACCCCTTTTACATTGTCATCAGACAGGATGATTTTGAAAGCCTCAGTGATATTTTCTTCCGTCGCAGCACCACCCACATCAAGGAAGTTGGCCGGCTTTGCGCCATGAAGCTGGATGGTATCCATTGTGGCCATCGCAAGACCCGCCCCATTGACCATGCAGCCGATGCTGCCATCGAGAGTGATGTAGTTGAGGTCAAAACGCGACGCAGCAACTTCTTTGGGGTCTTCTTCGTGCTCGTCACGCATCTCAACGAGATCTGGGTGGCGATACATGGCGTTGGAATCGAAATTCATCTTGGCGTCGAGTGCGACGACCTCACCCTGCTCGGTAATGACAAGCGGGTTGATCTCGGCAAGGGAGCAATCCAGCTCAAGATAAGCCTTGCTTAGCCCCATAAAGAATGGGATCGACTTTTTCATTGTGGTGCCAGAGAGGCCCAAAAAAAATGCGGCGCGTCGAGCCTGGTGAGGCTGAAGCCCCATCATCGGGTCGATGGGCAGCTTCAAAATGGCCTCGGGCCGCTCAACGGCAATCGTCTCAATCTCAACGCCGCCTTCGGCGGAAACCATCAAGGTCGGCACGCCAGCCGCGCGGTCAAGCACAATGCCGACATAAAATTCATCGGCCAAATCAAGCCCCTCAGCAACGAAAACCTTGCGGACCAGCTGGCCCTCAGGTGCAGTCTGATGAGTCTTCAACATCATGCCGAGCATGGCATCTGCTACATCTTCGGCCTCTTGACGAGACTTGACGAGATTGACCCCGCCGCCTTTGCCGCGGCCGCCTGCGTGAATTTGTGCTTTTACAACGGCAAGCTCTCCGCCCAATTGGGCGTATGCTTCACCGGCTTGTTGAGGGTTTTCGGCGATGATGCCACGCTGAGTGCGGACTCCGTATCGCTCGAGGACCTCTTTTCCTTGGTATTCGTGGATTTTCATGGTTTTCCGAGTTGGGGAAGGGGGCATATTCTAGTTCCGCCATGAGGTAGAAAAAGGTGGATATCTTCGGAACCTAGCCTCGCGTCGAGCCGTCACCTTTACACGATGCAACAAGCACAGAATCGCCCTCTCTTCCTCCTACCTTGGATTGGTATCGTCGTCGCCACTTTCGCGGCTGCAGGTGAGTGGGTTGTTGAAGATGCGTCTTCCAAGGCGCACAAAGAGGGCCTGGTAGAGACAGAAGCCTTTTCAGAACGAAATATCCATTCCAATACCTCAGAAGCTCTTGATTTTCTGCGCGCGAGTCCGGCCTCGCTCGATTCCAGCGCGACTCATGGAATTCTGGATGAGCCCCCCCTTGACACGCAAGAAAATCCAATTCCCCTTGCGCCCCAAACAGCGCCGCCTCTGCCTTTAAAAAACGATTCGCAGGCATTCCAAGAAGCCTACCTTCGCACAGGCCAAACGGGCTGGTTCCGCCCGACTTTCGCCTCAGCACCAATCTTGGCGACTTCGGTCAATCACCGAGGGGCCAAGCAGAAGCTACTGCGCCTTCCCAATGGAGTCTTCCTCCAAGAGTGGGTGCTTTTCTATGAAGAGGCCATTCCAAGCAAGACCAAAATCGCCCATGCTCTCCAGTTTGTAAAGCACTCTCTTGAAGAAGACGGTCAAGCAAATAGCGATGGGAGTGACTCAAATTCGAGTGCGGGCGATCAGGGGACTCAAGGCTCTTCCGACTCCAACGATTCACCATACGATTGGAGTAGCCTAAGTCGTCTGATCGAGTGTCAGCCGGGCTCCGTAAAAGTCATCACCAAAGCGCCTGCAGCCACGCTCAATCGCCTCAAAACGAAATTATCCGCACTCCGTTAGGAGAGCGGATAAAGCTAAGTGCGTATATTGCGCTTAGATCACGGAGCGACAAACTTGCCCGACTTGCGGCGCTTGCGGCGGATGATGTTGCGACCGCCAGCCGTCTTAGAACGACTGCGGAAACCGTAAGCGCGACGCTTACGATTTGAGTTACGGGTTTTGACTGCGCGTCCTTTAGGCACTGGTTTTCTCCTGGAGATTTGTCTTTCCCGAGCGGTCTGCCCGGGAAAGGAACGAAGATTCTAGCGGCATCTGCCGACTAAGTAAAGGCTTAGACGAGACCCTTTTCAGCTAAAGTTGCAACATCAGCACGAATCGCTTCGGCAGATGCATGCAATTTGGCACGGCCCTCATCGTCAAGCTCAAGCTCAACCACACGCTCAACACCATTTTTGCCCAGAACGACTGGGGCACCGATGTAGATCCCGTCGAGACCATATTGGCCCGTTAGGTGAGCTGCAGCTGGCATCAAGCGCTTTTCGTCACGCATGATGGACTTGGCCATGGCCACAGCAGCCGCGGACGGTGCGTAGTAGGCAGAGCCCGTTTTGAGCAAGTTGACGATTTCAGCGCCACCGCCTTTGGTGCGCGTATTGATAGCGTCAATTTCGCTTTCAGGCATCATTGCGGTAACAGACACGCCATTAACCGTTGAGAATTGAGGCATAGGCACCATGGAATCACCATGACCGCCCAAAACCATGCAGCGGGTATCTTTGATACCGCCACCTTGATTCTCAGAGATGAAGAAAGCCATGCGCGCTGAATCCAGCACACCAGCCATGCCCATCACACGGGTTTTGTCAAAACCAAGCTTTTCGGCCATGAGGTAAACCATGGTGTCGAGCGGGTTAGAGACCACAATCACGCGAGCTTCTGGTGAGCCAGCTTTAATGTATTCGGCTACTGCGTTGATAATTTTGGCGTTAATCTCGACCAAGTCAGAGCGATCCATACCCGGCTTGCGTGGCATGCCAGCCGTCACGATGAAGAGGTCTGAGCCGTAAGTGTCTTTGGGATCATTCGTGCCCGTTACGATACTTTGATAGCCTTCAACAGCTGCGGCTTGGTTTAAATCGAGAGCGATACCTTGAGGGCGACCCTCGATGATATCGATGAGAACAACTTCGTTAGCGACTTCTTGCTCAGCAAGGCGTTGCGCGCAAGTCATGCCGACAAAGCCGGCTCCTACTACGGTGACACGTGTCATGATTCCGATTATGAATTGGGGTGAGGCGCCATCAGGCGCGAGTTGGGAGAAAGATTCTAATTCCCCCAGCGACAATCAACACCCGCTATTCAGAAAAGTTGGAGCCATTCTGCCCCCACCAAGCCTTCCAAAGCTCATAACCCGCCTTAAGCGCATCATCGTCAGCGTCGTGATCATAACCAAAATTCTGAGCGGTAATCCGACGGAGCGACTGCATCGCCGCCTGGCGCACGAACCCATAATCATCAAGCAAAGCCTCAATCAAGTGAGGGACGGCCGGGCGAGCTTCCCACTCGCCCAAAGTATGAGCGGCAAGAAAGCGAGTCATTTCAAATGGGTCTGCCAGCAAAGGGTAAATATGCGGGAGGAGACGCTCATCTTGGAATTGCGACAATTTCTCTAAAGCAGACTCACGCTCCAGTGGGTCTTTTGCTTGTAATTTGCGCAACAATGCAGACACCTTCGCTGGGAAGACATCTTCAGCATCTTTTGCAGTTGCGGCCAATTGCAGCTTCTGAAAGGATTTATCCAAGACGGCGACTTGATCACGCAAAGCCTCTTGAGAGCGTCGATGGGAGCGCAACCGCTCTTCAGCGACCTGGAGGCCTGATTCATTCTGACTGCTACGCGACTGAAGGGCAACGATGTCGTCACCTAATGTGGTCAAGGAGGCCATCGCCTGACCCAACTCCGTAATCGAAGTTTGCGTTTGAGATTGAGCATTTTCCGCATGGCGGCGAAAATCGGAAAAGCTATCTTCGAGAAGGATCACTCGCTCTTCAAATCGCACTTGACGCTCGCGGCCTGAATCCAGCGTCGCACCTATTGTTGCTTGGGACTCTATGAAGTCTTGGCTGAATTTCGCCCGCACACTGCGCAGGGCGTCCTGCCCCTGAAACCAAACCAGAGCAGCAGCAACCCATCCAAGAAGCCCAATCAGAATGGCAGCCCAATTTGCTCCAGACCCACGCGTGCCGGATTCTGATTCTTCGTTTGGACGCTGAGGGGCCGCTGCTCCAAGGACCTTGCGGCAGGAAGGGCAAACGGCACGCTCACCAGCCAGAAGGGCGGTGCCTTCTTCGAGATCAGAAAGCAGGATGGACTGGTCGCAGATGTTGCAGAAGTGAATGTCAGCCATGTTTATTGCGGTTGCGTAAGAAAATCGAGGTGAGAGCAAGGATAAGCCCTGCCCAGAGGAATGAAGAATACGGCTTCGGGTAACCCTTTTCCTTCTGATTCAGCAACCATTCTTGCCAAGCATCGCGGGGCGCCGTAAATTCTGTGACCTTGCTACTGCTGAGCCAAAGAGGCCCCATCATTGGTTCAGAGCTTAAAACAAGAGGGATGTCTGGAGCTGAGCTGCCGAAATCAAATGAATCAATGGTGCTCTGAAATCGCGGGAATGTTGCACTAGGCTCACCCAGATGGCCAATTAACAATCCTTCTGTGAGTGGGCGTGCGACAAGGGCAACGGCCCCCTGAGCGGTTTCCATTAGACTTTCGGTGCCTGGACTCGACGAAAGAAAGGGAATAGCCTCTGTGGGCAAAACACTACCCGGTAATGCAGTGAGAGTATTCGGAGTTGGAAGCCAAAGCGCGGAGGTCGTCTTGAGAGAATTCTCAAGAACGGCTTCAAACTGATCGCTCCAGGCCCCATCAGACTCGACGATTGTTCCGAGTGATGCAAGAAAATCTAAGTCCGGGTCGCTCCCTACCGGAATGACTTGCAATGCATCACTGCGGCTAAAAGAAATGCTGTTCGGTTGCCGACCTTCTGGGCGGCCATCACTTAACAAAATAGTTGGAACCCCTTGGGACAAATCCCCCTGGACGGCCTGAATCGCCAGGATGGGTTGAGTTGAGCCAAAGGCCTGCATGCGAAGGAGCTTTTCCCTATCTGCTTCAGAAGTAAGTGCCAAAACGGGCTTGAGCTCATGGGCAAACGGCAGAACGCGCAAGTTCCGCCCTAGGCCAGCCCAGCGGCAAAGAATATCTCGTGCCTGATCAAGAGCCCCCCCGGCCATTGAGCCGGAAGTGTCCAATAAAACAAGCGTAGGCGGATTCTGCTGTTCAGGAAGGCGAAACAACTGCCACTCAGGTATCAAATGAAACCAATCACTGGCTTGGCTTGACGCGAGAAAGACGAAACCGAATTGCCTCATACGCTCAAGAAGAAAGTTTCGCCCCTCGACTTGGTGGGCCATTGCAGTTGGAAAGACAACCCCGTCAGAATGCGTTGAGCCAAGCGACCAAGTCTGTGAATCTACCCCCCGGGAATCGCTCCAAGTGATCTTCAAGTTTAGGGGCTCGCGCCGCCAAGCCTTCGACAGGTCCGGTGAAACGACCACACGCACGACAGACGAGTGAGGGATAAGTTGAATCGGCTCAACCTGAATGGCTTGGTTTGCCAAAATAGCCACTTGACCACTTGAAAAATCAGCATCTTGAATGGAAAGATCCAGCGCAAAAGACTGGTTGCCATGTGGCAATTGCCGCGGCCCGTGAATACGCAAAATATGTGGTGTCGCCGGGATTTCGGGAATGCGTAAATCGACCCCTCTCCATTTCGCAGCAGAGGGCAGTTCGTGAAGAGTCCTACCGTCCGTCAAGATTGCAACCGTATCCCCAGGCTGAGGATCGGCCAAGCGCAACAAATCTGCCACTCCTTGATCGCTATAAAGGACCTGCCCTGCGCGGCTGGAACTCTGCCATAAAGATGGGCCAGGCTCGCTCTGCAATAAACTCGCTGCCTGCTGGGTGGCAAGGCGACAACTTGCGCTACTGTCGACAAGAACCCAAGAACTTGGCTGATGAAAGCGCTCGCCCCACAGCGCTAGCCCCCACAGAAGAAGGGCTGAGAAGGCAGTGAGGCGTGAGAAATTCAAACGGAAAGAAGGGGCTGCGGAGGTGCTTCGGAAATCCAGCCGCCACCAAGGAGGCGTTCGCCCCGATAGATTGCCAAGCCCTGCCCAGGCGTAACGCTGTCGGCAGGTGACTGGAAAACGATTTCGACCGTACCGGGTTCAGTGCAAGTCGCTTTCCCCAAAACACCACCAGGCGTGGAACGGTGCTGGATTTCAATTTCTGAATATGAATCGCCGACGCCGAATTCTTGTTCGTCGTAAGAAATCCAATCACGGACAACACACCGCACACAACCGCGACTCGAAGCTGGTCCAACGACGACATCGCCCGACTGAGGATCAACATCGATGACATACATGGGTTCCGTCCATGCAAAGCCGAGGCCTTTGCGCTGCCCGCGAGTGAATCCCATAAAGCCACCGTGTTCGGCGACTACTTGACCATCCAGCGTGACGATATTCCCAGCTTTGCCCAGGCCGCCTGTTTGGCGGAGCAAATCCCGGTAATCGTTGGAAGGGACAAAACAGATTTCAACGGAATCGGGTTTTGCATGGATCGGAAGCCCCGCCTCTTTGGCAAGGCGGCGCGTCTCTGTTTTGTCGATGGCACCGATTGGCAATAAAGTGCGTTCAAGGACTTTTCGGCCAACGGGGAAAAGAACATAACTTTGATCTTTATGGGAATCGAGTCCTCGCAACAATTGCCCACCCGGGGCAGTACGCGCGTAGTGGCCCGTGGTTAAAAATGGCGCGCCGATGGCATCTGCGAATTGGGCAAGAGCCCCAAATTTAATATCTCGATTGCAAACGACGCATGGGTTAGGCGTCCGTCCCACTTCGTATTCGTCACGAAAATATGTTTGGATTGAATCAAATTCTTCCTGCATATCCACAGAATGAAAGGGAATCCCCAAGATGTCCGCGACTCGCGCTGCGTCCTGTGCGTCTTCGGGTGAGCAGCAGCCTTGTTTGTCGGACGGGTCGCATTCCGTCTTTGGCGTTTCTACGCCGTGGCGCAAAAAAACGCCAATCACCTCGTAACCTTGCTGTTGCAAAAGCAGGGCGGCTACGGCTGAATCGACTCCTCCGGAGAGGGCGGCTAAAACGCGGGGACGAGGCATGGCTGAGGCGTTAGAATACCGCCCATTATCGCGGATTCCCCACGATACATCAGACATGAAATTCTCCCTGTCCATTCTTCCGCAAAACGACCAGTCGGTTACTTTTGCAGATTCTGCTGCTCCTGCGACTCAAGCCACTACGCAAATTGCTGGCGAAGGCTCCCCCGACGGCTCCGCTGCAGCCCCTGAGGCAGGCGGAAACTCCTTCTTCCTCATGATGGGCCTGATGATTGTCTTCATGTGGTTCTTTGTGATCCGCCCTGAAAACAAGCGTAAAAAGAAAGCCCAAGAAATGCGCGACAGCCTAAGGAAAGGTGACTCCGTCGTGACAAACGGCGGCATGTTCGGCAAAATCGTAAATATTTCCGGCCCAATCGTCACTTTGGAAGTGGCGGATAAAGTTCGCATTAAGTTTGACCGCAATGCCGTTACTTTTGCACCAACGGGTGATGAAGCCGCAGTGGCCCCTGCCCCAGCCAAGGGTGGCGGCTGAGGCATCTAATTCAATCGCGCGGTCGCGCGATGTTCCAAACGGGCATGCGGTTTCACCGCCTGCCCGTTTTCCTTTTTTTTGAGCGCAACTGTGAGTACCTCCCCATCAGCATCTACCATTTCTATTGGCCAAATCTGCGAAACTTTCGTGGCGGAAGACATCCTTGAGAGAGGTTGGCGAATCTTGTCGCGGAACCTTCGCACGCCCTACGGCGAAGTCGACATTGTGGCCATCGATGAAAGCGGCGATTTGATTGTGCTTGAAGTAAAAGCGCGCTCGCCGTTGAGTTGGGCAACGGGGGCCGACGCACTCCGGCCGCAGCAGCAGGAAAGGCTGTTGCGAGCCTTAGCTTGGTGCGGGCAAAACTGGAATTGGGCGGGTGCGATGCGCTTAGACCTAGCTTCTGTTGTGCTGATTGGGGACCAACCAACACGCTGGGAACACTTTTGCGATATATAAGAGCATGCCTTTAGTCGGCGAGCAAAAAAGCGCGCCGCAAATCGGCGCCAAACTGCTTTCTTTCTTCCGAAACGAGTCGAACTCCTGCGGCTGGCGAAGGAAAGCCCGTTCCTAGGCAAGAGCCGAAATGCCCGCCAACCAAGAGCGGGGCTTCATAAACGACCACAGCGTCAGTCAAGCCCGCGTCAAGGAAAGCACCATGAAGATGAGCACCGCCCTCGACCATAAGGCGAGAGACCCCGTGGCGCGACTTCAGGTCTTCCAGGATCTCACGCAGAGGCAAGGCCTCCCCCGTTGTGCTTTTGGCGTAGGAAATCAAATCGCCGCCCTCTTGCAGAATGGGAGCGTCGGACGGCAAATCTGTCGCAGAAAGGCCAAGGATGACGCGCTTGGGCTGACGGGCGCACAAACCCAACTCGTTGCGGGCAGTCAACGAAGGTAGATCCGCACGAACCGTACCCGCGCCTGCTATCACCGCACAGGAACGCTCGCGGATTTGATGCGTCTCCGCCCTAGCCTCAGGGCCCGTAATCCATTGACTTGAGCCTGAGTCTGCGGCGGTTTTGCCATCCAGAGAGGCCGCCCATTTCAACAATACCCATGGACGCTCTGGGTTTTGGAGCGAGCGCAGAAAGGCTGGATTGCTAGATTCGAAACGCGCCTGAAATGACTCCCGCAAGCGCACTCGGATACCGGCTGTCCGCAAAATATCCAAGCCGGCGCCAGCGTGCTCTGGATTAGGGTCTAGTGCGCCAACGAGTACATCTTGTACGCCTGCGGCCAAGAGCAAGCTGGAACAAGGAGGGCGCTTCTTCTTGGAGCCACTGGAAGAACAAGGCTCAAGGGTCACGACCATTTCGTCAACGATTCTGGGGAGGGGCCGCTGAGTCTCAACGCACCAGGCACCCGCATCGCGAAGGGCCATTTCTTCAGCATGAGCTTCACCAAAACCTGCGTGGAAACCGCGGCCGACGACATGCCCACTCTTAAGAGCGAGTGCTCCTACTCGTGGATTGGGAGAGACATCAAGCCAACCCGCGCGTTCAGCTTCGAACCAAGCTTGCTCAAGCAGGTGAGTGTCACGCGTGGCAAAGTTGGCTGTCATACTTCTATGGAATCACCCAACGCGCCATTAGCTAGGTCATCGGGACGATTGAATTGAATCTCAGGAAGGGGCAGCGAATCCGCTGCGTGCAGAGATTGTTCAGCCCCTTGCATGGCTGCTTTTGCGGCAAGAGCGGCTTCTTGACGCGCTTGGGCGACCAAAGCCTCTTCTTGCTCAGGAGTAAGGCGGTCTTCCGCGACCAAGGCTTTCAAGCCACAAGAAACCAAGTCAACTTCATACGACTGACCGGGAGCAAAACCGTCACGGTGAGGCAAAAGAGCTCGGTGGCCATTTAACATCCGACCAGCCCACATCCCTGGAGCATCATCTGGGGTTGATTCAAGCATGAACCAGCCCTCGTTGCCTACTTGGGCTAGGGTGCGCTCGCGGGAGATCGATCTTTGCAACTCAAGCAAACGGTGATTTCGCTTTTTCTTAATCTCGCGCGGAACATCGTCGCTCATTTCAAAAGAAGTCGTGCCAGGCCTTGGGGAATATTGAAAAACATACGACTGCAAGAATCCAAACTCCGCCATAGCGGATTCGGTCATCGCAAATTCTTCTTCGGTCTCAGTCGGAAAGCCGACAATCCAGTCCGAAATCAGCTCAAGATCCGGCATGGCCTCGCGAAGCATTTGAACTTTTTTGCGGTAGCCATCGACGGAATAACCACGCTTCATCGCCTTGAGTACTCGGTCACTTCCCGACTGCATAGGGATAGGCAAAAAGCGCATAAAAGGTCGAGAGCGAGCTAGTGCATCAACCAACTCTTGGTCGACATAACTCGGATGGAGTGTGACTAAGCGCAACCGTTGCAAATCATCCATTGCTGACAGCTCGTCCACGAGAGAGGCCAAAGTTGCCCCGTCAGTTCGATCGCGGCCGTAAGCGTCAACCGTTTGGCCGAGAAGCTGAATCTCGGTGGCACCGCTAGCAACAAGAGCGCGCACTTCGTCACAAATCTCTGCAATAGGGCGACTCTCTACACGCCCACGCACACTAGGGACAATGCAGTAAGTGCAATTCAAATCGCAACCACGCATGACGGCGACATGCGCACTGAACCCCTCGCCGCGACCTGACAAATCGCGTTTTGCTGCGTCAACAGGACCATCGGCTTTTCCCAATTCACAAATGCGCTGCTCACCCCCGACGACTCGATCGACGAATGAGGGCAGGGATGGGAAATGGCGGGAGCCACACACAATGTCGACATGCGGTTCGCGTGCAAAAAGATCTTGGCCCTCGCGGTCGGCCATGCATCCCACGACAGCTAAAACCATTCTGGGGTTTGCCTTCTTAACACGGCGCAATTCACTCACCAAGGAGTGGACACGCTCTTCCGCGTGCTCGCGAACCGAGCAAGTATGAAACAGGCATACATCCGCGTTGTCGGGGGATTCCGTCTCGGCATAGCCTCTGCGCAAAAAACCAGCGCGAATCAACTCGCCATCATAAAAGTTCATTTGACAGCCAAACACCCGCAGATGAAAACTGCGGGTGCGTGTGGGGTGTATCCCGGGGGCTGCCTGAGAATCAGTCATTGCTTACCGTGGTCAAGATATCAATCTCGCACCCTGGCCCGACGAAGATATCGTCTTCCAGAATCTGCTCAAAATCAAGGCCTTCCGATTCGGCGTATTCAGCAAGGAGTAAACGATGTGTAGCTCCATCAGCGGTAAGATAAACCATGGCCTTGCGATGAATGATGTAGGGGTCGCTCACAATTGCAGTATGGCCTGGGTTCTTGGTCAACTGGCGACGAGCTTGGCGATCGCCTTGCGTATTGAATCCAGCATAAGAAGTCCAGCCAGGGCCGATTGCATCCCAGTCGTCGAGGTGGTCAAGCACACTCTCCCCTTCTTCTAGCAAGTCGCCATAAGGCAGACGAGGGCTAAAGAACACCTTTGCATTCTTTTCTGTGTGGTCCATGTAGCGATCTTTCCAGAGGCGCAAGAAAAAGCGCTGGCCATCATCGCGCGGCCAAGAGCCTTGATGCTCTTGCTGATACATAATCATAGATTCGTAAATCTTTGACATGTTCTGCTCACTTGCGGTCATTTGCGCGCTATCAATCATCTCAGGGATGTTTTTGACAAGCACCGCTGACAAAATGCCGATGATCAAAATCACCACCATCATTTCGAGCAAGGTAAACCCCGCGCGTGCGGACCGAATGAGCTTTGTATTCATGAATCAAGTACCTGCGTAGTAATCTGTAGCGTAAGCGATTTGCTCAGGTGTAAGTACATCTAACTCAAGGCCCATGCTGGCGAGTTTAATGCCTGCAATTTCTTGGTCAAGTTCCTCGGGAAGTTCGTGTACCCCTTTGCCCAGGCTCTCACCTCGGTCAGCGAGCATCAACATAGCCTGCAACTGGTTTGCGAAGCTCATGTCCATGACCTCAGAAGGGTGACCTTCCGCGGCGGCCAAGTTGACCAGGCGGCCTTCAGCCAAGACATAAATACGGCGACCATCGGCTAGAGTGTGCTCAACGCAGTTATCGCGCATCTCGCGCTTACTTACGGTCAGCTCAGCCAATTCGCCGAGATTCAATTCGCAATCGTAGTGTCCCGTATTGCAAACGATCGCACCGTCTTTCATCGAATCAAAGTGACGTTTCACGATGATATCTTTCATGCCGGTTGTAGTGATGAAAACATCGCCGACTTTAGCGGCCTCATCCATGGTCATGACTTGAACACCCTCAAGAGTCGCCTTAAGTGCGGCAGTTGGCTTGACCTCGGTCGTGATGACATTTGCACCCATGCCTTTCGCGCGCATCGCGCAACCTTTGCCGCAGTGGCCATAGCCAGCAGTCACGAAATTTTTACCCGCGAGCAAAACTGAAGTCGCGCGCAAAATGCCGTCGAGGGAAGATTGCCCCGTGCCGTAAACATTGTCGAAATCCCATTTGGTCTCGGCATCGTTTACCGCAATAACAGGGTATTGCAAGGCACCATCATCAGCCATGGCGCGCAAACGGTGCACGCCGGTGGTGGTTTCTTCTGAACCACCAATAATGCCAGGGATGAGCTCTTGGTGCTTTTGGTGGACGCGCACAATCAAGTCAGCGCCGTCATCAAGAGTCATCGTGGGCTTGAAGTCGAGCGTGCGGTCAATGCTCCAATAAAACTCATCGGTACTTTGCCCATACCAGGCAAACATCTGGATGCCTTCTTCGGCGAGGGCAGCCGCGACAGCGTCATGGGTAGAAAGTGGATTACAACCACTCCAGGCCACCTGTGCACCGGCAGCAGCCAAAGTGCGAATCAAGACGGCGGTCTCTTTGGTCACATGCAAGCATCCTGTGATGCGTTGGCCCGCGAGTGGCTTTGTCTTTTCAAACCTTTCGCGAAGGCTCATCAAAACCGGCATGCGGCTTTCGGCCCAATCGATGAGCAGGCGGCCTTCTTCGGCGCGGGAAATGTCGGCGACTTTGTAAGTCATGTTTTCTGTGGAAGTGGTCATGTTATGCGTGGGCGTGGCCATTCAACGCCACTTTGAGAGAGTCAACAAGGTTGAGATTTTCCCAGGGGAAAATGTCACGGCCAAAATGACCGAGGGAAGCGGTTTCTTGATAAGTCCAGCCTTGGGGGTTGCGGAGTTGCAAACTACCAATAATCCAATCAGGAGTTAAGACATCATGCGGAACACCTTTGTCATCATTCCAGACGGGCAGGGCGCGGACGGCCTCACTGATGAGCGTATCGGTCAAGCCATTGCTGGCTGAGCCAAAAGTGTCGACGCGGATACTGAGGGGCTTGGCCACACCAATCGCGTAAGCCACCTGCACTTCGCAACGCACGGCCAATCCAGCCGCAACAATATTTTTGGCAATCCAGCGGGTGGCATAGGCGGCCGAGCGGTCAACCTTGGATGGGTCTTTACCTGAAAAAGCACCGCCACCATGTCGAGCCATACCGCCATAAGTGTCGACGATAATCTTGCGGCCAGTCAGGCCAGCGTCACCGTGTGGCCCGCCAATCACAAATCGCCCCGTCGGGTTGATGTGCATTTTGGTATTGGCATCGAGCATCTCAGCCGGCAAGACGGCTCGGACGATGTGCTCTTCGACCTGTGCCCGAATCTCGTCAATGGAAATGACATCCTCACCTGCGGTCTGCGTAGATAAAACAACGGCTTCAATCGCCACTGGCGTGTCGCCTTCGTAGCGGAAAGTCACCTGCGACTTTGCATCTGGGCGCAACCACTTGAAATCACCCGACTTGAGCAACTCAACATGGCGCTCCATCAATTTGTGCGCCCAGTAAATCGGCGCAGGCATCAAACAATCGGTTTCGTCACAAGCAAAACCAAACATCATGCCTTGGTCGCCTGCACCTGACTCCGCGCCAGCTTCGCCACCCTCGTTTTCAACGCCTTGATTAATGTCATCAGACTGACTATGCAAAGAGCTCAAAACCGCGACAGACTCGGAATCGAAGCGGATACCCTCGATGGTGTAACCAATATCAACGAGCACCTGGCGAACCACCTGCTGAACAGGGACATAAGTCTCCGTTCGGATTTCGCCCGCGAGCATAGCCATGCCTGTAGTCACGAGCGTTTCGCAAGCAACCTTGGATTCGGAGTCATCTTTGAGGCAAGCGTCGAGAAATGCGTCGCTGATCTGGTCAGATACCTTGTCAGGGTGGCCAGGCGAAACAGATTCGGATGTGAAAAGTTTGGATTCAGTCATGGTGTCTAGGTGTGGCCTTTGGAGTTGGCAATAGGCCAGCAGAGGCAAGAGCTTGACAACTCTTTTGCGATGAGCCGCGGCGGGAGGCTAAAACCTCAGCGCCAGAACGCCCAGCAGCAATTGCGCTGTCTGGCTGCTCGAGCCAGTTCAGAGCAAATTCTATCAAATCAGACGGGCTTTCGCCTACTTTGAGGGCATCTGCGGCCTTTAAAAGTTCGACTTCGTCAACAAAATTCTCGTAATAGGGCCCAATCATGACGGGGCGGTTTAAAGCAGCGGGCTCAAGGACATTCTGCCCGCCATGCGGAATCAAGCTGCCCCCCACAAAGGCGACCTCGCAGCTGCGATAAATATGCTCTAATTCGCCAAAAGAATCGACCAGCAAAATGGCCGCATGAGGAAGTTTCCCATTGTCAGTCAAGCTAGAGCGCAAAACGACATCCCGCTCCGGAGCGGCGGCCTGCAACTGGGCAAGAAGTCGCACCGCCCGCTTAGGATGCCGCGGGACGACCACCAATCGGTAGTCATCAAATCGTGAATTCGCGGCCACCGCTTTCACGAAATCAATCTCTTCGGGCTCATGCGTGGAAGCCAAGGCGAGAGCCGGAGAATCGCCCAACCAAACCCGCCAGGGTGAATCGCTCCATTCATCCTGCTCTTGCTGAGTCGGCAACATGTCATATTTAAGGTTGCCCAAGATATGAATGCGGTCTGGCGGGACATTCAAACTGCGAAATCGATTGGCATAGGCTTCGTTCTGCACGCCATAAAGAGCAATTCGATCAAACTGCGGCAGAAAACGCTGCACGCGACGATAGCCGCGAATGGACTTCTCGGTGATACGGCCATTAAGGATTGCGACATGGACACCTTTGTTGTCACAAGCACGCAAAAAATTAGGCCATATCTCCAACTCAACCAATATGACCGAAGTTGGCTTGACCCTTTTCAAAAACTTTCGAACCACACTTCGCAAATCAACGGGGAAACGCACAATCGTTTGCTCGGGAAAAATTTTCCGTGCGGTTTCCATCCCACTGCGAGTCGTCGAAGAAATGACAAAATCCAATCCAGGGTTTTGCGCGCGCAATTCAGCGACTAAAGGTCGCATTGCACGGACTTCCCCCACCGACACTCCATGAAGTAAGACTCTTGGTCTTGCATCTAAGATCTGCACGAAACCCATCCGCGACAAAACACCCCGCCGAAACTCGGCACTAAATAAACCGCGCACGGCCACATAGGGCGTAAGCAGCAGAGCGGCCAGGCTTAATGCCAGGTCATAAAAAAAATAAGAGCCGCTACGCCGCGCCATGCAAATGCGATCGTTTTAAGCCTTGCCGCAGCACTGCTTATATTTCTTGCCTGAGCCGCAGGGGCATGGGGCATTACGAGCCACCTTAGGCTGGGCTGGTGCTGCGGGAGCAGCGCCCATCGGTGCAGAAGCCGCCTCCATGTCTTGTTGCTGCTTGGCGTAAGGGTTGCCAGCATGAGTTTGGGACGGGTTGGAGTAACCCACCGCCACTTGGCGGCGCTGAGGCGGCTGGCCTTGGGCGGGCGCTGCTGCTTGCGCTTGACCAGAAAAGGCCGGATGGCTTGCCTGGGCGCCTTCGTAAGCCGAACCTAAACGAGTCTCATCTTCTTGTTTGATTTGCACGCGCAAGATGAAATTCGTGACCTCATCGGCCACTTGGTCAAGCATTTTTTTGAAATGCTCAAGCCCTTCTCGCTTGTATTCCGTTTTGGGATCTACCTGCGCGTAACTTCGCAAGCCAACACCCGAACGCAACGAATCCATGGTGAGCAAATGCTCTTTCCATTTATTATCAATCGCATTAAGAATCAGGAAGCGCTCAAGAGAACGCATCGTTTCCGGGCCCAATTCCTCTTCGCGGGCATCAAGGCGAGTAATCGCGTCGAGCAGAAACATTTCGGCAATCTGCGCGTATGGAATTTCAGACAAATCGCTCTCGCTGCCTTCCCAATCCCATTTACGCTGAGCCCAAAGTGCTAGTGCTTCGTAATCCGGGGCAACATCTCGGCCATCGCCTGCGTAGCGCTCCGTCGTCTCTTGCACCATATTTTCATACATCGCACGGACGGTGTCATCCAGGCCATTGGCGTCGAGTGCATCTTGGCGCTGGTCGTAAATGAGCTTGCGTTGCTCATTCATGACCTCATCGTATTCAATGAGGTTTTTACGGATTTCAAAGTGATAGGCCTCGACTTTCTTTTGCGCCTTTTCGATAGCCCGCGAGACGATGCGCGACTCAACCGGCTCTCCTTCGCCCATGCCGGCCTTGCCCAAGAAGTTTTTAACCCAATCGCGGTAGAAGCGGCGCATCAAATCATCATCAAGCGACAAGAAGAAACGCGAATAACCCGCGTCACCTTGTCGACCCGCGCGCCCGCGCAACTGATTATCAATCCGGCGCGCTTCGTGACGCTCGGTGCCGAGCACATACAGCCCGCCCGCTTCAAGGACGGCCCCTCGGTCGGTAGCGCATTGAACCTCAATTTTCTGATGAAGCTCAGCAAGAGCGCTTTCGCTCAATTCTTTCCCGGCTGCTTCACGCTCAGTCAGGACCTCGACATTGCCACCCAACTTAATGTCAGTACCGCGGCCCGCCATGTTGGTGGCAACAGTTACCGCACCTTTACTGCCCGCAAGTGCAACAATTTCAGCCTCGCGATCGTGCTGTTTGGCATTTAAGACCTCGTGCTTTAACCCACGCCGCTTCAACATACTGGAAAGCAACTCTGACTTTTCAATACTCGTCGTACCGACCAAAACGGGCTGGCCTTTTTCATGGGCGCGCTCAATCTCAGCGGCAATCGCCAACCATTTGTCTTTTTCGGTCAAGTAAACCAAATCAGCGACATCATCACGAGCAATCGGCTTATTCGTCGGAATGGCAACCACATCCAAATCGTAGATACGCGCAAATTCACCCGCCTCGGTCAACGCAGTACCCGTCATACCCGACAACTTATCGAACAAACGGAAATAATTCTGAAAAGTGATCGTCGCCAGTGTTTGGTTTTGCGCGCGCGGGCGAATGCCTTCCTTGGCCTCAACCGATTGATGCAAACCGTCGCCCCAGCGGCGGCCTTCCATGAGGCGGCCCGTGAATTCATCCACGATGACAATTTGGCCGTCTTTCACAACATAATCAACATCAGCGGAGTAAAGATGCAAAGCACGCAAGCACTGCTCAAAAATGTGAGGCCATTCCATGTGTTCAGCGCTGGAATAAAAATCATCAATTCCGATTATCTTTTGCGCCTCAACAATGCCGTCTTCGGTCAGGATGGCCTGTTTTTCTTTTTCTTTCAACTCATAGTGCAAGCCTTCGCGCAGACGGCGGGCAAAGGTCACACCCTTCCGATATTGCTCAGCATCCCCCGTTGGAGGCCCGCTAATGATGAGCGGCGTACGGGCTTCATCAATCAGAATCGAGTCGACCTCGTCGATGATGGCGAAACCCAATTGCTTTTGCACTTGATCCTCAAGACGCGACTTCATGTTGTCGCGGAGGTAATCAAAGCCAAACTCATTATTGGTGCCATAAAGGATGTCACCGGCGTAAACCGGGTGACGCTCAGCAGGGCGCATATGTGACTGAATTGCGCCGACTTTCACACCAAGGTAATCGAAGACGGGTTTCATCCATTCGGCATCTCGCCCGGCCAAGTAATCGTTTACTGTGACGACATAAACCTTGCCTGCAAGTGCGTTGAGATAAGCCGGGAGTGTTGCCGCAAGTGTCTTACCCTCACCAGTGGCCATCTCAGCAATTGATCCTGAGTGCAAGACCATGCCGCCAATCAATTGCACATCGTATGCACGCAAGCCAAGCGTGCGCTCACCGACTTCGCGCACCATCGCGAAAGCCTGGGGCATGAGGTCATCCAACGAGCGGCCTTCGGCAATCTCTTTTCGCCACGCCGCGGTCTGCGCATGCACATCTTCTTGGCTCAAGCCAGCAGCCCAATCCGTATGCGAATTAATCGCATCAATCTGCTTTTGATATTTTTTGACGATACGGACGTTTTTTGAGCCGAATATCTTATTCAAGATATTGCCAAAGCCATGACCTACAGAGGTCAGACTATCACTAATGCTGTCGAAATCGACCATGGTTATCTAGGGGGCGCGGCGAGGTGCCGACTTATCAGGGTACGCTGCCGGGCCACTCAAGCGAACCGCGAAGCTCGTCAAGCGTAGAGCCCGCTTGTTGAAGGGATTGCCGCAAATCAGCCGCGATGGTGGAAAGGATGTCAGGGCGTCGAAAAACCGCCGTGCCGACTTGCACCGCCGCGGCTCCAACCAGAGTGAAATCAAGGATGTCATCTGCGGATTGTGCACCGCCACAAGCAATCACAGGAATCTCAACCGCTTGCACCGCTTCGTACACCATGCGCATGGCAATGGGGCGAATGGCTGGCCCAGACATCCCGCCGAAGCCGGCGCCCAGTGCGGTTTTGCGGGTGCGCCAGTCAACAGCCAAACCCAAAACCGTATTGCTCACCGTGATGGCATCGGCACCGGCTTCTTGGCAGGCGGCGGCAAGTGGAGTCATGCGCGTGACATTGGGCGACAACTTAGCCCACAATGGCTTGTCAGTCACCTTTCGGCAGGCCTTCATCACAAGCTGAATGGCTTCAGGGTCTGTGGCAAAGGGCAAACTGCCTCCGGCGACATTGGGGCAGGAAAGATTGACTTCAATGGCCTGAATAGCTGGCATCGCGTGCATCGCCGCGCACATGGAAACATAGTCATCGACCGAATGCCCACCGGCATTTCCGACGACGGGCATTCCCAGTTGCGCCAAGCCGGGTGCAATTTCCGACTGAAAATGGGCGAGACCGCGGTTTTCAAGGCCAATGGAATTCATCACACCGCCAGGAAATTCGCACATCCTTGGAGTCGCATTTCCGTGGCGCGGCTCAGGCGTGACGGTTTTGAGAACCAAAGCACCTAAATCGCCCTGCTGCATAAAAGCAAGGGCCGAAGGGTCATGGCCAAAAGTACCCGAAGCGGTCAGCAGGGGGCTGGCCAGCTCGAGTGTGCCGATACGCGTTTGAAGCATGAAGCTATTTTATGACTCAGAATTAGTTTTGTCAGCGTCACAATCTGACTCGTCGGACGCCTTCCCGAGATGCACTTTTGCAATACCCGTAACGAGCAAAACAAATCCAATCGAAATACAGGCGTCTGCGAAATTAAAAGTCGGCCATGGATTAAAAGGCCACACCCAATTTACGGGGTACCAACCCGGTGCAGGAAAATGCACATCTAAAAAATCTCGAACCTCGCCGTTGCCGGGCCACGGCATCCAGGCAGACAAATTGTCATACAAATTCCCGACTGCACCACTCAGTAAAAGAGCCAATGTCCAGGCACCACTTTTGAATTGCTCCGTTTGCTGAAGAATCAACCAAGCCAGCGCCCCAACCGCACATACGCGAATCAAAGTCAAAGCAGTAGTCCAGGCGGCGCCCATCCCCCAAATTCCGCCGGGGTTGGTGAGGGTACGAATCGCGAACCACGATGTGATGTGAATCGGCGGATCGCCCACGGGTGTGGCAGCAAAGGCCCAACTTTTAGTGAGCAAATCAATTATCACAAGAGCGACAACTACAGCCCAGAGTAAAGGTCGGCGCATCGGGTTACTCTTCGTTGACGGGTAGCTCGCCTTTCTCATCGAGTTCTTGGCACGGCACGCAATAGCGCACATAAGGGAGCACTTGAAGGCGCTCAGCCGGGACCAATTTCTCACAGGCAAGGCATGCACCAAAAGTACCCGCTTTGATTCGCTCTAGCGCGTCAACAACAAGGCCCTTAATTTCATCTTCGTTTTCGATGAGGCCAATCTGTTGTTCGCGTGAGTAACTGTCTGCGCCGAACTCGTCGGCTTCGCTACCCTTGCCTTCACCGGCAGCCAGCAGGATGGCCTCTTCCATGTGCTCGAGCTTTCCGCCGACCTTTTTAAGGATGGCAAGGAGAGGAGCCCGGAAAGGCTTTTGTTTTGATTTGAGCAATTTGGCCATAATGTATGGGTCCCGTGGTGGCTGGGAGCCGCACATTCTAATGAATTCCGAACAAAATCGCCAAATCTCCAATGAGCTGCTATCGCTGCTCAGAGAGTATTTGGGCGCACTGGCTGGGGAGGCCGGGCTGGCTGAAAATACACTCGAAGCATATGAGCGCGATTTGCGCGCTGCCGCAGGCTTTTTAATGGATTCCGGCAAATCGGAATGGGCCGATTTATCCTCCGAAGATGTCACGGACATACTGGCTGACAGCCGCCAAAAAGGCCATGCACCCCCGACTCAAGCACGGCTCTTATCGAGTTTACGAGGGATTTTCCGCTATTTGCGCGCGGAAGGCCTCTACCAAGGTCCCGATCCCACACGATTTGCCGGGAAAATGCACCTCTGGAAGCGGCTCCCCGAAGTCCTCTCTCCGACCGAGGCCTTGCGTTTAATGGACGCTCCAGATAGCTCAACCTGGAAGGGCCTGCGCGATCGAGCTCTTTTAGCCTTGCTTTACGGCGGTGGTTTGCGCGTAAGCGAGGCCGTTGGCCTAGTTGTGCAAGACATTACGCGTGCAAAGATGGGCGAGAAAACGGGCTTCTTGCGTATTTGCGGCAAGGGCGGGAAAGAGCGGCTCATCCCTTTTGCGGGCCAAGCCGAAAAACGACTCTTTACCTGGATTGATAACGAACGCGAATCACGCAAACCCAAAGACCCCCAGGCCCTGCTCTCGCAAAATGGCCTCAAACTTGACCGAGGTCGAGCTTGGGTTTTAGTGCGTGAATATGCAGCGCTGGCAGATTTGCCGGCCATCCACCCGCATACTTTGCGCCACTCTTGCGCGACGCACTTATTGGCTGGCGGCGGTGACTTACGATCGGTCCAAGAATTTTTAGGGCATTCTGATTTGCGCACAACCGAGCGTTATACGCATTTACAAACCGACGAGTTGCAGGCCTTCCACAAGCTGCATCACCCTCGCGGCTAAGTGCCTAAGACACCCAACAGATGTTTTTGCACCAATGCCGCCAACTTGGCGTTCATACCGGGCAATGCGCCCAATTGCACCTCGGACATCGACTGCAACTTCTTCAAATCACCCCCACAATAATCCAATAGCATTTTGCGCTTGGCGGGACCAACACCTGGGACATGCTCCAAAACGAGTCGCACATTTTCACGACGCTTGCGGTGGTAATGAATCGCAAAACGATGCGCCTCGTCTCGCAGCCGTTCAAAAAACAGACGCTCGGGGCTGCCCCGCTCGAGCAAAATGGGGTCGTCGCGCTTCATTAAATACAAACGCTCTTCTGCCTGGATGGGGCCACGGCCTTTGCGCGCTTTGGCGAGCGCGACGACGGGCATACCCGAATCGGATTCAGCCAAAATATCCTTAACTGCATTCAGCTGAGGGCGCCCCCCATCAAGCACCATTAAATCGGGCAAGCCATCTTCGTCGGCCCGCGCAAGCACACGCCCCAATACCTCGCGCATGCCTTCAAAATCATCATTGCCAACACCCCCACCCACGAGATAGCGACGATACGAATCGGACTGGCGTTTACCTTCGACGAATCGCACTTTCGACGCGACGCGGTCGGTGCCCTGAAGGTGACTAATGTCAATGCAGTCAACCACGCGCGGAGGTGCGCATTGAGCCATTGCGCCGATAGAAGCACCCACGGATGACCAAGGCGCCTGCGGGGCGAGGCCTTTTCGAGCACGCGCATTGCTGATGGCCATCCGGACGAGCGCACGCTTCTTTCCACGCATAGGAGCTGTGATTTGAACTTTACGCCCCGCCAATTCGCGCAAACGAGCCGCAATAAGTTCTGCATGATCGGGGATGACAGGAGTCAAAACTTCAGGCGGGATTTCAACCCCTGCGCGGTAGGCGGCAGAGAGGACCTGTTCAACCGCTTGTGCGCGCGAACTCCAAATTTCGAGATTGCCGTGGCGACTGTGCAGCCACTCGCCGTCGCGGTATTCCAAGAGAGTCCAAGCACCTCTTTCATCAAGGCCCAAGACATCAAAATCTTCGCCTTGTCGCAGTGAAACTTTCTGTGGCGCGGCCAACAACTCAAGCGCCTCAATCCGATCACGGGCGCGCATGGCGACTTCATACTCCATGTTGCCCGATGCGTTTTTCATACGCTTTTTCTCATGCTGAATACGGTCGTCGACCTGCCCATCGAGCACTTCGCGCGCGCCTTGTAAAGCCTCGGCGTAATCACCTTGACTGACTGCATCAACGCAAGGAGCGGAGCAAAGCCCGATGGAGTGATGCAAACACGCACGCCGCCGATGGGCTAACACATGGTCAGAACAGTCTCGCAAGCCGAAAGCTTTCTGTAGCAGACGCTTGGCACGCCGAGCAGCAGATGCGCTCGGATAAGGCCCATAAATCTCACCCGGAACACCACGCCGTCGCGCAAGCCCTAAACGAGCCCATGGTTGGGTTGTATCGAGATGAACGAGCAAGGAACTCTTGTCGTCTTTGAGCAGTACATTTAAACGAGGCTGATGGAGCTTGACCAAGTTTTCTTCCAGCAACAGCGCCTCTAACTCATTATCGGTGACCCGAAATTCAGCGGAAACGGCGACATCGAGCAAATGAGCCAAACGCGCCCGGCCATCCGCGCCATCACGACGGTAAACCTGCACGCGCTTACGCAAATCAATGGCCTTGCCAACATACAAAATTTCGCCGTGCGCATCGGCAAACAAATAGCAACCGGGTCGGCTCGGCGCCGACTGCAACTGTTCCGTAAAACTGCGCGTGCTCAACCGTGCAACTCCAAACTCTGCGCCTCAAGGCGATGCATCTCATTTCGCAGACGGATGGCCTCTTCAAACTTCAAATCACTGGCCGCCTGGAGCATTTCTATTTTCTTCACGGCGATTAACGCGGTGTATTCTTCAAGACTGCGCGGTGCTTCACTTGCGACATCGCCGTCGTCTTCCGGCACGGTACTCGACAATGCCCCATGCACAGGTTTCACGATTGTGGTTGGCGTAATCCCATGCTCTAAATTATGCGCTAATTGAATTTCACGCCGACGGGTAGTTTCCTCTAAACACTCACGGATGGCCTGCGTTTCGCGGTCACAGTAAAAAATAACTTTCCCCTCAATGTTTCGCGCCGCTCGGCCACAAGTTTGAATCAAAGATGTCGTCGACCTCAAAAACCCTTGCTGGTCTGCATCCAGCACAAACACGCGTGAGACTTCTGGCAAATCCAACCCCTCACGGAGAAGGTTAATGCCAACCAGTACATCAAAAACGCCCAAGCGCAAATCACGCAGAATTTCAGCGCGTTCAAGCGTGTCAATATCTGAATGCAAATAGCGCGTGCGCACACTTTGTTCTTGAAAGAACTCGCTCAAGTCCTCTGCGGAGCGTTTAGTCAAAGTCGTGACGAGAACACGCCCACCCGCGGCAATTGCCTGGGTTGCCTCACTGAGGGCATCTTCCACTTGCCCAGTAGCGGGGCGCAAAACGACAGTAGGATCAATCAAGCCAGTCGGCCGCACAATTTGCTCAATCGGGGGCTTGGGCGCCAATGCTATTTCGCGATGTTGAGGGGTTGCCGAAACATAAAGCACCCGACTCATCAAACCCTCGAATTCAGGCTCTGCTAACGGCCGATTATCAATCGCGGAAGGCAAGCGAAACCCATAATCGACCAAACTTCGTTTGCGCGCGGCGTCGCCCTTAACCATGCCGTAAACCTGCGGGAGAGTGACATGACACTCGTCCATGACACATAAAAAACCCGGCGGAAAATAATTCAGCAAAGTAAAGGGCGGCTGGCCCGTGGCGCGGCCCTCAAAATGGCGGGAATAATTTTCGATACCCGAGCAATAGCCCAACTCTTCCAAATCTTCCATGTCAGAAAGCACGCGGCGCTCCAATCGCTCGGCTTCGACATCATTCCCGGCTTGTTGCAACTTGCCGACCTGCTGCAGCATCTCTTCGCGGATGGCACCCATCGCATCACTGATGCGGTCTTCGGGCTGTATGTAATGACCACAAGGCCAGATTGCATATTGGCGCGGCTCCTCCAGGATCTCGCCCGTCAGCGGGTCAAGAACCAACAGCTCTTCCACGAAGTCACCGTCTAGCTCAATCCGTAAGATGCGATCACGCTCATGAATCGGCCATACTTCTACGCCCGAGCCTCGAAGTCGGAAACTGCCTGGATGAAAATCAAGTTCGCCTCGCGAGTGCTGTGTGCGAACCAAGCCTCGCACTAATTCTTGGCGGCGCATCTTTGCGCCAGCCTGGATCCGCAAGGCCATTCCTGAATAAGTCTCTGGGTCGCCTAAGCCATAAATACAAGAAACACTTGCTACCACCAAGACATCTTGCCGCGACAACAGAGATGCCGTCGCCGAATTGCGCATGCGATCGATTTGCTCATTGATTCGAGCATCTTTCTCAATGTAGGTGTCGCTCGAGGGAACATACGCTTCGGGCTGGTAATAATCGTAATAGGAAACGAAATACTCGACTGCATTGTCAGGAAACAACTCACGAAACTCGGTATACAGTTGCCCGGCCAGCGTCTTGTTGGGCGCCAATACCAAAGTTGGGACCTGCAAACGCTCGACCAAATGGGCGGCCGTGAATGTCTTGCCTGATCCTGTAACACCAAGCAAAATGCGGCGGGCATCCGGCTCGGCAAGTGCATGAGTCAATTCTTCAATCGCCCGAGGTTGATCTCCAGACGGCCGAAAGTTGCTGTGAATGCGAAAGGGTTGACTCATGCAAAGGTAGGCCTCGTCGAGGCTCACTCAGGAGTTAGTTTACGGGAACGGAATTCTTTACCGAGGCCGTCGTTTTCTCTCGGTATCTTCTACAATGCGATGGGCGAAAAAGCCCTTCTAGACATGAGCGAACGCACCGGAACTTGTAACTCCTGCGGCCAAAGATATGGCGGCATCCCTGACTCTGTTACGGCACTCAAAGTAAAGTGCCGTGAATGTGATGGCGAAGTGATCATTCCCCCACTTCCTGATCCCGAACCAGCTGTCGCTCCAGAAGCTAAGCCCGAGGCCAAAGAAGTTGCTGAGTCCAAAGACAAGACTAAGCGTCCTGGCAAGGCCAAGCCTGTCAACCGCATTGTAGCTGGAGCACCGGTCCCTAAGCCGGTTGTACCCCCTAAACCGATTGTGCCACCGAAGAAAGCGGTTGTACCCCCTAAGCCGGTCGTCCCGCCCAAGAAAGCGGTCGTTCCACCAAAGCCGGTCGTCCCGCCGAAGAAAGCGGTCGTTCCACCAAAGCCGGTCGTCCCGCCGAAGAAAGCGGTCGTTCCACCAAAGCCGGTAGCCCCACCGGTAGTTAAGCCTGTGGAAGCTCCGAAGCCAGCAGCCAAACCTGTAGAACCCCCCAAACCTCCCACCGAGCCAAGCGAGCCGGTTGCGAGCGAACCAGTTGCCGTACCCGAGGCGCCCAAAAAATTGACCGCTGCGGAAATTATCGCAAAAGCAAAAGCGAAGCGTGCTGCTGAAGCCGATGCCACCACCCCGCAAGAGCCTGCTCCTAAAAAACCGTCGGCTGCTGAGATCATCGCAAAGGCGAAAGCAAAGCGCGCGGCTGACGCGACAGCCTCAAGCCCAGCGCCAGCGAAAGCCGCGCCTGCACCTGCTGCAAAAGCGGCTGTTCCCGGAGCTCGACGCCGTCGCCCAGCGCCTAGAACAAGCGGGTCGTCCTCTTACCGCCCGGTTGATTCCAAAAAAATCAAAAAGAATGACGGCCCTCGGCGATTCGCTGAGGATAAGCCGAAGAAGTCACATCCAATTATCATGGTCGCAGTCTTGCTTGTCATCGCCGGTGCAGCATGGGGATCGATGGAATTGTTGAAAGACAAAATAGAAAGCGCGCCTAATCAGCCTGCCGTTGCAAGCAACGATGCGCAGCCAGAAACAACCGCTGAGACTGCTTTGGCTCAACCAGGAAATGCACCTACTGCAAGCGTTCTCGAAGAAGCCGCTCCTGCGGCGATGGTGCTTGAAGAGACGGCACCCACAGACGATTCCGGCACGGCAGACCCAACATCAACTCCCGACAGTTCTACGCCAAGCGCCCCTGCTGCAAAGCCAGAAGTCGCATTTGAGGCGCCAGAGGCTGGGTTCGCAATCAACTACAAAGGCATCACCGACCCCACAAAACTCGACCTGAAAGCTGTTGCTCCACTGCCTCGATGGGCACAATGCAGTGAGGAGAAATGGGCCGAAGTCAAAGACGACCTCAACCTCTACCTCGAAGATGCTGGCCTTCAATCGAACCGCGCTGGTCGTCGACTCGTCGAAGATTACGCTCGCGAAGCTTTCCCGGCAATTGTCAACGCCATGTTGAAGGGTGACTTTTTCTCCAGAGAAGGCATGCGTGAAGTTGGTGCGCTAAACAATCTTTTGACCAAAATGGGCAAAGGCCAGAACTTCGGCTGGGAATCGCTTGGGCAAAATGAATTTGGCTCTGAAGCGGCAAACACAGCCATTATGTTTAACAAGAAGATTGCCTGTATCTGGCACAACATGTGGCTTGGCAAACTTTCCAAAGATGACAATCAGTGGCGCGCCTTCACCAAGACCAAGGTCGCTGAAAAGAAAGAAGAAGACCCAATGGAAGCCGCGCCGGATTACGACGACGACCCATTTGACGACTAGGCTCAAGGCCATCGGCCATCAAACGAAGAGCGACGACTTCTGTTGAAGTCGCCGCTCTTTATGATGGACTGTGAAAGATAAGAATCAGTCGCTCAACTCATCAACATTAACGCCTTTTTCAATCAAATAGGCCGTGGCCTTTTCAACATTTTCCTGAGTGCCCTCAATCTCTAAAGAGAGGATGGCAATCTCTTCCGTAACCGTTGCGCCTCGAATATTCGGGACAACCTGAAAGGTATTGGCAAGCGCAAAAAGCAGTGGCTCTTTAATGAGCGCTTGGGGAAAGGTGCAGTAGAGTTTGCGTTTCATGAGGAATGTAGAGGCACGATATTCTAGCCGCGCGGTCGGATGCCCGAACGCTTGTGATAAGCCCAACTTGCCCCGCCAAGCCATAGGAAAGCCGTGGCCCATGGCAAAACCATCGAAACAGGGCCATAAGAGCCCCATGATTCATACAAGGCGCTGTTCAGAAGAGGATCCCAGCTAGATGCCACAAAAACACTCCCTGGCCAAAAAATAAGCCACCAAGAACTGCCCAAGCATAAAAAGGGCCAACACCAGGCAGCCGTCCATAGGGACAGCCATGCGCCCTTGTGCTGCAAGGCTGCGCGAAGACTCATGGCACCGACCGAAAGCAGGATGGCGGCTGAAATGGCCACGGAGATGCCATCTAAATAAATGAGTGGCAAAACGCAAAAAAGCCAAGCAAAATGGAGCCTACGATTGCTCAAACTAAGCAATACAGGGGCTAAAATCGCGACGCTCAAAGAAAGAAGTGGCGGACTCATACTAGACAAAGAGGCCTGCAGAATCTAAACTTCCGCCCGTTGAAAGCCGGCATCGCCAAGTGGCTAAGGCAATGGATTGCAAATTCATCATCCCCAGTTCGACTCTGGGTGCCGGCTCCAACCTCAACCCACGCGCTTGGGGGGTTAGCCCAATCGGCAGAGGCAAAGGACTTAAAATCCTTCCAGTATGGGTTCGAGTCCCATACCCCCTACCACGCGCGTGAGAGAGATTTTGCAGAGCTGGATTAACCGCGCAAGATTTTCAAGAAAGTGCGTGTACCCACGCCACTGCCGCCTTTGCCACGATACGGCTTAGGAGGGCAATTCCAGGCTGTTGCAGCGATGTCAAAGTGCACCCAAGGGCACTCGTTGACAAAGTAGCTCAAGAAGCTTGCACCTGCGATGGTGCCCGCACCTGCTCCAGCGGCGTAGATGTTTTGCAGATCGGCGTATTGGCCCTTTGCCATGTCGATGTATTCATCCCACAAAGGCAGTGGCCAGGCGCGCTCGGCGATGGCTTCCCCCGCGGCGATAGCGGCGTCGCGTTTCTTGTCATTATTGCTCATGACGGCTGTCGCGACATGACCCAGCGAATGAATCGCGGCACCGGTTAGAGTGGCAATGTCGTAAATGCAATCCGGCTTGATTTTGGTCGCTGTCCAGTAAAGGGCGTCCGCGAGCACCAATCGACCTTCGGCGTCTGTATTCAGGATTTCGATCGTCTTGCCGTTCATAGCTGTCACGATGTCGCCTGGGCGCTGAGCATCACCACCTGGCATGTTTTCGACGCAGGCCAAAATGCCGTGTACTTCGTATTGGCAATCAGCACCTGCAGCAAGCGCACTCATCAAGCCAAAGACAGCCGCAGCACCTGACATATCAAACTTCATTTGATCCATGTTGGCGCCTGGCTTAAGGCTGATACCACCTGAGTCAAAAGTCAGGCCTTTACCGACAAAAGCGAGGCGACCCGCCGATTTACCCTTTGGCTTGTAGCAAAGGTGGACGAGTTGCGCTTCATTCTTAGCGCCTTGAGAAACGCCCAAAAGCGAACCCATGCCAAGGTCGGTCATTTGCTTTTCACCGAGCACCTTGCAGGTCATCTTGGGGCTCTTACGAGCCATGGAGCGTGCGCGCTTGGCGAATTCTTTGGGGTTGAGGATATTCGGAGGCAAGTTCTGCAATTCACGAGCGGCAAGGTTGCCCTCTGCCGAAATGGCGCCTTGCTTGGCGGCGCGTTTCATCGCGGCGGTTTCGCTCATGCCCGAAATGGTGATGCGCTTTACACCAGCCTTGGCGCGATCTGCCTTGCAAACACCCGCGTCGTAAGAAGCCATCGTGGCACCCTCAACTGCAGCAAAAGTGAAGGCCTCGCTGTTTTTCAGCAGGCCCAAATCCAAGACAAGATTTACGCGCTCCATCTTTTCAGCACTCACCCGAGCCGTAGCAGCCGCGCAGCGTACATTTTCTTCGGTCAACTCGGTGCGCTTAGCAACACGCAGCAAAAGCCACCGCGCACCCGCAGAACCACGCAACAAAACCTTGTCGCCCGCAGATGCGCCAAAGTCATCTTTCCAAAGTGGGGTCGCCGGAGCGGCGGATGGCAATTTAGGCTTTGCGCCAATCGGCACAAAAAGCACAACAAGGTCGTTGCGGCCTGCTTTGGCCGCGTCTTTCAACTGAGTTCGCATGAGTCTGTTTGTTTAAGGAAAAGTTGGGTTACATCCCGGTGTACACCGGGCCGCCCTCAGCGGGCACAACCCAGTCGATGATTTGGTAAGGGTCAGCAATGTCGCACGTTTTGCAATGCACGCAATTGCTGAAGTTGACCCGCAAGCCCTCGTCGCCGAGCCATTCGTAAACCTCAGCCGGGCAAAAGTGCTGGCAAGGGTTTCCGTATTCTTCGGTGCAACGCGAGGTGCAGATATCAGGGTCAGAGATGACAAGATGACACGGCTGGTCTTCTTCGTGGATGGAGCCAGAATGGAACACGCTCGTTAAGCGGTCGGATTGCAGCTCATCATTATTGTCTGGCCGCGCAAGTGGCACGGTGCGCTTGAGCTTGTATCGCTCATGGTCGCTCTCACAACTCTTACGCCCACCCGGCATCTTGCCGCCAGTCGCCATAATCATGGCCGCACCAATTGCGCCGCTCATAAAGCCTTTCTGAAAACCCTGACGAAAATTACGGACGCCATGAAGCTCTTCGAAAGCCCAAGAAGCGCGGAAGTTGTCATCGTATGCCTTTAGCGCGGCATCGGTGCAAGCGTGCACCTCGTCAGCCTCGCCTGGTGTTGCTTTGAATGCGGCCGCCGCGGCATCCGCCGCCAACATGCCGGACTTCATGGCAAGGTGCAAACCTTTGAGGCGTTGTGCGTTCATAAAGCTCGCACTGTCACCCAGAATCACGAAGCCGTCTCCGTAGAGCTTAGGCATCGAAAACAGCCCGCCCTCGGGCACAGTCTTGGCACCATACTTAACCATCTTGCCGCCTTTCAAAATGGGGGCAATCATGGGGTGCTTCTTCCACATTTGCATGGCAGCGTGGTAATCAAAACTCACATCACCGTGATCCATACCACTGACGAAACCTATCGACAAGCGGTTATTCGGCATGCCGTAAATCCAAGCGCCTCCATAACAATCTTTCGGAAGAGGCCACAAACCCGTGTGGATGACTTGCCCCTCTAGGTCGTGCTCGACTTCCCAAATCTCTTTGATGCCAACGCCCCACAGTTGGGGGTTACAGCCCTTTTCAAGGTCATGTTTGGCCATCAAGCCTTTGGCGAGTGAGCCGCGCGTGCCTTCCGCAAAAACGACGAGGTCAGCCTCGATATCCATGCCAGGCTCAAAATTACTTTTTGGCTCACCGTTATTGCCGAGTCCCATATCGACAGTGCGCACTCCGCGCACACGGCCATCTTCGGCGTACAAAATTTCAGCGCCTGAAGTTGATGGGTAAACCTCGCAACATTCATAACCGTCGGCTTTTTCGGCCATCCAGGCGACGGCGTCGGCGGCAGAAACAATCCACTTGCCCACATTCTGAAATGGCTTGGGTGGCTTGGGCGGGGTCATCAAGGACTTACCCGTTTCGGTGAACATCCAGAACTTGTCACCCTTAACCTTGGCTTCAATAGGGAAGCCGTCTGCCTCAGCGTCGGGCATCAGCTCAAGCAAAGCACGCGGGTCGAGCACGGCGCCCGACAAAGTGTGATGACCAAATTCGCCTGCCTTATCAATGACAAGGATCATCTTTTCGAGACCTTCCGCCTCAAATTGACGCGCCAAAGAAATGGCAAAAGAAAGGCCAGAGGGGCCGGCGCCTACAACGAGGACATCGACAGGAAGTGTTTCGCGTTCCACCATGATGATTAAGATTAACGGTACGCTACACGCGCACAAAAGGGTTAGTCTGCGCTTCAGTGCCTATGGTGGTAGTCGGCCCGTGACCGCAGAAAACACGGGTCTCGGCGGGCAGGGTGTAGAGCTGCTCGCGAATGGATTTTTCGAGTTGCTCCCAGGAGCCGCCGGGGAGGTCGGTGCGACCGATCGAGCCTTGAAACAAGACATCACCCACAATCACTTGCGCACTGGCCGCATCGTGAAAAACAACATGCCCAAGCGTATGCCCGGGGCAGTGGCGGACATCAAGAGTGACCTCGCCGACTTGAATTTGATCGCCATGCTTGAGATAGCATTCGGGCTCAGGAAGGTCGCGCGGGGTCTCTAAACCATACATTGCAGCGGATTGCGCGAGCATATCAAAGACCAATTCTTCGCCCGCTGGAATCATGAGCTTGGCCTGAGGCACCGCCGCGCACAAATCCCCCATGCCGCTGACATGGTCAATGTGGCCATGGGTCGCCAGAATCGCAACAACTTCAACGCCCAACTTTTCGATTTGATTGAGGACGGGATGCCACTCGCCACAATCAACGACGGCAGCCTTTTGCGTCTCACTGCAAACTAAAATGGTGCAGTTTTGTGCGAAGGCCGTAACAGGGATGGTGTGGATTTGTAACATTTCAAGAACCTTGGCCCTTCCAGATGGAGCCGTCGGCGTAACACTCTTTTTTCCAAATGGGGACACGCTCTTTTAGGGCATCCATGTAAGCAGCGGAAGCCCTAAATGCTTCCACGCGATGCGCACCTGCAATGGCCACGATGACGGAGCAGTCACCCACCGGCACGGTGCCTATGGAATGCTCCACCGCGACACGCAAGACGCTAAATTCAGAAACAATTTCTCGTGCAATGCAGGCGAGCTCAGATTCCACCATGCGAGGGTAAGCCTCATACTCTAAGCGCAAGACATTTTTCCCTTGGGCTTCGCCACGGACAACACCGCGAAATTCAATCACACAGCCGGCATCAGTGCCCAAGACTTGCTCGCGCGCCCAATCTGAAAGAACGGGGCCTTCCGTGAGGCGAAAAGAAAAAACGGAGGCTGCCATGATGCTCAACCGCCAGAGACCGGCGGGATAAAGGCCACTTCTGCCGAGTCGGTCAAAGGCGAATCATCGGTCGCATAGACGGCATCCATTGCAACGCGAAATGCCGAACCACTAAGGCTCGGCATAACTTGAATGGCGAGGGTGCGTAAATCACCCACCGTCGCGTTGTCAGGCAAAGTCATCTCAAAAGTGTCTTTACCCGCGGCATCCGCCAATCCAGCAAAAAGCAACACTTGGACTTGCACGGCTCTCTCGCCTTAAAAAGGGACGTCGTCCATGGAGGCGGCACCGCCGCCCTGATTGCCGCTAAAGTCTTGACGGTCAGGAAAGCTCGGTGCACTTTGGCCACCGCCACCCTGGTTGTAATCTTGGCCGCCGCCTTGGTTATAGCCCTGGGCGCCACCTTGATTGCCGCCGCCCTGACCACCCTCGCGGCCGCCTGCGAACTGCCAATCATCGACGATTACCTCAAGCTTAGAGCGCTTCTTGCCCGTTTCTTTGTCGTCCCAGCGGGATTGGCGCAATTTACCCTCGACCAAAACCGAGCGACCACGACCGAGATACTTGGCGAAGTTTTCGCCCCGACGCCCAAAAATCACGAGGTCAATAAAGCTGGGCTCTTCGCGCCAGCCACCGTTGCCATCAGGCACGCGATCATTGACCGCTATGCTGGCTTTAACGATGTGAGTGCCACTTTGTGCTTGGCGGGATTCTGGGTCACGGGTGAGGTTTCCCAAGAGGATGACACGGTTAAATGAAGCCATGATTTCTATTATTCTTTGGTTTGATGCTTAGCTTTGCGTACTTGTTTTGTATGTTTCGCGCTGCAGAAGGGAGGAGAGACTGGAAACTGGGTTTCCGTGCCGCCATTCTAGTGGCAACGGGGGGCGCGCCGCCCCCCCCCAGCCCAAAGGGGGGGCCCCGCGCCAAACCCCGATTTAAAACCACCCCCACGACTCTAGCACAGCGCCGTTGGCCCTTCGTGGCGTAGATTTGTAATCTGCGATGGCGACTGAAGGTCGCCGTCGCCGTGC
>CAZPAY010000007.1:72650-106325 GCA_964584805.1 uncultured Planctomycetales bacterium | reverse complement strand
GGCATAATACCCAAACATGCCAGGCAAATTACGCCGTCGGCGGGCCTCTGGGGCCGGTTTTGTCGCCGAAACGCAACCGACGACGGCTTTGCCGTTGTTGGAGATGGCTGCATTGGAATGCGGCCTGCCCGGTGCTTTGCGGCTGACTTCCGAGGTTGAGTCGCGAGGTTATTTTGAAATGGGCCAACTCGCACAATGGCGGTGCATCCAAGAAATCATGGTTGGCCATCTCGCCGAAGCTAACGAGCCGCTCTCCGTTGCGGCACGTTTTTCGCAGCACACCGAATCGCGTGTGCGATTTTTCGCCCCAAGCATGTGGGCGCACTTACATCAAACACACCCCGAAGTTGCTTGGGCCGGCTTGCTAGAGTTGGCCGCGTATGACGACCTCCGTGTTGCGGAATCCGTCCAAGCTTTTGGCGTGCGGCCTTTGGCTCACAAACTTGGCGCTGATGTCATCGCGCATTTGAAGCCATGGGTGCAACAGAAAAACCCCATGGTGCGGCGCGCAGCCATCGAGGCCACTCGCCCTCGCGGTATCTGGGTCAAACGCATGGTTTGGGCCGTTGAATCGCCCGCGTTGCTCTTACCTCTTTTGGAAGCCATGCGCGACGAAAACTTCCGCCTCGCAGCAAATTCAACCGGCAACTGCTTCAACGATATCGCCAAAGATAACCCCGAATTGGCCCTAGAGGTGCTATCTCGATGGAAGGAGGAGGGCCAGGGTAAGCAAACGCAACACATCATCAAAAAGGGCTTGCGTGGATTACTTAAAACCGGTGACCCCCGCGCCCTTGCCCTGCTCGGATTCGGAGGCTTGGATTTGCAAGTCCGTCTCGTTGCCGAGCAAGAGGTCGTCCGTCCGAATGCGGCGGTGGTCTATCATCTGCATTGCACCAATCTTGGCGAAAGCGCAAAAGGGCATTTGGCGGTTGAAATCCGTACGCCTGGTAAAATCGAAGGCCGTCCGCGTCGGCGCCGAAAAAATTTAGGTGAAATTGATTTGCCGGAAGCAGGTACACGCGTGGTGCGTGTGCGAGAGCGAATCTTTGATACGAAAGCCGCACCTCTGATTCCGGGGGATTGCGCTGTTTTGTTTTTCCTCGATGGGGAGGAAATCGTTCGCGCGGGCTTTCAACTTGAGCGTTGAGGAAACGCTCATGTTATGAGTTGGGTCGCCCTAACTCAACCAGGGATGAGTTGTTGTGAAAATGAGGTGGCCTAAGCTGACGGTGACTCCAGCCAGCGAAAGCAGGAGCCCAGGCAATGCAGAAAAGCCTTTGCCTTTACCTTCGAGAGCGACCCATGCGCAGATAAAAAAGATGGGGACATTAATGATGATGTCGATCCAGGCAAGGAGATAAAACGATGAAAAAAAGGAAACCGTCGCCAATACAAGAGCAAAGCCTCCTAAGGAAGCCGTGCCCAGCCCGGGGCTGATTCGGTCAAAGGTCTCGCCGCCTCCGGGGCGAGTGGAATAGTGTTCGGATTCAGTCACGATTAATGAAGAGCCGCAAGAGCGTCATGAAGGCGGGGGAAGGCTGCGTTTAACTCATCAATAGATGCGGCCCCAACGGAGGCGCGGAACCAACCGTCTTCGTCGGCCTCTTCGACACCGAATGCGTCAAAAGGAACAAGTGCAACGCCAGCTGCATGCAACAAGTAAGACCGAATGTCTTCGTGATCTTTGAGCGTGTGGCCATCAGGCGTAGTGCGCCCCATTAACGGGAAACGCAGTGACATGTATATGGCCCCCTGCGGCTCGATGTAATCAACATCAAAACCACTCTCTTTAAGCGCGGCCATGCCATCACTCAAAATTTGCAATCGCTCGCGGATGCGGCCGGCGAGGTCGGCATCCCAGGCCTCGACGGCCTCGGTTTGGTTAAGGAAGTTAGCCGTGCCGAGTTGCACAGGCTTAGGAGCCCAAGCGCCCACATGCGTGAGCAAAGCAACTGCCTTGCCAATAATGGATGGGGGGCCAAAAAACCAGCCCAAGCGCAAACCCGTGGCGCAGAAGCCTTTGGAAATGCCATCGGAGTGGACCACCCATGGCGCGCAGTCAGGCACTAACTCAACCGGTGAGTAGTGGCGATGACCATCAAAGGTCATGGAACTATAGATTTGATCAAACAGCAAATAGAGCGGTTTTTCGCCTCGTTCAGCACGAGCCTTGTTTTCGCGCACAAGCAAGTGCCCAAAGGCTTCGACCTCTTCCTTGGCCATGACGCCACCGGATGGGTTTTGCGGAGTATTCAGAACTAGTAAACGCGCGCCATCAAGGTGTGGCTCCATTGCGGCAGCCGTCGGTTGAAAAGCCGTCTCGGGGCCACAAGGCACAGCGCGCACACGCACATCACAAACATCTTGATAGTTGTGATTGTTCCAGGACGGGGTCGGGAAAAGCACAAGCTCACCTGGATCGACAAGCAAACGATAAGTTGCGTAAAGCGAAGGCCGACCACCTGAAACAACGGTAATCGCATCAAGGGGGTAATCGACATTCAAGGTGCGCCGTATGTAACCCTGAATCGCCTCGCGCAATTCCGGCATGCCATTGGGTGGTGGGTAATTGGTAAGCCCTTGATTCATCGCGTCAGTGATGGCATCACGCAGTGCATCAGGGAGCGGGAATTGCTCTGGCGAGAAATCGCCCACGGTCATATCGGCAAGCGGCACACCTTGCTCTTTGATTGCCCGAATTTCCCAAGCAATTTTGAGAATCGATGAGCCAACCATCCGTTTAGCCATCAACGAAAGGCCAGAAGCCGCGTCTCCCGTGCTGAAATTGGGGGTGACGTGGGAAGTGATTTGAATTTTTGAGTCAGCCGACATGACTCACTAATTGTACCGACTTTTGCGATTTACCCTTGGATGATTGCGCGCGACATCCTAAAACCGTGTCATGAATGCCACTCTCTTTGTCGCCAATCTCGCTTTGGTCGTCGCCATGCTCATCGGCACGATTTGGGCAGGCCTCCGCAACCGCCGCGAAGCCCACTTGGGCCTAGCGCTGACTACGGTGCTTTTGTTGGCGTTGGCCATCGTGCAGGCTGAGATGTTTGGGCGCGGATTCACTTTCCCCGAATTCCCGCTACAGGTGCATTTATTCGCGGCATTCAGCGCGTTGCTGAGTCTGCCCGGCGTAATCTGGAGTGGCTTGCGTCTGTGGAAAATAGAGGACACGCGCTATCTTCACATCCGGTGGGTCGCCGGTTTTGTGTTTCTGACACTTGCCTCAGTGGGCACCGCCATCTGGATGTTCTTAGGCGCCGTCGCGATTAACGGCTAAAAACCGTTCGCCGTTTGGGCAGCAAGCCGCGGCGATTGAGTTGAGCCAGCGGTTTTCAACCCGATGGGGGACGCCCTGGCCAGCCGCGGTTGATGGCGCTTGCAGGCATTCTTGATGCGCCGTGAGCTCCCAAGCGTTTTGTCGCCAATCGCATGGCGGTGAAACATGTGCGTGTCGCAATGGGTTTGTCGCAAAATGCTCAAGAGTCATCGCTTTCCTCTCTTTAGCGATTATGGGGTCAACAGCCGTGAACGATGGGTGAGGCGCATCTTGAATCGCAAAGGTCTGCACCCAGGCGCGCTCATCGCATTGCGGTGAGAAGGCCAGCCGGATGCAGGGCGCTTTGAGTGCAAGGGGGTCGGTGGTCGTCCACCATTTTTCTAAACGCGGCAATGGTCGCAAACGGAGGCTCAGTCGTGTGCAGATGGCGAGTCGACCACGAGATCCGAGGAAGAGTCGCGTGACATCGTAGCCCGCTACATTTTTTACCACGCGACCCCCCGTTTTGATTTCGGTGCCGTCGGCGAGCAACCAAGTCGCGCCCAAAACTTGCTCGCGCGTGCCGCCGTAAGCGCCGTGTAGCAAGCTCATATCTGGCGCCATGAAAAGCCCGCCGAGCGTGCCGCTGGATGCATGAGGCGCGTCGACGCCAAGGCACAGGCCAAGTGGGTGTAAAGCTGTGTCGAGCATTGCCGGGGATACACCCGCATCGACCTCACAAGTTTGATCTTCGGCGTCAATCCAGTGAATCGAGGCCATTTCAGCCATAGAAAGCAAAGCCGTTGGATGGGCCGATGGTGAGTGCCGACGAATGCGGCTTTGATTGCCAACGGCCAAAAGTGAATGGCGATGCGCCGCACCCGACTTCAGATAGTCCTGTAGCTCTTTCGCGCTTTCGGGTCGTATTGTTTCAGTCACGCGGGCGCCCCTCCGTGGCGATGAAATGCTTCCGCGCAACCTTTACCCAACGGCAAACCTCGGCCAGGGTTGAGCAAATCATCTGGGTTAAAGACAAGGCGCAAACGATCCATCAGTGCAATCGTTTCGCTCGTGAATTGCTCATGCAGTAGCGCCTCTTTTTCGACACCGATTCCGTGCTCACCGGAAAGTGAGCCATCGAGCTCAAGGCATTTGCGCAAAATGCGCTCGCCGGCCTGTTCGACTCGACGCGTGAGAACTTTGTCATTGGCGTCGTAGCAGAAGTGCGGGTGGATATTCCCGTCGCCGGCATGAAAGAAATTTGCGATTTCAAGCCCCGTGTCGGCTTCGACTTCCGCAACAAATTCCATGACTTCCACCAAGCGAGAACGCGGCACGACGCCGTCCATGACATAACTATCTGGCGATAAAGCGCGAATGGCACGCCCGGCACCTTTTCGACCGGCCCAAATTGCGGCGCGGTGCTCGGGTGTGCGCGCATGCTCAACTTTGAGCGCTTGATGACGATGCAGGATGGCTTCCACCTCGAGGGCTTCTTGCTCAACTTGCTCTGGCGTGCCTTCCACCTCTACAATCAACACCGCACCGGCCTCAACGGGCAAACCCGCGGCGTAAATGCTGTTTTCGACGACTTGCATGGTGCGTTGATCCATGGTTTCCATCGCGACGGGGCGGATGCCATTTGCCACAATGTCGGCGGTTGTTGCGCAAGCTTCCACCATGGTCGGGTAAGCGCCGAGCAGCGTTTGTGCAGTTTCAGGCAATGGAGTGAGGCGCACGCCGATTTTCAAAGCAATCGCAAGCGAACCTTCAGAACCTACTAGGAATCCGCGCAAATCCAAGTCGTCTTCCGCGGCGGTTGGTGAACCCCACATTTCAACCGTGCCGTCAGCAAGGACGACTTCGGCAAACAAAATATGCTGGGCCGTCATGCCGTGGAGGCAACAGTGTGGGCCGCCCGCGTTTTCAGCCAAGTTGCCGCCAAGTGTGCATTCGAGTTGGCTAGACGGGTCGGGAGCGTAATAAAGCCCGCTTTCTGCCAGCATTTTGGATAGCTCGGCATTGATGACGCCTGGCTCAACAACGGCGTAACGCGCATCTTCGTCGAAGTCTATGATTTCATTAAGGCGCATCAGCGAAATCAAAACGCCGCCTGCTGGCACGAGAGCGCCTGCACAGAGACCTGTGCCAGCGCCACGAGCTGTAAATGGAATGCCGGCGCGATGCAGAATCTTCACGCATTCAATTACTTCTTCTTGGGACCCCGGCTCAAGCACCGCCGATGGCTTGCAAGAGAATAAAGTCAGAGCGTCCGAGCGGAAGAGTGCAACATCGCGCGCATCCGTTAAGACGCGGGTGTCGCCCACAACAGCAGCGAGAGCCTTAAGGGTGGTGGTGTCCATCTATTGGCTCAATCCCTTGGCCACCTAGCCAAGTCGGGCGCCATCGGGGAGTGCGCTCTTTGTATACGCGGTAACCTTCGCCGAAGGCTAGCTCAGCATCACGCTCTTCATAGGGGGCCGCGACCAAGATCCAGGCGATTGTGACGAGGGCCAGCATGAGGCGGTCGACGGTGACTTCCGGCATGGCTAGGAGTGTCAGAAGGATGCCTAGATTGAGTGGTTGCCTTAGCCAGGCATAAGGAGCATGCGCGTTGAATTCGGGAGAGGACGCGGAACTTCCGCGAGCCAATGCTCGTAAGTGGGGCAAGGCAATCATGTGGGATGCGCCAACCAATAACACGGCCCATACAGCCAATGCGAGACCTGATATTTGCACAATACGGGCCGTAAGAAAAAAGACACCATCGAGTTTCCAAAGGAGAGGCCCACATGTCTCCCAGGAGAGAGTCATGAGGGCCAGAGTGATGCCGCTCACTAAAACATAGAGAGGTCGCTCGGCTTCGGGGCCTAGAGGCTGATTCAACAAGCGTCGACCCCATCCGCGAGCAAGAAGTGAATGAGGCAGAATGAAAAGGAGCAGCAAACAAAAATCGAGAAACAATGCGCCGCCTGAGAATTCGGCGTAAACGGATTGCGAGACTCCAGAGACCAGCCGCAGCCAGCCGGCCAAGCCGATGCCGCATAAAATCGGGCCGGCTAATAGCAAGAAGGCAAGCCCTGGCCGTTTGTCGTTGGGGGGGCTTGCCATTGCTGGCTCACCCGCGCCACCGAGCTCGTCGTTATGAGTTTCAATAACGGGTTGCACGCGCCGGGATTCGTCTTTGGCCGGTGGCGACAGGGTGGGCTTAGATGGACTCTCGGTTTCTTTGCGCATGGCTAATTCTTCGTGAGCGATTCGAACACTCGTTGGTTCAATCACAATTGCAGCTGGGCGAGTGGGGCATCGCTGCTCGCATAAGCCACAACCGGTGCAAAAGTCAGCCAAGACATGAGGGCGCTCGTCGCGCATCTCAATGGCGCGTGGCAAGGTGGGGCAAACCATGTGGCAGAGATTGCAAGGCGTGCCTTCCGCCCAAGGGATGCAACTCTCAACATCTAGGATGGCCAAGCCCATTTTTACTTCAGATTTCTCTTTCAGTGGCTTGAGTGCGCCCGGCTCGCAAACATGAGTGCAGGCTAAATCGACACACATCACGCAAGCGCGTTGATTCGCCACAATTACGGGTGTGCCCGCATCAGCTTCATCAGCTGGCACTTTCACAATGCACTGGGCTGGGCAAACCTGAAAGCAGTCATCGCATGGCGTGCACAACGCCAAAAACTCACTTTCACTTACCGCGCCCGGTGGACGCAAGCGAGGCAATCTAGAAGGGTCAGCCCGCAGAGCCGCCGGCTTATCCGGTGGCCCTGCGGGCTTGCGTGCAGCATCTGCAGTCTCAAGAACAGTGCGTGCGAGACTTCGCATGCCTTGGCGGAAAAACCGCCGTCGGTCTATGGGGGTATCGCTCAAAAACTACTTGCCGCGCGAAATGGATTTCGCCTGCGTAAAGAGCATGAGGTAATCCCGACCACCGGCCTTTGAGTCGGTGCCCGACATGTTGAAGCCACCAAACGGGTGTACGCCAACCAAAGCGCCCGTGCACTTGCGGTTGATATAAAGATTGCCCGCGTGCAAGTCGCGCTTGGCGATTGCAATCTTGGACTCATCTTTGCCCCAATAGGCGCCGGTTAGGCCGTAAATCGTATCGTTGGATGCTTCGATGCCTTCCTCGAAAGAGGCGACCTTATGGACGGCAACCACTGGTGCGAAAAGTTCTTCCTTCCAGACATAGTCGTTGCGGCCGACACCCGTGATGACGGTTGGCTTTAAGAACCAACCACCTTCGTCGCCAGTCTCGCCACCTGCGGCGATAGTGTTGCCTTCTTTCTTGGCGTTTTCGATACCGTCGAGAGCGCCTTGGCGGGCTTTCTCGTTGATCATCGCGCCTTGATAGTTGTTGAAGTCGGACGGGTGGCCCATCGTTGCCGCCTCAACGAGTGGCAGGAATTTTTCGACGAACTCGTCGTGAATTTTCTCATGCAAAATCAGGCGTGAACAAGCCGAGCATTTTTGACCTTGGTAGCCGTATGCGGCACCGTAAGCCGCGGCAACAGCTTTGTCGACATGAGCGTCTTCATCGATAAACATGAAGTCTTTTCCGCCCATTTCGGCAATCACGCGCTTGAGCCAAATCTGGCCCTCATTCACTTTTGAAGCACGCTCGAAAATGCGCATGCCGATTTCGGCAGAGCCTGTGAAGGAAATGAAACGCGTGAGTGGGTGATCCACCAGTGTGTCGCCAACTTCACCACCCGAGCCTGGGCAGAACTGCAAAACACCTTCAGGGATGCCGACCTCTTTCATCAAGTCCATAAACATCATTGCGATGCCCGGAGCGTCAGAAGATGGTTTGAGCACAACGGTATTACCCGCAACCAACGCAGCAGTCGTCATGCCAGCCAAAATCGCAAAGGGGAAGTTCCATGGTGGAATCGCTACACCCACGCCAAGCGGGATGTAAACCATTTCGTTGTCTTCGCCAGGATATGGAGTAATTGGCTGTTTGCGTGCATAACGCAAGGCTTCGCGCGCATAGAACTCAAGGAAGTCAATCGCTTCGGCGGTGTCGCCGTCAGCCTCGGCCCAAGTCTTGCCGACCTCGTAAACCATTTGAGCGGAAAACTCATGCTTGCGCAAACGCATGGTGCGAGCGGCCTTGAATAAATACTCAGCGCGTTCTTCAGCAGGCTTGCGCGACCAATCGGTAAACGCCTTGCTGGCGCCAACGATGGCATCGAGTGCATCATCTTTACCGGCCTTTGCGCAAGAGCAAACTACGCGGTCGGTCTGGGACGGGTCAGTGGAATCAAAAGTGCCCGCGGAACCCTCGCGGTCTTCGCCGTTAATCCAGAGACGGGCGACGATAGGGAAGGAGGCTTCTGCTTTTTCCAAAGCAGCGCGCATGGCGTTGGCGTTATCTTCGACCGAAAAATCGGTAAAAGGTTCGTTGACGAAGGGAGTAATTTCGGAGAGTGTCTGCATGATGAGAATGGAGTCACCCAGACCACCTGGGTGACTCCATATTCTACTTGCCCCGACGCTATTGAACCGTCATTGCCAGCGGATTCGAGAGGACTCCGCCGCCGCCAGAATAAAGCTCTGCTGCTTGCGTCCAGATAGGTATGCCGCTCATGACCGGTGGAATCAAAATGGGCAGGACGACTTCCCCTTGTGCCGTGGCTGCGAAAGGAGGCAATTGCGAAATCGGTACGCTCAGCGCGGCATCACCAAATGGCGTGGGTGTCGGGCCAGCGCCAGAAAATGACCAAGCGAAGATAATTGCGGCATTTGGTTGTGCTTGAGCAATTGAAAGTGTTGCAACTTGTCCTGAAACCAAATTTGATATTTGGTACACAGGGCCTGGGGGTGGACCACCAGCGTCACGGTCGCAGAGCCCAGAAATGTCGGGCATGGTTGTGGAGGTAAGCAAGTTAAAGTCAGCCATTCTTGAATCAATCTCCCAGTACCCGCGGCCCGCGCCCCGCAATTCACCCGTAGGCAAAAAATGGATTGCAGAAATGTCACGCACACCCGATTGCCCCAAGACGAGCTCTCTTGCGTATTCGGTGGAGGTGGGGTCGAGGGTGAGGAGCCCGCGTCTTGTGTCCCAAATCCAAAGGAGACCATCGTGGTAAGTCATTGACTCGACATCAAAAGCGGCCGACTTACCTTGGCGAATAAACTTGCCCGTGGTGAGATCCATGACATACCAATAGCCTTCGCGCGTGTGGAGGTAGACCGTATCCGCGTCATCAGTGGCGAGGCCGTTTGCCGGGCCGGAGGTGCTTGGCAGGCTAAGCTTGACCAGTAATGTGCCGCGCCCCGTGTCGGTATCGATGCGAAACAAGACCTCGGCTCCCATGGAATCAAGGCCTACGCCAATGGCTTGGTCGCTCTGGAATCTCGAAACATCTTTAATCTCATCGAAACCACAAGGGCCGAGGGAAGTCTCAAGGCCCGTGGCTGACTCCATCGACCAAGCTGCTCCGGTGCCGGAAAGGGCGAGCAAATCTTGCTGAGCAAGGGCGACGGGGCTCATTAAGAATGAGAGGAAGGTAATCTTGGCAAAAAAAGACATATTGCAACCTTATATGTTGGACAGGAAATCTGCTAGTGCTTTTTTGCTTCGGTCGGCGTTTGCCTGGCGCCTCTCTTCTTTACTTCGTTTTTTCCAGTCAAGCGGCGGAAGGATGCCAAACTCAGCCTTCATTGGCTGAAAAGAGCTCGGTGTGGCGGATGATATGTGGTAGGTCAAAGCACCAAGAAGCGTTTCAACGGGTAAACATTGCGGCTCATTATCCGCTAAGCGCGCCATTGCACCCCGCGCAGCCAGTAAGCCAGAGCCGATATTTCCGAGGTAGCCCTCCATCCCGGTGAGTTGCCCGGCGAGGAATAACCCCGGCCGGGTTTTCCATTCCAGAGTCGCATGAAGCAATTTGGGAGCGCAAACAAAAGTATTACGGTGCATCGAGCCTAGCCGCACAAACTCAGCATCTTGCATGCCGGGAAGAGCGCGCAACAATTTCTCTTGCTCGCCATAGGTCAAATTGGTTTGAAAGCCCACCAAATTCCAGAGCGTCCCTTCTTTATTTTCGCGGCGAAGTTGCACCACCCCGTAAGGACGGCAACCCGTGCGTGGGTCATCAAGGCCTACGGGGCGCAGAGGACCAAACCGCAACGACTCTTTTCCTCGGGCAGCCAAAACCTCAACAGGCAGACACCGCTCAAAAAATTGCTTGGCTCGTGGGTCGGCCATTTCAAAATCTTTGAGTGCGTGCTTTTCGCCAAAGATAAGGCCGTCGATGAGAGACTCATAATCAGCTTTGTCGAGAGGGATGTTGAGGTAATCGCTCTCTTCTGGTTTCCAGCGGGATGCTGCGAAAATAACTTCCTTATCGAGGCTCTCATCCGTGACAACGGGGGCAATAGCGTCAAAGAAGGAAAGATTGTCTTCCCCCGATATTTTTGCAACATCTGCTGCGAGGGCATCGGATGTCAATGGGCCACTTGCCAAGATGGCGACGGCATCATCTGGGATGGTCGTGATTTCTTGACGAATGAAATCAATATGCGGATGTGCTTCAAGCTCAGCCGTCACGGCAGCTGCGAAATCGTCTCGATTCACGGCCAAGGCTTGCCCCGCTGCGACGGCATGGGCCTCGGCAATGGGGAGCAGTTTGCACCCTAGTGCGCGCAATTCATTCTGTAACACTCCGCCCGCTCGGTCAGGGAGAAAGGAGCCAAGTGAATTCGAGCAAACAATTTCAGCAGCATCGCCCGTGCGGTGAGCTGGAGTAGGCGTGTTCGGCCGCATTTCATATAGGCGCACCGCAACTCCCGCGTCTGCCAGTTGCAGCGCGGCTTCTGAGCCGGCTAATCCGGCACCAACAATCGGTAGAGAGTTCATGAATCGCTTAGAATACGGTTGCGATGTTTACAGCCCTCCTCCTGTTTGCGCTTTCTCACGGTAATCCAGTCATCCCGGCGCGAGAGACACCTGCAACGCTTGACCGAGTGACCGTTTATAGCGGCGCCGCTTTGGTTGAGCGTGTCTTGACGGTAGCGGCTGATGAGCCAGGCCCCATGGTCGTTGTGACGGGTCCATTTCCTCTATCGGCGCGCCGAGACAGTTTCCAAGTGAAATACGAAGAAGGCCCGGGCATGGTTCAGGGCATGGAAATCCGAGAGCGCGTAGGCCATGTTTTGAGCGGTACTCAGCGTGATGCCATGCAGTCCGAGTTAGAGGGCCTAACGCTTGAGCGTGACGACATTGAATCCAAGCTTGCAGCCAATGCAGCCGCTCGTTCGACGATTGATGTCATGCTTGAGGGTGTCGCCAGTGGCAAAAATGTTTCCGCTTTGACTGGTCTTGATGCGGATGCATTGCTGAATTGGGTAATGGGCCAGGTCGGAGATCTTGATCGCTCCCAGCGTGGATTGATTGAGCAAGGGAAAGCCATGCAATTGCGCATTGATGACTTGAAAAAGCGCATGGGCAATGCCGCCGAAGAGCGTTATCAAGAAGTGCGCGCCCATTTGTTTTTTGAACAACCCGGCACAGCTCAGTTGCGAGTCATTTATTTGGTCGATCAAGCTTGGTGGCATCCGACCTACGATGTGCGCGTTGACCCCGATTTGACCGGCGTAAATGTTGCCTTGGTTGCCGAGGTTTCTCAGATGACCGGTGAAGACTGGGATAACGCAATTGTCGTGTTGAGTACTTCTCAACCCAATGTGGGCCTTGACCCACCTGCCTTGCCGAATCGTTCCTATACGGTTCCTCAATCGATGCGCGGGGCTTCGCGGGGCTTGGTTGTCGCCGCACCCGCAGAAGAATTGGCTGAGCTCGGGTACGCCTCAGACGACGCTGACCTTGTTGCCGGTGCCGAGTTTGGCCGTTTACAAAAAAGATTGAAAGCTCCTGCCGTGCAGGTTCAAGATTTCGGAATTACTACGCAGTTCGTTCTGCCTGAGGCTAAGACGGTTCCTAGTAATGCCGAGTTGCACCGCTTTCCGATTCGTGAGGTGCCTCTTGAGGTACACCCTGAGCGCTATGTGGTGCCAACTTTGAGTGAGAAGGCATACTTGCGCGCTGAAGTTCGACTCACTGGCGACGCTCCACTCTTGGCGGGTTCTGCGCGTGTATTCCTCGGCCCCGATTTGCTCGGCACAGCTGACTTCCCTGTCTTGCGCCCGGGCGATAGCACGACTCTGAATTTGGGGATTGACCCGAATTTGTCTGTGAGTTGGGAAACCATTATGGACGACCGCGATGAGCCAGGTTTGTTTGGCTCAACCGTTCGCACGACTCATGTTTATCGCGCCACTTTGAAATTGAGCGCGAATGCGCGTGGCCCTGTGAGTGTTTTGATGGAAGAGGTCATTCCACTTAGCCGCGATAGCCGCATTAAGGTCGCGCCGAGTGACTTGCAGCCTCTGCCCCTTGATGGCGAAGATGATTTGAAGCTTCGCGAAGAAAAAGGCGTTTATCGCTGGCGGATGACCATCCCGCCGGGGGCGACCCAGAATGTGCGGTGGGGCTATCTCGTCTCGCATGACGAAGATTTCACGCCTGCCTATAGCGACAACCGGTAGGCCTTGCGGCCCACCGGCTAGGGGAATTCGACAATCTTAGTAGCTGTCGAGTGAGAAGGTCACGCTCTCGTGGCCTTCACCAGCGGGTTGCTCATCTCTTGAGTTGAACCAGTGCAATTCTCCAACCATGGAGGTTTGATTGTTGTTCATGCGTAGGTCGATTTCTGCAATCTGGGTGTAGTCGTGGCCATTGTGAGACCAGCTACGATCCACTTGACCTTGAAGGTGACCGTCGAGCGTGAATTGGAATTGACTGTAGGTAATGGTCGAAGTCAAATCTTCAGCCCATTCGTAAACGGGGCCAGAACGGAAATCTACGAGTTCCATTCCGCTAAAGCCAACTTCGAAAGTCATCCATTCGCTGGTATCGGGTAGGTTGTCGTATCCGATTTCCCAGGTGCCTTGGACGGCGTATTCACCAAAAGAGTCGCCGAGTTGATCCTCGATCTGGTCTTTGATGTCATCTAGCCCGATGTCGAGACAGGCAGGAGTTCCCAGCGCACACAGGATGGGGATGAGGATTGCTTTGTTCATGTATTTCATGGTGTTTGTGCGGGGGGGACAAACCCTTTTCGGCGGTTTCGGCTGTGGACTTAAGAGGAATGCGCATAAAATGTGCGTTCCATGACTGAAAATCGCCCCGTTCGCGTCCGTTTTGCTCCATCGCCCACTGGCAAGCTCCATATTGGAGGTGCGCGCACGGCTTTGTTTAATTGGGCCTATGCCCGCCGCCATGAGGGCGCGTTTATTTTGCGCATCGAAGACACCGATACCGAGCGCAATTCACAAGAGTCGCTTGATTCGATTTTGTCGGCCATGCGTTGGCTCGGTCTCGATTGGGACGAGGGCCCTGGAGTGGGCGGTGATTTCGGGCCGTATGCGCAAAGTGAGCGCAGGAGTTTGTATGACCAGGCCATTCAAAAAGGCTTGGCCGATGGCTGGCTTTATCGCTGTTTCTGCACACCCGAGCGGGTGAATGAGCTCAAAGAGGCTCAACGCGCGCGGAAAGAAAATCCGCGTTATGACCGCGCTTGTTACGGGATGTGCAGCGATGACTGTGCCAAACGGGTCGAGGCCGGCGAGGCTCATGTGATTCGTTTTGCCGTGCCCGAGGGCGAGGTTGCAGAGATTCAGGATCACATCCGTGGCTTGGTGACCGTTGCATCGGCTGAGGTCGAAGATTGGGTGGTCGTGCGTGGCAATGGCATGCCGACTTACAACTTTTGCTGCGTGGTCGATGATGCGCAGATGCAAATTAGCCATGTCATCCGTGGCGAAGAGCATTTGGCCAATACACCGAAGCAGGTGCTGCTCTATCGCGCGCTAGATTTGCCCCAGCCCGATTACGCGCATGTGCCGTTGATTCTGGGGCAAGATGGCAAGAAATTGTCCAAACGCACGGGCGATACTGCGTTGCAGGATTATCGCGAAAAGGGCTATCCCGCAGGTGCGATGCTCAACTTTTTGGGCTTGCTCGGTTTTTCGATTGACGATGAGACGACGGTCTTTTCAGCGGACGAAATGGTCGCGGCCTTTGATTTGAAACGCATCAATAAGTCAGGCGCGATTTTCGATACCGACAAGCTGCATTGGCTGTGCGGCGACACGATTCGTCGGATGACCGATTCCGATTTGGTGGAGAGCCTGCGTCCTTGGCTGAGCGACGCCGTGCAGGAAAAGGGCGAAGCGTGGCAATTGCTATTGGCCGCCTGTTTCCGCGAGCGATTGACTTTGTTCGGTGATATCGCCGACATGAGTCAACATTTGTGCTGTGATTTTGCCCAACCAGATGAAAAAGCGGCCAAGGCTCTCGCCACCGACGGCGTCCACGAGATTTTGTCGGGCGTGGCTGATTTGCTCGAAGGCGTTGAAGCGTGGCCCCCAAGCGAGTTCTTTGCTCTCCTCAAGGGTTGGGCCGGCGAGCACGACCTCGGTGTGGGCAAGGTCATGAAGCCTGTGCGCGCCGCATTGACGGGTTGCCTAGGAGGCCCTGAGCTGGGTGATGTTTTGGCTTTACTTGGGAAAGATTGTTCGCTTGCCCGGCTGCGTCAGTCACGCTAGAATCCTCGCGCGTTACTCGTTTGAGTGACCTCGGCGGAGTAGCTCAGTTGGTTAGAGCAGCGGAATCATAATCCGCGTGTCGGGGGTTCAAATCCCTTCTCCGCTACCAAAAAACAAGACCCCCTTGCCTTTGGCTTGGGGGTCTTATTTTTTTCGCTTAAATCAAATCGGCGCCGGTTTGACACCCTCTAGCCCCTCGGGGCGGATGCCATGTCTCACCGTCACCGTCGTGGCGACACCGCCGCGTACATTGAACTCACCACGGACTTCCATCCAGACGGGGTCGGTCGCGGAAACCAAGTCGGTCAATATTTGATTCGTCAAGGCCTCGTGGAAATGCCCCACATCGCGGTAGCTCCACAAATAAAGTTTAAAACTCTTCAGCTCAAAACAACGGGGGCCTGGTGCGTAGCGCACGCGAATCGTGGCGAAATCAGGTTGGCCCGTCAGTGGACAGACACAGGTAAATTCTTTCGTCACGCTTTCCACCAAAAACAATTGGTTGGGTGACGGGTTTTCAAAAGTTTCAATCTCTAGACTCGGCTGAGTCGGAGTGCGCACATCTAGAGTGCTTTCGCGATTTGAATCATCTGACATATTCATATCCTAGCCCTTACGGCGAGCAAGCACCACGCGATGCCCGGAGCCGATGGCAAACAGCATGGGGTCAGAAACGGTTTCAAAACCGCAGTCAGCGACCAACTTCCGAGCCTCTTTACGGCTCAGCGTATTCTTAGGCCGCTTTTTGCAAAGCCCCACAGAAGTGCGTGCGCGACGCAAAATGTTCTTCACGGTGTTGTGGTCAAAATAAGTAAAAATGCACCAATTGTCCGCGACACGCAGCAAGTCACGCACATGCTCGCGTCGCACGGCCGGGTCGACCAAATGATGATTCAGCCGCATCGAAAAAGTGACATCCATCGAACGATCGGCGAGTGGGATTTGATGACCAAAGCTTCGGACACGACCAAACGGCTTTAAATCGGGGAAACGGTCATCACTCATGCGAATCATGTCGCGGCTGTAATCACCCTGAATGACCTTGGCGCCTAAGTTGGTGAAGAGCGGCAAATAGCGACCCCACCCGCAGGGCAGGTCAAGAATCGAGTCAAACTTGCCAATTTGCTCAAAGTAGTTCAACAACAATTTACGCTCACGCTTGTCGCTCAACTTGCGATGCATCTTGTCGTATTCTTCGAGGTATTCGACAGCACCCTCAGGTGAGTCGTACATTGCGAGGCGTTCGGGGAGAGTCATTGTGGGGGGATGCGGTGGCCGGTGTAAAGCGCGAGCAAGTAGTAAGCAATGCGGCGCCACTTCTGTGGATATCGCCGTCGACTGCGCAAAACCTCAAGAGTGAGGGGTGGCGTGTCGTTGCCTGCATAGGCTAGCAGGACGACCTCGGCTTGTTTGCGGCTTAGCCCGCTATGGCTTCCTGCTAGGTCAATGAGGTCAAGTCGTCGAATGCGATGTGGCGCGGAAAAAGCCCACTTGCAGCAATAAGGTAAATCTAGAGCAACGATGCCGGTGGGTGTCGCAAGAAAATTACGCAAAAACATGCGGAAGTGTCCAAAACCGGTGTCGTGGATTTGGCGTGCGAATTGGCCCATGGCTTTGAGTTGGGCTGTTGAATCCTCGGAGCCGCTTCTTACGATGCTCTCGAACAAATCCTGCACATCAGGGATATCTTCCGTCACGAGCAAACTGCCACCACCTGGCATTTTGCACCAAGCCAGTGAATTCACGACAGCCAATTGCGACTTCCGGAAAGCCTGAAGTGCCGAAAACTCTCGTTGAGCGCGAGCGCGAGCAAACAGGGCCACAAAACGGCGCCTCGTCGGGATGGTGTAGTGCTTCCACCACGCGGTACGCCCATCAGGAGTGGGGCCTAGGACGAGATGCACGCTCTCTTCGTGATTCACCAAACGACCCGATATTTCCGCCTCAATAAAGGCAGATGGCAGGCTTTTGGGGTCTTTTTCGAGCATTTTCAAAAAAAGTCTAAAAAAGGTTAAAGGTTTTTCTCAAGCAAGACGAAGAAGTTACGCAGTAAAGAACCTTCGGTCGGCTGGGAATCAATGATGAGGGAGCCCAGTCGGCCACTTTTTTTATTTTACGGGGTTAGATAACACCCCCAAACCCTCAGCTTCAACGGTCATGACTTGGCCGCGTTGGACGGCAGCCACACCCGCAGGTGTGCCTAAAAAGATGATGTCGCCTGGCTCAAGAGCGCACCATCGCGAGATTTCAGTAAGGGCTCGCGCAGGGCTCCAAATGAGGTCAGCTACCGCGCCCGTTTGACGCAATGTGCCATCGACCTTGCCCTGAATTTCTAAATCGGCAGCTGGTGTAAACGAATCGGAGGGCGTCCACCAGGGGCCGATGCTCCCGAAACTTTGGATGTTTTTGCAACGCAACCACGGCCATTCGCGTTCGCGGTCGAGGCCTTGTTGCTTGCGGGCGGTGACATCGTTGCCGAGCGCCCAAGCGGCGATTGCAGCTTGCGATTGCTCGATTGTTGCATGGTGCAATGGCGCACCAATCAAAATCACAAATTCTGCTTCGGGGTCAACGCGCGTGTCGAGCCATTCCGGGATAACAACCGGCTCATCTGGCCCAATCAAAACGCTTGGCAGTTTCGCAAACCAAACCAATTCGCTTGGTGGCTCAACGCCGAATTCGCGAGCATGCGCCGCAAAATTTTTGCCGAGGCAAATCGCCTTGCTCGGTCGGCCCGGTAACAAGAGCGGCCAATCAATCGCCTCAACGGGAGGTGCAACCGAAATCAGAGCCTCGCGGGAATCTATATCGAGCAGCCACGCTGCAACCTCAGGAAGCGCGTCAGCTAAACCGACTGCGGTGAGGTCGACGATGGAGGCTGAATTGCTTTCGGTACTCGATTCAGTTTTAACCCAAAGCCAATGGGGCGTGCCGTCTGGTGCGAGGGCGCGGCGAAGCTGGCTCATCGGATGGCCCGATAGGTGTTGAGAGCATAAGCCGTGCATAAGACGGGGTTGCCTTCCCACCAGCGTGGGGCATCAGCGTTGACCCAAGAGCCATCTTCTTTTTGATGGGCGGCGAGGTGTGCGACCAACTCGGCTTGCCAGTTGTGTTCCGCGCCCGAAGGGGTGACCACCTTGTCGATACCGGCCGCTTTCAGAGCTTCCGCCAAAGTGAGGTAGTAGTAATACAGCCCCTGAAAACCGGCGCGGGGGTCACGGAGAGAATCAAACCCTGGGTTAACCTCGAGCGTCCAGTGGCGTTGAATCCAGCCGATGGCGGATTTGACGCGCGGGTCGTCTTTAGTCAGCCCGGCCAAGGTATAGCACTTAAGCAGGGCATAAGTCATCGAACCGTAACTGCGCGCGATGAGCGTGCCATCGGGCATTTCGGTCGTGCCGGCGGGGGAGTTGCCAGGGTAATACGCTGCACCACCATCGTTGCCCGAGCGGAAGGGCTTGGGGTTGCCTTGGTCGTGATACTCGCCAGTGTTGGATTCAGAGCGGTTTTGCGTGCGTTCTAAAAAGAGGATGGCGCGCTGAAATGCGGGGTCGTCAGCATGGACGCCTGCTTCGTTGAGGGCCTGCAAAGCGTATTGCAGGTTTGACAAGTCGGGGCGCAGATCGCCGCCGTAACCGATGCCACCGTAGAACTTGTCACCTTCGGAGTAACCTTCGCCACCATCAAGTTGTAGCGAGCGTAAAAAACCAGCCGCGCGTTTGAGAAGCTCTGCATCTGTGGGGTCGCCGGCTTCGGAAATGGCGCCAATGGCAGCTGCCGTGACATAGTTGGGTAGACGCCCGTTGTGGATGGAGCCGTCTTCTTGTTGAAGTGTGCGTAACCATTCAATCGCTTTTTGCGCAGCAGCTTGGTCACTTTCACGGGGGGAGGCCATGAGCGCGCGTGCCGCAAGAGCTGTCATGCCTGGCTCAGGTTGACCGAATACTTCCCAGAGGCCGGACTCGCCACGAGCGGCAAGAAGGAAATCAGCACCGCGATGAAAACTAGCAAGCAGCAGGTCTTTGCTGTTTGTGGCGGTTGCCGCCTTTGCATACTTCTCTGCGGCGTAAGCCACACCGGCTTGGGCTAGCAAATCAACCGTTTGGGAATAGCCAAGGCCCTGTTGCAGTTGCATCAAAATCGCGACGGCAGAGTCTTTGATTTCGGGGAAACAGACGGGCCAACTTTTAGGCGTTTGCCCCGTTGCAAGGGCCGTGATTTGTTCTGGATTGAACTCAGAGAATGAATCACAGATGCTTGCAATGACTCCTTTATAGAGCTTGGCGTCGAGCACTTGCAAGGCTAGAGCCGCACGAAAAGCCTCATTGGGGTTGGTCGGAATCTCGCCAGAACCCATGAAAGCCACGGCATCGCGCACAAAGGGCCCGTCTTCGGAGCGGTAGGCGCGTGGACCCAGAGTTAGCCCCAAAATGACATTGGCTGTGTCGAGCACACCGGAACCATAGGAGCCATCCTCGGCTTGGGTCATACGCAGGCCAGCCAGCGTGTGGTCAAACAAATCTTTAGCGGAAGGCTCTTGAGGGAGAGCGGCTGGGGAAAGAGCAAGGATGAGAGTGGTGAGGATCATGATTTCAGAACGGATTCAATGGCCCGCGCCGCGCGCGCGGCAGGCCCAGGGGTGGCAAAAGCATGGTGCCAAGTTTCAATGATTTGGATGACTTTCTCGCGGCGCGGGCCGCCGAGTCGTTCGGCCAAATCGTGAGCAAGCTGCTCGGGGTCGATGTCGGCTCCGAGATGCTCAGGGCAAACGGATTCACCGGTGAGGAGGTTCAATCCGCCCACAAAAGGGACGGCCAGCATCTTGCGATACATCCAAGTCGTGAAGGCGCTTGGGATGTGATAAACCAAAACGGGTGGCACGCGATGAGCGGCGGTTTCTAAAACGGCGGTGCCGGATGTCACCCATGCCGCTTGAAGTTGCGGCAAAAGCTTATGGAAGCAACCCGGTGCTTTCAGGATTTGCTCATCATCAGGCAGTTTGGCTTGGCTCAAAGTTTCTGCCATCCATCCCCATGCCTCATCGCGAAGATGCGGGATGACAAAGCGTACTTTTGGATTTCGTGCGCGCAGGGCTTCCGCCGCTTTGACGAGTAGCGGGAGGTTGTTGCGGATTTCGCGTCGTCGACTGCCGGGCAAAATACCTACCCAAGTGAATTCTGGGTCAAGTACGGGAGCGCCTTTTTCGAGTGCGGCAGCGGCCTCAAGCCCGTCGCCGAGTGGGTGACCGATGTATTCGGGTTGCGCGTTGCGTCGTTGATACCAATCTGCTTCAAAGGGCAGAATCGTCAGCAACTTGTCGGCCTTTTTGAAATCGTGTACACGCCAAGGCGCCCACGCCCAAAGTTGGGGTGCGATGTAATCCACTACAGGCACGCCCGCTCGGCTGGCCATGCGTAGCAAATGGCGATTTAAGCCGGGGTAGTCGATTAAGACCACGACATCAGGCTTATCCGTTTGGAGTGCTTTGGCGAATTGATAAACACACTTAAAGAAGAGTGGCAGTCGAGCCAAGACATCTTTAAAACCCATCACATTCAAGTCGGCGAGTGGCTCCCAGACACTCATGCCGCGCGCGGCGAGGGCTTTGCTGCCAAAACCAGTGACCTGCATTCTTGGGTGGCGCGGCTCGAGTTGATTCAACAAACGCATGGCGTGCGCTTCGCCACTGGCATCACCGCAGGAAAGGAGTAACTTGCGAATTGGAGTGCTCGCTGGTGCTGTCGCAGGGGAATTGCCGACAGGGGGAGGGCTTGTTGAAGAGGCCTTTTCCCAATCAGGCGGCACGACTCTTTGCAATGAAATGAATTCGGCCAGTCGATTCTTTCGTTGTGCGAGCGCAAGTGCTTGCCTCGGAATTCCCAAAACTAAATCGAATATCGCGGAGATGAATTCGCGTAGCGTGGTGAGGAGGGGCATCAAATGAAAAGGCCTCTCATTTCGCCCGGGAGGCGCAGCGGAAGCCAACATGCTCAAGGCGTGCATCGAGTGCGGGGTAAGTCCAGCGGTAGGTGCTGGCGCATTGGTTCGGCTTGTCGAGGAAAGAACCGCCCCTCACGATGGCCATGGTGCCGGCTTCAACTTGGCGAACTTCCTTTGCACGACCCGCACCGCCCGTGGGTTCTTCATACAAATCGGCCGTCCATTCTCGAACATTGCCGCTCATGCATGCAATGCCGAGAGGCGTGCGATCTTCTGGGAAATCGGACGAACTTCCAGGTCCATGAGCCCCGAAAGCGCGGCAATTGATCTTTGCAGCGGAGAAACTATTTCCCAGCGGATAGCGCCGCTTTTCGAGACCTGCTGCGGCCACTTCCCATTCCATTTCAGTCGGTAGGCGTTTGCCTGCCCATTCGGCAAAATGGGATGCGGAAATCCAAGTGACTCCCCGGACTGCAAAAGAACCCGCGCCTGGGGGGTAAATAGGTTGGTCTTCTTGGCTTAGTTGCCATTTGAGCGGAAGATGTTGCAGCCGCAAAGCCGGCGGTTGAGCGAGAAGGAATTTTAGATATTCACCGCATGTGACTTCATTCTTGTCAATATAAAAAGGGCGCACCCGCTCGATGTGGCTGGATTCCCATTTGGGGTGGGTTAGAACCCAGCCGGTGCCGGGCCCCAACTCGTAGCGTTCACCTGGGATGAGCACCATGCCCGGAGGAGTGTCTTCAAAGCCTCGCTCAAATCGTCGCGGATGCCGAATCTTTTCCAACGCCAGAAATGCTCGCTCAAGTGCCTTGACGGAGAGCTGATATTTTTTTGCCTCTTCAGAGAGTGAGTAGAGAGATGAATTCCAAAGGAGGTGGAAGTCGCCAGCGGCAAGAGCGTGAAGTCGTTGGTCAGCGGTTTTGGATGTAGCTAAACCTTCCGTGGCGAGCCAGGCTAGAAGCGGGCCTGGTGGGTTGGTGATTCCGTCGGATTCCAGCCAAGCTTCACAGGCGGAGTAGAGGGAGCTCAGAGCGAGGTAGGCTGTGTCTCTCGCTTCGGTGGCTTCCGTGAGCCTATTACGGGCGCGCCTTTCTTTACGCTCTTGAGCGTCTTGGCAGGACGGTGTGGTTCGGGGTGTTGAGAAGTTTGCAAGGGCGGCGAAACTTGGGGCATGAGGTATCGCGTCCGAAGGAATCACTTCGGAAAATACGAGAAGGAGAAGACTTGTTGTTAGCATTCTGCCATGCGCCCTTTGCCGGACGGCCCTGAGCCAATGAAAGCCATGGATACCTTTGTGAGCGAAATGCTCTTGAAGGCGGATTGCTTTGGCTGCGTCGAACGAGGTCATTCTATCGGCGAGGGCGGCGAATACCCATGCGTACGGCGTGATTTGCGTGCGGCTCCTTGGTGGGCACGGCCGGTTGCGCGCTCTTTGGCTCGTCGAGAGGCGAAGGCTTTTCAAGCTTGGGGTATCTACAAGTCGCAGCGCCAAGACAATCCTGATTGTCAGCGTCTTTGGGAAGATTCTATCGGTGGATTGCTGGCCTTTAATCGGGATCAACTCGTGCGCACTTGGGTCTCGGGTGAGCCGATGCAGGTCGCACGGCCGAATGACCCTCGATACTTTGCTGAAGCCTTTCGGTTGTTGTGTCAATTCCATCGTGCTGGAATTGCGCATAATGACTTAGCCAAAGAGCCCAATTGGCTGGTGTTGACAGATGGCCGCCCTGGGTTGCTCGACTTCCAATTAGCGCGCGTGTTTCGCAAACGCACTCGCCTGTTCCGAATGATGGCGAGGGAAGACATTCGGCACTTGCTTAAGCACAAGCGCACTTATTGTCGGGAAGCATTGACGCAGCGTGAGATTCAGATTTTGAGCTCGCCCAGTTTTCCAGCCCGCTTTTGGCGCATGACAGGCAAGCGCGTGTATTGGTTTGTTACTCGTAAATTGATGGGCTGGTCTGACCGAGAAGGTGCTGGGAATCGAGGTGGCTGAACTTTGCCAAAGCACCTGGATTGATCCTTAATTCACTGTTTTAACCCACTTTAACCACGCGCTCTCCAAGGCGGCGATATCGATATAGCTAAAGGTGGCTTGGTGTGCTCGGCTCCATAAGCCAAGTTGCGTTTGTCTAGGGATGTCGATGATGCGTAGATTTCGAATCAAATCTTCCGGCACAGCGTTGCCGGCACTTTTGAAATTGTTGATTTCTGCAAGTATTTCGGCGCGGGCATCTTCCGCAGCTTTGATATGTGCCTTTTGCATCGTGCTTAAGTAGCCGGGTAAGATTTTTGCCCAATTCGCATCCCATTTCGGTATGGTCTTTTTGTTTGCGCCCGACCTTAAAAAAGCAACGATTGCCCAAGATTGGACGGCAGCTGCACGCTCGTCGAGAAGGTCATTCTGCTCAAGCCATAATTCGTTTTGCATCCGAATGTGTTCTTCAATGGGTTGTGCAATCCCCTTCCGTACGATGTCTTGCAAGAGGGGGCCGAAGTCAAAATCATCTAAAGAGTCAGTCGTCGGGACGAGTGCCTTTTTCTCCCATTTGAGCGCGGTGTAGTACTCTACATGCCCTTCGGAAAACCAGGGGAGGAACTCGCAGTGATCCATCTTTTCCGCGAACCACATGCGCGTTGCGGCGCGGTTGAGGTAGGCATCAGCGGATTCACCTGTCTCGGGAGTAAAGATAATGAGTTCTTGACGCTCGCGGTCATACCAAGCAGTGAGTTCACTGTTGTCGGCAGATTCAATTCGGTTTTGGAAATCCTCTTCATGAGTCATCAACCGTACTTTGAGCGGAGCGCGATTCTTTTCTTTAGGGGGCAAATCCTCTTCAAAGAGAGAATGAAGAGCCTCAAGGCGCAATTGGAGATCTTCGACGCGCTTGGCATCGCCTTCTGCTGACAGGAAAATCCAGTCCCGCGAGGGGATCTCGAGTAGTGACCAGCCGATTTTTTCATCACACTCTTTCTTTACTTCTCTCCAAGCGGCTTCGTATTCTTTACTACCTTTTTTGTGTTCCTTTTCCTCAATGACCTCAAGCAAGGGTTTGAAGGATTTCATTGACTTGCCGATTGCTTTCGCCCATTTTTTGTGGAATTGTTCTGGCACCCTCCAGATGAAAACGATGTCATGTTTGGGGAGGGGGAAGGCCCAAGTGTCAAAAACCACATCCATCTGAGTTGTCGACGTCTCGACAAAATAAGTGGAGTAAAGATCATTACGCGCTTTGAGTTTGCCTATTTTTTTCTCCTTGGACTTAAGTGCAGTTGGCTCAAAATCGCGCACGCCTTCGTGGAATAAACCGGGGATGAGCGTCGACGGCCCAATCACTTCTGCTTTCTTCGCCCCAAGCCGACTACGCAAACCCGAGGTCGAGCTGGCTTCGGCTTCGGGGTGTTTCACGCGCACAACATAAAGTTCAGCATGTGCCGTGGCTGGGTTTCCGGATGGCGTTTTGATTGGAATGCCGTCGGTGCACCATTGATGTAAGACGACCCCAGTTGCCTGCTCTTGGCTTGATAGTGCACGAGTCTCGAAGTCGAGAAGTGGTTTAAACAAGAACCCACTTTCGTGATCTTCGTATTTCTTGCGGCCAGACTTTTGACCATAAGAAGGGGGGCTAAGCGCAGATATTGCGCACAATAAAGCTAGGAAGAGGGTGGGGTTTGGGGTGCGCATGTCTCATGCCCATCCTAATGTCGAGCCGAGGTTCATTCACTCAGCAAAATAACGCGGCACGCGCGTTAGTGGGAGCAGCCGCCCCCGACACCTCAGCCACCGCCGGATGGCCCAGAATCGCCGCCAGTGCGTTTGTTGGCCGAATGCCCGACCGTGGAGCTGCCTGAGCCGTAGTCGTTTTGGTAAAAGCCCTCGCCTTTTAAAACGAAGCCCGCGCCACCGCCGCCAAGCAGCCGCTCTAACTTGGGCTTGCCACATTCGGGGCAATCAACAAGTTTGTTATCTGACATTTTTTGCATCACCTCAAAGAGGTGGGTGCAAGCGGTGCATTGGTAGTCGTAGTGGGGCACTACTCGGACTCTTGCTCTGGCGTTGTGCTCGGGCGCAAGACACGGACTTGAGCGGCCCGCAAAATGCGCTTGCCAAGCCGAAAACCCTTACGCACTAATTCGAGCTCATCTTGCTCAAGGTCATCACGCTCGATCGTTTCGAGAGCTTCATGCAATTCAGGGTCGAATTTGTCTTTTGCCGTAGGCTGGATAACGGCAAGACCGTGGTTGCGCATCGTCGAAGCGAGAGCTGTGCGGATGGCTTCAAGACCCATTGCGAAGGCACCATTGTCATCGGCAGCCGTGATTTTTTCAGGCACATGATCGACGGCAGAATCAAGAAAATCGGCGACCATAATCAACTCGGTTAGCAAGCCCTCAAGGCGCAATCGCGTGCGCATTTCGACATCTTCTTGTAAACGTCGGCGCATGTTTTGATTGTCGGCTTGAGCACGCAATGCCTTGTCTTTCCAATAGTCAAGGTCTTGCACAGGCTCTACTTTCGCCTCAACTTCGGTGGCTTCGGCGGTTGCCTCAACGACGGTCTCAGCTCCAGCCTCTTTTGTTTTTGCGTCTTCTGTTTTAGCGTCTTTCTTGTTTTTCTTTGCCACTACTATTTCCTCGCGTCTTTTCGGGCACGATCAATCTCGTGCAGTTTTTTTACAATCGATTTTTCTTCGCGCCCTAGCTTGGTTGGGACTTCAATCCAAATGCGCACCAGTAAGTCGCCGCGTCCGCGGCCGCGAATGCTGGGAAGGCCATGACCCTTAAGTGGGAACAATTTGCCCGTGGGGGAGCCGGCCGGAATGGAAAGCCGCGTCTCGCCTTCGAGCGTTGGGACGACAATTTTGTCACCCAATGTCGCTGCCGGCCAGGAGACAGGGACTTCGATGTAGAGGTCACGCCCATCACGCTGAAAACCGTCTTGGGGGCGCACTTGCACCTCGACAAATAAATCACCCGCTGGGCCACCCTTGTAGCCGGCCTCACCTTGGCCGCTCACGCGAATTTGCTGGCCATCTTCGATACCCGCAGGAATCTTGACAGTGATTTCATTTTTGGCTTTTTCACGGCCTTGACCGCGGCACGAGCCACATGGTTTTGTAATGCGCTGGCCCTCGCCTTGACAAGCCGGGCAAGCAGTACGGACGGCGAAGAAGCCCTGCTGTTGTTGCACTTGCCCATGGCCGCCGCAAGTGGAGCAGGTTTGTACTTTTGAACCGGGTGCGCCGCCTGAGCCATTACAGGACTTACAGGAAACTTCGCGTGTCAGTTTTAAGGTGCGCTCGGCACCGCTCAATACTTCTTGAAGCGAAATTGCGACAGCGGCGCGTAGGGATCGACCTTGGCGTGGACCGTTGGGGTTTCCTCCGCCGCCGCCGCCGAAAAGTTGCTCAAAAATACTGCCTGCGCCGCCACCTCGACCACCACCGAAAATGTCTCCAAACTGCGAGAAGATGTCTTGCGGGTTGTACCCCGCGCCGCCACCTGGCCCGCTCTGTACGCCTGCATGGCCGAATTGGTCATAGCGTTGGCGCTTTTCAGAATCAGACAAAATGCCGTAAGCATCGGTCGCCTCTTTGAAGGAGTCAGCCGCACCCTCTTCTTTATTGCGGTCGGGGTGGTACTTCATCGCAAGTTTGCGATAAGCACTTTTGATTTCGGCGCCACCCGCATCGCGGGAGACGCCGAGGACTTCGTAATAGTCGCGTTGAGACAACGGGGAACCTATCTAGGAAACAGCACCGGCAACGATTTCGTTGTCGCGAACATCTGTGACCAAAGTGTTGGTCGTCAAAAGCAGACCCGCAATCGAGCCGGCGTTTTGCAGTGCCACGCGCACGACTTTGGCTGGGTCAACGATGCCCGCTTGGCCGAGGTCAGTGTATTCACCAGCGAGTGCTTCAAAGCCGACCCAGCCTTTGCGGTCGAGGACTTCTTCCACAACAGCCGAGCCATCATGACCGGCATTGCTTGCCAAAGTGGCCGTCGGGGCTTTGAGTGCCGCTGCAACCAAATCAACGCCAAACTTGGCGTCGCCCTTGACCTTGCCACGGACGGCCTCAACGGCATCAATGCAACGCAAAAGCGTTGTGCCGCCACCAGCAACAATGCCCTCTTCGACTGCAGCACGAGTCGCGTGCAGCGCATCTTCGACGCGGTCTTTGCGCTCTTTCATTTCCATTTCAGTAGAACCACCGACTTTAACGATGGCGACGCCACCCGATAACTTGGCGAGGCGCTCTTCGAGCTTTTCGCGGTCGTAGTCGGAGTTGGAGCGAGCGATAGAAGCCTCAATCTGGCCAATCCGGTCTTTGATGGCCTTTTTCTTGCCTTTGCCACCAATAAGGATGGCGCGCTCTTTGTCAATGACGACTTTTTTGACCGAACCCATGTCTTCGAGTTTGACGTCAGAAAGCTTCGCACCGGTTTCTTCGAATACAGCATTTGCGCCAGTCAGTGCGGCCAAGTCGGCAAGCATCGCTTTGCGGCGGTCGCCAAAGCCAGGGGCTTTAATCGCAACAACTTTCAAACCGGAGCGTAAACGGTTGACAACCAAAGCAGCGAGTGCCTCAGCGTCGACATCTTCGGCAATGATGAGTAGTGGCTTGCCAGACTGCATAGCAGCTTCAAGCACAGGCAGGAATTCCTGGAGATTGGAAATCTTTTTCTCGTGAATCAAAACGAGCGCGTCATCGTATTCGCAAGTCATCTTGGCGCCATCCGTCACAAAATAAGGAGAGATGAAACCTTTGTCGATGGACATGCCGTCAACGAAGTCGAGCCAAGTGTCAATGCCTTGCGCTTCTTCTACTGTGATGACACCTTTATTACCGGCCTTTTCCATGGCTTCGCCGAAAAGTTCACCGATTTCAGTATCGTGGTTTGCCGAAACAGAACCGACTTTTACGATGTCATCGCGGCCACGAACTTTTTTGGAAAGCGACTCAACTTGTGCGACCGCAGCTTCAACAGCCTTGTCGATACCGTTGCGCAATTGAGCGGGGGAAGCCCCAGCAGCCATATAGCGCAAACCTTGACGCACCATTGCAGCGGCCAGAACAGTTGCGGTTGTGGTGCCGTCGCCAGCTTGGTCGTTGGTCTTGGAAGCCACTTCGCGCACGAGCTTGGCGCCCATGTTTTCGAATGGATCTTCGAGCTCGATTTCTTTGGCGACCGAGATGCCGTCTTTGGTGACGGTTGGGGCGCCGAAAGAGCGCTCAAGGATGACATTGCGACCGGCCGGGCCGAGTGTTACCGAAACCGACTTTTCGAGAGTCTCGATACCGCGGAAGAGTGCTTCGCGCGCTTTGTCTTGAAAGAGAATTTGTTTAGCCATGATTCAATTAACCGTCGATTTTTGCGAGAAGGTCAGCGGCGCGCAAGATTTTGAAGTCTTGGCCATTGATGGTGATGTCTTGACCGGAATACTTGCCGTAGACCACGGTGTCGCCTTTGCCAATGGGCATGTCGGCGCGTGAGCCATCAGGGTTGGAGCGACCGGCGCCAACGGCAACGACCTCACCTTGATTGGGCTTTTCTTGGGCGCTGTCAGGAAGAACGATTCCGCTTGGGCTGACCGTTTCTGCAGCAAGTGGGCGGATGAGGACACGATCCTCGATGGGGGTGAAAGCAGGTGCTTTAGACATAATTCAAACAGCGGGTTAGAGGCCCATGCCAGATTCCATTCCGGCGGGTACGTCGTCTTCGTCAGACGGTGCGTCGACGACCAAACAATCGGTCGTCATGAGGGTGGCGGCTACAGAAACCGCATTTTCGAGAGCCGTGCGCGTGACCTTAGTCGGGTCAACAACGCCCATCTCGATGAGATCGCCGTAAGTGTCGTCGAGTGCGTTATAGCCCTCTGCAAACTTGCGGGTCTTGAGGACGCGGCGGGCAATCACCGAGCCGTCCATGCCTGCATTTTCAGCAATCACGCGGACGGGCTCGCGAAGCGCGCGTAGCAAAATGTTGGCGCCCGTGCTTTGTGCCTCAGGCAAGTCAAGTTTGAGCTTGTCGCCAATTTTCAAGAGTGCCGTACCGCCGCCAGGAAGGATGCCTTCCTCAAGCGCGGCCATGGTGGCTGCTTTGGAGTCTTCGATGCGAGCCTTGCGCTCTTTTACTTCCGCTTCTGTTGCGCCGCCAACGGAAATTTGACCAATGCCGCCCACGAGTCGTGCGAGACGCTCTTCAAGTTTTTCGCGGTCGTAGTCGGAGGTCGTGCTTTCAACTTGCTTGCGAATCAAACCCGCGCGGCTGTCAATGTCGCTTTGCTTGCCTGTGCCTTCAACGATGGTTGTATTGGCGCTGTCAATGACGATACGACGAGCGGAGCCGAGCATGCTGAGCTCAGCCTTTTCAAGCTCATGCAAGCCATCTTTCATGATGGGGGTGGCACCGGTAACGGCGGCTAGGTCTTGCAGGATTTCTTTGCGACGATCGCCATAGCCAGGAGCTTTGACCGCACAGACATTTAGGATGCCTCGTAACTTGTTGACCACGAGTGCGGCAAGTGCCTCGCCCTCGATGTCTTCGGCAATGATGAGGAGCGGGCGATTACTTTCTTTGCTAGCCTCAAGCAGAGGGAGCAAGGTTTGTACATTTGAAATCTTGTCTTCGTGAATCAGGACCAGCGGCTGATCCAGCACGGCTTCAAGTGTTTCAAGGTCAGTCGCAAAGTTAGGTGACAGCAGACCGCGGTCAAACTGCATGCCCGTAACGATGCTGACTTCGGTGTCGAGGCTTTTGCCTTCTTCGACGGTAATGACACCGTCTTCACCGACTTTGGCGAAGGCGTCAGCAAGCATCTTGCCGACTTTCTCGTCGCCGTTTGCAGCGATGGTCGCCACGGCTTTGATGCCATCGTTGCCGTCGACCTTTTTGGCTTTTGACTGAAGGCCTTTCACCACAGCGGCCGAAGCTTTGCGCATACCTGTAATCAGGGCTTGCGTGTCTGCTCCTGATGAGAGGTGGCGTAATGCCTCGCGATAAATCGACCAAGCGAGCAAAGTCGCGGTGGTCGTGCCGTCGCCAGCGCGGTCGTTTGTTTTGGTCGCGGCTTGCTTGACGATTTGTGCACCGAGATTCTCGGACTTGTCGCTCAGCTCAATATCGCGAGCAACCGTCACACCATCTTTGGTAATCAAAGGGCCGCCCCAAGACTTATCGAGAATCGCACAGCGGCCTCGCGGACCGAGTGTCGAGACCACAGCCTGGGCCAGTTTTTCGACGCCAGCAAGGATGGCCTCGCGTGCGTCGGTATCGTAGGTCAGTTCTTTCTTAGACATGAGGCTGTTCTAGAGCAAGTCTGATGCCAAGGAAAAGTGCAATTACCCACCGGAAATCTTAGGATTTAGGCCGCTGGACTGCCGATTTGGCACACCACTTCATCATGCTTCTTCTTCCAACTGCCATCCTTGCCTTTTTGGCGGCTCAAACGGCCGCGATTGAGGTGCACACCCGTGAGGCTTGGGGCCAGGCTCCGATGCTTTTGGCTTGCGAAGAAATGTCGGCTGACTCCTGGTCGGAGTATTTCTCGGACAGCCCTCCTGTTGATTGGCTTGAGCTTGTTTTTCCTGCCCAATTTTCAGTACCGGCGGATGGGGATTCGGCTCTTTATTTAACGGATGGCTCCATTCTTTTGGGCCATCCCGCCGCACCGTCTTCGCCCGATAGGTTTGCATGGGCGACAAGTGGCGGCACCGTGATCGAGGTTGCTCCAGAATTCGTTTGGTCTGTCGCTCCCTATGCGCAATTGTCGCACCAGCGATCTTCGCGGGATGAACTTCAACTTACATCGAGCGGCAACGCCCCTGATTTTGTTAGTGGCTGGTTTTTGTCTTCGACAATAGATGAAGTCTCGTTTGATGTTTCAAAGAAGGAGGTGTCTTTCCCTTGGAGTCGCATCCTTCGCATGGATTTAGTGGCGGATGCGCCTGAATTTCACGCCCCCTTTTTCGTGCACTTCAAAGACGGGAATCGTCTTGCTGTTGATGCGATTGAGCCTTTGCCAAATGGCTTGGCCCACACGCTCTCTTTGCTTTGGCGATTTCGAGCGAGTGCTGGCTTCACATTATCGTCAGAGATAGATTCCATCGCATTGATTGAACATCGATTCCACAAGAAAAGCCCCAGAACAAAAGGGATTGATTCTGCTCTTCCGATTCTTGCAGAAGGCGAGATCGACTCTGTTTCTCTTTGGCCTAATCGCGTTGGGTTTTCAACGACTGGGCATCCACTTGTGCCGGGTGATCTTCCCGCATCGTTGGGCCTTGGCTGTCATTTGCCCCTCGATGTTTCCTTCGCGGGCAGGGAAGAAGATAGCGTGCTTTTTTTGCGCTTAGGGTTGTCAGCTAAGGGTCTAGGGCGCGCGCGTTTTCAGGGCGCTCAACTTTTTGTGGTCGCTGGGCAAGGAGCAAAAGAGCGGCTGGTTGGGGCTGTTCCAGCATCAGGCTCTGCGCGTTATCAGATTGAGTTACCCGCCCATGTTGAGTGCCGTTTTATCCTGAAAGGCAAGGGCCAATCGTGGGCAGGCGCCAATGTGGATTTAAGTTTTTTAGGTTGGGGAGAAATAGTTAATGATTAATGCTGTCGAGGCATTTCGTTACTTCTTCTTGCTGCTGTCTTTCCCCTTTTTATTTTCCACTTTAGCCGCGGGGCGACTGGGAGCATTGCCCGGCGCTACGGCTTTTTGACTTTGCGGATCGTAGAAGCCAACGCGGCCTTTCCCAGCTATTTTGGCTGCTTTAAGAGCTTCGTTTGTGCGAAGGAACAATTGCCGTTGGTCTTGCAGGCCGTGGCCATCGTAAGTTGCAATTCCTAGGCTCATGCCGAGCTCCATGGAGTGACTTTCGTTGGTAACTCTTTGATGATTGCTCATGGCTTGAATGCGTCGGCAGACCGCAATGCCTTCCTCTAAAGTTGTGCTTGGAAGTAAGAGGGCAAATTCGTCGCCGCCGATACGCGCGGCAATATCGATGGAACGCGTGCTTTGACGCAAGACTTCGCCTGTGGTGCGTAACGCCAGATCGCCAAATTCATATGAGGTCGAGTCGTTGATGTTTTTGAAGTCATCCAAGTCGAGCAAAACCATCGTGAGGGGCGAGCCGTGGCGTTGCGTGCGTTCAAATTCTTCTTTGAGACGAATGCGAAAGTGCCGGTCGTTGAACAAACCGGTCTTGTGGTCGGTGATGAGCTGGCCTTCCAGAGCGGCAGCGCGCGTTCGCGATTCGGCGAGCAGCTGATCTAAACGAAGCAAGTTCATCATGCGCGCTTCTTGGCGAGGGAGGTCGTCCGTGGAATCCGACCAGTCGGCCAAGGCATCTCGGCCGCGCAAAAGGTTGGTGACCAGCCCAGGTGAGGCATTTTCGTAGGGCAGAAGCAGCCAAGGCAGAGTGGTGGACGGCGACAGTTGGGTGAATAATTCCGTCCATTCGAGCCCCTCTGGCATGAGCGTTAGTGGCGCGATGACAGCAGCCGTAAGTTCTTTTGACGAAAGAAGTTGAGTGGTGTCTTCGAGCGTCCGAGAGACCCTGACTTCCCAACCACGATCTTGGAACCAACGCCGCAACTCTTCGAGGGCTGCACCTCGATGGTTTAGAATCGCCAAGGTGCGTGGCCCTGACGCTCTATTTTGCACGCGTTGAAACATCTGCAACAAGCATATCATCCTGCTCCCATAGGAAGTTGCAAATATTTACGGATGTGTTGACTTGGGGGATTGCGCGGTTAAACTATCCGGCTCAATTTCAGTCACTACCGACTGAATCCGGGCCCTGCAAAACCCCGGTTCTAAACCCTTAATACCCAAGACCTCCCGGACCGTCATGTCAGACCTCTCCGTAAAGGCACTCGTCGAAGTTGGCGCACACATCGGCTGCCGTATCTCCCGCTGGAATCCTAAAATGGAGCCATACATTCATGGCTCACGGAACCGCATCCATATTATTGACCTAAAAGAGACCATTCGTGGAATTTTGCGTTCCAAGCATGTCATCAAAGAGGTGATTGCTTCTGGTCAAGATGTCCTCTTTGTGGGCACGAAGCCGCAGTTGCGTTCTGAAGTTGCAAAGATGCACGAGACAACCGGCATGCCTTATGTCGATGATCGCTGGATTGGCGGTACTTTGACCAACTACGAGGTTATTGGTTCGCGTATTGCGTATCTCGAAGATCTTGAGCGCAAAGAGCGCGAGGGTTTCGTGGCTACGCTTTCCTCGAAAGCTGCCGCGCGTTTCAACCGCGAAAAGCGCAAAATCTTCCGTAACTTGCACGGCATTCGTGACATGTTCCGCTTGCCTGGTGCGATGATTGTCATCGACCCTAAAAACGAAAGAAACGCTGTGCTTGAGGCCAAGCGCATGGGCATCATGGTTTTGGGTGTCGTCGACACCGATTGTGACCCCGACGCCTGCGATGTCGTTATCCCTGCAAACGACGATGCGATTCGTTCTGTCGCTTACATTCTTGACCACCTTAAAGACGCCGTAGAAGACGGCAAGGTCTTGCGCAAGGAGCGTGGCGTTGCTGCTCCAACTAAGCCTGAGCCAATGCCCGCGGGCGCTCGTGGTGGAAAAGGTCAAGGCCAAGGTCGTGGCGGTCCTCGTCGTGGCCAGGGTGGCCCAGGTGGCGGCGGCGGTCGCGGTCAAGGCGGCCCAGGCGGCGGTTCTGGCGGCCCAGGCGGCGGTTCTGGCGGTGGTGGCGCGCGTCGCCCAGCTCCAGGTGCTCCTCGCCCAACTTTCCCTGGTGGTATCAACCGCCCGGTCGAGTTCAAACGCGATGACGAAGCGGCTCCAGCCCCAGAGGCTCCAGCCCCAGAGGCTCCTGCC
>CAZPAY010000007.1:0-72550 GCA_964584805.1 uncultured Planctomycetales bacterium | reverse complement strand
GCCCCAGAGGCTCCTGCCACTGAAGTTACAGAAACTCCTGCCGTTCCAGCCCCAGAGGCCCCGGCAACCGATGCACCAGCCACCGATTCGGCTGAGTAGTCAAACATAGCTGACAAAATAGTCATGACCATTACTGCAAAAATTGTTGCCGAGCTCCGCACGAAGTCGGGCGCCGGCATGATGGAGTGCAAAAAAGCTCTCGTTTCTACTGAGGGTGATTTTGACGCTGCCATGGACCTCCTTCGCAAGAAGGGCCTGAAAGTTGCCGATAAAAAGGCAGATCGCTCAACGGCTGAGGGCCGTGTTTACTCTTACATCCATCACAACCAAAAGGTTGGCGTGATGGTTGAGATCGCTTGTGAGACTGACTTCGTTGCTCGCGGCGAAGATTTCACGGCACTTTGCCACGACCTCTGTATGCACATCGCTGCAACCGTGCCTAGCCCCGTTGCTGTAAATTCATCTGATGTTCCTGCTGATCTCGTCGCCGAAGAGCGCCGCATTCTGCTCGACTCGGAAGACATGCAGGGCAAGCCAGACGACATTAAAGAAAAGATTGTCGATGGCCGTATGGAGAAGTTCATCAGTGAGCGGGCTCTACTCTCTCAAGAGTATGTGAAAGATCCTTCCATGAGCGTCGAAGAGCGTGTTCGCACTGCGATTGGCGCCTTGGGCGAAAACATTAAGGTTGCTCGCTTCGCACGATTTGAGTTAGGCTCTTAGTGTGACTTCTTCCGGCGACTTCAAGTACCGCCGCCTTCTCCTGAAGGTCAGCGGCGAAGGTTTCGCTAGCGAAGACGCCACCACCCTGGATACCGAAAGAGTTTCAGTGCTCGCAAGTCAATTGCGTGCACTGATTTCGTCTGGTGCCGAGGTGGCTTGCGTCATTGGCGGCGGCAATATTTTGCGTGGAAAGCAATCCGAACAGCTTGGCATTGCACGCGCGACAGCCGATTACATGGGCATGCTGGCCACCATTATTAATGGTTTGGCTCTTTGTGATGCTCTTGAGGCTAATGGTGTCCCCACTCGCGTGATGTCGAGTATTGATGTGCACAAAGTTTGTGAACCTTTCATCCGTCGTCGCGCCTTGCGCCACATGGAAAAAGGGCGAGTGGTTGTGTTGGTGGGCGGTTTAGGCAGTCCATATTTCACAACCGACAGCACGGCTGCCCAGCGTGGCGTCGAGCTTGGGTGTGATGTCTTGCTGAAGGCCACAATGGTTGATGGCGTTTACGACAAAGACCCGAAACATCACGATGATGCGGTTAAGTTGCCAGACTTGACCTTTGATGATGTCCTTGCGCGCCGCCTGCGCGTGATGGATCAAACGGCTTTCACCCTCTGCTCCGAAAACGATTTGCCTTTGGTGGTTTTTGAAATGACCGCTCAAGATGGTGTCTTGCGAGCAGCACGCGGCGAGTCCATTGGCACTCTCATTCATAATTAACCATGGCTTCTAGCATCCAACCTTTTCTCAGCGATGCGCGTGATCGCATGGATAAATGCCTCGAGCATTTTTCCACGGGCGTACGCGGTATCCGCACTGGCCGCGCCAACCCTGGCTTAGTCGAAAACTTGCGCGTTGACTATTACGGCAGTCCAACCCCGATGGGGCAGTTGGCGGCTGTGACGGTTCCTGAGCCGCGCTGCATCGTGGTGAAACCCTTTGATGCCTCGACTCTTAAAGACATCGAAAAGGCCGTGATGGCCGCTGACTTGGGTTTCAATCCTTCGATTGAGGGCAAGGTCTTACGCATTAGCGTCCCGATGCTGAGTGAGGAGCAACGCCTCAAATTGGTGGGTCGCGTCAAGACTGTTGCGGAAGAAGCCAAGATCTCGATGCGCAATGTGCGCCGCGATGTTTTGAAAGATGTAGAAACTGCAGAAAAAGACAAAAAGAGGGATGTAAGCGTCACACAAGACGATGTAAAATCTGCGAAGTCTTCAGTGCAAGACATCCTCAAGGAACACGAAGACAAGCTCGAAGTCTTAGTTAAAGACAAGTCTTCTGACATCCTTGATGTTTAATCGTTCGCGCTAAACGGGGGCATAACTCAGTTGGTAGAGTAGTTGGCTTTTAACCAATTTGTCCCAGGTTCAAGTCCTGGTGCCCTCACCATTTTTTTCACCGACCCCATGTGGGTCGGTGTTTTTTTTATAACGATGAGCCTTGCCAAGTGCCGCGGCGGCGTAATTCATTTTCGATGGCCGAATGCACCGACTGCCGGCTTGGCCAATTGAGTGGCGCCAGACGCTCGGCTTCGGGTGCTTCCGCCACAAGGCGATGGACGACCACATCAGGCGGCAAATGCTCGATGGCATCGGCAACACGCTGAATGTAATCCTCGTGGGTCAAGATTTCGATGTCATCTTCGCCGTTGAGGAATTGATGCGCGAGCAGCGTTTTCTTGAGCACCATGAGTTGATGGAACTTGACGCCGTGAGCTTTTGCTTTGCGGATTTCAGCAACCTGCTCAAGCAAACTATCTTTGCCGTCGCCCGGCAGCCCACTCATGCAGTGCACAATAATGCCGAGCCCATGTTGGTGCGCACGTTGGCAAGCTTGGTGAAAATTTTCGAGCGTGTCGTGACGGCCAATGCGCTGTTGTACCGAGTCTTGAGCCGTTTCAAGGCCGAATTCGACCCAGACTTCGTCGAAGGTTTCGCGGTATTTGCCAAGCAGTTGCGCGGCCTCTTCGCTGAAACAATCGGGGCGTGTGCCGATGGTCACAATGGGCGCAATTTCTGCCCAACTACGAGCCGTTTGGAGACCTTGTTCAAGTGGTTGAAGATCAGGATAAGTGTTGGAGTATGACTGGAAATAGACAATTGCCGCGGGGTCATCCGCATTGATGCGGCGCACTCGCTTTAATTCAGTTTCCCACTGTTGAGCCAATGGCAAGCCTGCCCGTTCGGCCCCCGTGCCTGAACCTGATAAGTCGCAGTAGATGCATCCGCCGAAACCACTTGCTCCATCACGATTGGGGCAAGTAAGTCCAAGGTCGAGCATGACGCGCCGCAGCCGCCGGCCATATCTTGTTTTGAGATGACGCCCAAGTGTAAGCACTGGAGCCCCGTTTTGCGTGTCGGAGGGGGGAGGGTTCGCTACCATTCCGTTGCATTCTAGAGATGATTGACCTTCGCCCCGCACCTTTGGTAATCGGCACAGCCGGCCATATCGACCACGGCAAAAGTGCCTTGGTGGAGGCGTTAACGGGTGAGCATCCTGACCGTTGGCAACAAGAGAAAGAGCGCGGTATCACGATGGATTTGGGCTATGCCGAAATGGTCTTTGAAGATGGCCTTGAGATTGGCTTTGTAGATGTTCCGGGTCACGAGCGGTTAGTGCGCAAAATGGTCGCCGGTGCAACGGGCATGGGCGCGGCAATGCTCGTGGTCGCCTGCGACGACGGCGTGATGCCACAAACGCGCGAACACTTTGAAGTTTTGCAATTGCTCGGCGTCACACGCGGAATCCTTGTTTTGACCAAGTCTGATTTGGCTGATGAGGAGACCCTTGAACTCGTACGGGAAGAGGTCGAAGAGCTTGTCGCAGGTACGCCCTGGGAGGCAGTCGAGTTTTTGAATGTAAGCGCCCACTCTGGTGCTGGCTTGCCCGAGTTGCGACAGAGTTTGCGCAAGCTTGCTGAGGGCCATGTCGCAACGGGCCAGGGGCGCAGTTTGTTTCGTATGCCTGTCCAGCGTTCTTTCGCAATGCATGGCGCGGGAACCATCGCGACAGGTGTTTGCGATTCCGGTTCCGTGGTTGCCGGTGACGAGTTAGTCGCCTTACCAGCGGGAAAAGTGAGCCGCGTGCGCCGTGTGCAGGTGCATGGTCGTGATAGCGAAACGGGCAGCGCCGGTTTGCGCACTGCTTTGAATTTGCCCGATCTTGACCCTCAACATTGTGTGCGCGGCACTGTTTTGGCAGCCCCTCATTCCCTTTGCTCGGGTCAGTTGCTGCGCGTTAGTTTGCAGTGGTTAGCGCAAGCACCGCGGATTCAGCACGGAGCGCAAGTGCAGATTCTGGCCGGGACTTCCTGCGTCGAGGGGAGGATTTTTTTGCCACCCGCTGTTGCTCAAATGAGTGGGCCGACTGCTCTTCCTAACGGCCTAGTCGATATTGAATTGACAGAGCCCATCGCTTTAGCGCCGCGTGACCGTTTGATTTTGCGCCGCCCAAGCCCAGCAGTAAACCTAGGCCTGGGGCGTTTTCTAGCCTTTGGTGCTTATCGATTGAAAAAGCGCGATGCGGCCGAGCGCAAACAGCTGGAGCACCTCGCTGAATGCATCGCCGACCCAGACGCTTTCTTGGTCGCCATGCTTGAGAGTTACGGGGCAACTCCCACTACGCCGCAAGAGTTGGCACAACGGTTAGGTTGGCAACTTGCAGCAACGACCGACGCACTGCAAGCGGCCTGCGCTGTTGGCCACGCGAGGCAGGTTGGTGAGAATCGTTTCCTCGGGATGGCAGGCTCCGGTGCATTTGCGCAAGAAGTCGCCGCAGTTTTGGGGGGGTGGCGTCGAGATTACCCGCATCGCTTACGCATTCCGATTACCCAATTACGCGACGCTCTTGGCAAAGAAGGTTACAAGTCGTTGAAGAAAGCTCCTGATGAAGAACTTGAAAGTTACGGCATTCGTCGTATGCCAGGAACGCATTGGGATTTGCTTGGCCTTGAGTTGAATGACTCGCTGCTTTCCAAGGTGGCTGACTTACTTCACATCTTTGAAGAGGCCGGTTTTCAGCCACCTTCGCTCGATGAATTGGCGCAGCGGTTTGGGTCTACAGCCGATGTTGGCGTATGGATTGATGTCTTGCTCGACCAAGGCAAGATTGTCCGTCCTGAGCAGGGCTTTGTGTTGGCTCTATCATGCGCTGAAAAAATGCGCGACCGCGTTGTACAGCAACTTCAGAGTGGCGAAATGAATATCCCTGCTTTGCGAGATGAATTTAAGACGACGCGCAAGTTCTTAATGCCCCTGCTTGAGTGGTTGGATGACCGTGGTGTCACCATGCGCCGTGGCGGCAATCGGGTATTGCGTGACGCCTCGGCCAGTTTGGTTTAGTCGCCGTGAGTCGCATCCGCGCATTTGTCCTCACGGGACAAGATGCCGCGCAATGTTTCCCGAGCCGAGTCGATGCGGTCAGGCGTGCTGATTTCGCACCATGCTCCATGGTGAATCAGCGCATTGACTGGCTGCTCATGAACGGTGGCAAGTAAACCATGCCGGATTAAGCAAATCGGCGCATTTGTTGGTGCGCGTTTAAGGTGAGGCAGCCAAGATTCAGATGGCCGGCAAATGCCCGTATAGACGCCTACCTTGGCCTCCTGCCGAGGTGCGCCTGCGCGACGCAACGATTCGATTTGGTCCGTTTCGCTGTAGCGGAAGCCACCGAATACTTCTAAATCACTGGATGGGTGTAAGACTAGGGTCGGAGCATTCGCTTTGAGTATTTTCACCCAATCAAAATCCGTGAACATTTTTGCGTTGGCGACAAGGTCGGGGATCTCACCATTCTTATGTGTTACACCCAGCAAAGTGCCGCCTGTGCCGAGAAGGGCATCTTCAAAAAACCAACACAGCTCAATCCCGGGTGGACAGACTCTTTCGGCCTCATGTTGAACTTGCTCAGAATGATGATGGAGATTGATCCAGATTCGATGGACTCCTGCAGCCGCCAGGCGAGGGATAAGGAAAGCAAGCGGTGAAAGACCATCGATGGGGACACATGCCTTTGGTGTGGAGCGCGAAAGCTCGCCTAATCGAGTCGCGAGCCCACCAGCTAAGAGTAGAGCTGTTTTCATGCCGAAAGCACTCGGAGTAAATCTTGAGCACCCTCTTGGCCATCGAGAAGTCGGCAAGCATGCGCACGGGCGCGGACTTCTGCTTCGGCGTATTCTTGTCGACCTTGATTCAGCAGCCAACCGAAAGTGCCAAGAGCCTTCAGGACGCGCTGTGTTGCCACCCTTTGAAAGTGCTCTTGTGCCTCTTTTGCGCTAAGGTTAAAACGAGCGCCAAGTTGAGGGATTTGCTGAGTCAAAAATGAGAGTACGCCATCGCTCAAATCGAGGTAGGCGTCGGTCAGCAACGATGCTAAATCATAGAAAAGGGGGCCCATTCGCAAATCTTGGTGGTCGATAATTGTTAATCCCACATCAGGGAAGAGCACATTTCGACAATGGAAATCACGGTGCTGAAGGGCTTGCGGACCCTTGGCCGCACCCTGCGCGAGAGCAGCAAAGTATTCAGGCATGGATAATTCTGAACTTAAAAACTTCTCTAAATAAGCCTCTTTGAATTGCGCTAACTCACGCTCGAACAAAACGGCATCAAGTGCCACCTTTGCATTCGGCAAATCACTCGGTAGCGTTGCGAAAGCAAAAGTGCCCCAGGTACGCATTAATTCAATGTAGTGTTCTAAAGTCGGTGCATGGGACAAGTGCACATCACCCAAGTCTTGCACCAAGTAGACACCTTCAGCTACCGCCCCAATCTCTGGAACGCGCACGCCCAAGGAGGCCATCCACTTTGTAATCGCTACGGGTGCTCTTTGCGGCGATTTAACGAAAAGCCAAGGTGAGCCGTATTGAGTCGCTCGAAAATATCGCCGCGGGGATGCCTCTGCGGTCAACTCGCGCACGGGGATTTCACCCCGGACGAAATCTTGCAGCAAGTTCGTGGCGGAGGTGTTCATTTAGAGAGGGGCTCGCAACTTCCAACCACGGCCTGAACCAATTCTAGTGGCGATTTTTTCCCGCGGCTGTAATCGCGGATTTCCCAGGCGGCCGTCCCTTGGAAGGATAGGGCTTGTAATTGCTCAAATGCTTCCGGGAATGAAATGTTGCCCTGCCCCGGATGCAAGTGCGCATCACTTTCGCCATCGTTGTCGTGAAGATGTAAATGTTGCACGCGTTCTCCCGCAACATTCAGCTCTCCAATGACGGAATCCGTGAGGTGGGCGTGCCCAAAATCAAGGCAAATGCCGGCGCGTAATTCGGGGTCGAGCTCGTTTAGTAAGGAAACCAGGGCTGCGCAAGTGGTGCCGTCTGAAAGAATGTTTTCCGGCAGGAGGGTGATCTTGTTTTCGTGAGCGCACTGCAGAAGTTTGGTGACGGCGTGGCGGGCATAATCAGGAATCGGGGCTGACCAATCGTCATTGGGCCAACCCAGGTGCATCACCGCACCCCAAGCACCTACGGTAGCTGCGGCCTCAATTCCACGGCACATGCTCTTGAGTGCAATCTCGCGCTGTGACAAGTCGCCGTCAATGAGCGACCAGCGCTCGCCTTTTTCAATTAAGCGGCTAACGGAGGGGTAGAGCGGCAGATGCACGGTCTCAACATGCAAGCCGACGGCTTGCATGTTCTCACGCAGCATTCGCATCGCGCTTAAATCATTCCAAGGTACATGTGGCTCTGCCAGCCAAAGCTCAAGCCCTGACCATGGGCCGCTGGCTAAAGCCGCGAGCGCCGCATCGTCGAGCTTGTGATAAACGAGCAGGTGAGTGGAGAGAGTGAACCGCATTGCCGCTATCCTAGAGTGCCATGCTTGCCACTGCACTGCTCGTATTTCTCGCGGCTCTCATTCCTGTACAGGATGATGAGACGGTTAAGGATTTTAAAAAGTTCTTTCGCAAGTCCAAAGACCCTGTTGAGCGAGTTGAGCTAATCTTGTCTCTAGAAGACATTGAATCTTCTGCAGTGACGAAAGTTATGCTGCCTATTTTGAAAGGCAAGAGCGAAGCAGAGGCGCAGGCCGCTTTGCGGATTATCTCTGCCCTCAAAGAAGTTGAGTCGAGAGCGCCCATGCTTTCCATCCTTGAAGACGGCAAGCCCGCAGGGACCGTTGCAATGATCGCTCAGGCCGTTGCCCAGAATAGGTGGAAAGAGTTTCAACCTCTTCTCTTGCCGCATATGAATCATAAATCGTCTGATGTGCGCCTATGGGTCACGACAGCGCTTGGGCGGCTTGGCGACCCTCTCTCGATTGAGGTGATTGCAAAAATGGCGGAAAAAGATCCCGAGCCGATGGTGAGAGTTGCGGCTATTGATTCGCTCGCCTTGATTGGAAACACAAAGAAAGAGCTTGCTGGCCCTGTTTTGGTGCGAGCTTTGCAGGATGAACATTTGTCTGTTGCAACAGCGGCTTGTCTCGCATTGCGCACCGTGCGTGTGATTGAGGCCATCCCGCCTCTGCTTGAATTGCGTGAGTCGGGGGAGGGGCGCATCTTGCAGATGATTTATCCAACTTTGATTGAGTTGACAGACTTGAATTTGCGTGATGATCCGGCAACTTGGCGCAATTGGTGGGAGCGTGCCAAACTTCAGGGCTACCAACTTCCAAGTGATGAAGATGTTCTTAAAAGGCGAGCGGCTCGCGAAGAGGAGAACAAGGCCTATCGTTTTCCAGATGCTGAGTCTGCCTTTGTCGGCATTCAGACCACAAGTAAGCGAATCATGTTTGTGATTGATGTCTCGGGCTCGATGAAAGACGAGGTGATTGACAAGGATGCTTTTCGTGAGCGAGGCTTTGAGTCGTTTGAAAAGTTAGATATCGTCCGCGAAGAGCTGAGGCGTACGATTGAAGGTTTAGAAGAGGGTGTCTTTTTCAATATTATCTCTTTTGCGAGTTCTATTTACCCTTGGAAGAAAAAGATGGTGAAGGCCAATGCGCTGAACCGCAAAAGTGCGATTTCTTGGGTCGATAAGTTGCGCCCGCTGGGTGGCGAAGGATCGACTGACACAGGGCGCACAAATACTTATGCTGCTTTGCTGGCTGGTTTGGCCGTGCGAGACGGCAAGAGTTTCAAGGGCCCTGTCTCGGGTGCTGTAAGTAAAAAAATCCCGGGTGCTCCCGACACCCTTTTCTTTCTGTCAGACGGCGAGCCAACTGTTGGTGAATTGGTCGAGGTAGAAGATATTCGCAATTCCATCACGCACATCAATCAATTTCGCCGTACGGTAATCCATACAATCGGAATTGGAGATTTTCAAAAACGCTTTTTTGTTCATTTGTCGCGCGAAAACAATGGCGTTTTCGTGGATTTGGGGCGCTAGATTCCTCTTTTGCCGTGGCGTTTTGCGTGCTGATGCGCTATGCTTGACATGTTGAGTCGGAGCACAAGTTGTGCCGCCCGACCTAGTTTCCGCCATTTTGGCGTGTCCCCGTTCCCTTTGTGGGGCGGATAGTCCCTAACCGGGAGTGGTCCTCGTGACCGAAGATAAATTACCTGAATCAGGGCCCCGCCGGCGCAGACGCCGCCGTCGTAGTCCACAACAAGCAGATGGTGGTGATTCCACATCTGTAACGGCTGAATCGACCCATGACTCTACTTCGGATTCCTCAAAGGGTGCCGAGGAGAAAACGCCTGTAACCACAGACGGGGAAGGCGCTTCGCCTCGTCGCCGCCGTCGTCGACGGCGACGCCCTGGCGGCATGCCGGATTCAAATGACGAATCAACGGCTGCTGCGCAAGGCTCCGATGATGATGAGGGGAGCACCGATAATGCGGACGATAAGGCGACTCGCGGCTCGTCTCGTAAATCTTCTCGAAAGCCCAAAGTGCCCGCGAGTCCACCCAAAGAGGTCGCGATCGAGGGTATTCTCGATATGTTCCCCGGAGCTGCGGGCTATTTACGCCAGATTGATGCCGACCTGGCCGAGCAGAAATCCGACCCGATGGTGCCGGCCAATGTCATCAAGAAGTTTCAGTTAAAGCGTGGCCACCATTTGGTGGGCAAAGGCATCGTTTCTCACGGGCATCAATCGCCCAAAATGACTTTTCTTGAATCCATTGATGGGCTCGATATGGCCGAGCATCGTCGGCGCAAACCGTTCAAAAATCTCACCGTGATTGACCCTGACTTTCATTATGAGTTAGGCACGCACGAGGGTGACGGCCAAATTTCAATGCGTGTGGTTGACTTGCTTTCGCCGATTGGGCGGGGGCAGCGCGGTTTGCTTGTTGCGCCACCTCGCACAGGTAAGACCACAATTATGCAGCAAATTGCTGAATCCATTGAGGCGCTTTACCCTGAAATTCATCTCATCGTGTTGCTCATTGACGAGCGCCCCGAAGAGGCGACCTATTGGAAGCGCGCGGTGAAAAACGGTGAGGTCTTCGTCAGCACAATGGATGAAAAGCCAAAGAACCATGTGCGGCTTGCAGAGCTGGTGCAATATCACGCCGAGCGTTTGGTTGAAACCGGCAAAGATGTGGTCATTCTGCTTGACTCCATCACGCGATTGACGCGCGCCTACAACAACACTTTGAGCGGCAAAGACAGCAAAGTAATGTCGGGTGGCCTTGACGCTCGCGTATTCACTAAGCCAAAGCATTTCTTCGGCGCCGCGCGTAACACCGAGACGGCAGGGTCATTGACGATTCTGGCGACAACTCTAGTGCGTACCGGTTCAAAGATGGACGACATCATTTTCGAAGAGTTCAAAGGTACCGGCAACATGGAATTGACTTTGCACCGCATGTTGGCCGATCGTCGGATTTATCCCGCGATTGATATTGAGTCCACAGGCACGCGAAAAGAAGAAAAGTTGTACAGCCGCGTGACGATGCGCAAAATAAATATTTTGCGCCGCGTTTTGTCAACATTGCGCCCGCGTGAGGCCGTTGAGATGTTGATCGACCGTATGCATCGATATCCGTCCAACCAAGATTTCCTGGCTGCGTTCTCCTTAGATGATGTCTAACGAATCGGTTGTATCCGCTTCCGCACTTGTCAAGACTTTTGGCGATGTCTGCGCCCTGCGCGGGGTGAGCTTTAAGGTGGGTGCGGGCGAGGTCGTGGGGTTTCTTGGGCCTAATGGCGCGGGTAAATCGACGGCCATCCGCATCTTGGCTGGGTATTTGGGCGCAGACTCAGGTGCAGCCAAAATTTGCGGCATTGATGTTGCGCTTGACCCCGTGGCCGCGAAACAGCATTTGGGCTATTTGCCTGAGAGCAACCCACTCTATACCGAAATGCGCGTGCAAGATTTTTTGAAGTTTGCTGCCGGCGCACGCGGGCTTTCGGGTGCAGCAGCTCGTGCTGCGATTGACCGCACGGTTGAGCAAACCGGTTTGGCCACAGTTTGGGGCCGCCTGCTTGGTGAATGCTCTAAGGGCTACCGCCAGCGTGCGGGCTTGGCGCAAGCTTTGTTACATGAACCCGATTTGCTGATTCTCGATGAGCCAACCAATGGGCTTGACCCTTTGCAAGTTGTTGAGATTCGTGAGTTGGTTCGCGAACTAGGGCGTGAAAAGACGGTTTTACTGACGAGCCATGTCTTGAGTGAGGTCGAGGCTTTGGCGGGCAGAGTGGTCTTGCTCCACCAAGGTGAGAAAGTAGCCGATGGCTCCTTGGCTGAGTTGAGCTCTCAATCGGGCGTGATGCCGATCCAGGTGTCTGCGCTTGGTGATTCAGATTCGCTGGCCGCCGCATGTCGAGCGGCGGGCGCAGAAGTCGTCCGCGTGATGCCCTCTGGCGTTACGGGTGCTTCGAGTTGGTTGTGTGAATGGTCCGTTCTCTCAAATGATGCCGTGCAAACCCAAGCTACTGCGGTGCGCGCACTCACAGCTGCGGGGGTCGAGTTGACAGCATTCGCTCCACAAACGGCCACATTAGAGTCCCTGTTTCGAGCATTGGGTCAAAACCAAACAAGTGAGGTTTACTCATGAAGGCTTTCCTTTTGGCGAAACGCGAGTGGAAGTCGTCCGTTGATTCACCGATTGCCTATGTCTTGCTGGCCTTGTTACCTGCCGTCTCAGCGGCGTTCTTTTTTGTGATGGGGCCGTTCTTCGACCGTGGCGTGGCGACTCTACGAGATTTTTTTGGATTGCTCCCTTGGCTTTTTATCGTAGTAATCCCGGCTATCACTATGCGGGCTTGGGCGGAAGAGCGGCGAGCAGGCACGGAAGAACTACTACTGACTTACCCCTTGCGCTTGCGCGATTTGGTCTTGGGTAAGTTTCTTGGTGCTTGGGGGCTCTTGGCGGCTTCTTTGTTCTTCACAATTGGCATTCCGCTGACCGTCGCAAGTTTGGGGGATTTAGATTGGGGCCCAGTCCTGGGTGGATATTTGGGCGCAATGCTAATGGGTGCGGCAGCAATTTCATTTGGCCTTTTCTTGTCTGCCTGCACGCGCAACCAAGTCGTCGCTTGGCTACTGGCTGCAGTCGGTTTGATGACCTGGAATATGCTCGATTTCGCTGCAACTGCAGAGGCGATGCCACCGACTCTTGGCCGCGTAATTTTGGCCGCCGATTTTGATGGGCACTTCTTTGCTTTTGCAAGAGGTGTAGTCGATTTGCGCGATGTGCTCTTTTACTTCGCCGTGACGGTCTTCTTTCTCTGCCTGAATGGCCTCATCTTTGAGCATCGGAGGGCATCATGAGTGCGCGTCAACACATTCGCTGGGCTGCAGTTTTTCTTTTTGGCTCGCTAATCGCTTTCTTAAGTCTTTCCCAGGCAATTTCGAGCCGTCTCGACTTGACTGCAGACCAAGAATTTACTCTTGCGGATTCAACCATAGACTTGCTCGGCGAGCTTGACGACCGCTTGCAGGTCAAACTTTACTTTAACCGTGACATCGAAGGCGCGGAAGGGTTGCTTCCCGCTCGCATGGTTCTTGAGGATTTGCTCGAAGAAATGTCTCAAGCATCCGACGGCAAAATGGTGGTCGAGATGGTTGACCCGACCACGGATCTCGCTGCATCGCGTGATGCTGAGCATATTGGTATTGCTGCTGTCCCGCTGCCGAGCCGTCGCGTTGGTTCAGTCAGCATGAACACCCTCTATCAAGGACTAGAGATGCGTTACCAAGATGCATCTGAGGTGATTCCATTTTGCATCCCTGCAGAATTTGAGTTTTCGTTTGTGACGCGGCTGAATGCACTCTTAAAGCCTGAGCAACCTCGCGTTGCTTTTTTCTCGCGTGAATCGGTTATGCCGCCACCTGTGCCAGGCATCAGTGTTCCCGTGCCTGCCGATCGTATTTTTGCGAATATGCGCGCAATTCTACGAGACCGTTATCGCATTGATGATGTCACGCTTGATGCGACACTCGATGGCCTGCGATTAGGAGACGATGCCGATTTGTTGATCGTTGCACGCCCCGAAGGTGTCAATGAAAATGAGTTGTCGGCCATTCAGCATTATTTGGCTGGAGGGGGGCATGTTCTCATGCTTTGGGATGGAGAAGAAATTTCGCCAGGTTTGGGCGCGCGCCCCATTCAGTCTGGTTTGCAAGATTGGCTTGCGAGTTTAGGGGTCCATCCCCAATCGAGTTTACTTTGGGATGTTCATTCCCAAGAAGCTCCTGTTGGAAGCCGTGATGTGCCTATGCCAGATGGCACTGTGAAGCAGGCGCAAATCACGATGCCTTATGGATTTTTGCCCGTCCTGTCTGATGGCGGTCTAAATCCCAATCATGTCGTCACAGCTTCCCTCTCAGATGCTTTGCTTTTTTGGGCGCATCCGATTCTTCTGGAAGATAAAGCCAGATTCGAATACTCGGCTGAGACTCTGCTGAGCTCATCCGAGCAAGCGTGGTTGTTACCGCCGGGGGCAAACTTAAAAATGTCGGCAGAGAATATCGAGCAACAGCGAGCAGCTGCTGTGGCGTCTGGCTTGCCTCGATCTTACTCGTTGGCCGTCAGCTTGCATGACATTGTTGAGGGCAATGGCCTATTGACCATCCTTGGCGACGCAGACTTGTTTCATAACGCCTCTTTGCAGGCGGGTTCAATCAATGCTGACCTCCTTGCTAACTTGGTCGACTGGATGGCACAGCGAGGCTCGCTCATCGGCTTGCGCTCTCGTGGGAAACGCACGCGGCGGATTCCTCATTTTTACAATGAATACATTGCGGAACAGGGTGGTGCGCCAAGTACATCCGAAGAGGCAGACTCCTTAGACCGCGAGGCAAAAGAATACGAGCGATCTGAGCGCCGCTCCCTTGCCTGGAGCAATGTCTTTATGCCATTACTCCTTACACTCCTGCTGTCTTTCGCGCATTTCTCTTATCACGCAAAAGCCGCTAAACGCCCTTGGTCGCGCTCGGTTCCTGGAGGCGAGGCATGATCTCTTCTTCGTTAATTCGCCGCAATTTGTGGTTGGCACTTTGCTTTTGTTTGTTGACGGCAGGGGCTCTTGTCGTGCATAAGCCGTGGCAGGGCGACGCTCACACTCGTACGAGTGCCGGTATCGGTTTGCTTTTCCCTGGCTTGGCGAAGGTGATCGACTCGGCTGTTGAGGTCGAGATTGTTTCGCCTGGCAATGAAGCAAAACTTCATTTGCTTGAAGGCAAGTGGCGTGTGGCAACTAAGTTGGGCCACCCGGCTCATTTGGCCAGACTTGCCAATTTGTTCGCAACTTTGACTTCACTGAAATCTCGTGATTTGGTTTCAGATAACCGAGCCAACCATAAAGTCTATGGAGTCGATGCAGAGCATGCCGTGCGAGTCACAGTGCGTGATGGTTCTGGTGTCGTGTTGGCCGACTTGATGGCCGGAAAATTGCGCGGTCAGGAAATCAGCCCTGAAGAGTCGGAGCGGGCCATCTTGGCTTTTTATGTGCGCCGTGCAGGTGAATCCGAAGTCTTTCTGTCAAACAATTACATCGCTCCAGTGACGGATCCTGCCGATTGGATTGAGAATAAGTTTCTCGCGTCTGTTGAGCCGAGTGATGTGACCTGGGTTGAGCGCATTTCTGACGCGCCTGATTCAAGTTGGCGATTGACTCGCAGTGAAAAGACAGAGCTCATTAATGGTGTCGAGCAATCGACTTGGTCTTTACCTTCTGGTCAAGTGCCGAATTGGGCTGCGGAGCAATTGCTTGCGGTTTTGACTGACTTGCGAGCATCTGATGTGGTCGAGGCTGTTGAAACAAGTCGCCCAGTAGCCACGCGCTATGGCCTGGGCGTTGATGTTTTTCGAGCTGGCATCGGCGGGGCTGTTTTCCAGTTTCAGCTAGGCGCATCGGCAAGTGATGGCCATCGCTACATCTACATTGAAGGCTTGCCGTGGGTTTACACCGTCGCGGAGTACGAGGCGGAAAGTTTGCGTCAGGTCGATCTTTCCTTTTTTGTTGAGAGTCGCCAAGAAGAATAGCCATGACTGAGTTTTTGCCGATTGTTTCACTCTTGTGCGTTCCGCTAGCTTTTGCCGGCGGAGGTTGGGCATTCTTCGGTCGCGACCCGCGTCGCCTGCCTTTTTTGATGCGGGCCATGAGCCTGTTACTTTTGTTCAATTTGCTCTCGGCAGCTTTTGGAGTCTGGCAAATTTTTGATGTTTATGCTGTTGACGAATCGGGTAGCCTCGCCATTTTTGAAAGCATGGCAGACGACCCATCTGTTAATGCGGGCATCCTTTCGATGACCTTGGTTTACCCAATTGCAGGAGCGTTAGCTAGCTGGTTGCTCGCGCTCTCCTTACTGTTTACTTACGGCCGCAGTAAGAAAACTTTTGAGGCACTTTCGATGATGACTGTGATTCACCCTTGTTATGTTTTGGTGAGTGCGGTGACGGAAATGACAGGCATTTTTCAGGATGTCGCTGAAATGGGCGACGGTGTTGATAGCGAAGCCCTTTCAACTTCATTGCTTGCGGGTGTTGCGGGTTTGCGGCACGACTTGATGTGGTCGGTGGGCATTGCTCTTGTACTGTTTGTTGCCTTGCGCGGATTGGCTTGGCAGCCAAAAGAATCTGAGGCTTGAAATCCGTTCGTTTTGGCTGAAAGGCAACAGCATGCAATCAAAAGCAAAAACAGTAGCCGCTTACCTCGACGAATTGCCCGCAGATCGTGTTGAGCCATTTACGCGTTTGCTTGAGGCTATTCGCGCGCACCTCCCCGATGGTTTTGAAGAAGTCATGCAATATGGCATGCCGAGTTGGGTCGTGCCGCACTCGCTTTACCCAGATGGTTATCACTGTGATCCCAAGACACCCCTGCCTTTCTTAGGCTTGGCATCACAAAAAAACTATATTGCGGTCTATCACATGGGGATTTACGCCGACCCCGAATTGCTCACCTGGTTCGTGGCAGAATTTCCAAAACATTGCAAGCGGAAGTTAGATATGGGAAAGAGCTGTATACGCATTAAGAAAATGAGTGATACCCCTTTTGAACTTGTCGGCGAGTTGGCAAACAAGATGTCGCCGCAAGACTGGATTTCTCTTTACGAGAGCCAATTCAAACGCTAGCCCTGACTCTCTAGATGCATCTGCAAGCGCAATGCTTGTTGAGCATCCCCGTTTTTGAAACGTGTTTTGTCAAAGAGCCGTGCTCCAATTGCGCGCAGTGGATTACTAAACCGCGAGGGCAGTGACCAACAATCTACGATTAATGCGGTGCGCGGCATATCAGATCCATTGCGCCCACGGTGTTCCTGGTAGTCATGGAATGTGATGCATTTTTGTTCAATATATTGGATGAACTTACCCTCTAATTCGAAATAGTTGTCTTTCGGGATATCGATGCCAAGCAAGGTGCGCTGTACCCCGTATTGCCCTCTGTGCAGGCCACACTCGCCATGTGGAACCGCAGTTAAAAAACTCGCTCCGCGAAGATGGGGTATTTGGCGCAGCATTGACAAAGTGTGAGGGAATGTGGGGGCATATTTCGTCTCAAATTTGCCAGCCTTGAGCAATAAGAAGGCGTGGGTGTCCTCTTTTCGCCCGACATGAGCCATCATGTCTAGAGTTGGGCCAGAGCGATAATCGCTCCATTCCCGTTGGATTTGAGGGGCATTCTCCTCAAGTAATTGAATAAGTTCGGTGGTTTTCATGACTATACGCTGGAGAACAAAGTGAACTCCTTCTGAACACTAAGAGTCAAATAGTCATTACTTGGACAACCAATTCATATTTATTTCAAATTGCGAAAATGGGCCAGCGGCAACCGCCGCTGGGCCCTTTCGGGCACCCCGTTAGCAACTAGATAACTACGGCCCTCTCTTGCAGACGCCGCCCGGTGTGAAGCCGGTGGTCATTACTGGACATCAAAGCTTCAGATGGGTTGCCGTCTTTGTCAAAGTGCTTGCGGAAACGACCTTCGGTGCGGGCAAAATCGACAAAGGTTAAATCATCGTCGGTCTTCGGCTTTTTCATCCAGTCCTCTTTGATTTTTGGATTGCCCTTTAGACTTAAACGCTCGCGCAATAATTTGCCTTCGCGGGGGTCATGGACAAGCAGCGGGAAGGTGCGGCTTTCGACAGCCAGCTTGGATTGAGCGTTACTCATCTCGTCGCCGACGCCGTGCTCGGGTTGGCAGGTCGTGTAAGCAATAATCAAGCTTGGGCCTTCGTACTCGTTGGCCGCCATGATGGCACGATAGAAGTGGGCGGGGAAGGCCGCCGAGACACAAGCCACAAATACATTCGGATGCATCATCGCGATTTGCGCCGCCTCCTTCCGCATCTCAACTTTGCCTGGAGTCACCTTGCCGTGGGCCGACAATTTTGATTCTTGAGCAAAGAAAGTTGAGCCGGAAGTTTGGCCACCCGTGTTGGAGTAGACCTGCGTATCAAGCACCATCACATTGATATCAAGGTCAGAAGTCAACACGCGACTCAGAGCCTGAAAACCAATATCAAGCATGCCGCCATCGCCGCCAATCGCCCAAAGCTTTTTGTCTTTGCGGCCGGATTGATCCCAACGCAAACGCACACCCGCGGCGGTCGTCGCGCAGTTTTCAAAGAGCGAGTTCATCCATGGGGCGGTGTATGGGTTGTAGGGGTAGGTTGATGCGTAAACCGTGTTGCAGCCTGTCGCGGCGACCATGCCCAAACTCTCTGGACCGTAAACAAAATTAGTCGCGGCCAACATCATGCGCAGGCAAGTCACCTCGCCGCAACCCATGCAAGCACCGGCACCACCGACAAAACCATCAAGCGCCTCTTGCTTGAGCATCATGTCGCTCAACACTTTTTCGTTGATGTAATCATCAGAAGTGTCGGGCAGATTCTTGAAGATGTCAAAAGTCTCTTTGAAGTGCGGCAAGCCTTGTTCCGACTTGTCTTGCATCGCAAGCGCCTCGTCATCACAAACCTCAACGCACTCGCCACATCCCTTGCATTTGGTCGGGTCAACGAAAATACCAAACATGCCAGGGTCGCCACCCTTTTTCTCAATCATGTTGTAGAACTTTTTCGTGGTAGAGAAAGAGCCTTCAAATTGATCTTTGGCCGTGCCGGCAAGCTCGGCAACTTTGGAGTCAAATTCAGATTTGGGTAAAACTTTGCCAAGGATGGCCGTGTCGGGGCAGGAAGTGACGCACTCCATGCAACCGACGCAATTGTCATTGAAGAAAATCGGAATCTCAGGCGCGATATAAGAAAAATCACGCATGCGACCCGTGCCGGGGGCCATGACCGAGCGAGCGGTCGAGATGTCAGCAGGCAGGCCCATTTCGGCTGAGCCATCGTTGTAGGCGCGAATGATGCGCTCGTTAAAATCCTCAAAATCGAGGAGCTCAAACATGTCTTGTTGTGTGTGGTTGCTCATGGTTTAACCCTCAGACCTCTAGATTGATTTCAGATTCGATGATTTCGCGTGAAACCTCGCGGACATCCGCGATACCGCGCCGCACGCATTCGAGGTTTTCGGCGACCACTTTGTCACCGCGTCGCCCGAAGTATTTCCGCAAACTGCGCTCAACACCCCCAAGGAGTGTTTCATCCGTGAGGCCCGATTGCTCAGCGAATGGAGTCACTTTCAGGAATACACCTAAAAGCACAATGCCTTGCATGCGCTGAACTAAGTCAGGGCTTGAAGCGATATCACGCGCCGTCTCAACCATGTCGAGGTAGTAAACGCGGATACCCTTTTCACGAATGCCCTCGCGAGCGGCCGCAGGGATGCCACGCCAAACTTGCTCGGGGTCATTGGCGGGGGATTGCAGTAACATCGCACCGCCTTCCACCAAGCCGAACAGCGGGTTGCCGTTGCGGAAGGCATTGACATCATTAAGCGGCACAAATTCCACTTTGTGCAACTCGCAGTGAATCGGGATGTGACTGTCGGCAATGGTCAGGAAGTAAGTCGTAGGCAGACCCTTTTTCTCAGAACCATATTTCGGATAGGCCTGCACCTCTTTATCAAAGAGGTCAGCCACCAATGTGCCGATGACCTTGTTGGTCGTAACTGAACCGTAACCGCCAACTGAGTGACCACGCATCGAGAACGAGCCGGCAGGGCGTACGTCAGGGTCAATGCCCATTGTGATTGCCGTCGGATGCTCAATGCCGATGGAGAAGTAACGACCGGCCGATGTTTCGCGGCCTTCCGCGATATGCTCAAAAAGTGAAACAATGTCGCCGGGGCGGATATCGCGTGAGCCAAGCCCACCAGACCCATGGTAAAGCGCAGGCATGGCCTCGATTTTCTCGTAGCCAGGTGCGCCAACAGCAGCATCAAACAAAGCCGCCTTAATCTCAGCGGCGAGTGGGTTGCTTTGGGCGGAGGGGATATCTAACCGCTCAATCACAGCAACCGTCTTGGCGCCGCTCAAAACCTTGGCCAGTTGCGGCCCAGGGAAGGGGCGCAAGCTGATGACAGAAACGCAACCGACTTTTAGGTCCGTGTTTTCGCGCATCCAGTCGACGGTGGCGGCTGTGGTTTCCATCATGGTGCCCATGCCGACAATGATGTGATCCGCGTCTTCGCACCGGTGCGACTGGATGAAATCAAGCGAGCGCCCGGTTTGCTTTTTGTATTCGGCAAAACTCTCTTCAAGCGCAGGCACGAGCAAGTCGTAAAACGCGCGCTGAGCAATCTTGCCTTTCATGTAAGAGTCTTGGTTTTGGACGCAACCCGACATGATGGCGGTATCGGTTGACATCAAATCTTTAATTTTTGCGCGTGGGTCGCCAATGAATTCTTTCATGAATTCTGGCTCAGGCATCAAAACATTTTCAACCGTGTGCGTGGTCAAGAAACCATCTTGCACATTCATGAACGGAGTGTCCGTGTCTTCCGCAACTCGGCGACAAATCAAACCCAAATCAGCAGACTCCTGAGCATTACGCGCCATCAAGATGCCCCAACCGCAATCGGTCACAGCCATGACATCGTCGTGACCGGCGTGCACGTTGAGTGAGTGCGAAGTCAGTGCGCGCGCGCCGATGTGGAATACAGCCGGCAGGCGCTTACCCGAAATCGTGTAGAGCACTTCTTTCATTAAGACCAAACCTTGGCCTGACGTGAATGTCGTGACGCGACCGCCGGCTGCTGCGTAACCTTCGCAGGCCGATGCCGCCGAGTGCTCAGACTCTGGCTCGAAGAAGGCGATGGGGGTATCCCAGAGGTTTTTCGCGCCATTGGCAGCCGAAACCTCGAAAATCTGCCCCATCGTGGTCGAGGAAGTAATGGGGTAACCACAAGCAGCTTCGCCGATGTTTGTTTCGACGTAAGCCACCATGGTTGAGCCGTCTGCGGTGGCAGGCGTACCAGGGAAAGGTGCTTTTATTTCAGTGGACATGGAAGTTCTCCATTGACCCGAATCGGGCCCAACAGATTTAAGCCACATTCTGACAGCATCCCACCCCGCTTTCATCGGATTCCCCTATATTTTCTGCGAAATTCAGGGCTATGAAGCGGGGGCGGATGCCGTTAAAATAAACTATGGAACTGCCACTCGCGCTTACCTTTGATGATGTCCTCTTGGCTCCACAAGAGTCGGATGTCTTGCCGACTGAGGCCCGCACGCTCACACGCTTTTCGCGCAATGTGAATTTGAGCATCCCGGTGGCGTCTGCAGCCATGGATACGGTTACGGAATCGGCTCTTGCCATTGCGCTGGCTCAACAAGGTGGCATTGGCATTATCCACCGTAATCTCAGTATTGAGAGGCAGGTGGCCGAGGTCGACGTGGTCAAGCGTTCCGCCCATGGTGTGATTTCCGATCCGCTCACTCTTGAGCCGACTGACACCGTGGCCGATGCGCGTCGCTTGATGGCCGACCACGGGATTTCTGGTTTCCCCGTCCTTCAGGGTGACCGGCTCGTAGGCATTTTGACTCAACGCGACCTCAAATTCCAAGGTCGCGATGCTCAACCCGTGAGTGATGTGATGACTAAAGATAATTTGGTCACGGCTCCGGCCAATACTTCGCTTGAAGACGCCAAACGGATTTTGCATCAATCTAAGGTTGAGAAACTGCTCTTGGTCGACGACAAAATGAATCTTGAGGGTCTCATTACGATGCGTGATATTCGCATGAATGCTGAGTACCCCGGGGCGGCCAAAGATGGCGAGGGCCGCTTGCTTACAGGCGCTGCAGTCGGTGTGCACGATTACGACCGTGCGGAGGCATTGGTTGAGGCTGGTGTCGATGTCCTCGTGGTCGACACCGCACATGGCCACAGTTCAAATGTGATGGACACCGTTCGTGAGCTCAAGCGCCGTGATTTAGTGGATGTCGTGGCGGGCAATATTGCGACCGCCGCTGCTGCTGAGGCTTTGATTGACGCAGGAGCCGACGCTGTCAAAGTCGGTATTGGCCCGGGTTCGATTTGCACCACGCGCGTGGTCGCAGGGGTGGGTGTGCCGCAATTCACCGCCGTTTACGATGTGTCGCAAATCTGTGCCTCATTTGAGGTGCCCGTCATTGCCGATGGCGGGATTCGCCACTCTGGCGACGCCGTCAAAGCTCTGGGTGCGGGTGCTTCCTGCTTGATGCTTGGCAGTTTGCTCGCTGGCGTTGACGAAAGCCCGGGCGAGTCGTTTTTGTTTCAGGGGCGGTCGTTTAAATCCGTCCGAGGTATGGGCTCTCTCGCCGCAATGGTTGAGGGCGGTAAAGCGCGTTATGGCCAAGCTGGGGTTCATGAATCCAACAAATTGGTGCCAGAAGGCATTGAAGGCATGGTGCCGAGTCGCGGTGCGCTGGGGCCTTTTATCTATCAATTTGTCGGCGGTATTCGCGCGGGCATGGGTTATGTCGGTGCCGAAGACATGGATGTCTTCCGTGCCAAAGCGCGTTTCGTCCGCATCTCTGGCGCGGGCATGAAAGAGAGCCACCCACATGATGTGCGCATTACAAAAGAAGCGCCAAACTACTGGATGGCCGATTAATCGAGTTGCCGAGTCAGTCTTTTTGATTGGACGAAAAAAACATGCACGAACGCATTCTGATTGTCGACTTCGGGTCGCAGTACACCCAACTCATTGCCCGCCGTGTGCGCGAGCATGGGATTTTCTCTGAAGTCGTGCCGGCTCAGGTCGCGCATGAGCATCTAGGTGAAGGTTTGCGCGGCATTGTTTTGTCGGGTGGCCCTGCAAGTGCATATGAAAGTGGTGCTCCATTTTTAGACGATTCGATTCTTGAGGCCGGCGTGCCCGTTTTGGGCATTTGCTATGGCATGCAATGGATATGTGAGCAGCTCGGCGGCAAAGTTGTCCCAGGTGAAACGCGCGAGTTTGGTTTTACGGAGATGACCGTTGGGGCTTCTGATGGCCTATTTAGAGGAGTTTCTACGGAAACGGTCGTCTGGATGAGCCACGGCGATCGTGTTGCGCAACTGCCCGTCGGCTTTGAGCGTTTGGCGCACACGGCTCATTGCCCCGAGGCCGCAATTGGCGATGGCGCGCGGCGTTTTTATGCACTGCAGTTTCACCCCGAAGTGGCGCATTCGCAAGAAGGCGCGACGATGTTGCGTAACTTTTTAATAGGTGTGTGCGCGTGCGCAGGTGACTGGACGCCAGGCAATCTCGCCGAAGAGATGGTCGCATCCGTTTCCGAGCAACTGGGCGCCGACGGCGAGATGATTTTGGGCCTGTCGGGCGGAGTCGATTCAAGTGTGGTGGGCGCAATCTGCCAAAAGGCCATTGGGCATCGCTGCCATGCCATTTTTGTCGACAACGGTTTGCTACGCGCAGGTGAGCGCGATTTAGTTGAAAATGAGTTTTGCAATCACTTTGAGCTAGATTTGACTGTCGTCGATGCGGCCGATCGCTTTTTAGGAAAGTTGGCCGGTGTCACCGACCCTGAGACCAAGCGCAAAATAATCGGCCATGAGTTCATCGAGGTCTTTCGCGATGCCGTCAAGCAATTCCCTAAAGCCAAGTTTCTCGGCCAAGGCACGCTTTACCCCGATGTGATCGAGTCGGTTGCCGCACATGGTGGCGCGACTGAGGTGATTAAGTCGCACCATAATGTTGGGGGCCTCCCTGATGACCTTGAGCTTGAGCTCGTTGAGCCACTGCGCCTTTTCTTCAAAGATGAGGGCCGTGAAATCGGGCGTTGTCTCGGTTTGCCCGACATTCTTGTCGACCGCCAGCCTTTCCCAGGCCCAGGGCTTGGGGTGCGATGCGTCGGTGAATGTACTCCTGAGCGGATTGCGCTTTTGCGTGCCGCCGACGCCATCGTAACGAGTGAGTTAGAGGCGCGCGGCGAGGTCGATGATGTTTGGCAGTATTTTGCTGTGCTGACTGGCGCGCGTTCGGTGGGGGTCATGGGTGATAAGCGCACTTACGAAGAGGCGGTTGCCATCCGTATGGTGCAATCACTTGATGGCATGACGGCCGATTGGGTCTATCCGAGTCGTGAGGCGCTTGCCGCTATTTCAGGGCGCATCATTAATGAGGTGCGCGGGATTAACCGAGTCGTGCTCGATATCACTTCCAAACCACCCGGCACCATAGAGTGGGAGTAGTCGCTAATATGCTTTCCATGCCGCCTCTCCAAGCTGCCGATTCACTGCTCCTCAAGGTTGACCTCGATTGGGTCATTTTGGGCTTTGTTTGCTTGTCCTTGTCCGGTGCTTTCCTGCTGTCATCGATGGGCCGAGGGCGCCCACGGATGAGATTGGCGAGCATCCTGGGTGGTTCGGGTTTGACGCTTGATGCTTTGCGTAATGCCCTTCACGCCAAGGCGCGTGGTCAGGCAGCTGCAATCTTTTTGATTCTTGGCAATGCTTTGGTCTTAGCTGGGCTATTGATTCCCGGGCCACGCAATTTGCAGCTTGAGCTTTACGGCATTGGTGCTTTGCTTTTCTTGGCGATTTTGTTTATTTCACTTTTGGGTAAATATGTCGACAACGCGATGCGGCGTTACATCAAAGTTCACTTGAGTCTTTATCCGTTTTCATTTGAAGACAATATTCAAATGACCCGCGAGATGGGTGCGCTGTTTGGCGTTGAATCTACCGGTCAAGACACTCTAGAGAGTTTTGTCGCAAAAGTTCGAGAGGCGCTTGGCTTGCCACAGGGCAGTGCGCGCTTTGGAAGTGGCCTGAAATAAAAACACGCAAGAGTGTCACTTTGGGGCGGTGAAACCGTCTACAAGGTATGGATTACATTCTTGAGTTCGTGCAGGCATCGAAGACGCGTGCCTGCGACTGGGCCATGCCTTGGATTGACGCATTCTTGTCACCCAGCTGTGCCGCATGTCAGGCTCCCGGTGTTCAGAAACCACCCTTTTGCATCGCTTGCGCGCTTTCCATAGAAATGGCACAAGATGTTCATGGATATCGCTCGCAAGAATCGCCGCCATGGCGCGCTTTGTGGCAGTATGAAGAAGCGGTCCGCAAACTGGTTTTGCTTGGCAAAGAAAATTCAGGATGTGCTGCCGCGTATTGGTTGGCCGAGCAATTTGCCGAGCAAGTTGGGCCCCCTCAGCTCGGCAGGGCCTGGGCTATGGTGCCGCCTTCTCGCAAGCGACGATTGAGCGGGTGGTACTTGCCGGAAGTATTGCTAAGTGCATTGCAATCCAAGGGCCATTACACAAATCCCCGTTTGTTAAGCCGCAGGAATCAACGCCCCGGTCAGGCTAGCCAAAATGCAGATGAAAGGCTGAGTAATTTGTGTGGTAGTTTTACTTGTCGGGCTGCAGCTCCACGGCAAGTCGTTCTGGTTGACGATGTTCGCACAACGGGTGCAAGTTTAAGAGAGTCGGCTCGTGCTCTGCGAGCTGCCGGTGCGCGAGATGTCCGCGCCTTGGTTTTAGCCGCTCCGCCTTTGCGCCGATTAGAATGAAGCCATGACTACCATCCGGGGGCGGCTCGCTCCGAGTCCGACAGGCGTTTTGCACTTAGGGAATGCTCGCAGCTTTTTACTTGCGTGGTTGGATATGCGTGCGCGCGGTGGCCAGCTGATTTTGCGCATTGAGGACCTCGATGGGCCTCGAATAAACAAAGGTGCTGCCGAGGCTGCGATTGTCGACCTCAACTGGCTCGGCCTCGACTGGGACGACGGCCCTTTCTACCAACAATCTCGCCTGCCTGAATATCAATCTGCTCTTGTGGAATTGGCACTGGCAGGCCTGGCGTACCCTTGCGTTTGTTCGCGTAAAGATGTCGAATTGGCCGCAAGTGCTCCTCATACCGCCGAAGAGGGGCCAATCTATCCTGGTACTTGCCGCGCCAAATGGCGCGATTCCCTTTTGGCTTTTCAAACCCATCAGATTCAACAAGTCAATCAATCCATCGAAATCGAAACGGGTCGCAAGCCCTGCTGGCGATTTGACATTTCCGCGGCGATTCAACGCTTTGCGGGGCTGAATGCGCAAACACTAACGGTGCGAGATCGTTTTCTCGGTGAGCGCACTTGGCAAGTGCAAAAAGAACTTGGTGATTTTGTCATTTGGAAGAAAGATGACGAGCCCGCCTATCAATTAGCTGTGGTCGTCGATGATGCCGACCAAGGCGTTACCGATGTCTTACGGGCCGAAGATTTATTCTCTAGTGCGGCGCGACAAGAGTTGATTTACATGGCTCTGGGTAAGACACCGCCTCGTTGGGCACATTTGCCGCTCGTTGTTGGCGCCGATGGTAGGCGGCTAGCGAAGCGTCATGGTGATACGACCATCCGTGCCTTCCGAGAGGCCGGCCACACGGCTGATGAAATTCTCGGCTTGCTGGCTTTCTGGTCAGGCTTACAAGAAACACCTCTTGAGTGTGATTTGGCTAGCCTTTTGGCGGTTTGGCAATTGGATTCTGTTCCAAAGTCGCAGCCGATTTGGTCCGGCGATTGGCCCACGGTATAAAGTAAAAAACCTTGGCTAGCTTTGCGTTAAGCCAACCGATAGTGCATAGGTCATAAAGCCAACTCCATAGGGCTTGCCGTATTCATTCATTTTGTAATCCCAACATGAGCCATCTTTGGCTTGGGTTTTTAAAACATGATGCCACAGTTTTTTTCGGTGAGGGGCGCGCTCAGCAGTCGGCAAACTCTCAATCACTTGCGCCGCGTAGTAGTGCCCGAAAAAGTAGAAGTAGCCAGAGTTGTAGTAATAGGCTTCGTGCGGAATCGGCTTGCGATTTGCGATGTCAAGAAAACGGTGCTCACCCCAAAATTCGGCGAGACCTTTCCGCATCTCTTTGAAGCCAATGCCCGTCTCGTAGCCTGCCTGCTCAGCACGATACAGCGCAAGATTGCAAACTTGAATCCTAGAAAGCGAACCCTTGACCTGATTAATGTTGGTGCCACCACCAGGTGAGGGGAAATTTTCAATGCTGTAGGAATAAGCGCCATTAGGCAGCCGGCACCTAAGGACTGCTTGAATCGCCCTTTTAAGGCGTTTCTCCTCAATCGACCAGCCGCATTCTTTGGCTCTCAGGATGCCCATGATGGCAATCGCCGTTTGGAAAGATGTGGCCCACCAAGGGCGCGCAGTCAAGGCCTCGTCAGCATAGTAAGCCCAGCCCCCTTGCGGAGACTGATAATCCCATAGCAGGCGAAGCATTTCTTTACCGGACTTTTCAATCTTGGCAAGTGTTGCAGCCTTTGAGTTTGTTTTGAAATGAGAGTGCTGTGCGGCTTGTGTGAAAGCATCAAGCGCATAGACATAAGCCCAAGTGTTGTCCGCATCCCAGAGCTCAGGGCGTTTGACATGCGCATGCTTGAACAAATAATTCATCGCTCGATCAAGCGCAATCCTGTCTGGCTCACCGCGATAGGTCTGCATCAAGGTGACGGCGCCAATCGCAGTCGTCGCCACTTGCCATGACATCTGTGTCGCTGGGTTAGTCCAAGAGTTAGCCTCGGGGTTGCGCCAATGACCCCATGCACCATTGGGCTCTTGGTGTTCAAGCAACCAAGACAAGCCTGCATCGAGCCCTGCCTGAGCTTGCTCAATAGTGGGCAAATTTTGCGGAAGGCTACTTTGGGCAGCTTGCGGAAGAGGCGCGCTAAGTAGAAAAACCGTCAGCGTAAGGATGATTCGCATGTAGAACTCGATTACGAGGTCGGCGCCGTTGATCGCAATTCTTCCTCAATTTCAGCAAGATGATTGAGGTGCCCTTGCAGTGAATTATCACGCTCTTTCTTCTCTAGAGCATTACGCATTTTCGTCATCTCCAATTCATGAAGTGCGCCCTTTACCGCGCGTTCAAATTCAATGCGCTCGTTAGGTAGCGTGACTTCCAGAAAGTGCTTGTGCTCTTGTACTTCTAAATCAAACCAAATTTTTTGCTGTTCCAAGCCGCGGCGTGCGCGATTCAATACGATCTCAGCGGTTTGGTCAGCAAGCTCGTCTTCACCGTAAAGCATCATGAGCTGCGCCAACTCTTCCTCTGTGGCTTGAAGCGCGTTGCGGGAGCCTTCAAGGCCGTTTATTGAGGCACGGATTTGCTCGGGCTGGCTGAATTGAATGAAATCTTTGTAAGCCTCTTGCGCCCTGATTAAATCGAATTCGGATTGCTCAAGAAAAAAGGCGGCCTCGGCATCATCTATGGCAGCCTGGGCTTTGGCCTGGGCAAGATCAAAAATGGCCACGGCGTGGTCGTCATCATTCCAAGAAGTCAGTGGGCCGGCCTCGGTGTCAAGCGAAGAGGAGTCAGCCGGAGAATCTGAAGTGCTAGTAACGACTGCCACTTGTTCGTGGGCTTCTGGTGCATGGTCACGAGTCGTGGCACAGGACGAGGCACAAAGGAGGAGGATGAGAGGCAGGAGTATGAAACGCATGAGTTTGTTCAGGTCTAGAAGGAGAAAAAGAAAACACCCCACGCAAAAGCGTGGGGTGTTTTAGAAGCCAATTGCTTTAACGAAGTGTTGGATCGTTCGCGCGGTGGTTGAAGAACAACTGAGCAGCCATCGATGAGGCATGACCGACATCTTGGAAATCGCTCCAATCTTGGCTACGGTAAGGGTCTTTAACATCATCGTTAAGGAAGTGCTTACGGAAGTCATTCATGGCTGAAGTCATGTCACGACCGAGAATCTGGCCTTTTTGGTCAAGGTCAGTGCTGAAGTCGGAACTTGCGCATGAGCCAAGGCTCAGGAAAAGAGTGGCAACAGCCAGGAGGGCGAGGACGCGGAGAGATTTCATCGTTTGGGTTTGATGGGGGCGTGGGAGATACGCCGAGTAGCAAAGGTTAAGGCGACGGAGGAAGCGCGTCAATGTTTGAGCGCGGCTATCATTTGGCATTGTATGGCATCCAACTCCTACCAAGCTCCCCGCGGCACGCGCGACCTGTACCCTGAGAATCTGGCGGTCATCCGCCATCTCGAACGGACAGCTGCTCATTTGGCGCGTGCGTTCGGTTATTCCGAGATTCGGCCGCCATTATTCGAGGAAACCCACCTTTTTTCGCGCTCTTTGGGCGAGACTTCAGATGTCGTTTCGAAAGAGATGTTTACGGTGCCACGGCGCGGTAATCCTGACGAAACGAACTCTGCCAAATCGGGCTACACTTTTCGCCCCGAGGGTACAGCTGGGGTAGCCCGAGCCTATGTTAATGGCGGCTTCGCTCAGCGTGCTCCCTTGCAAAAGTGGTTCTATGTAGGGTCGATGTTCCGCTACGAGCGCCCACAGAAAGGTCGCGAGCGCCAATTTACTCAGTTTGGCATAGAGGCTTTCGGAGCCGCAAGCCCCACGCTCGATGCTGAGGTCATCGATTTGTGTATGCGTTTTTTCGAGGAGGTGGGCTTTGGTGATGAGTTGGAGGTGCGCGTCAACACCATGGGTGACCCCTCTGATCGCGAACGCTGGTGCGATGCCCTGCGAGAATTTTTTGCCCCACGAGTCGCGGCTCGTTGTGCCGACTGTCAAGATCGCTTCGAGCGCAATGTCTTTCGTTTGCTTGACTGCAAAAACAAAGATTGCCAAGCCGACAATGTTGGCGCACCGGCTTTAACAGAGGTCTTGGCAGATGAGGCACAATCCCACCAAGACCATTTCCTGGAAGCTTTGCGCGCATTAGGGCGTGAGCCTGTGGTTGACCCCAGCATCGTTCGCGGTTTGGATTACTACACGCGCACGGTTTTTGAGGTGCACTATCCACCTCTTGGTGCTCGTTCCGCTCTATGCGGCGGTGGTCGCTACGACGGCCTAGTTGAAGAATTCGGTGGCGCTCATACACCTGCCGTTGGTTTTGCGATTGGTTTTACTGCGACTGAGTTAGCGATGATTGAATTGGGCCTCCATGAATCTGACGCTGTCCGGGCCATCTCAGCCGAAGCCACGCCTATCGCCTATTGCGTGGCGATTACGCCAGAAGACCGTCCTTATGCACTGTCACTTGCAGGTCGATTACGGGGTGCGATGACGGCAGGCGTGGTTTGCGATCACAGAGAGAAGTCCGCTAAAGCACAGTTTAAAGAGGCGAATAAATTGGGCGCTCGTTTTGTCTTGGTCGTGGGCCCTGATGAGCGTGCTGCAGGGCAGGTCGTCGTGCGTGATATGCAAACACGAGAAGAGAAGCCCGTCGCGCTTCTTGAAGTGGCTGCTCATCTCCTCTCGAGGAGTGGGGCGTAAGGGCAAATGCATCATGTCGTCGTATTGGGAGGGTCTTTTGATCCCGTCCATCTCGGCCACATTGCAATGGCCTCCGCAGCTCGCACGGCCTTTCCTGAAGCATTGATCCTTTGGGTGCCTGCTGGGCATGCACCGCACAAACTTAAGGAAAAGCCGACTCGTTCTGAAGACCGGGCGCATTTGCTTGAGTTGGTCATAAGCGGCCGGCAAGGGGAACAACTGAGTCGGCTTGAAGTGGATCGGCCAGGGCCGTCGTTCATGGTCGACACTTTGAAGGCGCTTCACGCTGAGCTTGGCAAGGCTCGCAAAACTTTGCTCTTGGGTGCCGATTCGCTATTGCATCTTGCGAGTTGGAGTCGCCTACCGCAGTTGTTTGCATTGGCCGATTTTGCGTTTGTTCCCCGCCCCGGTTTTGGAGCGGCGACTTTGGACGATTTCTCAAACACCCTCGAAATGCCCTTGAAAAGGCTATTTCAGGCGCAAATGCTCGATATGTCAGAAGTCGCAATTTCGTCGACGGAGATCCGCCAGCGCTTACAGCAAGGCTTATCAATTGAGGGCTTTGTGCCTGCCGCAGTGGCCGAGGCGATATATGCTCGCCAACTATATTTGCCGACCTAGTTCGTCGAGTTTGCTCGTTTATTCCCGCTGGATGTTGGCCGCTCTGTGTAGCGACTCTAAGTAGTCCCTGCGCTCTTGCTGAGACACGGGCGCGTTTGAAACGGCAAGAGTGAGGGCGCCCCGGACGCTGTCGAAATCTGTCACAACGCGCTCATCAAGTTGAATAATATGGAAGCCAATCGTTGTTTCGATTAAAGCAGAATGCTGCCCGACTTTCAATGCGGCGACGGCGTCTGCAAAGGCGGGGCCATACATGCGGCCATTCCAGTGGGGGAGCTCACCGCCACTTTCGCGCGAAGTGCGATCGTGGGACAACTCGATGGCAAGTTCAGCAAAACCATCTCCGGCCTGAAGGCGCGCGAGGGCATCTTGTGCAAGCGCCTTTGCCTGTTGCTTGATCGCGGTCATGTTGATGTCTTTTGCAAGAGTTCCCGCACGGACGGCCTGCATCCTGAGCATGTTTGGCATGAAAGCCATATGCCGAATTTTTACTTGTACTCCATCTAAGCCGTATTCGACTTCGAAAGCGCGTTGAAGCTTTTCATCCGTCGCTTTACGGGTCGCCATAACCAAGCTGTCGAGCAGCAAAGTCTGTTCCATTTCCGCATGGAGTTGCTGGCGATACTCGTCCAGATTTGCGCCTTGTTGGGTCATTTCCTCGCGAAACTCTTTTAGCGTGCGCTCGCCCATTTGAGCAGCCACCCGTTCATCAACTTTAGCTTGGATGGCCTCTGGTGCGACGATGACCCCGTGCTCTAGCGCGGCATGAGCAACCAATCGCTCACCAATAAACTCGCGCAAACCTCGCGTGCCGAATCGTCTCCAGAGGAAATCTTTATAGGCCTCGAGAGTGAGGTCGACGCCGCCGACACGCGCCAAAACGCCATCGGGCAGGGATTGTGCCGCTTCTTGGGCAGGCGGAAAGGCCAAAAACAAAGGAATGAGGAGACTTAGCATGGTTGTGACTTGCGGAAGAGGGCGCGGATGAGGACAATATCCCGCTTGCCAGACGCGCGCAAGCGTCTTGACTCATGATTGCTATCGTTTCTGATCTCCACGCCAATTTCGAGGCAGTGGACGCCGTCTTCCGCGACATCGACACCCAGAGTGTGGATGCCGTGGTTTGTCTTGGTGATGTGGTTGGCTATGGCGCATCGCCCGCAGATGTCATGCGCAAGGTGATGGAGCGTTGCGAGTTGACTTTGCTTGGCAACCATGATGCCGCTGTGCTCGACGATCGCCAGGCTTATGGCTTTCATGAGCGCGCCCTGTTGGCCGTTGATTGGACTCGTCGCGCCCTCGACCCCGAACTTGAAGCGAATCACGCTTTCTGGGACTGGATGGGTGAGTTGCGGCCAGAGGCAGTCTATGAAAAGGGCTCAATTCGCTTTCAGATGGTGCATGCATCTCCCCGCGAGCCGCTTGCTGAATATTTGCTGCCTAACATGCCGCCGAGTAACGAGCGCTTGTTGGCTAATTTTGAGGCCGCGACTGAGCGCGTGACTTTTTATGGTCACACGCATCACCCCGGTCTTTTTCAAGAATCAAGACCCTTTGCAAAACCTGATTTTGCAAATCACGCTGAAGCGAAAATCACTTTAGAGCCAGACCGTCAATACCTCGTTAATGTTGGCAGTGTGGGGCAACCGCGCGACCGTGATGCGCGAGCTTGTTACGCCCTGTTTGATGGCGAAACCGTGCGTTGGCGGCGTGTCGCTTACGACTTCGAGGCCGCGGCTCGGCGCATTCTTGCGGCTGGCCTTCCAGAATCGCTCGCGCAACGACTCTTCGTCGGTCGATAAAGCGTCACCAAGATTTCATGAAAAATCGTTCCCTGCTTACTTTCGTCCTTTGGGCGGTCATTGCCATTTTGATGTTCAAGGCCTGTTCGCCAGATTCGGCGAAACCAGGCGAATCAATCGGGCAAGCTTCCAAGGAAGACTTCTCTATGGTCGCCCCAACGGATTACCCCGTTGTCCTCGAAAACGATTTGCTGCGCTCCGCATGGTCGGCGACCGGCGCATCGTGCGGCAAAGTCTTGCTCAAGCGTTATGCTGATTTCCGACCTGACGATGCGTTGACAATTCCGGAAGAAGATTGGCTTGTCCTCTTGGATTCCGCGCGCGTCCAAGGGAAAGTCCCGGGCGACGGCATCGCTGCGCGTCACTTTCATTACCGCACGCGTGATGCTTTTTCTTTGCGCGATTCCTCTGGCGAGGCCATTGAGAGTAAAGAGTGGAAGTTGACCTCGCAGACTGATTCAGAGCTTGTTTTTGAATTAGCAACTGAGGGGGGGTACCTCCTGCGGAAGACATTGCGCTTGGCGCCCGGTGATTATCACATTGAGGCGTCGATTGATGCCGTCCCGCAAACGCAAGAGGCGGCTGGCGACACGGTTTCATTGCGACTCAGCACAGGCGGATCGATTATGCGCGAGCGCGACCCTTTTTACCCAAACCCATATTCGGGTGCTGCGCTTCGCGATCACGGTGAATTGGATAAACTTGATATTTATCATCCCTCGGGTGGTTTGCCTGATGCCCGGTCGCGCGCCGCTTCCTGGAATGGCGATATCCCTTTCATTGTTGAGGGGTCTAAGTATTTCTTGAGTGCGATTCACGCCCTAGATCATGATTTTCGTGGTGCTACGGCAGAGACTCTGCACGATGACGAGCTTTTCTTGGAAGAGCTGCGCACTTCTGAAAGCCATGTGGTGGCGCGGGCTGAAAATTCTGACAGCTGGCAGCGCACTTCGGTTGCAGGTGCATTTTCGATGCGCATGGGGCGTGTTGACGAGGTCTCGACTCGTGATTTCCAGTGGTACCTTGGCCCGAAAGATAAAGCCTATTTGACTGAGGGTCAATTCGGCGAGATGGCTGAGTTGCCAGGCATGGCTGACTTTGACAACTCGTTTTTCTACCGCATGTTTGGAACGGGTTTCATTGCTCCGTTCATTCTTTGGTTGGTTGAATTCTTCCAAGGTATCGTAGGCAACTGGGGCTTTGCGATTATCTTGATGACGCTGCTTGTGCGTAGTTTGTTGTTTCCAATCAACCGTACGAGTCAAGTCAAGATGGCTGGCTATCAAGCCAAGATGGCCAAGATTAAGCCAAGGATTGATGCGATTAACGCCAAGTTCGGTAAAGACCCACAGCGTAAGCAACAAGAGACCATGAAGCTTTACAAAGAGCACAAGGTGTCTCCGCCGATTGGTGGCTGTTTGCCGATGTTGCTGCAGTTTCCTGTGTTTATTGGCCTTTTCGCAGCTTTGCGGTCTTCCATCTTATTGCGTCAAAAACCGTTTGTGGGTTGGGTGCAAGACTTGTCCCGCCCCGATGCGATGATTGATTTTGGTGGCCCGATTGCTGATTACCCGCTCATTAGTGCTATCACGACTTTTAACTTGTTGCCGATCGTGATGGTTGTGTTGTGGGTGATGCATCAGAAAACGATGCCTAAGTCCACCGACCCACAGCAGGCGCAGATGCAAAAAATGATGGCCTTCATGCCGGTGTTGTTCGGTGTGATGCTCTACAACTACGCAGCTGGCTTGTCGCTTTACATGATTACTTCCTCACTCGTGGGTATCTTCGAGTCGAAGGTAATCAAAAAACACTGGCCTGTCCCCACGGCCGATGACGCCAAGGGCAAGTAGGCGCGATTGCATCATCGCTTCGGCGACCCCGATGGGGGTTGCCGAGCGGGCCGTCTTGCGATTGAGCGGCCCAGATTTACTGGCTCAGTCCGATGGGTTTTTGCCGGCCCAATGCCCGCAACCGCGAAACAGACGAGAGGTGCGTGAAGGCGTGCTTGAATTTGCTCCAGCCTGCGAGGCAGCGGTTGCCGTTTTTGTCTTCCCAGGACCTCATTCTGCTACGGGGGAAGATGTACTTGAGCTGCATTACCCCGGCAGCCCTGCTATCACGGAATTGCTCCTTGAGCATTTTCATACTCAAGGGGTGCGACTCGCTGAGCCAGGAGAATTCACGCGCCGTGCCTTTTTAAATGGCCAGCTTGACCTGACCCAAGCTGAGGCCGTTTTGGGTTTGGTTGGCTCACGCAATGCAGATGAGGCACGGGCGGCTCAGTCGGTTTTGGCGGGCGGATTGGCTGAGGGTTTGATGGCGGCGCGTGAGGCACTTACAAGTGCTTTGGTTCAAGTCGAGGCCGCACTCGATTTCGAGGAGGGTGACTCTCAAGATGTCCAACCCGCTGAGATTGACGGTCTGCTTTGTGATGCCGAAGCCGCACTTGCGCAAAGTCAACGCGTAGAGACGCAGCGACGCTTGCGGCATGATGGTCTTTGGCGCATTGGCCTGATTGGCACTCCAAATGCCGGAAAGTCGACGCTTTTCGCAAAACTGACCGGTGCTAATGTCTTGATTACGGATGAAGCGGGCACGACCCGCGACCGCCTTGAGTCGCCGTGGGGTGAGTGGGTACTGTGTGATTTCCCCGGCCTCGGTGGCGAAGCCGTCGATGAGCGAGATGCAGCCGCGCGAAAGCGTGCCGAGCAAGATTTCGCTGAAATGGACGCTTGGTGGTGTGTGGTCGATTCTGCTGATGCAGATGCCAAAGTGCTCTTGCCTCCAACTCTGGCTCCCCGATTGGTCTACTGCGCAAAAACTGATTTGCCGCGAGCCATCCCCGATGAGGTCTTTGCCTCATTAGCGTCAGGCATCAAAGTTGTCTGGTCGGTCGATGACCTTCAGTCGGCTTCGGCTGAACTACTTCAATCCGTGAGTCGCACCCGACAAGCATTGCTTTCGGTGGGTGAGCGACATCAAGAAGCTCTAGCCGCGGCCTCTGTGGCTTTGGCACGCGCTCGTGAATTCGAGCAAAACCAAGGCCCTCAGGAGCTTATCGCGGAAGAATTAAGGGCTTCCTTGTCGGCAATCGGTGCGCTGGTTGGGGAGTTAACCCCCGAAGACCTACTTGACCGCCTGTTTTCCGGCTTTTGCCTTGGAAAATGAAGGAAGTCGCAATGCGAGTTCTTGCGGTTCGTTCTTGCCTTACCACTAGGTATTGTGGTATTTTGCGGGTTCACGGGGTAGACCTCCCCGTATTACTGCCATGCGTTGCCCCTTCTGCAAACAAGATAACGACCGCGTCATTGATTCTCGTGCCGCGGCTGATGCTTTTTCGATTCGCCGTCGCCGCGAATGCATGGATTGCTCGCGTCGATTTACCACTTACGAGCGCATGGAAGAAACGCCTCTGCGGGTCGTCAAAAAAGATGGCTCACGCGTGCCGTTCGACCGTGGCAGCATTCTAAAAGGCATGTTGAAATCATGTGAAAAACGCCCCGTTTCGCTTGAATCGCTTGAAGAAATCACTTCTCGCATCGAGCGCAAATTGGCAGAGATGTTTGAGCATGAGGTGGGCAGTAAATACATTGGCCAGCTTGTCATGGACGAGCTCAAGGGCCTCGACCAAGTGGCTTATGTCCGCTTTGCCTCCGTTTATCGCGAGTTCAAAGATGTCGGCCAGTTCATCAGTGAGCTCAAGCCCTTTCTAGAGGGCAAGATGCCTTATGGCGATAGCGACGGCTCGGGTTCGTAAGCGCGACGGCTTCGAGCAGGGCTTTGACACTTTCAAGCTCGCTGAGTCCGCTGAATTGGCTTTGGCCAGTGTTGGCTTGAGCGGCGTTGCGACTTCTTTGATGGCCGCCGAGGCGTGGGCGAATGCACCCATGGATTCTCGCGAGATGGTCGATACCGCCGATTTGTCCGTCGCACTTGAATACGAATTGCGTGCGCTTGATGCGCGGGCAGCGGATGCCTTCGTCGCTTTCCGTCGCGCGCGCCGATTTGCTGTTTCTCGTTTGCGAGTGCACACCGTCGCAGGCGCTCGGCCCGAGTCATTGCCTTGGGACCGCGAGCGTTTGGGCTTGGCCCTCGTGCGAGACCGATTCCTTGAGCGCGGGGTGGCTCGTGATGTGGCTTGCAAAGTTGAGCGCCGTATCGCCGCCGGCAATTGGTTGCATTTGACGGCTCGTTTTGTTGCCGCATGCGCCGACAATGAGTGCCGCGCCTTGGGCTTACCCGCGGAGCCAATGGGCGATCCGCGCGTGGGACTTGAGCGCCGTCATTTGCGCGCATGGTTGAGTGGCGACTGTTTGCCTCTTGAGGGCGCAGGCGGCCCGATGCCAGCAATGAGCCCGGAAGGCACCGATACGCGCCCCATGTTGGGCGGTGAAATCTTGGCGCGTTTTGCGCTTGATGAGATTTTGACTCCGCCTGAATCTGAAGCTTTGGCGGCGGGAGCGTTCGCACTTCCGCGTCTCAATGACTGGATGCGAGCGGCACGCGTGCGTTTGCATCCTGAGCCAGAAGAGAGTGAGCTAGCTTTCTGGCGTCGTGTTTCTGCTGCTAGGCAAAAAGCTGCCGAGGTTCAAGTTTTCTGGCCTGGTCAGCGGAACCAAGGTGATCCTGAATCTCAAGCGAGTGAGCTTTCGCGTACGGCTCCTGATTGGCTGACCGACTCAACGAGCCGGCTTCGTTTGGCGACCACTGACCCGCAACTGGCGCTTGATTGGGCCAAGTCTGGGCGCATGCATCGCATGAGTGCAGCGGCGTTTTCTGGCCTTGAGCTGACTGAACCTCAATTTGCTCAAAAGTTGGCCGCCCTCAATCACACGGTTTTAACTTGGCAACCACCGGCTAAGATGCCATCCGCCTCGACTTTGGCGCACCGACAGCTCGATGGCTTTGCGGTTATCAATCTTGCTCAACTGGCGATTCAAGCGGGCGCGTGGGCAGATAATGCCTTCCGCGATGCGCTCTTTGAGACGGCAACTTTGGCGGCGGGCGCTGTCCATCGATTGGCGGAGCGCGCAGGCCACGGCCCTCGTGCGACGGTTTGTTTGCTGCCGGCCGGGCTTACTGAGGCTTGGCATCAGTTGCGTCCGGATACGCCCGTTAATGCTGATCGCGGCCGTCGCTTTGTGCTCAACATCCGCTCAATGTTTGACCGGGCTGCGCGCGAGGTCGGGCTGATTCCTGAGCATGCTTACCCGCCTCACTCTGAGGCGACCGGTGTTCGCCTTGCTGAGGCTGACGCTTTGCCGGGTTGTTCTAGCTATTCTTGTGGCTGGCGACTCGATTCTTCCTCCGCTGTGCCGACCGTTGCCGATTTTGATGTCACTCCGTGGCTGGAATTTGCTGCTGCGCCGGCGCACTCTATGTCTAGCGACACACTCGCCCGCTGCCTCCCTCAATCGCGGCGCGCCGATTCTTAACCTCGCCCCCAAACATGTTTCTTAAACGCATCGAACTCGAAGGTTTTAAGTCGTTCGCCGACCGTACCGTTATCCCCGTTGACCGCGGGCTCACAGGGGTTGTGGGCCCCAATGGCTGCGGCAAATCCAATGTTGTCGATGCCCTGATGTGGGTGATGGGCGAGCGCTCTTCAAAAGCTCTGCGCGCCGACGCGATGGAAGATGTGATTTTTAAGGGCGCTGAGGGTCGCACGGCCGCGCCTTATGCGATGGTCGAAATTATTCTTGGCGACGAAGAGGGCAAAATTGCTGAGCCAGGTGGTGAAGTTTCGGTGGGGCGCCGACTCTTCTCAACGGGCGATGCTGAGTTTTTGCTTAATGGCCGCAAGGTGCGTCGCAAAGATGTCAAAGATTTGCTGATGGACACTGGCTTGGGTGTGCGTGGTTACATGGTGCTGGCTCAGGGCAAGATTGATGCTGTATTGGCCGCTAACCCTGCCGAGCGCCGCAGCGTGTTCGAAGAGGCTGCGGGCATATCCAAATACAAAGCGCGCAAACATGAAGCTCGTTTGAAACTCAATCGTGTTGAGCTCGATTTGTCGCGTGTCGAAGATGTGCTCGAAGAAGTTTCTCGCTCGGTGCGTTCTTTGAAAATCCAAGCGGGTAAAGCGCGCCGCTTTTTGGAGTTCCGCGATCGCTATCGCGAGTTGCGGGTGCGTTCTGCTCTGCTCGAAACGGGTGAGCTCGCGGGCAGTGAGCGCGAGTTACGCGGGCAAACCGCCACACTTGATCGACAAATTGAAGCCCTGCGTAGTGATCGTGAAAGTGCGGCCGCTCGTTTGGCTGAACTGGAATCGGAAGAAACGACTCTGCGCGAGCGTTATGAGTCGCTCCGCGGTGAGTCGGCCGGTTTGCGTGCTGAAGTTGCCGGTTTGGAAGAGCGTGTCCACGGTTTGGAAACACGCGCGAGTGAGTCGGAATCACGCCTTGAGCGCGACCGTCAGCGCTTAACGAGCATGGTTGCCGAGCGTGGCCGTCGTGAAGAATCCGCAGAAGGCGTCCGTGAAGAGGTCGCCGCATTGAGCGCGCGCCGCGAACAAGCTGACGCAGGTCTGAAAGAAGCGGAAGAGGCCTTTACGGTTGCGCGCGATGCTCGCCGCGCCTTGATGGGTGAGTTGGAAGAATTGCGCAAGAGCGTGCTTGAGGCTTTGGGCGAGCGCACCACGCACAACAATTTGATGGCCGAGGCTGCGCGTGCGCGTTCGGAAGCACAGGGCGCGATGCAGGCACTCGACCGCCGTCGCCAGCATTTGAAAGAAGAACACACTCCGCTTCAGCTTGAGTCGGAGCAAACAGAGCAAGCCTTGGCTGATGCTGAGGCGGCACGCACATCCGCGCAAGGCGCGCACAATCAAGCGGTCTCCGAGGTTGAGCGACTCAGCGCCGAGGCGCAGGGATTCACCGATGCCGCTCGCATGGCGCGGCAGACTTCCGCTAGTTCCAAGGCGCGTTTCAATGCATTAGCCTCTGTAGATGACGAGGGGCACGGCACTCCAGAGAAAGTGCGCAAACTACTCGAATCTGGCGCAGAAGGCTTTTCGGGGCTCTTGCTCGATGGCGTCCGCGTTCCGGCACCCTGGGATCGCTTGGTTGAAAATTTGCTCGGTCGTTTGCAACACGGGCTTTGGGCGGATGGCCGGCAGCGTCGCCAAGATCTAGATGATGGCGTCTTTGATTTATTTTTCCCCGTTGAGGGAGATACCCCTGCAATGGATGCGCCAGAGGGGGCAACTGCGCTGCGCAGCCATCTCACCGGTGATGCGACTCGTTGCGAGGCCTTGTCTGCACGCTTGGGCAACATTTGGTGCGTGGAACATGGCACCCGTGCTGCAGCTCTTGCGGGCGAGAGTCCCACGGCTCTGTTCTTGTCGGCTGATGGCGAAATCCATGGTCGCGGTTGGGCGCGTGTGGGTCTGCTCGCCGAAGAGGCGACGGGTGTCTTGGCTCGTCGTAATGCTCTTGAGCAAGCTGGTCGCGAAAACGAATCGGCTCAAATTGAGCTTGAGCGAGTTGAGGCTCTAGAGGCTACGGCAACGGCGGCTTTGACGGAAGCTCAAACGCAGCGTTCATCAACGGATAAGGTGTTGCGTGAATCCGTCTCGACATTTGAGCAAACTTCTGCTCAAGCGCAGGGCGTCCGTCATAGGGTGGCCCGTGCATCGGAAGAGGCGGCGGCACTTGATGGTGAAGCGGATCGCTTGCGTGTTGCACTTGATGAGGCCGTCACGGAAGAGGCACAGCACACGGCCGCTCGAGATGCTGCAGAGGCTTTACGCCTTGAGCGAAATGAGCGCCTTGAGGGTTACGGCGGCAAGCAGGCTGCCTGCGAGGGTTCTTATGAGTCGGCGAGTCAGAGCTTCCAAGAGGCGCGCGGCGAGCATGCGCGCGTGATGCAGGCTACGGCTCATGCAGAAGAGCGTATTGCAGATTTCCGCCAAGAGGCGGAGCGGTTCTCTACCGAACGCCAAAGTCTTGAAACCGAAATCGGCGAGCTGGTTGCTCGTGCAGAATCATTGCGCGCTGAAGCTGCCACGGCGCGAGAAGAGCGCACTGCTCTTTTGGACCGGCGTGGTGGACTTGACGAGCGTTGCGGCGAAGCCGAGACGCAGTGGTCGCGCGCAAGCGATGCCGTCCAAGAAGAGCGGCGCAGTCGATCAGGTGATGAAGGTGTGATTGAAAGGTTGATGGGCGACCGTCAAGGAAAGGCACTCGGGATGCAGCGCGCGCAGATGCGCCGCGAAGAATTAGTGCGTGGCGTGATTGATGAGTTTCATCAGCCGGTGGAAGAATTGGCGCGCACGCTTGGGATTGATCCAACCGCGCCTGTGCCCGAGGGGCTTGAGCCGGAAGCCATGCGTGTTGAGTTAGTCGAATTGCGTACTAAGATTGATCGTATTGGTTCGGTCAACCTCGATGCCGTGAAAGAGCTGGAAGAGCGCCAAGAGCGTGAGCAGTTTTTGATTGGCGAGCGCGATGACTTGACAACCTCGCGATTGAGCCTTGAAGAAACGATTGCTGATCTCGATACAAAATGTCGCGACCGCTTCTTAGAGACCTACAACAAGGTCACGGGGCAGTTCGAACACATCTTCCGGCGCTTGTTCCGCGGCGGTAAAGCTGAATTGAAGCTCGCCGAAGGGGAAGACCCACTTGATGCGGGCATCGAAATTTCGGTGCGCCCTCCGGGTAAAGAGTTGCGCTCGATCAATTTGCTGTCTGGTGGCGAACGCACCTTGACGGCTTTGGCGCTGTTGTTGGCTGTCTTTCAATCTCGCCCGAGCCCGTTTTGTTTGCTGGATGAGGTTGACGCAGCACTTGATGATGCCAATGTTGAGCGTTTCTTGGATGTCTTGAATGACTTCAAAGGCACGACTCAGTTTATGGTCGTGACGCACAACCGCATCACGATGTCACACTGTGAGCGTCTATTTGGCGTGACCATGCGTAAGCGCGGTCAGTCGATGGTCGTGAGCGTTGATCTTGAGAAGCTACCTGAGGGTGGTTTTGAAAAGACCGACTTCGACGGCGCGACTCCTGTTGTGCGTAAGGTTGTGGTGCAAAACAATCTGACCGATCCTGCGGCTCGTGGTGTGCGTGAAGTTGTAAGTGATCTCGAAATTGAATCGGGGGCCTAGCCGACGCCCAACCGTAGGGCTTCGCCGCGGCATTGTGCCGTGTGCAGTTTGCGTATTAAAAGATGAAAAACAAAGTTGTGAATTTTGATCAGTTGGGCTTGTCGCGCGAATTGCTCGATGCCGTCAAGGGGCAGGGTTACAGCAAGCCGACACCGGTTCAGTGTGATGCGATTCCGGTTGTGCTAGACGGCCATGATTTGTTGGCGGGGGCACAGACGGGCACAGGTAAGACCGCAGGCTTTGTGTTGCCGATTTTGCAGCGGATGCAAGTTAACCCAACGCAAGGTCGCCGTCGTGTGGTGCGTGTTTTGATTTTGGTGCCAACGCGTGAGTTGGCGGCGCAGGTGCAAGATAGTGTGAGAATCTATGGTCGGTTTTTGAAATTGCACTCGATGGTGATTTTTGGCGGGGTAAACATCAACCCGCAAACCGCGCGCCTGAAATCTGGGGTTGATATTGTGGTGGCGACTCCAGGGCGTTTGCTCGATCATATTTATCAGAAAAATATTCGATTGGATCAGGTTGATACTCTGGTTTTGGATGAGGCCGACCGCATGTTAGATATGGGCTTTATTCGTGATATTAAGAAGATCATGAATGCTTTGCCGGAGCGTCGGCAAAACTTGCTTTTCTCAGCTACTTTTTCGCGTGAAATACGCAAATTGGCGGACGAGTTTTTAGATCAACCCGTTGAAGTACAAGTCGCCAAACGAAATGCCACAGCGGCTAAGGTTTCTCAGGTTGTGCACTACGTTGAAAAGTTGAAAAAGAAGGCCTTGCTGGTGCATATCATTCGTGAGGGCAAATGGAAGAAAGTCTTGGTTTTTGCGCGCACCAAACATGGTGCGAATCGCTTAGCAAAGCAGCTTGAAAACGCTGGAATTTCCGCACTTGCGATTCACGGGAATAAGTCACAAGCCGCACGCACACGCGCACTAGCCGATTTTAAAAATGACAGAGCGCGCGTTTTAGTCGCTACGGATATTGCCGCGCGTGGGCTTGATATCGAGCAATTGCCGCATGTCGTAAATTATGATTTGCCGCATGTGCCCGAAGATTATGTGCATAGGATTGGGCGTACGGGGCGCGCGGGGCAGCCAGGTCATGCCGTTTCGCTTGTTTCCGAAGAAGAGCAGAAACTGCTCCGGGCGATTGAGAAGTTGCTGAAGAACAAGATTAAGGTCGTTAAGCTTTCTAGTGATGTTTAGTCGTCGGCCTGCTTTTGTTGTGATGATCATGGCTCTTGCGCTGAGTTGCCAACGCGTTGATCTTGGTCCTGGCCCGCTTGAAGTACGCATCGAGTGCGATGAGTCCGAGGGCGAGCTTTTTTTGTGGGAGGGTGTTGGCGGCTATGCGCAGAAAGCCCATTTTGGCGAGCCTCATTTTTTTTACATTTCTTATGCGGGTGAGTCAACGGGTGTGAACGATGAACGAGTGATTTCTTTTGAGGTCGCGGAATCTCAAGTCAGGGCTTATTCCGATTTGACCGAGGCCGCTATCGGTAAAAAAATGGCCGTTTTTGTTGATGGTGAGCTTTTGGCTGCCCCCATTGTCCATTCGCGGTTACCGGGCGTTGGCTTGATCTCCTACGGCCAATACGGCTTCACGGAAAAACAAGCTCAAGAGCTGATTGCGACTTTGCTTGGGCCAGTCGACTAAACACTTCGATGCTATAAAACCTCCAATCATGGAGTTGCTCAACACCCTAAATCAACGCGCGAATTCACAGTGTGAGTTGTGCGCAGCGTCCGACGGCTTGACTGCTTTTGCCGTTGGACCGAAACCAGGTGATTCGGCGGATGAGTTCGTTTTGGCTTGCACCAGCTGTGTGGCCCAACTCGCTGACCCGGCTCGTATCGATGCCAATCATTGGCGTTGCCTCAATGACAGCATGTGGTCAGATATTTCTGCCGTCCAAGTTTTGGTATGGCGCGTGCTGAATCATCTTGCTGCCACGGAAGATTGGCCGCAGGCTTTGCTCGACATGTTGTATCTCGACGACGAAACACAAGGCTGGGCTTCCGCTGAATCAAAGACCTCAATGTGAAAGGTGGTGGCTTTACGGCTAAGCGCGGTACAGCGGTGCGGAATATCCGTCTCGTTGCTGATAACGCAGAGCATATTGAGGGGCGTATCAGCGGCCAACTCATCGTGATTTTGACGCAGTTTGTGAAGAAATCGTAAAAGTCGTAAAAATCTGTCATTGTGTAAGAAAAATATTACATAAATGTGGGTATGGAAAATGCTGCATCTACAAGTTTCCCTTGGGCATTGCTCGGCCTCGGATTTGGTTTTTAGGTGTGCTTCTGAGTTACCGCATGGGCGATATTCATGGCCAAGGCTAAAATCGAAAATTGCATTCGGCGGCTTCGATTTGAGCATGGCGAATTGACTCAGGCCGCGCTTGCCGAGGCGGTGGGGTGCACGCGTCAAACAATCGTTTTGCTCGAACAAGAGCGGTATGCGCCTTCTTTAGCGTTGGCCTTTAAAATTGCTCAACGCTTCGAGAAAAGCGTGGATGAGGTTTTTTCTCTGAAGGAGTAAGGCTGGCGCGCTACTTGTCGCGCCGTTTCACCAACTCTTCCAACTCGGGCATCGCGGCCAAAACCAAACGACCGACGCGGCCGAGTGATTCGGCACTGACATGGCTCATATCGTCATCGCGCGTGTGCCACCATCGATGCCCTGGGCCGTATTGGAAATCAATTAAATTGATGCACGGCACTTTGGCTTTGCGAAAGTGAATGTGGTCGTCTTTGATTTCGCGGCGGCCAACGAAAAGCCGGGGGTCGCCGAGTTTGTGGGCGGTGCGCTCCATGAGGGCAACCAGCCAACTCGCGGATGACGACTCAAGATAAAGATTTAAATCGATATCACCGACCATGTCGAGCAAAACAAAAGCCTTGATGTCTTCAATCGCACCCGATTCTTTGCGTACTTCAACGGCATAGCGGCTGCCGAAAGTGGAATTCGTGAAGTCGTCCCAGGGATTGGGTGGGAACCGCTCTTCGCCATCGAAAAAGGCGAGCACGATGGAATAGCCTTGGCGAGGGCCCTCGCCGCCTAGTTGTCGGGCGAGTTCAACCAAAATGGCCGTCGATGAACCGGCGTCATTTGCGCCCACAAAACCGGGTAAGTCAAAAGTATCGTAATGCCCGGCAATCCAGATTTCACCAGGGAGCGTCCCTTTTCGGGTGGCGAAAACATTGGCCCCTTGCGCCGTCTTTTTGCGCCGCGCGCCGGGTGGAGGTGTTGCCTCGAAAGAATCGGTGGTGACTTCCCAGCCGTGGGGCTCGATTTGAGCTTGGAGCCAATCACGGGTTTTTTGCGCGCCTTTTGTGCCGATGCGCCTAGGGCCGATTTCTTCGCATAAATAAGCGAGATCTTTGAATGCCCGCGTTTCATCAAACGCCGAAGGGTCGGGGTTGCTTTGGCCAATAGCACTTGCCGCGCCATTGCCGCTCGACTCGCCCGATCCATTTGCTTGTGGCTGACCACATGCGCAAGCTGTGGTCAGGATGAGGAGAGTGACGAAAAGAAAACGAAACATTTAGGATGTACGGCTCGCGCGGCCGGTGCGGAAGAGCAAAAGGAGCACCACGCCGTAGGCCAACAAAGTGTAAAGGTCGATGCTCGCAGGTGCATCAAAGAGCGGCTCATTTTTCAGAGCAGACCAACCCCATGCGCCCGCGCCGTAGGACGAAAACCAAAGCGCGCCAATCCAGGCGAGCCCCGTGAGTGCTTCACCAGCAATCAAACCCGAAGCCATCAAAACGCCCTGTTCGGCATTGCGCGAGCCAAAAAACTTATCGGCAAACCAGCGTAAAATGCCGCCTGCGAACACGCCAGCGCTCAAGCCAAAGGGCAAATACAAACCCACTGCAAACGGCAGACTCGGTGCGCCAAGAAGCTCGACGACGAGAGCGAGCGCCATCCCCATCAAGAGGAGGCCCCAAGGAAGGTTGCCCTGAAAGACGCCCTCGACGAGGGTTTTCATGACATTGGCCTGTGGTGCGAGGAATTCGGGGTTGGCAGCCGCGGCGACTCCAGGGTCTGCACCGACGAGGTTAAGGACGGTGCCGCTTTCGCCAGGTAGCGTCAGGATGAAGGGGATGATGGCGGCCAAAACCATTGCCGTCATGATGGTGCCGATGAGCTCACCAATTTGCTGACGGCGGGGTGTGGCGCCGAGCAGATAACCCGTTTTTAAATCTTGGCTCGTGTCACCGGCCATGCAGGCCGCGATGCAAACGACCGCGCCGACGGTAATGGTTTGAACCATGCCGGCCATCCCTGCTGCGCCGTGGGCGGAGAGGATGAGTGCCGTACCGAGCAAACTGGTGATCGTCATGCCGGAGACAGGGTTGGATGACCCGCCGACTAAACCGACGATTTGGCTGCTGACGGCGACGAAGATGCCCGAAAACAAAACGACGGCTGCCGCGGCCCAGCCTGACTCAACGATGCCTGTCGCCCAAAGCCCAGCGGAGCAAAACAAGCCGATTGCGATGGATGCCTTCCAGGGGAGGTCGGTTTGTGTGCGGAGTGTTGTTGATGTTTGACTCACAGCGGATTCAGCCTTACGAGCCACACCTGCTTTGAGTGAAACGGCAAATCGCCAAAGTGTTTTGAAAAGTGAAATCAAACCACCGAAAGTCACCGCACCCGCGCCGATGAAGCGAATGTATCTATCCCAAAGCGCATTGGGGTCGAGCCCACTGAGTGGCTCACTAGCAGGTGGAAGAATGCCGCCGAGGTGGTCACCTGCGTAACCAAGTAGTGGGATGAGAACCAGCCAGCCAACCGCCGCGCCGGCAAGCATCATGGAGGCCACGCGGATGCCCAAGATGTAACCCACGCCCGCGAGTGATGGATAAGCGTCAATGCTTAGAGCCGTGCGGAAACCTGAGCCAATGACAAAGGGTGCGTGCAAACTGCTCTTGATAAAGCCCAGCACCTTGAAGCCTGCCGCATAGAGCACGCCAATACCCAAACCCCAAAAGACCTTCTTGGCTGCGTCGCCGCCGGACTCACCCGCCTTGAGGACTTCTGCGCAAGCTGTCCCCTCGGGGTAGGGGAGGTTTTTGTGCTCTTGCACAATTAAAAACTTGCGCAAGGGAATCATAAAAAGCACGCCCAAAGTGCCGCCTAGAACCGTGGTCAGCGCGACATCCGTAAAGCTGGGGGCATGCCCCCAAAGATAAAGTGCAGGCAAAGTGAAAATAATTCCAGCTGCGAGCGATTCTCCGGCTGAGCCGACCGTTTGCGACATGTTGTTTTCCAGAATCGTGCCGGTGCGCATCGCCCGAAAGACGGCCATCGAGACGACCGCCACGGGGATACTCGCGGAAACGGTCAAACCGACCTTTAAACCCACATATGCGTTGGCTGCAGCAAAAAGTGAGCCAAGGACTAAACCGAGAAAAACCGCCTTAAAAGTAAGCTCGGCGGGGGAATCATTGGGAGAAACATGGGGGCGGAAGGAATCAGTCATGAAGGCACGGGGTCGAGACTCGAAAAGTGCTTAGGCATTGTGCCGTGGCGTGGTGTAGGATTCTTCCGTGAAACTGTCCGTCGTCATCCCGGTCTACAACGAGCAAGAAACTCTCCTCGAAATTTTGGGGCGCGTCCGTGCTACGCCATTTGAAAAGGAAATCATCATGGTCGATGACTTTTCCGTCGATAACACGCGTGAGATTTTGAAAACACTTGAAAATGATAGTGATATTAAAATTTTCTATCACGATGTCAATCAAGGCAAGGGTGCCGCTTTACGCACGGGTTTTCAACACGCCACTGGCGATGTTGTTTTGATTCAAGACGCCGACCTCGAATACGACCCCGGCGAATATCCGATTTTGCTTGAGCCAATCGAGCGCGGTTTGGCCGATGTCGTTTTCGGCTCTCGATTCAAAGGTTCGCGGATGACCCGCGTGCACCTGTATTGGCACCAGATGGCCAACACTTTTCTGACGATGGTTTCCAATATGTTCACCAACTTGAACCTCACCGATATGGAGACTTGCTACAAAGTTTTCAAACGCGAGGTTTTGCAAGGGGTTGAAATCAAGTCAGACCGTTTTGGCTTTGAGCCAGAGATTACTGCCAAGGTGGCGCGTCGTCGCCTCAACGGCAAGCGCGTGCGCATCTATGAGGTGCCCATCAGTTATTACGGTCGCGATTACGCCGAAGGTAAAAAAATCGGTTGGCGCGATGGCGTGGCCGCTTTGTGGCACATCGTGCGTTTTAACCTTTTCGGTTAGGCGGTCGATTTGCCGTTGACTGCGCGCGCTGGATTTGGGCCCCGTGCCTTTCGCGCAGCGGTTGCACTTGTTGTTTTTCTCATCGCCTTTTGGGTGACTTCCGAAGCCGTGCGCGCCGTTGCTCCGGAGCAAATGAAGTTTGCTTGGTTGACTGAAAACGAAGAACAGTATGAAGTCATTTTTGTCGGTTCGAGCCATGTCTTGCGGCAAATGGATCCAGCCGTGTTGCATGATGAGATGGCAAAATCCGGCCATGATTGGCAGGCTTTCAATCTTGGCTACCCCGGCGCTCATTTCGCCGAGACGACTTATTGGGCCGACCGCATTTTGAATCGCAAAATGGCCCAGCTCAAAGTGCTCGTGCTCGAAGGCGCCACTCTTGAAGCGGCAATGAATCCCGAAAACGATTTGTCACGGCGGCAAATTGATTGGCATGACGAGCGGCGGATGGCCTCCCTGTTGCAAGTGATGCCTGCCTTTTCGACGGATGGCAGCTTAGATTTGCTTGGTCGCCATTTTGCACATTATTTTCATCGACTGGGTAATCTCGACCGCGGGCCAGGTGCGTTTGATGCTTTTTTTCTCGGCACGCCTCGTGATTATGAGGCCAAGGCTGGTTTAGGAGTCAACCAAACGGGCTTCCGACCCTTGATAGGCGCGGGCAAATCTAAATCAGAAAAGCGTCGCCGCAAAGAGTTTCTTGCCGATGCTGACCCGTTTATTGGCAAGCGCCGTAGTGTCGCTGATGATCCTTGGGATATCCCGGCACACCCCGCACTCGAATCTGAAGTGGCGCGAATCGAGGCAAAAGCCTTCGCGCAGGGCGTCCGTATTTTGTGGCTGATTCACCCCGGCCTGACGCCAGCCGAGGGTTGGAAAGACCTCGCTCGAAGGGGGGTGGCGAAACATGTTCTGGATTACAGTGATTCGACTTTGTCCTCCAAATGGTATCAATCGGATTTGCGATTCGATTTTGACCACCTCAATGCCGATGGCGCTCGCCTGATGACCGCGCTAATAGCCAAGGATTTGCTAAAGTGAATAGGCAATCCCGCCGTGAAGCTTTACCTCCTTTCTGCTGCCGCGTTTCTGTTCACCTTTGGTCTCGTCGCCATCGGTTTGCGTGCGATGTCGCCCGAAATGGGCAAGTATGCTTGGTTCCTTGAGCAGGGACAAAATGCAGAAGTCGTTTTTGTTGGCTCAAGCCATGTCTATCGCCAACTCGACCCAAAGCATTTTGAGCGTACTACCGCTCAAGGCGGTGAGCCACTTCGAGCATTCAATCTCGGGCAGCCAGGTTCGCAGCTTTCAGAATCTACATATCTTGCCGAACGCGTTCTGAAGCAGAGTGAGGGTACTGTCAGATGGGTGGTCGTTGAGGCGTTCGAGATGCATGGTGCGATCGACCGTGATAATGCAGCGAGTTATCGTCAAGTCGAGTGGCATGACATGGAGCGCACATTGGGTTGTGTCTATGCTCTTTGGTGTTCTTCTATGCGTCAGCCATCCTTAAGCCATATATCTCGTCGGCTCATTGAGACCCTGGGGCACCTTCGACTCTGGGGCCAACGCTTTTCCAATATGGGCCTCGCGGGCGATGTCTTTGCCTCCATTGGGGCGAAAGACAATCTAGCGACTCCCGAACACCTCGAACAGGTTGGTTATGATTTGCATGGGTTTACACCGCTACAGGGCAATAACCTTACGCTTCATGATCGTGGGAACTTTGCCTCACTTCAAAAAAAGAGAAAGAGGATCGAATTGCAAGCGCGCGCCTTGCCCGCCACTCTCAAGAAAGCCTCTGCCCCCGAGGAACTTAAGCGCGTCGTCGAGCGCCTTGAAGCTGTGGCGGATGAAAGCGGCGCTGAGATTTTGTGGTTTATCCACCCCGGTGCGGGCGAACAAGATTGGCACTATTTGCAAGACTCAGGCATTCTGAATCACTTGATTGATTTTTCTGACCCGACTTTATCTTCCGCATGGTATGGCGATGAGTTGCGCTACGACTACGGGCATCTCAATTGGCGTGGCGCAAAGAAAATGACTTCTTTGGTTGCTCAAGAAATCCTGAGAATTCAGCGACTTAAAATGACTGCGCCTGAGTCATCGATGCACGAATGATGCGCGTTTTCTCAGCCGCCGTTTTTTTGGTTTCGTTTCTGTTCGCCGCAATTATGTTGCGAGATTGGCTTCCAGGTGTAGGGAAGCTAGCTTGGTTCGAAGAAAATGCGAATCAAGTTGAGGTCGTTTTTGTAGGTTCTAGTTTGGTTTATCGGCAACTTGACCCCGCTCAATTTGATGAGGTTTATCTTCCCAGAACTGCTGGGCGGATTTCATTTAATTATGGTCTCCCTGATATGTCATTTCTTGAGACGACTTACCATGCCGAGCGAATTCTTGAGAATGCGAAGCCATCATTGAAATGGCTGGTTCTTGAAGCTTCACATTTCGACCCACGGGTTAACTCGGTCAATATATCAACTCGTCGCATGGACGCTTGGCATGATTGGCGGCGCACCAGTAGTTTGACGCCAATGCTGTTTCAGCAAATGGCCCTTGCTCCTTTCTCTTGGGCGCCAATCGAGGAACTCATCAATCACTGGCTGAGTTTCGCAAAAAACAGAGCGAATATGCCTTTGCGACTCTCGCTTCATTCTGAGGTGGTGGATGAACAATCCGTATCTCCTCAGAGCGAATGGCGAGTCATCCATGGCCATCTCGGTAGGGGGTTTTCCCCGATGCAATTCCGCACAGGCTATTCGCGACCATTGATTGGAGCAAGCCGTCAAGCCCAATCCAATCCGCCCCCGGCTTTCCGCGAACTTGTTGCGCATGTCGAGCAGTTGGCTGCCGCTAAAGGTGTTTCAATCCTGTGGCTGGGCTTTCCTAGGCAGACATCGTTTGTGGCTGACGATTGGCGAGCGCTCCAACGGGCCGCTGTCATCAAGTATGTCCTTGATTTGTCTGACACAAAACGCTTTCCCCCCGAAACTTGGGCGGACCGCAACCATTTGAATTGGAATGGCGCCAAAGATTTAACTATTCTTGCCGCTCAAGAGCTCAATAGACTCAACACCAAACCCTAGTGCTGTTTACCGAATTTAAATTCCTTCCCTTCTTCGCGCTTGTCTTTGCGATGCATTGGTTACTGCGCGGGCCGCGCCTGCGTAAGGGCTGGTTGCTCTTGGCCAGTTACGCTTTTTACGCTGCTTGGGATTGGCGTTTTCTGTCCTTGATTTGGGTCTCGACCGTGGTCGACTATGTAGCGGGGCAGCGCATCCATTCCAGCACAGGTGTAGCTAGAGTGTGGTGGCTGCGTGCCTCCTTGCTTGCGAATTTAGGCCTGTTGGGCTTCTTCAAGTATTGGGGGTTTTTTATTGAGTCGGGCACTGAATTTTTGTCCTGGTTGGGTATCGAAATGGCACCCTCATCTCTGGTCGTGATTTTGCCCGTTGGCATATCGTTTTTCACTTTCCAGACGATGTCGTATTCACTCGATATCTACCGCGGGAAATTAAAGCCGACTCGCTCACCGCTTGATCTGGCTTTGTTTGTTGGTTTCTTTCCTCAATTGGTTGCTGGCCCGATTGTGCGAGCGGTTGATTTTTTGCCGCAGTTAGGCGCTCCTCGTTTTTGGGCGGATGTCCGGGTGCGTTCGGCACTGACTTTGTTTGCTGCGGGGTTCATCAAGAAGGCGTGTATTTCCGATCAGTTGGCGCCATTTGTCGATCAGTATTTTGCTGATCCAACTTTGTTTAGTGCGAGTGCAGCTTGGCTGGCGGTGGTGGGCTATGCCGTGCAGATTTACTGCGACTTCTCTGGGTATTCAGACATGGCGATTGCGCTTGCTGCCTTGTTGGGCTATCGACTTTGCCTTAACTTTAACTTTCCGTATTTGGCGACTAACATTCGCGATTTTTGGCGGCGCTGGCATATCAGTTTGTCGACTTGGTTGCGCGATTACTTGTACATTTCGCTTGGCGGAAACCGTGGCGGTTCGTTTAAGACCTATCGCAACTTGATGTTGACGATGCTGCTGGGTGGGCTGTGGCACGGCGCGGCCTGGACATTCGTCCTCTGGGGCGCTCTGCACGGTCTGGCACTCGCGATTCACCGTCTATGGGAATCGCGACGAGCACCAGGCGTTGAGTCGCATTTCCTACTGCGCTTGCTTTCGCCATTACTGACTTTTTGGTTCGTTTGCGTATGTTGGATTTTCTTCCGTGCGGGCGATTTTGCAACCGCATCAGAAGTTTTGCGCGCATTCGTTTTGTTCGATGGTGCAGGCACGCAGACTCTGCCATTCATGATGGCTTGGGTGATGCTTGGGCTTTTCATGGTGCATCACATTTCTGCAAGAGGTACATTCGTAAAACGGTTTGAGGCCTTGCCCGAGCCCGTTTTTGCCGCTTGCTTGGGTGCATTGTTCGCCGTGGCCCTTGCCTTCACGCGCGCTGATTATCAACCGTTTATTTACTTTCAGTTTTAAAGTTGCGTCGCCGGGCTCGTTGCGGAGAATCGTGCCACTCGTAAAATCGGGCAGGCTTGCACTTTGACTTGGGGGAGACCCGCGCGCGATAAACCCTCTTGAGCCGCGGCAAGGGCCAATTCAGGCGTGTTGTTGTGCCGGCTTAAATGAGCCAAGCCTAATTCACTTAAGCTCTCGGGGGCGTGTCCAGCCAAAAAATCAGCAGCCTGCGCATTGGATAAATGCCCCGTTGGCCCAGCGACTCGGTCTTGCAAATCGCGTGGGTAGTGGCCATTGCGGAGCATGTTTAAGTCGTGATTGAATTCCAAGACTAACGCGCTGACTCCGCGTAGCGTTCCGCCCTGCAAAGCATCGGTCGTGCCGAGATCGGTGAAATAGGCGGCGCGTTGATTACCGAGCGTAAAGACATATCCAAAGCAGGGGTCGCCGTCGTGAGGCACGTAAATGGGAGTGACTTCAAGCGGACCCACTTCAAATGACATTCGATCGGCAATGGGGCGCACTTCGACTTTCCGTCGCTCAATTTCACATGCTGAAGTTTTCTGATTATGCCCCAATGCATCGGGGTGGGCATAAAGCGGTGCTTTCGCCCGAGCGGCGGTCGGCACTATATTGCCTGAATGGTCGCCATGTCGGTGGGTGAGCAAGACCGCATCGACTTGGGTGTACAGAAACCCGGCATCTTCCGCGAGGTTGCGTGCATTGCGTTGGGCAATCCCGCAGTCGAGTGCGACCACGACTCGCTCACGCCCTGTGTCGGCGTGCACGAGTGCGCAGTTGCCGGAAGAACCGCTTGCAAGGGTCAGGATTTCCAGAGTCATCGCCGCAAGGTTAGCGTGAGGGCATGAGCACCTCCAACTCGCCCTTCGTGGTTTCCTTTTGCGGGAATTCAGGCGTCGGCAAAACCACCTTGATTTGCGCCCTCCTTGCTCATTGGAAATCCATGAATCTGCGGGTCGGCGTAATCAAGCATTCCAGTGGCTTCCCTGATGCTGACACACCAGGTAAAGATTCTCATCGATTGCGCGCAGCCGGAGCCGAGCGTTTGGTGCTCGGCTCGCCCGGTGCAACGGTGGCGTGGTGGGCGCATGAGAGCGACACCGCTGGCGGTGCCGCTGCTCAGGCAAACGCAGAGCCCGACTTCCCTAGCCGCCTAAAACTACTTGGGGAAGGTCTAGACCTCGTCCTCGTCGAATCCTGGAATGCCCTGCAATTACCCACTATCGAGGTCATGCGCAGCGGTCACACGACCGAAACGCGTTTTCGCGGAGATGACCACCTCATCGCCGTAGCGGCTGATTTCCCAAGCGAAACTTGCCCGATGCCCCGTTTTGATTTGAGCGACATTGATGGGCTTTCTGAATTCCTGCTCGGCTTACGCAATTCCGCGGCCGCCTGTCGCTAGACTAGCCGTTTATGAGTGACTGGTACTACGGATTCGAAGGCGAGCAAAAGGGGCCTGTCCCTGAGTCGGTTCTTCAACACATGCTTGAGCGTGGGGGCTTGCCTCCTAAGACGCTCGTGTGGTCTGAGGGTATGGCCGAGTGGGTTCCTGCGAGCAAGGTTTCGCAATTGCAACCGGCTCCCGAGCCCCCTAAGCCTTCGGTCGAGCCGCCGCCCCGCAATCCTAAGCCGGGGGTGCGTGACTTCCTTGGCGGGGGTTCTGCGAGTGATGAAACTTCTGTTCCAAAAGGTGGGGCGACCACGATTGACGCGGATGTCGGCCAATCCACTAACCGCCACCCGCAAGCTGCAGATTCTCAAATCCGCCCGTGGGCGCGCTTTTGGGGACGCATTGTTGATGTGAGCCTTTTTCAGAGTGTGTTGATTATGCTTTTCGGCTTGAACCCGATGCATTTCTCCCACAGCCTAGGTGCGCTTTTCCTTTGGGTCTTCGTTGATGCGTTTTGCATTTCGCGCTGGGGCGCTACACCCGGCCGTTGGCTGATGCGCACCCGCATTTACACCTCACACGGCATGCTTTTGCCGTTTAAAGTGGCTGTCCAGCGCAACATCGCCGTCACCCTGCGTGGCATGGCACTCGGTCTGCCACTCGTGAGTTTGCTGTTTATGATGCTCGCGTATAAAGAGCTCACCGAGCGTGGGATGACTTCCTGGGATCGCGAAATGGGCTCACGCGTGTCGCACCATCGCATTGGCGGCGGGCGCGTATTTTTGACCTTTGTGATTATGCTTGTGGTCGCGCAACTTGTGATGAATTTCTCGCCTGAGATTGCTACACAAATGTCCGACGGGATGTTCGGCCCGCGTTAAAGCGCTCTGAATGGTCAAGCTAGGGCTGGTGAGTAGCCCAACGGTCGCGCCGCGCTTTTTCGGATGGCGCGAGGCCTTGTAGCGGTGCAGTGCCTGCAGCCTCAGGGCCTTCGAGTTGCACGCGTAAGAGCCAAAGCGAATAAAGCGCTTCGGGGCCGAGTGTGGCCGGGGGCATTGCCCAGTATGCTTGCAGACCCGCTCGTTGAGGGCCGAGTGCTGTTTGTAAAAGGCTGTCGGCGGCGGCCGTGGCGACCTCAGGGTTGGTGGATGCTAGCCACTCTAGAGATAGTATTGCGCAAGATGCGGAAAACGCAGGTGAGCCCGCACCGCAAGCGCCAAGAGTTTCCAGTGCTCTTACGCGGGTGCTTTCGTCTTGCAGCGATGGCGCGAGGGTATTCGTGAGACTCATCTGGTTGCTTGACATCCACCGTGCGAGTGGTGGCCCTATCCAGGCCATCGTTTGCAAAACATGATTCCGCACATAGGTATCGTCAGCGGCGAGATGTTCAAGTAAAACGGGGTAACAACGGGCGGGCAGGCCAGACCAAATCGCGCGTGCATCATCAACGGGGCGTAAAGGTTGAGATGCAAAATTAGTGCAAAGTCGCACAAGAGATGCGCGTAAATCCGGTTCAAGCTGAGTGTAGCCCGGATTGCGGTAGGCATTCCAGTTTTGGATGTCATCACCTAACTTGCTCCATTGAGCGGAAAAATCAAGAGGTGCTTCGGGCAGGCGCGCCAAGAATGCACCCGCTGCATTGCGTGCTTCCTTGACTTGCGCATCGCCTTCATCGGCGGTTGACAAGATGTTGTAAAGGGCGGCCATCCCTTGCCAACTGCCAAGTTGATAGAGCGATTCAGCAAGGTAAACATTCGAGACCCAGTCCTTTTCGTATTTTAGTCGCAGGGTTAGCCGAGGTAGCGCCGAAGCATCTACGCGCGGGATGAGCTGGCGGTAGGCCTCGCGGCGCAAATCTGTGGGATAGTCGCGCCAGCGCTCGCCGATGGTGAGCAAGATTTCAGAAGTGGTAGCGTGGGGGAGTGCGTCCAATTCAGCCGTTGCGCTGGCGGCTACACGCCCGCCCATTAAAATCGCATCAATCCAGTCGGCGGCTTGGTTGAGTTGCGCCTCGTCGGGTGAGGTGTAAGGCGCCGCCTCGGTCATTTCGTTGCCTGTATTGTCAGGCGCGGTGACATCGGTGGAAACGGCTAGATTGCGCTCATTGAGATCGTTAAGCGATATGCGCGCGATTTCGAAACTGTCGGCATCGGGCAAGAAAGGTTGCGTGCGATAGAGCAATCGCGCTTGGCCTGTGGTTGCATTGGCGGGTCGCTCAACGGCGAAAATGCGCGTTTCTCCAGCTTGTAGCTGTGTGTTCGTTAGGCTGACTTCGTCGCGATAAGGGTCGCGCATGCGATGGACGCGCTGCCACGCACCCCAAGTGTCGCCCGTTTGCCAGCGCACCTGAATATCAGCCGCGCGCGAGCGCTCGTCGGTGGGGAAGTTGTGCGCGCAGCCCGTGTTGGCGATTGCAATTTGAGTTTGACCCTCAGAGGTTTGGTGCGCACTCAGCGTGACTGCTTTTTGAAGCGCTTCGGCATTGTGCGCCGCGGGGAAACCATGGTTGCGACCCTTGCGCCCACCCGCACGCCAGGCGTCGGTCATGTGGCAGTGTAGGCAATTCTCTCCACGCAGGTCAGCATCAGCGGTCGACGCCCATTGCACCACAGTCTTGTGTTGGTTATGGCAAGCGGCGCAATGATTCACATCGCTCATGCGCGGCTCAAAAACCGGGCGGCAAGGTGCGTTGCTTTGCGGTTTAGGATTGGCGGTAGCCATTTGCCCGGTTGAGGTCATATGGCAAGAAAGACAACTGACGCCGTCCGTGCGAGAAGTGACGCGAGCCAAAACGCGCGCTGCGGGTTCGAAATTCAAGACGGGCTGTGGTGCATGACAGGCGATGCACTCTTGATTGCGATACTCTTGACTGAGTCGGCGCACCTCGGGGTTTTCATAAGCCAGCGCGTGATGCGACTCGGCCCACTCAGTGGCAACAACGGCGTGGCACTCGGCGCATTGCTCGGCGGTAAACATCGGGCCAGCGGCTTCGGATGTTAAGGGGGCGGTTGGCGGCATCAGGATGGCCACCAAGACGGCAACGCCACCAATCGCGAAGAGGAGCGCGAAGAGCTTTTTCATGCAAGTTTTCCGTTTTCGAGATGCATGATTTGGCCGCCTAGCATTTTGGCCTCATCGGCATCGTGTGTGACCAAGATGACCGTGGCTTGCGTGTGGGTCAGGATTTCTTGTAAGAGCTCTTGACTCTGTTGACGCGCCGCGGGGTCGAGACTCGCAAAGGGTTCGTCGAGCAAAAGAATTTTGGGCTCAAGAGCAAGCGCACGAGCAAAGGCTAAGCGTCGGGCTTCTCCTCCGGACAGCGTGGATGGCTTGCGCTCGGCCAAATCTAAAATGCCCAAACGATCGAGCATGGTGCGCGCACTGGATTCCGCCAAATCACGCGAACGACCTGCGGCGCGCAAAGCGTCGGATACATTTTTCAAAACCGTGCGCGTTGGCCACAAACCGAGATCTTGAAAAACCATTTGCACGCCGCGCTTCCAAGGCGCAAGGCAGATGCGCTTGCCGTCGGTTGCAAGTTGCTCATCAAGATGTACCGTGCCTGAATCAGCTGACTCTAGGCCAGCAAGGATGCGCAACAAAGTCGTTTTGCCCGCGCCGGATGGCCCGCGTAAAGCAATTCGTGCGCCTGCTGTAAGTTGAAGGTCAAGGCCGTCGAGGACTCGTTTGTCGCCGAGAGTGCGCGTGATGTTTTTAATTTGAAGCGAGGCAGTCATCTATTTCGAATCAGGCTTGTGGAGCAGTGCGTGGAGCGCAACGGGTAAAAACAAAAGGAATGCAATCATCAAACCAAATGCCGCGACAAAATTGTCACGCGCAAAATGCAAGGCGTTGTAATAACGCACCGCTGCTGATGCGTTGGCGGCAGGCAGCAAGACCGCAAGGTCAAGCTCACGAATCGCAAAAACCGCAACCAAACCCGCACCCAAAAGCCAAGCGCCGCGGCAAGTCGCAAGGCGGACATAAAGCAAACGATAAAGATAAGGCATGCCGGTTAGGGCAGCACTCTCAACGCGAGAATTCGGCACGCGGGCCATACGCTCGGCAAGGATGAAAACGGCAATCGGCAAATAGCGACCGCCCAAGACCAACCCCGGCATAAAGAGACTGTCGTAAAAACGCTCCCATCCGGGTTGGTTAAAGGCGAGGATGGCACCCAAGCCAGTGCCGACGGAGGGCGCGAGGAGTGGCAGTGCGATGAGGGTGCCGAAAAGTCGTGCAGCGTATTTGTGAGCTTTGCTTGGGCCTTGAGTGAGTTGCAGCCAGAAATGCGCGAGGAGGGGTGCAACGAGTAAAGCAAAACCGGCGGAAAGTGCGCCCAGCGAAAGGGAGTTGCCGAGGTCATTCCGCCCACGGGCGATGGCGTCTTGGAAAGCATCTGCCGAGCGTGCAGTCCATGTGCCGGTAGCCTCGGGGCCTGCAGCACCCGTTTCAAAAAGAATGCGCCCAAGGGGTAGAAAGAAAAGCAGCGTCATGATGCCAATCAAAATGCCAGCAAGTGGCCAAGCAAGTATGCCGGGCGCGACCGAGCGAGCGAGCCGTGAGCTGTTGCTTTCTAATGCACCTGCTTTGTCGCGCAAGGTAAACGCCAAGTAAAGCACGAGTGCGGATACGGCCACCAGTGGGGCCGCCACGGCTGCACCGGCTTCTAAGGTTGCGGGATCACCTTGGTAGGAGCGCCAGTGATTGAAAACCTCAGCGGGGTAGACGGAAAATTTATCACCTAGGGATGCAAAATAATCCGGCACAGCGAAATCAGTGGATGCAAAAACCGCCGCCAAAACTGCGCCTAAAATTGCGGCGGGTGCCGAGATGCGGAACATCTCAGAGATTGCAAATCGCGGGCCGGCAATGAGCAAAGCCGATTCATGTGCACTCGCTTGTTGATGGCGCAAAGCGCGCACGGCAAAAAGCGCACTCAAGGGGGCATACGCTACCCCAAGTGACCAAACGCTTGCCCAGGGGCCGTCTATGCCGGTGAGACCATGCCAAGCTTGTGCAATCAAAAGCGGGGGCAGCAATAGCGGTAAAGGCAAAACAAAAAGCACCCAGCCTAAACCAGGCAAACGCAAGCGACTTGCCAAAACGGCCGCGGGCCAACCGAGCGAAAGTGCAAGGAGCCCGGAAGTTCCTGACATCCATAGGGTGCGGCCGAAGAGGCTGGCGAGGCGCGGCTCAAGAATGGAAGCCCACTCCGTAGGGGAAACCAGTGTTTGCAATAAAGGCGCGAGCGGCCAAAACGCGGCGGTCGCAAAAGCCACGAGCGCAAGCATGCGCCAAGGGTTTGCGGAACGACCGGTGTGGAAAATCACTTGGTTAGGATAACTTGCGGGGCGGCTGATTTTACTTCACAAACTTCTTTTGAAAGTCGGGAAAGCGCGCATCGAGCTCGTCGGCGACGGCCGCCCAGTCAACGGCTTGTACGCGAAAGTCGCGCTCAGGCAATTTGACATAGTCGGGTGCTGTCACGCCGGGGCGCAGGGGGATTTGCTCGGAGTCGGATGCGGCGAGTGCGGCCTCGACCTCAGCGGACAAAACGAAATCAATGAACTGTTGGGCCGCATCAGGGTGGGGCGCATCCGCAATCATGCAAACCGTGTTGGGGATAAGTAGAGCACCTACACCGCCATCTTGTTGATCGGGAAAGACCACTTCAACAGGGTGGCCGTTGCGACGAGCCGCGGCAGCGTCATCGGTGTCGGTGAGGCACCAATCCACATCGCCTTCACAAGTGCGGCGCATGACATCGGCATTACCCGCGCCAATTTTGAGCTCGGAAGCCTCGGCCTTGTCGAGCCAAGTCAAAACATGCTCGGCGGAGTCACTCAAACTCAAGGCAGAAAAATGGGTCAAAGTTGTGCCGGTGAGCGGCGCAGCCATCGCGCCATGTGCGGCGTATCGCGGTTCGGCCATGTCGTAAATGCGCGGCGGCAAATCGATGGCCTTATCGGTGCGCTGCAGAAACACACGCGCACGGGCGGCGAACCCCACCCAGTGATGCTCGGGGTCTTTGAAGCCCGCAGGGATTCCGACGGCAGATGGGCTAGCATACGCTTGGGTTAACCCCGCTTTTTTCAAGCGAATGGTGTGGGCGATTTCATTATTCCAATAAACATCCGCTCGGGGGTGATTGCGCTCGGCGAGCAAACGATTGACTAAACCCACCGTTTTGTTGCGCTCGACATCCCAAGCGCCCATAACCTCAAGACCGGTGCGGTCTTCAAACATCTTGAGAATTTTCTCGCTATGCACTTGGTCGAGCGAGCAGTAAACCACCAAGTCGGGCGCGCGTCCGCATGAAGTGAGGCCGGTGAGCAGAAGCAGAGGGAGGAGGACATTCTTCATGCCCTCAGCGTAGCAATTAGTGTGCCTGCGATTGGCCGGCACAAGCCACCTCATTTGTTACGAAAGGGAAACAAACTATTCATCTAGACCCTCGCCGTAGCCAAGCTCACTCAACTCAGCTTTGACTTCAGGTGTCAGGGCGTTGAGGTTGCGGATGCCTGGCGCCAAGTCATATTTTTCAACCAGCGTTTGACAGCCCTCGTCCCACGAGGCGAGTGCGTCTTGGACGCGGCGCAAAAACTTTTTACTCGCGGCGGCCATCATTTGGTTTTCGTGATGGAGTGCATTGGTTTGCTCTTCCTTGTCGGTCGCTAGCAAGTACACCTCAGCGGCGCGGTTGCTATCGGGGAAGAGCATGGCCTTGCGCCTCCCTTGGCGATACGACAACTGCTTGACCGGCCAATTCGCCTCGGCGATGCATTCATAGGGGTCTCCGAGCGGGTGGGCGCCAATCGTGAAATCAATTTTGTGGCCTTGCACCGATTCAGGGATGTCGAGCCCACAGTAATCGAGCAGGGTCGGCATCAAATCGAACAATTGCACATTTTCCTGGCGAGGGAAGCCTTGCTCTTGGCCAGGTGCATGAAGGATGAGTGGCACATGCAGTGTCTCGTCATAAGCTTGGTGGTGGCCGTATTCCCCGTGCTCCCAGAATTCTTCACCGTGATCGGAAGTTAAAACGATGACTGTATTCTCGTCTAGACCCGCGCGCTCAAGATATTGCATGAGCCGCGCAAACTCACGGTCGACCATGCGAATCTCAGCGTCATAAAGGGCGATGAGGTAAGCCAAGTCAGCATCGTTCGGGCGCCCTTCTTGCGGGATGTGGTCGCGATAGAAGCGCTGTTGGATGGTACGGATTTGACTCTTGCCGGGAGCGCGCTTTTGAAAGTCAGGGTCGCTTTCTGCGTTTTGATAAAACGCATAGGCATCTTCGTATGCCTTTTTAAGTGGGCCGTTGTAGGTCGGGTCGGCAAACTCAGCGACGAATTCGGGGTCAGGCAAGTAGGGGGTATGCACCTGATAAGTGTGCAAGAAAAGGAAAAACGGGTCGTCGGTCTTGCGGGCATCTTCGATCCAGTCAATGGCCGTGTCGACGCGATTTTTCGCGCCCTTCCATCGAGAATCCCAAGTTTGAAAGCCCTGGTCAAAACCACGGCCATCGGTGACATTGCCGCCGTCAGCAATGGCAGCGGTTTGATAGCCAGCCAACTCAAATGCTTCGGCCATCGTCGTGTTTTTCTTGGAAAGGCTCGGGAAGATGGCCTCGCCACTGGGGAGAATCATCCGATTCCATACCCCGTGTACGCGCGGGTAGGTTGACGAAAACAAACTCGCGTGAGATGGCGAAGTTTTAGGCGCGTTTGCCCAGGCACGGCGAAACACCGCGGATTTTTTGGCAAAGGCGTCGATGTTTGGGGTGGTCGGCTTGCCATAGCCGTAGATGCTTACATGGTCTGCGCGGAGTGTGTCCACCAAGAAAATCACGACATTTGGGCTTGCGGCTGTGGCCTGCGTCGCGGGCTCACTTTCGGTGGCAGGCAGGGCTGTATCGATTTTGGGGACGGGCTCAGTAGTCGGTTTATTACAAGCAAAAAGTGTGAGCGCGACTGCGAGAACAGTCGCGGAAAAGCATCGATTGGAGTGGTGTGCCATTGCAGGGGGCTATCTTAAACTGTGCGTCCGCCACATTCCCCCCAAGCGCCCCGCGCGTGTTGGCTTTTTTGGTTAGAACAATGACATCCCTTCCTGAATTGAACATGGCAGCCCGCATGGGTCGCCTCGGTACTGAGACTGCTTTTGAAGTACTCGCACGCGCCAAAGCCCTTGAGGCTGAAGGTCGCGACATCGTCCACCTTGAGATTGGTGAGCCTGATTTTGATACTCCCGTCAATATTCGCGAAGCCGCGAAAAAGGCAATCGACGACGGCTGGACCCACTATGGCCCAGCAGCGGGTCAACCTGATGCGCGTCAATGTGTGGCCGATTATGTTGGCGGCATGCGCGGCATTGAGGTGAGCGGTGATGAGGTTTGCATCGTGCCCGGCGGCAAGCCCATCATGTTTTATGTTTTGCTCGCACTTTGCGAGGGGGGGGACGAGGTGATTTACCCAAACCCAGGCTTCCCGATTTATGAGTCGATGATTTCATTTTCGGGCGCGACTCCGGTAGCTTGCCCGATTCGTTTTGAAAACGAATTTGCACTCGATCCGCAAGATGTGATTTCGCGCATCACCGACAAAACTAAGTTGGTGATTCTGAATTCGCCCGCCAACCCAACCGGTGGCTACACTCCAAAAGAAGAGCTCGATAAGGTCATCGAGGTGCTTAAGCAATACCCAGATGTCTGGATCTTGACCGATGAGATTTACAGCCGCCTGCTCTACGATGGCTGCGAGCATGTCAGCCCCATGAGCGACCCTGAAATCCGCGACCGCTGCATCTTGCTCGATGGTTGGTCGAAGACTTACGCGATGACTGGCTGGCGCATGGGCTACGGCGTGATGCGCGCCGATCTTTGCGCGCAGATTTCTAAGTTGATGGTCAATTCCAATTCCTGCACGGCTAGCTTCAATCAGCGCGCCGGGATGGAAGCTTTGACTGGCCCACAAGATGATGTCGATACGATGCTCGCCGCATTTGATGAGCGCCGCACGCACATTGTTGACTTGCTCAACGACATGCCTGGCGTGACTTGCCATTTGCCTAAGGGCGCTTTTTATGTCTTCCCCAAAGTGGATGTCCCAGGCATGTCTTCGAAAGAGTTGCAAGAAAAGATTTTGGTCGAGGGTGGTGTGGCTTGCTTGAGCGGCACGGCATTCGGCGAATACGGCGAAGGCTTCCTGCGCTTTAGTTTCGCCGCATCGATTGAGACGATCGACGAGGGCATGCGTCGCGTCCGCAAAGTCATTGAGGGTTGTCTCTAGTGGCTAAACATGTCGCCGACTTTCGTTCTGATACGGTGACCAAGCCGACTGCGCGCATGCTTGATGCGATGCAGTCGGCCCATGTCGGCGACGATGTGTTGGGCGATGACCCAACGGTGCAGCAGCTCGAGCGCAAGTTGTGCGAGTTGTTTGGGAAAGAGGCGGCGATTTTTCTGCCGTCGGGCACGATGGCAAATCAGTGCGCGGTTGCGGCCCATATCGTCCCGGGCGAAGAAGTCATTGTTGAGGCAAACGCCCACATCTATCAATACGAAGGTGGCGGCTTGAGCCGCATCGCGGGCGCGCATGTCCGCACGATTCAGGGCGACGGCGGGATGTTCTCCTTTGGGCATTTGGCGCGCTCTTTTCGCCCACCGAGCGTGCATATGCCGCGCACGGGTTTGGTCTGCACAGAGCAAACTCACCTGATGGCCGGCGGCGCGATTTTGCCCCTTGAGTATTTGGAAGAAGTCCACGGCATGGCGGCGCATCATGGCGTCCCCGTGCACATGGACGGCGCGCGTTTGTTCCAAGCGCAAATTGAAACGGGCATCGATATGGCGGTTTATGGCGCGACTTGTGATTCACTCATGATCTCGCTTTCGAAAGGTTTGAGCTGCCCGGTTGGTTCTGTGCTTTTGGGCGATGGCGCTTTTATCGAGCGTGCGAAACATGTGCGTAAATGGATGGGAGGCGGCATGCGCCAAGCCGGTTATCTCGCCGCGTGTGGGCTCGTCGCACTCGACGAAACTTGGGATGTCCTGGGCGAAGACAACGCCCGATGTCGCCGTATGGTGGGTTTGCTCTTGGGCCTTGACGGCGTCAAGTTGGCGCAACCAACCGTTGACACCAACATCTTGTTTTTAGAAGTCACGCACCCCGAACTTGATGCACCGATGATTGAGGCCGCACTTGCTGATGAGGGTGTGTTCGCGATTGCCATGGGGGATCGTTTACTGCGCTTTGTGACGCATCGTCACATCACTGACGCCGACGCTGACCATGCGATTGGTGCACTTCAAATCATTCTGTCTCAGGCTTAGGCCTTCACTCAAAAAGAATCATGTCCGTTTTTAAGGCATACGACATTCGCGGCACTTGGCCCGACCAAATTGACGCCCAACTTTCTTACCGGATTGGGCGCGCTTACGCTGACTTCTTGGGCGAGGGCCCGATTGTGGTGGGGCGCGATATGCGTACCATGGCACCCGAAGCCCAGGCCGAGTGCATCCGCGGCATCCTTGATGGCGGTCTTGATGTGATTGATGTGGGTTTGACCGCTACACCTCAGTTGTATTTTGCGATTGGGCATCTTGGCGCGGCTGGTGGTTTAAATGTCACGGCGAGCCACAACCCGAAGCAGTACATCGGCTTTAAGTTGTGCGAAGAAGAAGCTAAGCCGATTTCGGCAGATAATGGCATCAAAGAAATCGAAGTGTTGGCTACGGCTGATGAGTGCCCCGAGCCGGTCGCTGAGCCAGGGTCATTGACGCAGGTCGACACGCTTGCTGATTATGTTGTGCATGTGAAAAAGTGGGCTGACTTAGCTCGCCCGGTCAAGATTGTTTCCGATGCGGCTAACGGCATGGCGGCGCATACTTTCCCAGCAGTTTTAGGTTCGATGCCTGAGGTTGAGCACGAGGGCTTGTTTTACGAGCTTGATGGCACTTTCCCAAATCACGAAGCTAACCCGCTTAAGTTGTCGACCTTGGTTGACTTGCAAAAACTTGTGGTCGAAAAGGGCGCTGAATTAGGCGCTGCTTTTGACGGAGACTGCGACCGCTGCTGCTTTGTTGATGACCTCGGTCGCGCGATCGGCAATGACATCGTGACGACTCTTGTGGCACGCGAGGTCTTGAAGGAAGAACCGGGTGCGGCCATCGTTTACGATTTGCGCTCGAGCTGGATATTGCCCGAGACCATTTTGGCGGGTGGCGGTAAGCCCGTAAAAGAGCGGGTGGGTCACTCCTTCTTGAAAGGCCGTATGCGCGAGTTTGACGCTCCATTTGGCGGTGAGCTTTCGGGTCATTATTATGCCCGCGACAACTGGTATGCCGATAACGCAGAAATCATTTTGATGACGGTCATGGGTATCTTGTCCCGCACCGAGAAAAAGTTTTCTGAGTTGTGCGACGAGGTCATGGTTTATCACTCAACGGGCGAAGTTAACTTTCACATCGAAGACAAAGTCGGTGCCATGGACAAACTCAAAGCCGAGTTTGCCGATGCCGAGATTGATGAGCTTGATGGCGTGACGATTGCATACGGTGCCGTGACCAGCCCCGGATGGTGGTGGGTTAACTTGCGGGCGTCCAATACTGAACCGTTGTTGCGTATGAACCTCGAATCCGACGATCGCACCAAGATGGAAGAGATGACAAAACGCGTCATCGAAATCATCGGAGTTGAGCCAGAAGCATAAATCTAGGTTAGTCTTAGGTTTCATGAGCCCCGCCACCCAACCCCTCCGCATCCTTGGTGTGCCCCTTGACTTGGGCGCAGGCCACCGTGGTACCGATATGGGTCCGAGTGCGTTGCGTATTGCGGGCGTGCATAAGGCTCTCGAAGACCACGGCTGCGAAGTGCGGCGCGAATCGGATGTAGCCGTGCCTGCCATGGAAACGCGTGAGCCGCGTAATTTGCATGCGCGTTTTCGTAAAGAAATTTTGCAAGTCTGCATTGATTTGCATGACCGCGTGCGGCAAGTTTTGGCGGAAGGCGCCCGGCCTTTGGTATACGGGGGCGACCACTCTTTGGCGATGGGCTCGGTTGCGGGCGTTGCGGGGCATTATCGCGATCAAGGCGACGACATTGGTTTGGTTTGGTTTGATGCCCATGGTGATATGAATTTGCCTGAGACTTCGCCGAGCGGCAATGTTCACGGCATGCCACTGGCGCATTTGTTGGGCCGTGGCGACAAAGATCTCGCCAGTATTGGTGGCTTTGCAGGAAAGGTTAAGGCCGAAAATGTTGCGCTTGTCGGGATTCGCGACATTGACGCGGGCGAGCGTGAAATTATCCGTGAATCAGGGATTCATGCTTTCACGATGCGAGACATCGACGAACGCGGGATGGCCGCCGTTACGCGCGAGGCCCTTGCTTTGGTGAATCAAAACACCGCAGGTTTTTACCTCAGCTTTGATGTCGATGGGCTCGACCCCGACATTGCCCCTGGAGTGGGCACGCCTGTACCAGGTGGAGTCGATTTTCGCGAGGCGCATTTAATGCTCGAGTTGATGGCTGAAAGCAACACCATGCTCGGTATGGAAGTTGTCGAGTTAAATCCCGTTATTGACAACGGGAACGAATCCGCGGAGGTCATGAAGCATCTCATCTTGAGCGCTTTTGGCCTGACGATTCTCTAACGGCTTATGGCCGCCCTCGGCTCAAGCCAGCGAATCTAAAAAGACATCTAATTGCTCGCGTTCGCCGAGAATCATCAATCGATCCCCAGCATGCAGTGGTTTGTCGGCAGGTGGGTTGAAGTAAAGCTCGCCGTCGGATGCGTGGCGCACGCCTACAGCAATCAATCCAAATTCCGAGCGTAATTGCAGTGATGCCAAGGTGCGCTCGTCTGTGTCAACGGTTGCGGGCAGACGCACCTCTTCGATGAGCATTTCGTGCTTGGATGAACTACAACCAATCGCCATGTCGGCCAAATCAACCGCACCTGGGCGTAAGAACGCTTGAGCCAGTCGGCGACCACCTAAGGCATAAGGCGTCACGACTCGCGTCGCGCCCACGCGCATAAGCTTGACCTCGGTGGATGGGCTTTCAGCGCGTGCCACGATCGAGCAGTCTGGGTTTAGCTCGCGTGAGGTCAGTGTGATAAAAACATTGCCCGCTTCAGAACCAATTGCCGCAATGACACCCGCCGCGCGCTCAACACCGGCGGCGCGCAAAATGGCGTCTTCCGTGGCATCGCCGTGAATGCACATCACGCGCTGCTCGGCGAGTTGATGAAAAACTTCTTCGTCGGATTCAATCACGACAAAGGGGCGTCGAGCCAGCTCGAGCTCTTGGCGCACAATTTGCCCGAGGCGACCATTGCCGCAAAGGATGACATGGTCGGAAAGTTGTTCGATGGCTTTTTGCATGCGTTTTCGAGCTCGTAGGGGGAAGTTGGACAAAACCGCGCGGCCCAAAACGCCGGCAGCTGCAAAACCGGTGGCGACCCCTGCGCACACCAGCAAAATCGTGAACCATCGCCCCGCTTCGCTCAGCGGAAAAACCTCTCCGAAGCCGACCGTCGTGACCGTAATCATGGTCATGTAGAGTGAATCGGCGAATGATTGGCCTTCGATCCAGATATAACCTGCCGTCCCGAGGGTTAGGACGGCACCCAAAAGCAAAAGCACGCGCATCAGCTCTCTTTGCTGAAGTCGAGTCTCGTAGTTGCTGTTTGCGGTCACGAGCGGATTCTACAATGTGGGCGCCATGGATTCCCGCCTACAGCCGCTGTTTGAGTTGCCCCCTGCATGGTTGCAGGAAGAGGGCCCCGATGGCGATGTGGTTGTGGCCAGTCGGGTGCGCTTGGCACGCAATCTTGACGGCATGCCCTTTCCTTCTCGGCTCGACCCCGTTTTGGCGGAAGGCGTGCGCGATGAGGCCCTTGAGATTTTGAGTGGGCTGGCCGAAAGCGCACAGACGCTCGACCCCGCCACGCTTGAGGCAACCGAGCGTGAGTTCTTGGTCGAGCGTTCTTTGGCGAGCAGTGACCTTGTGCAAAGCCCACTGCCGACAGGTTTGTGTTTTGAGCACGGCGGCGTGATGGGCGTGATGGTTCACGAAGAAGATCACTTCCGCATTCAGGGCTTTGCGGCGGGTTTAGATTTTGGCTCAGCCTTCCGCCGTGCGCGTGGTGTCGAGGCGCAGTTGCGCACACGCTTTACTTTTGCTACGCATGCACGGTTTGGTTACTTGACGGCTTGCCCAACCAATACGGGCTCCGGTCTGCGGGCGAGTCTGTTGTTGCACTTGCCAGCATTGGCGCGTTTGAAAAGCCCCTTGCAAAAAGCATTGCAAGCGGCGCAAAAAGCAGGCTTGGCGGTGCGTGGTGTGCATGGCGAGGGTTCGCGCGCGATGGGGCATTTGTATCAAATATCCAATCAACGCACACTTGGCGAAGAGACGACTTCCCAGATGGAAGCCGTCGCGGCTTATGGCCGTGAAATCGTGCGTTATGAGCGGTCGACGCGTCGTCGATTACTCGCTGAGGAAGGCACGCGCCGTGCTTTATTGGAAGATGTCCGCACAGCATTGAGCTTGCTCCAGGATTCGACTCGACTGACCACTGCTGAGGCGCTAGATGCCTTGAGCACGCTCCGATTGGGTGTTTTGACGGGTTTGTTAGGTGAAGCGTCAGCGATTGATTTTGCCGCCTTGATGGTTTTGCAGCAGATGTTCTCGCTGCAGCCGGGGCATTTGCAGGCGCGAATGGGCAAAGAAATGGATCCTGTTTCGCGTGACCGCGCGCGGGCTAGTTTGGTGCGTGAGTCTTTGCGTTTGGCAGAGGGTGAGTCATGATCGACCCCGTCGGCCGCGAGGTGACTTATCTGCGCTTTTCCTTGACGGATCGCTGCAATTTAAAGTGCCGCTACTGCACTTTGCCGAGTGATCCAAAAGAGTCGCTGACGGCTCAAGATGTTGAGACCATTTTGACGGCCGCAGCGGGGCTTGGCTTTAAGAAAGTACGCTTTACGGGTGGCGAGCCTACTTTGCGGAAAGATCTGCCTGAAATCATTGAGCGCTGTGTTGCGATTCCTGGCATCGAGGAAATTTGCCTGACGACCAATGGTTTGTTGCTCGACAAGCTTGCTCAGCCTTTGCGTGATGTCGGGTTGACGCATTTAAATTTGTCGTGCGACACGCTTGATGCGGATCGATTCAAAGATATCACGGCTGGTGGCTCTTTTGACAAATGGGCGCGCGGTTTTGAGGCTTGTATCGAAGCAGGCTTTCCTTCGGTCAAGGTCAATGCCGTTTTGATGGGGGGCTTCAATGAAGATGAAGGCCCGGCTTTTGCCAACTTTGCGAAAAGGCATGGCGTCGAGGTGCGTTTCATCGAATACATGCCCACGGAAAGTGCGCGCAAAGATTGGTGGCGCGTACCGGTTGATGAATTTGAGCGCGATCTCGTCGCAAACTTTTCCCTTCAAGAGCGAAAGGCAAGTCGCCACGGTGGCCCCGCTCGAATTTACTCCTTCCCCGAGGGCGAGGGGCGATTGGGCTTCATTCAAGCGATGAGTAATCCCTTTTGCGAGCGATGCAACCGATTGCGGATCACTTCTGAGGGCAAAATACGCTCGTGTTTACTCACGGGTGGCGAGGTCGACTTGCTGAGCTCCATCCGTGCGGGCTGCACGGTCGAACAGCTGCAAACTTTAATTCGCCTCGCTGCCGCGCAAAAACCCGTGGTTTACGAATTGCACGCCGAGCAAGATCTCGACATGCGATCAGTCGGCGGCTAAGAGACCATCGCGGATTTCTTTTTGCAAATCGTTGGGGTGCGGCATGGGCCTTGCTTGCAAAATCGAGCGTTTGCGTTTGCCAACAGTCAGGGCGATGTCTTTTGCCTGTGAAGAGCCGGTGCGCCCCACGCGCACGATGATTTCGTCACCCGCGGAAACATGAGTTAAAGCAGTGCGGATGTCCTCTTTGCGCGTGATTGTCGTATCACCGATTTTCAAAAGGACATCATCAATCATCAAAGCACCGAGCTCTAGGTCAACTTTGGTGAGTTTCAATTCGTCATCAACGGTAAAACCAAAACGCGGGCCGCCGGCTGGGAAGTCAAAGAAGTCGACCCCGGCAAGAGGCAAGACCTCGGCAAAGGGGAATTCTTCGTGGCTATGAATGTAGCGGTCAAAAAATGGTTTAGGATTCCATCCCGTGACAGAGAAAATTGCGCGCTCAATATCACCCGGCTCATAACCCGGATTGGGGTAACTCACCCAGCGGTCGAGGAAGCGCACGACATCATCTAGAGAGCGCTCGTTTTTCGTGTGATTACGAATCAAAATGTCAAGCATCAAGCCCGCAGCTTGGCCTTGGTCGTAATAGGAAACACGCAGTTTGCTTTTTGGGTCCCAGATGTCCCAAGATGTTGTTTCGGGCGATAGCACCCCATATCCGTTGGAATAGCGCAGGTTGCGCAAGTTGTCGATTTGCATATTCCAGAACCAATTCTCTTGGTGTGCGCGCAAACCGGAGCGTTGCAGAAGAATATCTTGGTAATAACTTGTGACGCCTTCGAGCCACCATAAATCGCGCGTGTGCACATCGGTCGCATAGTCGAAAGGCCCAAGCTGTTTAGGGCGGATGCGCTTGACATTCCATAAGTGAAAAAACTCATGCGAGGTGATACTCCCGAAGCCGTCCAGATCATTATTCCGCAAGAAGTAGTCATTAAACGCAATCGTAGTTGAGTTTAAATGCTCAAGGCCCCAGCCGCCTCTCGTGCCCCCAATCATGTATAAGAAAACATAACGATCAAAAGGGAATCCTCCCATCAATTCATGGCCGGCTTCGACAATTCGCTGAATATGGCCGAGCCAAGATTCCCGAGAAAATTCTTTTTCAGAAGGCATTTTGCCGAAAAAGACGACTTCGAATTTTGTGTCATAACTCGTGAACTCATATTCCTCCAGTTCACCGAAAGCCATTGGGCAATCAACAAATTCATCGTAATTGATGGAGTGGAATAGATTGTCCCACTCGGTGTCTGCGGTGTGACCGGATGAAAAACTCCAGCCTTCGGGTAAATCGATGAGGAGCGAGTGGGGAAGGAGAAGGGTGTCGTCGGTGTAGAGGAAAGTGGAGGGCCCGTGTAAATGCACCGCGGGCGTACGGCTCGTGAACGCGGAATTGTTGGATTCAAGTACATAAGTGACAAGCAACTCGCTCGCACCCGTCGCGTTGACCACCCAACTGCGCGGGTCGGGTTGCACAACAGAAAGAGCGTCGCCCGAATCGTTGACCACTTTCAATTCGTTAATGCTCTTCTCAAATTGCGAAAAACTGTAGGAGCCAGGCTTCCAGTAAGGGATGCGCAGAGTGACCTCGGTCGCATCAGCTGCGACGGGGAAGGTGGCGTGGAATTCCACCGCCTCGCCAGATGGTTGAGGCCGCATCACCCAGGAGACACCCGAGTCGGCGATTTGGGTGCTCAGGTCTTGAAATGAGGCGCTTGCGGGGGCAGCCGCAGCAAAAAGTACGCACAGGGATAGGAGAACTCGAATCATGCAGCCCGTATCCTAGAGCAAAGCCATGACGGATTGTTCCTCTAGCCACCTCTTTCGCGGCGCGCGCCTTTTTGACGGCACGCGTTTTTTACAACAGACTGACCTGCGAGTTAGCGCGAGCGGTCGTGTGCTGGCCGTTGAGGAAGGCCTGGAGCCTCAACCTCAAGAAGTTGTCCATGATTGTGAGGGTAAATGGATTTTGCCCGGGCTTGTTGATTGCCATGTTCATTTTCGCGAACCAGGCCTTGAGCGCAAAGAAGGTTATAGCTTTGGTTCGGCCGGCGCTTTGCATGGTGGCGTGACGAGCTTGTGCGAAATCCAAAACAATCCACCGTTGATGACTTCCGCCGCCCTGCTGGCTGAGAAAAAGGAAAACTTGATTGGCGTGAGTCGAGTCGATTACGCGCCTTATGGCACTTTGACGGAAGATTCGATTGGCGCATTGACAAAGATGCGGGGGCATGTGCCAGCAGTGAAATGTTTTCTCGGTGGCTCAACCGGTGCGGCAGGGGTCAAAGACGAAGATAGTTTGCGTCGGCTCTTTCAAGCAGCAGCGGATGCGGGGCTAAAGGTCGTTGCGCATTGCGAAGACAACGAAATTATGCGCGAGGTAAAAAATACAGCACCACCCGAAATGGCGACCCGACATGATTACATGCGGCCCATCCGCGCTGAGGTTGAGAGCATTCGCACGGCGTTGCGTGTTGCGGCTGAGTGCAAAACTGATTTGCATATTTTTCATATCAGCACGGCCGAAGGTGCCAAACTCATCTCGGAAGCTGCTGCCAACGGGCAGCAAGTTTGTGGTTCTGTGGGGCCGCAATATCTACTGGTCGATGCTGACGAAGCACACGCCATGCGCCAGAATCGATTCAAAATTAACCCCAGCATCAAAGACGCAACCCAGCGGGCCGGTTTGCAGGAAGCGGTTTCTTCGGGCGCATTGCCCATTATCGGAACCGACCACGCCCCTCATCCGTTAGAGGATAAAGACCGCGCCTATCCCAAAGCGCCGTCTGGCTTCCCTTCGATTGATTTGCTCTTACCTCTACTCTTTGCGATTCACGACGACGCGGGCATTTCGCTTGAGCGTCTCTTTTCGGCAGTAACTTCGGCGCCGGCTCATGAATTCGGTTTGCCTCAAAAGGGTCGATTAGAAGTCGATGCAGACGCCGATTTCGTGATCGTCGACCCAAGCCCGGCCGCCGCTCGTGCAGTCAACGAATCCCTGCTTCTCAGTCGCTCAAAGTGGAGCCCCTTTCACGGTCGCATTTTGCGGGGATGGCCTGAGCAGGTTTGGTTGCGTGGGCAACTCGCTTTTGCCGACGGCCGGGTAGTGGGTGAGCCTTGTGGCCGCCCGCTTTTTGATTAGCCTTCCACTGCGCTTCAGCGCAACGCACTTTCACCTTGCAAACGGAACTCTTTCCACCCGCTTTTTTTCGCGCACTAGAATCGCTCAGTCGGCGAAGGGCTCATGTGGGCTTTGGTGCGCGTCAGCAGCCACGCGCGGGGCGACAGGTGAAGGGTGCGGAGCATCGAGCTATGGTCCGGGGTGATTCCATGCGCGAGGTCGATTGGCGCGCAACCGCTCGTCAAGACGAGATCCTTGTGCGGCATCGTGAAGAGGAGCGTGCGGGC